>NZ_JBICTF010000011.1:0-309135 GCF_043197435.1 Microbispora bryophytorum | reverse complement strand
TTTTTTTTTTTTTTTTTTTTTTTTTTTTTTTTTTTTTTTTTTTTTTTTTTTTTTTGTTTTTTTTTTTTTTTTTTTTTTTTTGGGGGGGGGGGGGGGGGGGGGTCCCCCCCCCCCCCCCCACCACAGCAACAGCGACATGCCTACGGGCCGTGCCCGCCCTCCAAGTACTGCACGCATAGGCTGCGGGCTTTGCGACCTGAGCGTTCATCGATAACGCACCCATCATCTCTGGCAAGCAGAGGACAGTCTCCGGGGTTCCTAAGGGTGCGGCCTGGAAGGTGCTACCTCCGCACTTGAGGTAACTTGTGACCACGCTCGTGATCATTAGCCAGCGGGCGGTCTCGGTTCAATGCCGGGGCTGCCAGTTGGAGTCCTACTCGCAATCATCCTGTCGTTGAAGCCGGAAGTCCTCGGCAAGATCAGGAAGGGAGTGAGTTCGACTATGAAGATCGTCAAGAAGATGCACACCTTCATCTCGATCCGTGCCATCCTGGCGGCTGGAGTAATCGGTAGCTCGCCCGCCTCTAATGATCACGAGCGCTTCGAGTCACAGGTCAACGCCGCCAATCCGCTCCCGCCTCAGACGACGTCGGCACGGGTAAGCGACGGTTGGCGTGGCGGAAGCTCAAGATCATCGGGCCAGGGGGCGCCGCAAGGCTTCCGGTTCATCGCCTTCCTGCGACCGGATGGGGATCGGTGTTGCGGCTGATTATGGCTCGTGGACGATGACGATCCCAGCCACCGAGTCGGTCACCCATCGAGGCGGCCTCCGTCCGGCCAGAACGTCTCGGACATAGTCAGGCGGGCGGTGGCGCAGCCCGCCGAGCACATGCGCGAGGTACGGCACGCTGAAGTGGCCCCGGTCTGCCGGAAGATCGGTGAAGACGGCCTCGTCGACGATGTCCGCACGATCGGCCACGGCAGCAGAGAACTGGCCTCGACGCATCTCGTGAACGGGGGCTAGCAGGACCTTGACGATTCGTCTAGCGCCGGCCTGCGGGTTGCGCATGAGCTCGGCGACCTCTGGAGCTACCTCGACCAGCGGCTCCAGTGGTCGCTGGGGCCAGTGAGGGTCCGCGAGGTCCTCAAGCGGCAGGGAGTGGTGGAACACCTCGGCAGCCAAGGTGTCGTCGGCGAAGGACAGATGCTGCTGCGCGAGGATGCTCAGGACGACGGACACACCGGCTCGCTCACGCTCGCGGCAGCTCCCCTCATTAGAGTGTTTCAGCCCGCACTCAAGGTCTTGCCGGTAGTCCGGAGTACCGCAGTACAGGACGTGGGTAGCCGGGACGCCGAACTTCCGCGACGACCTGACGAGAGTATCGATCTGCCGGGGAGAATCTTTTCCGGATTGGTAGCCAAGATCGAGGTGCCACCGGCCACTGGATTCCCGTTTGAGAATCTTTGCCTGGGCGAGCATTCCGAAGCTAGTGCCGTCGCGTTCGATCCACCACCAGAGCCAGTCGGCGCCGACCTGGTTCTCTTGCCGCTCCGTGAACTCGACGAACTCGACATCTGGATACACGTTCGCCAGCAGGATTTCCGTAGCGGCGACCTCACGCCACTTGCCCTTGGCCCGCAGCGCCCCTGCCACATGCTGGTCAACCGCCAGCCGTCCACGGCGAAATGCCGTGTGAGAGTCAGGAAACCCCCGTTTACCGGCCCTACCGGAGACCGCATCGAGACGCGGAGCGTCGTCCAAGGATTCTCCTGAGATGAGTCTCTGCTACGTGCGCACCCTAGTACTTCAGCCCTAGATCGCAATCTTGCCGGGCCGGCACTGGTTGCTGGTCCCCCGCAACCGGCGGACCAGCGAGTTGGCCTTCTACCGCTGCTACGCCCCCGTCCCCGTGCCGCTGGCGGTTTTGGTTATGGTGGCGGGGCGTCGGTGGACGATCGAGGAGCCCTTCCAGACCGGCAAGGGCCTGACGGGCCTGGACGAGCATCAAGTCGGGTGGTGGACGTCCTGGTATCGGTGGACCACCCTGGCCGTGGTCACCGCCCGCGAGCGAGCCGACCAGCCGACCGAACCTGAGCTGGCACCACTGACGCTCGGCGAGATCCGGCGTCTGCTTGTCCGCGTGCTCATCCAGGCCGCCCACAACGTGACCCATCTGCTGTGCTGGTCCCGCTGGCGACGACGTCACGAGGCTCGCGCCCGGGCCAGCGATTACCGGCGGCAAGCCTTTCACGAGTCATGATCAGGGTCTACGGCTGGAGTATTAGGACACCTGTGCCTTTCAGCGTCATGCACGGGCACAGTCACCCAGCTCGGCGTAAGCCTTTAGCAACCACTCGGCGACCTGGACGAGTTGGGTGCCGTCGCTTCCGGTCAGATCCCGTAACTCGACTCCCTCGGTGTCACCATCGGCGACGACGTCACTGGCGTCGAAGTCGCGCCCAGTTCGGCCGAAGATCTCACGCACGAGGTTCGGCTGGGGACGTTAGCGCGTGTTCATGGTTGAGTGCGGCCGACAAGGTCGGGTCCGCACGCGAAGCCTCCCTCCAAGGAGAAGTGCGGGGCCGGCCGTCGGACGAGAGAAGGGTGCCCTATGAATGGGAACCGCAAGGTCGCCTGTGGGGACGGCGGCCATACCGATGAGATCGCCTACGAGTACGCGCCGGAGGGCCGGTGGGCGATCATCAGGCACTACGGGACATGGAAGTCGGCGAGCAGGACGCCTCAGCACGAACTGCGCTGCCGGCGGCACGATGCCCCCCTCTATATCCAGGTGGCGGATGCCGAGGTGGGCATCTTCCTCGGGGGCGTTCCGTTCCTTGAGCATCCGGAGTATCTCGCCGCACTGGAGCGCCAGGACCGGGAGATGGCCGAGCTTCCTGTGCTCTCCTGCACTCGCAGGGTGGAAGCCACGGGAGACGGCAAGGCCATGGTGGACGGCCTGGTGATACCACGAGGCCGGTATCGGCTAGATGTCGAAGATGGTCTTCCCCACGTGCTCATCGCACCGTGACCGACGCTTGAGAGCTACGGGATGACATGGTTCCATCCTCGGCGTCTGATCAGAGCTGTGGGTGGAACCATGTCTCTCTGGGCGACTCGTAGGGGTGCCCTCACTCAGGGCACTATGTCCCTGCTATAGCGACGGTCCCAGATCTTGAGGAGTTCATCTTCCCGCTCTCTCAACAGCCCGTGGTGAGACTGGCGATCGTAGGCGGAGGGGCCGCCGCTCTCCTTGAGCCAGGTGTGGGTGTCACGAACGGTGTCCGCGATGGCCCGGCAGGTAAGACCGACTGCTGTCGCCTTCGTGGAGTCCACCGCCCACGTCCCCTCAGGAGTCCGCCACAGTGGAATCTCCGTCCACTGCCTCACGTCGTGCTCGACGAGGAATGAGTCGTCCACCCAAGTGAACTCCGCTTGCGATCCCGTCACCTTGCGACACGCATCGAGCATGCTGCCGAAGGTGGCGTGACCCTGGGGCGCGGTGACGTTGAACACCCCCGTCGTTCGGTGCTGTAGGCAGCGCAGCGTGAAGGCCGACAGGTCCCGGATGTCGACGGGCTGGATCGACTTGGTCGGCTGGCTCGGGGCTAGGACCCGGCCGCCCTGGGCTATCCGTCGCAGCCACCAGGTGAGCCGGCCGACGTTCTCCTGCGGTCCCAGGATCACACCGGGGCGCAGAACGGTGACGGTCCCTTCGAATGCCTCCTGTACGGCACGCTCGCACCCAGCCTTGTAAGCGCCGTACTGCGCGGCGGACCAGTTCGCCTCATCTTCGGCGGTACCAGGGGCATCCGGTGGACAATCGTAGACGTCGCTGTCCTCGTTGACCTGCTCAGCCGGCCAGCCCGGATATACGGAGATGGTGGAGAGGAAAACGTACGCGCTCGCCCTGCCGGATAGGAGACGCGCGGCGTTTCCGACAATCTGGGGAACGTAGCCACTGGTGTCGACCACCCAGTCCCACTCCCGTCCTTGGACCAAGGACGGGAGGTCTGATCTGTTCTCCCTGTCCCCGCGAACGGCCTCAACTCCGGGTACGTCGTGCCCCGTCTGACCGCGGTTGAATGTGGTCACCTGATGCCCTTGGGCGAGTGCCTCTTCGACGAACACTCTGCCTACGAAGCGCGTCCCGCCGAGCACCAGAATCCTCATGTCTCCGATCATCATGCAAGCGGGCAGTGGCGTCGACAGGATCACCATGCCCTCGGCGGCCAGCAGCCTTCCGATCACCCCTCCTGGTACCCTCCCGGCTGGCCATCCTGCTTAATCGGGCGCCTCCAGCGATGCACTCCCACTGGTAGAGCCGCTGGCGCCAGGGCCGGACGTTACCCCGACTCAAGAGCTGCTAAGGCACACTCACAGATGTTCTCGCGGGGAGTTGCCAGGACCCACATGACTACTCGCAATCAAATCAGCAACCCCTATTAAGAGCCCACCTATAGAATGCCGCCCCCATTCAAGTGCGACAATCAGGCTCATTCTCTTTACATTTACCCCCCCCGACACCCACCGCCTTTGACCTGATAAAACATGGCAAGAATGGACTCAACCTCGTTGATTCGATCTCCGTTTCGCGGTTCAATTGGATTGACCAAGAAAACGGTGACACACGCGATTGTGTGTTGCAAGCCAATCGGAGAGCGATCATGTCGAACGGAGTTCCCGGGAAATGCGTTCCCGTAAACGTCCCCGGTGCCAGCCTCAACCCTGAGGACATGGCGCGCGTAACGGCGGATGACTGGGCAGAGATTCAGAGGCTCGCGCGCGGCTACTGCCGTACCGTCGATGCAACGCGTTCACGTAAGCGCATGGACGGAAGCGCAACCATCGTCAAGGGCGGGCACGCGCCGTACGGAACCGACGATGTATCGGACGACGTCACACAGGACGCCGTTCTTCTCTTCGCTCAGCGCCTGCGTGACGTACTCGCGTCCTGCGCCCCTGCCCCGGACAGCGGTCCTACTCGGCAGACTCAGGCATGGGTCTATGTCCGTAGGGACGGCGGAGAGATGACGATCACTCGTACGACTCTGCAAAGGTGGGCGGTTCGCGATGCCGCCGCGCGAAACGGCTATCGGGTCGACGTTCCGGCGGATGAGATCGACGCGACGCCGGGTGCTCAACTCATGCGCGGTGTACCGCGTACGGAGACGGTTACGGGGGCGACAGTGGCGTTCTGCGTGTCTCAGCACAGTGCAGAGATGTTCCGTACGGCGTTCGGAGATGGCACGGACTTCCCCGTCCTGCGTCGGGCTCTCAGCATCGCGGCTCAGGCTGATGACCTGGGACGTGCTGGCGTCCTCGCCAAGACTGCGCAGGCTCAGCACGGCGGAGCGTACGGCTCCCGTCGTGCCGTGATCCGGGTACGGGACGCCGGACGAGCCGAATGGCGAGAGCTGTCGGCCCGCATGGACGACGCCAGGAGCGCCATGGTGTACGGAGGCACCGAACCCACAGAGAACTAGCCAGAAAGCCGCTACAGGGCTCCGGAGGACCACTCCGGAGCCCTTTGGTTATCGGCGCAATATGACGCTCCCACCGGTCGGACTCAGATAAACAATCTTGGGAACGGCGGACGGTCGAGAGGTCACAGGACCCGTATTTAAGTGAGAGCGAAATCCGCCGGAGCGCGTCTCACGCGTTCGGCGGGTTGCTTGTTCTCCCGGGTCGTCATGTGGCTTGCCTAGGGCGGCAAATGCCGGGCCGCTGGCCGCTAGCACAACGCGCGATAACCTTGGTAAACGTCGCCGGGTGCGGACGGTCGGGCGGTTCCGGCCACCGTATTTAAGTGAGAGCGAAATCCGCCGGAGCGCGTCTGACGCGTTCGGCATGGTGTTCGCTCACGCGTCCGTTCTGTCGCTTGCGTAGTCGTACGGCAGACCGGGCGACGGCCGGAACGGTCGGGCTGTCGGTGCGGCGTGCGCGGCAATGCTGCGGAAATGTTGCCGTGCGCGGACGGTCGGGCCGTTCCGGCCACCGTATTTAAGTGAGAGCAATTCGCGCCGAGAGAGCACCGGGCACACCCCGGCCGCGACGCGCGGGAAGCCTCCGTTCTCAGCGTTCCCGCCCTCCCGGCTCACTGCCATGCCCGGCAACAGCACAAAGGGGGTGATCGTATGGAGGTGAGGTCTGCCGGCCCGCCGGGCTGGGCTGTGGGAGACCTGACGGTATGCGGCGGGGGCCGCGTGATGCGCGTGGCCGCGTTGGGTGAGGTTCGCCCGGACACGGCGACTCTGGTTTCCGCCGCTGATCCCGGCGGCGTGCGTGAGTACGTGGTGACGGTGGCGCTCACGCCGATGCCCACGGCGGCCGAGGTGATCACCTGTTACGGCTGCCTGGCCAAGACCCATCTGTGGATCGACGCCACGCACACCAACCGGACTTCCGGGGCGCGTGTGCGGTTGATCCGGTGCTCACGCTGCTACACCGATGCTCTCGACTTCCGGGACTGCGAGATCCACGCGGTCAGCACGACCGTACAACCGCATCATCTGGCCCGCCGTCGCCTGTACTGACGGCCGCCCTTCCACCTTTCTGAACCTATGGAGTCGCCATGGCGATGACGCATGCCCTGACCCTGCCACCCGCGTGGATCATCAGCTCCCGGCTGGTACCCGCATGGCAGATCGACACCGATCACCTGTTGGAGGTGGAGGCCGCCGGACGGACCGATGAGGGCCGGATCCGCTGGCGATATCGGCTGTCGCGGCGCCGCCGCACGATCTTCGCCGCGTCCGACATCTGCTCGGGTGTCGGCGCGGTTCTGACGCCCGGTGAGCTGATCAGCGCGGCCCGGACGATCCTGCACTACCTGACACTGCGACCGGGCGACACCGACGCCGACTATTTCGACTCCTACACCAGGGCTCAGCTGGAGTGGCGCGACCGGCACGCCGAAGAGCTGTCGATCTACGCCATGGACGAGTGGTGCGGCTACTGCGGCGGCGACCACGCCTCGCCCGGCTGCCCGGCCCGCCACTGAAAGGGGGCACGATCATGGGACGTTGGTACGGGCTCTGGCACGGCGGCAACGGGTACGGCCCGCCGCAGCCGGATGACCTGGAGGAGTTCTCTTCCCTGGCCGATGCCCAGCACACGCTGGCCGATCGGCACCGGTACGGCTACTGGCAGCGCTCGCACTTCGCCTTCACCCGCCGTGAGGCCGCCGACGTGCTCACCCCGTGTGTGGGGGACGACTGCGAGATCACGCTGTACGGCTCCGCTGACGGGCTCGACTACCCCGATCGGCGGATCTTCCTTGGACCGCGCGGCGGTGTCCGCATCGAGCGCTGCTGACTGCGCCCCTTTCTCATTCCGAATGCCCTCGGCTGACCGCGCCGGGGGTTTCTTCATGTTCAGGAGGACCTCATGACCTCTGGTCTGGATCACACGGTACGGCTGAGCCGTCCGGCGGACTTCATCGCGATCGTGCCCTACATGCTGGGGTTCCATCCACAGAGCAGCATCGTCGCGATGGCGTTCGAACCAGCCGCCGACCCTCAGAGCACGGCGCGGGGGCTGCGGTTCAGCATGCGTTTTGACCTGCCGGACAACTCCGAGGACACGCCCGACCTGGCCCGGCGCTTCGCCGAGTTGCTCACCCGCAGCGGCACTGAGCGGGCGATCCTCATCGGCTACGGGCGCGGCTGGCACGTCACGCCCGTGATGGACGCCATACGCGGCTCACTGTTGGATGCGGGGATCGACACGATCGACGCACTGAGGGTCGAGGGTGGCCGCTACTGGTCGTACATGTGTCCTGATCCCGACTGCTGTTCTCCGGACGGCGTGCCGTACGAGGCGGGGACCAACCCGGCCGCCGCGGCGGCGGTGTTCGCCGGGTACGTCGCCCGGCCCGACCGCGTGGCGCTCGCGGCCATGCTCGTATCGGTGGGCGGGCAGGACCGGGAACAGGTGCGAGCCGCCACCCGGGAGGCCTGCGCTCAGGCGCGCAGCCTGCTGGCCGCTGGGGACGGTCACGACTGGTATGACGAGGGCCTTGCTCAGGTCGCCGCCGCACTGGACCGCACCCAGGCCGGGCAGGACCTTTCCGCCGAGGAGATCGCCTGGCTCGGCGTGCGGCTCAGTGCGATCTTCGTCCGCGACGCGGCCATGACCTTGATCGGCCGATACGACGACGACACGCACATCAGGCTGTGGACCCAACTCACCCGCAGGGTGGAACCGGATTTCGCCGCCCCTCCGGCCGCCCTGCTGGCGTTCCTCGCACTGCGCACCGGAGATGGGCCGCTGGCGCGCGTCGCCGTGGAACGGGCGCTGTCGGTCGATCCCCGCTACAGCCTGGCGCACCTGATCCGGACCGCCCTGGACTGCGGGCTACCGCCGGAGACCGTCTGCGGCATGGACTTCGCGGGCATGGCCGACGAGATCGCCGACAAGGCCGCCCAGCGCCCGGACGGGACCCGCCCGGTATTGCCGGTGGGGTGGTGAGGCATGGGCTACGCCTTCACCCGGTCGGTCGCCCTGATCGGCGTGTCCGCCCATGTCGTCGATGTCGCGGCGGATGCCAGGCCCGGCGACGCGGAGTTGCATCTGATCGGCCTGCCCGATTTGTCGGTCTGGCCTGCTCGCGCCAGGATCCGGGCCGCGATCCTCAACAGCGGAACATCCTGGCCGGACGCGAGGATCACGGTGAGCGTGTCACCGGTGATCCCGCCAAACTACGACGCGGCGGCCGATCTCGCGCTGGCCGTGGCGCTGCTGGCCGCCGCCGGTGCCATCCCGCCCGAACGGATCGCCGGGCGGGTGTTCCTCGGCGAACTGGCGCTGGACGGCGGGATACGCCCCATCAGAGGCGTCCTGCCCATGGTCAGAGCTGCGGTCCGGGCCGGAATCAGCAGAGTCGTCGTCCCCGCCGACTGCGCTCGGGAGGCGGCGCAGGTGCCCGGCGCCGTGGTGATGCCCGCAACCCGGCTGGCCGACGTGGTCGACCAGCTCCGCCACGGGACCCTCCGCGACCACCACGGCCAGGAGCCGGAACCTGCGCCATCATCGTCCTTCGCCGTCGACCTGGCCGACGTGCCAGGCAACCAGGCGGCCCGCCGCGCGTCGGAGGTCTGCGCGGCGGGCGGGCACCACCTGTTCCTGTCCGGCGACGGCCCGGCCACGATGCTCGCCGAACGCCTACCGGGCATCCTGCCGCCGTTGACCGACGAGGCCGCCCGGGATGTCGCCGAGATCTACTCGCTGGCCGGACGCTCCCACAGGGCGCCGGGGATCACGCCCCCGCTGTCCGCGCCGCACCATTCGGAGACTCCTGCGGCCATCTTCGGCAGCGTGGCGGCCAACCACCCCGGTGCGCTCTCGCTCGCCCACCTCGGCGTACTGCATCTGGCCGACGCGCCGGAGTTCGCCCGCACGGTCCTGGACGGCCTGTGCCGGCCAATGGACAGCGGACAGGTCCACCTCGCAGGGCAGGGCCGGAGCATTCGCTACCCGGCGCGGTTCACGCTGGTTGTCGACGCCCGCCCCTGCCCATGCCTCGAACAGCGGGAGTGTGCCTGCACACCGGAGGCAAGGCGCCGCTACCGGGCACGCCTCGCCCTGCTCCTGTCGCGCGTCGCCGTACACGCGCCTGTCGAATGGGGGGATCGCGGGGCGCGGGCGGGTGAGCCGAGTGCGACGGTGGCCGCGCGGGTACTCGCCGCGAGAGCGCGGGCGGCTCACCGGCTGGCCGACACACCGTGGCGGACCAACGCCGAGATACCCGCGTCAGACCTGCGGAATCGCTTTCCCGTCGCACCGGAGGCCGCCGAGCTGCTCGGATCGGCGTTCAGCACCGGGCTCGTGACGGCCGACGGGCTGCCCCGGCTGTTGCGCGTGGCCTGGAGCTGGCAGACCTGCGCGGCGCCAACCGCCCACAGGCCGACGACGCGTCGGGCGCCCTCGAGTTGTGGAAGGGGGCAGACAGCGATGGAGCCCGGTGACCGCGTCCTGGTCCGCCCCTCCTTCCACATCCCGGTGCGGCCGTGGTGGACGGAGTCCTACGAATCGCCCTTCTACTACCCGGGCACGGTGACCAAGGTCAACGAGCGACGCAGACGCGTCCGCGTGGAACCGGACGATGGTGGGCGCTCGTCGCGGCGGCACTCGCAACTTTCATGACCTTGCTGAACAACAACGTGGTCAACGTGACGCTCCCGACGTTGTAGCACGACCGGACCGCTGCCAGGAATGCGCCAGGCCCGGCCGGGACATCTACCGATTTCGCGCCAAGCAAGAGCGTATGCGGAGCGAAGAGCAGCCTAAATCCGCTCAGATTTCAGCTCGACGGGCGCTGTCCTGAGTGATAAAGCACTCGCCATATCCGCTGTACCTGAGCCGTCCATTCAGATCAGCACAGGTGGCGGACGTTCGGGCCACACCGCCACCCGCATTCACATGTAAGCCGAAACCAACCGGAAACCGTAGCGGCCACATGCCCGCCGGTTGATTCACTGCGCTCTTTTTTGGGAGCGAGATACCGCTTGGGTCAATTCAACGTCTTGAAAGGAGCCTGCCCATGAACACATGGGAGGTCGAGGAATTGGTGATCGAAGTCGCGGAACACCTCGGCGGCTTCACACCGCTGATCCGGGCCGGACACCCGGCCTACCTGCTAGGCCCGGCCGGCGCCCGGCTCGTCGTCCACCCACTGTGGAGCCAGAGGGGTCGCATCCGGGTGCTCGGTGTCTTTCCCGACGGAAGCAGAAGCGTCCTGCCGGACCAGAAGCGACACGAGATCACCGTCACCGCAGCCCGAGGTGCCGCATCCATCGCCAAGAGAATCGAGCGGCGCCTCCTGCCCGGCTACCGGACCGACCTGGCGACTTGCCGGGAACGCCTCGCCGCCCGAGCCGTTCAAGACGGCACCCGGGCCGAACTCGTCGAGGCCCTCGCCGAACTGCTGCCCAACGCGACGCTCACTGAGAACGAGCGCGCGACCGTCATTCGGTGGCGGCTGAGCGCCGCCTCCGGCACCTTCACCGTCCACGGCGACGCCACCACCTCGATCCAAATCCACGCCGCCGATCGCGAACTCACCGAACGCATCGCCGACGCCGTACACCACCGCGCCAGCTGACCACCGCAGCGAGCCGAGTCACCACTGCTGCCCTTCTCATGCACAGCGAACGGAGAAAGACCGTGTCCAAGGAGACGCTGGAGTGGCTGAACGCCAACACACTGATCGGCTACACCGACAAGCGCGGCACCGCCTGGCACTACCGCGCCAGCATGCAAGGCGAGGAGCCCAACCACTACCGCGGGCCCATCCCCGTCGACGATGTCAAACGCCGCCTGTTCGGCTGGGACGCCCTGTCGCGACCGATCTACGTCGAAGATCCCGTCACTGGCGGTCTGGCCGCCGTCCCCGAACGGCAAGCCATCGTCCGCAGCGACACCGGCCACGTCATGGGCATCTTCTCCGACGCCTACGAGCCACATCCGTACGTCGAGTGGCTGGTCAACACCATCTCCCGGCTTCTGGACGACGACCTATCCATCGGCTCGGCCGGGCTGCTCAAGGGTGGAGCGGTCGCCTGGGTCTCGGTGGAGGTACCGGAGAACATCACCACTCCCGAAGGCGTCGAGTTCCGGCCGCACCTCATCGGCGCGACCTCATTCGACGGCTCGCTGGCCACCACGTTCAAGAGAGTCGTCACAAACGTGGTGTGCGACAACACAATGGCCGCCGGCCTCGCCGAGCGCGGACAGCAGGTGAAAATCAAGCATTCGAAGCACTCCAAGCTGCGCCTGAACGAGGCACGGGACGCGCTCAACATCGTCTACCAGGTCGCCGACGACTTCGCCGAGCAGGTCAAGCGGCTGTGTGAGACGAGCGTGAGCGATCAGCAGTGGGCTGCCTTCCTGGACGAAGTCGCGCCCGTGCCGGACGAGCGTGGCCGGTCCCGGAGCCTCGCCGAGAACAAGCGCCAGGCGCTCGACCGCATGTGGCGCTACGACGACCGGGTCTCGCCCTGGGCCGGCTCGGGCTGGGGTGTGATGCAGGCCGTCAACACCTATGTGCACCACGAGCAGACCGTTCGCGGCGCCTGTCGCGCGGAGCGCAACGCGCTTCGAACGGTCACCGGTGGCGTCGACGACCTCGACCGCGAGACGACCCAGATGCTGGAGAAAGTGCTCCACCGTCCCGTCCTGTCCCCCGCCGCCTGACCGCTCACCTCGTACGGCCCGCCGACTCTCGCGCGGGCCGTACGAGGTATTGCGCATCCGAGCGAGACCTCATCGGGCAGGATCAGAGATGGCGACTGCTCGGAGGGCGAGATGAACGACAAGACGGCGGCCCTACTCGACGACGTTGTCTCTCGACTGGAGAAGAGCATCGTCGGCCGCGACTGCCCCGCCATCGTCGTCCTGGACGGGGACCGCAGGCTCGTGCTCAGCGACTATGACTATCTGCGCGACGAGGCGACGGCCGCCGCCTTTGAAACACGAGCCGCCGCCAAGGCCCACGAGATCGGCGCGACACGGTGGGTGCTCGCCGTACCGCAGGTGTGGGTGTTCATCCCGCCGAGCACCGTGGCCATGCGCGCTGTGTCGAACCATCCCCTGCGCGAAGGCGAGCAGGAAGCCATCACCTGGATGAGTTGCGACAAAGACGACGGTGTCGACTACGGCCGCGTCCCCTACGCTCGCCGCCCCAGTGGAGAACCTGTCTTCGACGATCCAGAAGTGTTCACAGTAGGCGTCCGCCCGCACGAGGCCATGCCGGGATTCACCCTGCTGCAGGCTTACCTCACCCGATAGATCACGGTCCCGCCTCCACACCATGGCGGACATCTAGGCTTGCCTACCCCACCACGCGACCGCCGCCAACCTGGTCAGTGCATCCGAAAACCCGAGGACCACATATAGGTATTTACCGGAAATAGGATATGGCCCGCACCATAAGTGCCCCCCTGCTGGAACTGGCGAACTAGATAAGTCATTCTGAGGTTATGGTAGACCTTCAGCAGTCTTGGGACAGCCTGTTGAGATGGCTCGTAGACAACATTACTGTTGAGCGATCATCGATGGCGGTTTCACTTATCGCGCTACTCGTTTCCGTTGTCGCCACAAGACATGCCAAGAGGAGCGCTAGTGCGGCACAGACCCAGGCCCGTGCCGCTGAAGCTCAGGCAGAATCCGCCGAGAAGCAAGTCAGAGTTGCCGAGCAACAATTACATGAAGCACAGGCAGACTCCACGGAACGAATCGCAGAGGTCTCCGCATTAGCGCAATACAGGTCCCTTATCGAGGAGTACACACCAAAAATAGTCATTGGCATAGAGCCGACGCCATTTCCACCGGAATGGGAAGCTCATGAACCAAGCAGATCAAACGAATACCCTCTATTGGACAACAAGAGAAAGCTTTTAATTTTCGATGACCATGAAAATGAGTATGATGACATCTTTTTCACGATAACGGGCATAATGCGGAACACTGGAAATGTAGCCGCCCATATTTTTTGCGATGAGATAAAGTTCATATCCGGAGAGACGTCGCTAGTCAAGGCACACATCTCCTTGCCCTCGAAGTTGAGTCACCTCGGCGACTATCTGCTCTTACCGGGAGAGGTCGCTATCTTCAAGTGGCAGGCGCGCCGCTATATGGAACAATGGATAAACATATACAAATACTCACACAGGGCAGAATTCGACGCACTCCCAGATTTGGACGTAAGGCCTGAGCGACCGACTTGTTCAATTACCATGCAAGCGGCGGGATCCACAACTGAACTCCAGACCAGAATAACAATTGGCATTGACGAAAACGTGATTCGACCACTCTGGATAGACGGCGAGAAACAGCCTGGAAAGTGGTTCGCGAAAGTAAGCCCTCGATCGCATGTACATACACACGTTAAATATGAAGCCGTTCGACTACCTACAAATCTCGAAGATTTGAGGAGGGTCCTGAAGAAAGTTAATTTTTGGAACAATCAAGTGGAGGACTAGTGATCACATTGCTATAGCGAATTGCCTAAATACAGACTCTTCAGCCTTGAAGCATAGAGAGGGTCGGTCCGCGAACGAACCGACCCCCGACCCATCTCATCGGAATCGACCAAGAAAACGGTGAGAGCGGTCGCTCATGAGCCTACGTCAGATTTAGGCAGGCGGCAGCCCGAACTCGATGCTCGCCCGCTCTCCGACGTGGGAGGGCGCATCATGGCCACTCGGGCGGCGAGGACCGCGGACAGCGCCTCGCAATCGTCGAGAGTGAGCGGGGCGTACGGGATCAGGTAGAGCAGGCCGGTGGGCCCATCGATGAGATCGATGGGCAGAGGACGTACGTAGTCCTTCGGCGGAGTGGTCACCATGGGAATGGTTCTTCCGAGACATAGCGGATAGATCGTGGACGTACGATGGCGGGCGAGGACTCTCTGAGAGTTTTCAACCGACGGACCGGCGAGGTCGCCAATTTGGAGCCGCTCTCTGGAGTTGCTCCTCCTCGCCGGTCCATTCCTTGCTCACCTGCTACAAGGGTTCAGCCACGGAACTGTCCTGCAGAGGCTGCCTGAGCTACCGCTTGATCCAGACAGGGTTCTTGCATTCGCGGCTGACGTGGTTGTGCCGGAAGCAGATCTTGAAGACGGTGATCGTCCCGAAGAAGACGCTGTCCTCGCCGCACTCGAAGTCTCCGCCCTTCTCGTCCTTCACCGTGTGCTTGAGCAGGTAGGTAGTGGCGTACTCGACGTAGACGGACGTCTTGTCGGCGTAGCTGTCGCAGACCTTGATGTGCTTGCGGTCGGCGCTTACCTGGACGTAGCCGTACCGGTTGTCGCCGTCGCTCCAGCCGCGGCCGTCGGCAGCGGCAGGGGAGGCCAGCGTGACAACGGCGAACAGAGCGGCCACGAGGGTGAAGAATTTGGACATGAGTAACCTCCGAATTGGTGTTTGAGGGAATGGGCGACCACTGCCGGGCCGTGTTGGGTACGGCTCAGCAGTGACGTGGTGGTGATGCGGGCTGAACGCTGATGCCGCGAGTGGGCAGTTGTGACGGGCCGTTAGCCCAGGTCGAGATAGGTGAGGACGTCAGCGAGGGCGGATGGCTCCGGCGAACTCCCGTTCTCGGTACGGGTTTCCGACCCAGGTATCCACGCGGACGGTGCTGCCGGTGGACGGAGCGTGGACCATCCGGGTGTCGTCCAACGCGATCCCCACGTGGTGGATGGTCGACGGATTCCGTGGGTTCGTCGCGAAGAAGAGCAGGTCACCAGCCCTGATCTGAGACCGCGGTACGTGAACGCCGGAGCTCCACTGGACTGAGGTGTGGCCGCCGATGCTGACGCCGGCCTTACTCCAGGCGTATTCGGCGAGCCCCGAGCAGTCGAACCCCTTGGTGCCAGCGCCGCGACCGATGCCGTAGCTCGGACCGTTCGGGCCGCCACCGCCCCAGGAGTATGGAACTCCGCGCATGCCGAGTGCGGCTTGTACGGCTATCACCCCTCTGCCGGCTCCGAGGTCGATACCGGCAGAGAGTTCAGTCAGCTGACCGCACAGCTCCAGCTGAACCGCGCTGAGGATCTCCTCGGCCCTCCTCTCTGATCCCGTGCGGTCCTGGGCGCCTCGCCCGAGGCGAGAGGCAAGATCGGCCACGATTGCCTCGCGGGAAACCCCGAGTGAAGCGGCGGCTTGAACGCTGGACCGTATGTCCTTCAAATCGTGCGACGAGAGGCCAAGCTCCAGAGCCCTGCCGTTGGCGTTTTGCGGTTGCCCCAGCTCGTCCACGATCTTCTCGGCCAGGGGTTCGTGCTTCGCGTACTCGCCGCGCAGATCCTCCCGAGGCTCTTGGACGATCGCGGCCACCTTGGTGAGCGGCAGCAACGACCAGTTGGGCACCTTGACCAGCCGGGAGAAGAACGCCCGCGCTGCGTAGCGGGGGTCGGTCACCTCGGCCTTGGTCCCCCACCCGCTGACGGGGCGCTGCTGGAAGACCCCGAAGGACGTCCCGTGGTCCCCAACCACGTCGTTCTTCAGGCCGGACTCGTGCAGAGCCGTCGCAATCCCGATGACAGCGGCGCGACGGGGGAGTCCCATGGCAGTCGCCGTGTCCACGATGATGCGCGCGTTCGTCGCCTGCTCCCCGGTCAGGTCGGCCGCTGCCGTCGTAGTGCTCGGCTGGACGTGCGAGCAGAACGCCGCGGTATCGCCGGAGGTCGCCGCGACCTTGGCACCGCCGGCCATCCCGGCGATCAACGCGATACCCGACACGATGCTCCCTCCAGCGATCACAGCCTTGGCCCCCAGCCCGGTCTCGGCGATCACTCGTCGTCCTCCTGGGGCGGGATCTCAGGCGGTGCCGCGGCCGCGCGCGGGCCCAGATCGGGCCAGTGCAGGGCCAGGCCGGCCAGACGGAGCCGAGGCCCCTCGGCGTCCGAGGGCAGCCACTTCTCTCCTGCGGGACCGTCGTCCACGGGGCCGACGAGCGCGGACGGGTTGCCGGTGGCGATCGGCATGTAGGCGTTCGCCGGGTGCTGCACGAGCTTGCGCCGGAGATGCACCTCGCGCCGCTCGCCCTGCACCCAGAAGAGGACGGGGGTGATGACCCGGGTGGCCTTGCTCAGGGCCGCATATCCGTCGAGCTTCCGTACGACGCGGTCCAGCGGCTCGCTGCCGGTGTCGTATTCGAGGAAGAAATCGACGGTGTACTCACCCTGCCGCCATCGGCCGTACGCGTCGGGCCGGACGGTATCGCCCCAGAGAGAGGTGCAGCGGTCCTCCGGCCACCAGTCGAGCAGTTCGGCGTCCTCATAGCGCCGTGCGAAGGCCCGCAGTTCGGCACCGAAGCCGTTGGTCCCGACGGTGTGCGCGAGACGTTGGCTGTAGGCGATCGAGAGCACGCGCTCTCGGCGGTAGCCGGAGGTACTCGGGTCCACGCCGTCCTCCGAGGCGAGCACAGCCGCTCCAGCGGGGCCGAGGACGTAGTGGTACGGCGCGGTGCCCATACCCGGCGGCAGGTTGGGCCGGAAGCGATCGAGCACTCCCATGTGATTCAGGGCGAGCAGACGCTTCCGCGCGGCGTCATCCGTGTCGAAGGCGATCTGGGCGATCTGTGTCGAAGTCAGGACGCGCTGGTCCCTGACCATCCGCAGCAACTCTCGGTCCCGCGACGTGAGCCGGGCAGCGAGCTGGGCCAGGACCGTGGGAGTGAACCGGGTGGTGGACATCTGCTTCTCCTTCAGAGGTGGAGCCGGGGGTCGTCCCGGCGGATCGTGGGCGGTGCGGTCAGGGTGCGCCCGTGGGCCTTGGCCGCCGCGGCCCTGATGACGCGCTCGACCTCACGCGAGGGTTCGGGCAGTGGCCGGGTGCGCAGCGTGAAGGGAGGCGCCTCGGAGGACCGCGACATGAGGCGGGCGGCGGCCTGATAGGCCCCGAGGTTGGCGAGGTCGTGTGCACGCAGGTAGGGAGTGAAGTGGTGCTCGACCTCCCGGGCGTCCTCCGGGGACAGCGAGAAGTAGATCTTGTTGCGTGCGTCGGAGGAGATGGCCTGGCGGAGCTCCCGCGGAAGCTGAGCCAGGTGCTGGTGGGCGATCACCAGCGAAAGCCGGTATGCCCGGGCCTCCGCGAGCATGTCGCTGAGCGCGTGCGGCAGCGTGAGGAAGTTGTGCGCCTCGTCGACGTAGAGCGCGGCCGGCGAACGCTGCTTGCCGAGCTTGGCGCGGTGCGACGCGGCCTGCCAGATCTGCGCCAGCACCATGGAGCCGAGCAGACGGGCGCTGTCGTCGCCGAGCACTCCCTTGGGCAGCCGGACGAGCAGGATCCCGCCGTCCAGCACATCGCCGACGTCGAAGGTCGATTGTGCAGAGCCGAGGACGTCGCGGACGAACGGCCGGAGCAGGAAGGCCCGCAGCTTGTTCATGATCGGGCTGGTGACGTGAGCCCGGGCGGAGTCGGACAGGCTCTCGTACCACTGCCAGAAGCCGAGCAGGAGCGGGTCGCGCACGCCGGCCACGAGACGGCGCCGGAATTCGGCGTCGATGAGCAGTGTGGGAACGTCGGCCAAGGTGCCGCCGTACGAGGCCAGGGTCAGAGCGCAGCCGCGCAGGATGTCGTCGGTGCGAGGCCCCCAATAGTCGGCGTAGATCTTGTGGAAGATGCCGACGAGGTTGTCCACGCCCCGATCCAGCTCGGCACCGCCGAGGACGTTGAGCGACGGGCGCGCGTGCCGGTCGTCGGGGTCGATCAGGACGACCTTGTCAGCGGCGGATTCGGGGATCAGGCCCAGCAAATCGCTGATCAGGTCCCCTTTCGCCTCGATCACCGCGGTTCCACGTCCGGCCTCGATGTCGGAGAGGATCATCTGGGCGAGCAGCGTCGACTTGCCGGTGCCGTTCGGGCCGAGGACGTGCACGTGATGGAAGGAGTCGGCGACGCGCAGGGCGACCGGCCGCACATGTCCTGTGTCGGAGAGGCCGAGCACCTTGGCGTGCTCCCTGCCGTACGCAATCTGCGGCGAAGGCGGGACGCTGTTGGCCCCGGCGCGCTGGAGCCCGGGCACCGCGACGTCGAGCGGAAGATGAGCGAGTGCCGCGAGCTCGGGCAGAGAGAGCAGGAAACCTCTGCCGAGTCGGCGTCCCGCGAGCTGCGCCGCGGCCAGGGGCAGGTGTTGCCGTTCGAGCCGGTTGTGCCCGGAGAAGAGGGCGAACGCCGAAGCGATCGCGTGTGCGCGCCCTCGGATCGCGTTCCGCCTGGCTGCCCGCGCCGATTTCAGCGCCGAGTCGTCGCCGGTGGTCGGCAGGTCGGCTTGTACGACATAGCGGACCGCGACGACGAAACGCGGCCGGAGCGCCTTGTCCCTGATGGCGCGAGCCTCTGCGGATTCCTCCAGCTGGGCCGCCCGGTCCTTTATGTACTGGCGCAGGTGCTGCGGGTGAAGGTGCTGATGCATCGGCCCGGGAGTCAGCAGGTCGAGAACGCCCCGCACCAGCCCAGCCGGTCCAGTCTTGATCGTGCTGGTGAGACGGCGGCCGGTCGCCGGCCGGGCGAGGATCTGCACAGCGGCGTGCTGCCAGGCAGGCATGCCGACGGCCGCGCCGACGAGCGCCCGGACCGGGTCGGTGTTGTGGTCGTGCCGGATCGGGAGCCGCTCGGTGCGCGCGATCTTCAGCTGTCCGCCGTACGACAGGCCAGCGAGGGGCACGGGCGGCGTCGCTTCCCGTACTTCGGTACGCGCGGACGGCCAGGCGGCTTCGATGGCGTGCTCCACCAGGTGCTGGGGGATGACCCCAGGCACCCACAGCCGGATGCTCACGCCGCCGGAGCCGAAGACGTACTCGAAGGCCAGGTGCGGTTGCCCGAACAGGACACGCTTCCAGGCCGGGCGGAGCAAGCCGACGAGGTTGCCCCAAAGGGCCTCGGCGCCCGGCATGTCGGCTATAGGCGGCGCGAGGATCTCGACGCACCGGGCACCGCGGGACCAGGGCCGGTGGCGGAGACGCACCAGGGCCTGTCCGAGCAGGAGCTGCCCGATGTCTACGCCGACGAGGAAGGCGATCACGTGCCACATGTGCGCCTCGAGCCAGGCGTACGCCGTGCTCAGGAGGGCGGACGGGTTGGTGATGAGGTCCTCAATCACAGGTAGTTCTCCTCGTCGTAGTCGATGCGGGACAGCTCCTGTGGCGAGGAGGTCACCAGGTCGTGCTCGCGCTGGCTGGCGATCACTTGCAGGGGCACGCGCTGAGCACCGGCACCGGCGGTGAGCAGGCCGGTCCCGCGTTCGGCGGACAGCAGGAGCTGCCGCTCTCCCTCGGAGAGCTGGAAGGCGTCGACGACCTTGTCGATCGCCTGGGGCGCCTGCTTGAGCAGGATCTGGGTGGTGGAGTTGGCGATGATCGCCTGGCCGATCTCCGAGCCGAGGAGGTCGCCGGCGTCCTGGGTGACCACCGAGAGCCCGGCCCAGTGCTTGCGGGCGGCCTTGGCCATGCGTAGGAGGAACCGGGCACCTTCGGGGTCCCGCATCAGGAGCCAGGCTTCGTCGACCACGACGAGACGAGGCCGCCGGTCATGGGGATCGGAGACGCGACGCCAGATGGCGTCCAGCGTCAGCAGCGTCCCGACCGCCTTCAGCTCTTCCGGCAGATCTCGGAGGGAGAAGACGATCAGGTGGGAGTCGGGCGGGGTGGTGGTCGGGCCGTCGAAAAGCTGACGGTGGCTCCCCGTGACATACGGCGCGAGCCCTGCGGCCAGGTCCTTGGCCTTGGGATCGACATCACTGGTAAGCGCGGTTACCAGATCCCGCATGAACGGCGGGCGGCGGTTCCAGGTGCGCGGCTCGAAGGTGATCCCGGCTCTGCGGTAGGCGGCGATGATGGCGCGGTCGAGCGCCGCCTTGCTCACCTTGTCCAGCGGCTCGCCGAGCATGAGGCTGATCAGGGTGTGCAGGAACAGCGCGCGCCGGGTGAGCGGGTCGCTGTCGCGCTGCCTCCTGGGCGGCAGGTCGAAGGGGTTTAGCCGCACCTTGGGTGCGCCGAGGTGGATGTACGCGCCGCCGACGGCGGAGCACAGCCGGGCGTACTCGTCCTCGGGATCGATGACCGCGACCTCGACGCCCGTGTAGAGAGAGCGCAGGGCCTCCAGCTTGGCGAGGTACGACTTGCCCGCTCCCGACCGGGCGAGGATCACCGAGTTGTGGTTGTCCTGTGCGAAGCGGTCCCAGGCGACCAGGGACGAGCTGGCGGTGTTGGCGCCGTACAGCACCGCCGTAGGGCCCAGCTCCGCTGTGAGGTCCGGGCTCGAGAAGGGGAACGCCGCGGCCAGGGCCGGCGTGTCGAACGTCCGGCGCGTGCCCACGTTGTCATACGCGAACGGCAGGCTGCTGATCCAGCCCTGCACCTGCCGGAAGGTGGCCACCCGGGCGTCCAGGAGCAGCGATGCGGCCAGTGCACGGACCTGGGCGCAGGCATCGTCGAGCTCTTGCTCGCTTCCGGCGTGGACGGTCAGGTAGATGGCGGCGCGGAAGAGCTTGGCCTGACCGCGCGCGATCCTCGACGCCAGCTCCTGGGCATCCTCGGCCGCGGCCTCCGTGCCGGGATCCAGGAGGCGCCCGTGCTCCTGGTCAGAGCGGAGCCCTGATTCCAGGCGGGCGAGCTGCTTACGGAGCCGATCGGCGGCGACCAGCGAGGGCAGTGGGTCGATGTGCACCGAGACGTCGAGCCGGCCGGGGTATGCCAGCAGCGGCTCCAGCCATCCGGGGGCGACCTCGCGGGGGAATCCCGTGACGACGAGCGTGGCGCAGAAGCTGTCGGCCAGATGCAGGCAGCGGGGCCGGACCTGGATCGAGTTTGGGCCGATGCCAGAGGGCGGAGTGGGCGTACGGCGGAGGCGGAGCTTCATCGGCGGCCTCCCCTGCTGATCACTTGGTCGGGGTGGGCGAGCAAGTCCGCAGGCAGGGGCGGGGCCATCGGATCGAAGCAGGAGGTCAGCAGCGCGCTGACGGCTGCGGCGTCCAGTGGGCGTACGGTGAGCCCGCACGCGCCCAGGAGCCGGGCCGCCTCGGCCAGGCGGCGGTAGGCGCGAGCCGCGGCCGCGGTCGTGCCGTTGGCGCCGACGGCGGGTTCACGGATCACCAGCAGGACCTGCCGCCGCAGCAGCTCGTGACGGGTGGCTAGATCCGTCAGGAACATGACGTGCTCGCGGGCGGCATGAGCCAGCGCCGGGTGCGGGAGCAGGGGGATGCGCTCCTCGAGAGCGCCAATCGTCGTGGCGAGGTCGACGCGCTCGGCACGGACCAGGATCTGCACTCGCTCGGACAGCGAGTGCAGCCATCGCCCGAAGGCGGCGACCAGCCCGTCCTGCTCGTCCGGAGTCCGCAGGGCGAAGCTGACGGTGGAGACCTCGGCGATCGCGACGATTCCGTCCGGCCCGAGGTCGATCAGGCCGTCCTCCATCACTCCGCGCGCCGGCAGTTTGAGCAGTGCCGGGACAGGGACGCGACTGGCCGCGATCCAGGCGGGCGGAGGCGCGACCACGTCGGGCGTCGAGACCAGGCGCTTCGCGGACCAGTGGTATCGGAGGGCGGCGAGGAGGAACCGGTCGAGGCTGACACCGTCATGCGTGGCGACGCCCAGCAGGATTCCCAGCACCGCCACGAGCAAGGTGATCACCGCGAATACGGCGAGGGGAAGTCGCTCACCGAGCGTCGTATAGAGGAGGTAGAGAGTCGCACCGGTGACGGCGAGGATGGCCACCTGCCGAGCGGTGAACCCCCAGACGATCCGGTCGGGCTGTTCCACATCGGCGGGGATGCGGACGACTTCGCTCCAGCTCATCGTCCATCACTCCCTCGCTGCCCGCGCGTACTGCGGCGAGGTGGAGGTGGCGGCTTACGTCGTCCGGGGTTCTCCGGCCAGTCCACAGAGCCCGGGACGGGCGCGTTCGGCGGCACGATCGGCTGCACCGGTCGTTTGGGTGCCGCCGGAGGGACGACCGTCTGGCGTGGGGGAGGCGGCGAGCTGGTTCCCGCACTCCGCAGCCAGTACATCTGGCTGAGCCCGGCGGGCCCGGCGGCGTAGTAGTTCTCGCGCGGGTAGCCGAAGACGGGAGTCGACGGCGGGACCGGGCGCGAGGGCGCGGGCGTCGGGCGGTACTTGCCCTGGACCGGCGGAGCGCTGGGAGCGTGCTTGGCGACCGCCGGCTGCCAGTTGGCCGCGTTGACCGGACGGCGAGCGGCGACGGGGGCGTGCTTTGCCGGTCCGGCACCTCCGCGCGCTGCGGTGGCGGCAGTTGCCACAGTGGCAGCGGACGCGGCAGCCGTACCGGCAGGGCCTGCCGCCAGGGCGGGCAGGGCGTGCCTGACCGTTGCCATGTTCACGGCACGCTTGGCCGCACCGACCTTGGAGCCCTTCTTGAGGTGCAGGGCGCTGAGAAGCGGACTAGTGACCTTGTACGCCAAGGCGTACTTGACGATGCGGACCACACCGAGACCGCGGCCGCCGGGCAGGAACATCACCCGTGAGATCCAGGTGGGGATGCGCACCAAGATGATCAGCAGGACGAGGGCGAGCAGGAGGTTGTAGAGCGGGCCCCGGCCGGTGAGCCCCATGACCTCGCGGCCGTCCTGGTTGAAGAAGACCCGTACGGCCGTGACGAGCGTGAGCGACTGACAGATCTGGATGAGCAGCAGCCCGGTGAAGACCCGCCACCACAGCCGCGCCAGGCCGTCCGTCTGAGGCAGCGCATGGCAGGCGAGGGCCAGCGGAGCCGCGACCACCAGCAGGGTGGTGAGGGCCACTCGGAGCACGAAGGTGATGAGCAACACCACAAGCAGCACCACGGCCACAAGGGCGAGCAGGATGTAGAAGATCGGCGATGCGTCGGGCAGCAGGACGAGCAGGCGGATCGCGTTGGCCGCCCTGCGCGCATCGAAGCCCTGGCCGAGCAGCGCCTGGGCGATCGCGTTGCCGAAATCGATGGCCTTGCTGGTCAGCAGGAAGCTGGCGTTGGCGGCCAGGAAGGCCACGACGAGCCGGGGCAGGATCTCTTTGATCGCGTACCTGGTCTGGACGGTCTCGTAGCTCATGGCCAGGATCCCGCCGACGGTGGCGAACAGGATGAAGGATCCGTTCGCGATGACCAGGGTCACGTGCCACAGGTCCTCGATCCGTATCTGACCGTCGATGCTCGGCGTGGCCAGGAGCGTGGCGGCCAGGGCGTCCAGCAACGGCTTGATCGCGGATCCGACGAGCTCGGTGAACCAGGCGTTGATCTGGTTGGTGATCCAGTCGCCGATGCCGAAGCTGATGCCGGTGTTGCCGCTCGGGACCGGTGGCAGTTCGACCACCGGCGACGGAGTGGGCGAGGGATTGGTCCACAGGGTGTGGATAAGAATCTCGACGGCCATCGCGGTCACCCGCCGACGACGTGCTTGAGCACGTTGACGAACAGCGGTGCCAGCACGGCCAGGGCGTAACCGAGGGCGGCGGCTTTGAAAGCGACCTTGGCTTTCTGGACCTCGCCGGGATCCCCGCCGGCGACCAGATAGCGCAGGCCGCCGATGGTGAACATGAGCGTCGCCAGCGTGGCGAGCAGCCCGACGATCCAGTTCCGCAGGTTGGTGAAGACCTGATCGAGCTGGTCTGGCCGGGTCGGCGGAGCAGCGGCGTGGATCACGGCAGTCGCGTTGCCGCCGTCGGCCAGGGCTGCGGCAACGAGGACGGCAATGATTGCCGCCGCTATGCCGACGACGAGCAGGACGCGAACGACGTGCCGCCGCGGTTTCCGCAGTGCCGGCAGGTGAGGGATCCGCGCGGAGCCGGTGAGGCTGCCCCAGCCTCCTTTCCTCGTGGTGGTGTCGGGTTGCGTATCCGAGCTCCGGCTCCGCGCGGAAGTCATGGGGACGTCCTTCTCCACCTCTCTAGAAGGGGTGGAGGAGATCGTTAGGGACGTGGCCGCCTCGACCTCGCCGCTCAGGACGGCTTCGACGAGGATCGGTTCGCAGCGCTGTCGGCGCTTCTTGGCCGCTTCGGTGGTCAGGCCGAGCTCTCGGGCGGCGTCGGCCAAAGTGCGCTTCTCCAGGCGGGTCATGCCGATCAGCTCGGCGTCGACCTCGCTGATGACGCCCTTGGCGACGGCATCCAGGAGGACGAGGTCCGGGTGTCCCCAAGGGACGGCAGGGGGTGAGGATTCCTCGAGCGGAAAGCGCCGGGCGGCTCCGGCCTCCGCGTTCTCCCGGGCGCGCTCGCCGGCCCACTTGGCCGCGGCGCACATTCGGGGGAAGACGCTCGGCGTGTCGAGGTCGGCCGTACGGATTGCCTCGATGAACGCGGTCAGGACCTCGGTGTCGATGTCTTCCGGGTCTCCGGCAACGTAGCCGCGGCAGATCCTGCCGCTGATGCCGCGCAGTGCCGGTACGGCAACGCCGACGGCACTCACCATCCACTGCGGCCCGTCCTGCCGGGCCCGCGTCACGAGCAACCGCCAGACCGCATCCCGGGCGGCGTTCGAGCAGGAGGGGTGGATCAGCACATCCCGCAGCTCGATCAGCGACATTCCCCGGCGGGGGAGGCCGTGCCCGACCTCCCTGCCGTCGACGGCGAGGCTGCTGGGCGCGCAGGCGAGCATCTGGAAGGCGCGCTCGGCGATGTCCAGGGGTGACCGGTCCGGGCCGGCCGTGTCGGATGGGTTCGTGCTCATCGGGTTCTCCACGGCGAGAGGGATTTCGCTTCGTCAAACCCGGTTGTAGGAGGGGCCTCTGGCACGGCTCCGGCGCCAATCCCCGACTGCTTCTGGCACGCCTCTGGCGTTTGGTGGTGCGGCATGTCGAGAGGCTTCCGCCAGAGCGACGCCAGAGGTACGAAGGTGCTCTCACCAGGGCTAACGGCTCACGCCGGAGCGGTGCCGGAGGCCGCTGCTGCACTCGAAGCGCGTATCTGAGTTCCGCCCCGAAACAGAAATGGAAGTAACGAGCACGACCTGGCTTCAGGTCCCTCGCCAGCCGGCCTCGGCCGGGCGGCCGCCTCTCACGAAGGCTTTCTCCATGCAGGGGGAGGCGTGATGAGGGTTCCGTACTGGCGAGACGACCACGCCACCCTGCACCTCGGCGACGCGCGTGAAGTGCTCTCCGAGATGCCCGACCGGTCCGTGGACTGCCTGGTGACCAGTCCGCCCTGCTACGGGCTGCGCGACCACTGCCCGGAGGAGTACGGCCAGGAGTCGACACCCGACGAGTACGTGGAGAACCTCCGCGCTACGTTCGCGGAGGCCCGGCGTGTGCTGGCCAACGACGGCACCTGCTGGCTCAACCTCGGCGACGTCTACGCCGCCAACTCCGACGGCTACGCCCGCGGCGACAGCTACAACCAACGGCAGCCGGTGGTGCGCCCTCGCTCCCCTCGCGTCGTGCCGCCCAAGAACCTGCTCGGCATGCCCTGGCGGGTCGCCTTCGCCCTCCAGCAGGACGGCTGGATCCTGCGCAACGCGATCGTCTGGTCCAAGCCCAACGCCATGCCGCAGTCGGTCCTGGACCGGCTCTCCACCCGGTACGAGCTGATCTTCCTACTCGTCAAGCAGCTCTTCTACTGGTTCGACCTCAACGCCATCCGCGAGCAGTACACCGGCGACCGCGCGCTGTCCCGGCGGGCGCGGCGCGGCGAGATGAAGCCCAACGCCATTCAAATGCCCTGGCCACCGGTCGGCAAGTACAGCCTGACGGAGTCAGCCGGCGCACCGCACGGCACCGCTATCCGCCCCGCCGGCCGTGCCCATGGTGCGGCCAACCCGAACGGCCGCAACCCCGGCGACGTCTGGACCATCTCAACCAGGCCCTACCGCGGCGCCCACTTCGCGCCGTTCCCGATCGACATTCCGCTCCGCGCCATTGCCGCCGGCTGCCGCCCCGGCGGCAGCGTCCTGGACCCCTTCTCCGGAGCGGCAATAACGGCCCTTGCCGCCCGGCAACTCGGTCGGCAGTTCATCGGCATCGAACTCAACGCGGACTACTGCAAGCTTGCGGTAGCGCGGATCCGTGAAGCATCGGCAGCGGCAGGAGGCATCGGATGAAGGACATCACCCTCCGGGACCTCCAGGACCTGCCACCGACGCTCGACCTGATGACCGCCGCCCGCATCCTCGGCATCGGCCGGACCAAGGCCTACGAGCTGGCCAAGAAGGCCGAGTTCCCCGTCCGGGCCATCCGCATCGGCGACCTCTACCGCATCTCTACGCCAGACCTGCTGAGACTTCTTGACGGTGACATCCAGTGAAGTTACCGAGGCCGCCTTCCGCTCTGGCCCGGAGTCGCGCCCACCGGGCTCTCCAGCTCGTTCACGGTCGCGTTCATCGAAGTGTCCGCCGCCTTCAACGCCACGTCCGCCGACCTTCCCGCGCACAGGCCTCGTCACTGCGCCACACCGTTGCCCGTCTTGAGTCACCCACCGGGCGCGGGCAGTCGACGCTGTTCGTCAGCCGGGTGAGGCGTTGGCGGCTGACGTCCAGCATCACTCGCCGATCTCGACGGCGCCTACGGGCTGAGCAGCCCAACCCCATGTTTCGGCTCGAGTCCGAGTGAATCGGCTGCACCGCCGTCGCCCGCGCCGCTGGCAAGACCATGAACGGGGAGATCGCTCGCCGCGCTGCTAGAGGGCACGGACGACGAAATCAAGACGAAAGCGCAAGCGGCTTATGCTGTGACTCGCCGGTGACTGCCAGAGGCGGCCCGATCGAGGTCGGGCTGCCTCGACGTTCTAGGGGAGGAGGCCGTTCAGTCGGGCAAACAGCTGCGCTGCCCGGGAGACGGTGACGGAGCTGATCTTCGGCAGAAGGGTAGCTTGCTCGCGGACGAGCACTGCGGCCGGCCGGTAATGATTGAACTTACCCAGGCTGTTCTGTTGGAAGTAGCTCTCAATCTGTCGTACTACTCGGGGATCGTGGGCGTTGAGGTCGGCCGCGGTGAGAGGCGTGGTCAGTTCCTTGGCGTAGGCCAGGTTGACCAGATCGAGGTAGAAGTCCGTCTCGAAGAGGTCTTCGATGTCGGCGTCAGCGGTGCCGGTGACCTCGCTGATCTGGACCAGGCCGTTGGCGCTGAGCTGTCCGTTCTCGCGTAGGCGCTTGACCGCGCTGACATCCTTGGTGCTTGAGTCGACTAGGACCGCGACATTGAGCTTGTTGGCTCCGAGCAGGCTGACGAAAGTGGAGAGCTTACCTGCCCCACCGATCGGAATCTTGACCCAGCGAGGATCGAGGCCACGCTGTCCGCCCTTCTCCACGACGTCGGTGAGAACGTCGAGATAGATCAGGTCGCTCGGACCTTCAAGGAGGAGGTTGTGCTCACCGATGAACAAGGTCTGGGTCATATCGATACCCATGGCGGTGAGCAGGGGGAAGATGGTGTCCTCGTCGGCCTTGAAGATCTCCGCCGATACCTTCGTACCTACCTTGTCCTGGTCAACGACGGTGCGGACCCTGTCCAAGTGATCGGGCGAGACGAGGAACGGGGAGTGGGTCGTGTACAGCACCTGATGCTTTGGGGCGAGCCGATCATCGATCAGGCGGAGCAGATCCTCCTGAGCGCGGCCATGAAGAGACAGTCCGGGCTCGTCGAGGAGCAGGATCAGGTCCTGCTCCGCGTCCTCCTCGATCTGGTTGAAGTAGGCCAGGAACGAGAAGAACCAGACGAAGCCGCGAGACCGCTCATCGAAGGGCACGGAGGCACGGTGCCGATGATTGTGGACGCGCACCTCGAGAATTGGCCCCTCGTGGAGCGGCGGTTGGGCGTTCTGCTCGGGATGCAAGATCTTGAGCTGCACTTCGAGTTCGTTGTTCTGTGACCAGTACTCGAAGACTTCGTCTGAGATCAGGTTGCTAGCGTTCTCTAGTTCACGGGTCAACCTTTCATGGTTGTCGGTGACGAGGAAGTCTTCGAGTTTGGCACCGGCCATGGACAACAGGCTGAGGAGCGCGTGCTCGCCCCGCTTCAGTTCGTCCTGGGCGCGTCGCCTCATCAGGTCGGGGATGGACACCTTTCCGGGCATGGTGTCGTAGTCCGCGAAGTAGACGAACTTCGGCATGGCCGGGAAGACGTGCTTATCGATGACGTGCGACAGTGCACTGTGATTGCGCCATCCTCCGATTCGTTCCGCTACCCGCTGGAGCGCGGACGGGATCTCGTCCAGGGAGGTGATTGCAGCGAACAGCTCTTCGATAGTCGTCGCCGCGCCGATGGCCGTGGCGGCGGCAGAGGAAAGGTCCAGATCCTTGCGCAGGTGGTCCAGCACTGCCTTTTCGTTGACCTGAACACTCATGCGACCACTCGCGTCGCGGTAGCCGCGTTTGTAGACCACGTTCGGGTCAGTCACGGCTCCTTCGCCGAGATCCTCCTCGATCTTCTCGATCTCGTCGTCGCCCATGCGGAAGGACAGTGTGACGACCGGGATCATCTGATCGGCGTCCCATCCTTTGCGCAACCGAGTGTGCCGCGAGGGGAAGTCGACGATCTCGTCGAATCGCTTGTCGGCCTCGACAGGATTGGACCGGAAGATAGCTTGCAGGACAGCCGTCTTACCGGATTCGTTCTTGCCTACCAGACAGGTGACGTCCGGCTCAATGGCGAACTCTCCGGAGTCTTCCACGGACCTGTAGTAGGTGACATGGGCACCGGTCAGTTGCACGTACTCCTCCTTGAGCTACGTGGTCGGCCGGTGCGCGTCGGATCGGAACGAGGAACGGTCCACTAGGGGGCGACCGTGTGCTCCATCGGAGGCTGGGGTATCGTCCAGGTGCGAATTGGGAAGAACCCCCGGGGCGCTCGTCACCCGCGTGCGACGCATACCGGGCTTTTTGCGTTGATCGAAGCCTACTCCCGGCGCCCGACAAAACTGCGCCATTCGAACAAGGCCCGCTTTGTGGCATCTTGACCTGCGGTCTAAGAGCCTGCTGACGAAGGATTTGGTCGCTGGGGCGGGGACGAGGGTGCCCTGGTCGAGCTCTTCGAGCGATACGCCTGCGGATAGGAGCGGGCTCCTGATAGCTGAGGTGTTGTCTACGCAACTCGGCAACCAGGAGCCCGTGGTTGTCTGTTTACACGCCCGCGTCCGTGAGCGCCAGTGGTTGCGCCTCACCGGGGTGCCGATGTCATGACCGGATGCCGTCATATCCGCCGGATCTGACCGATGCCGAGTGGGCGGTGCTCGAAGGTGAGGCACGGGCGGTCATGGCCGAACTGGTGCAGGCCGCCGGCAGGCCGATGGTGCATGACCTGCGCGCGACACTCGACGCGATCAACTACGTGACCAGGTACGGGATCGAATGGCGGGCCCTGCCGGTGGACTTCCCGCCGCACGAGGCGGTCTACGCCTTCTTCCTGCGGTGGTCGCGGCGTGGTCTGCCCGAACGGCTCGCCGGACGCTTACGCGGCCGGCTGCGCATCCTGGCCGGACGCGGCGAGTTGCCCTGCTCCACCTGAGCGTCGCGATCGTCAAGCGCTCCGACGACGTGCGTGGCTTCGTCGTGCTGCCGCGCAGGTGGGTGGCGGAACGGACCTTCGCCTGGCTGACCCGCTACCGCCGGCTGGTGCGGATCTACGAACGCAGACCCGAGCACCACGAAGCCCTGATCTGGTGGGCCACGGTGCACCAGATGACCCGCCGCCTGACCCGCGAGCTGGCAGGCCAGCCACCCCATGGCCGGTGGGCCGGCCCGCCACCACTTCCGGACCTGTCCAGCCCCGACCGGCGCGGCAAGGTCCTGGAACTCCTGGCCGCCCAGCCCTGGCGAGCCTGGAAGGGGACCGAACTGGCCGCCATTCTCGGGATCGAGAACGTCAACAGCTTCCGCGTCCAACTGTCTCAGTGGTCCCACCAGGGCTACATCAACAAGATCGGACCAGCGCTCTACGGCCCCATCCCCACGAGCACTTAAGCCTTCGTCAGCAGGCTCTAAATCGTGAGTCGGGACCAGCGGGAACGAGGTGGAGGCGCTCGTGTCCGACGGCCGTCCTCCGCATCCGCTGTCTCGCTAGCACGTCGCTTACTGCCGCACAGTGGCCGAACTCCGCCGGCTTCTCAAGCATGGCGATCGAGGTCGACCGGCTCAGGCAAGGCGTTGGAGGCGGTCACCAGCGCATGAGCGGCGAGGCGGACTCCATCGGCCGCAACCTGTCTTAGTTTGCGGACTCGGATCGCGATCGCAGCGTCTCCAACACTCTTTCGTGCGCCTCGCGTGCCGAGAGGTCCGGCTCCCATGTCTTGGGCGACTTCAGCCATTCCAGCGTCGTTGCTTCGATGACCTCTAGGTCCACTCTGGTCTTGTTGATGAGTTGTATGAGTTCGGCAGCCTGGGCTGGCTCGGGAGGATTCCTGAGAGCCCACTTGAGCGGCTGGAGCTCAGGACTGATCGGCCCGGCCAAATATGTGAGCCAGGTCGCGAATGATCCGTGGACGCGGTGACCCGAGTAGAGACTGTGCACTCGCGCATAGGAGGCGACGAAGCGATGGAGCTTCTCATCGAGAAGCGAGGGAGTTAAGTCTGGAGACACAAGCTCTTTGGCCAGTTGGTGGGTGGCGTCGGCGAACTCCAGAGCCAAGTTGCGGCGGTACTCCTCATCGCGCCCCCCACGGTCACTCTTGATGACGAACCAAGTAGCCAGCATCGCTCCCAGGACACCGAGCAAGGCGCCGCCGAAGTTGCCGAGAAAGAAGTCCTTCAGCCAGCTGAAGTCGTCGGCCGGCGCCACGACGCGGATGATCGGCGTGGGGAAGGACGTTGGTACGACCACGGTCTGCGTAACGGTCACAGTGGGGATGGGCGACGGCGTCGGCGCCAGGAAGAGCATGCACGGAACCTATCGGAGGGGACTGAAGATTCGAACAAACCGCCGGGGCTGATCATGCAACGCCTGCCGGTCACGCAGGAGTTCCCGCCATGATGAAAACATGAGGCTGGCTGTCGCCGTCGACTGTCGAAGACGCCGCCTGCGAACTCCACCTTGTCATGACTCGATTCCAAGACCTGTCTACTCGCCTACCAAGCGATCGAACTCCGACGTGAACCCGCGCCGTTGGCTCCTCCGGGGTCCGCTGCGCTGCGAACGACAAGAGGAACGCCCCGCGCTGGTAGCCGTTCTCCCCCTACCACGCCGCCACCCGCATGTCGTTCACGCGGGCGCCGACACTGACGCTGCATCAGCAGCCGGGGGGCGACCGCCGCACCGCGGCCGCGCCGGGCGGTTTTCTGAGCCGGCGCCCTGACCCGCGATCACGAGACGACATCAACCTGCCGCCTCGCTGCGTCATTCCTGCAGCCAAAGTGCAACGGCTCCTCGTCGGTAATACCGCAGCGACGGACGCCAGCCCGACACAGGCGAAACGGGGCGCAAGCCGAGGCCCTCGCGCAAGGGGAAGCGGCCCTGGGCAGGCGACGGGCACCGGCGCCTACGTGCGCGCCATCGCCCACCAGCTGCGCGCGGATGCGGCTGGCCTTGACGCCGACAGCGCCGTCGCGCACGCCAATGCCACCACCCGACGCGCCGATCTGATTCCCCAAGACCTAGCCCATCGGTTCGACCTGACTCACCCGCTCGCCGGGCCACTGCTCATGAGCGGGCTGGTGCCCAACTGGACCTGAAGCGCCAGTGGCGTAGATCTTCCGTGTTCAAGCAACCAGGAATGATCGTCCAGGTCGAACCTGGGTGCTGTCGATGCAGACTGATCTCTGTCACCTGGTCGGGGCTGGCCCACTAACGAGTGGCTAACAAACGATCAAGAGACCAGGTCCCGAATCTTGGGAACTGGCCTCTGAGCTGGTACTTCGTGGTGGGGCTACCAGGACTTGAACCTGGGACCTCTTCCTTATCAGGGAAGCGCTCTAACCGACTGAGCTATAGCCCCGCACCGTGCGACGAACGTTACCGCATCCCGTTTCCGGTGGCGAATCCGTCGCTGCGAACGAGGAAAAGCTTACCGTGTCCGGGCCTGTGGTCGTGCCATAGGGCGCATCCGTACGGCAGGCCGCTCGTGTGGGCGGCCAGCCGTACCGGTGGGGTCACTCGGCTTCGCTGAAGGTGACCTCGACACCGCCCACGAGGTCCGCGGAGATGTTGTAGATCACGGAGCCGAGGGTGGACAGCGCGGTGATGAGCACGACGTTCAGCGCGCCCAGCAGAGCCGCGTACCCGAGGATGCGGACCGGCTCGAACCAGCTCGCGATGTCGATGGTGCCGGCTCCGGCGCCTCCGGCACCGCTGGTGAGCTGGTTGACGGTGTCGGTGATCGAGGCGAAGACGCCGAGCGCCGACAGCACGCCGTACAGCACGGCGACGGCCACGAACAGCACGACGAAGCACACCAGTGACACGACGAAGCTGAACTTCATCGCCGACCACGGCTCGATCCTGCGCAGGACCAGGTGGGCCTTGCGCGGCGGGCGCACGCCGAGCTTCTTGTCCTTCTTGGAGGACTCGGCCTTGGACGACTCCGCGCGGTCTCCGGCCGGGCCGAAGCTCAGGCCGCGTACGGAGCCGCCGTCCGTCGGGGGACGACCGTTGTCCACAGGCGGACGCCCGTTATCCACAGAGGGTGTGGACGCACCGAGGCCGGTGGGCCGGGGATACTGCGCGGTCGCTCCGCCGCCGTCGGCCCTGCCGTTGTCGGACGCGCCGTCCGAGGCCGTCTGCCGCTTCCAGGGCTGGTCGGCGGCCGAGGTCCGGATGCGCATGGTGTCGTCGGCCTTCGCCTTGTCGGCGGCGGTCACGTCATCTCCTTCGGAAGCCACCTTGGCGACGCTACCGCCATCGTGCGCCCGTGCGGTAACGCCGTTCGAAGATGACGACGGGCGAGCGCCCGTGGGTCCCTGCTTGCCGCCAGGTGTCCGCGGTCCGCCGGTGTCACTCATGCCACGCCCTCGTCTGACGGCTCGGGTGCGCATCCGCGGACCGCACTGTGTTCGGCGATTCGCTCGCTACGCTCGCTCATGCCTCGCCTCCTGCCCCGTTCTCCTCGGTCTCCAACGACTCGGCGTTGCGAGCGAGGGCCACAACGCTGTCACCCTCGGCCAGGTTCATCAAGCGGACGCCCATGGTCTGGCGGCCCGACTGCTTGATCTCGCCGGCGCTGGTACGGATCACCCCGCCGGCAGAGGTGATCGCGAAGACCTCGTCCTCGGGACGCACCATGACGGCTCCGACCAGCTTGCCACGAGCGCTGACAATCTTCGCTGTCAGTACGCCCTTGCCGCCCCGGCCCTGGACCGGGTACTGGTCGGCGGGTGTCCGCTTCGCATACCCACCCTCGGTCGCGATCAACACGTCGTCGCCGTCGCCCATGACGTTCATCGCGAGAAGTTCGTCACCGTCCACGAACCGCATGCCGATCACACCGCTGGTGGCACGCCCCATCGGGCGCAGCGCATCGTCCGAGGCGGTGAACCTGATCGACTGCGCGTTCTTGGACACGAGCAGCAGGTCATCACCCTCGGAGACGAGACGGGCGGCGATCACCTCGTCATCCTCGCGCAGATTGATAGCGATCAGGCCACCGGATCGCGGCGAATCGTATTCCGAAAGCCGCGTCTTCTTCACCAGACCGCTGCGGGTCGCCAGCACCAGATAGGGCGCGACGTTGTAGTCCCGCAGGTCGAGAATCTCCATCACGTGCTCGTCGGGCTGCATGGCGAGCAGGTTGGCCAGGTGCTGCCCGCGGGCGTCCCGGCCCGAATCCGGCAGCTCGTACGCCTTGAAGCGGTAGACCCGGCCCTTGTTGGTGAAGGCCAGCAGCCAGTGGTGCGTCGTGGTGACGAAGAAGTGCTCCACGATGTCGTCCTGGCGGAGCTGCGCGCCCCTGACGCCCTTGCCCCCGCGCCGCTGCGCCCGGTACAGGTCGGTGCTCGTCCGCTTGGCGTAGCCACCGCGCGTGATCGTGACGACCACGTCCTCCTCGGCGATCAGGTCCTCGATGGACATGTCGCCCTCGTACGCGATGATCTCGGTCTTGCGCTCGTCGCCGTACCTGGAGACGATCTCGCCGAGCTCGTCCGACACGATCCGGCGCTGCCGCGGCTCGGAGGCCAGGATGTCCTGGTAGTCGGCGATCTGCGCCATCAGGCCGTCGTACTCGTCCTGGATCTGCTGCCGCTCCAGCGCGGCCAGCTTGCGCAGCTGCATGTCGAGGATGGCCTGCGCCTGGACCTGGTCGATGTCCAGCAGCGTCATCAGGCCGCCCTGCGCCTCGGCCGCCGAGGGCGACCGCCTGATCAGGGCGATGACGTCGTCGAGCCGGTCGAGCGCCTTGAGCAGGCCGCGCAGGATGTGGGCCCGCTCCTCCGCCTTGCGCAGCAGGAACCGGGTCCGCCGGACCACGACCTCGATCTGGTGCGTGATGTAGTGCCGGACGAACTGGTCGAGCCGCAGCGTCCGCGGCACGCCGTCCACCAGCGCGATCATGTTCGCGCCGAACGTGGTCTGAAGCTGGGTGTGCTTGTAGAGGTTGTTCAGCACGACCTTGGCGACCGCGTCGCGCTTGAGCACGATCACGAGCCGCTGGCCGGTGCGCGAGGACGTCTCGTCGCGGACGTCCGCGATCCCGGTGACCTTGCCGTCCCTGACCAGCTCGGCGATCGTGAGCGCGAGGTTGTCCGGGTTCACCTGGTACGGCAGGGCGGTGACGACCAGGCACTGCCGTCCCTTGGGGTCCTCCTCGACCTCAACGATGGCCCGCATGATGACCGAGCCGCGGCCGGTGCGGTAGGCGTCCTCGATGCCGCGGCGGCCGACGATCAGCGCGCCGGTCGGGAAGTCGGGGCCCTTCACCATTGTGAGCAGCCCGTTGAGCATCTCCTCGTCGGTGGCCTCGAGGTTGTCGAGCGCCCACTTGACGGCCTCGCCGACCTCCCGGAGGTTGTGCGGCGGGATGTTGGTCGCCATGCCGACGGCGATGCCGGCGGATCCGTTGACCAGCAGGTTCGGGAACCGCGACGGAAGGACGATCGGCTCCTGCGACCGCCCGTCGTAGTTGGGCTGGAAGTCGACGGTCTCCTTGTCGATGTCCCGGAGCATCTCCATGGCGATCGGCGCGAGGCGGCACTCGGTGTACCGCATCGCGGCGGCCGGGTCGTTGCCCGGCGAGCCGAAGTTGCCCTGACCGTCGACGAGCGGGTAGCGCAGCGACCACGGCTGCGCGAGCCGTACGACGGTGTCGTAGATCGACGTGTCGCCGTGGGGGTGATACGAACCCATGACGTCGCCGACGACGCGGGAGCACTTGAAGTAGCCGCGGTCGGGCCGGTAGCCGCCGTCGAACATCGCGTAGAGCACGCGGCGGTGCACGGGCTTGAGGCCGTCGCGGACGTCGGGCAGCGCGCGGGACACGATGACGGACATCGCGTAGTCCATATAGCTGCGCTGCATCTCGGCCTGGATGTCGACCGGCTCGATGCGATCGGCGGGGGGCCCAGGCGGCGTGTTCACTTCCGTCACGAAAAGTCCTTCTGGTTGGCCGCGCTGCTCAGACGTCGAGGAACCGGACGTCGCGGGCGTTGGTGATGATGAAGTTCCTGCGGGCCTCGACGTCCTCGCCCATCAGCACGCTGAACAGGTCGTCGGCCTGGGCGGCGTCGTCGAGGGTGACCTGGCGCAGCACCCGGGTGTCGGGGTTCATCGTGGTGTCCCACAGCTGGGAGGCGTTCATCTCGCCCAGACCCTTGAACCGCTGCACGCCGTCGTGGAGACGGGGGTCGCGCCGGCCGCGGGCGACGCCGTCCTCGATGATCGCGTCCCGCTCCCGGTCCGAGTACGCGTACGACGCGTCCTCGCCCTTGCGGTCCCACTTGATCTTGTAGAGCGGCGGCTGGGACAGGTAGACGTGCCCGGCCTCGATCAGAGGGCGCATGAAGCGGAACAGCAGCGTCAGCAGCAGCGTGGTGATGTGCTGGCCGTCCACGTCGGCGTCCGCCATCAGGATCAGCTTGTGGTAGCGCAGCTTCGAGATGTCGAACTCGTCGTGAACGCCGGTGCCGAGAGCCGTGATGAGCGCCTGGACCTCGTTGTTCTTGAGGACCTTGTCGATCCGGGCTTTCTCGACGTTCAGGATCTTGCCGCGGAGCGGGAGGATCGCCTGGAACTTGGGGTCGCGCCCGCCCTTGGCCGAGCCGCCGGCCGAGTCGCCCTCGACGATGAACAGCTCGCACTTCTCCGGCTCCGACCACTGGCAGTCGGCCAGCTTGCCGGGCAGGCCGCTGCCGCTCTCCAGCAGCGACTTGCGGCGGGTGAGGTCGCGCGCCTGGCGGGCCGCGATGCGGGCCCGGGAGGCCTGCAGCGACTTGTTGATGATCTCCTTGGCCTCGCCCGGGTTGCGCTCGAACCAGTCGCGCAGGTGGTCGTTGCAGGCCTTCTGGACGAACGACTTCGCCTCGGTGTTGCCCAGCTTGGTCTTGGTCTGGCCCTCGAACTGCGGGTCGGCCAGCTTCACCGAGATGATCGCGGCGAGCCCCTCTCGGACGTCGTCGCCGCTGAGGTTGTCGTCCTTGCCCTCCTTGAGGAACTTCTGCTCGCGCGCGTAGCGGTTGACGATCGTCGTCAGCGCGGCGCGGAAGCCCTCCTCGTGGGTGCCGCCCTCGGCGGTGTTGATCGTGTTGGCGAAGGTGTAGACCGACTCGCTGTAGGAGGCGTTCCACTGCATGGCGATCTCGACCGAGATGCCGTCGCCGTGCTCCTCGAAGTCGATGACCGAGTTGTGGATCGGGTCCTTCTTCGAGTTCAAGTGGCTGACGAAGTCGGACAGGCCGCCCTCGTAGTGGTAGGTGACCACCTTGAGCGCGCCGTCGATGATGTGGTCGGGCCGCTCGTCGGTCAGCTTGATCATGAGGCCCTTGTTGAGGAAGGCCATCTCCTGGAATCGGCGCGCCAGCGTCTCGAAGCTCCAGGCGGTCGTCTCGAAGATGTCCTGGTCGGGCCAGAAGCTGATCGTCGTGCCGTGCTCGCCGGTCGGCTCGCCCTTCTCCAGCGGGGCCGTCGGCTTGGCCGTCAAGTACTTCTGCCGCCACACGTGGCCGTCGGTGCGGACCTCGACCTCCAGGCGGCTCGACAGCGCGTTGACGACCGAGGCGCCCACGCCGTGCAGGCCGCCCGAGACGGCGTACGACTTGCTGTCGAACTTGCCGCCGGCGTGCAGCACGGTGAAGACGACCTCGACGGCGGGCCTGCCCTCGGCGGCGACGATACCCACGGGAATGCCGCGTCCGTGGTCCATCACGCGCACGCCGCCGTCGGCGAGCAGGGTGACCTCGATCAGATCGTTGTGGCCGGCCAACGCCTCGTCGACCGCGTTGTCGACGATCTCGTAGACGAGGTGGTGCAGCCCGCGCTCACCGGTGGAACCGATGTACATGCCGGGGCGCTTGCGGACCGCTTCCAGCCCTTCGAGAACGGTGATAGAGCTAGCGTCGTAGGACAAGTGCGAAATCCTCCTGCCGCGGACACGCGGCGGGCGACACCGTGGATCGGCTGCCCCTGCCGTGCCCGTCACCGTCGTGAGTGCCCCGATGCGCACCCAGGGGAAATCGGCCCCATGGGACCGGGGTGACGCAAACCGGACGTGTCCTTGAGTCCGTTTATATTCTACCGGTCCGACAGACATGAGGTGGCATTCACGGGGGCTGTGATGCCCTGTCGCTTGATGATCATGTTTTTGAGCATCCCCCACACGGAACGGGGGTCGGAGCCTCAGACGCGATTATGGGCCGGTTCGGCTCTCCTCGGGCCGGTTCTCGGCTCGTCGCGCGCCGGTGCGGGCCCCGGACAGCCGCCGGTGCGGGTCCCCGACGGCCCTGCCGCCTGGCGCTCAGCCGTACGTGTCGCCCGGCCCGCGGCTCCCCCGTACGCGCAGGCCGCCTGCCTGGCGCTGGCCCGCGCCGGGGCCGTGCACCTTGACGCGGGTCACGATGCCGTCGCCGAGCTCCTCGTTCAACCGCTTGACCAGGGTGGACGCGAGCAGCCGGACCTGGGTCGCCCAGGCGGTCGAGTCGGCGGCGACCACCACCTCGCCGTCCTCGAAGGTCTCCGGCCTGGTGTGGGCGGCCAGCTCGGGGCCGACGATCTCCGCCCAGCGGCCGAACACCCCGCCCACCGCGACCGGCTGCTCCCATCCCCGGGCCGCGAGCAGGTCGCGAATCGCCCGGCCGAACTGCAGCGGGTCGCCGGAGTCCCGTCGCTGGCCGCCCGAGCCGGAGCGGCGGCGCGGCTCGGCCCGCGGGAGCTGCCCCCGTTTCAGCGCGTCGGTCTTCGCCTGGGCCAGCTTCTCCCGCGCCATCGAGGCGCCGCGCGAGGCCGCGCCCTGCGGGGACTGTCCACCGCCTGTGGATATCTCATCGGACACGGGTCACGTCACCCTCCATCACGTCGAACCGGGCACCGGCCAGCTCGGGGGGCACGTCGTCCGGCACCGCCGCCGTGATGAGCACCTGCTCGGCCGGGGCGACGATCTCGGAGAGCCGCCTGCGCCGCTGACCGTCCAGCTCCGCGAAGACGTCGTCCAGGATCAGCACGGGATCGCCGCCGTCGGCTCTCAGCAGGTCATAGGCCGCCAGCCGCAGCGCGAGGGCGAACGACCACGACTCGCCGTGGCTCGCGTAGCCCCGGGCCGGCAACTCGCCCAGCCGCAGCAGCAGGTCGTCGCGGTGCGGGCCGACGAGGGTCACGCCGCGTTCGAGCTCCGCCTGACGCGCTTCCGCGAGGCCCGCCCGCAGGTGCTCGGCCAGCAGCTCCTGATTTGTCCCCAGGGTGGGGATATCTGTGGATAACCCCGACGCGCGGTAGTCGAGATCGGCGAGTCCCGACGACGGGGCGAGAGTGGCGTACGCCTTGGCCACGAGCGGACGCAGCGCGTCCACCAGGCGCAGCCGCGCCGCCAGCAGTTCCGCGCCGTGGCGCACCAGGTGGGAGTCCCAGACCTCGAGCGTGCTCAGGACGTCTCCCGCGCCGGCGGCGGCGAAGGCCGCGTCGTCCTCCTGCCTGCGGCCGCCGCGCCGCCGTCCCACCCGCGTCGCCGCGGCCGTACGCAGGAGTGCGTTGCGCTGCTTGAGCACGCGCTCGTAGTCGGCGCGCACGCCCGCGAACCTGGGGACGCGGGCGACGAGCAGGTCGTCCATGAAACGGCGGCGCTCGGACGGGTCGCCCTTGATCAGCGAGAGGTCCTCCGGGGCGAACAGCACGGTCCGCAGCACGCCGAGGGCGTCGCGCGGCCGGGGGACGGCCGAGCGGTTCACCCTGGCGCGGTTGGCCCGGCCCGGGTTGATCTCGATCTCGATCAGTGCGCGGCGGTCGTCCCTGACCACCGCGGCGCGCACGATCGCCCGCTGCGCGCCGTGCCGCACGAGCGGCGCGTCGGTGGCCACCCGGTGGCTCGAATGGGTCGCGATGTAGCCGAGCGCCTCGACCAGGTTGGTCTTGCCCTGGCCGTTCGGCCCGACGAACGCCGTCGCCCCCGGTTCCAGCACGAGTTCGACCTCCGGGTAGGACCGGAAGTCGGTGAGGGACAGGCTCGCCACGTGCACCCCGCCAGGCTAGTGCCGGTGCCCGGCCTTCGTGTCCCGGCTACGACGTGCTGTGGAGAAACGGCGCACTGTGGAGAAGCGCGTGGGGGCGGGGCGGTTCGTCCACAGCCTGTGGAAGATCGGCGCCGCCGTCCCGCGGTCAGGCCGCGTCACCCGGACGAGCCCGGAATCCACACCCCTGTGGACGAACGTGGACGACCGTGGGCGCGCAGGCGGCCCAGCCCCGGGACACCGAGGTCTGAGGGCGCGGTCAGCCCTCGGCCTCCACCGGCGGGGTGACGTCGGCGCCGGGAGCGTCGGCGCCCTTGCCGGTCTGGCCCTCGGACGAGGCGACCGCGTGCCCGCCGAACTGGTTGCGCAGCGCCGCGACCATCTTCATCGCCGGGGAGTCGGCCTGGCGCGAGGCGAAACGGGCGTACAGCGCGGCCGTGATGGCCGGCAGGGGCACGGCGTGGTCCACGGCGGCCTGGACCGTCCACCGGCCCTCGCCGGAGTCCTCCGCGTAGCCCTTGAGCTCGGTGAGGTCGGGGTCCTCCTCCAGCGCCCGCACCAGCAGATCGAGCAGCCAGGACCGGATGACGGTGCCGTGCCGCCAGCTCTTGAACGTGTCGGGGATGTTGGTGACGGCGTCGCTGGCCTCCAGCAGTTCCCAGCCCTCGGCGAAGGCCTGCATCATGCCGTACTCGATGCCGTTGTGGACCATCTTCGCGAAGTGACCCGCGCCCACGCTGCCCGCGTGGACGAAGCCGTCCTCGCCCTCCGGCTTGAGCGTCTCGAAGATCGGCATGAGCCGGCGGACGTGCTCCTCTTCGCCGCCGGTCATCAGTGCGTAGCCGTACTCCAGGCCCCAGACGCCGCCGCTGACGCCCACGTCGACGAAGCCGATGCCGCGGGTGCGGAGGTCGGCCGCGTGCCGCTGGTCGTCCAGATAGTACGAGTTGCCGCCGTCGATGACGATGTCACCGTCCGCCAGCAAGTCGCGCAGCTGCTCGACCGTGCTCCTCGTCGGCGCCCCGGCGGGCACCATGACCCAGACCGCGCGCGGCGCCTGAAGCCTCTCCACGAGCTCCTGGAGGCTGCCGACGTCGCTGACGGAGGGGTCGCGGTCATAGCCGACGACCTCGTGGCCGCCGCGCCGCAGCCGCTCGGCCATGTTCCCGCCCATTTTGCCGAGCCCGATCATGCCGATCTGCATCTGAGCCACCCCTCAACTCTGCACCGTCCACCGAGGCACGCGTACCCATGCATCAGGGGTCCATGCCCGCAGCAGATCGTACGCCCGGGGTGTCCGGGCCGCGTCAGCTGGACAGGCGGATGGGCATGATGAGGTAGCGGTAGTCCTCGCTCCCCCCGTCGTCCACAGGCTTGCCCCCGGTGAGGATGGCGGGCTTGGTCGGCGTGGTGAACTGGAGCCGCGCGACGTCGGAGTCGATCGCCCCGAGGCCCTCCAGCAGGAACTGGTGGTTGAAGGCGATGTTGATCTCGTCGCCGTCGAACTCGACCGGCAGCGCCTCCACGGCCTGCGCCTCGTCGCCGCTGCCGGCCTCCAGGACGACCTCTCCGCCGCGGAAGGTCAGCCGTACGGGGGTGTTGCGCTCGGCGACGAGCGCGACGCGTTTGACGGCCTCCACGAACGATGCTGTGGACAGATCCGCCCGCGCGGAGAACTCGGTGGGCAGCAGCGAGCGGTACTTGGGGAATTCGGGGTCGAGCAGCCGGGTCGTCGTCCGCCGTCCGGAGCTGGAGAACCCGATCATGCCCTCGCCGGTGCCGCCGGCCGAGCTCAGCGCGATCTCGACCTCCGCGCCGGTGCCGCCCAGCGCCTTGGCCGTGTCCGCCAGCGTACGGCCGGGGATCATCGCCACCGCCTGGAAGCCGGGCTGCTCGGGCTGCCACTTCAACTCGCGTACGGCGAGGCGGTAGCGGTCGGTGGCGGCGAGGGTCACGGTGTCGCCCTCGATCTCCATCCGCACGCCGGTGAGCATCGGGAGGGTGTCGTCCTTGCCCGCGGCGACGGCCACCTGCCCGACGGCGGAGGCGAACACGTCGCTGCCGACCCGTCCGGCGGCGGGCGGCATGGCCGGGAGGGAGGGGTAGTCCTCCACAGGCATGGTGAGAAGGGTGAATCGGGCACTGCCGCAGGTGACGACGGCCTTGGCTCCGTCCACAACCAGCTCGACCGGCTGTGCGGGGAGCGCGCGGGTGATCTCGGCGAGGAGCTTGCCGGAGACGAGGACCACACCCGGCTCGCCGGTCTGCAGGTCTAGGGTCACCTCGGCGGAGACCTCGTAGTCGAACCCGGAGAGCTTCAGCCGCTGCTCGTCGGTCACCTCCAGCCGCATGCCGGCGAGGACCGGCACCGATGGACGGGCCGGAAGGCTCCGTGCCGTCCACGCCACGGCCTCGGCGAGCACGTCGCGATCGATCCGGAACATCACGTGGATCAGCCTCCTGGGTGTCGCTGCTTCGTCAAGTCTTCACTCTCCCGCACCTGTGTGCCTCCAGAACCCCTTCTATGGTTCTTGAGTTCCTTAGGGAGAGAGATACAAGTCGTCTTATTAGGCAGTGTGGATATGTGGATGTCGAGCATTTTCGCAGCTCAGCGAAGCTGGTTCATCCACTGCCGGTGTGGGGGGAACGTGGACGGACACCCCGTGCCCTGTGGGTGGAGCCGCTGTCCCCACACCCGTTCCCCAGATGGAGGGCCCTCTGTCCACGAGTAATCCACGATGTTTCCACCGGTTGTCCACGGGGTAAATGGGACAGCTGAGCTGTGCGTGACGAGTGCACACAGGGCGTCCCCAGCTCGTCCACGGGTATTCCCCAAGCCATCCCCAAGTTCTCCCCAGAGTTGTCCCCAAGCGGGGACGGCGCGTTGGCGGGCCGGAAAGGGTGGGGGTAACGCGGAGAGCCGCCGCCGAGGGGCGGCATTTTTGATCCACAGAGTTATCCACAGCTGTGTACTAAGCGTTGCGTGCGCGCTGCTTGATCCGAGTCGTCAGCTCGTTGACCTGGTTGTACATCGAGCGCCGTTCGGCCATGAGCGACCGGATTTTACGCTCCGCGTGCATCACGGTCGTGTGGTCGCGTCCCCCGAACTGCTGGCCGATCTTGGGCAGAGACAGGTCGGTCAGCTCCCGCGCCAGGTACATGGCGATCTGGCGGGCGGTTACCAGCGCGCGCGAGCGTGAGCTTCCACACAGGTCGTCGAGCGATACACCGAAGTACTCGGCGGTTGTGGACATGATGAGGGAGATGGTGATCTCCGGGCTCGCGTCCTCGCTGATGAGGTCCTTGAGGACGATCTCGGCGAGCTGGATGTCCACAGACTGCCGGTTGAGGCTGGCGAACGCGGTGACCCTGATCAGCGCGCCCTCGAGCTCGCGGATGTTGGTCGCGATGCGGCTGGCGATGTACTCCAGCACGTCGGGCGGCGCGGCCAGGCCCTCCTGGATCGCCTTCTTGCGCAGGATCGCGATGCGGGTCTCCAGCTCGGGCGGCTGGACGTCGGTGATCAGCCCCCACTCGAACCGGTTGCGCAGCCGGTCCTCCAGCGTCACGAGCTGCTTGGGCGCCCGGTCGCTGGAGATGACGATCTGCTTGCTGGCGTTGTGGAGGGTGTTGAAGGTGTGGAAGAACTCCTCCTGCGTCTGCTCCTTGCCCTCAAGGAACTGGATGTCGTCCACGAGGAGGATGTCCACAGCCCGGAAGCGGGAGCGGAACCCGTCGGCCTTGTGGTCGCGGATGGAGTTGATGAAGTCGTTGGTGAACTCCTCGGAGCTCACGTACCGCACCCGGGCGCCGTCGTACAGGCTCTGCGCGTAGTGGCCGATCGCGTGCAGCAGGTGGGTCTTGCCCAGTCCCGAGTCGCCGTAGATGAACAGCGGGTTGTACGCCTTGGCGGGGGCCTCGGCGACCGCGACGGCGGCCGCGTGCGCGAAGCGGTTGCTGGCGCCGATGACGAACGTCTCGAACGTGTACTTGGCGTTCAGCCGGGCCGGCTCGCCGGAGGTGCGTCCGCTGCGGGCGTCCCAGCGGTTCTGCCCGGGGCCGCCGGACCCGGGCCCGGACACGGGGCCCGGCACCGGCTCGGGCTTGGGCGCCGCGGGCGGCTCGGGGGAGTAGCCGCCGGGCCGCTGCGCGTGGTCCGGCGGGGACATGTGCTGCGGCGGCTGCGAATACTGCTGGGCCTGTGGATAGTGCGGCTCGGCGTCCCGCCGGATCGGGCCGTCCTCAGCTAAGGGAAAGCGTGGAGCCTGGGGGTGGGGCTGTGGATAATCTGTGGACGGCGCCTGTGGGCGGTGATCGGCCGACGGCGCCCCGGAGGGGTCCGAGGCGGAGGGCAGGCCGGCGCCGGGATCCACCATCACGGCGATCCGCACAGGCCGGCCGAGCTCCTGCGACAACGCGTGCACGATCAGCGGGCGCAGCCGGACCTCGATGACCTCTTTGGCGAAATCGTTGGGGGCCGCCAGGAGAATCGTGTCGTTGATGAGGCCGGAGGGCTGCGTCATCTGGAGGAACGCCCGCTGCTGCCCCGAGACGCCCTCGTCGAGCAGGGTCCTGAGGGCCCGAGCCCATACAGCGTTGAGATCGACGCCTTCCATGGCTCGGCCCCTCCTCTCGTTACGCGGCCCCGCTCGCCCGCCGCGATCCGTGTCGTTTCCCGTCCTGTACGCCTCGCCACCGGACCTCGTCCGGCTTGCCATCCACAAATGATCCACATGATGTGCACAGCCCGTGCGCCTCCCCCGGGCACATTCACGCTGATGGGGGGAAGGGCCGGACGGCCGACGGTAGCGGTGTGCGCAACCTGCGTTCAAGGCGTTGTCCACAGCCTAACGGCCCATGGTCGCTTGCCGTACTCGCTTGGCGTCACGGGCGCGGTTTGACCTGACGTACCGTGTGCCCGTAACGTGTCCCGGTCGGCTAATCACGCGACGGCTATTTCGCATGCCCGCGCATCTGACGAGCCGTGACCATGGAATGTACCGCGCCCGCGGAACGCCGCGGACGCACCTGAAGCCTGGAGCCCACTCGTGAGCAAGCGTACTTACCAGCCGAACAACCGTCGCCGCGCGAAGACCCACGGCTTCCGGCTGCGCATGCGCACCCGGGCCGGCCGCGCCATCCTGGCCGCGCGCCGCCGCAAGGGCCGCGCCGAGCTGACGGTCTGACGATCAAACGCCGCCCGCCCGTGCTGAGCGGAGCGGGCGGCCATATGCCGAGGAAGGCCCGGTGCTGCCGTCCGCGTCCCGCATGCGGCGGGGTGACGAGTTCGCCGACGCGATTCGCCGTGGGCGGCGCGCCGGGCGTCCCACCCTGGTCGCACACCTGAACCTGCGTGACGCCGACGAGCCACCGCTGGTCGGCTTCGTCGTGAGCAAGGCGGTCGGCGGCGCCGTGGTGCGCAACCAGGTCAGGCGCAGGTTGAGACACCTCCTGCGGAGCCGCCTGCCGCTGCTGCCGAGAGGTAGCCTTCTGGTGGTACGCGCCAATCCACCGGCCGCGTCCGCGCGTAGCGAGCACCTGGCCGCCGAACTCGACATCGCGCTGAGTCGTTTACTCCGGCGGCGCGGGTCCGATGCCGGGACCCCGACGGATGGACGGTCATGACAGCGCAGCAACCGACCCCGGCCGTGATGCCCGGGGAGGCCGACCGGCCCGCGACCGGGCCGGTCGCAAGCGTGCTGCTCGCGATCATCCGGTTCTACCGCGCCTTCATCAGCCCGATGCTGGGGCCGAGGTGCCGGTTTGAGCCGTCCTGCAGCGCCTATGGCCTGGAAGCCGTCGCCGTTCATGGAGCGGCGCGCGGGGTATGGCTGACCGTCAGGCGTATCGGACGGTGTCACCCGTTCCATCCTGGAGGTTTCGACCCGGTGCCCCCACGCCGAGTCCGGTCTCACGACGAAACGCAAGGGAGCTAGCTCGGTGGAGCTGCCATTCCTGAATTGGCTGTACACGGCGGTGGCCTGGGTGATCACCCAGATCCACGCCGGCTACAGCACTTTCATCCCCTCCAGCAGCGGGCTCAACTGGGCGCTGACCATCATCACGCTGACCGTGCTGATGCGTCTGCTGATCTTCCCGCTCTTTATGAAGCAGATGCGCTCGTCGCGGAAGATGCAGGAACTGGCGCCCAAGGTCCAGGACCTGCGCAAGAAGTACAAGAACGACAAGCAGCGCATGAACCAGGAGGTCATGCGGCTGTACCAAGAAGGGGGCGCCAACCCACTCGGGGGCTGCCTCCCGATCGTCGCGCAGTTCCCGATCTTCATCTCGATGTTCACCGTGCTGCGGGCCATCGCCGAGGACCGGGCCGTTTTCGGCATGACCAAGGAGCTGGTGAACAGCGCGCGTGCCGCGCATGTCATCGGCGCGCCGCTGACGGCGAAGTTCTTCGACAGCTCCGAGATCATCCAGAGTCTCGGCGCCCAGCCGCTGATGACGAAGATCGTGCTTGCCTGCTTCGTGGCCGTCAGCTCGTGCACCACGTTCCTCACCGTCCGGCAGAGCGTGAAGCGCTCGGTGGCGCAGATGCCGGACAACCCCATGGCACAGCAGCAGAAGCTCCTCATGTATGTCTCGCCGCTGTTCGCCGTCTTCAGCCTGAACTTCCAGCTCGGTCTGATCCTCTACTGGGTGACCACCAACCTGTGGACGCTCGGCCAGCAGCACTGGTTCTACAGCCGCCATCCCATGCCGGTCGTGGACGAGAAGGGCAACGTCACCACTCCCGAGCCGACGAACGGGATTTTCACCAAGCTGGTGGGGAAGCCCAAGGCGGCGGCGCAGCCTGAGCCGGAGCCCGCCCCCAAGATCGTCCGTCAGCAGCAGGCGCGCCAGCCTCGCAGCAAGCGCACCGGCAGCAAGAAGTCGTAGGAGAAGGAGAGTTCGGACGTGACCGAAGCTGAGGAGACCCTCAAGCCTGCTCCCGACGTCGATGCCCTGGAACAGGAGGGTGAGATCGCGGCGGACTACCTGGAGGGCCTGCTCGACATCGCCGACCTCGACGGCGACATCGACATGGACGTCGAGGGAGACCGCGCGATGGTCTCGATCGTGGGTATCAAGGGCGACGAGCTCGTGGGTGCCGGCGGGGAGGTGCTGGAGGCGCTGCAGGAGCTGACGCGCCTGGCCGTGCACCGCCAGACGGGGGAGCGCTCACGACTCATGCTCGACGTGGGCGGCTTTCGGGAGCGGCGCCGGGCCGAGCTCACCAAGGTGGGCAGCGCGGCGGCCGACGACGTCAAGCGCACCGGCGAGCCGAAGGCGCTCAAGCCCATGACGCCGTTCGAGCGCAAGATCGTTCACGACGCGGTCGCGGCCGCGGGCCTGCGCAGCGAGTCCGAGGGCGAGGAACCCCGCCGCTTCGTGGTGGTCCTGCCCGCCTGACCGCTTTTCACAGTTCCGACGCGGGGAAGCCGCCGGTCCCACATCCGGGACCGGCGGCTTTTCCGTCCTGTACGTCCCTTCCTCGCCCTGCCCCTTCACCGGCATCGCATCGCCGGCGGCCGCCGGATGTACGGCTGACCGTCGCCGAGGGGAAAGGACGGTTACCCTTGGCCGAGAGCGTTCCTGGATGAGTGAGTGATGACGGAGAGCAACGAGCTGCCCGAGGCGCCCCCGGTGGCCCGGGAGATTTTCACCGATGAGGCGTTGGAGCGGGCACAGGTGTTCGCCGAGTTGCTCGCCGGGCCGGGCGTGGTGCGGGGACTGCTGGGGCCGCGCGAGGTGCCCCGCATCTGGGATCGGCACCTGTTGAACTGTGCGGTGCTGGAGGAGGCGGTCCCGCCGGACTCGACTCTGGTCGACATCGGCTCGGGCGCCGGCCTTCCGGGCCTCGTGCTCGCGATCGTGCGCCCCGATGTGACGGTGACGCTGCTGGAGCCGCTGCTGCGCCGCACCGTGTTCCTGTCCGAGTGTGTCGAGACGCTGAAGCTGGACAACGTGGAGGTGCTGCGCGGGCGGGCCGAGGAGCTCGCCCGTAAGCGCGTCTTCGACGTCGCGACGGCGCGGGCGGTCGCGCCGCTCGACCGTCTGCTGTCGTGGTCGATGCCGCTTCTGCGCGAGGGCGGGGAGTTGCTCGCGATGAAGGGAGAGCGCGCGCAGGAGGAGCTGGAGGCGGCTCGCCCCCAGTTGGAGTCGTTCGGCGTGAGGCACGTCGAGCTGGTCACGGTGGGGCGCGGTAAGGTCGAGCCGCCCGCGACCCTCGTTCGCGTCGTCGCCGGACGGTCTGCGCGGACGGACACGCGGAGGCGACGAAAGAGGTGAGCCGGTGGCGGACGCCGGATCAGGCGGTGTGACAGCTGGTCTGGGTTGGCCGGAGACTCGGCTCCCCCTACGCTGGGAGATCGCGACAGCAGGCCGGTCCTCCGGGGTGGGCTGGCCTCGTCCCCCTGTCTCGCCGGTCGAAAGGACGACGACCGTGTCCCAGACCCCCCTTAACTCTGGCGATTCGCCGCTGGTACGAGAGGCACTGAGTTCTGTGGTTTCACGTGAAACAGCCGCCACGCCCCCGCAGGCGGCTGCGCCTTCGGTCGGTTACTCGACGCGCGACGAGGGGACCTGGCCCCGACCTTCCCGGTGTCGCGTGATGACGGTGGCCAACCAGAAGGGCGGCGTGGGGAAGACCACCACGGCCGTCAATCTTGCGGCGGCGCTGTCCATGCACGATCAGCGCGTTCTCGTGGTCGACCTCGACCCGCAGGGCAACGCGTCCACGGCGTTGGCGACGGAGCACCGGTCGGGGATGCCGTCGGTGTACCAGGTCCTCGTGGACGACATGCCGCTGGCACAGATCATCAAGCCGGTCCCCGAGATGCCCAATCTGTACTGCGCTCCGGCCACGCTCGACCTCGCGGGCGCGGAGATCGAGCTGGTTCCGATGGTCGGCCGGGAGGCCCGCCTACGGCGGGCGCTCGCCTCGTTCGATGCGATGGAGTTCGACTACATCCTCATCGACTGCCCGCCGTCGCTGGGCCTGCTGACGGTGAACGCCATGTCGGCGGCCCAGGAGGTGCTGATTCCCATCCAGTGTGAGTACTACGCCCTGGAGGGTCTCACCCAGCTTCTGCAGAACGTGGAACTGGTGCGGGCGCACCTGAACCAGACGCTGGCGATCTCGACCATCCTGCTCACGATGTACGACGGCCGGACCCGCCTCGCCTCCCAGGTGGCCGAGGAGGTGCGCTCCCACTTCGGCGACACCGTGCTGGACTCCGTCATCCCCAGGAGCGTGCGCGTCTCCGAGGCGCCCAGCTACGGCCAGTCCGTCATGACGTACGACCCGGGATCGAGCGGGGCGCTGGCATACATGGGCGCCGCCCGCGAGATCGCCTATCGGGCGGCGGCCCTCGCCGGCGCCTGACAGACCCGAGCGGCGCTCCGGACGTGCGCCACGCTGTCCGTACGGACGGGGTGAGAGACGGCGCGCGGACGAGGACGTGCCGGAGGGCGTCACCGGCGCCCGGCGCGGGTGATGGCGACGGGGCCATGATGGCTGTGGCTCAGGGGAACGGGCAGAAGCTTCGGTCCTCGTGAAACCGCTCGGCTGGGCGTTCGCGGCGGTGCTCGCTCCCGCCCGCTTGCTCCGCATGCCGGGACACGCGCGGGGGCTGACGGTGGAATCGCGCACGGCTGGGCGCACGGAGACTCAAGGCGGGGCTTCACAGCGGTACTCTCTCCTGGTGTGTGCATGCCGGTGCCCAGTGACTCCGAGTCGCTGGGCACCGCCTTCTGTGCGGTTATGAAGGAGCAGCGGTGAGCCAGCAGCGTCGGGGACTGGGCAAGGGTCTTGGGGCTCTGATCCCCACAGGACCGATCGTCGATCCGGCGTCCGCGGCGAGCGCTCCGCCCGCCGGCCCGCCGTCGGCCGCGCCGGGAACGGACAGAGTGGGCCTGCGTCCGGTGGAGGGCGCCTACTTCCAGGAGATCGAGGTCGACTCCATCTCCCGGAACCCGCGGCAACCGCGTGAGGTGTTCGACGAGGACCGGCTGGACGACCTCGCGGCATCCATCAGGGAGGTCGGCCTGCTGCAGCCGGTCGTCGTCCGCGCCCTGGAGGATGACCGCTTCGAGCTCATCATGGGGGAGCGGAGGTGGCGCGCCTCGCAGATCGCCGGGCTCAACCGCATCCCCGCGATCGTCCGGAGCACCCAGGACGACGAGATGCTCCGTGAGGCGCTCATCGAGAACCTCCAGCGGGAGCAGCTGAACGCGCTGGAGGAGGCGGCGGCCTACCAGCAGCTTCTGGACGACTTCGGGGCCACCCACGAGGTGCTCGCCGGGAAGGTCGGACGGTCACGGTCGCACATCAGCAACACCCTGCGACTGCTGAACCTTCCTCCCGAGGTGCAGCGCCGGGTGGCGGCCGGGGTCATCAGCGCAGGGCACGCGCGAGCGCTGCTGGCGTTGAACGACCCCGCCGCGCAAGAGCGGCTGGCGACCCGGATCGTGGCCGAGGGGCTGTCTGTCCGGACCGTAGAGGAGATCGTGGCTCTGGGCGAGGCCACCGCTGGGCCGGCTCCACGCAAGCCCCGAGCGAAGAAGCCGACCGCCCCGGCGCTGAGCGACCTGGCGAATCGGTTGTCGGACCACTTCGAGACGAAGGTGAAGGTCGATCTCGGCAGCCGGAAGGGGCGCATCGTGGTCGAGTTCTCCACGATCGACGACCTGGAGCGCATCATCGACACGATGGCGCCGGAGGCCGCTCACGCGATGCGAAGCAGGGGCATCACGGCGGAGTGACCGCAGAGGCTGCGGTGGCACCCGCGTTCTGCCGCAGGTTTCACGTGAAACATCACGTCCCATGCTCCTCGTCGGCTGCGCCGGGGCCGATATGGCAGGCGATCCGTCTCGCATCCGCTCTCTCGACGGCGGCTACATGAGCACCCCTTCGGCATGGGCACCCCTTAGGCATGAGCACCGCTTATAGGGGTTGGATGCGCCAGGTCGGATGCGACCAGGTCGATGTCGGCCCACGCGTTCGCCGGTTCCGCCCAGCCCTGCTGACGCGCACGTGCGGCACCGGCGGTGGTCGCGACGTACGGCCCGCCGCCGGGGGAGGGGGCCACGGCCCGGCCGGGTCGAAGTCTGCTGGGTTCACTGGTGGGCCGCCACGGGCGGAGCCACAGTGAGCGGACTCGCCTCCGTCCTGTCCCGCCTGGCGTTCAGCCGTCTCTCCGGAAGACCGTGCGGGCACACGGGCGCTCTGAGGGGCCCCTTCTGTGGCCGCCGTGGTGGCGGGTGTGTCGCTCGTCAGATCCCTCTGGTCCGCTGGGCACCGACGACCCCCGGGATGAGGGAGCGGAGCGGAAAGGATCGACAGTCAGGGATCCACAGTCGCGGGGAAGGCCCTGGCGACCCTCTGGGGAGATTCCGAGCCTGCGAGGATTTTTCTGAGCGGAGCGGAGGGGGATCGCGAGGACCGGAGATTCCTTCCGGCGCTGTGACCGTCCCGGCCCAGGTTCGAGACCCCCACTCGGCTCCGCCTGCCGGAAGCACGGTCTTGGGAACGACACAGCCCCCTCCATGCTCGCCCGGAGGGGGCTGTTTCACGTGAAACCGTGGCGGGGTCAGCCTCGGGTGGCGGCGAGCTCCAGGAGTCCCTTGCACAGCGTGCCGAGATCGCGCCCCGCCGCCTCCGCCGCCATGGGCAGTAGAGAGGTCTCCGTCATGCCGGGGGCGACGTTCACTTCGAGGAAGTACGGCTTGCCGGCGGCATCGACGATGATGTCGGTGCGGGAGATGTCTCGCAGGCCGAGCGCGGTGTGGGCGGCGACCGCCATGCCCGCACACGCCTCGGTGGCCTCGGGGGAGAGCCGGGCCGGTGCGAAGAACTCCGTGTGCCCGGCCGTGTAGCGGGCCGCGTAGTCGTACACGCCTCGGTCGGGCACGATCTCCACGGGCGGCAGGGCGACCGGCCCGTCGCCGAGATCCACCACGGAGACCGAGACCTCGATGCCCTCGACGTACCGCTCGATGAGCGCGGTGTCGCCGTAGGCAAAGCAACCGACCATCGCGGCGGGCAGCTCCTCCGCCGTGCGCACCATGGAGGCGCCCAACGCGGAGCCGCCGCGCGAGGGCTTGACGAACAGCGGCAGGCCGAGCCGGTCGATGATGCGGGCGAGCACGGCGGCGGCACCGAGATCGTGGAACGTCTCCTTGGGCAGCGCCACCGAGTCGGGCGTGTTCAGCCCCCAGGAGCGGACGACCGCCTTCGCCGTGGGCTTGTCGAAGGCGACCCGGCAGGCGTCCGGCGTCGCTCCGACGTAGGGCACGTCGAGAAGTTCGAGCACCGAGCGGATGGCGCCGTCCTCTCCGGCGCCGCCGTGCAGGGTGACGAAGACCGCGTCCGGCGGGTCGGCCAGCACGGCGGGCACGAGGGTGGAGTCGGCATCGCGCGTCTCCACGTCCACCCCGGCCGCCCGAAGCACCTCCGCGACGCGGCGTCCCGAACGGATGGAGACCTCACGCTCGTAGGAGAGCCCTCCCGCGAGGATGAGCACGTGGCCCAGATCGCTCATGGCGTCTCACCGCCGATGTGCTCCACCACGGCACCGGCTGCGGTCCAGCGGTGGTCGGTGTCACCCGGCCCGGATCGCGTCCCCCTCCACGGACGCGCAGGGGGCGATCCTTGGGTCATCGTTCGCTCGGTCACGAAGAGGGCCTTTCTCGCCTCGAGAAGTCAGTACGGCCAGCCTGAACAGGCTAGTGCCCTGCCCGTGCCGCCGCGCCGGGGCACCGCGTCTCAGCCAAGGTCGCACGTGCAGCCGGAGCCGCCCATGGGCGGTGCCATGGGCGGCTCCTCCGTCGCTGGGGGCTGCGGCCGTACCGTGTCTAGGCGAGATCCGGGCCGGGAGTGTCGACGCCGGCGTGTCCCGGCGTGGAGCCCGTGCCGAACGTGTCCCGCAGCCTGAGCTCCTGCTCGATCACACCGGCCAGGCGGCGCACGCCCTCCTTGATGCGGTCCGGCTCCGGGTAGCAGAACGACAGGCGCATGTTCCGCGCGCCGCCGCCGTCGGAGTAGAAGCCGGTGCCCGGCACGAAGGCGACCCGCTCGGCGACCGCGCGGGGGAGGATCGCCTTGGAGTTGAGCCCCTCGGGGAGCGTCATCCAGACGAAGAACCCGCCGGCGGGGCGGGTCCACGTGCAGCCGGGCGGCATGAGCACATCGAGCGCGCCCAGGAGCGCGTCACGCCGCTCGCGGTACAGCTCACGGAACGACTTGATCTGCTCGCGCCACGGCTGGGTGGCGAGGTACTGGCCGACGGCGAGCTGGGTGAAGGACGAGTGCGACAGCACCGCCGACTCCATCGCCAGGACCAGTTTGTCGCGAATCGCGTGCGGAGCGAGGGCCCAGCCGACGCGGAAGCCGGGGGCGAGGGTCTTGGAGAACGAGCCGAGATAGACGACGCCCTCGGAGTCGTCGGCCCGCAACGCCCGCATCGGCTCCCCGTCGAAGCCGAGCAGGCCGTACGGGTTGTCCTCCACCACGAGGACGCCGGCGCGGCGGCAGATCTCCAGCACCTGGCGACGGCGCACCTCGTTCATCGTCACGCCGGCCGGGTTCTGGAAGTTGGGGATCGTGTAGAGGAACTTGATCCGGTTGCCGGCCGCCTGGAGCGCGTAGATGGTCTGCGCGAGGGACTCGGGGATGAGTCCCTGGTCGTCCATCGCGATGTGCACGACCTTGGCCTGGTAGGCGCTGAACGTTCCGAGCGCCCCGACGTACGAGGGTCCCTCGGCGAGCACGACGTCGCCGGGGTCGATGAAGATCCGGGTGATCAGGTCGAGCGCCTGCTGCGAGCCCACCGTGACGACCACGTCGTCGGCGTTCGCCTCGATGCCCTCCATGCGCATGACCTCGCAGATCTGCTCGCGCAGGGCGGGGTCACCCTGCCCGGAGCCGTACTGCAGGGCGACGGAGCCGCGCGAGGTGACCAGATCGGCGACGAGCTCGCTGACGAGGTCGAGGGGGAGCGCGTTGACGTACGGCATGCCGCCGGCGAGCGAGACCACCTCGGGCCTCGATGCGACGGCGAAGAGAGCTCGGATCTCGGAGGCGACCATCCCGGCAGCGCGGGCGGCGTACCTGTCGACGTAGGCGTCAATGCGTGACCCATGGGTCACGTTCGTCCGACCGTGATCTAGCTCTTGTGCCACGGTCCACCTCCGATCACGTAGCCGAGAAATCCAGAGTACGGTAACGCGCCACTCCGATCACAACAGGGTATTGACCATCAAGGGCCCCTTTTCTTGCATTCCCGTACCACTGGTTTCGGTCCGGCCAACCCCTTTAACGGGCGCCGGTGAACGTTGTGGCACACCCGCTCCCGCCCTTCCGCTGAGTTACGATGCGAGCTGGAGACGCCGTATTCGCGCGCTTTTCTGGCAGGACTCCTGACGGGGATTGGGGCTTCACGTGTCGCGTCGGCTGGTCAATGTCACCCTCGACAATCTCGATGACCTGCCGCGGCGGTGCCGGCGGTGCGTGTTCTGGGAGCTCGACCCTGTCAGCGGCGAGCGCGCCGTGGAGGCGGGCGACCCGGCCCTGGAGAAGGAGGCGTGGATCTCCGCGACCCTCCTCGAGTGGGGGAGCTGCGGGAAGATCGCCTACGTCGACGGCGTGGCGGCCGGATTCGTGCTCTACGCCCCGCCGTTGTACGTCCCGCGCTCGGTGGCGTTCCCGACCTCGCCGGTCAGCTCGGACGCCGTGCTGCTGATGACCGCGCACATCGTGCCGGAGTTCACCGGCGGGGGGCTGGGCCGGATGCTCGTGCAGGGCGTCGCCAAGGACCTGACCCGCCGCGGTGTTCGGGCGATCGAGGCGTTCGGCGACCTGAAGTGGGAGCAGCCGGGCGGCTGCGTGCTGCCCGCGGACTATCTGCTGTCGGTCGGGTTCAAGACCGTGCGTCCGCATCTGCGCTTCCCCCGGCTCCGGCTGGAGCTCAAGACGGCCGTGTCGTGGCGTGAGGACGTCGAGGTGGCGCTGGAGCGACTGCTGGGATCGATGTCACCCGAGCGGGCCCTGCGGCCCGTCTGAGAGGGCTTCCGGCCGTCCCACACAAGTCCCACGGGCTGTCCCACAGGAGTCGGCACAACGCACGTCCCACATAGCTCCCGCACGGGTCCCGCACGGGTCCAAGGTGGCACCAGAGAACGCGCGAGCCCCCCGCGCCGCACGCACGGGGGGCTCTTCGGGTGGTGCCGGCGGGAACGGCGTCAGATGACGCCGTCGAGCTCGCGCAGCAGCATCGCCTTCGGCTTGGCGCCGATGATCTGCTTGACGACCTCGCCACCCTTATAGACGTTCATCGTCGGAATCTGGAGCACACCGTAGTCCCGCGGCGTGACCGGGTTCTCGTCGATGTTCAGCTTGACGATGGTCAGCTTGTCGGCGTTCTCGGCGGCGATCTCCTCGAGGATCGGCCCGACCTGACGGCACGGACCGCACCACTCGGCCCAGAAGTCGACCAGGACCGGCTTGTCGCTCTTGAGGACCTCGGCCTCGAAGCTCGCGTCCGTCACGCTCTTGATCGCGCCCACGGTATCTCTCCCCTTGCATGAGTGGTGTGGCGGTGCAGTCAACCGCGGGGACGCTCCCCGCATTCCCGATGCCGGGACTCAGGCGTTCAGCGTCAGCCAGCGCTCGGCGTCCAGCGCCGCCGCACAGCCGGTCCCGGCCGCCGTGATCGCCTGACGATAGGAGTGGTCGACGACGTCGCCGGCCGCGAACACCCCGTCGATGTTCGTCCGGGTCGACGGCGCATCGACCTCGATGTACCCCTCTTCGTCCAGGTCGATCTGGCCCTTGAGCAGGTCGGTGCGCGGCTCGTGCCCGATCGCGATGAACAGGCCGCCCACCGGCAGGTCGGACTCCTCGCCGGTCTTGACGTTGCGCAGCCGGACGCTGGAGACGCGCTCCTCGCCGACCACGTCGACGATCTCGCTGTCCCAGATGAAGCGGATCTTCTCGTTCGCGAACGCCCGATCCTGCATGATCTTGCTGGCGCGCAGCGAGTCGCGGCGGTGGATGATCGTCACCGACTTCCCGAACCGGGTCAGGAAGATGGCCTCCTCCATCGCCGTGTCGCCGCCGCCGACGACCACGATCTCCTTGTCGCGGAAGAAGAACCCGTCACAGGTCGCGCACCACGACACGCCGCGTCCCGACAGCCGCTTCTCGTTTTCCAGCCCGAGCTCGCGGTAGCGCGACCCGGTGGCCAGGATCACGGCCTTGGCGTAGTAGGTGTCGGTGTAGGTCTTGACGACCTTCGGGTTCGCCTCGAGATCGACTTCGATCACGTCGTCGGCCACCAGCTCGGCGCCGAACCGCTCGGCCTGCTTGCGGAAGTTGTCCATGAGGTCCGGGCCCATGATGCCGTCGGGGAACCCGGGGAAGTTCTCCACATCGGTCGTGTTCATCAACGCCCCGCCGGCGGTGACCGACCCCTCGAAGACGAGCGGCTTGAGGTCCGCACGCGCGGTGTAGACGGCCGCCGTGTAGCCGGCCGGCCCCGACCCGATGATGATCACGTTACGAACGTCGCTCAACGGACCCGCCTTCTTCGCTCCCGGTTGATATGCAGTGCCGTCAACAGATCCTAGGCCCCGGTAATTCCCGCGCGAACCCCCGATACGGCGAAGCCCCCCGGAGGTCGCGGGGGGCTTCGTCACTGATGATGATATGGCTCGCGCCGCGTGGTCATTTCCAGGAGGCCAGAACCTCGGGCCGTAGCTTGTGGCACTGCGAGTCCACCACGACCACTCGGACGGCGTTGCTGCTCTTGTCCTCCCAGAATGCCATGACCGTGGCCTCGTTGCCGTTGTAGAGGGCCTTGTCGACGCCGATCGGCGCGCGGTCAAGCTGGGTCGAGAACCGCTTGACGCAGGTGTCGAGGTCCTCGTCGTCGTTGGTGCCCGAGCCGGGCGCCACGCCGAAGTACCCCAGCAGCGGCCCGCGCAGCTCCCGGCTGGTGTAGTTGTGGCCGCTGGCGTACGTCGAGTAGGTCAGCGCCTCCACCTTGGCCGGGCTCTGGCCGGGATCACCCTGGCTCACCACCTGCTGGGACGGCGAGTCGCCGAACGAGAGCAGGCCGGTGGCGAGACCGCCGCTCCCGATCACGACGGCCGCCGCCGCGGCGACCGCGGCCGGCAGCGCCCACGTGCGTCGCCTGGACGCCTTGCGGCCCCCCGTACGCGTTCCGGATCGGCGCCTGGCCGGCACGATCGTTCCGTCGTCGGCGACGACACCCAGTGGAGCCGCGGTCGCACTCGCGGCCACCGGCTCGCGTTCCGGCTCCGCGTGCGTCTCCACAGCGCTGTTCACGGTGGTCCCCACCGGGGTCGCGACCGGAGGCTCGGCCGTCTCCCACGGAACGTCGTCCCATGAAGTGCTGTCCCATGGGGCGATCTCCTGTGGAGCGCTGTCCCATGGAGCGTCCCGCAGTACGCGGTTCCAGTCCGGAGCCTCGGCGGCCAGCGCCTGGTCGATGCGCCTGGCGACGCCCAGAGGCATCGCCGGCACCGGCATCGCCGCCAGGACCTCGCGAACCGCGGCCAGGTCGGCAAGGCTCTCCCCGCAGGGGTCGCAGACCGCGAGATGCTCACGGACCCGCCGGGCCGTCGTGTCGTCGAGGAGACCCTCCGCCAGCTCGGCGAGAACCTCCAGGTCGTAGTGCGTGTCACCCGTCACGAAGTTCTGCTCCCTTCCCGGATGAGACGCGAGTCAGGTCGGATCGGTTCCGCAGATGCGAAAGAATCGGGGCGAGTTTGGCGCGTCCCCGTGCGCAGCGGCTCTTCACGGTGCCCGGCGGGACGCCCAGCACCGCCGCCGCGTCGTCCACCGCGTACCCCATCATGTCGACCAGCACGAGGGCCGCCCTCTGGTCGGGCGGCAGCAGCTTGAGCGCCGCCGTGACCTCCAGGGAGACCTCGCGCTCGCTCGCCTGGTCGGTGGCCGGGACCTCGCGCTCCACAGCCTCGATGAGCTCGTCGTCGGCGACCGGGCGCATCGACTTGCGGCGCATGCGGTCGAGGCAGGCGTTGACCACGATGCGGTGGAGCCACGTCGTGACCGCCGCCTCGCCGCGGAAGCTGCCCGCCTTCCGGTACGCCGAGACGAACGCGTCCTGGACGGCGTCGGCGGCCTCGTCGGGATCGCCGAGCGTACGCAGGGCGACCGCCCACATCCGGTCGCGGTGCCGCCTGACGATCTCGCTGAACGCGTGAGGGTCGCCGGCGAGGTGACGGGCCAGCAGATCGGCATCGGTCATCGCGCGTCGCGCGTGCTCAGCCGGAGGGGGATTGTCTGGTGGGGAATTCACAAGTCCCTGCTATGCCGATCCTGGGGAATGCACAGTTACGTCGTAGATAGTGCCACGATACTGCCCGTTGTAGGGGGGAAGCCGGGTGAACCAGATCAAAACGTACTGACCCGTAGTGGCCTTTTCCGGGGTGAGCGTCACCGAACCCGACGCGCCCTTCTTTTCCGCCACCGTCTTGAGCGAGGACAGTTCCGCCGCGTCGCCCACCTTGAGCTGCACGGTCGCGCCGCCCGCGTTACCCAGGGAGACGACCACATCGGCGACGGGGATCGGCTCGCCCATGTCGAGGAGGAGCCCGACACCGTCCTTGAGCCGACCCAGGTCGGTGGTGCTGTAGCTGTCGGTGTGCCAGTCGGTGGACGGCTTGCCGTCGATGGCGAGGGGGGCGATCTCCGGCTTCTCCGCGCGGTCGGTGCCGAGGGGGTCGAACCCGGTCGCGCTCACCGGCTTGACCGTGACCGGCTTGCGGGAGGGGGAGGGAGACGCGCCGGAGTCCGACTGGGCCACGCCTCTCGGAGTGTTGCCGAGGTTCTTGCCCACGGTCCAGGCGCCCACACCGACGGCCGCCATCACGAGCAGGACGATGACGGTCAGCAGGACTTTGCTCGCGGCGCCGGTCTGCGGGCGCGGCGGCGGCAGCGGCGGCGGTGAGGTCATCGCCATCTGATGCGCCAGATGAGACGGCACGCGGGGCGGCATGGTCGACCGGCCGAGTCCGTCCGGCGCCTCGCTGCGCAGGTTCAGCGCGGGCGGCGCGGTGGTGACCGGCGCCGGCGCGGGACGGGGAACCTCGGCGAGTGCCTCGGCCACGGCGGCCGGGGTGGTCAGTGGCGGCTGCCCCCGGCGCGGCTCCTGCAGCAGCGCGCGGCAGGTGATGGCGTCCAGGTAGCCGGGGACCCCGGCGGTGACCTGCCGGGGCGTGCAGATCTTGCCGTCGTCCAGGGGCGCGGGGGGCAGTCCGCAGTCGGAGTCGCCCGGCCAGTGACCGGTCAGCACCGCGTAGAGCAGGCGGCCCAGCCCCTCGGCGTCTTCCCGGGCGGGCTCCTCGCTGCTCAGGTCGAGGATCGCGGCGTCGACGGCGAGGCCGAGGAGCTTGACCGTGCCGCCGCTCGTCCAGACCAGGCGGCCGGGGGTCAGGTGCAGGTGGGTGAGCCCGGCCGTGTACGCGTGCGCCAGGGCCTCGGCGGCCTCGGCGACCAGGGCCGCACCCCGCTCGGGCTCGACGGGCCCGCTCTCCAGCAGGTCGAGGAGCGAGTCTCCGCTGACCCACTCGCTCACGACGTACGCCGTGCCGTCCTCGTCGGCCGCGTCGAAGACCTGGGTGAGGCGGGGGTCGGTCAGCCGGCTCGCCAGGCGGGCGGCGGTGACCACCTCCTGGACCCGGGGAAAGTCGGGCGTGAACGTGTGGACCGCGACCGGGCGGGCGAGGATCTCGTCCAGGGCCTTCCACAGGGTCGCGCCGCCGGATTCGTGGACCCTGTCCTCAAGGCGGAACCGATTCGCCAGCCGGGTCCCCGGTTCGACCGTGGACATGCTCATGCGGTCGCCCCGCTCCGCGGCCCGTCGGCATGCATCAGCCGATGCCGGGTGCTTCCGCCCACGCCTTCCCGCTTCCGCTCGCCGGTCCGAAACTCAGATCGCGCCCCTAAGACCTCCTGCCTGCCGTGGTCGCCGAGCGGAGCACCGCCGGGTCGGGGAGACCCCGGAGACGAGCATCCGCGGGGCCGGAACAGGCCCGCACGGCGCCGCCGCCGCAGGTCCTCCTCCGCCTCGCGGTCGCCCGCCCGGCCGAATCCATCGGTAGGGCAAGTTCTGCGGGACGTTCCCTGGGTGTGTCTCAACACTCCCTGGCGCACCATGCTAGTGCCGTGCCGCTTGTGCCCGCCTTCCCGATCGAAGACGTCCGAATCGGACTTTCGCGTTACCTTCCAGTTGCCGGTCGTTCTTGAGGACTCTTACCGTCCTACCCGGCTTGCGACAAGTCCAATGATGGAGCGGACCTCGGGCACCCGCAGCCGGTGCGCGGCCAGCATGTACAGCAGCAGCCCGGCGCCGCCGCCCACCACGAGCACCACGGCCGAGGTGACCGGGGTGATCGAGGTGACCTCCCTGGTCAGCCACAGGACCGCCAGCGCCAGCGCGGCGGCCGGGATCGCCGCCGCGTACATCCGGCCCAGGCCGGCGACGATCTCCCGGCCGCCCAGCCCGCCGATCTTCCGGCTCGCCAGCACCCATGCGACGCCGCAGAGCACGACGTACGTGATCAGGTAGGCGAACGCCAGCCCGATGACGACGTACCGGTCGGGGAGCGTGAAGTAGGCGACGAGACTGAGCGACGCGTTGACGACCACGTTCACCCCCGACATGATCGCGGGGGTGCGGGTGTCGCCGAAGCTGTAGAAGACGCGCAGCAGGAGCTGGAAGACCGAGAACGGCATGAGCGCGACGCCGAACACCTGCAGGACGTGGCCGATGTAGATCGCGTCGGCCGACGTCATGTGGCCCCACGAGAAGATCAGCGTGGTGACCGCCGGGCCGAGCACCATCAGCAGCAGGCCCGCCGGGACGATGACGCAGGAGACCAGCCGCACCCCGGAGGAGAACTCCTCACGGGCCGTGGCGAGGTCCCCGTCCGCCACGAGCCTGCTCATCCTGGGCAGCATCGCCGTGATCACCGACACCGCGATGATCCCGTACGGGAGCTGGAAGAGCTGGAACGCGTATGCCCACGCGCTGTTGCCGGCGCCAGGCGCCCGGTCGCCCGCGCCGGTGGCGAGCTTGGTGGTGACCCAGAACCCGATCTGGTTGATGCCGACGAAGGCGAACGTCCACACGGCGGTCCTGGCCGCCTCACCGAGCCCGGTGTTGCGCACCCCGAACCGCGGGCGGAACCGGAACCCGGCCCGGTGCAGCGCGACGATCAGCACCAGCGCCTGGGCCACGATGCCGGCGGTGGTGCCGAGTCCGAGCAGCGTGAGGTCGCGCTCGCTCACCTTCTCGATGTCGGACGTCCCGATGGCGTAGTAGGCGGCCAGGACGCCCATGACCACGATGTTGTTGAGCACCGGCGCCCACATGGGGGCGGCGAACCTGTCCCGGGTGTTCAGGATCGCCCCGGCCAGTGAGCCGATCCCGAAGAACGCGATCTGCGGGAGCAGGAACCTGGCCAGCGTGGTGGCCACCGCCACCTTGTCGTCCGACCAGTTCGAGGCGGTGTAGAACTCCATGATCGGCCGGGCCAGTAGCACGCCGATCACCGCGACGGCCGTCAGGACCACCACGGCCAGCGTCATCAGCCGCTGCTCGAACGCCTGGCCTCCGTCGGGGTCCCGCTTGCGCGCCCGCACGATCACCGGCACGACCACGGCGCTGAGGACGCCCTGGAGCAGCAGGTCGAGCAGGATGTAGGGGATCTGGTAGGCCGCGTTGTAGGCGTCGCCGAGGGCGACGGTGCCGATGGCGGCGGCGAGCATCGCCGTGCGGACGAAGCCGGTGAGCCGCGAGACCATCGTCCCGGCCGCCATGATCGCGCTGGCCCGCAGCATCCTGCTCATGGTTGTCCTTCGATTCGCGGCGGCCGGAATCGGGTGGCCGCCTTCCTCCAGTGGTCCCGGACGTGAGGATGGTCCAGACTACGGCGACCCAGACTACGGCGACCCAGACGAAGGCGACTGGGTGCGCTCGGCCGGAACGGCTCCCTGCCGGTCGCCGTTCGGGCCCTCCTCGTCGTCCGGCCCGAACGGGAACGCCTTGCGCGACCTGCGGCGCAGGATGCGCATCACCACGGCGGCCAGCATGATGACCACGGCCGCACCCACGATGACGAGGGCGATGCCGGTGTAGCCGGTCGCGCGCACGACGACGCGCACCGCGCTGCCGTACTTCTCGTCCCCGTCGGTCAGCAGTTGCACCGAGATGCTGGCGTCGCCGCCCTCGTTGCGGACGATCACCGGCACGTTCACGAGCTGGCTGCGCCCCGCGAGGATCGTGGTGGTGGGGGTCAGGTAGACCCCTCCGGGACGGGCGATCGCGAGCCGTGACTTGCTGGCCGAGGTGACCCGGACCTTGATCTGGATGTCCTTGTCCAGGTTGTTGGCCACGCTGACCGGGACCTGGCCGTTGCTTCCCGCGACCGCGCGCGGGGTGTCGAGCACGGACACGTCGTCGATGCGCGCGTCGATCGCCTTCTGCACCTGGCCGGCGAAGGACAGCGCCCGCTTGCCGTCGCCCCGCCAGGAGGCGGAGGCGAGCCGGAGTATGGCCGTGTGGAAGACGTCCGTGTGCTCCTCGGTGACGGTGGCCACGGCGTCGGCCTTGCGCTCCAGCTTGCGTACGGTCGCGAGGTAGGAGCGGCTCAGTTCGGCCTGGCGGTCGTGCTCGGAGTACGTCAGGTCGGCGCGCGGCACTCCGGCCCTGCCGGGCTTGACCGAGTCGAGCGAGGTCATGCGCAGCCAGGGGGCGCCGGCGGCGGCCTGCAGGAGGCCGGAGACGAACGCCGGGTCGGGCGTCCACAGGTGTGACTGGGGGACCGCGATCACTGTGCGCGAGGCCGTCTTCGCCGCCGTGCCCTGCCCTGTCTGCCCGTTCTGGCCCGTCTGTCCGAACTGACCGTTCTGCTGGGCCGGCTGCTCGAAGGCGATCATCGCGGTCTCGGCGAGGAACCGCTGCCGCGCGAGCATCGCGGCGCCGGGGCCGGACACGTTCCCGCCGAGGACCGCGCTGAGCGTGGGGTCGGCCAGCAGCGCGGTGAGCGGGTTGTCGGCGATGGTGTCGAGCCTGGCCGCCGCGTCGGGAGTGGTCTGCGCGGGCGGGGGGACGACCTGTCCGTTCTGCGTGGCGTCCTGATTCGCGGCCCGCGGCGGCAGCGCGTCTCCCGACAGCAGCACGGACGTCACACCCGACATCGCCAGTTCGTCCACCGCGTCGCGGTCGATCTTTCCGCCGGCCGGCCACGCGGTGGTGCCGTGGATCTCCCGGCCGAGCAGTTCGGTCGCGAGCGCCGCTCCGCGCTGGATGGACGCTGCGGCCTGCTTGTCGAGGCCGTGGTGGACCAGCGCGGCCATGTCCGGGTCGGCGTACGGCGTGGCGACGACGGTCTTGTCCGTCAGCGCGCTGCGCAGACCGTTCAGCCACTGGCCCGCGGCCGGGTCGGCGTTCTTGCGCGTGCCGCGCACGCTCCTGGGGCCGGAGGACAGGACGCGGACGTCGTCGAGCAGGGCGGGGTCCACGAACCAGGTCACCCCGTCGCCGGTGTCCTGCGCCGTCTGGAGCAGCGACGCCAGGCGACCGGAGGTGAGCGAGGCGGACAGGTCGTCGTCCATGAACGTCGCGTCGTCGGCGCGGTGGGGCCGGTCCACGATCGGCAGGGCGACGGCCAGCTTGACCTTGGGGATCTGCTCGCCCTTGGGGGCGTACGTCAGGAAGGTCCGCTCGATCCCGAGCCGCTGCCCGGTGGCGGCGTCGGTCACCTCGATCTCGAAGGGATAGACCCCGGGCCGGGGCATGCCCAGCTCCGCGGGGGTCACGGTGAACCGGAAGGGAAGCTTTCCCGACTGGTCGAGCAGCGTGGCCTGGACCCTGGTGCTCCAGTTGGTGGTGGCGTACCCCTGCTCCGACAGGTAGGCCGCCATCTCGGCGCGGGAGGTGAACGGCCTGTCCCGGGAGTAGCGGACGGCGACCCGGACGAACGACCCCGCCGTGCCGGTGACGGCCCCCGCAACCGTTACAGGGGCGGTGGCATCGCGCACGACCTCCGGCGTGATCTCGCTGACGAAGAGCGGGTCGGCCGGAGCCGCGGCCGCGACACGACCCGGAGGAGGCGCTGCGACAGCCGTACCGGCCATGCCCGCGGGGACGGCGAGCAGGGCGGTCAGCAATGTCAGCAGCGCGGCCTTACGGATCATGTGCCGGCCGGCGGTGAGGTACGGCGCACGTCCAGAATGCTATTGGCTATGCGGTCCGCATAGGACTCACGAGGCTCGCCGGACCTCTCCTGTGGGCGGTGGTCAGGTCGACGGGCTTGGCCGCCACCAGGTCGAACAGGTGGATGGCACGCACTCGCAACGCGGTGCGGCGTTCGCCGGTCGCGGTGTGGACGACCTCGTCGGGATCGATGCGCCCCAGCAGGCGCTGGTCCACCAGGACCGTCAGATCGTCGGGCAGCAGCAGCGGGCAGACCAGGCCGTGCGCGTAGTCGGTCGCGGCGTTCACCGTGTAGGCGGACGCGGGGGTTACCCTGTGGGCGCGCAGGGCGGCGCCCACCGCCGCCGGCCCGGGACAGGAGTTCACGGCGCTCACGACGGCCACCTCATATGTCCGCCCGCGCGCCGACACCTCGAACAGCGACACGCACAGGCATCTCTCTGGAGTGACCCCCAGCACCTGGGGAAGCTCGTCCGAGCATGTCAACGGGCGCGGAAGACGTACGATCTCATGGTGGATCTGGTGGGCGAGGAGCCAGCGGTGAATCGCGAGAGCGTCTTTCATCTCGTGTGCTCCTTGCGTCGTCCAGCGCCCCCGAACCGTCCGTAGCCTGGTGATCGCCAGGTGTGTCTCCCCTGAGTGACACCTGATCACCTGGGCCATCGGGGGAGTCTCTGTTCCGTGACCGAAGGACCTACCCAGCCTTGTCCGTTTCAAATCTGAGCGACAGCCAGCAGCGCGCCGTGAACGAACTGTTCCGCCGGATCGCCCCGGTCGCCGACGAGCTCGGGGAGCTGTTCTCGGCCCGGGGGCACGAGCTGGCCCTGGTCGGCGGTTCCGTCCGCGACGTTCTCCTCGGCCGTGCGAGCAAGGACCTCGACCTGACCACGGACGCCCGCCCCGAACGGGTGCTGGAGATGGTCAAGGACTGGGCGGACGCCGTCTGGACGATCGGGATCGACTTCGGCACGGTCGGCGTGCGCAAGGGCGGCTGGCTGCTGGAGATCACCACCTATCGCAGCGAGTCCTACGACCCTGCCTCGCGCAAGCCCGAGGTGATGTACGGCGACTCGCTCGACGGCGACCTCGCCCGGCGCGACTTCGCGGTCAACGCGATGGCCGTCCGCCTGCCCGGCCACGAGTTCATTGACCCGTACGGCGGGCTGCAGGACCTCGCCGCCAAGACGCTGCGGACGCCGGGCCGGCCCGAGCAGTCGTTCGACGACGACCCGCTGCGGATGCTGCGGGCGGCCAGGTTCGCGGGCCAGCTCGGGTTCACCGTGGCCCGTGAGGTCGTCGAGGCCATGACCGCGATGTCCGGCCGCATCGAGATCGTCTCGGCCGAGCGCATCCGCGACGAGCTCGACAAGCTGATCCTCGGCGCGCACCCGAGGGCCGGGCTGGCGCTGCTGGTGGGGACCGGGCTCGCCGCCCACGTCCTGCCCGAGCTGCCCAAGCTGCGGCTGGAGATCGACGAGCACCACCGCCACAAGGACGTCTACGAGCACACGCTGATCGTGCTGGAGCAGGCCATCGGGCTGGAGACGGCCGGCCCCGACCGGGTGCTGCGGTGGGCGGCCCTGCTGCACGACATCGGCAAGCCGAAGACGCGGCGCAACGAGCCCGGCGGCCGGGTGTCGTTCCACCACCACGAGGTCGTCGGCGCGCAGATGGCCAAGAAGCGGCTCACCGAGCTCAAGTTCCCCAAGGACGTGGTGTCCGACGTGTCCACGCTCGTGGAGTTGCACCTGCGCTTCCACGGCTACGGGACGGGGGAGTGGACCGACAGCGCCGTGCGCCGCTACGTCCGCGACGGGGGACATCTCCTCGAACGCCTCCACAAGCTGACCAGGGCCGACTGCACCACCCGCAACAAGCGCAAGGCGCAGGCCCTGTCGCGCACCTACGACCAGCTGGAGGAGCGCATCGCCCGGCTGGCCGAGGAGGAGGAGCTCGCCAAGATCCGGCCCGAGCTGGACGGCAACGAGATCCAGGAGATCCTCGGCGTGCCGCCGGGACCGGTCGTCGGCAGCGCCTACAAGCACATGCTGGAGATCCGCATGGACCAGGGCATGATCGGCAAGGACGCCGCACGGCAGGCCCTGCTCGCCTGGGCGCGCGACAACGGGATCGTCTCGTAGGTGGACGCCGGGGAGGTCCTCCGGCTCGACCGGGAGCACGTCTGGCACCCCTACGCGGCCGTGCCGTCGGGGGTGCCCGTGCACGTCGTCCGGCGGGCCGGGGGCGTGCGGATCACGCTCGGCGACGGCCGTGAGCTGATCGACGGCATGGCCTCCTGGTGGGCGGCCATCCACGGGCACAACCACCCGCGGCTCAACCGGGCCGCGCGCGACCAGATGGACGACATGGCGCACGTCATGTTCGGCGGCCTGACCCACGAGCCCGCCGTACGGCTCGCGCACCGGCTGGCCGGGATGACCGGGCTCGACCGCGTCTTCCTCGCCGACTCGGGCTCGGTCGCGGTCGAGGTCGCGATCAAGATGGCGGTCCAGTACAGCGGGCACTCGACCCTGCTGACCGTGCGGGGCGGCTACCACGGCGACACGTTCGGCGCGATGTCGGTCTGCGACCCGGTCAACGGCATGCACCACCTGTTCGGCGGGATGCTCCCACGGCACGTCTTCGCCCCGGCGCCGCCGCACGACTACGGCCGCCGCCCGGTCGGGAGCCAGGAGGCCGGTCCCGACGAGGCGTATCTGGCGGAGCTCACCGCGGCCGTCGAGGCCCACGCGGACCGGCTCGCCGCGATCATCGTGGAGCCCGTCGTGCAGGGCGCCGGCGGCATGCGGTTCTTCCACCCGGCCTACCTGCGGCGGCTGCGCGACCTGGCCGACGAGCACGGCATCCTGCTGATCGCCGACGAGATCGCCACCGGTTTCGGCCGTACGGGGGAGATGTTCGGCTGCGACCACGCCGGGATCAGGCCGGACATCATGTGCGTGGGCAAGGCGCTCACCGGCGGTTACCTGACGCTGGCCGCCACGCTGTGCACCGCGCGGGTGGCCGACCGCATCGGTGTGCTGATGCACGGCCCGACCTACATGGGCAACCCGCTCGCCTGCGCCGTGGCCGGAGCCTCGCTCGACCTGCTCGCCGAGCGGCCCTGGAGGGAGGAGGTCGCGCGCATCGAGGCCGCACTGCTCGACGGCCTCGCCCCGGCGGCGGGCGCCCCCGGCGTACGGGACGTGCGGGTGCTGGGTGCGATCGGAGTGATCGAGACCGACCAGCCCGTCGATGTCGCGAAAATTCAGGACATCGTGATGGGGCACGGCGTGTGGCTGCGTCCCTTCGGCCACCTGATCTACACGATGCCGCCGTACGCCTGCACGCCCGAGGACGTGGCCCGCATCAGCGCCGCCATGGTCGCCGCCACGGCGGCGCTCTGACCGAGCCGGCAGAGGTCAGTCGGCGGAGCCCAGCCTGCAGAGGTCAGTCGGCTGAGCCCAGCCTGCGGACCTCAGTCGGCGGCGGGGACCGGCGGCCTGCGTACGGCGGTGGGCAGGATCATCCGGTAGACCACCGCGCCGAGCAGGTAGCCGACGCCGATCACGGCGAGCGCGAGATAGGACTTGCCGTCGGCCGGCAGCAGCGCCGCCGCCAGCACCGCGCCGAGGACCGTCATGCCGTTGAACAACATGTCGTACACGGAGAAGGCGCGGCCGAGATAGGCGTCCTCGATGTCGCGCTGCACGACGGTGTCCGCGCAGATCTTCACGCTCTGTCCAGCGACGCCGATCACCAGCCCGGCGGCGAAGATCGCCCCCTCCCGGAAGGTCGCGCACAGCGCGAACTCCAGGACTCCGCAGGTCACGAGCATTATCGGGACCCAGATCTCGATGCGGATCCGCTCGGTGGCCCACGGGGTGACCACCACCGCGGCGAAGCTCCCCGCGCCGACGGCGCCCAGCACGAGCGCGATGCCCTTGAGCGCGTCGTCGGCGTCGGTGGTGAAGTGGTAGCGGTAGAGCATCACCACGGCCGCCGTCGAGATGCCGAACATCAGGCGGTGCGTCGCGACGCCGCTCAGGGCCGCCCCGGCCGAACGCCGGTGCTTGAGGTGCCGCGCGCCGTCCACCAGCCCGGCGAGCACGTGCCGTACGGCCTCGCGGGCCTGCGGCCGGTCCGGGTCGTACGCGGGGCCGAGCAGGGAGCGCTCCATCGTCCGCGCGATCAGCGCGCTCAGACCGAAGACGAGGCCGGAGCAGACCAGGAGCACGGCCACGCCCGTGTCCTCCCCTCCGGCGATCATGCGGAGCGCGACGCCGGCGCCCGCCCCGACGAACGTCACCACCGTGCCCGAGGTGGGGGTGACCGCGTTGGCCATCATCAGGTGGTCGGACGGCACGACGTGCGGCAGCGCCGCGCTGAGGGCCGACAGGAAGAAGCGGTTGACCGCGAGGACGCCGAGCGCCGCCGCGTAGAAGACGGCGTCCGAGGCCCCCGCCGCGACGAGGACGGCGGCCAGCACCAGCAGCACTCCCCGCACGACCGGCGCGATGACGAGGATCTGCCGCCTCGACCAGCGGTCGATGAACACCCCGACGAAGGGCCCGAGGACGCTGTAGGGCAGCAGCAGCACCGCGAGGCCCGCCGCGATGGCGGTCGCGCTGGCCTGCCGTTCCGGGCTGAAGAACGCGTAGCCGCCGACGGCGAGCTGGAAGATCCCGTCCGAGAACTGCGAGACGAGCCGAGTGGCGAAAAGCCGCCGGAAGTTTCGGCCTCGCAGGACCACCCGCAGATCGGAGACGTAGGACACGGCGACAGCCTACGCGGGACGATCACATCCGGGCATCCGGACCAACCCTGATAAAGCCCCCTACGTCTCCCCTGTTCCAAGGTGATCACGTACTCTCGCAGAGTGACTTCACAGGAACATGTCGTGCTGGTCGACGGCGAGGGCAACCCGATCGGCACCGCTCCCAAGTCCACCGTCCACGGCGCCGACACGCCGCTGCATCTGGCGTTCTCCAGCTACGTCTTCGACCACCGGGGACGCGTGCTGCTGTCGCGTCGGGCGGGCTCGAAGCTGACCTGGCCCGACGCGTGGACCAACAGCTGCTGCGGGCACCCGCTGCCGGGCGAGCCGCTGTCGTCGGCGGTGATCCGCCGCCTCGGGTTCGAGCTGGGCCTGGACGTCGAGTCCGTCGACCTGGTCCTGCCGGGCTTCTCCTACCGGGCCGTGATGGACAACGGCACGGTGGAGAACGAGCTGTGCCCGGTCTACCGGGCCGTGGTGACCGAGGAGGCCGCGCCCAACGCCGAGGAGGTGGGCGAGGTCCGGTGGGAGCCCTGGACGCTCTTCGCCGCCGGGGTGATGAGCGGGGAGCTGGACATCTCACCCTGGGCCCGGAAGCAGGTGCCCCAGCTCGTCGCGCTCGGGCCGGACCCGCTGGCCTGGCCGGTGGCCGACGTCGCCGCCCTGCCGCCGGCCGCGCGCCCGCTCACCTCGAACCACTGACACGCTGACACGCTGAGACGCGCTGACATCCCGTGACTCCGGCACCCGGAGACACGGGACCGCCCCGGTCCGATCGAGCGGAGCCGGGGCGGGACACGCGGTGGGCGACGGACGTCAGCGCTCGATCTCGCGGCGGATGAACTTCTCGACGGCCTCGCGGGCGTGGTCGTCGGAGTACTGCTCCGGCGGCGACTTCATGAAGTAGGACGAGGGCGACAGCAGCGGGCCGCCGATGCCCCGGTCAAGGGCGATCTTGGCCGCGCGGACCGCGTCGATGATGATGCCGGCCGAGTTGGGCGAGTCCCAGACCTCGAGCTTGTACTCCAGGTTGAGCGGGGTGTCGCCGAACGACTTGCCCTCGAGGCGGACGTAGGCCCACTTGCGGTCGTCCAGCCACGGCACGTGGTCGGACGGGCCGATGTGGACGTCGGCCTTGGCCATCTCGTGCGGGATCTGCGACGTCACCGACTGGGTCTTGGAGATCTTCTTGGACTGGAGGCGGGTGCGCTCCAGCATGTTCATGAAGTCCATGTTGCCGCCGAAGTTGAGCTGGTAGGTGCGCAGCAGCTCTACCCCGCGGTCCTCGAACAGCTTGGCCAGCACCCGGTGCGTGATCGTGGCGCCGACCTGCGACTTGATGTCGTCGCCCACGATCGGGACGCCGGCCTCGGTGAACTTCGCGGCCCACTCGGGGTCGGAGGCGATGAAGACCGGCAGCGCGTTGACGAAGGCCACCTTGGCGTCGATCGCGCACTGCGCGTAGAAGCGGTCGGCCTCCTCCGAGCCCACCGGGAGGTAGGACACCAGGACGTCGACCTGGGCGTCCTTCAACGCCTGGACGACGTCGACCGGCTGCTCGTCCGACTCCTCGATGATCTCGCGGTAGAACGTGCCCAGCCCGTCGAAGGTCGGGCCACGCTGCACGGTGACGCCGAGCGGCGGCACGTCGCAGATCTTGATCGTGTTGTTCTCGGAGGCGACGATGGCCTCCGACAGGTCGCGGCCGACCTTCTTGGCGTCCACGTCGAAGGCCGCGACGAACTCCACGTCACCGACGTGGTAGTCGCCGAACCGCACGTGCATGAGGCCCGGCACACGGGTGCCCGGATCCGCGTCCTTGTAGTAGTGGACGCCCTGCACCAGCGATGAGGCGCAGTTGCCCACACCGACGATGGCTACGCGCACCGAACCCATAGCACTCGCTCCTTTACCTATCTGCCTCGGGCGTGTCCGCCCTCCGGGTCTGTTCCTGTACGGCTTGCGCGGGATCCGGGGGGTGATCCCCCTCGCCGGGAGCCGAACGGCTCCGCCGTTCCGAGTCGATCAGCTCGTTCAGCCAGCGGACCTCGCGCTCGACCGACTCCAGCCCGTGGCGCTGGAGCTCAAGTGTGTAGCTGTCCAGTCGCTCTCTCGTACGGGCGAGAGCCTCACGGACGCGGTCGAGGCGTTCTTCCAGGCGGCTGCGACGGCCCTCCAGGATCCGGAGCCGCACCTCCGCCTCCGTGTGACGGAAGAAGGCGAAGTGGATGCCGAAGCTTTCGTCCTCCCATGAGGACGGGCCCGACTGGCTGAGCAGCTCCTGCAACCGCTCCTTGCCCTCCGCCGTGATCTTGTAGACGATCTTTGACCTGCGGCCGAGGACCGTGTCCTCAGGGGGTTCCTCTTCGGCGATGAGGCCATCGTTGAGCAGACCCCTGAGGCAGGGATACAGCGAGCCGTAGGAGAACGCACGGAACATGCCGAGCAGCGTGTTGAGCCGTTTGCGCAGCTCGTATCCGTGCAAGGGCGTTTCGTGCAGCGATCCCAGGACGGCGAGCTCCAGCACACCTCCACGAGAGCCCGTCACTGGAACCACCTCCTGTGTCCGGCCGATGTATCGACTCGATACATCCGCAGGATACGTCGGGGTGTCATATATGGCAACGGGTCAACGGTTCGGCAAGATTTGGCAAAGGGTCGTAATCTGGCCGTATGTGGTCACAGCGGTCGGTCGTGGACTACGGCCTCGCTAAGCGGGCGGCCGTACAGTCCGTCCGCGCCGGCCGCATGCGGGCGCGGGACGTGTGTGACGCCCACCCATATCTGCTCCGCGCGGCCCGGTTCCACGGAGAGCCGACGAGTCGCACGTGCCCCATATGCGAACGAAGGAACGTGACCAACGTCACATACGTATATGGGGACGAACTAGGACGAGTAGCCGGCCAGGCAAAAGGGATGGCCGAGCTCACCACGATGGCCCGGGAATACCGCGAATTCCGGGTCTACGTGGTGGAGGTCTGCCAAGGTTGTTCCTGGAACCACCTGGCGGTGTCGTTCGTCCTCGGAACAGCCGATCCCCCGGGCCCTTCTCTGTAGGGCGACCTCCACCTCCAGGAGGGCGGCCAGCCGGCCTGTCGGCCGACGTCGATCAATTCCCCGAACCATCTGACGAGGACGCGTGACTTACAGCAGCTACGGACCGGAGCCGACCGGCCGTCCCGAGGACGCCTCGGGCTCCGGTGGATCAGCCCGCCCTGGGCGCCGCCGTCGCTCGACCAGGGAATCCGACGAGTACGGCGAGTATGGCGAGCCCGCCCCGCCGCGACAGCCCGGCAGGGGACCGGCCCCCCAGCCGCCCCGGGCCGCCCGGCAGGGAGAACCCGAGCGGCGCCGCAGGGAGTCGGCCGCCTTCGAGGACACGGCGGCCATGAACGCGGTGCCTCCGGGCAGGCCGCAGAGCTCGCCGCAGGGGCCGCAGCAGGGATCCCGGGGGCCGGTGGGCGGCGGACGCCCGCCGGCGGGCCGTGACCCGCGCCACCCCGGCGGCCCAGCCGGTCCTGGCGCTCCCGGTGGACCCGGCGCTCCCGGGGCTCCCGGTGGTCCTGGCCGGCCCGGCGTTCCCGGCGTTCCCGGCGGGGAGCAGCGCACCCAGGCGATGGGCATGCCGACGGGCGGCTTCCGCCGCGACGGCCGCGGGGACGCGGACGGGCAGAGCACCGAGGCGATCCAGACCGGCGGCCGTCGCCGCAGGCCTCCGTCCCGAGGCGGCCGTGGTCCCGGCGGCCCCGGCGGCCCGGGTGGACCGGGTGGTCCGGGTGGTCCGGGTGGTCCGGAAGGCCCCGGCGGGCGCGGCCCCCGGGATCCACGAGACTTCGACGACTTCGACGAGGACGACGAGAAGCCGCGCCGTACGGGCTGGAAGCGCTTCCTGCCGAGCTGGAAGATCCTCGTGGCGGCCTTCACCGTGCTGGCCGCCGGCACCTTCGGCATGATCGCGGTGGCCTACGCCAACACCCCGCTGCCGGAGGCGACGCAGGCGGAGGCCGTGGCGCAGGGCAGCGCCATCTACTACAACGACGGCAAGACGCTGATCGCCAAGGTGGGCACCCCGCGCGTCATCCTGACCGACATCAAGAAGGTGCCGACGCACGTTCAGGACGCCGTGATCGCCATCGAGAACAACACCTTCCGCACGGACAGTGGCATCTCGGTCCCCGGCATGATCAGGTCGGTCTACATGACGGCCACCGGCCAGCAGCTCCAGGGCGCCTCGACCATCACCCAGCAGATGGCCCGCAACTACTACGACGGCCTGAGCCAGGAAGTGTCGATCAAGCGCAAGATCAAGGAGATCTTCGTCGCGGTCAAGCTCGACAAGGAAATGCCCAAGGACCAGATCCTGCTGCAGTATCTCAACACGGTGCCCTTCGGCCGTGCCTACGGCATCGAGGCCGCCGCGCAGGCGTACTTCAAGAAGCACGTCGAACAGCTCACCCCGGAGCAGGGCGCCTACCTCGCCGCGCGCATCCAGACGCCCGCCCTGGACGCCGACTCCCCGCGGTTGCAGAGCCGGTTCAAGGACGTCATCAACGCCATGGCACGGCTCGACCCGGCCAAGTACGGCAAGCTGCCGAGCACGGCCAAGTTCCCCAAGACCGTCCCCGAGCGCAACACCAACGAATTGGGCGGTCTGAAGGGCTACATGGTCGTCCAGGTGCTGGAGGAACTGAAGACCCGGATGAACCTGCCGCCCGACCAGGTCAGGAGCGGCGGCTACAAGATCATTTCGACCTTCGACAAGAAGCTCATGCAGGCCGCCAGGAAGGCGGTCATCGGCACCACCTCCACTCTGCCGAAGGAGATCCACGCCGGTCTGGCCGCGGTGGACCCCAAGACGGGGCGGGTGCTCGCCTTCTACGGCGGTGAGGACTACGTCAAGGACAACTGGAACGAACCGTTCGACTCCTACAAGCAGGCCGCCTCGGCGTTCAAGCCGTACGTGCTGGCCGCCTGGCTGGACGCCGGATACAGCCTCAACAGCTTCGTGCCCGGCAACAAGACGGTGCCGGAGAAGCTGCCTGGCACCACCCGCATCGGCAACAGCCACAACCCCGGGCCGGCGATCAGCGTCACCACGGCGACCGCCGACTCGATCAACACCGCCTTCGCGTCCATGGCGTACAAGCTGGACGAGGAGAACGGCACGATCGGGCAGCTCAGCGCGGTGAAGCAGATCGCGGAGGAGGCCGGGCTCGGCAAGCAGCGCATGGAGGACGACGTCAAGGCGCACAAGTACCAGTTCTCCATTGGTAGCGCCCTGGTCACTCCCGTCGAGCAGGCCGCCGGCTATTCGATCTTCGCCAACGAGGGCAAGCACGTCGACTACCACGTGGTCAAGGAGGTCCGGAAGGACAAGGGGGTCGTCTTCCCCGAGCGGCGGGACGTGAAGCAGGTGATCACGCCTGAGGCGGCGGCCGACTCCGTGGCGGCCATGGAGGAGGTCCTCAAGTCCGGTACGGCGGCGGGCAAGGGCATCGGCCGCCCGGCCGCCGGCAAGACCGGCACGAACAACGACAACAAGGAAGCGTGGTTCGTCGGCTTCACCCCGCAGGTGTCCACCGCCGTCGGCATGTACCGCGAGCAGTGCGTCACCAAGAAGGGCAAGATCGTCCAGCCCATCAACGCGAACTGCCCGGAGACCCCCGGGGGGAAGCCGAGTAAGAAGTACGGCCCGAACAACCGGTATTCCGATCCTCGTGAGATATCGCTCGGCAGCGGCATCGAGGGTGCGACCTACCCGACCACCATCTGGCGGAACTTCATGGTGGAGGCGCTCGCGAGCAAGCCGGTCGAGCAGTTCCCGCAGAAGTCCGGGCTGGGCAGCCCGGAGAACATCGTGCCGAGTCCGACGCCGAGCCCGTCGCCGACTCCGGAGGACGGCGGGTTCCCGACGGACTTCCCGACGGACTTCCCCGACGACGGCAACTGCTTCGACGGCGGCCCGGGGTGTGACAGCGGTGACGGCTTCGGCGACGACCAGGGCACGGGCGGCCAGGACGGCGGTCCCGGGGGCGACGATGTCCCGTTGAACATCAACCAGGCCCCGGCCGCCATGCCGCCCGGGCCAGGAAACGGCAGAAACGGCAGGGGCGGCGGCGCCTGATCCGCGATCCGATGTCCTGAAGGGGCCCGCGGCGACTCCCGCCGCGGGCCCTTTCGGTGCGAGGAGTCGCCAAGCCGAGGCGTTGAATGGTGCAATACCGAGCATGACGACCCGGACCACGAACGACTCCGCCCCGCTGCCCGGGGTCGCCGCGCGGGCGGTGCCGTACCTGCCTCTCGGGCTTCTCGCGGGGCTCGGCGCCGTTCTCGCCTACCTGTGGAAATATCCCTGCCGGTTCGGCGGAGCCTGGAACGGCGGTGTCGGGCAGTTCACGAACTTCTGCTACACCGACATCTATCCGCTGTTCTGGGCCGAGAAGCTCAACGAGGGCAAGGTCCCCTACGTCGACTACCCGGTCGAATACCCGGTGGGCATCGGCGGGATCATGGAATTCGCCCGCAGGCTCGCGGGCGGCGACGGGGTCGTGTTCTACGACGTCACCGTGATCCTCATGGGGATCGCGCTGGTCGCGGGCGTGCTGCTCACGGCCGCGCTCGCCGGACCGGCCCGCCGCTGGGACGCCCTCTGGTACGCCGTCGGCCCGGCCGTCATCCTCTGCGCGTACATCAACTGGGACCTGGCCGCCGGCGCCCTCGCGCTCGGCGGCCTGCTGGCGTGGGCCCGCCACCGGCCGTGGCTCGCGGGCGTGCTGCTGGCCCTCGCCGTCGCCACCAAGTTCTACCCGCTGATGTTCTTCGGCGCGTTGTTCCTGCTCACGGTGCGTACGGCGAAGTGGGTGCCGTTCCTCAAGACCGTCGCCGGGGCCGCGGCCGCATGGCTGCTGGTGAACGTGCCGATCATGCTGGTGAACTTCGAGGGCTGGGAGAAGTTCTACGCGTTCAGCAGCGAGCGCGGCGCCGACTGGGGCGGGCTGTGGTTCTTCTTCCAGAAGACCCAGTGGTTCGGCATGGAAAGGCCCGGTTTCCTGGCCTTTCTCGGCGACGCCGAGAAGTTGAACACCATGGCCATGGCCGCGCTGGCGGTGCTGCTGCTGGGCGTCGCCGTGCTGGCGCTCGCCGCGCCGCGCCGGCCGCGCCTGATGCAGCTGTGTTTCCTGGCCCTGGCCGCCTTCATGATCACAAACAAGGTCTGGTCGCCGCAGTACGTCCTGTGGCTGGTGCCGTTCGCGGTGCTGGCCAGGCCGAAGTGGGGCGCGCTGGCCGCCTGGCAGGTCGCGGAGTGCTGGTACTTCTTCTCGATCTGGCTCTACCTGGTCAGCCAGTATCCCGACCACGCCGGGGAGGGCATCGGCGACGACCCCTACTTCCTGTCGGTCTGGGCCCGGGCGCTGACCATCGTCGTCCTCATGGCCCTCGTCGTCCGCGACATCCTGCGTCCCGAGCACGACGTCGTACGCCAGGGGGAGGCCGACGACCCGTCGGGCGGGGTGTTCGACCACGCCGAGGACCGTCTCGTGCTGCGCCGTTCGCTCCTCGCGCGGGGCGAACGGGACGCCCGGCAGCAGCCGGAGACGGCGTGAGACCGTGAAACTTACATCGGATTTCACGCCCGTCACGGCGCGGTCAGGAGCCGTCCGAGCGGAGGCATCGCGTAGCGTCGCGTGAGAGTGTGCGCGACGAACGGGGGAGACGCGATGCGCCGGAGGCCACCATGGCTCCTGCTGCTGGTGTGGGCCGCGACCAGGGGAATGCTTCTCCTCGTCGCGACCCAGACCATCCCCACCGGGCACGGCGAGGCCTTCAGGAACGACGTCACCCTCTACCGCCACTGGTCCGAGATCCTGATGGAGGGTGAGTTCCCGGCGGGTGACGAGAAGTGGCAGTATCCGCCGTTCGCGGCGCTGCCGCTGCTCGCCCCCCGCCTGCTGCCGCTGGGCTACCACGTCGCCTTCTTCCTGCTGGCGGCGCTGTGCGACCTCGTGATCCTGCTCCTGCTGTGGTGGTTTTCGACCTCCCGCCGCGGCGGCGGCCGTACGGGTCCGTGGGCGTGGACCGTGGGCGCGGCCCTGCTCGGCCCGGTGCTCGTCTCCCGGTACGACCTCATGGTCACGCTCGTGGCGGTGCTCGCGCTGACGGCGTCGGCCAACCCCGCGGTGCGCGGGCCGCTGATCGGCCTCGGGCTTCTCGTGAAGGTGTGGCCGGTCGCGCTGCTCGCCGGCCTGCGGCGGTGGCGCGAACTGCTGACCGCGTCGGGGCTCACGCTCGTCGTCGCGGTGGCGGGGTGCGGCGTGGCCGCCCTGACCGTGCCGCACGCGCTGGACTTCCTGACCGCGCAGGAGAAGCGGGGGCTGCAGATCGAGTCGCTGGCCGCCACACCGCTCGCGCTCGCGCGGGCCCTCGGCTGGTGGGACGGCTACACCACCTACCGGCACGGCGCGATGGAGGCCGTCGGCGGTGGCGTGGGCGTCGCGACGATGCTGAGCCTGGCCGCCACGCCCGTGGCGCTGGCGCTGATCGGCCTGTGGTGGCTGCGCGCGGCCCCCAGCCCGCGGTCGTACTACGACGCCGCCCTCACCACCGTGCTCTTCCTGGTCGCCACCAGCCGGGTGCTGTCACCGCAGTACCTCGTGTGGGTGATCGGGATCGCCGCCGTCATCCTGTCGGTGCGGCGCGACCGGCCGGGCCCGACGCAGCGGCCGGCCGCCCTGCTCGTCATGGTGGCCGCTCTGCTGACGGGGGTCATGTATCCCTGGATGGAGCTGGACTACAGCTGGACGGGCGCCCTGCCGGGGACGCTCGTGCTGGTCCTGCGCAACCTCGTCTTCCTCGCCGCGGCCGTCACGTCGTACGTGCAACTGTGGCGCGCGACGCGCAGGCCCGCGCGGGTGAGGGACGCGCACGAGGTTCAGGCGGCCGTACCCGCTTCCTGAGGTTTTCAATCCGCAGAGTTGTCCACAGGGTGTGGACGAGTGCCTACAGATGCTTGCGCAGGAACGCGATGTCGTCGGCCTGGCCCTCGAACGGCGTCTCGACCACGATCGGCGCTCCCGCCGCCCGGCAGACCTCCAGGATCGACTCGGGGTCGATCTGGCCGCTGCCGAGGTTGGCGTGGCGGTCGGCCCCGGAGTCGAACGCGTCCCGCGAGTCGTTGCAGTGCACGAGGTCGATGCGGCCCGTGATCGCCTTCACCCGCTCCACGAGCCCGGCGAGCTCCTCGCCGCCCGCGTGGAAGTGGCAGGTGTCCAGGCAGAAGCCGACGACCGAGGGGTCCGGCGCCCCCGCCGTCGCCGCGTCCCACAGCCGCGCGATGCGCTCCAGCTTGCGCGCCATCGCGTTGCCACCGCCGGCCGTGTTCTCGATCAGCACGGGGATCGGGCACTCGGTGCGCTCGAAGACCTTGCGCCAGTTGTCGAATCCGGTCTGCGGGTCGTCGCCCGCGTTGACGTGCCCGCCGTGGACGATCAGGCCCTTGGCGCCGATGGCCGCCGCCGCCTTGAGGTGCGCGTCGAGCAGCTTGCGGCTCGGGATGCGGATGCGGTTGTTGGCGGTGGCCACGTTGACGACGTACGGCGCGTGCACGTAGACGTCCACGTCCGAGGCGCGCAGGGCGTCGGCGGTGGCGGGAGTCACCGGGCCCTTCCAGCCCTGGGGGTCGCCGAGGAAGAACTGCACGACCTCGGCGTCGCGGGCCGCCGCGTGCGCCAGCGGGTCGTCCTGGTCGACGTGGGCTCCGATCCGCGGGCGGGAGCCGCTGTGGCTGTCCATGCCGTTCCTCCACCGTTGCTTGCGCGTCAAGGGGCTGCCGGATGCGGAGGGCGAACCTTATGCGCTCTCCAAGAGCGTTTCAAGGGGACACGCTGTTTCAAAGGTGCGAACCAGGGCAGTCGCGTGTCGCGCGCCCCCGAAACCCGCGCGCGATACTACTTCGTCGCCAAGGAGGCGAGCATGAGATATCGCTTAGGCAGCTTCATCCTTCTCATTTACATCCTCGTCGGCCTCTATGTGGCCTGGCTCCACCACTACATCACCCCCACTCTCCTCAAGCAGGTCGCCCAGGCTCTGATCGCGGTCTTCCTGTGGTTCCTCGTGCTGCTCGGCGTGGACCTGCACATCGGCGGCTGACCGGCCACGCCGCGACCGCCCGGGCTTCGGTCGCGTGCGCGTCAGTTGCGCAGGGTGAACCCGCGGGGGAAGAAGCCCCCGTGCGCGATGCCCAGCGCGGCGCCGACGAACGACCCCACGATCCCCACGATGATCAGTGCCCGCTGTCTGGTGGTCGACGAGACGAACTGGGCGTACAGGCCGCCCCAGAACCCGACCGCGCCCACCCATGACGCGATCATGTGGGCCGTCACGATGAAGCCCGTGACGAACGCCACCAGGCCGCACACCAGCGTCGCGATCGTCATCGCGTTCTCCCGCGGGTGCGGCCTGCCGTCCGTGTTCAGCGTGAGATGAACGGGGTGCCTTCTCTTGTGGCCGATGGCGAGTCGCATCGCGCCTACCCCCTCTCCGACCTCCAGTTTCACTCTCCGGGCCGGGTATGGCCAAGTGGCTGGTAGCCTTGTTCGACTGCGTCTGATAAAGGCCGGGGGCCATGGCCGCCCGGACGAAGCGCAGGGTCCTCCTGTCACGGCAAGGCGTCGTGACCGCAAGAGTCCAGAGGAGGTTGGATCACACATGCGTCGCTACGAGATGATGGTCATTCTCGACCCGTCCCTCGACGAGCGTACCGTGCAGCCGTCGCTCGACCAGTTCCTCACCGTCGTCCGCAATGACGGCGGCACCGTGGAGAAGGTCGACGTTTGGGGCCGCCGCCGCCTGTCCTACGACATCGCCAAGAAGTCCGAGGGCATCTACGCCGTGGTCGACCTGACCGCCGAGCCCGCCACCGTGAAGGAGCTGGACCGCCAGCTCAACCTGAACGAGGGCATTCTCCGCACCAAGGTCCTCCGCCCCGAGCTCCACTGAGCTCCACTGGCAGACCCCGAAGCCCGGCGATTTGTCGGGCCCGGGCCGTACTCTGAGCCCTTGACAGCTCAGCTGACGGGATAGGAAGGCGAAAGCGACCGATGGCAGCAGGCGACACACAGATCACGATCGTCGGCAATCTTGTCGACGACCCGGAGCTGCGCTTCACCCCCACGGGGCAGGCCGTGGCCCGGTTCCGCATCGCGTCCACTCCGCGGTTCCTCGACAGGCAGACCAACGAGTGGAAAGACGGCGAGGGCCTGTTCCTCACCTGCAACGTCTGGCGGCAGGCGGCGGAGAACGTCGCCGAGAGCCTCCAGCGCGGCATGCGGGTGATCGTGCAGGGACGGCTGCGCCAACGGTCGTACGAGACCAAGGAAGGCGAGAAGCGCACGGTCTACGAGGTCGAGGTCGACGAGGTCGGCCCCTCGCTGCGCAACGCCACGGCGAAGGTCAACAAGACCTCCCGCCAGGGCGGTGGCGGCGGTGGTGGCGGCGGCTTCGGCGGCGGCCCGGCCAACGACCCGTGGGCGACCGCTGCGCCCGCCCCGCAGGGTGGCGGGGGCTACGGCTCCGGCGGTGGCGGCGGTTTCGCCGGCCCGCAGGGCGGTGGCGGCGGCGGCTTCGGCGGCGACTTCAGCGACGAACCGCCCTTCTAGGTCACCGGGGCCTTCCGGTCCCACCACCGTAAACACAACCGAGCGACCATTCCCGCGACATGCGGGGCTCTGAGAGGAGCACCACGATGGCGAAGCCGGCAATTCGCAAGCCTAAAAAGAAGGTTTGCCTTTTCTGCCACGACAAGATCTCCTACGTCGACTACAAGGACACGGGGCTGCTGCGGAAGTTCATCTCCGACCGCGGCAAGATCCGTGCCCGCCGGGTGACGGGCAACTGCACCCAGCACCAGCGCGACGTGGCGACCGCTATCAAGAACGCTCGTGAGATGGCCCTGCTGCCGTACACGAGCACCGCGCGCTGAGAAAGGAGACTCAGGACAATGAAGCTCATCCTCACCACTGAGGTCTCCGGCCTCGGCGCTCCCGGCGACATCGTCGAGGTCAAGGACGGCTACGGCCGCAACTACCTCATTCCGCGTGGGTTCGCCTTCCGCTGGACCCGCGGCGCCGAGTCGCAGATCGCCTCGCTGAAGAAGGCGCGTGCCGCCCGCGAGATTCGCGACCTGGGCTCCGCCAAGGAGGTCGCCGGCCGGCTCGGCGCCCTCAAGGTGCAGCTCAAGACCCGCGCGGGCGACACGGGCCGGCTGTTCGGCTCGGTCACGACCGGTGACATCGCCGACGCCGTCAAGGCCGCCGGCGGTCCGCAGCTCGACCGCCGCCGCATCGAGATCGGCAACGCGATCAAGAGCGTCGGCACTCACAAGGTGAGCGTCCGGCTGCACCCGGAGGTCGCCGCCACCATCGATGTCGAGGTGGTCGCGGGCTGACACCCGCCGCAGTTCCGTCGAGGGCCCTTCTCCGTCCGCCGGGGAGGGGCCCTTCGCGGTTCTCGGGTCGCCCGGCGACGATGCGATTCCCCTCAGGTAAACGCGGGTTATACGGAACGCTAGTATCTTGCCGTCCGATTTGGCGGATTTCGTAGTAAGACCCTCTGATGGAGGCTGTGATGCGCCGTCCCTCACTCCTGCTGGCGTCCGGCGCCCTCGTGCTGGCGGCCGCCGCCTGCGCACCGGCGGACGACACCTCCAGCACCACGAGCGTCGCGAGCCCGGCCGGCTCCGCCGCCGCGGACGCGTGCGCGAAGGAGAGCCTGAAGCTCACCACCCCCGGCAAGCTCACGATCGGCACCGACAAGCCGGCGTACGAGCCGTGGTTCAAGGACGACGACCCCTCCAGCGGGCAGGGGTTCGAGAGCGCGGTCGCCTACGCGGTGGCCGGGAAGATGGGCTTCACCAGGGACGAGGTCGCCTGGGCGGTCGTGCCGTTCGACTCGTCGTTCGCCCCCGGGCCCAAGAAGTTCGACTTCGACGTCAACCAGATCTCGATCACCCCCAGCCGGGCCAAGGCCGTCGACTTCAGCCAGGGCTACTACACGGTCAAGCAGGGCGTGGTGGCGCTGGACGGCACGAAGTTCGCCTCCGCCACGAGCCTCGCCGAACTCAAGGACGCCAAGATCGGCGTGCAGGCCGGCACCACCGCCCTGGAGGCGGTGCGCGCGGTCATCCAGCCCACCAAGGACCCGAGCGTGTTCAACCAGCAGGTCGACGCGGTCAACGCGCTGAAGAACAAGCAGATCGACGCCATCGTCGTCGACCTGCCGACCGCCTTCTACGTCACCGCGGCCCAGGTGGAGGGCTCGAAGATCGTCGGCCAGTTCGCCGCGAACAGCGGCGAGCCCGAGGAGTTCGGCATGCTGTTCCAGAAGGGCAACTCGCTGGTGAGCTGCGTCGACAAGGCGCTCGGCGAGCTGAAGTCGTCCGGTGAGCTGGCGCAGATCGAGAGCCAGTGGCTGACCGCCGCCGCGGGCGCGCCGGAGCTGAAGTGACCGACGGGCAGTCCGCCGCCTCGCCCGTGCCGTCGGAAGACGCGGAGCAGGTGGGGCCCGCGTGGGTGAAGAGCGAGCGGCAGCTCCGCCGGGAGGCGGAGCTGCGCGGCCGGGCGCGGCGATCCGTCTCCGTCGCGACCGCGTCCACGATCGTCGTGGCGGTCATCCTGGTCGTCGGGATCACCTCGTCGCCGGGGTGGCCGCGAGTGCGGGCGACCTTCCTCAGCCCCGAGGCGTTCGTCGCCGCGCTGCCCGACGTGCTGCGCGGCTTCCTGCTCAACATCGAGATGTTCCTCGTCGCCGAGGTGCTCATCCTGGTGCTGGGGCTGCTCGTCGCGCTGGTGCGCGGCCTGCGCGCGCCGGCGTTCTTCCCGCTGCGCGCCTTGGCCGTGGTCTACACCGACGTCTTCCGCGGCATCCCGACCATCCTGCTCATCTACCTGGTCGGCTTCGGCATCCCCGCGCTCCAGTTGCAGGGCGCGCCGAGCGACCCGGTCACGCTCGGCGTCATCGCGCTCGTGCTGTCCTACGGGGCGTACGTCGCGGAGGTGTTCCGGGCGGGGATCGAGTCGGTGCACCCGAGTCAGCGGGCGGCGGCGCGGTCGCTGGCGCTGACGCAGGGCCAGACCATGCGTCACGTGGTGCTGCCGCAGGCCGTCCGCCGGGTGATCCCGCCGCTGCTCAACGACTTCGTCTCGCTGCAGAAGGACACCGCGCTGGTCTCCGTGCTCGGCCCGCTTGAGGCGCTGCGGCAGGCGCAGATCCACAAGGACCTCGACTTCAACTTCACGCCCTACCTGGTGGCCGCGCTGCTGTTCATCCTGCTGACGGTGCCGATGGCGCGGTTCACCGACCATCTCGCCGTGCGTGCCGCCCGGCGCCGTACGGGAGGTGGCACGGCATGAGCCTGCTGAAGATCGAGGGCGTCTGGAAGCACTATCAGGGGCTGAGCGTGCTGCGTGGGATCGACCTGGAGGTCGCGCCGCACGAGGTGGTCTGCCTGATCGGCGCGTCCGGATCGGGCAAGTCGACGCTGCTGCGCTGCGTCAACCTGCTGGAGACGATCGACGACGGCGCGATCCATCTGGACGGCGCCGAGATCACCGACGTGCGCGCCGGGGCCGACGACGTGCGCCGCCGCATCGGCATGGTGTTCCAGTCGTACAACCTGTTTCCGCACATGACCGTGCTCGACAACATCACGCTCGCCCCTCGCAAGGTGCACGGTGTGCGGCCGGAGGAGGCCGAGGCCAGAGCACGAGAGCTGCTCGACCGGTTCGGGCTGGCCGACAAGGCGGGGGAGTATCCCGATCGCCTGTCCGGCGGCCAGCAGCAGCGGGTGGCCGTCATCCGCGCGGTCGCGACCGACCCCCGCCTGCTGCTGCTCGACGAGGTCACCTCCGCGCTCGACCCCACGCTGGTCACCGAGGTGCTCGGCGTGATCCGCGAGCTCAAGGAGACCGGGATGACGATGATCCTGGCCACCCACGAGATGGGCTTCGCCCGTGACATCGCCGACACCGTGTGCTTCCTCGAAGGCGGCGTGCTGCTGGAGAGCGGTCCGCCCGAGCAGATCTTCAGCGCGCCGGAGCACCCCCGCACCCAGGCGTTCCTCAAGCGCGTGCTGGAGGCCCGGCGCATGTGACGTCAGGCGGCGGTCCGCGAGGCGCCGGTGACCATCCAGGCGGTGCCGTACGCGCGAAGCGCGAGCGTGACGAGCCGGGCGGCCATCCAGGCGCCCAGCGCGAGCCACAGGCCGACCAGGCTGCCGGCGACGGCGGCGAACGGCAGGTAGGCCAGCGTCGTCCACAGCCCCGCCCAGGCCAGGTAGCGCTGGTCGCCCGCCCCGATGAGGACCCCGTCGAGGACGAACACGACGCCCGCGACCGGCTGCAGGAGCGCGACCGGCCACAGCACGGCGAGCAGCTCGGCGGCCATCTCGCCGTGCGCGTCGAACAGGGCGGGGACAAGGGGGCGCGCCAGCAGGACGGCCGCGCAGAACGCGACGCCGCACCCGACGCCCCACACGACCATGCGCCGGGTGGCCGCCCGAGTGCCCGCGGTGTCGCCCGAGCCCAGGGCGCGGCCCGTGATGGCCTGCCCCGCGATGGCGATGGCGTCGAGGGCGAAGGCGAGGAACGTCCAGATCCGGGTGGCGATCGTGTGCGCGCCGATCTGGTCGTCGCCCATCCGCGTCGCGAGCGAGGTGGCGACGAGCAGCACGGCCTGCAGGCATGCCGTACGGACGACCAGGGCGAACCCCGCGGCGCCGGCGGCCCGCACCCCGGCGAGGTCGGGCAGCAGCGAGGCGCCGTGCGCGCGGGCGGTCCGCACGACCAGCGCGAGGTAGGCCGCGGCGGCCAGGGACTGCGCGGCGACCGTGCCCCAGGCGGACCCGGCGATCCCCCAGCCGAGGCCGAGCACGAACCAGATGTTGAGCAGCGCGTTCAGCGTGAACGAGGCGACCGACACGGCCAGCGGCGTGCGGGTGTCCTGCAGCCCGCGCAGGACACCGGTGCCGGCGAGGACCAGCAGCATGCCGGGGATGCCGAGGAGGCTGATGCGCAGATAGGAGACCGCCTGCGCGGCGAGCTGGCCCGTCGCTCCGAACAGGTGTACGATAAATGGAGCAAGAGGCCAGCACGCCACACTGACGGCCAGGCCGATGATCGCGGCCAGCCACAGGCCGTCCATCCCCTGGCGCATCGCCTGCCTGACGTCCCCCGCCCCCAGCCTCCGCGCGACCGCGGCCGTGGTGGCGTACGCGAGGAACACGCACAGCCCGACGAGGGCCGACAGGGCGGCGCTGGCCACACCGAGAGCGCCGAGCGCAGGATCGGGGAGGCGGCCGACGATGACGGAGTCGGTGAGCAGGAAGAGCGGCTCGGCCACCAACGCCCCGAACGCCGGGATCGCGAGCCTGAGGATCTCCCTGTCGTGGGCACGGCCGTGTCCCGTTGCGGAGGTAAGTGGCATAAATCTAGTTTGCGGCTTACGGACCCATGCTCGATCGGTATCACGAATCTCCGGTGACTTTCTTTCCTCCACAGGCCGTGGATATCGAAATCCCAGGTGGGAGCGGGCTTTCCCGATGTTGTCACCTCGCTGTCCACAGGGTCGTCCCCAGGGTTTTCCCATGCCATGGGAGCGGACTGCACACGTTGTCCACAGGATTGTCCACCGGTCGAGTTGCCGTCCGGCCCTGGGGCCGAGGAGACTTGCGCACCGGGTTGGGGTTGCTGTGACCGCTGGGCAGGGGGTGTGAGGGTGAGCGTGCTCGACTTCCCGGGGGGACCGGGAGGCTCCGATTCGATGTTCGAGCGGACGCCGCCGCACAACATCGAGGCCGAGCAGTCGGTGCTGGGCGGCATGCTGCTGTCCAAGGACGCCATCGCCGACGTCATCGAGGTGCTGCGCGCCGACGACTTCTACCGGCCGGCCCACCAGATCGTCTTCGAGGTGATCACCGACCTGTACGGCCGGGGCGAGCCCGCCGACTCGGTGACCGTCTTCGACGAGTTGCAAAAGCGCGGCGAGGTCGCCCGGGTCGGTGGCGGCGCCTACCTGCACACGCTGACCGCGATCGTGCCCACCGCCGCGAACGCCGGCTACTACGCGAAGATCGTCCGCGAGCAGGCCGTCCTGCGCCGCCTCATCGAGGCCGGCACCCGCATCGTCTCCTACGGGTACGGCGGCCAGGGCGAGGAGGTCGACGACCTGGTCGACCGTGCGCAGGCCGAGATCTACAAGGTCACCGAGCGCCGCACGTCCGAGGACTACCTCCCGCTGTCGGAGATCATGCCGTCGGCGCTGGACGAGATCGAGGCCATCGGCAGCCGTAGCGGCCAGATGGTCGGCGTCCCGACCGGCTTCCAGGACCTCGACGCCCTGACCAACGGCCTCCACCCCGGCCAGATGATCGTCGTCGCCGCGCGTCCTGCAATCGGAAAAAGCACCCTTGGTCTAGATTTCGCCAGATCTGCGGCGATCAAGCATGGGATGACCACTGTCGTCTTCTCGCTGGAAATGTCGCGCAACGAGATCACCATGCGTCTGCTGTCGGCGGAGGCGCGGGTGGCGCTGCACACCATGCGCTCGGGCACGATGAGCGACGACGACTGGACGCGGATGGCCCGCCGGATGGGCGAGGTCGCCGAGGCGCCGCTGTTCATCGACGACTCCCCGAACATGTCGATGATGGAGATCCGGGCCAAGTGCCGCCGCCTCAAGCAGCGTCACGACCTGCGCTTCGTGATCGTCGACTATCTCCAGCTCATGAGCTCGCCCAAGAAGACCGAGAGCCGCCAGCAGGAGGTCTCGGAGCTGTCCCGGGCGCTGAAGCTGCTGGCCAAGGAGCTCGAGGTGCCGGTCATCGCGATCTCCCAGCTCAACCGTGGTCCCGAGCAGCGTACGGACAAGCGTCCGCAAGTGTCGGACCTGCGTGAATCGGGCTCGATCGAGCAGGACGCCGACATGGTCATCCTGCTGCATCGGGAGGACGCGTACGAGCGGGAGTCGCCGCGCGCGGGCGAGGCGGACCTGATCGTGGCCAAGCACCGAAACGGCCCCACGGCCACGGTCACGGTGGCCTTCCAGGGCCACTACAGCCGCTTCGTGGACATGGCCACTCACTGACGCTCCCCGGCCTGCCCGGCCTATTTCTGTTCCATTGCCTTCTCTTGCTCGGGTGCCTTCTCCCGCTCTAGGGCCGCCACCCGTCCGGCGGCCCACTCGGCCCACTCGCGCTGCGCGGCGGTCAGGCGCAGGCCCCACTCCAGCGCGATGTCGCCGTACAGCCGCAGCGCGTCGTCGCCCTGGCCGATGACGAACTCACGGATGCCGAGGAGCTGGTCGTGCTCGTGGACGGCACGCTCGGCGAGCCGCTCCAGGTAGCCGCGAGCGGCGCCGGTGCCGACCTGGTCGAGGAAGAAGACCCGAAGCAGCATGTCGCTGCGCCGGTTCACGGCCGGCGACACCTCGACCAGCCAGTGGCGCAGCTCGGCCCGGCCCTCCTCGGTGATCTCGTATTCCTTCCGCCCACGCGGGCCCTCCGCCGCGACCCGCACCAGTCCTTCCTGGGCCAGCCGGCCGAGCTCGGCGTAGAGCTGGCTCTGCGTCGCGGGCCAGACGTTCTCCAGCGACAGCTCGAAGGTCTTCAGCAGGTCGTAACCGCTCGCGGGCCCGGCCGACAGAAGGCCGAGCACGGCATGACGAAGGCTCATGGGCCGATCTTACATTCCTGTGTTGACATGTCGATAACGGACGTTCTACGTTCGACATGTCACTAATGGAATGTCGAGCCTAAGGAACCCCCCGGTGCTCCGCTACGTCCTCACCTTCCTCCCGTGGATCGCCTTCGCCGTTCTCAGCACGAACGGCGAGGCCAGAATCGGAGCCGCGGCCGCGCTCCTGGTGGCGATCGTGCTGCTCGCCGTCGACCGCAGGGCGGGGCGCGGCTGGGACGAGATGGTGATCGAGCTCAGCTCGGGGGCGTTCTTCACCGGTCTGACGCTCGCCGCGTTCACGGTCACGCCGGCGCCCTTCGGCGAGTACGGCCCGGCCGTCTCGGTGGCCTGGCTGGCTCTCACCGCCTGGGGGTCGCTGGCCATCGGCAAGCCGTTCACGCTGGGCATCGCCCGTAGGACGACCGCTCCCGAGGTGCACGCGACCCCGATGTTCCACCGCGTCAACGCCGTCATCACCGCCGTGTGGGCGGTGGGCTTCACCCTCAACGCCGTCGGCCTCGCCCTGTTGTTCGCCTTCGCCCCGCACGCCACCGCCGCGATCATCGCGGTGAAGGTCTGCGGCTTCGCGCTCCCCGCTCTGTTCACGGTCCGCTACCCCCGGATCGTCCGCGCCCGCTACGCCGCCTGAAGGGAATCACCGAGATGACCGCCTCCTACCTGACCGGCCGCCTCGCCCCCGTCCCCGACGAGATCGACGCCCTCGATCTGCCGATCGAGGGCGCGCTCCCGCCCGAGCTCACCGGCCGCTACTTCCGCAACGGCCCCAACCCCCGCCCGGGCGAGGACGGCGGGCACTGGTTCGTCGGCCACGGCATGATCCACGGCGTCCGGCTGCGTGACGGGCGGGCCCAGTGGTACCGCAACCGCTGGGTCCGCACCACGCGCCTGGCCGGCGCGCCGTACGTGCACGAGCGCGGCGTCGACCTCGCGGCCGTCCCCGCCAACACCCACGTGATCCGGCACGCCGACAGGATCCTCGCGCTTGTCGAGAACGGCCTGCCGTACGAGATGACGCCGGAGCTCGACACGGCCGGCCCCTGCGACTTCGGCGGGCGGCTGGCCACGGCGATGACCGCGCACCCGAAGGAGGACCCGATCACCGGGGAGCTGCACTTCTTCGGGTACGGCTGGGCCGAGCCCTACCTCACCTACCATCGTCTGTCGGCCGACGGCGAGCTGGTGGAGACCCGGCCGGTGGATGTGCCGGGTCCCACCATGGCCCACGACTTCGCGATCACCGAGCACCACGTGGTGTGGCTCGACCTGCCGGTCGTCTTCGATTTCGACCTGGTGGGCCGCGGCATGCCGTACCGGTGGGACGACGCGTACGGCGCGCGGCTGGGCGTGATGAGCCGCGGGACCGGTGACGTGCGGTGGTTCGAGATCGACCCCTGCTACGTCTTCCACGTGGGCAACGCGAGCGAGGACGAGCGCGGGCGCGTCGTCGTCGACGCGGTGCGCTACTCGCCGGGGGCGTTCTGCGGCTTCTGGCCGACGATCGGCGGCGCGGTCAACCCGGCCGCCTACACCGGGGGCGCGGCCCTGCACCGCTGGACGCTCGACCCCGCCACCGGAGTCGCGAAGGACGAGCCGCTCGACGACCTGGACGTCGAGTTCCCCACGATCAACGAGACGCGTACCGGTCTGACCAGCCGCTACATCTACGCGGTCAGCAAGGGCGCGATCGTGAAATACGACACGACGACCGGCACGAGCCGGGCGCACCAGACGGGCGAGCGCTCGCCGGGCGAGGCGGTGTTCGTCCCCGCCTCGGGCGCCGAGGCCGAGGACGAGGGCTGGCTGCTGTCGATCGCGGGCACCGAGCACGGCGCCGAGCTGCTCGTGCTCGACGCCGCCGACCTGGCCCAGGTGGCGTCCGTACGGCTGCCGCGCCGGGTGCCGGCCGGATTCCACGGCTCGTGGATTCCCGACGAGGTCTCCGGCGACATCCCCGGCGACATCCCCGGCGACATCCTCCGGGCGTGAGCCGTACGGACGCGCACTGGGGTCAGACCCGGGTGACCCGGACGGCGTCCGCCCCCAGTTGCCCGCGTGCCAGTGTCCTTCTCCCGCACCGCACCGTCTGCGTGATCTCGCCGTTCGATCCGCGGTAACCTCCCGCGGCGCGACAGCGACACCTCGGGCCTTGATTCCGAGGCCGAGCTGCTCGTAGACGGAGGGAGTGCTAGGCGGTGCGACCGAGCTGGTGGATGCGCCGCACCCGGCCGTCGTCGGCGACGTCACCGATCAGGATCCAGTCGATCACCACGTGTCCGCGCTTGCGGTGCTCTGTTATGAGGCAGCAGCGTGCGGCGAACTCATGGCCGTTGACGAACAGGTCGTCGATGCGCATCTCGATGGAGGTGACGTTCTTGCGTGCCGGGACCGCATGGCGGACCAATTGGTCGCGGGTGAGCGTTGTGCCGTCGGTTACCCAGACCGCGTCGGCGGTCATGGTGCGGTCCACGATCCGCTCGGGGTCTTCGTCGGAAAGGGCCATGTCGCGGGTGTAGTCGATCAGGAGACGGCGTGCCGCCTGCTCAGTTATCTCTGACATGGTTGTCAGCATTAGCGTTGCCCTTATGATTGTCAACCGTGTCAGAGATAAGGCGGCGGCGTCAGCGGGTGGAGGTCGCCCGCAACCGTGACGCGCTGGTGTCGGCGGCGATCCGGGTTCTCGCCCAGCACCCTGAGGCGAGCATGGCGGAGATCGCATCCGGGGCCGGTGTGACGCGGCAGACCGCGTATGTCCACTTCGGCACCCGCGAGGCGCTCCTTGCGGCGGTGCGTGACGAGCTGAGCCGCCGTGCGTTCGCCGTGCTGGACGCCGCTGATCTCGCGGCAGGTACCGCCACCGAAGCTCTCGGCCGTTTTCTCACCGCAGCCGGAACACTGCTGACCGAGCAGGCGGCAGTTGGTCATGGGGATGCCACCCAGGAGGAAGACGAGTCGCATCACCTGCTGGTCGAGGAGAGCTTGGAGAGCCTGATCCGTCGCGGCCGCGACAGTGGCGAGTTCGCGACTGATCTGGAGACCGGCTGGTTGGTCGCGGCGACGATCGCGCTCGGCCACGCCGCCGACCGTCACATCCGCGCCGGCCGCTTGGACGCACAGGGGGCGGCCAGGCATTTCCGGGCCTCGGTGATGCGCTTGTGCGGCGCCAACGATCCTGACCACATGTAACGCCGGGGGCACCTAGCTAGGGCACGGGCCGGAAGTGGGTGGTGACCCGGCCGTCGTCGAGCACGTGCAGGGCGATGGCCGGCGGCAGGTCGTAGTCGACCGGAGGGCGCGCCGAGGTCTCGGACGGCAGCAGCGCGGTGCTGACCACCCCCGGCGCGACCAGCAGCGGCAGCCCGGCGAACGTCGTCGCCGCCGCCGTGTGGGCGTGCCCGGCCAGCACCGCGATGGCGTGCGGGTGGCGGCCCAGGACCTCGGCCAGCCCCTCCGGCCGCCCGAGCCGGATGCCGTCCACGTACGGGATGCCGAGCGCGACGGGCGGGTGGTGCATGCCGACGAAGGCGGGGACGCCGGGCGTGGCGGCGAGCACGGAGTCGAGCCAGGCCAGGGTGTCGTCGTCCAGCGCGCCCTCGGGCCGGCCGGGGATGCTGGAGTCGCACAGCGCGATCGTCGCCTGGTCGAGGTTGAGCGCCTGGTTGACCGGGTGGTCGCCGTCCTGCTCCAGCAGGACCTTGCGGAGGTCGCCGCGGGTGTCGTGGTTGCCCGGGCACAGCACGAGCGGCACGTCGTCGCCGGCGATCAGCTCGCGGACGGTCTCGTACTCCTCCGTCGTGCCGTGGTCCGCCAGGTCGCCGGTGAGCACGATCGCGTCGGGGCGCAGCGACCGCGCGTAGGTGAGCGCGCGGGCGGCGCGCGAGGTGTTCCGCTCGCTTCCGTCGATGTGGATGTCACTGACGTGCGCCAGCACGAGCATGTGATGCCTCCGGGCGGATGGTGGGAGCTCCAGCTTCTCACGCGCGGCTTCGCTGGAGTCCTTCACGAACCGCGCGTGGACCGCCCGGACATCCGTTCGGCGAGGATCCGGGCCCGGGCGAGCTGCACCTTCCGCGCCTGGCCCGCCGCGAATCCCACCACGAGCCACGGCGCGCTCAGATCCAGCCGGTCGTCCACCCGTGTGCCGTCGGCCTCCGGGGACAGGTCGAACCGATAGCCCATCCGCACGCCGCCGGGGCTGTCCACCTGTCCCCGTACGGACAGCTTCTCGGCCAGGCGCTCGGTCAGCAGCGTGACGGCGATGGGGTTGTCGTACTTCAGGCCGAGGAAGCGGAACCGCTCGATCGAGGTGTAGCGCACCACCCCTGGCTCGGACCGGTCGACGTCCCGTACGGCGACCACGAGCGGCGACAGACCGATGTAGCTCTCGGGCGTCGTGAGGTGCTCGAAGACCTCCTCCGGCGCGGCGTCCACGTGGAACGTGTTGGTCAGCACCCGTGTGGGCACCTTGATCTCCCCCCCCACCCCGGCCTCCCCCTGATTCGGGCACGGCTCGATGGGGGAATCGTGGCAGGACCGGATCGCCGCGCGGACGCCGGATGATCACGATGAGGTGTCGCGCAGGAAGGTGGCGGTCGCGGGGTCGGCGGGGTAGAACGACTCGATGGCCAGCTCGGAGACCGTTACGTCGAGCGGGGTGCCGAAGGTCGCCACGATGCTGAAGAACGACAGCTCCCGCCCGGCCCGGCGCACCCGCAACGGCACGAGGATGTCTCCGGGGCCGGGCAGCTCCACCTCGGGCTCGGGCTGGTCGCAGGGGTAGCCGCGCAGCTCGGCGTACAGCTCGGCGAGCCGGGGGTCGGCGGTGAGCGTGATCTGCCGGCGCAGCCGGCCGAGCAGGTGCGCCCGCCACTCGCCCAGGTTGAGGATGTGGGGAGCCAGCCCCTCGGGGTGCAGGCTCGCCCGCAGCACGTTGCTCAGCAGGTCGGGGTCCACGCCCTCGGCCAGCAGCGCGATGCCCTCGTTGGCGTCGACGAGGTCCCAGGCGCGGTCCACCACCAGGGCCGGATAGGGGTCGTGGGCCGACAGCAGGCGCCGGATCGCCTCGCACACCGCCGCCATGCCCGGCGAGTCGAGGGGCGACTCGGTGTAGACGGGGGCGTATCCGGCGGCCAGCAGCAGGTGGTTGCGCTCGCGGAGCGGGAGGTCCAGGTGTTCGGAGAGGTGGAGCACCATGTCGCGGCTCGGGGTGGCCCGGCCGGTCTCCAGGAAGCTGATGTGCCGGGTGGAGATCTCCGCCTGGTTGGACAGTTCGAGCTGGCTCAGTCGCCGGTGCTCGCGCCACTGGCGCAGGAGCTCGCCGAACGGCCGCTGGTGAAGGATGGCGACGGTCACGTCCGCGACGCTATCGGCTCGCCGGGCGGCCCGGCGATTACCTGCCAGGTAGGCGCCGGGCGGCATCGGCCCGGCTACTGCCACCGGAACAGCCGGGCCGCGGCCAGACCGGCGGCCAGCGCCCAGCCCGCCAGTACGGCGAGGTGGAGCGGCTGGGGGGCGTGCCCGCCCAGGGCGTCCATCAGTCCCTGCCCGAAGGCGCCCGTGGGCGTGAAGTCGCTGATCCGGCGCAGGATCTCCGGCATGAGCGGACGGGGCAGCCACATCCCGGCGAGGAACAGCAGGGGGAACATGAGAGCCGAGCCCACTCCCTGCACGACCCGGGCGTTCGGCGCCACGGCGGCCAGCAGCAGGCCGATGGCGAGCATGGTGAGCGAACCGAGGACGAAGACCACGGCGAACGTCCCGGGCGAGCCGGGCAACGGCACCTCGAGGACGAGGTGACCCAGCACCAGCGTCAGCGTGGTGGCGACCACGGACACGACCACGTTGATCAGCAGCTGGGCCGCCAGCAGCGCGCTCGGACGCACCGGCGTGGTGGACAGCCGCCGCAGCACGCCGCGTTCCCGGTAGATGACCAGGCCGCCCGGCAGCACGCTGAGCGCGAGCGTCACGACCGACAGCAGCACCATCATCGCCGTGAAGGGCGCGTCCACGAGCCGCTGCCCGCCCAGCGACGGATCCGCGTCGCGGAAGCCGGGGATCGTCGTACCGAGCCCCAGCAGCAGCCCCACCGGCAGCACGATCGCGAAGAACACCGCCATCGGCTCGCGGAGGAAGAGCCGGGCCTCCACGGCCGCGAGCTTTCCGAAGGTCTTCGTCATGACTCCTCCTTGCCGGTGAGGGATTCGGCGGTGAGAACGAGGAACGCGTCGTCGAGGGTGGTGCGCTCCATGCGCAGGCCCCACGTCCTGGACGGGGGCACCACGGCGGCCACGGCGCTCAACAGGTCGCCGGTGCCGGTGACGGTGATCTCCGCGCCGTTCCTGTCGGCGACGGTGACGGACGCCACCTCGGGCAGCGCCCGCAGCCCGTCGACGGGATCGTCGGTGTGGAAGATCAGACGCTGCTCGCCGCCGGCGCGGGCGACCAGCCCGGCGGGGGTGTCCACCGCCCGCACCCGCCCCCGGGAGATGACCGCGACCCGGTCGCACAGGCGCTCCACCTCCTCCATGAAGTGGGTCACCAGCAGCACGGTCACGCCGCGTTCCCTGATCCGGGAGACCAGGTCCCACGTGTCGCGGCGGGCCTGCGGATCGAGGCCGGTGGTGAGCTCGTCGAGTATCGCGACGCGCGGGCTTCCGACCAGCGCGAGCGCGACCGACAGCCGCTGGCGCTGCCCGCCCGACAGCTTGCCGAAGGGCGCGCGGAGGTCGAGCCCGGCCTCCTCGGCCAGACCCCGCCAGCCGGCCGGACGGGAGTAGAACGAGGCGTAGAGCGCCAGCGCCTCCCCGACCCGGATCTTGTCGGGCAGCGAGCACTCCTGGAGCTGCACGCCGACCTGTTCCTTCAGGTCCGCGTCCACGGTGACGGTGCCCGCGGTGGGGGTGCGCAGCCCGGCGACGCACTCGACCGTCGTCGTCTTGCCCGCTCCGTTGCGGCCCACGATGCCGAAGACCTCGCCCTCCTCCACGGAGAACGACACGTCCTCGACCGCCACCTTCGTTCCGTACGCCTTGCGTAGGTGGTCCACACTGATGATTGCCATGGCCATGACGCTAGGAACCGGACGGTCCGCGGAGAATGCGGCTGCGGACCCGATGGGGGTGCACTTTCCTCCACCCCCATCGGGCGGCTTCGGTCACTGTGCCGGCCCGGCGGCGGCCTCCAGACTGAACTCATGACCTCGGCTCGCTCGACCCTCACCGCCCTGGCACGGAGCACCGCCCTCGCCGGCCTCGCTCTGGCGGGCCTGGCCGCCGGCCTGGTGATGCTGGCCGCGATGCTGCTCACCTTCCTGGTCGGCCTGGTGATCGTCTTTCCCCCGGCCGTACGGCTCGGGCGGGCCGTGACCCGGCTGCAACGCGAACTGGCCGCCCGCTGGTCGGGCATGCCGATCGACGACCCGTACCGGCCCGAGCCGCCCCCGCCGGTTCCGCAGGCCGACGGCTGGTATCGCGACGGCCGCACGCTGTACAAGCGGCCGACTATCCCGGCCTTCAACAAGCGGTGGAACTGGATGAGCAAGGACCCCGCCACCTGGCGGGACCTCGCCTTCCTGCTCTCCGCGCCGTTGGCCGGCGGATTCATGGCCGCCGCTCCGCTGCTGGCGGTCGCGTACGGCGTCGCGTGGGCGGCCGGAGGCAACCCGGTGGTGGGCGCGGCCTGGATCCTGCTCGCGGTGATCGGCGGGCGCTGGTACGCGCCGTGGGCCGTGCGCCTCCACGGCCAGGTCGCCGCCGCGCTGCTGGGGCCCACCGAGAAGGCCCGGCTGGCCCAGCGGGTCAGCCGTCTCGACGCCGCACGCACCGAGGCCGTCGACTCGCAGGCCGCGGAGCTGCGCCGGATCGAGCGCGACCTGCACGACGGCGCCCAGGCCCGCCTGGTGGCGATCGGCATGACCATCGGCGCGGCCGAGCAACTGCTGGAAAGCGACCCGCAGGCCGCCCGGGCGCTGCTCGGCAAGGCGAGGGAGGCCTCGGCGACCGCGCTGCAGGAGATCCGGCGGCTGGTGCGCGGCATCCACCCCCCGGTGCTGGCCGAGCGCGGCCTCGGCGACGCCGTACGCGCCCTCGCCCTGGACAGCCCGCTGCGCACCCACGTCACGATCGACCTGCCCGAGCGCGCCTCCGCGCCGCTGGAGTCGGCGGCCTACTTCGCGGTCAGCGAGCTGCTGGCCAACGCCGCCCGGCACGGCGACGCGACCGAGACGTGGGTGGATGTGAGCACGCAGGGTCCGGCGCTGCGCGTGACGGTGACCGACGACGGCCACGGCGGCGCGGACCCCGAGCGCGGCACCGGCCTGCGCGGCATCGAGCGCAGGCTCGGGGCGTTCGACGGCGTCCTCGCGGTCAGCAGCCCGGCGGGCGGCCCGACCACGGCCGTCATCGAGCTGCCCCGGGCGTTCCGGGTGCGGCCGGCGCCGCTGTCCCCGTGGCGCTACCTCGGCCGCCTCTGCTGGGCGCTGTGGCCGATCCCGCTGTTCCCGCAGGGGCTGGTCGCGATGGTGTTGAAGCTCATGGGATCGCCGGTGAAGTCCTGGTTCCTCGGCCTGCGCGTGCCCGAGCCCTTCCAGTGGCCGGTCATCATGGGCATGATTCTGCTCGGTGGCGGCCTGCTGGCCGTCGCGCTGGCGACGACGGCGCGAACCAGGGAAGCGGAGGGCGGCGCGTGCGGGTAGTGCTGGCCGAAGACCTGCACCTGCTGCGGGAGGGGCTGGTCGCTCTGCTGCGCGCCCACGGCTTCGAGGTCGTCGCGGCGGTCGAGTCCGGCCCCGAGTTGCTCGCCGCCCTGGTCGGCGAGCGCCCCGACGTGGCCGTCGTGGACGTGCGGCTCCCGCCGACCTTCACCGACGAGGGGCTGCAGGCCGCCCTGGCCGCGCGCCGGCAGGTGCCCGGCCTGCCGGTCCTCGTGCTCTCCCAGCACGTCGAGCAGCTGTACGCCAGGGAGTTGCTGGCCGACGGGTCCGGCGGCGTCGGCTACCTGCTGAAGGACCGGGTGTTCAACGGCGAGCAGTTCGTCGACGCCGTACGCCGGGTCGCGGCCGGCGGGACGGCCATGGACCCCGACGTCATCGCCCGGCTCCTGGCGAGCAACGCGCGCAACGAGCCGCTCGGCCGCCTCACCCCCCGGGAGCGTGAGGTGCTGGAACTGATGGCCGAGGGCAGGTCGAACGCCGCGATCGGCCAGCGGCTGTTCCTCAGCGACAGCGCGGTGGGCAAGCACACGGCGAGCATCTTCGCCAAGCTCGGCCTGGCGCCCTCCGACGACGACAACCGGCGCGTCCTCGCCGTGCTCGCCTTCCTCAACAGCAAGTAGGACCGGGAAGGCACTGTGGGGCCGGATTGTCGGTGCCGGGCGCTACTTTGGGAGCGAGTCGTGGCACAGGCAGGAGGTCGGGATGAAATTCCAGGTTGACCGCGATGTTCTGGCCGACGCGGTGGCGTGGGCGGCCCGGGTGCTGCCCGCCCGGCCCGCGGTGCCCGTTCTCGCGGGCCTGCTGCTGGAGGCGGGCGACGACCTGCGGGTGTCCGCCTTCGACTATGACGTCTCGGCCCGCGTCGACGTCGAGGCCGACATCGCCGAGCCGGGGCGGGTGCTGATCCCCGGGAAGGTCCTGGCCGAGGTCACCCGGAGCCTGCCCGCCCGGCCCGTCGAGATCGTCACGAGCGGGTCGGAGGCGGTGCTCACCTGCGGCAGCGCGGAGTTCGGGCTGATCACGATGCCGGACGAGGACTTTCCCGCGATGCCGCCGATGCCGCCGAAGGTGGGGGCCGTGGGCGGGGGCGCCTTCGCCACCGCGGTCGGGCAGGTGGCCGCCGCCGCGAGCCGCGACGACACGCTGCCCATGCTGACGGGCATCCGGGTGGACATCGAGGGCGTGCGGGTGTCGATGGCCGCCACCGACCGCTACCGCATCGCCGCCGCCGAGTTCCTGTGGCATCCCGAGCGGCAGGACGCGGGGCACGGCGTGGTCGTGCCGGCCCGGGTGCTGGTCGAGGTGGCCCGATCGCTGCGCGGCGGCGAGGTGGCGATCGGCCTGGGCGACAACGTGGCGGGTTTCGAGAGTCAGGGGCGCACGACGACCGTGCGGCTGCTGGACGACCAGTTCATCGACTACCGGTCCCGGCTGACCGCGCAGTGGACGATCCACGCGGACGTGGAGGTGGGACCGTTCGTGGAGGCCGTCAAGCGCGTTGCGCTGGTCGCCGAGCGCAACGCCGCGGTCCGCGTGTCGTTCTCCCAGGGACAGGCGCTGATCCAGGCCGGGGGCGGTGACATCGGCAGGGGCGCGGAGGTCGTCGACGCCGAGCTGAACGGCCCGGACATCCAGATCGCCTTCCAGCCCCATTTCCTGCTCGACGGGCTGGCGGGGGTCGAGACCGGGCGGGCGCGCATCCACATGGACTCGCCGACCCGCCCCGCGCTGATCACCGACGAGGGCGAGGATCCCGGCTTCCGCTACCTCGTCATGTCCCTGCGGCTCGGCTGAGCGTGCCCGCGCTCACCCGCTGACTGCGCTCACCTGAGCGGGCCCCGCGGGTGCCGTTCGCACGGACCCGCCGGGCGGTGGGTTCAGGGGCGCGGCTCAGGAGGTGAGGGTGGCGGAGTCGGTGAGGGCGATAAGGATGTGCTCCATGCACGCGTGACCGGCCCGCTCGGCCGCGGTGGCGTCGCCGGCGACGATCGCGCGCACGATCGCGTCGTGAGGGATGTAGTTCTGCTCCAGGGAGCCGCCGGCCGCCGCGATGCTCGCCCGCAGCGCCGCGGAGAAGTCGACATAGAGGTCGATCAGCACCCTGTTGTGCGTGGCCTCGACGACCGCCACGTGGAAGGCGAGGTCGGACTCGACGAACGCCTCGGGGTCGCCGTCCGACCATGCCTTCTCGCGTGCGGCCAGCGCCGCCTCGATGGACGCGACATCCGCGCCGGTCCGCCGCGTCGCCGCGAGCCGGGCCGCCTCGACCTCCAGGGCGCGCCGGACCTCCAGGATCTCCAGTTGCTCGGCCGCGCGCAGTCGCCTGGCCATCGCACCCGACAGCTCGCTGATGGCCCGTACGTACGTGCCGTCGCCCTGGCGACACTCAAGCAGCCCGGCGTGGGTCAACGCGCGGACCGCCTCACGGACCGTGTTCCTGCCGACTCCGAGGTGCTCGGCGAGCACCGTCTCGGTGGGAATCTTGGCATTCATCTGCCAGGAGCCGGAGGTGATCTGCTCCTTGAGCTGGTCGATCACCTGGTCCACGAGAGACGCCCGCTGCGCCGTCCGCAGGCTCACGTCAGCCTCCTCTGGGTTCCAATCATCCGATGATGGAATGAGTGGTAGACCCTCATTATTCCAGAGCCTCCAGAACAAGTCCGGAGCCCCAGGAGGCTATCGAGCGAGCACCGTCGTGGTCATGGAGCCCGGTATGTTCACGCGGATTCCGACCGCTTCCAGGGCTCTACGATATGCCCCCGACTGCCGGTCGAAGGCACCGGCCTGGCCCCACAGGTCACCGAGCATGCGCCAGGCCCGGGCGGTCTCCCGGTCGGGCGCCTCGCCGTCCAGCAGGTCGTGCGCCCGGTTGAGCGCGACAGCCGGATCCCCGGACCGTGCCAACGCGATCTCGGCAAGAACCAGGTTCGCCGTCGCCGCGGTGGTCCCGTTGGCGCCGTCCAACAGATCCAGTGCCCGATCGGCGAGTTCGGCTGCGGATTCCGCGTCTCCGGTCCGGAACCGTACGAAACTCAGCACTGTGAGGCTCCGTGCGTGCTCCTGCCGTTGGGCCGGGAACCCCGCGAAGACGTCCGCCGCGAACTGCGCGAGTTCGTTGGCTCGGTCCAAATCCGCGCCTTCGGGATCTGCCGCGGTGATGCGAGCCCAGTGCATCGCCATGCGGGCGCGACGCAGGACGATCCGGGTCGGACGACCCGCCGCGAGGGCGTCCTCGGCGAGCTGCACGGCCAGCGCCGAGTCCTCGCCTTCGGCCGCCGTCACGCTCGCCTGCCACAGTGCGAGGATCTCCGCGCTGCGGTCGTTCGCGCGTGCCGGGCCCGCGGCCGACAGCACCCGCTCGACGTACGGCAGGCCGGTCTCGGCCTCCACCAGCGCGAGCGCCAGCTCGACGGCCAGCTCGCCCTCGATCACGCCGAGGCGGTCGATCTGGCCGAGCGCGTGCGCGCCGAGGTCGCGCGCCCGCAGCCGGTCGCCGGCCCGCTGGTAACAGCGGCACAGCGCGACCGTCAGCGGCAGGTCGGCGAGGCGCTCGGGATGCGCGGAGGCCTCGCGGCGCAGCCGCTCGTACGCCTCGACGGCCCGGCCGACGCGGCCCTGGGCCTCCAACGCCCGCGCCACACCGAGGCGTGCGTGGGCGGCCAGCATGGCGTTGTCCTCGCCCGCCGCCTTGACGATCTCGCCGAAGCGGTCGGCCGCCACGACGGGATCGCCGTGATAAAGCTCGAGCTCGGCATGTCGCAGGCCGAGCTCGGTGTCGATGCGCTGCCGCGGTTCTATCCCGTGCAGCAGGAACTCGGTGGTGCATCCGAGCCGCTCGGCGAGCAACCGGGCGACGACCGGGGTAGGCGTCCGCTTTCCGGACTCAATCAGTGAGACGTAACTGTCGGACAGGTCAGGTCCGGCCAACTGGGCCTGTGACATGCGCCTGCTCAACCGCAATCCGCGGACGCGGTCGCCGATGGTTCCCTGACTCGGCATCTGGTCTCTCAGGGCGGGGGAAGGGTCAATAGTGTCGCCATAATGGCACGAAGCGGCCGAATCGTGTAACCCTCCGTCAAGAATCACGACGGTGAAGGTTCGATCACGGTGTCGAGATATCGGACGGGGGACCGCCGGTCAGTCGTCGTCCCCGTCCTTGCTGGGGAAGATCATCTGGCAGACCTCGAGGTACAAGGTCTCCGGGTAGGGGATGTGGGGAACCGTACGCAGGGCCTGATCCTGGCCGGCCGACTCCATGACGAACTCGCCGTAGCCGAGCATGCGGCCGAGGAGCGAGCGTTGGAAGCTCATGTCGGTGACCTTGCTCAGGGGCATCATCGCGACCTTGCGCGTGATGAGGCCCGTGGTGAGAAGCATGCGCTGGGAGGTGACGACGAAGTAGTCGACCGACCACTCCGCGACCTTCCAGACGAATCGAACCAGCAGGAGGAGCCAGGCCCACCAGACGATGGCGAGGGCCTGGCCGGCGCCGTTGTCGCTCAGGAACTTGCTGAGGATTCCGGCGAGGACGAGCCCGCCGAAGATCTCGGCGATCGGGCGCAGCAGGACGGCGGGGTGGCGCCGGACCATGATGACTTGGTGTTCGTGGGGGAGGAGGTAACGGTTGACCGACGACGGGGCCGAGTCCCCGTGGGTCACAAGTCTCATGTCAGGGTGGCGAAGAACTGCGCCATCGAGTCGGCCGCGCTGACGATTCCAGTGAAGGCCCCGTGGACCGTGTGGGCCGCGTCAGTCGGTCTCGTCAGCAGGTAGAAGCCTGCCGACACGATGAGCGTCCATTTGATGACTTTCTTCGCCTGCACCGCCGTCACCACTCCCATGACCAATACATTACCCAGACGCCCCGTTTGGTAAAGCGGCTAACCGCCAACGGGTTTTTCTTGATCGTGACGGCCGTCAGCCCCGCTCCGCCGCGGCGGTCGCGAGGACTCGCAGATGCTTGCGGGCGATGCGCTCGACCAGTGCGGGGTGCGCGTGGCCCGTGACCTCGATGGCGCCGTGGTGGGCGGCCTGAACGCATCGGGTCACCGTCGCGGGAGGATGCACCCCCGCGAACTCGTCCTTGAGCAGGGCCTCGAGCTGTTCGCAGTGCTCGTCGGCCGGATGCTGGATCATCGCTCTCCCTGGTGGCGCGCCGCTCGCGAGAGCGCGAGGTGACGTCGTCATCACACTGCGTACCCTACTGGGTGCGTAGTGTAACCAGTGGTGACATGGGGACGGACCACGCGGAAAGGAAGGGAAATCAGACCTCCGGGAATCGGACCGCCGGGAACGCGGGCCCCGGATGACGATCGCCGGACGGCAGGGAGATCAGACGACGCCGTACAGGCGGTCGCCGGCGTCCCCCAGGCCGGGCACGATGTAGCCGTTCTCGTTCAGCCGTTCGTCGAGGGCGGCCGTCACCACCCGGATCGGCCGGTCGCCGCCGCGGAACGCCTCGTCCAGATACGCGATGCCCTCGGGCGCGGCCAGCAGGCAGATGGCGGTGACGTCCCGGGCGCCGCGCTCGAACAGGAAGTTGATCGCCGCGGCGAGGGTCCCGCCCGTCGCGAGCATCGGGTCGAGCACGTAGCACTGGCGGCCGGACAGGTCCTCCGGCAGCCGCGTGGCGTAGGTCTGCGCCTTGAGCGTGGACTCGTCGCGGATCATCCCGAGGAAGCCCACCTCGGCGGTCGGCAGGAGCCGGGTCATCCCGTCGAGCATCCCCAGGCCCGCGCGCAGGATCGGCACCACCAGCGGCACGGGGCGCGCCAGCCGTACGCCGTGGGCGGGGGTGAGCGGCGTGTCGACCGTCACATCGGTGACCCGGACGTCCCTGGTGGCCTCGTAGGCGAGCAGCGTGACCAGCTCGTCGGCCAGGCGGCGGAACGTCGGCGAGTCGGTCCGCACGTCGCGGAGAGTGGTGAGCTTGTGGGCGACGAGCGGGTGGTCGACGACGAGGGTCTCCATGGGAAGAGAAGTTACCGTCTCCTGGGCAAACGCTCGACGCCGGCTGAGTCTTTGATCACGATTTGGAGCGAGCACCGTACGGTACGACTCCGATTCTGCGACGATTGCCTGCGTGAAGACCGTGCGGTGGGGAAGACGATGACAGACGTGGACACTCTTGACTTCGCCATCGTCGTCTATCGCGAGGAGGACCGCTGGGAAGCGGAGATGCTCCCGATGGCGCTTACCTCCGACCTGGACGGGCTCATTCACGCCCTCCGCCAGACCCCCAGCATGGGAACCACGATTGGCATGGTCGCCGTAGGGGATGACTTCTTCGTGGCGTTACGGGTCTTCGGCGAGCAGGTGGACGTCTTCCTCTCGGACATCACGGCCGCCTGGGAGTGGCCGCTGGCGCAGCAGGTCCTCGATTACCTCGACGTGCCCGTGCCCGAGGAGGAGGAGCTCGACAGCGTGCTTCCCGCCGGGGACCTGTCCATCTTCGCCGACCTCGGGCTCGACGAGATGGAGCTGGGCGCGCTGTCCGGCGACCTCGATCTGCTGCCCGACGAGGTCCTGTCCAGCATCGCCGCGCGGCTGGGTTTCTCCCAGCCGTTCGAACGCGCCGTCGACGCCGCCATCGGCTGACCTGGGGAGACGGCAATGCCCTCCAGATCCAACCTTTTCTCCGCCGGTTTCGCCCGCATCGACGGCCGCTGGGCCGGCGCGGAGGTCGATCTCGGTGAGGCCGAGATCGCCGACGACCTGAGCGACGCCCTGCAGGAGGCCCTCGGTCTCAGCGGCGACGAGCTCGCGCTGCTGTGCGTCGAGGTCGAGGACGAGTGGTTCGCGATCATCCGCTACGAGGACGACCTCGACCCCCGCGTGTTCATCTCCGACGCGCACGCCGTGCAGAACGACCCCCTGGGCGAGATCTTCGCCGAGCTGGCCGGCGTCGTGGTGGACAAGGACGCGCCCGACCTCGGCATCCGTCCGGTCGGCGAGCTGGAGCTGCTCGGCGACTTCTCGCTGAGCGCCGAGGAGCTCGTGGAGCTCAGCATGGAGGAGGGTGTGCTGCCCGCGGACATCCTCTCCCTCATCGCCGAACGGCTCGGCTTCGCCGACGAGCTCGACCGCCTGCGGTGACCGGCTCACCGCCGGACACGTACGAGGCCGCCATGCGGCTGGCGCTGGCGGAGGCCGTACGGGCGGGCGGGCGCGGTGAGGTGCCGGTCGGCGCCGTCGTGCTCGGCCCACCCGGATCCGGAGCGTCGTCGTCCGGAGTGTCGGGGCCGGGAGGGGTGCTGGCGGCTGCGGGCAACGACCGCGAGGCGAGCGCCGACCCCACGGCCCACGCCGAGGTGCTCGCCCTGCGCGCGGCGGCGGCGCGCGTCGGTGACTGGCGGCTGACGGGCTGCACGCTCGTCGTCACGCTGGAACCGTGCACGATGTGCGCGGGCGCCGCGGTCCTCGCCCGGGTGGACCGGGTCGTGTACGGCGCGGTGGACGAGAAGGCAGGGGCCGCCGGATCGCTGTGGGACGTCCTGCGGGACCGCAGGCTCAACCACCGGCCCGAGGTGGTCATGGGCGTGCTGGCCGACGAGTGCGCCGCCGTGCTGACCGAGTTCTTCTCGGGCCGCCGCGCCTGACTCGGCGGGCGGGCGGAAACGGATGTACGCGCAGTGGTGTTCGTCCGGTAAGCTGCTGCGCGGTGGAGTCGCCTAGTGGCCGAGGGCGCACGCCTCGAAAGCGTGTGTAGGGCAACCTACCGTGGGTTCAAATCCCACCTCCACCGCCACCGAAAAGAGCCGCGGACCTGCGTGAATAGGTCAGCGGCTCTTTTGCTTTTCCCCCAAGCATGGGGGGCGCCGGCCCAGGCACGGCCGGGCGGAGCGCGTCCGCCCACGCCTGCGGCCACCCGGATGCCGGTCAGTCCGGCATGGGCGGCGAGCGGCGTGAGGATCTCTCCTGGAGCGCGTCCGGTCCGCGTCTAGTCCTGCAGCTCCAGCACGCGGGCGTGCAGCACCGAGCGCTGGTGGAGGGCGGCGCGCAGGGCGCGGTGCAGGCCGTCCTCCAGGTACAGCTCGCCCTTCCACTGCACCACGTGCGGGAACAGGTCGCCGTAGAAGGTCGAGTCCTTGGCCAGCAACGAGTGCAGGTCCAGCACCGCCTTCGTGGTGGTCAGCGTGTCGAGCCGGACCTGCCGGGGCGGAATCTGCGCCCACTCGCGGGACGACAGTCCGTGCTCGGGATAGGGCCGTCCGTCACCGACCAACTTAAAGATCACGGTATGTAGTTTAGGAGACGACGCAAAGCTTCGCGCCCGAGGCCCTGCCGAGGGTCTCAGACGCTCCCGGAGAAGGTGTCGCAGCGTGCCGGGTCGCCGGAGGAGTAGCCGTTCGTGAACCACTTCTGTCGCTGTGCGGAGGTGCCGTGGGTGAACGCGTCCGGGTTGACCCTGCCCTGGGCCTGCTCCTGGATGTGGTCGTCGCCGACCGCCGCGGCGGCGTCGAGCGCCTCCTGGATGTCGGCGTCGGTGAACGGCTTGGCGTAGAAGCCGGTGTCCACCGCGTTCTTGGCCCACACGCCCGCGTAGCAGTCGGCCTGGAGTTCGAGCCGCACCGACCCGCTCTGCGCGCCCTGGTCCTGGCCGACGCGGTTCATGGTGCCGAGCAGGTCCTGCGCGTGGTGGCCGTACTCGTGGGCGATCACGTACGCCTGGGCGAACGGGCCGCCCTTGGCCCCGAACCGCGACTGCAGCTCGTCGAAGAACGACAGGTCCAGGTAGACGTGCTTGTCATTGGGGCAGTAGAAGGGGCCGACGGAGGAGTCCGCGGCGCCGCAGCCGGTCTGCACCCCGCCGGAGAACAGTGTGGTCTTCGCGCCGGTGTACCCGTCGACCTGCTCGCTCCAGTACTTCTGAATGCTGTTGACGACGCCCACGACCCGGCACTTGTCCGACTGGTCGGCGTCGGCGCCGGTCTTGCACTGCGCGCTCAGGTCGCTGCTCGGCTGCAGGCCGGCGGGCTCGTCGCCGCCGCCCGTGATGTCGCCGGGGTTGATGCCGAAGATCAGGGCCACGATGAGGGCGATGATGCCGGCGGCTCCGCCGCCGATGGCCAGACCTCCGCCGCGGAACCCGCCTCCACCGCCGACGTCCTCGACCTGCGAGGTGTCGAGTTGCGCTCGGTCATCGAAATCCATCTGCGACGCTCCCGATGGCGTTGCCGGCTGCGTGCCGGTGCTTGCCGGTTGCTGGCAAGGGGCCACTGCCCCGGGTAGCGGTGATCATGCCTGGTGCGCGCCATGCCGGATCCGTCTTGCCCTGATCTTCGCGTTTTGCCGGGTTAGGATCGCCGCGTGCCTCTGACCGCCTTACCCCGGCTGGTGCCGCCGATGCCGGGCGGGCGGGGGTGGCTCGGCCCGCTGGTCGTGGCCGCTCTCGGGGGGTTCCTCCGGTTCTACCGTCTCGACGTCCCGCACGCGCTCGTCTTCGACGAGGTCTACTACGCCAAGGACGCCTACTCGCTGATCAGGTTCGGCGTCGAGCGGCAGTTCGCCGACGGCGCCGACCAGGTGTTCACACGCGGCGGCACGGACGTGTTCAAGGCGTGCGGGACGCTCCAGGAGTGCGGCGCCTACGTCGCCCATCCCCCGCTCGGCAAATGGCTGATCGGCGCGGGAGAGTGGCTCTTCGGCACCACGCCCTTCGGGTGGCGGTGCGCCGCCGCGCTCGCGGGCACGCTCAGCGTGCTGGTCCTGGCGCGGACCGCCCGCCGGATGACCCGCTCGACCCTCCTCGGCTGCCTCGCGGGACTGCTGCTGGCCCTGGACGGCCTGCACCTCGTGCTGTCGCGCTCCGCGCTGCTCGACGTCTTCCTCGCGTTCTGGGTGCTCGCGGGCTTCGCCTGCCTGGCCGCCGACCGCGACGCGGCCCGCACCCGCCTGACGGAGTGGTATCGCACCTCCGCCCTGCACGGGCCCGCTCCCCGGCTCGGCCTGCGGCCCTGGCGGCTGGCGGCCGGGCTGTGCCTGGGCGCGGCCACGGCGACCAAGTGGACCGGCGTGCTGTTCGTGGTGGCGTTCGCGATCATGACGCTCATCTGGGACTGCGGGGCCAGGCGCGCCATCGGCCTGCGCCGGCCGTACCGGCAGGCGGCCCGTCTCGACTGGCCGCTGGGCCTCGCCTGGCTCGGCGCCGTACCGGCCGTGGTGTACGTCGCGTCGTTCGCCGGATGGTTCGCCTCGGCCGGCGGGTGGGGCCGCAACTGGGACCGCGCGACCTCGAACGGCTGGGCCTACTTCGTCTTCGACTCGCTTCGCTCGCTGGTGGACTACCAGCGCCAGGTGTTCGGCTTCCACCAGGGGCTGAGCACGCACCACGGCTCCCAGTCGGACCCGTGGACCTGGCCGCTGCTGCTGCGGCCGGTCGCGTTCTTCTACCGGTCGTCCCGCGGCACGTGCGGCGCGCCCGCCTGCTCGCAGGAGATCCTCGGGACCGGCACCCCGGTCATCTGGTACGGCGGGCTGCTCGCGCTGCTCGCGACGGTGGTCTGGTACGCGAGGACCCGCGACTGGCGGGCGGGCGCCGTCCTGCTCGCCTACGCGGCGGCATGGCTGCCGTGGTTCTACTTCGCGCTGGCCGACGACCGCACGATGTATCTGTTCTACGCACTCCCGGCGGTGCCGTTCATGGTCCTCGCGATCGTGCTGGCGTGCGGGCTCGTCCTCGGGCCGCCGGGCACGCCGGCCGCGCGGCGCTCCACGGGGGCGGCGGTGGTGGGCGCGTTCACGCTGCTCGCGCTGGTGAACTTCTGGTGGCTGGCGCCCGTGCTCACCGCCGTGCCGGTGCCGTACGACGCCTGGCTGAGCCGCATGCTGCTGCGCAGCTGGATCTGACGCGATCTTAGATATAGACGATGAAGTCGGGATAGACGTGGACGCCGGGCCGGCCTCCGATCTCCGCCATCGCGGCGCGGATCTGCCGCAGGTGCTCGACCGTCATCTGGAGCGGCGGCTCGTCCGGCTGATAGGTGGTGCGGATCGGGTAGTCCTCGCCCGGCACGCCGGTCATCTCGATGTGGCAACCGAGAACGTGGGTGACGGGCCGGGCCTCGGCGAACGTCACCAAGCGGTCGATGGTCTGCTCGAACGCCGGCCGGTCCGCGACGTACAGCCGCCCCGGGTACACGGTGTCGCCGGTCAGGAGCAGGCCGGTGGGCGGGTCGTAGAACGTCACCGCCGAGCTGTGATGCCCGGGGCTCGCCAGCACGTCGAGAACGCGGCCGCCCAGGTCGACGCTCCCGGGAACGTCGAGATCGTCGCCGAGCCCGAAGAACTCGCGCACGTGCTCCACGGCGGGGTCGACGACGACCGTGTCCGGGCGGCCGCGGAACTGGCCGTCCCCCGCGATGTGGTCGCCGTGGCCGTGCGTGTGGGCGACGAGGAGCCCGTAGCCGTCGCGGGGGTGGTCGGCCAGCCAACCGTCCACGATCTCGTCCACCGTCCGGCGCAGCGGGAAGTGGGCGGGTGACGCCGTCGCGCCGGTGTCGAGCAGCAGGGCCCGGGTGTTCCCGAACATCAGGAACATGAACGGCGCCTCGTAGTTGATCGCCTTGTTCTGGCGCAGGACGAACGTGTGCTCGTCATATCGGTGCACCTGGATGTCCGGGTCGGTGTTGTGCTTGGCCGACTCCGAGCCGTGGATCCACCGGACGTCGAGGTTCCCCGCCTTCACGATCGCCGGGAAGTCGATCTGTTTCATGCGCCCCAACCTAGAGGCGGGTCGCGGCCCGGACCAGCCCGGCGACTGCCTGCGACCGGCTGTGCGGCGGCCAAGCGATCACCGTCGTCACCGCCGGAGCGTCCAGCACCGGCACGGCGGCGAGGTCGCGGCGCAGCTGAGCCCGGGACGACTCCGGCAGGACAGCCGAGGCCCGGCCGAGCGCGATCAGCTGCAGAAGCTGCGCGTGGTCCCGGACCTCCGGACCGGGGCCGTCCGGGTAGGTGCCGTCGACGCGGGGCCAGCGCGGCATAGGCAGGCCGGACAGCGCGGTGACGTCGGCCATCCGCAGGTGGGCACGGCCGGCGAGGGGGTGCGCCGCGGGCAGCACCACGACCTGCCCCTCCGTGCACAACTCCTCGAAGTCGAACCCGACCGTCGAGTCGAACGGCCGGTGCAGCAGACCCACGTCGGCCCGGCCGTCGCGCAGCAGCCGCTCCTGCTCGCCGATCCCGCACAGGAGCACGTCGACGGCGGCCGCGCCCGGCTCGGCGGCGTACGCGTCGAGCAGCTTCGGCAGCAGCTCGCCGGAGGCCCCGGCCTTCGTGACGAGGACCAGGCCGGGCCGGCCGGTCGCGGCGAGGGCGGCGCGGCGGGTGCGGCGCTCGGCGGCCTCGACCGCGTCGAGGGCCGCCCTGCCCTCGCGCAGCAGCACCGACCCGGCCTCGGTCAGCGTGACGCTGCGACTCGTGCGGTCCAGCAGGGTCACCCCGAGCCGCCGTTCGAGCTGCCCGATCGCCCGCGACAGCGGCGGCTGAGCCATCCCGAGCCGCTGCGCGGCCCGCCCGAAGTGCAGTTCCTCGGCGACGGCGACGAAATACCGCAGCTCACGCGTCTCCATGTCGCCACGGTATCGCCGGAAGCGGGCGATCGATATCCGGGAGGTATCGATGCCCACCCAAACGGTGTTGGAGGTTCCGCAGTGGGCGCGGACAGGATGAGACCCATGAGCGAAGGAATGATCGCGCTGGTCACCGGCGCGAACAAGGGGATCGGGTATGAGATCGCGGCCGGCCTGGGCGCCCTCGGCTGGAGCGTCGGCGTCGGCGTCCGGGACGAAGGGCGCCGGGAGGGCGCGGTGGAGAAGCTGCGCGCGGCGGGCGTCGACGCGTTCGGCGTGCCGCTCGACGTGACGGACGACGCGAGCGTGGCCGCCGCCGCCGGGCTGATCGAGGAGCGTGCGGGCCGCCTCGACGTGCTCGTGAACAACGCCGGGATAACCGGCGGCATGCCGCAGACGCCCACCACGGTGGACCCCGCCACGATGCGGGCGGCCGTGGAGACCAACGTGATCGGCGTCATCCGCGTCACCAACGCGATGCTGCCGTTGCTGCGCCGCTCGGCGTCGCCGCGGATCGTGAACATGTCCAGCACCGTGGGCTCTCTCACCCGCCAGACCACTCCCGGCGCCGAAACGGGCCCGATCTCCGCCGCGTACGCGCCGTCGAAGACGTTCCTCAACGCCGTCACCGTGCAGTACGCCAAGGAGCTGAGCGACACGAACATTCTGATCAACGCCGGCTGCCCCGGCTTCTGCGCGACCGACCTCAACGGCTTCCGCGGGGTCCGTACGCCCGAACAGGGCGCGGCGATCGCGATCCGGCTCGCGACCCTGCCCGACGACGGCCCGACCGGTGGATTCTTCGACGACGCCGGGCCGGTGCCCTGGTGAGACACTCGCCGGCCACGACCGGCCGGTGACCCCAGAACGCGCGAAAGGCCCGGTTGGATGGACCGGGCCTTTCGCGTTTCTTGCTGCTCAACCAAGCGCGGAGGATAGGAGATTCGAACTCCTGAGGGGTTGCCCCCAACACGCTTTCCAAGCGTGCGCCCTAGGCCAACTAGGCGAATCCTCCGTCGGACAGCTTAGCCCACTTTCCGGTGTGGTTCGACTGTTGTCTCGACGGCCCGCGCACACCCGTCGAGTGGCTAGACTGTGCAGCGGACCCCTCGCGCGGCGTCATCCTGTGAACCTCCCCAGGGCCGGAAGGCAGCAAGGATAAGCGGGCTCTGGCGGGTGTGCGAGGGGTCTCTCAGTTAGCGGGTACGCCGGCCGGGTCGACCCTCCGAGGAGGCGGCATGAGTCTTGCGCTGTACCGCAAGTACAGGCCCGGGACGTTCGCCGAGGTCAAGGGGCAGGAGCACGTCACCGATCCACTGCGCCAGGCGTTGCGCAGCGGCCGCATCAACCACGCCTATCTCTTCAGCGGCCCGCGTGGCTGCGGCAAGACCTCCAGCGCCCGCATCCTCGCCCGGTCCCTCAACTGCGCGAAGGGCCCGACGCCCGACCCCTGCGGAGAGTGCGAGTCCTGTGTCGCGCTGGCCCCCACCGGGCCGGGGCACCTCGACGTCATCGAGATCGACGCGGCGTCGCACGGCGGCGTGGACGACGCCCGCGATCTGCGTGAGCGGGCCTTCTTCGCCCCCGTCTCGGCGCGCTACAAGATCTACATCATCGACGAGGCCCACATGGTCACCCGTGAGGGCTTCAACGCGCTGCTGAAGCTGGTGGAGGAGCCGCCGCCGCACCTCAAGTTCATCTTCGCCACCACCGAGCCGGAGAAGGTCATCGGGACGATCAAGTCCCGCACCCACCACTACCCCTTCCGGCTGATGCCGCCCGCGACCCTGCGCCGGCTCATGGAGGAGATCCTCGGCTCCGAGTCCGTGCCGTACGAGCCGGCGGCGTTACCGCTCGTCGTACGGGCGGGCGCCGGATCGGCCCGGGACACGCTGTCGATCCTCGACCAGCTTCTGGCGGGAGCCGACGAGTCCGGCATCACCTACCAGCGGGCGGTGTCCCTGCTCGGCTACACCGACGGCGACCTGCTGGACGAGGTGGTCGACGCGTTCGCCAAGCGGGACGGCGCGGCCGTGTTCCAGGCCGTGCACCGGGTGATCGAGGGCGGTCACGACCCGCGGCGCTTCGCGACGGACCTGCTCGAACGCTTCCGCGACCTGGTGATCCTGTCCAACGTTCCCGAGGCCGCGGGCAGCGGCCTGCTCGACCGGCCGGCCGACGAACTGGAGCGTCTGCAGGCGCAGGCGGCGTCGATGGGGCCGGCCGAGCTGACCCGGGCGGCCGAGGTCTTCAACGCGGGGCTGACCGAGATGCGTGGCGCGACCTCTCCTCGCCTGCTGCTGGAGCTGATGTGCGCTCGCGTGCTGCTGCCCGGGGCCGATCAGGGCGAGGCCGGGCTGCTGACCCGGCTCGAACGGCTGGAGCGCGGCATCGCGGCCGGGACCCACGCCGCCGCGCCGCACGCCCCCGCCGTTCCCCAGCCCGCTCCCGCCGTTCCGGCTGCGGCTGTGACTCCCGCTGCGGCTCCGGTGGCGGCTCCGGTGGCGGCTCCGCAGGTTCAGGTCGCTCCGGCGGCCGAGCGGAGCGCCGACGACTGGCCCACCCCCGTACGGCCCGGCTCCGGGGCGTCGCCTCCGTCGCCTCCGTCGCCTCCGCAGGCGCAGCAGGCCCAGGCTCCCGCCGCCGGCGGGGGACCGGTGCAGCAGGCCTGGCCGCGGGTGCTCGAAGCGATCAAGGGCCGCCAGCGGGTGGCCTGGATGATCCTCAACGCCCAGGGCAGGCTGCTCGGCGTCGAGGGCAACGTCGTGACCGTCGGCTTCGAGAAGCCGGGCGACGTGCAGGGCTTCCTCAAGGGCAAGCGCGACGAGGTGGTGGCCGCAGCGCTCGGCGACGTGCTCGGCGGCACCTGGCGCGTCGATGTCGTCGTCGGCGGCTCGGGTCCAGGCCCGGCGGGCCCCACCACCCGTGGGCCGTCCGGTCCGCCGACACCCACACCGGCGCCTACGCCGGCACCGCCTCCCGCGCCCACGGCTCCACCGGCCGAGCCCGCCACGCCGGCTCCTGCGGCCATGCCGCCCACGGGGGCCACGCCCGTGCCGGCCGCGCCCCCGTCGTCGGGCACGTCGTCGGGCACGTCGTCGGGCACGTCGTCCGGCGGGACGACCGACGAGTCGTGGCCCGACGCCCCGTCCGACGAGGACGACGCCCCGTCACCGCGATCCGCGCCGAGCCCCGGCCTGGCCGCGGCGCGGTCGGCGGCGAGATCGGCGGCGCGGGCCGCCGCCCAGACGAACTCCCGGCAGGCGTGGCCGGAGACGGTGCCCGGCCGTAAGGGCGGGGCCTCCCGCCCGGACGACGACGTGGACCCGCTCAACGACGACGAGGACGTCAGCGAGCTGTCCGGCATGGCGCTGATCCAGCGTGAGCTGGGCGGCCGCGTCATCGAGGAGATCGATCACTCCTAGTGCCTTCCCCGCCCGAGGGACTGCCGCCGCATGGACGGAGACTGGTGGGGTAACCGGTGTCCGTCCGCCCGCGACCGGCGCGGAACACGCATGCCGCTCCGGTGCGGAAACCGGGGCGGACGCCGTAGGCTCGTCGCGACGAACATGTCGCTGGACGCTGAGGAGCGCAACCATCGTGAATCCAGGGGATGTCAACCTCCAGCAGTTGCTGGAGCAGGCTCAGCTGATGCAGCAGCAGCTCGTCTCCGCGCAGCAGGAGCTCAGCGACGCCGAGGTCGAGGGCAGCGCAGGAGGCGGCATGGTCGTCGCCACCGTGAACGGCAGCGGCGAGCTTCTCGAGCTCGAGATCAGCCCGCTGGCCATCGACGCGAGCGACCCGGAGGAGACCGCGCAGACGATCGCGGACCTCGTGCTCGCCGCCGTGCGGGACGCCGTACGCGCCGCAGGGGAGCTCCAGCAGGAGAAACTGGGCCCGCTCGCGCAGGGACTCGGGGGCGGCCTCGGCGGCCAGCTGCCGGGGTTCTAGAGCATGTACGAAGGGGTCGTCCAGAACCTGATCGACGAGCTCGGGCTGCTGCCCGGCGTCGGTCCCAAGAGCGCGCAGCGGATCGCGTTCCACCTCCTCGCGGCCGACCCGGCCGACGTCAAGCGGCTCGCGCACGCGCTGCTCGAAGTGAAGGAGAAGGTGCGCTTCTGCCGCGTCTGCGGAAACGTGGCCGAAGAGGACCAGTGCCGGATCTGCCGGGACCAGCGGCGTGATCCGCACGTCATCTGCGTGGTCGAGGAGTCGAAGGACGTGGTGGCGATCGAGCGGACCCGTGAGTTCCGCGGTCGCTACCACGTGCTCGGCGGGGCGATCAGCCCGATCGACGGCATCGGCCCGGACGACCTGAAGATCCGCGAGCTGATGACCAGGCTGGCCGACGGCCAGGTGACCGAGCTGATCCTCGCGACCGACCCGAACCTCGAGGGCGAGGCGACGGCCACCTACCTGGCCAGGCTCGTCAAGCCCCTGGAATTGAAAGTGACCCGACTGGCCAGCGGTCTGCCTGTGGGCGGTGATCTCGAGTACGCCGACGAGGTCACTTTGGGCCGCGCTTTCGAAGGACGGAGGCTGCTGGATGTCTGACGAGTGGAACGACCTGGCCGCACGTGTCGCCGGACACGCGCAGAACTTCATCGACGGCCTCACCCGCCTGGCCGGCGGTGAGGGCGGCGACGCGACGCTGCCGCTGCTCCTGGTGGAGGTGGCCCAGGTCAGCCTCGCGGGCACCCAGCTCGGGGCCGCGCAGGACGTGATCCTGCAGGGCAACGTCGAGCCCGCGCTGAGCGAGGACCCCGACATCGACCCCCTCCGTACGGCTCTCGCCGCCCGCCTCGGCCCGGTGGACGACTACGCCGAGGTGTTCGACCCCTACAAGGACACCGTGGTCACCCCCTACCGGCTGTCGGACGACCTCACGGCGGTGGCGGCCGACCTCATCCACGGGCTGCGCCACTACCAGGCGGGCCGTCCGCTGGAGGCGCTGTGGTGGTGGCAGTACTCCTACTTCAACACGTGGGGCAACCACGCGGGCGCGGCGCTGCGGGCGCTGCAGGCGCTGGTCGCGCACACCCGGCTCGACGTGGTCGAAGAGGGCACCGCGGTCTGATCGGACGGCGGGGCGTCCATATGCTGGTCGGTGCCGGTCTCGGTTTAGGACGTCCAAGTACACTGTGAGCTCCACGTCCTGATTCGTTGGAGATTCCAGTGGCGCTCGTTGTGCAGAAGTACGGTGGTTCCTCCGTAGCCGACGCGTCCTGCATCAAGCGGGTCGCCCAGCGGATCGTCGCGACGAAAAAAGCGGGCAACGACGTCGTGGTGGTGGTCTCCGCGATGGGCGACACCACCGACGAGCTGCTCGACCTGGCCCAGCAGGTGTCGCCGCTGCCGCCCGGCCGCGAGCTCGACATGCTGCTGACCTCGGGTGAGCGGATCTCGATGGCGCTGCTCGCGATGGCGATCGCCAACCTCGGTCACGAGGCGCGCAGCTTCACCGGCTCGCAGGCCGGCGTCATCACCGACTCGACGCACGGCAAGGCGCGCATCATCGACGTGACGCCCGGCCGCATCCAGGAGGCCGTCGTCTCCGGCCAGATCGCGATCGTGGCCGGGTTCCAGGGCGTCTCGCAGGACAGCAAGGACATCACGACGCTGGGCCGGGGTGGTTCGGACACCACGGCCGTCGCGCTCGCGGCGGCGCTGGGCGCGGACGTCTGCGAGATCTACACCGACGTGGACGGCATCTACACCGCCGATCCCCGGATCGTCCGCAACGCGCAGCAGATCCCGCGGATCTCCTACGAGGAGGCCATGGAGATGGCGGCGTGCGGGGCGAAGATCCTGCACCTGCGCTGCGTGGAGTACGCCCGCAGGTTCAACCTGCCCATCCACGTCAGAAGCTCGTTCAGCACGAAGGAAGGCACCTGGGTCGTCTCCGACCCCTACAGCGAAGGAACCGAAGTGGAGCAGCCCATCATCTCCGGGGTCGCGCACGACCGGAGCGAGGCCAAGATCACTGTGGTCGGGGTGCCCGACAAGGTCGGCGAGGCCGCCGCCATCTTCCGCACGCTGGCGGACGCGGAGATCAACATCGACATGATCGTGCAGAACGTGTCGGCCGCGGCGACCGGGCGCACCGACATCTCCTTCACGCTCCCGGCCAACGACAGCCAGACGGCCCTCACGGCGCTGAAGAAGATCCAGAACCAGGTCGCCTTCGAGTCCCTGCTGTACGACGACCAGATCGGCAAGGTCTCCCTGATCGGCGCGGGCATGCGCTCGCACCCGGGTGTCACCGCCAAGTTCTTCGGCGCGCTGGCCGACGCCGGGGTGAACATCGAGATGATCTCGACCTCGGAGATCCGCATCTCCGTCGTCGTGGGGCAGAACGAGGTGGACACCGCGGTCGCCGCCGCCCACCGCGCGTTCGACCTCGACGCCGACCAGGTCGAGGCCGTCGTTTACGGAGGTACCGGACGATGAGCCGCAAGCCCACCCTCGCCGTCGTCGGCGCGACCGGTGCCGTCGGCACCGTCATGCTCGACATCCTGACCACCCGCACCGACCTTTCCGACGCGTACGGCGAGATCCGGCTGATCGCCTCGCCGCGCTCGGCGGGCAAGGTGCTGAGCGTGCGCGGGGAGGACGTCGTCGTCCAGGCGCTGTCGCCGGAGGCGTTCGACGGCGTCGACATCGCGATGTTCGACGTGCCGGACGAGGTCTCCGCCGAGTGGGCGCCGATCGCCGCCTCGCGCGGCGCGGTGGCCGTGGACAATTCCGGCGCCTTCCGGATGGACCCGGACGTGCCGCTCGTGGTGCCCGAGTGCAACCCGGAGCAGGCCCGCAACCGGCCCAAGGGGATCATCTCGAACCCCAACTGCACCACGCTGTCGATGATGGCCGCGATGGGCGCCCTGCACCGCGAGTGGGGCCTGCGCGAGCTGATCGTCGCCTCCTACCAGGCGGTTTCCGGCGCCGGGGTGGCCGGCCCCGAGCGGCTGTACGCCGAGATCGAGGCCGTCGCCGGCGACCGGACGATGGGCACCGTGGCGGGTGACGTGCGCAAGGCGGTGCCGGACCTGGCCGACTCGCCGTTCCCGGCTCCGCTGGTGCTCAACGTGGTGCCGATGGCGGGCTCGCTCAAGGACGGCGGCTGGACGTCGGAGGAGCTGAAGGTCCGCAACGAGTCGCGCAAGATCCTCGGCATCCCCGACCTGAAGGTCTCGGCGACCTGCGTCCGCGTCCCGGTGGTGACCACCCACTCGCTGGCCGTCCACGCGACGTTCGAGCGGGAGGTCACGGTCGAGGGCGCCCGGGCGGTCCTGGACGCCGCGCCGACCGTGGTGGTGCTCGACGACCCCGCGAACGGCGTGTTCCCCACGCCGGCGGACGTCGTGGGCACCGACCCGACCTACGTCGGCCGGATCCGTCAGGCGCTCGACTTCCCGAACACGCTCGACCTGTTCGTGTGCGGCGACAACCTGCGCAAGGGCGCCGCGCTCAACACCGCCGAGATCGCCGCGCTGGTGGCCACCGAGTTCGCGTAGGGGTTTCGTGTAGGGGTCACCTGAACAGCACGTCCCAGTGGGTGGGCTCGTCCGCCCACACGTCGGCCCTTACGTCGGCCCTCACGTCGGACGGCGCGGCGTGGTACAGCGCCGCGCCGTCCCCGCGTATGCGCCAGTAGCGGTAGGACCGGGTGACGTACGCGTCGAGGCACCGGTTGTGCGCGAGGTCCACCTTGTAGCCCTCGCCATGGCTGTAGCGGCCGTCGGCGTGCCCGGTCTCGGTGCCGCCGGTGACCGTCACCGGGCAGCCGCTGCCCCGCCGCAGGTCGATGGTGCGCATCAGCGTGCCGTACCGGATGGCCTCCAGCGACGTGCAGTAGGGACGGCGGCGGTCGGCGCAGTCTCCGGTTGACTTCCAGCGCACCCCGGCGTCCAGCAGCAGTCCGGCCGCCCGCGCGTGGCCGATCCGCTCGCCCGCCGCCGTGGTGTCCCAGGTCTTCACCGTGGCGGTGAACGTGCCGGCCAGCAGCGGCGGCAGGGAGACCTCCCCCCTCACCTCGGCGCCCCTCACCTCGGCGCCGGGATCCGCCGCGGGCGGCGGGGACGGCGAGGACGGCGGCGGGGCGGGGTCCCTGACATGCTGCATGGGCAGGGAGATCAGTACGGCGGTGCCGATGCCGGCCAGCCCCCGGCATGACGGGCGGACGTCCACGTGCCTCGTTTCCTCACTCGACGACGGGGGCTGAGGTCTTCAATGCCACACGCGGGGGCCGGTCGCCCGCTGCCACGAGGCGGTTTGCCACGACCCGTGGATCATCTTGTCGGTTCATGACCGGACGCGGGCCCGAGCCGTACAGTGACGATCGTGGCCGAGAGTACACGGGAGCAGATCGTCGAGACGGCCCTCCGGTTGTTCAGGGATCGGGGGTACGAGGCGACCACGATGCGTGCCATCGCCGCGGAGGCGGGCGTGTCGGTGGGCAACGCCTACTACTACTTCAGGTCCAAAGAGCAGCTGATCCAGGCGTACTACGACCGGGCGCAGGAGACGCACGAGGCGGCCTGCCATGAGGTGTTCGCCGCCGAGCGGTCGTTCGCCGGGCGTCTGGGAGGTGTGCTGCGGGAATGGGTGCGGATCTCCGAGCCCTACCACGAGTTCGCGGTGAAGTTCTTCAAGCATGCGGCGGAGCCCAGCAACCCCCTGAGCCCGTTCAGCGCCGAGTCGGCGCCCGCCCGCGAGTCGGCCATCGCGCTCTATCGGGAGGTGGTCGAGGGATCTGCCGGGCGCATGGACGAGGAGCTGCGCGAGGAGCTTCCCGAGCTGCTCTGGCTGCTGTGGATGGGTGTCGTGTTGTTCTGGGTCCACGACAGCTCCCCCGGCTGCGCGCGCACCTACCGGCTGATCGACCGGGTCGTCCCGCTCGTCGACCGGCTGGTCGGCCTGTCGCACCTGCCCGGCATCAAGGGTGTGGCCAGGGAGGTCATCGAGGTGGTCCACGAACTTCGGGCGTGACCGCGACTCCATACCGGCCGGTTGGTATGGTCGGGGTCCGAGACCTTGGAAGGGGTGGCCGTGGACCGCTGGGGCATGACGATTCCGTTCTTCGGGCAGACGCCGGTCGAGTCGAAGGAGCTCGTCACCGAGTTGCCCGCGCTGGGCTACACCGACGCCTGGTCGGCCGAGGTGGGCGGCACCGACGGGTTCGTCCCGCTGGCGCTGGCGGCCGAGTGGGCGCCGTCCCTGCGCCTGGGCACCGCGATCGTCCCCGTCTACACCCGCGGCCCGGCCCTGCTGGCCATGTCGGCGGCCACGCTGGCCGACCTCGCCCCCGGCAGGTTCGTGCTGGGCATCGGCGCGTCGTCCCCGGTGATCGTGGGCAACTGGAACGCCGGCGAGTTCGACAAGCCGTACGCGCGGGTCCGCGACACCCTGCGGTTCCTGCGCGCGGCGCTGGCCGGGGAGAAGGTCACCGAGAGCTACGAGACCTTCGCCGTAAAGGGCTTCCGGCTGGAGAAGGCCCCCGCGACACCGCCGAAGATCGTGCTCGCCGCGCTGCGGCCCGGGATGCTCCGCCTGGCCGCCCGCGAGGCAGACGGCGCCATCACCAACTGGCTGTCGCCCGGGGACGTGCGGAAGGTGCGGGCCGAGCTGGGACCGCAGACCGAGCTGACCGCGCGCCTGTTCGTCGTGATGACCGAGGACGCGGCGAAGGCGCGTGAGATCGGCCGCAGGCTGCTGGCCGCCTACCTCACCGTGCCGGTGTACGCGGCGTTCCACGAGTGGCTGGGCCGGGGTGAGCCGCTGCGGCCCATGCAGGAGGCGTGGGCGGCCGGAGACCGCAAGGGCGCGCTGAAGGCGATCCCCGACGAGGTGGTGGACGATCTCGTCGTGCACGGCGACGCGCAGACCTGCCGGGCCCGGGTGCGGGAGTACGTGGCCGCCGGGCTGGACACGCCCGTGCTCGCCCCGCTGCCGGGTGGTGATCTGCCGCTCGCCGACACAGTACGCGCGCTCGCGCCCGGCGCCTGACGGAACCGGCCGGGCACCGCCGTACGTTAACCAGCCGTACGTTAACCAAAGGGCAAAGCGGGCAGAGGCGTTCCCCTGGAGGTGTCCTCATGGTGAAGGCAGGACGTGCGGCGGCCACCTGGCGCGCCTACCGCGAGGTCTCCAAGGCCGGCTCGCCGGGATTGCGGGCCCGGCTGCGGGCGGTGCCCCGGATGCTCCGCGCCGCGGTCAAGGGCGACTACCCCGGCCTGACCAAGGGGAAGATCGCCATGCTCGGCATGGCCGTGGCCTACATCGTGTCGCCCATCGACGTGGTCCCCGACTTCCTCCTCGGCATCGGCGTGGTCGACGACTTCGGCGTGTTCCTGTGGCTGGCGACCGCGCTGCTCGGCGAGAGCGGCCAGTTCGTCGAGTGGGAGAGGAACCCGCGCGCCACGGTGAAGTGATCAATTGGTCATAATCCTACCGAATATGTAGGGTAATGCTCAAACATCACCAATGGTGCTGATCTTCCCGAAATGAGCGTTACCTCCATGTCTTCACGCGCCTCCGCAGCCACGATCGAAGCCGCCCGCGCCGGGTGGGACGCGTGGCGGGCTGAGCGGGTGGCCTCCGTACGGGCCCCGCAGGGCAACCTGGCTCTGGTGGAGACCCTGTGGCCGGCTCCGGGCGAGGAGGTGTCCCTGGAGGAGGCCCTCGCCGGCCGGCCGCCCGGCAGCACAGGAACACGCGTAACGGCGACGCGGATCGAGCGGGCCCACATCACGACCGGCGAGCCCGAGCACGGCATCCGGCTGTGGGACGCGGACGCGCCCGCCATCCGCCACTTCGAGACCATCGACGCCTTCCCGTTCGCCCCCGAGTGGGTGATCGAGGCCGTCTTCACGCCGGTGTCCGACGAGCGGCTGCTGCCCTTCGAGCACCTCCGGGACGCCGGCGGCACCCGTGACCGCGCCGTCCCGGGCGACATCACCTTCACGCTCGACGGCACGCCGTACAACCTGGCCGCCTTCGACGACGAGGGAACGCTGCTCCTGGTCGTGGGCGACCACACCAACGGTTCGGCGACGTACGGCGGCGGGCGGTTCCTGACGGTGGAGCCCGAGCCCGGTGGCCGCGTCGTCCTGGACTTCAACCGCGCCTTCGCGCCGCCGTGCGCCTTCTCGCCCTTCTACAACTGTCCGCTGCCGCCGCCGCGGAACCGGCTGGACGTGCCCGTCGAGGCGGGGGAGAAGCTTCCCGTCTTCCGCGACGGCTTCCTGCCGCACTGACAGCTTGACGGCCCCCCGCCTCACCTGAAGCACCAACCAGGTGGCCGCATGGCCGCCCATCAGGAGAAACAGTGAACAGCAAGACGACGTCGCTGATCGGCGCCGCACTCGTGCTCGCGCTCGCCCTCGCCGGGTGCGGATCGGGCTCCTCCGGCTCGGCAGGGTCCTCCGGTTCGGCAGGGTCCGGCTCGAACGGCGCCGGGGCGACGGCGGCGTACGACCCGGACGCGACGGTCGAGGTCGGGTCGCTCTACGAGCCGCAGAACCTCGACAACACGGCCGGGGGCGGACAGGGTGTGACGGAGGCGTTCAACGGCAACGTCTACGAGGGACTGTTCCGGCTCACCGACGACGGCAAGGTCGAGAGCCTGCTGGCCGAGGACCACATGGTGAGCAAGGACGGCCTCACGTACACCTTCACGCTGAGGAGCGGCGTGAAGTTCCACTCGGGCAAGCCGCTCACCTCGGCCGACGTCAAGTACAGCATCGAGAAGGTCATCGCTCCCGACTCCCAGTCGGCCCGCAAGAGCAGCCTCGAAGTGATCAAGAGCATCGAGACGCCGGACGATTCCACGGTCACGGTGAAGCTCTCCGGCAAGTCGATCTCGCTCGTCTACAACCTCAGCTACGTGTGGATCGTCAACTCCCAGGCCAAGAACCTGACGACCACCGAGGACGGCACCGGTCCCTACACGCTGGGAACGTGGAAGCGCGGCTCCGCGCTCACCCTTGAGCGCTTCCCCGGCTACTGGGGCACCCCGGCGACCAACAAGCAGGTCGTGTTCCACTACTTCACCGACGCGACCGCGCTGAACAACGCGCTGCTGACCAAGGCGGTCGACGTCGTGACCAGCGAGCAGAGCCCCGACGCGCTGGCGAACTTCACGGACAACGGGGACTACAAGGTCAACAACGGCCAGTCGACGACCAAGCTGCTGCTGGCGTTCAACGACCGCAAGGCGCCGTTCGACAAGGTGCTCGTCCGCAAGGCGATCACCTCGGCCATCGACAACAAGAAGCTGCTCAACTCGATCTGGGGCGAATACGGCACGCTGATCGGCTCGATGGTGCCGCCCACCGACCCCTGGTACGAGGACCTCACCTCGGTCAACCCGTACGACCCGAACCTGGCCAAGAAGGAGCTCGCCGAGGCGGGCTACGGGAGCGGCTTCTCCTTCACGCTCGACACCCCGAACTACGACCCGCACCCCACCGTCGCGACGTTCCTGAAGTCGGAGCTGGCGAAGGTCGGGATCACCGTGAACATCAACGTCATCACCGCGGACGAGTGGTACACCAAGGTGTACAAGAACCACGACTTCGCGGCGACGCTGCAGGAGCACGTCAACGACCGCGACGTGGTCTGGTACGGCAACCCCGACTTCTACTGGGGCTACGACAACCCGCAGGTCGCCAAGTGGGTCGAGCAGGCCGAGCAGTCCGACACGGCCGACGGGCAGACGGAGCTGCTCAAGAAGGTCAACCAGCAGATCGCGGCCGACGCGGCCAGCGACTGGCTCTACCTCTACCCGCAGATCGTCGTGGCGTCCTCGTCGCTGTCGGGCTACCCCGTGAACGGCCTGAACTCCCAGTTCTACGCGTACGGCATCAAGAAGAGCGGCGGCCGGGGCTGACGCCCTCGCCGGTGACGTCCTCATGACCGCCTACCTGCTGCGCCGGACGGCGTTCCTCGTCGTCTCGCTGTTCCTGGCCGCCGTGGTGCTGTTCCTGCTGCTGCGCCTGATTCCCGGCGACCCCGCCAACGCGCTGCTGTCGGTCGGGGCCAGCCCGGATCAGGTCGCCGCCGCCCGGCACCTGATCGGGACGGACCGGCCGCTGCCCGAGCAGTTCGTCTCGTGGCTCGGCGAGATGTCGAGGCTGGACCTCGGCTCCTCGTTCGTCAGCACGCTTCCCGTGGGCCCCGAGATCGCCGCCCGCCTCGTGGTGACGGTTCCGCTGACCCTGCTCGCGTTCCTCCTGGCCGTCGTGATCGCCGTACCGGTCGGTTTCCTGGCGGCCTACCGGGCGGGCACCTGGTACGGCTCGGTGCTCAGCGCGCTGTCGCAACTCGGCATCGCGGTGCCCGTCTTCTGGGTCGGCATGCTGCTGATCACGGTGTTCTCGCTCCACCTCGGCGTGCTGCCGGCCGGAGGGTTCCCGCAGGACGACTGGGCGGACCCGGGTGACGCGCTCACCTCGCTGACGCTGCCCGTCGTCACGGTCGCCCTGGTCATGTCGGCCTCGCTGATCCGCTACGTGCGGTCGGCCACCCTCGACGTGCTGGGCAGCGACTACCTGCGTACGGCGCGGGCGCTCGGCTCGTCGTTCATCGGGGCGATGTGGCGGCACGGCCTGCGCAACGCGGTGGTCCCGGTCGTCTCGATCCTGGGCATCGAGCTCGCCACCACCTTCCTCGGCGCGGTCGTGGTGGAGAGCGTGTTCGCGCTGCCGGGGCTCGGCGGCATGCTCGTGAAGGGCTTCGCCCAGCACGACTACCCGGTCATCCAGGGGATCCTGGTGGTGAGCACGTTCACGGTGCTGCTCATCGGTTTCGCGGCCGACCTCGTCCAGCGGCTCATCGATCCGCGGCTGCGCCGCTCCCTCGGCGGGAACCTCTCCGGGGACGGCGCATGACACTCCCTGCGTCAACCTCAGGCCGCCGCGTCCCCCGGTCGGCGACGCTGGTCGCCGGCTGCGTCCTCGCCGGTCTCGTCCTCGCCGTGGCCGTCGTGTCGTTCTTCTGGCTGCCGTTTCCGCCGGACGACACCTCGGGCGACCGGCTGATGCCACCGGGCCTGCCCCACCTGCTCGGGACCGACAAGCTCGGCAGGGACCTGCTCACCCAGCTCATGATCGGTGCGAGGGTCGCCCTGGAGGCGGGAGCGGGGTCGGTGCTGATCGGCGGGCTCGTGGGCCTCGCGGGCGGCCTCGCCGCCGGCTTCGCCACCCGCTGGCTCGACGACACGATCTCGGCCCTCCTCGACATCCTCATCGCGTTCCCGACCGTGCTCCTGGCCATGCTGGTGACCGCCGCGCGGGAGGCGTCGCTCGGCTCGGCGGTCATCGCGATCGGGCTGGCGATGTCGGCGATCGTGGCCCGGCTGACCCGGGTGCTGGTCAAGCGCGTCCTGGCGCAGGACTTCATCACGGCCTCGCGCACGTCGGGGACGTCCTGGCCCCGGGTCGTCGTCGAACACGTGCTGCCGAACATCTGGCCGACGCTGTCGGTCAACATCGCGCTGCAGTTCGGCCTCGCCGTCCTGGCGGAGGCGAGCCTGTCCTATCTCGGCCTGGGCGCGCCGCCCCCGAACGCCTCCTGGGGGCGGATGCTCCAGGAGGCCCAGGCGAGCGTGTTCATCGCCCCGGCAGGGGTGATCGCCCCCGGCGTCCTGCTCGTCGTCCTCGTCGTCGGCGTCAACCTCATCGCCGACGGCGTGCGCGACGTGGCCGACCCGACCAGGAGGAGGACGAGGTGACCCTTCTCACCGTGGCGGGACTTCACGTGCGCAGCCCCGAGGGCCGCGACCTCGTCTCGGACGTGTCGTTCACGCTCGACGCGGGCGAGAGGCTGGGCCTGATCGGTGAGTCGGGGTCGGGCAAGTCCATGACCGCTCTGGCGATCATGGGTCTCACGCCTCCCGGGATGACCGTCTCGGGCAGTGTCGTGTTCGACGTGCCCAGCCTCGACCGCCGCCTCGACCGCATCGAGGTCGTGGGGGCGGGAGAGCGGCGGCTCACCTCGCTGCGCGGCCGGGCGACGAGCACGGTCTTCCAGGAGCCGCTCACCGCCCTCGACCCGCTCATGCGGGTGGGCCGCCAGGTGGCCGAGCCGCTCCGGCGTAGGAGGGGGCTGCGCGGACGGGCCCTGCGTGCGGCGGTGACGGCCGCGCTTGAGGAGGTGCGGCTGGCCGATCCCGAGCGGATCGCCCGGGCCTACCCCCACGAGATCTCCGGCGGCCAGCGTCAGCGGGTGGCGATCGCCATGGCCATCGCCTGCGACCCCGCTCTGCTCATCGCGGACGAGCCCACGACCGCCCTGGACGTCACCGTGCAGGCCGACGTCCTGGCGCTGCTCGACGGCCTGGTGGAGGAACGGGGGATGGCACTGCTGTTCATCAGCCACGACCTGGCGGTCGTCTCGCGCATCGCCGAGCGCGTCATCGTCCTCAAGGACGGCGCGGCGGTGGAGTCCGGGAGCGCCGGCGAGGTCGTCAACGCGCCGCGCCACCCGTACACGAGGGACCTGGTGGGCAGCGCGCGGCGGCTCGACGGCGCTCTCGACGGTGCTCTCGACGGCGCCGTCGACTGGAGGACGCCATGACCCGGCCCATCCTGGAGGTGCGGGGCGCGCACTTCGCCTACGGCCGCTCGGCCCCCGTGCTCACGGACGTCTCGGTCGCCGTCACGCCCGGACGCAGCCTCGCGCTGGTGGGAGAGTCGGGTGCGGGCAAGACCACGCTGCTGCGCCTGCTGCTCGGGCTGGCCAGGCCGACGAGCGGACAGGTCCTCTACGAGGGGAAGGAGCTCGCGCCGCGTGACCGGTCCCTGATGCGGGAGTTCCGGCGCGGCGTGCAGACGGTGTTCCAGGACCCGTACTCGTCGCTCGACCCCCGGCAGCGGGTGGGCAGGATCGTGTCGGAGCCGCTCCGTTCGCTGGGCCTCAGGGAGAACATGACCGCTCGCGTCGCGGCGGCCCTGGACGCGGTCGGACTTCCCGAGGACGCCGCGAGCCGCTACCCGCAGGAGTTCTCGGGCGGGCAGCGGCAGCGCATCGCCATCGCGCGGGCGATCGTGTGCGAGCCCCGCGTGCTGCTCGCGGACGAGCCGGTCAGCGCGCTCGACGTCTCCACCCGCGTACGCGTCGTCGACCTGCTGCGGGAGCTTCGGGAGACCCGTGCGCTGACGGTCGTGATGGTGTCGCACGATCTGGCCGTGGTGGCCGCCCTCTGCCAGGAGGTGGCCGTGCTGGAGCGGGGCCGGATCGTCGAGCGGGGGGACACCGCCCAGGTGCTCGGCGCTCCTCGCCACGCCTACACGCGACGACTGATCGACAGCGTCCCCCGGCTGCCCCCGCCCGCGTCCGCGTCCTAGCTAGAGCTGCTCCTGCCGCAGCCAGGCCCGCGAGGGCAGCGGGTGGCCGAACAGGCGGGCGGCGTTGCCGTAGGAGACCCTGGCGATGTCGGCGGGAGGCAGGCTGCCGAGGTTGCGGGCCACCGCGCGCTGGGTGTCGGGCCAGGTCGACTCCGCGCGCGGGTAGCCGGCCTCAAGCAGCACGTGCTCCATGCCCACCGCGAGCCGCACCGAGCTCAGCGCGCTGTCGTCGAGCGTGCCGAAGAAGAAGTTGCGCCGGAGCACCTCGCTGGGCTTGAGGCCGCCCTCCCAGCTCGGCTCGCCGGCCACAGGGTGGTCGAGCGCGTAGTCGGCCCGCTCGGCCAGCATCGGCAGCCACCCCACGCCGCCCTCCACGATGAGGATGCGCAGCTTGGGGAAGCGCAGCGCCACCCCCGACCACAGCCAGTCGGCGCAGGCGAACATCGCACTCGCCGGGATCAGCGTGGTGATCGCCTCGACCGGGGTGTCGGGGGAGGGCACCGGCGCCCAGGAGGACGCGCCGGTGTGCAGGCACACGACCGTCCCAGTCTCCTCGCAGGCGGCGAAGAACGGGTCCCAGTGGCGGCTGTGGATGGACGGCAGCCGCAGCCGGGTGGGGAACTCGGGGAACACGACGGCCTTGAAACCGCGTGAGGCGTTGGCCCTGACCTCCTTCGCCGCGATCTCGGGATCGGGGAGCCAGGGGAGCTGGAGCGCGATCATGCGCTCGGGGTAGGTGCCGGCCCACACGTCGACGTGCCAGTCGTTCCAGGCCTGCACGAGCGCGAGCCCGAGATCCTGGTCGCGGGTGCGGCCGAACGCCACCCCCGCCTGGTTCGCCAGCATGCCGGGGAAGCACAGGGCCGCCCAGATCCCGGCGCGGTCCATGTCGCCGATCCGGGCCTCGATGTCGTAGCAGCCCGGCCGCATGTCCTCGAACCGCACGGGGTCGAGCGTCCACTGCTCCTTGGGCAGGCCCGCGCCCACGTCCAGCCCCGCGCAGGGATAGGTGGCGCCGCTGTATCGCCACACCTGATGGCCCGAGTCGGTCTCCACGACCTTGGGGGCGAGGTCTTTGTACTTCTCCGGCAGGCGGTCCTCGAAGAGGTCGGCCGGCTCGATCAGATGATCATCGACCGAGATGATCACGTAGTCCCGCCGCCTCGGCTCTGGGTCGGGATGCAGCGGCGTAGTCACGGTAGTAAACGGTAGGGCCAAGGGATAACCCGGTACAAGCTGCGAGGTCTCCGGTTGGTATCCGTTCGCTCACATTGCGGCGCCTGCGGTCACCGCCTGTGACGCCCGCTCCTCCCGGAGGTCGCGGGCCTCCCTGCGCAGCAGCAGCACCCAGCCGCCCACCGCGATCCCGATGAACAGCCACCACTGCACGGCGTACGCCAGGTTGAGCCCGCCTCCGGCGCCCACGTCGGGCGGGGGCAGGAGCTCGGGCGAGGCGCCGCCCTGCGGCTGCTGTGCGGTGAGCTCCACGAACCCGCCGAAGACCGCGTACGGCAGGCCCTCGGCGATCCGGGGCGTGTCGATCAGCAGGATCTGGCCGGACGGCAGCCCGGACCTGGTCCTGATGCCGGTGTTGTCCCGCGTCTCCGCCGGGCGGAGCCGTCCGGTGACCGTCACCTGTCCCGTGGGCGGGGCGGGCACCTGCGGCGAGGCGTCGGCGGTCGCCCCGGCCGGGACCCAGCCCCGGTTCACCAGCACGGCGCCCTGGGGCGTGACGAGCGGAGTGACCACGTAGAAGCCGACGCGGCTGTTGAGGGTGCGCCTGCGCACCACGAGCTGGTGGGCGGTGTCGTATCGGCCGGTGGCGGTGACGAGGCGATACCTGTCCCCGTACGGCACGGACGCGCCGGCCCGGTCCAGCCGGTCGACCGGCACGGGCGCGGCGGCGAGGTTGGCGGTGATCCTCGTGCTGTCGGCCGACCGCTCCTCGAACCGCCCCCACTGCCACCTTCCCAGGAAGAAGAAGGTGGGAATCAGCACGAGCACGAGCAGGTGCAGCCCGACCCAGCGGCGTGAGAGGAGGAACCGGTACACGTGACCAGCCTAGGCAGGGGGGTGAGTGCTCTCACCCCCGGGCACCGGGGCCGGGGCTGGGGGTGACCTCGAGTGGGCCGCCGGCCTCGTGGCCCTCCTCGCACATCAGGTGCAGCGTGACGGGCGCGCCGCAGTCGCGGTGGGTCACCACGACCGGCGGTCCCTCGGGTTCGGCCAGATAGCGGTCGCCCCAGTGCATGAGCGCGATCATGATCGGGTAGAGGTCGAGGCCCTTCTGGGTGAGCCGGTACTCGTCGCGCTGGCGCTGGCCGGGCTCCTGGTAGGGCACCTTGCGCAGCAGGCCCTCGTCCACGAGCCGGGACAGCCGGGCGCTCAGCACCTGCCGGGGCGCGCCGGTGCGCGTCTGAAGGTCGGCGAACCGCCGGACGCCGTTGAACGCCTCCCGCAGGACCAGGAACGTCCACTTCTCGCCGAGCACGGCGAGGGTTCGCTCGATGGAGCAGTTGTCCACCCGATAACGCCGCATGTCGCGCATCGTAGCCACAACGTCCTCCCGCATCTAAGTCTCGTTGACGGACTCAGCGGGCCCGGGAGCGGCGGGCTCTGTCCATGGTGCGCAGGGCCCGGCCCTCTGCCACAATCGACAGATAGGGCACATCCGTCGAGATCAAAGCCCGCCTCGCATTTGCAGAACAAGGTTCTGTTGGTTCACCATTGACTATGTGAAGAACGCGAAGAGCGGGCGAGACGGCAGGGCCAGGATCATCGAGGGCGCCCTGCGCAGGTTCAGCCAGAGCGGGGTGTCGGCGACCACCCTGGCCAGCCTCCGGCAGGAGAGCGGCGTCAGCGTCGGCAGCTTCTATCACCACTTCACGAGCAAGGAACACGTCTTCGGCGTGCTCTACGCCGAGATCCTGGACATGTACCAGGACGCCTTCGTGCGCGAGCTCGTCCGCCACGAGGACGCCCGCGCCGGCATCGAGGCCATCGTCGCGATGCACATGGCCTGGTGCGGTGAGCACCCCGAACGCGCCCGCCTGCTGATCAGCGAGCGCCCGCCCCGGCGCAACGAGCCCGGCGGGCCCGAGGTCGCCGAGTCGAGGCGCGAGTTCTTCCGGCAGGTCGCCGACTGGTGGCGGCCGCACATGAAGGACGACGTGCTCCGCCCCGTCCCCGCCACCATGTGCTACGTGCTGTGGCTCGGCCCGGCGCAGGAGATGTGCCGCCTGTGGTTCAGCGGCGCCCACCAGCCCACCGAGGAGGAGATCCGCGAGCTGGGCGAAGCCGCCTGGAACAGCCTCAAGATGCCCTAGCGGTGTCTGGCCCCGCGATAGATTCGAGACGTGGACGCCCCTTCTGACCTGGTCCGGCGGCTTCGCGACAGATTCGTGGAGGCCGGCTACACGATCGACGGCGTGCGTGAGCGGCTGGGCGACATGGCCGCCTCCGCCCTCGCCCGTGAGGAGATCGTGCCCGCGCTGCGCGCCACAAGGGACGCCGACCCCCTCGCCACGCTGATCCGGCTGTGGTGGCTGGGCGCCCCGGTCAGCACGGCCGCCGCCGACCTCCCGCTGCAGGGGCTCATCGAGGCCGGGCTGCTGGTGCGCCTGGGCGACACCGTTCAGGCCACCGTGCACCTCCAGCCGTGGGACACAGGGACGGGCGACCCGGCGTACGTGGTGTCCGACCGCAAGGTGCGGCCCGGCGACCCCTCCCTGCGGGCCGACCACGTGGTCGGAGCGGGCGGCGCCTCGGCCAACCTCGCCCAGCTCGGCTGGACCGCCCCGGTCGGCCGGGCCCTCGACCTCGGCACCGGCTGCGGCGTGCAGGCGCTGCACCTGGCGCCCAGGGCGGAGCACGTCGTCGCGACCGACGTGAACCGCAGAGCCCTGCGGCTGGCCCGCCTCAGCTGGGGCCTGTCCGGCATGACCGGCGTCGAGGCGCGCGAGGGCTCGATGTACGACCCGGTGGACGGCGAGCGCTTCGACCTCGTGGTGTCCAACCCGCCGTTCGTCATCGCGCCCGAGGCCAGGTACACCTACCGGGAGGCCGGGCGGCGCGGCGACGAGTTCTGCCGCGACCTCGTACGGCGCACGCCCCGGCACCTCGCCCAGGGCGGCCGGGCCCGTTTCCTCGCCAACTGGCTGCACGTCAAGGGCGAGGACTGGCAGGACAGGGTGGGCGGCTGGCTCGCCGAGACCGGCTGCGACGGCTGGGCCGTGCAGCGCGATGTGCAGGACCCGGCCGAGTACGTCGAGCTGTGGCTGCGGGACTCCGCCGAGCACGGCACCTCGGCCTACCGGGAGCGTTACGACGAGTGGCTCGGCTGGTTCGAGTCGATGGACGTGACCGGCGTCGGCTTCGGCTGGATCGCCCTGCACGACTCCGGCTCGCTGAGCCCGCTCGTGCGGGTGGAGGAGATGACCCAGCCGGTCGAGCCCCCGTCCGGCGCGCTGGTCGACAAGGTCCTGCGTGCGGCGCGCGCCGCTCACGAGCTGTCCGACGAGGACCTGCTCGACGCGCGGCTGAAGGTGGCCGAGGGCGTCGTGGAGGAGCGCGTCGGCCCGCCCGGCGCCGACGACCCCTCCCGCATCGCCCTGCGGCAGACCCGGGGCGCGCGCCGTACGGCCGCCGTGGGGACCGTGGAGGCCGCCCTGGCGGGGGTGTGCGACGGTGATCTGCCCACGCGCCCGCTGCTCGCCGCGATCGCCGAGCTGACCGATGAGGACCCCGACGCGGTGCTCCGCGACGCCCCGGCGGTGCTGCGCCCCCTGATCGCGGACGGTTTCCTGACGGTTGCAAGCCTCCGTTGATCGGAGTTTGAACGGCCGGGCGGACAGTGGTCCTGAGCGGGCTTCGGGGGGGTTCGGAGCCCGCGCACACAGCCCGGCCGGTCGCCGACGTGAGGCGGCGAGTCGTCACGGGGCGCACCGGTGCGGATCCGGGCCCCCTGCACGTCCCAGTGACGACGGGCGGCCGGCCGGGCGTCCAGCCTCCACACGCGAAGATGGGGTGTTCGGTGTGATCAACCACGTCCGGATGAGCCGGCTCGACGACGACCTACGTCTCGACCTGTTCGCGCAGGAGGGCACGGATGTCGTCGGCCTCGGGCGAACCGAGCCGGGTGAAGACGTCGAGGGCCTTGACCAGGGCCTGCCTGCCCCGGCCGGTCTCCCCGAGGCCCGCCAGGGCCTTGCCGAGGGCGGCGAGTGACTGCGCCTCGCCGTACGGGTGGGTGATCTCGCGGCTCACGGTCAGCGCCTGCTCGGCGTGCCGGGCGGCCTCCGCGAACCGCCCGGCGGCGATGAAGGTGGCGGCGAGCCGGTAGCAGACCCGCTGCTCCCAGACCCGCTGGTTGCTCGCGCGGAAGAAGGCCAGGCACTCGGCGTGGTGGACGACGGCCTCGTTGAGCCGCCCGACATGGGACAGCACGTTGCCGAGGTGGTAGCGGGCGCGGGCCATCCCCGCGCCGCTGCCGATCTCGGAGAAGACCGCCAGCCCGCGCTCGGCCGCGGCGATGGCGTCGTGCGGCCGCCCGAGGCCCAGGTGGTCGCGGGCGGAGTAACACGACGCCAGCGCCTCGCCCGCGGGGTTGCCCGTCTCCCGGTGGACCGCCGTCGCCCGGTCGAACCATTCGAGCGCCTCGGTGTGGCGGCGCCGCCGTCCGGCGACGACCGCCAGCGCGTTGCACGTCTCGCCCAGCACGATGTGGTCGCCGGTCTCCTCGCCGAGCGTCCGCGCGGCGAGGAAGTGGGCTTCGGCCTCGGCCAGCCGGTTCGCGCCGAACAGCACCCGGCCCAGCACGTAGCGGCAGCGCAGCTCGCCGCCCCGCTCGCCGGCCCTGCCGGCCGCCGTCAGCAGGGCCGAGGTGCGCTGCTCGAAGTCTCGCTGGTTGGTGCCCGACTCCAGCAGCGGCTCCAGCGCCAGCAGCAGGTCCGCCGCGGTGAGCAGGTCCTGGCCGGACGCGCCCTCGGCCCCGGCCACCTGCGCGATGGCGCCGAACATGTCCTCGGCCTCCGCCGACAACCAGGCCACGGCCTCGTCGGCCGAGGAGAAGGAATGGCCGCGCGCTCCCAGGTCCGTGAGGTTGTCGGCGATCGCGCTGCCCTCGTACGCCAACCGGTGGGCCGCGCCCGCCGACGCCAGGTAGAAGCCCAGCAGCCGCCGCAGGGCGAGCGCGCGGGCCGAGGGCTCCTCGGCGTCCTCCGCCTGCCGCCGGGCGAACAGCTTGAGCAGGTCGTGGAAGCGGTAGCGGCCCGGGGCGGGCGCCTCCAGCAGGCTGGCGTCGACCAGCGACTCGATCACGTCCTCGGCCTCGGCCGGGGTGAGGTCGAGCACGGCCGCCGCCGCGAAGGCCGAGATGCCCGAGCCCGCCGGCAGCGACAGCAGCCGGAACGCCCGCGCCTGCCGGGCGTCGAGCTGGCCGTACCCGAGGGCGAACGTCGCCGAGACCGCCAGGTTGCCGATCTTCATCTCGTCGAGGCGGCGGCGCTCGTCGGCGAGCCGGGGGACGAGCGAGGCCACCGTCCAGGACGGGCGGGAGGCGAGCCTGGCCGCGACGATCCGCACGGCCAGCGGCAGGAAGCCGCAGGCGGCGACCACGTCCATCGCGGCGGCCCGTTCCGCCGCCACCCTCTCGGGTCCCGCGACCGCCGCCAGCAGAGACAGCGCCTCCTCGGGCTCCATCACGTCGAGGTCGACGAGCCGGGCCGCGGGCAGGTCGGCCAGTTTGCCCCGGCTGGTGATGATCGCGGCGCAGCCGGCCGAGCCGGGCAGCAGGTGCTCGACCTGCTCGGCGTCGCGGGCGTTGTCGAGCAGCACCAGCATCCTGCGGTCGGCGAGCAGCGAACGGAACAGCGCGGAGCGCTCGGCCAGGCCGTCGGGGATGACGTCCATCGGGATGCCGAGGGCGCGCAGGAACGCGACCAGCGCCGTCTCGGGCGCGGTGGGCTCGGCGCTGTATCCCCGCAGGTCGGCGTAGAGCTGGCCGGCGGGGAACAGGTCCCCCGCGAGGTGGGCCACATGGACGGCCAGGGTCGTCTTGCCCACGCCGCCGATGCCCGACATCGCCGCGATCGGCACGCCCTCTCCCGCCCCTTCCGCGCGGAGCAGCGTGAGCAGCCGCTGCACCAGGCCGGTGCGTCCGGTGAAGTCGGGCACGGCCGCGGGGAGCTGCGCCGGTCTCGGCATCACGATCGCCGGGCCGGCCTCCGCCGCGGTGTCGTCATCGTGGACATCCTGGGGCGAGAGCCGTACGGGAGGGGGTGTGGGGGCGAGGGAGGGGTCGGCGGCGAGGATCCGCCGGTGCAGGGCGGTCAGATCGGCGCCGGGCTCGATGCCGAGCTCCTCGACGAGCGCGTGCCGGGTCTCGGTGAAGACCGACAGCGCCTCGGCCTGCCTGCCGCAGCGGTAGTAGGCCAGCATGAGCTGGGCGCGTAACCGCTCGCGCAGCGGGTGTTCCCCGGCGAGCGCGACCAGCTCGGAGACGATCTCCGCGTGCCGGCCCAGCTCCAGGTCGAGCTCTATGAGCGTCTCGACCGCGCTCATCCGGCGCTCGGCCAGCCGGTCGCGCTGGTGTTCGGCGTACGGGCCGACCGCGCCGGCCAGCGGCTCGCCGGCCCACAGGCGCAGGGCCCCGCGCAGCCGCCGCGCGGACTCCCCGGCCCTGCCCGTACGGCGGTCGGACTCGGCGGCGGCGCACTCGCGCTCGAAGACGGCAAGGTCGAAGCGGGCGGGGCCGAGCCGCAGCGCGTATCCCCGGCCGACGGAGGTCAGCAGCCGCGGCGGGGTCCTCGGGGAGCGGTCCGGCTCCAGGACGGTGCGCAGACGGGAGACGTAGGTGCGCAACGCGCCGAGCGCGCGCGGCGGCGCGTCCCCGCCCCACACGCCGTCGATCATCTCGTCCGGCGTGACCGCGTGCCCCTCCCGCAGCAGGAGCATCGCGAGGATGGAGCGTTGCAAGGGTGTGCCGAGGTCGAGTTCGACGCCGTCGCGCCAGGCCAGGACGGGTCCCAGCACGGCGAAGCGCAGGCCGTCCGCGGTGGCGTGATCAGGCATGTCACCTGTCTCCCAATGGCAAGATTTCCGACCAAATGATAGATCGTGTGGCGCGGCGGCAGTAGGACCGGACGCGCTGGTTCAGTGTGCGTTCAGGTGCTTGAAAGCGGCCTGCAAACCATCGTGAGAGCACTGAAAGCAGGTTGCAGGCGGGCGGGCCTATCACTGAGGTGCAACCCCGACAGCACCTCGCATCGGGGGATCGTCCTCGAACAGGAGAACCGAAATGCGTCGCTCCATCACCCTCGGTCTCGCCGCAGCCACCGCCGTCGCCGCCCTCGGGCTGCCGGCCCTCGCGACCGCCGCCTCCGCCGCTCCCGCCTCCGCCGCCTCCGCCGCCTCCGCGCCCCACCACGACGACTGGGACTACGACGGCTGGTGGGGCACCTACTGGTCGTCCAACCACCTCGCCAAGGCCAAGGGCTACGTCGACGTGAACTACGACCACGAGGAGTCGAACCGGGTCCACGTCACCGGCAAGCTGTACGACAACGACCACCGCACCTACAGCCACGGCGGCAAGTGCGCGTACATCAAGTTCCGCGTGTCGTCCTGGGACGACGACGAGGACGACTGGGCCTCCAGCGTCAAGTCGTACAAGTACTGCGGCGCCGGCGGCTACAAGCAGATCAACTTCTGGCGCTACGACGTCGCCCAGGTCCAGGCGAAGGTCTGCCAGATCGGTCTGCACAGCAACTACCCGGTCAACTGCGGCTCGTGGCGCGACGTCTACAACGCCTACGAGGACGACTTCGGCTACGACGCCTGACGACCGTCCGCCCTCCAGCACCCATCGCATGACGCGGCCCGTCCCTTCCGGGACGGGCCGCTCTTCTTATCGGGTGATCACGCTGCTTCCGACGCCGTTTCCAGGAGACCCAGCCGCATGCGGAGACGATCGCGCACGGTGGGCCACTCGGGACTCAGGATCGAGTAGTACGCGGTATCTCGGACCGTGTCGTCGGCGCCTCGGCTGTCCGCTCGCCGCACACCGTCGAGGTGCGCGCCGAGGGCCTCGATGGCGACCCGGGATCGGGTGTTGCGTACGTCTGCCTTGAGGGTGATCCGGTGAACCTGCCAGGTCTCGAAGGCCAGGGAGAGCAGCAGATACTTGCTCTCCCGGTTGACACCGGTGCCCTGGGCCGACGCGGCGAGCCAGGTGTACCCGATGTCCGCGACGGACGGGACCTCGCCCACCGCGCCTTTCGTGCCCGGTGGCCAGGGCATCGGGCCCTGCCAGTACTCCAGGTTCATCAGACGGGTGGCACCGACCACGCGGTCGGTGTGCAGCCACCGGATGGCGAAGGGCAGAGTGCGGCCCTCCGCCTGCTCAGCCAAGGCGGCCTCCACGTAGGAGGCCATCTCATCCCGGCCAACGGGAACGCGAGTGAAGGAGTACGTGGAACGGTCTTCACACGCCGCGGCGACGAGGTCGTCGAGCGCCGCGAGGCTGAGCGGTTCCAGGCGCACGAAGCGCCCAGACAGGGTGACAAAAGCGGGCATGAGCACATGATGGGGGCTGATGACCACGGCTGATACCAAATGACACGAGACATCTTGGCGGGGTACGGGTTAAGGGGGGTGACCGGAGGAGAAACCGCAGGTCAGGACGCTGATTTGGGGCCCGTGCGGCGGGCGGCTCGGGTAAAGATTTGGTCAATGATCGGCGATGTCCGGGGAACAGTTCAGCGGAGGGCGGCGGGGACGCCCGCGGGCGTGCCGAACCAGGTCTCCAGCGCGTTCGCGAGCCCCTCGGAATCGGTGGTGCCGGGGTCCTGCGCCCACGCGACGACGCCGTCCGGGCGGACGAGCAGCGCGCCAGGAAAGTGCGGGTCGCCTCCCGCCGTCGTGACGGTGGCGACCCGGTCTCCGTAGCCGTCCGCCGCCGTGCCGTCGAGCCCGGATCCGCTCCGGCGGACGAGCAGGCCGCGACCGTCGTGGAGGTGGTCGGCCAGCCGCGAGCCGTCCTCGAACTCGTAGTCGGGCACGCTGCGTCCCACCAACGGGTGCCCGCCGCCGCCGGGCATGTCGTACCGCTGCCAGACGCCGGAGATCTTCTTCACGAAGTAGGTGGTGCCGGTGACGGTCCCGATCAGATCGGCGACCACCGCCCGCGCCGCCCGGGCGTGGGCGTCGGGACGCATCAGGGCGATCTGGGCACGCGTCCAGTCGAGCACCCAGGCGCCGATCGGGTGCCGCTCCCGCGTGTAGGTGTCGAGGAGCCCTTCCGGCGCCTGTCCGCGTACGACCGCCGCGAGCTTCCAGCCGAGGTTCACGGCGTCGCCCAGCCCCAGGTTCAGCCCCTGGCCGCCGAAGGGCGAGTGGACGTGCGCGGCGTCGCCGGCCAGCAGCACCCGGCCGAGCCGGTAGGTCGCCGCCTGCCGCGCGTTGTCCGTGAACCGGGTGACCGATGTGATCTCCCTGACGACCACGTCGGAGCCCGTGACGTGCCTGACCGCCTCCTGCAGTTCCTCCGTCGTCACCGGTGTGGTCTTGCCGTCCCTGCCGGGCGCGCCGCCGTCGAAGCGCGCGACGAGGATGCGCCCCGGCACCGGCCCGTAGCAGTAGATCCCGGTGGGAGTGGCGTGCCAGCCCACGCCGAGGTGCTCGGTGCCCTCCATCTTCGCGATGGCCTGGTAGGCGGTGATCTCCGGGTCCGTCCCGGGGAACTCGAAGCCGGCCGGCTTGCGCACCGTGCTCCTGCCGCCGTCGCAGCCCACCAGCCAGCGGCCGTGCACCGGGCCGCCGGTCGTGGTGACCGTGACCTGCTCGCCGTCGTCGGTGAAGCCGGTCACCTCCACGCCGCGCCGCACCTCGACTCCCAGCTCGGCGGCGCGTACGGCGAGGATCTGTTCGAGCTGCTGCTGGGGCACCAGGCCGATCTGGGCGGCCGGTCCACGACCGGACAGGTCAGGGTCGTTGGCGTCCAGCAGATCGGCGCTCAGCATGATCCCGGCGAAGTGGCCGGCGAACCTGGGCGGAATCCGGCGCGGCCCTTCCGCGGAGGCGTGTTCGCGCATGAAGGTCTTCATGAGCTCCATCGCCCGCTCCTGCACCTCCTGCAGTGCGGGCAGCAGACCCCGCCGGTAGAGCGCCTCCACGCTGGGCGTCGTGAGCGCGCCCGCTTTGATTGTCGGATCGATCTCGGTCAGCCGTTCGAGCACCACGACCGATGCCCCGCCCAGCCGCAGCTCGCAGGCCAGCATCAGGCCGACCGGACCCCCGCCGGCCACGACGACGTCGTACGACATGTGTTCCTCCCCGTGGTTACCTTCGCTATAAAGTTACTGTCGCTATAAGTTTTTAGCAACTAGAGTGCGGAGAGTGGAGACCCTGGGACTGCGGGAGCGGAAGAAGCGGCAGACTCGCTCGCTCATCTCGGACGTGGCCTCGGGCCTGTTCATGCAGCGCGGGTTCGACAACGTCACGGTCGCCGAGGTCGCCGAGGCGGCCGGAGTCTCGACCAAGACCGTCTTCAACTACTTCCCCCGCAAGGAGGACCTGTTCCTCGACCGCTATCCCGAGGCGGTCGAGCTGGTCACCCAGGCCGTACGGGAGCGTGCCGAAGGGGAGAGCCCTCTCGCCGCGCTGCGCCGGCTGTTCCTCGGCATGCTCAGGGAAGGCCACCCGCTCGGCGGGATCGCCCCCGGATACGAGGTGTTCTGGCAGGTGATCCTGGACTCGCCCGCGCTCAGGGCGCGGGCCAGGGAACTGGTCGAGGAGTTCGAGGGCGTGCTCGCCGGTCTGTTCGCCGAGGCGGCCGGAAGCGGCACGGCCGACCGTGCCGACCGTGCCGACCCCGCCGGCCCTGTCGACCCTGCCGATCCGGCCCCGAGGCTGGCGGCCGCCCTGGTGGTCGCCGCTTACCGCGCCGTGTACGTCACCAGCATCGACAGGATTCGCGCCGGCGATCCCGTGCACGACGTGATCGCCGACCGCATGGTCCTGCTCGACCGCGCCCTGCTGGCCGTGGAACGCGCCGTCGCCGCTTTCTGAGCAGCGCTTATCCGAGTAGAGCCCTTCTGCGTAGCACCCTTCTGCGTAGCGCCCTTCTGGACAGCGCCCTTCTCAGTAGTGCCTTCTGAGTCGCGCCTTCTGCAGCGGCGTCGAGTGCCGCCGTGCACGCCGGGCCGGTGCTGCAGCGCCTTCTCAGTAGCTGTCGTCGTCGTATGCCGTGTACCGCCTTCGGCGCTTTCCAAGTAGCCCCATCGGCGTCTCCGTGTAGCGCCTTCGGCGTATTCGGGTCTGACCTGCTGCTCCAACTATTCGCTTCTGTCGGTTGCTCAGAGTGACGAGCAGATGAAAGAATTCACACAAGAGTTCGAATCAAGCGAGGAGGGTGCAGTGGATCTGTTAGATCTGGATTCCGGCCACCGTCGTCGTTCGAACGATGCCGACAGAGACTGGTGGGATCGGCTGACCGCTGATTCCCCTCTGTGGTCGTCGGAAGGTTCACTCGCCCGCGAGCACTTTCCGATCGCCGACCCCCAGCCGGCGCGGCACGCGAGCCGCACCAAGGCTGACACCAGCATCAACAGCACCAAGAGCACCGGCAGCGGGCTCACCGACGGTGAGGGCGCCGGCGACGACGCGCCCGGTGCCACGAGCGGCGACAGCGCCGACAGCGCCGACAGCGCTGGTGCCCGTGCCGGTGCCGGGAGCGCCCGTGGTGCAGGCGGTGGCTGGAGTGCTGGCGGTGCCGGTGCCGGGAGCGCCGGTGGTGGTCAGGCCGGTCCCGGTCAGGGCAAGGGCCGGTCGTCGTGGGTGCTCGTGAGTTCATTGCGCGAGTCGGCGCAGGCGTTGGCGCTGGCACCGTTGCCGGACGATGCGGACATCTGCGTGGCCGAGGCCGAGGATTTGCTGTTCGCGCGGGATCGGATCACGTGCGCTCTTGCCGATCGGGTGGGGCAGGTGCATCGGGCGGGGCAGGCCAAACAGCATGGGCATGCCTCCACCCGCAGCTGGCTGCGCACCGCCGCGGGAATGAGCGTGGCCGGAGCGGGCCGTCTGCTGACCCTGGCGGTGGAGCTGGCCCGCCTGCCGAGGGTGCGGGAGAAGTTCGCCGCCGGGGTGTTGTCGGCGGGGGTGGTGGAGGCGATCTGCACGGCCACCGCGCGGTTGAGTGACGAGCACGCGGGGCTGGCCGAGCCGATTTTGCTGGAGTTGGCGGGTAGGGCGGGGCCGGCGGAGGTGGCCAAGGCCGGGCGGTATCTGCGGGCGGTGTTGGACCCTGATGGTGAGGAGCGGGACGAGCAGGCGGACTACGGGCGGCGGTTTCTGCGGGTCCGCCCCACTGCGGGTGGGGGCTTGGAGGGGGAGTTCTATCTGCCGCGTGAGGCGGCGGCGCGGTTGCGGGCGCTGCTGGATGCTTACGCCAAGCCACGCGCGGAGGGCGATGACCGGCCGCTGCGGGTCCGCCAGGCGGATGCGTTCATCGCGTTGATGGAGCAGAAGATCGTCGCTGAGCTTCTGGTCCTGGTCAACGCCGAATCCCTCCCCACCGACCCCGAACCCGACCACCCCGATCACCCCGAAGACCCCGCCCCCGACCCCGGCCCCGGCCACCCCGAAGACGCCCAGGACGCCCAGAACGCCGAGGACGGCCGCGACGCCCATGGTACGGACAGCGCCGAGAAGGGCGAGGGCATCGAGGGTGCGCAGGGCGGCGAGGGTGTCGGCGACGGTCAGGACGCTCAGGCTGCCGGGGGCGCGGACAGTGCCGAGGATGGCGACAGTGAGGACACCGGCGCGTTCGGCGACCCCGGTAGCGTTGACGGGCCGTGCCCTGTGGAAGACGGCGACGTCGAAGACGCCATCCCCACCGACGAGGCCCCCGGCAACCTCGGCGACGGTGAGGCCGACAGCCTCGGCGACGCGGACCCCGGCGACGTGGGCATAACCGACGCTGCCGCACCTGCTCAGGGTGAGGGCCCCCACCGGCCAGATGACCCGGGCACCGCCGAAGCCGAGACAGCAGCCGCTCCGGCAGCCGATGCCGAGGCGGCAGCCGGTCCGGCAGCCGATGCCGAGGCGGCAGCCGGTCCGGCAGCCGATGCCGATGCCGGGGCAGCCGCGGACGCCGCCGCCGGGAGCACCGACCTTGACCTTGCGTCTGCCGAGGGCGACGACACCGCACCGCCCAGGGGCGCAGACCGCGACCATGCCGCGGCCCACGCTGAAACAAACCCCGAGCCCGCAGCGGCATGGCCTGCCTACGGTGGTGGCACGCCTCCACACGCAGCATCTCCACACGCAGCATCTCCACACGCAGCATCTCCACACGCAGCACCTCCACACGCGGTGCCTCCCAGCGGAGCGCATTCCTGCGCGGCGCAATGGCCGGATCCTCCTCCCGAGGACGCCGCTGCGCATCACGCCCACGCAGGGCATCGGCCTGCGGGGGGTCGCCGGCATGCGCAGGGCACGCCTGAGAACCAGAGCGACATGCGCCACGAGCCGGACCGCCGTCGTGAGCCAGGCCGCCATGAGGCTGGCTTCGATGAGCAGGGCCGGGATCAGCAGGACGCGGCAGATGGCCAGAGCGCGTGCGGGTGCGTCGGCGAGGCGCGGTGCCCCTGCAGGTCGGGGACAACGGGAACAGCACCGGGCACAGGGCCGGAAGCAGCGCCGGGCGCGCCGAGGCCAGGGACACCCCCGGGGACGCCACCGGGGACAGCGCCCGGAACACCGCCGGGCGAGCCGGGGCCGAGGACTCCGCCGGGGGCACCGCAGGGGAGGCCAGCGGAAACAGCGTCGGAGACGCTGCTCGGGGCTGTGCCGGGGGCCCTGCTGGGGGCGGCGCCGGGGTTGTTGCTGGCGACCGGGCAGATGCTGCCGGTTTCCAGTGTGCATCGCCTGGCCCGCACCTCTGCTCTGGTGCGGCTGGTGATGGACGCCCAGGGGCAGGTGCTGGACATGGGCCGCAAGGTCCGCCTGGCCACCCCCACCCAGCGACGGGCCGTCTACGCCCGCTACGCCACCTGCTGGATCGACGGCTGTCCGCTGCCCGCCACCATGTGCCAGATCGACCACGCCGACAACTGGAGCACCGGCGGCCTGACCGACCTGAAACTCCTCGGCCCGGCCTGCCAGTTCCACAACCGCGACCGCTACCAGCACCCCGACCGCTACACCCGCCACAAGACCGGCACCGACCGCTGGGCCTTCACCTACCACCGCCAGGTGGGAGCCCGGCGACTACGGATCTAGGCGAGCATGCGCCGGCGCGCCGCAGGGGTCCGTGGGGGGCCGTGGGAGGCCGTACAGTCCCGCGCCGCACGACAGGGGTAGCGGCGCTCTGTGGCTGGGTGCTGCGTGGCGGCTGCTGTGTGGCTGGCTGCTATTGGCCGGCTGCTCTGTGACACGGTCGGGAGGATGACCGCGTGATGACCGTGTGCTGAAAGGGTGATCACCCGATGGATCGGAGTAAGTTGCTGTGATCGAATCGGGGTGAGGAGGCTGTCGATGTCACGGTTCATCGGGAAGTTCGCGGTGGTCACCGGCGCGGCGCGGGGGATCGGCGCGGCGATCGCACGCCGGTTGGCTGCGGAGGGTGCGACGGTGGCTTGCGTGGACCTCACCGCGGACCGGTGCGCTCCGATCGTGGACGAGATCACCGTCACCGGAGGCAGGGCGGTCGCGTTCGGCTGTGACGTCTCCGACGGCGCTCAGGTCGAGGCGCTCGTGCAGGGGGTGATGGACGAGTTCGGGCGGATCGACGTGCTGGTGAACAACGCCGGGCTGACCCGCGACAACCTGCTGTTCCGCATGTCGGAGGACGACTGGGACAAGGTCGTCGACGTGAACCTCAAGAGCGTCTTCCTCATGAGCCGGGCCGTCCAGAAGCACATGGTGGAGCAGCGGTCGGGGACGATCGTCAACCTGTCGAGCCGGTCGGCGCTGGGAAACCGCGGGCAGGCCAACTACGCGGCGGCCAAGGCGGGCATCCAGGGGCTCACCGCGACCATGGCGATCGAGCTGGGCCCGTTCGGTATCCGGGTGAACGCGGTCGCACCGGGGTACGTCGCGACGCCGATGACCGAGGCGACGGCCATACGACTGGGGGCGACGCCGGAGGAGCACCAGGCCGCCGTGGCGCAGGCCGTGCCGTTGCGGCGGGTCGGCCAGCCGACCGAGATCGCGTCGGTGGTGGCGTTCTTCGCCTCCGGCGACGCGTCGTACGTCACCGGCCAGACGCTCTACGTCAACGGCGGCCCTCGGTAGGGACGCGGCCGCGAGCGACGCGGAGATCGCGCGCGGGCGCTGGAGACCCTCGCGCGCCTCGGCGCGCTGTGATACGGCGAGGGCTGTGAGACGGCGAGGGCCGGGGGCGGCGTGAACGGGAGCCGCCCCCGGCCGGTCGGCGTCAGGTCAGCAGTCGACCAGTTCTGGGCTCTGGTTCAGGATCTGTGCGCGGGGGGTGACGAACTCCCGATAGGCCTCGGTGGCCTCCGGGCGGAACACCGCGACACGGTGGCAGTTCTGGAAGGCCAGGCGTACGCCGAAATGCCTTTCGAGGGCGCCGCGCATCGCGTCGCTGGCCAGGCAGCGCAGCAACTGACCGCGAGCGGCCTCGTCGGGCGGCGGCACGTGGTTGTCGGCGAAGTCGGAGCCGGACCGGTCTCGACGCTCGACCAGCGCGGTGATCGTCGCCCAGGCGTACGGCAGCGAGTCGCGGACGCACGCGACGAAGGCCGCGTCGTCCACCTCACCGGCACGGGCCTGGTCGAGCAGGTCGTTGGACACGGACAGCGACATGAGCTGTTCTCCTCTCGGCGTCTGCTCACTGAGCGGGGACGCAGTAGACGGTAGATCGAACGCTGCGGGCCTCCATCTGGCGCGGAGGCGACACGTTCATGAGGAGGCGACGGCGGGGCCGTACACGAAGCCGGGGTCGATCTGCGCGACCAGGTCCTCTCCCGTCGCCCGGTTGGCCCACGCATGGGCGTTCCTGATGTGGAACTCGGCCGCCTGCCTGCCGAACTTCGTCCAGTCCTTGGGCTGCGCGTCGAGCCGGTCGAGCATGGTGGCCAGGGCCAGATGGCCGGCGGGCTCCAGAGCGTCGAGCGTGAACGGCCGGCCCTGCTCCATCCCGCGGATGGCGGGCGAGTGGCCGAACCAGGTCAGCAGGTCGTCGCCGACGTGCTCGCGGAGGAAGTCGACGTCCTCCGGCGCGTGGATCTTGTTGCCCACGACGGCGATCTCGACGTCGAACCCGGCGGCGTGGTCGCGGTACTGCCGGTAGACGCTCACCCCCTGACGGGTCGGCTCGGCGACCAGGATGGTGAGGTCGAAGCGGGTGAACAACCCGGAGGCGAAGGAGTCCGCCCCCGCGGTCATGTCCACCACGACGTATTCACCGGGGCCGTCGACCAGGTGGTTGAGATAGAGCTCCACCGCGCCCAGCTTGGAGTGGTAGCAGGCGACGCCGAGGTCGTTCTCCTCGAATGGGCCGGTGACCATGAGCGAGACGCCCTCGACGGAGCGCGACGGGAAGAACGGGTCGTTCAGCCGGACCAGCCGCGAGCCACGCCCGGGCGGGGTCGTCTTGACCATGGACGCCGTGTCGCGGATCAGGGGGTTGTCGCCGCGCAGGTAGTCCTTGATCTCGGTCAGCATCCCGCCCAGCGGCGGAGGGTGCCCGGCCGTGCCCCCATCCAGGCCCAGGGCCAGGCCGAGGTGCTGGTTGATGTCGGCGTCGATGGCGACGACCGGCCCCCTTCTCGTCGCGTATCTCGCGAACAGCGACGACAGCGTGGTCTTGCCGCTGCCCCCCTTGCCGACGAACGCCAGGCGCATTCCGACCCCCGATCAGGAATGAAAACCGTTGTCACTTTCATTTGCGCGTCATCATGGCACACGGGTGGAGAGCACGGGGGGATTTCAGGCCGGGGAAGGCGTCGCACCGAGCGGCGGCGGCTGGAAGAGCGAGAGCACCCTGACGAGCGTGGGCCGCAGGGCGTCCCAGTCGGCGGCGGGGGCGGTCCAGGTGAGCACGCTCGTCGTGGTGCCCGTGGAGATCACCCGGCGGTACTGGTGATACTCCACGCCCTTGACCAGGTGGTCCCGCGCCGACGCCCTGCGCGGGGTCCAGGTGAACTCCCAGTCGGCGGAAGGGCCGTGCTCGCCGGTCACGGCCCTGAGCCGCAGTTTGCGATAGGTCCTGGCGTCCGGGCGGAGAATCTCCTCCGCCTCGCCGAGCGCCGCCAGGGGATCGGTGCCGCGCTGCCCGGTCACCTCGACCGTGAACGCCGCCCCGCCGTCCAGCGAGCGCCACGAGGTCGAGTACGGCAGGTCCTCGCGGGTCCAGCCGCGGGGCACGCCGGCCCGCCAGCCGGCGTCGGACGTGTGCCACTTCAGCTTCAACCGCCGCGCGGGCTGCCCGGACGCCGACCCCGACGGGGCGGCCGAGGAGGAGGCCGAGGGGGAGGCCGAGGGGGAGGCCGGAGTTGACGCCGTGAGAGAGGCGACCGCCCCCGCGCCGGCCCGGTTCTCCCCGCCGGGGCGCAGCCCCGCCCAACCGCCCACAGCCCAACCCCCCACAGCCCAACCGCCCACAGCGCACGCGACGAGGACGGCCGCCGCGATCCCGGTGACGAGACGAGCACGGCTGAGGCCGCGGCGTACGGGCGGAGGCGGGGAGGGCGGCTCGATCTCCGCGAGCAGGCGGTCAGCGGTCTCCGCGTCGATCCGCCGCCTGGGCTCCCGGGCCAGCAGCCCGGTGAGCACCGCGCGCAGCTCCCCGGGCACCTCTTCCAGCGGCCCCTGGCCCGGGGGAGGGGTGCCGGTGACGGCCAGATGGAGGGTGGCGCCCAGCGACCACAGATCGGCGGCGGCCGTGCGCGGACCGCCGGCGGCTCGTTCGGGGGCGAGGTAGGTCTCGGTGCCGCGGCCGGCGGGAGGGCCGCCCGGCACAGGATCGCGGGTGAACGCCGGATCGGTGGCCGGCACCGTCATGCCGAAGTCGGCGAGCAGCACCCGGCCGTCGTGCGCGAGCAGCACGTTGGCGGGCCGGACGTCGCCGTGCCGTACGCCGGCGGCGTGGGCGTGCGTGAGCGCGGACAGCACGATGCGGGTGATCCGCGCGGCCTCGGCCGGGGGCAGCGGCCCGTCGCCGGAGACCACCCCGTCGAGCGAGCGCGAGGGGACCAGTTCCGTCACGACGAACGGGGTGTCGCCCTCTTCGCCGACGTCGTAGACGGCGGCGATGTGGGGGTGGTGCAGCCGCTCGGCCTGGCGGGCCTCGCGGGAGATCCGCTGGACGAGCCGCAGTCGCGCGGTCTCGCTCAGGTTCGGGGGCAGCAGGACCTCGCGGATCGCGACGGGCCGGTCGAGCAGCGTGTCGTGGCCCTCCCACACCAGACCGGTGCGGCCCTGCCCGAGGGCGCGGAGCAGCCGGTATCGCCTGACGATGAGCTGCCCAGCAGTACCCATCCCGCCTGCCTCTACGCCCCGGCACGTTCCACCTGAACCCACCTGAACGTGGAGTCTTCCACAACTATCGGGATCAGAGGGGCGGAAGGGAACCGGCCGCGATGTGGGCGAGCGTGACCTCGGCGAGCGTCGCCTGCTCGTGGTCGCGCAGCGCCGTCCAGACGTCGCCGAGGGGCTCCGCGACCCCGTGGAACCCCTCGCTGTCCTGCGGCGCCCCTTCCATGATGAGGACGACGTCGGCGAGCGTGATCTGCTCGGCCGGCCGCGCGAGCCAGTATCCGCCGTCAGGCCCGCGCTGGCTGTGGATCAGACCGGCCCGCCGCATCTGCAGCAGGATGTTGTCGAGGAAACGCCGCGGAATGCGCTGGGCGGCCGCGATCCGCTCGGCCGGGACCGGCCCCGGCGCGGCCGCGGCCAGTTCGGCGGCGGCGCGCAGGGCGTACTGGGTCCGTACGGAGAGCCGCATGTCTCACACTGCGTCTGTCACTGTGTCTGTCACAGCGCGAGGGCCAGGGATCGGGCGCCGGGCGCGGGTCTGAGGTGCACGGTGTCGCCCGGCCCGAGACCGAGCCGGTCGGCCTGCTCCCGCGTCACCTGCACCCACGCCTCGTGCCCGCCGGTCTCCACCTCCACGCGGACCTCGAAGCCGAGCCGTACGACGCGGGACACCACGGCGGGGGAGCCGCCGTCGACGGGGTCCGGGCTGATCTCGATGTCGTGCGGGCGGACCAGGCTGCCGCCGATCTCGGTGACCGGGCCCAGGAAACGCATCACGAACGGGTTGGCCGGGTTGTCGTACACCTCGCCGGGGCTGCCGGCCTGCACGACCTCGCCCCCGGCCAGCACCACGATCGTGTCGGCGACCTCGATGGCCTCCTCCTGGTCGTGGGTGACGAACACGGTGGTGACGTGGACCTCGTCGTGCAGCCGGCGCAGCCACGTGCGCAGCTCCTTGCGCACCTGCGCGTCGAGGGCGCCGAACGGTTCGTCCAGCAGCAGCACCTGGGGCTCCACCGCGAGGGCCCGGGCCAGGGCCATGCGCTGGCGCTGCCCGCCCGACAGCTGGGACGGGTAGCGGTCGGCCAGTTTCTCCAGGTGGACCAGCTCCAGCAGTTCCATGACGCGTCTGCGGATCTCGTCCTTGGGCCGCTTGCGGATCTCCAGCCCGAAGGCCACGTTGCGGAAGACCGTGAGGTGCTTGAAGGCGGCGTAGTGCTGGAACACGAAGCCGACGCCCCGCCGCTGCGGGGACAGCCGGGTGGCGTCGACGCCGGAGATCCGCACCGTGCCGGTGTCGGGCCGCTCCAGGCCGGCGATCACCCGCAGCAGTGTCGACTTCCCCCCGCCGCTCGGGCCGAGCAGGGCGGTGAGCGACCCCGCGGCGACGTCCAGCGACACGTCGTGCAGGACGGGGGTCGTCCCGAACGACTTGTTCACGTCGCGTACCTCAATTGCCATCGATGCGATCCTTCGGGCGCAGGAGCTTGGTGAGCAGCAGGGTGACCACGGCGATCAGGGCGAGGGCCGTGGCGGCGGCGAACGCGGCCGGCTGGTCGAAGTTCTGGAACCGCTCCTCCACGAACAGCGTCAGCGTCTGGGTCTGGTCCACGAGGCGGCCCGAGACCACCGCGACCGCGCCGTACTCGCCGAGCGAACGGGCCAGGCAGAGCACGATGCCGTAGCCGAGGGCCCAGCGGATGCCGGGGAGCGTGATGCGGACGAACGTCTGGAGGTGGCTCGCGCCCAGCGTGTGCGCGGCCTGCTCCTGCTCGTCGCCGAGCTCCTCAAGGACCGGTACGACGGCTCGCACGACGAGGGGCAGCGCCACGAACACCGTGGCGATCACCATGCCGGGAGTGGAGAAGATCACCTGAACTCCCCAGCTCTCCAGCAGGCCGCCGACCGGGGAGAACCGGCCGTACACGAGGATGAGCGCGAGCCCGACGACGACCGGCGAGACGGCCATCGGCAGGTCGATGAACGCCCCCAGCAGGCGCTTGCCCGGGAACTGGTGCCGGACGAGCAGGAGTGCGGCGCCGACCCCGAAGACCGTGTTGGCCAGGACCGCCCAGCCGGCGACGACGATCGTGACCTTGAAGGCGTGCAGGGCCGACGGGGAGGTCAGCGCATCGACGAACGGCCCGAGACCGTCGCCGAAGGTCCGCCAGGTGATCAGCGCGACGGGCAGCACCAGCAGGAACAGAACGTAGACGACGGTGACCCCGCGCAGGACGTGCTTAGCCACGGCGGCTCCCCCAACGCTGCAGGATGTCGAGCGTGATCAGCGCGACCAGGGCCACCACGAGCAGGACCGTCGAGATCGCGGCCGCGCCGGTGGTGTCGTCGCCCTCGATCTGGCTGAAGATGTTCACCGCCGCGACCTGCGTCTTGAACGGCAGGTTGCCCGAGATGAGCACGGTCGAGCCGAACTCGGCGATCGCCCGGGTGAAGGCGAGAGCGGTGCCGGACAGCATCGCGGGGATCAGGTTCGGCAGGATGACCCGGCGGAAGGTCTGGAACGGGCCCGCGCCGAGGGACGCCGCGGCCTGCTCCATCTCCGTGTCGAGCTCCAGCAGGACCGGCTGCACCGTACGGACGACGAACGGCAGCGTGACGAACAGCAGGGCCAGCACGACTCCGGCCCTGCTGTAGGCCAGATTGATCCCGAGCGGGGACTGCGGGCCGTACAACGCGAGCAGGACGAGACCGGCGACGATGGTCGGCAGCGCGAACGGCAGGTCGATGATCGTGTCGAGCACCGCCCGGCCGGGGAAGCGGTCGCGGACCAGCACCCAGGCGATGACCGTGCCCATGACCAGGTTGACCAGGGCGACGAGCGCCGAGGCGCCGATGGTCAGGGTGAGCGCCGCCCAGGCGTCGGGGGTGGTGACCGAACGCCAGAAATACCCGGGCCCCTCACCGGCCGAGCGCCAGACGACGGCGGCCAGTGGGATCAGCACGATCAGGCTCAGGTACAGCACCGCGGTGCCGAGGCCGGCGGCGGTGCCGCCGGTCAGGCGCCGGACCGGGCGTGCGGTGATCGCGGTCGCTTCCCGCGTCACTTCGAGCGTCATTTTTCGGTCGCCACGCCGAGCTTGCGTTCGATCTCCGCGACCTTGCCGGTCGTGGAGTCGAAGAAGTCGGCCGTGAGCTTGTCCCAGCCGCCGAGGTCCTGGATCGTGAACAGCTGCGGCGGGGCGGGCCAGTCGAAGCCGGTCACGCCGTCGACGACCGGGCGGTAGCCGTTCTTGGCGAAGATCGTCTGAGCCTCGTTCGAGTAGAGGTACGTGAGGAAGGCCGCGGCCTCCTGGGGGTGGGCGCTGTTCTTCGTCACGGCCACCGGGTTCTCGATCTGGAGCGTCGAGTCCGGGACCGTGTAGTCGATCTCCTGGTTGTTCTGCTGAGCGAAGATCGCCTCGTTCTCGTACGTGATGATCGCGTCGCCCTTGCCGCCCGTGAAGGTCTGCAGCGACTTGCGTCCGCTGTCGTCCTGGACCGGCACGTTCTTGAGCAGCGCGTCCAGGTAGGCGAGCCCGGCGGCCTGGTCGGCGCCCTTGTTCGACTTGGCGCCGTAGCCCGCGAGCAGGTTCCAGCGGGCGCCGCCAGAGGTGAAGGGGTTCGGCGTGATGACCTCGACTCCGGGCTTGACGAGGTCGTCCCAGGTCTTGATGCCCTTCGGGTTGCCCTTGCGGGTGCCGATGACGACGACGGACTTGGTGAGGATCCCCTTGCTGGGACCGGAGTTCCAGTCCGGCGCGACGATGCCGGCCTTCACGAGACGGGTGATGTCGGTCTCCAGGGAGAACTCGACGATGTCCGCCTTGAGCCCGTTCGCCACGGCGCGGCTCTGGTCGCCGGACGCGCCGTACGACTGGGTGAAGGTGATGTTCTTGCCTTCGGGCGTCTTCTGGAACGCCTTGATGACGTCCTCGAACGCCGCCTGGGGGGTGGAGTAGGCGACCAGCGCCAACTGGACCTTGTCGCCGCCGCCGTTGCCCCCGCCGGCGTTGTCGTCTCCCCCGCAGGCGGTGACCAGGGTGGTCGTCGCCATGACGGCGGCTGCGATGGCCCCGAGCCTGCGTACTGTCATGCCCGTCCTCTATTCCGGAGATTCCTACCAAGTCAGTCGGTTTAGTCGATATTAAAGACCGTTCCAGGAATCCCGTCAAGCCCGATGGGTTTGCTGGGTTTGTGACGGACGTGACAAACCTGCTTCCAGTGATTGTTGTGAAATTTCCAGACAGGACGTGTCGACCAGTGCTAGGAACGTTCGCTATTGGGACACGACCCAAAAGCTCACTGAGGAAGGACCTTCATGCGCGACCCGGTCACCGAGGACGCCTACGAGCAGGACGGCTCATACATCCGGCCGTACATCACGGGCGAAGGCCAATACGGCGGGGAGGGAGACCGGTTCTGGTCCGAGGAGCAGGACGAACACGCTCTCGACGGCAGGCCGGACGACGGCGGGGACGTGTTGTCGGAGGACTGGCGGCCGGACCAGCCCGCGCAGACTCCCGCCGACCACGCCGACTACGACGACTACGCCGCCGGGCGCACCGCCCGGCTCCACGCGGAGCATCCGGTGGACGACGAGTACCCGGTGGGCGACGACTACCCGGTGGGCGACGAGCACCTGGCGCGCGAGGAGCGCCTGACGGGCGACGGCGACACCGATCCGCGCGGCTTCCTCGGCTCGGGCTGGCGCAACGCCCCCGACCCCGACGATGACGACGACGAGCGTTCAGGGCGCGGCGGGATGCTGCTGCGGACCGGGCTGATCGCCGTCGGCGCCCTGGGCGTGATCTGGGCGCTGGCGCTGTGGGTCGGGCAGCCCTCCGGAACGGAGTGCGAGGACGGGGCGAGCTGCGCGGCCAAGGCGGGGACGGCCGCGACGGCACCGGTCTCGCCCGCACCCGGCGACGACGCCGCGGCGGGGGAGCCGACCGACGAGCCCACGGACGTCACCGACGACGCGGCGCCCACCGACGCCCCTACCGGCCTCCCCACCGACGCCCCCACGGCCGAACCCGTACGGACCCGGCCCGGCACGTCCGGGACCTCGGCGCCGGCCGCGTCGTCGGCGCCCACACACGCGTCCCGGTCCCACGGGCAGGATTCCGGCTCCCGGGCCGACTCCACCCCGCGCCCGGTGCGCTCCCGCGTGTCGGTCGACACGCAACGGTCGTCCGCCGACGAGCGGTCGGACGGGCAGACCTCGCGGACGGACACCGGGAGGTCCGAGGAGCAGGCGGCCACGGCCCCCACGTCCGAGCCGGTCACCGAGCAGCCGACCACCGCGCCCGCTCCCGCCGAGGACACGTCGAACCGCGGCGGCGGTCTGTTCGGCTGGCTCTTCGGCTAGAACTCTTCCCGGACTCTTCTCCTAGGAGGCCGTGCAGCTGTCCTGGGTGGCGTCGAAGCCCTCCACGTCCTCGAGCGTCCTGGGGGGCTTCATCCCGTTCCAGTCGGCTCCGATCCCCAGCACGAGGGTCTGCGTGGTGGCCGTGCGCACCAGGCGGGACCGTGACTTCTTGAGTTCGCGGAACAGCCGGGACGCCCGGCTCTCGCCGTTGCCCGAGTAGGCCACCACGGTCTTGGCGTACGGCGTGGGCGCCTGCTCGACCTTGACGATGTGGTAGCCGCGCTGTTCCAGCTCGGCGGCCACCTGGGTGCCGAGCCCCTGCTGCCCGCTGCCGTTGCGCACCAGGACGTGGATCTGCGACTTCGGGATCTTCTGCTCGCCGCTCTTGACGTTCTTGGCGATCTGGTCGGCGGCGATCATCCTGAACAACCGCTGGGCCTGCGGCTGCACCCACTCGACCCGGCCGGGGTTGGTGATCGAGTAGCGCCAGGGGGTGGTGACGAAGCGGATCTGCCCCGCGGTCAGACCCTCCGCGCTCGTCGCGAGGTCCTTCATCACGCCGATCGTGAGGTCGGGGTCGGTGGTGATCGACTTGGTCGCCGCGTCGAGGAACCCGAACAGCGTCGCGGGGTTGGTCAGCGTCTCGCCGCTCATGGCCTCCTTGGCCATCGACGCGAGGAACATCTGCTGGCGCTGGATCCGGCCGATGTCGGAGCCGTCGCCGAGCGAGTAGCGGGCACGGACGTATCCGAGTGCCTGCTCGCCCTTGAGCGTCTGCCTGCCCGCGGGCAGGTCGAGCAGCGCCTTCTTGTCGTGGACGGCCTGCGGCAGGCAGACCTGCACGCCGCCCAGCGCGTTCACCATCGCCTTGAAGCCGGTGAAGTCGACCTTCACGAAGTGGTCGATGTGGATGTCGGTGAGGCCCTCGATCGTTCTCCAGGTGCAGGCGATGCCGCCGGAGTTGAACGACTCGTTGATCATTCCGACGTGCGGCCGCTGGCCCGGCAGGTTGCCCTTCGCCGGGCAGGCGGGGAGGCGGACGAGTGAGTCGCGCGGGAAGCTGATGAGCACCGCGCCGTCCCGGTTCGGGGAGATGTGCGCCACGATGATCGTGTCGGTGCGCTCGCCGGGGAACTTGCCGTATCTGGCGTTGGCGCCGTTGCGCTGGTCCGAGCCCACGATCAGCACGTTGAGCGCCTTGCTGATCTTCTGTGGGCGGGCCTCGCCCCCGAGATCCTTCTGGGTCACCGCCTCGTGCTTGACGTTGCCGCTCAGCGTGACGTAGCCGCCGACGGCGAACGTGGCGGCGCCGGTGAGCGCGCCCAGCGCTCCCGACACCGTGACCCACAGCCATGCCCGCCATTTGGGCGGTGTCCGGGGCGGCGGCGCCGGGAGGTCCTCCACCGGGGGGGCGGGACGGACGTCGACGTGACCCACTGTCGTGCTCCTGAGGGTCGGACCAGGCATTTCTCACCAGGTCGAGAGCCAGTAGCGGCAAACGGGGCCAAGTGTAGCGATCTCCCCTGAACGTCACCTTTCAAACGTAGTAACCACCGCGCAAGATCAAGCGGGCGGCGCCGTGCTGCCGCGGGTGGTCAGGCGCGGGGCCTGGTCCTCCAGCGGCCTGGTCTCCGCGCCGTCGATCAGCGCGAGCAGCCGCTGCGCCGCGTGCGCGCCGTACGCCGGGATGTCGCGGGTGAGCACGGTCAACGGCGGGCGGACGACCTGGCAGAGCGGGGAGTCGTCCCAGGCGACGATGGACAGGTCGCCCGGCACGTCGAGCCGCATCTCCTGGGCGACCGACAGGCCGGCCACGGCCATGATGTCGTTGTCGAAGACGATCGCCGTGGGCCGCTCGGATGAGCTGAGCAGCCGCCGTGTGGCCCGCGCGCCCTCCTCGCCCGTGTAGTCGGTGTGCACGATCGGGCAGGTGTCCAGCCCGAGGCCCGCGCAGACGTCGCCGAACGCCCGGTCGCGGATCGCCGTGTGCGACAGCCGGGGCAGTCCGGCGACGCGGGCGATCCGCCGGTGCCCGAGCGCGACGAGATACTCCACCGTCTCGCGCACGGCCGCGCTGTCGTCGGCCCAGACCGGCACGAGCGATCCGGCGGCCGAGGGATGCCCGAGGACGACGACGGGCATGCCCATCTCCTCCACCTGCGGCACGCGGGGATCGTCGAGGTGGAGGTCGACGAGGATGGCGCCGTCCACCCGGCCCTCCCCCCACCAGCGGCGGTAGACGCCCATCTCGGCCTCGTGGCCGCCGACCACCTGGAGCAGCAGCGCGTAGGAGCGGGCGGAGAGCTCCGCCTCGATGCCGCTGATCAGCTCCATGAAGAACGGCTCGACGCCGAGGAACCGGGCGGGCCGGCACAGGGCGAGGCCCACGGCGTGTGCGCGTGCGCCGTTGAGCGCCCTGGCCGCGATGTTGGGACGCCAGCCGATCTCGTTCGCAATGGCCAGGATGCGGGCCCTGGTGGCCTCGGACACCCCCGGCTGGCCGTTCAGGGCGTACGAGACCGCGCCCTTGGAGACTCCCGCCTGGCGTGCGATGTCCGCGATAGTCGGTCTTCTCACGTGTCCCCTCGAACTGAACCGGTCCAGTGACGCTCACCCTACTACCGTTACTTTGCCTCCATCTTGTTCCTATTGACACCGGCGACATCCGGATTTTACGGTCTCGGTACTTATCCGGTTCAGCACCAGCGAGCCGAACGTCATCGGGGCCTGGAAGGAGAGTCACCATGCGAAACCGATCGCGGTTTCTCATACCGGTGCTGGCGGCCGGCCTGCTGAGCGCGGCCTGCTCGGGAGGGAGCGGATCGTCCACGCCGACCGGCCCCGGAGGTGCGGCGGGAGGCGGCGCAGCCCCGGCGGATGGCGGCAGCGGGGCGCTGCCCCGCAACCAGACTCTCTACACCAGCGGCACCCAGTGGGGCCCGCCCGCGAACTGGAACCCGCTGCGCGAGTGGGACTTCGCCACCGGGACCAAGGGCCTGGTCTACGAGACGCTGTTCATGTACGACCCGAACACCGACAAGTTCACGCCCTGGCTGGCCGAGAGCGGCGACTGGACCGGCGAACTGGAGTACACGCTCAAGCTGCGCAAGGGCATCACCTGGTCGGACGGCAAGCCGTTCACGGCCGACGACGTGATCTTCACCTTCGAGCTCGGCAAGATGGAGACCGTCCCCTACCACCCGCTCTGGGACTGGATGAAGAGCGCCGAGAAGGTCGACGACTACACCGTCACGTTCACCTTCACCACGGCCAACCACCAGGAGTGGGCCAACCATCTCTACAGCCGGGCCATCGTCCCCAAGCACCTGTGGGAGGGGCGGTCCGAGGACGAGGTGATGAACGGCGTCAACGACAAGCCCGTCGGCACCGGTCCGTACGCCTACCAGTCCCACGACCAGGACCGCATGGTCTGGGTCAAGCGCGACGGCTGGTGGGCGACGAAGGCGTTGAACAAGGACGTCAAGCCCAAGTACGTCGTCGACATCGTCAACTCCAGCAACGAGGTCGCGATGGGCCTGCTGCTGCAGAAGGGCCTCGACGTCAGCAACAACTTCCTGCCGGGCATCGCCAATCTGGTCAAGGGCAGTTTCGGCATCAAGACCTACTACGACCAGCCGCCGTACATGCTGCCGGCGAACACCACCTGGATGTGGTTCAACACGGTGAAGAAGCCGATGGACGACAGGGAGTTCCGCAAGGCGGTCGCCTACGCCATCGACACCAAGAAGATCGTCGAGGGCGTCTACGGCAACCTGGTCAAGGCGTCCGACCCGTCCGGGCTGCTGCCGCAGTGGGACAAGTACGTCGACAAGAACGTCACCTCCAGGCTCGGCTTCTCCTACAACCCCGACAAGGCCAAGCAGCTGCTCGCCGACGCCGGCTACAAGGACCGCAACGGCGACGGGCTGGTGGAGTCGCCGAGCGGCGGCAGGATCTCGCTGAAGCTGATCGTGCCCGCCGGGTGGACCGACTGGATGGAGGCGGCCCGGGTCATCAGCTCCAGCGCCAAGGCCGCCGGCATCGACATCGAGGCCGACTTCCCCGACTACAACGCGCTCGTCGATGTGCGCAACCAGGGTAAGTACGACATCGTCCTCAACAACGACAAGCAGCTCGCGAACACCCCCTGGCTGTACTACGACTACCTGTTCCGCCTGCCGGTGCAGAAGCTGCAGACCACGACGAACTTCGGCCGGTACGAGAACAAGCGGGCGTGGGAGCTCACGCAGCAGCTCGACCAGGTCAAGCCCGAGGACGTCGCGGGCATGAAGAAGATCACCTCTGAGCTGCAGAAGATCCAGCTTGAGGACATGCCGGTCGTCCCGCTCTGGTACAACGGCCTGTGGTCCCAGACCACCGACTCGGCCTGGAAGAACTGGCCCAGCAGTGCGCCGAACACGCCGAAATACCCGCCGACGGTGTGGCGCAACTGGCTGGAGATGGGCGGCACGCTCATGCTCACCGAACTCCAGCCGGCCTCCGGAAGCTGATCTCCTCGCGCCTCCCTTCCACCCTGAGCACGGGAGGGGGGCGCCGTTCCGCGACCGGGAGGTCGAACCTTGCGCCGCTATTTCGGCAGAAAACTTCTCATCTACGGCCTGACGTTCTTCGTGGCCGTGACCATCAACTGGATGATTCCGCGGTTCATGCCGGGCGACCCCGTGCAGAGCATGCTCTCGCGGGCGAACGTCGCGCAGCCGGCGGCCGTCGAAGCCATGCGGGCGCACTACACCGCGATGTTCGGCTTCGACCTGCCGCTGTGGCAGCAGTACCTCAACTTCTGGGGCTCGCTGCTGAAGGGCGACCTCGGCATCAGCATCTGGCTGTTCCCGACGCCGGTGTCCGACGTGATCATCCGGGCGGTTCCGTACACGCTGGGCCTGCTGATCCCGTCCATCCTGCTGAGCTGGTTCGCGGGCAACCGGTTCGGCGCCTTCGCCGCGCGGCGCAAGTGGCTCGACAACACCGTGCTCCCCGTCGGCTACGTGCTGACGGCCACGCCGTACATGTGGCTGGCGATCCTGCTGGCCTGGGCGCTCGGCATCGTCGCGGGCGTGTTCCCGGTCGCCGGGGCCTACGGCTTCGACCTGCGGCCGTCCCTGTCGTGGGAGTTCCTCGGCAGTCTCGCCCAGCACTGGTTCCTCCCGTTCGCCTCGCTGTTCCTGGTCGCGTTCGGCGGCTGGGCCATCGGCATGCGCAACATGATCATCTATGAGCTGGAGGCGGACTACGTCGACTACCTGCGGGCGCTCGGCGCGCCCGCGCGGCTGGTGCGGCGCTACGCCTTCAGGAACGCGATCCTGCCCCAGGTGACCGGCCTGGCCCTGCAACTCGGCGTGCTCGTGGCTGGCGCGCTGGTCACCGAAATCGTCTTCAGTTATCCCGGGCTGGGGCACCTGATCCTCCAGGCCATCCAGAACCAGGACTTCTTCCTGCTGCAGGGCACCTTCCTGTTCATCGTCATCGGCGTGCTGATCGCCAACTTCGTCATCGACATCGCGTACGTCCTGGTGGACCCGCGCACCCGGACCGGGATGGGAGGAGCGGCGTGAGAAACGGTCTTAGAAACGAGGCGCTGCACTTCGCGCTGCGCAACCGCAAACTGGTCGCCGGGACGATCATCGTCGCCGTGCTGCTCGTGGCCGGTCTGGCCGGGCCGATGCTGTTCGACCACGGGCCGAACGACTACGTCGGGCCCTCCATGGCGCCGCCGTCGGGGGAGTTCTGGTTCGGCACCACGACGTTCGGCCAGGACGTCTTCGCCCAGTTCGTGTACGGCCTGCGCTCGACGTTCCTCGTGGGCGTGCTCGGCGGCGTGCTGGCGGCGGTCGTCGGCATGGTCGTGGGGTTCGTCGCGGGCTACCGCGGCGGGTGGGCCGACGAACTGCTCACCATGCTCACCAACATCGTGCTCGTGCTGCCCGCGCTGGTGGTGCTGCTGATCGTCAACGCCTACCTGGGCGTGCGCAGCATCGGCGTGCAGGCGCTGTTCATCGGGCTGACCTCGTGGCCGTGGGCGGCGCGGGCGATCAGGGCGCAGACGTTCTCGCTGCGCTCGCGCGACTTCGTCGACCTCGCCCGGCTGAGCGGCGTGCGCACCCCGAGGATCATCCTCCAGGAGATCGCGCCGAACATGAGCTCGTACCTGTTCCTGACGTTCATCCTGCTGTTCGGCAGCTCGATCCTGATCGCCGCCTCGCTCGACTTCATCGGCCTCGGACCCACTGAAGGGGTCTCGCTCGGCCTGATGCTCAACAACGCCGCGCGCTGGAGCGCGCTCCAGCTCGGCCTGTGGTGGTGGTTCATCCCTCCGGGCGCCGGCATCACGGCGATCGTCGGCGCGCTCTACGTCATGAACGTCGGGCTGGACGAGGTGTTCAACCCGAAGCTGAGGGAGATGTGACGTGGCGCTGAATGTCACCGACCTCCGGGTCTACTACCGGACGCTGCGCGGCGAGGTGAAGGCGCTCGACGGCGTCACGTTCTCCGTCGCGGACGGCGAGATCATGGGCCTGGCCGGGGAGTCCGGCTCGGGCAAGTCCACGCTCGCCAAGAGCCTGATCCGGCTGGACGGCCGCATGCGGCACGCCGGCGGCACGGTGGAGCTGGACGGCAGGCAGATGCCGCTGTCGGACGACAGGGGGATGGACCGGTTCCGCTTCCGCGAGGTCTCGCTCATCCCGCAGTATTCGATGAGCGCGCTCAATCCGACCAGGAAGATCGGCAAGATGGTCGGGGAACTGCTGGAGTCGCGCGGCGAGCGGCCGGACAGGGCCGAGCTGGAGCGGCGGCTCGAACTGGTCGGCCTGTCGGGGGACGTGCTCGACCGCTATCCGATCGAGCTGTCCGGCGGCATGAAGCAGCGGGTGGTCATGGTCGTCTCCACGCTGCTGAACCCCTCGTTGCTGATCGCCGACGAGGTCACCTCCGCGCTCGACGTGTCCAGCCAGAAGGCCGTGGCCACGACGCTGCTCGGGTTCCGCGACCGCGGCCTGGTCACGAGCATGATGGTGGTCACCCACGACATCTCGCTCGTCTACCAGATCGCCGACACGATCATGGTGATGTACGCCGGGCGGCTGGCCGAGAAGGCCCCGGCCGACGTGCTCGTCACCGCCCCGCGGCATCCGTACACCGCGCAGCTCATCTCCGCGCTGCCCGAGGTGGGGGTGCGCCACGAGGACCGCCGGCTGACGGGCATCCCCGGCAGTCCGCCGTCCCTGCTCAAGCCGCCGGAGGGATGTCGGTTCCGCGACCGCTGCCCGCTCGCGTTCGACCGGTGCGCCGAGCAGCCGCCGTTCGCGGAGGTGGCCCCCGGCCACTTCGTCGCCTGCTGGAAGGCCGAATAGATGCTCAAGCTGGACGGTGTGTCCAAGACCTACCGCGTCGGCGCGTTCGGCGGGGGCGAGCTGAAGGCCGTCTCCGACGTCGGCTTCGAGGTCGGCGAGGGCGAGGTGGTCTCGCTCATCGGCGAGAGCGGCAGCGGCAAGAGCACGCTCGGCCGGATGATCCTGCGCCTCGCCTCGGTCAGCTCCGGCACGATCACCCTCGACGGCAGGGACATCTCCTCGATCAGGGACCGCAAGGAGTACTACCGCCAGGTGCAGGGCGTCTTCCAGGACCCCTTCAGCTGCTACAACCCCGTCTTCCGGGCCGACCGCGTCTTCACCATGATCAAGGAGCAGTACTTCCCCCGGGCCGGCGCGGACGAGTGGCGCACGCGTGTGGAGACCGCGCTGGAGAGCGTGCGGCTCGACCCCGGCAACGTGCTCGGCAAGTATCCCCACCAGCTCAGCGGCGGCCAGCTCCAGCGCATGCTGATCGCCAGGGCGGTGCTCCTCGACATCCGGCTGCTGGTCGCCGACGAGATCATCAGCATGCTCGACGCGTCGACCCGCATCGACGTGCTCAACCTGCTCGCCGACCTGCGGGCGCGCGGCCTCGGCATCCTGTTCGTCACGCACGACCTGTCGCTCGGCAACTACGTCAGCGACCGGACTGTCGTGCTCCGGCACGGGAAGGTCGTGGAGATGGGCCGCACAGACCTCGTCTTCGGCGCTCCGGCGCATCCGTACACGCGCTCGCTGCTGGCCTCGGTCCCGCGGCTGCACGCCAAGTGGACGGACGCCGAGGGGACGGACGCCGTGCCTGAGGACATGGTCGAGGACGCGCCGTGCGCGTACCACGAGGCGCCGCAGGAGAGCCGGACCCGTCCCGGGCTGGCCGAGATCGACAGTGATCACTATGTGGCGTGCGCCGGTAAGGAGAAAGCGTGAGCTCGTACCGTCCCCTGCGCGACGGGTGGACCGTCACCGCCGTGTCGTCGACCGGGCAGCTCCGGCCGGTGGTCGCGGGCCTGCCCGCGGCCGTTCCCGGTTGCGTCCACACCGACCTCCTCGCCGCCGGGCTGATCGAGGACCCGTACCTGGACGACAACGAGGACCGGCTGACCTGGATCGGGCGTACGGCGTGGTCGTACGAGACCACCTTCGTGTGGGACGGTACTGACGACGACCGGGCGGACCTCGTCTGCGAGGGACTCGACACGGCCGCCACGCTCGTGCTCAACGGCGTCGAGATCGGCACGACGGCCAACATGCACCGGTCGTACCGGTTCTCCGTGCGGCACCTGCTGCGCGCCGGCGAGAACACGCTCAAGATCCTGTTCGACCCGCCGTACGGGTACGCGGAGGCGCAGAGGGCGGCCCTCGGCGACCGCCCCGGCGCCTACACCGAGCCGTACCAGTTCATCAGGAAGATGGCCTGCAACTTCGGCTGGGACTGGGGACCGACGGTGGTCACCGCCGGGATCTGGCGGCCCATCGGCATCGAGACCTGGAGCGCCGCCCGGATCGCCGAGGTGCGGCCCTTCGCCTCGGCTGACGGCACCGTCGAGGTGCACGTGGCGGTCGAGCGCGCCACCGAGCGGCCGCTCACGCTCACCGCCTCGGTGGGTGGGATCATCGAGACCGTGACCATCGGCGCCGGGCAGCGCCGCGCGGTCGTCACGCTGACCGTGCCGGACCCGGAGCTGTGGTGGCCGCGCGGGTACGGCGAGCAGCCGCTGTACGACCTCGTGGTCCGGCTGGAGGACCAGGAGTGGACGGGCAGGATCGGATTCCGGTCGGTCGAACTCGACCGCGCCGACGACGCGTTCACCTTCGTGATCAACGGGAGGCCGGTCTTCGTCAAGGGCTTCAACTGGATTCCCGACGACTGCTTCCCCTCGCGCGTCACCCGCGAGCGTCTCGCCGAGCGGTTCGCCCAGGCGGCCGCCGCGGGCGCCAACTGCCTGCGGGTGTGGGGCGGCGGGATGTACGAGAGCGAGGACTTCTACGACCTCGCCGACGAGATGGGCCTGCTCGTCTGGCAGGACTTCCCGTTCGCCTGCGCCGCCTATCCCGAGGAGGGCCGCTTCACGGCGGAGGTGGAGGCCGAGGCCCGCGAGCACGTCGCCCGCCTGGCCCGCCACGCGAGCCTCGTGCTGTGGTGCGGCAACAACGAGAACATCGAGGGCCACGCCGACTGGGGCTGGCAGGACACGCTGGAGGGCCGCAGCTGGGGCGGCGGCTTCTACTACGACCTGCTGCCGCGCGTCGTCGCCGAACTCGACCCGACCCGGCCGTACTGGCCGGGCAGCCCCTACTCCGGATCCCCCGGCCTGCCGCCGAACGACCCGTCCAAGGGCACGGTCCACATCTGGACGGTCTGGAACCACCAGGACTACACCCACTACGCGACCTACACGCCGAGGTTCGTGGCCGAGTTCGGCTTCCAGGGGCCGCCGACGTACGCGACGCTGCGCGCCGCGGTCTCCGACGACCCGCTGACGCCGGTCTCCCCGGGGGTGACCCACCACCAGAAGGCCGTCGACGGCAACCTCAAGCTGCTGCGCGGCCTCGGCGCGCACCTGCCGCAGCCGGACGGGTTCGACGACTGGCACTACTACACCCAGCTCAACCAGGCCAGGGCGATGGCGTTCGGCATCGAGCGGTTCCGGGCGCTCGCGCCCCACTGCATGGGCACGATCGTGTGGCAGCTCAACGACTGCTGGCCGGTCACCTCCTGGGCGGCCGTGGACGGCGGCGGGCGGCGCAAGCCGCTGTGGCACGCGCTGCGCCGGGCGTACGCCGACCGGTTGCTGACCTTCCAGGGCGACCAGGGCGGCACGGTGGCGGTCGTCAACGACACCGACGAGCCGTGGTCGGGCGAGCTCGCCGTCGACCGGCTCACCCTGGCGGGGGAGATCCTGGCCAAGGAGCGCCTCGACGTGTCGGTCCCGGCGCGCGGCACGATGTCGGTGAAGCTGCCCGAGGGGGTCGCGCGCGCCGGGAACCCGGCGGGCGAGGTGCTGGTGGCCGCCCTCGACGACGTACGCGCGCTGCGGTTCCCGGGCGAGGACCCGGCCATGGACTACCCGCCGGCCGAGATGGACACGGTGGTCGAGGAAATCGAGGGCGGGCTGCGGGTGCGGGTGACCGCGCGGACGATCGTGCGCGAGCTGGCGCTCTTCCCCGACCGGCTCGACCCCCGCGCGACCGTGGACGACCAGCTCGTGACGCTGCTGCCGGGGGAGACCGCGGTCTTCCACGTGACGGGCGGCGAGGTGGACCCGGGCGCGCTGGTCCGTCACCCCGTGCTTCGATGCGTCAACGAATCCCGTTAGTCTCGGAACTCCCCCTTGACGCCCTAAGGACGCACGTGGACCTGCTCATCAACCCCATAAAGGACTACCCCTGGGGCTCCCGGACGGCCATCGCCGAGCTGACCGGGCGGTCCGCCTCGGGGCCGGAGGCCGAGTTGTGGATGGGCGCCCACCCGGCGGCGTCGTCCCGGCTGGTCAGGGACGGGGTCGAGACCGCGCTCGCCGACGCGGTGGCGGCCGACCCGGTGGGAACCCTCGGGGAGGCGGTCGCCGGGCGGTTCGGGGAGCGGCTGCCGTACCTGATGAAGCTGATCGCGGTGGACGCGCCGCTGTCGCTGCAGGTCCACCCCGACGCCGGGCAGGCCGCCGACGGTCACGCCCGGGGGGACGCGAACTACACCGACCCCTGGCACAAGCCGGAGCTGGTCTGCGCGCTCACGCCGTTCACCGGGCTGGCCGGGTTCCGGCCGCCCGAGCAGTCGGCGATGCTGGTCGAGCGGCTGCACGTCGACGCGCTGCGGCCCGTGGTCGCGGCGCTGCGGGGCGGCGACGTGCTCGGCGCGCTGCGGGTGCTGCTGGAGTGGCCCCGATCCGGGGGCACGTCGCGGCGCGAGCTGGTCGAGGCGGTGGTGTGGGCGGCCTCCGCCGTCCACACGCCCGACTACGCGCTGGTGGTGCGGCTGGCCCGGCGTTATCCGGAGGACCCGGCCGTGCTGGCGCCGCTGCTGATGCGTCGCCACACGCTGGCCCCCGGCGAGGCGCTGTTCCTCGGGGCCGGGGTGCTGCACTGCTACCTCGACGGCTTCGCCGTGGAGATCATGGCCTGCTCCGACAACGTGCTGCGGGCGGGCCTGACCGGCAAGCACATTGACGTGGAGGAGCTGCTGCGGATCACCGACGCCGGGAAGCAGCCCGTGGCGGTGGAGCCGGTCGGCGGTGCGTACGTGCCGCCGGTCCCGGAGTTCCTGCTCCGCAGGATCGTGCCCGGCGCGGCCGAGACGCTCCCGGGGGGCCTGCCGAGGATCGTGCTGTGCACCGAGGGCGTGGTGAACGTGGGCACGGCCGGCTCGGAGGTCAAGCTGCGGCCCGGCGAGTCGGCGTTCGCCGCCGCGTCGGAGGGCTCGGTCGAGCTCGGCGGGGACGGCGTCGCCTTCTGCGCCGAACCTCACCTGTGACTCACTTAGCGTGATGTTTGTCCTACGCCGCGTGATGTGAACACGTTCCGCGGGTAGGAGCCCCTCGTTGTCAAGCGCAACCCGACGAGGGGGATCCATGGGGCGCTTCAGGGTTGCCGGTATCGCTGCGGCGTCGTTGGGGGCGGTCGCGCTCTCCGCCTGCGCCGCAGGCGGGAGCAAGCACGTCACACACGCGAGCCCGGCCGGTCACCAGCAGAGCAACGCGGCGGCCGGTGCGGCGCAGCGCAAGTCCGAGACCGCCGCCGCCGCTCAGGTGAAGGCCAACGAGCTGGGGCAGGTCCCGGTGATCATGTATCACCGGATCGTCAATAACCCGCCACCGGGCGACGACCGCAGCCCGAAGGACTTCCGCGACGAGCTGGAACGGCTCGCGGCGGAGGACTACGTGCCGGTCACCGCGGCCGAGTACACCACCGGCAAGATCGACATTCCGGCGGGCAAGCACCCGGTGGTGCTGACCTTCGACGACTCCTCGCCCTCCCAGCTCACACTCGACGGCATGGGCAATCCGGCGCCGGACTGCGCGGTCGGCATCCTCATGGACGTCGCGAAGAAGCATCCGGGCTTCCGGCCGGTGGCGACCATGTACGTGATCAAGGACCTGTTCGGCAAGGCCCGGCAGGAGGAGCAGATCCAGGTCCTGCAGTGGCTCAAGGACCACAACTTCGACATCGGCAACCACACCCGCGACCATCTCAACCTGCTCGGCAAGCCGAAGGCCGAGGTGGAGAAGCAGGTCGCGGCCGGGCAGACGCTGATCACCGCACTGATCAAGACGCCGCCGGTCACGCTCGCCCTGCCGTACGGCAACCAGCCGCACGAGAAGAAGTGGGCGCTGCAGGGCGCGGACGGCGGCACCCGCTACGACTACAAGGGTGTGTTCCTCGCGGGCTACACCCCGTCGCCGTCGCCGTTCACCAAGGACTTCGACCCGGTCGGCATCCCGCGGATCAGGTCGAAGGAGAAGGTCGGCGACTGCAAGAAGTTCTGCTCGATGGCGTGGCTCGACTGGCTCAAGGCGAACCCCACCGACCGCTACACCTCGGACGGCAACCCCAACACGGTCGCCTTCCCGAAGTTCAAGGCGGCCTTCGTCGCGCCGTCGTTCACGTCCCGTGCACTGCCGTACTGACGGGGACGGATGACCGTGCGGGGGCGGCTACCCTGCCAGCATGGACGACGCCACCGCCGACGCGACCGCCCTGCGCGGACTCACCCCGCGGCTGATCGGCCCGGAGATCTTCGCGGTCTTCGCGGTATCGCTCGGCGCCAGCGCGCTGCTGTCGCTCATCCGCCTCATCGGCGCGCTGACCGCGCCGAAGGACCTGGGCGACCAGCACGCGGTGCTGGTCGGCTCGCTGGCCCCCGGCCGCCCGTGGCTGGATCTCTCGCTGCACCTCGCGGGGATCGCGGTGAACGTGGCGCCCGTGGGGCTCGTCGCCTACCTGCTGGCCCGATCGGGCGAGTCGATGGGCACGATCGGGGCCGACTGGCGCGAGCCGGGCCGCGACACGCTGCGCGGCGCCGTGCTGGCGGCGGTGATCGGCGGCAGCGGGCTGCTGTTCTACCTGTTCGCCTTCCAGTCCGGGATCAACCTGAACGTCGTGCCCGACAGCCTGCCGGACATCTGGTGGCGGATCCCGGTCCTGGTGGCCGAGGCGGCCCAGAACGGCGTGCTGGAGGAGGTGCTGGTCGCCGGTTATCTGCTGCATCGGCTGCGGCAGCGGGGCTGGTCGCCGTGGCGAGCGCTGGGGGCGTCGGCCGTCCTGCGCGGCTCCTACCACCTCTACCAGGGCTTCGGCGGCTTCGTCGGCAACATCGTGATGGGTGTGGTCTTCGGCCGGCTCTACCAGCGCTGGGGGCGGACCATGCCGCTGATCATCGCGCACACGCTGATCGACGTGGTGGCCTTCGTCGGGTACGGCCTGCTGCGCGGTCGCGTTTCCTGGCTGCCCTGATCTCCTGTCTAATCGGGCGGAATGCGTTCTCTCCGGCGCGCCTGATTGATTTGGGCCCGATCCCGGTACATCGTTGACGGGCCGCCGCACGTCCGGATCCCCCCGGGCAAAACCGGCCTGTCCTGGCCGCATTTTTCATTCGGGGAATTCGCATGAAGCGTTTATCGATACGCATTTCATATTCGGTGCGCCGGCGCGCCGCCGTCGACCGCCGGCCCGGTGGTCCCACCCGGCCGCCCGGCCGCGAACGTCCGGCCGGCCTGCCGTACCGGCGCCCAGTTGGAGGCCCGGTAGGAGGCGCTGCGGGAGGGCCGGTGAGAGGTGGAGCCGCATGCCGGGGCTCCGCCGCGCCCGTCACCGCGCGTGCCGTCACTCCGAGGGCTGTGACCGTGTGTGCGGCCGTGTCCGCGCGGCCCGCTTCCGGGAACACCGGGTCGTGGGCGGCGGTCCCGCCGCGACAGGGGACGAGTGGCTTATTACCACCGGTGCCGAGGGCGCGGTCCGATCCGTTATGTCCGCACGCCGGGTGCCCGTAGGGGCGCCCGGCGTGTTGTCTTTGTGCCGGTTGTCTTCGCGCCGGGTCCCGGTCTCCCGCGGGCCGCTCAGGCGAGGCAGCGCAGCGCGCTCCTGACGCGATCGTCGAGACGATGCCCGGCGGGCAGACGCCCGACCGTCGCCTCGACGAACTCCTCGGGGGAGAGATCGGCGGTCAGGCCGTCGTCCACCTGCACCTGCACCCGGCCGCAGGCGCGTTCGACCCGCGCCGGGGACCCCTGCTCCTCCAGCACGAACATGCCGAATCGGACCCGCCAGCCGAGACGGTCGCCGGCCTCGTCGGGCGGCACAGGGGCTGCGACGTCGTCGGCGTGCGTGGCGTACTCCGAGGCGTAGTGGAAGGCCTGGAGACCGGCCGGGTAGGGGCCGGCCGACGTGTGCAGCGTGCCGTCGCGGCCGAGGGCGCGCATCCGCCTTCGCGTCTCCCCGTTCCTGGTCCGCCACTCGTCGAGCACCTGCTCCACCGGCAGGCCCTGCCGCTTGCGCACGCACCATTCGTTGAAGCCGTCGAAGCCGCCGCCCACACCCTCGTGTTCGAGCAGTTCGTAGAACCCGTCGATGTCGTCGTCCAGGCACGCGTGGTTGTACGACTCCTCGCCGGCCAGGTGGGCGAGCACGTCGCGCACGGTCCAGCCGTCGCACCGGGAGGGGCGGTTCCAGCCGTCCTCGTCGAGGGAGGAGCCGAGGGAGGAGAAGAAGCGGTCCAGCCGCGCCGCCTCGGTGTCGAAGATGTCGAAGGGGTCGAGCCCCGCCAGTTCGTCCCGTGCTGAGGTCATGCCTGGGCCGTACCCTGACCTGCCCCGCCCTCACTTCGCGACCGTACGGCCAGCGGCATCGGGCGGTGTCATGACATTTCTCTTATAAAGCGGACATTTAAACCTGCGGTGGCCTCAACAATGCGTAGGGGAAGGGAAAGATCGGGCTTAGCTCGTTTGTCCGGTGATCTGTGTGGAAACCCCGAGATCGATACGCACGGTGGTTGTTCTCTGGTTGTTCTAGGGGGAAAACGAAATGGCAAAAAGCACGAGCGTCGCCGGGGTCCTCGCGATCGGCGCCGTCCTCGCCGGTGGCGCCGTGATCGCGAGCGTTCCTCTCGTCGCGGCTCCGGCGGGGGCCGCCACGATGTCCGCACAGCACAGCCTCGTCCGGCTCGGCCATCCGCACTCCCGGGGGCGGAACAACCGCCAGAAGAACGGGCACCGGCACAATCAGCGGCTGCGGGAGCAGCAGCGCCAGCACCAGTTCCTGATGCGCGACCTCACGCTGGTCCTCGTCCCCTTCCAGAAGGAGACGACGTCCGCGGCCGCGCTGCCGTACAACTGGCAGAACGACAGCGTCTCCGCCCAGACGTACAGCGACCAGGACCAGTGGGCCGCGTTGCAGGACACTTCCGAGGCGGCCGAGCTCGTCCGCGACGGCCAGGAGGGGGACTCCAAGACGATGGTCTCCCCGCGGACGGAAGAGCACGACGTGGATCGGTCCGTCGCCGTGGACGGGAAGAAGGACGGCAAGCGGGACCGCCCGGCGCCCCGGCCGCTCACGCCCACACCCACGCCCACGCCCACGACACCGCCGACGACGCCGCCGACGACGCCGCCCACGGTCGTTCAGCCCGTCGTGCAGTCGGCCGCCAAGCCGGCCGTCAAGCCGGTGGTGAAGCCCGTGGTGAAGGCGGCCGTCAAGCCCGCCGTTAAGCCTGTCGCGCAGCCTGTCGTGAAGCCCGCGCTCGCGCCCGCGACGTGCGCTCCCGCCTGTTCGCCCGGCCTCACCCTGCCCCTGACCCTCTCGCTCACGGCCAAGGTGTCCCTCGCGCCGGGCGCGGGTGCGAACACGGCCGCGAAGCCGGCCACCGGTACGACCGGGACCACCGCGACCACCGGAGCCTGCGTGCCGCTGAGCGCGAGCTGAGCCGTCAGACGTCCCTGCGGGCCAGCAGGACGGCGGCCACCGCGTACGGCACCGCCACCCAGGCGGCCATCGCCGCGAGCGCGGCGAGCGGCGACAGGAGCGCGCCGCCGAGTGACTGGGGGTTGCCGGTGCCGGCCAGCTGGCCCGCCAGGGCGCCTGGCAGGATCGAGCCGATGCGCTCGTTCCAGGGCGCCGGGATGTTGTTGACGATGATCGGAAGCACGTACCAGACCGCCACGAGTGCGGCGACGGCGGCGACGGCCGACCGGGTGATCGCGGCCAGGCACAGGCCGAGCAGCGCGAACATCGCGATGGACAGGCTCAACGCGAGGAAGAGCGGCATCTGACGGCTCAGCGTTTCGGCCGACTGCCCCTGGATGGGCCGATCGCCGATGATGAGCCGCCCGGCGGCGTACGTCGCGAGCACGGCCGCGAGTCCCGTGCAGAAGGCGACGACCGCGACGACGCCCGCCTTGGCGGCGAGCACCCGCCCGCGCGACGGCAGCACGGTGAACGTGGTGCGGATCATGCCGGTGCCGTACTCGCCGGAGAAGGCGAGGACGCCCAGCACGGCCAGGCACAGCGAGGCGAGCCAGTTGGCGAGCTCGGGCAGCGACGACACCTCAAGGCGGTCGCGCTGGTCGGGCGGCAGGCCCTCCCACAGGTGGACGGCGTACCACGCCAGCAGGGCCATGAGAGCGACGACGACGGCGACCACGCCGAAGACGACGGAGGTGGACCGGAGGGTGCGGAGCTTGAGCCATTCGGCGGCCAGGGCGTCGATCACCGGTCCGCACCCCCACCCGTGAGCCGCATGTAGGTCTCCTCAAGTGAGACGCCGCGCGGGGTGACCTCGTGGAGGGGGATCGCGTGCCGGGCGGCGAGGTCGCCGATCTCCTCAGGATCCAGGCCGCGCACCGACAGGCCCCCGTCGTCCTCGGCGGCGACCGTCCCGCCCGCGGCCAACAGCGCGCCGGCGAGGTCACCGGCGCGGCTGCTGCGGACGAGGACGTCTCGCACGGCGGTCAGCTCCCGCATCGGGGTGTCCGCGATGAGCCGCCCGCCGCCGATGATGACGAGGTGGTCCGCGGTGAGCTCCATCTCGCTCATCAAATGGCTCGACAGGAGCACCGTGCGTCCCTCGGCGGCGAGGCCGCGCAGCAGTTCGCGGATCCAGCGCACGCCGTCCGGATCGAGGCCGTTGACGGGCTCGTCCAGCAGCAGCACCGCGGGGTCGCCGAGGAGCGCGGCGGCGATTCCGAGACGCTGGCGCATGCCGAGCGAGAAGCCCCCGACTCGCTTGCGGGCAACGCCGGCCAGGCCCACCTGCTCGATGGCGGACACGACTCGCCCAATCCCGATGCGGTTGGCGCGGGCCATCCAGCTCAGGTGGCCGAGGGGCGTACGGCCGCCCTGGACGGCGCCGGCGTCCAGGAGCGCGCCCACCTCCCGCATCGGGTGCCGGATGCGGTCGTAGCGGCGGCCGTTCACCAGCGCCTCGCCGCTCGCCGGGCGGTCCAGGCCCAGGATCACCCGCATGGTCGTGGACTTGCCCGCGCCGTTCGGCCCGAGGAACCCGGTCACGCGGCCTGGTTTCACGTGGAACGTCAGCCCGTCCACGGCGACCGTGCGCCCGTAGCGCTTGGTCAGCTCTCTCACTTCGATCATGTCCCGACGGTCTCGCGCGCCGCCCGTCTCCCGCGTCGGAGCGAGGTGCGATCCGCCGGACGCGCCTCAGACCGTGGCATGACAGACCGGGGGAGGAGGCGGAGCGCGCCCGCGTATGGCTAGCGTGGGCGCGTGGACGATCCGGACGTGCGGCCGTTGTTCCCCCGGCCGCTGCGCCCCCGTGAGCTGGTCGCGCTCGACCTGCCGGTCGCGCTGGGTTACGCGTTCGTGCTGGTCGTCGACTCCCCGGCCGTGCATCATCCCGTGGCCTGGGTTCTGATCGCCGCGATGACGCTGCCGCTCGCGGTCCGGCGGCGGTGGCCGCTGACGGTCTTCTGCGTCGTCGCGGTCGCGTCCGTGGCGGCCATGGCGCTCGGTGTCACGCGGGAGCCGCTGGCCGCCGCGGCGTACGCGCTCTATCCGGTCGCGCTCACCACGCGGCGGCGCCGGTGGGAGCCGACGGCGGCGATCGGCGCGCTGACCGTCGGGGCGCTGCTGCTGGCGGCGTTCGGCGGCGTGGCGGGCGAGCCGGAGGTCAGGCGGATCGTGGAGACCGTCGTGCTCGGCTCGCTCGCGCTGGGCGGCGCCTGGACGATCGGCAGGGCGGTGCGGGAGCGCCGGGCGTACGCCGCGCACCGGGCCGAGCAGGCCGCCGAGCGCGCGGTGACCGAGGAGCGGCTGCGCATCGCCAGGGAGATGCACGACGTGGTCTCCCACACGCTCAGCCTCATCGGGGTCAAGGCCGGGGTCGCGGCGCACGTGGCGGACCGGCGGCCGGAGGAGGCCCTGGAGGCGCTGCGGGTCATCGAGAGCACGAGCAGGCAGGCGCTGACCGAGATGCGGCACATGCTCGGCGTGCTGCGTACGGCCCCCGGAGAGGTCACCGGCGCGCTGTCTCCGGCGCCGGGCCTCGCGGCGCTGCCGGACATCGCCGAGCGCGCGGCGGCCGCGGGCGTACGCGTGGATCTGGACGTGCGGGTGACGGACGGCGGCCTGCCCCCGGCGTTGGAGCTGGCGGTCCACCGGATCGTTCAGGAGGCCGTGACCAACGTGGTCAGGCACGCCGCTCCGGCGGCCTGCCGGGTTTCGGTGCACGACGAGGGAGAACGGGTGCGGATCGAGGTGACCGACGACGGGCCGGGCCGCCGGGTCCTGCCCCCCGGCCCGCCCGGGGACGGGTTGATCGGGCACGGGGTGGTCGGGCACGGGGTGGTCGGGATGCGCGAGCGCGTCGCGGCGTACGGCGGGGAGTTCGCGGCCGGTCCGCTGCCCGGCGGCGGGTTCCGCGTGCTCGCCCGCCTGCCGCTGGAAAGGGAGGGGACGTGAACGAGCCGATCCGGGTGCTGCTCGCCGACGACCAGGAACTGCTGCGCGGCAGCCTGCGCCTGCTGGTCGACAGCACGCCGGGGCTGGTCGCGGTCGGCGAGGCGGGCACCGGGGCGCGGGCCGTCGAACTGGCTCGCGCCGAGCGTCCCGACGTCGTGCTGATGGACGTGCGGATGCCCGGCATGGACGGCATCGAGGCGACCCGGCGGATCTGCGCCGAGCCATCCGGCGTGAAGGTGCTGATCCTCACGACGTTCGACCTCGACGAGTACGTCTACGCGGGGCTGCGGGCCGGGGCGAGCGGGTTCCTGCTGAAGAACACCCCGCCCGCCGACCTGTTGACGGCGATCCGCGTCATCGCCGCCGGCGAGGGGCTGCTGGCGCCGAGCGTGACGCGGCGGCTGATCGCCCAGTTCACACAGTTCGCCCAGTCAACACAGTTCGGCCGGACCGCCGCGGACCGGCCTCGATCCGGCCCCTCGCTCGACGGCCTCACCGCTCGGGAGCGTGAGGTGCTCACGCTCGTCGCGCGCGGCCTGTCCAACCTGGAGATCGCCGCGAGCCTGCATGTGAGCACGGCCACCGTGAAGACCCACATCGGCCACCTGCTCGCCAAGCTCGGCGCGCGCGACCGGGCCCAGCTGGTCATCGCCGCCTACGAAGGGGGGCTCGTCTCCACGTCACGGCCGCCCTCGTGACAGGGTGGAATCCGTGGAAGCCTTCGATGTGATCGTGATTGGTGCCGGTCCCGCGGGAGAGGTCGCGGCGGGACGGGTGGCGGCGGCCGGCCTGAGCACCGCCATCGTGGAGAGCGAGCTGGCGGGAGGGGAGTGCACCTACTGGGCCTGCATACCGAGCAAGGCGCTCCTGCGCCCGGTGGACCTCGCGGGAGAGGTGCGCCGGGTCACGGGGCTGCGGCTGGACGACACAGCCGAGGGCGGGCCGATCGACGCCGCCGCGGTGCTGGCCCGGCGTGACGCCGCGGTCTCCGACTACGACGACGCGGGGCAGGTCCGGTGGCTCGACTCGGCGGGTGTGACGCTCGTGCGCGGCACGGGACGGCTCGCCGGCCCCCGGCGGGTCGAGGTCACGACGGCCGACGGCGGCGTCCGGACGCTCGTCGCGAACCACGCCGTCATGCTGGCCACCGGGTCCGGCCCGGTGATCCCGCCCGTGCCCGGCCTCGCCGCAGCCGAGCCGTGGACGAACCGTGAGGCGACCGGCATGCGTGCCGTACCGGAGCGGCTCGTGGTGATCGGCGGCGGCGTGGTCGCGTGCGAGATGGCTCAGGCCATGCGCGGGCTCGGGGCCAGGGAGGTCACGATGCTCGTCCGGGGCGGCGAGCTGCTGACGAGGATGGAGCCCTTCGCCGGGGAGACGGTCGCCCGGTCGCTGACGGACCAGGGGATCGACATCCGCACGCACGAGAGCGCCGAGAAGGTCGAGCGGCCGGAGCCGGGAGGCGAGGTCACGGTGCGGCTCGCGAGCGGGGGAACGGTCACGGCCGACGAGATCCTGGTCGCCACCGGCCGCAGGTCCGCCGTCGGCGACCTCGGCCTGGCCTCGGTCGGGCTGCCGGAGTCCGGTCCCGTCGAGGTGGACGAGAGCATGCGGGCCACCGGCGTGGCGGACGGCTGGCTCTACGCGGTGGGCGACGTCAACGGCCACGCGCTCCTCACGCACATGGGCAAGTACCAGGCGCGGGTGGCCTCCGACGTGATCGTCGCCCGGGCGCGGGGCGAGGCGGACGACCGGCCCGGCATGCGCGACCGCGCGGGCCGTGCCGGGGCGCCGCAGGTGGTCTTCACCGATCCCCAGGTGTGCGCGGTGGGCCGCACGGAGGCGCAGGCCCGCGCCGAGGGCTTCGACGTGCGGGTCGTGGAATATGACATGGAGCAGGTGGCGGGCGGCTACCTCCTCGGCGACGGCTACCGGGGCAAGGCCAAGGCGGTGGTGGACGAGCGCCGCCGGGTGCTGCTCGGCGTGACCTTCGTGGCCCCGGGGGCGGCCGAGCTGCTGCACGCCGCGACGATCGCGGTCACGACAGGGGTGACCCTGGACGACCTGTGGCACGCCGTCCCGGCGTTCCCGACCGTCAGCGAGGTGTGGCTGCGCCTGCTGGAGGAGTACGGGCTCTAGAGACTGATCACGGCGGGGTGGCGCGGGTCCTCGACGCGGACGACCACGTCGGCGGCCCGCACCGGGCCGGTCTCGCGCTCGTACCGCTCGTAGGCGGGCAGCGTCCACCGCTCCCCGGGCGGCGTCCGGCGGGTCAGCGCGGCGGGCGATATGGCCAGATGGACGGTCAGGTCGAACGGCAGGCCGCGCCCGAGTAGCAGCGCGCCGTCGAGCAGCACCACCCCGCCCGGCTTCAGCGTCACGTAGTCCGCGCGGGTGGCCCGGTCGCGCTCGCTGTCCCACAGCGAGGGCAGCACCCGGCCCGTACGGCCGGGTTCGAGCGGTCCGAGCACCTCGCGGGTGAGGCCGCCCACGTCCAGCCACTCGTCGTAGAACGCGTCGGGGTCGGTGCGGCCGAACTCCAGCCGGAGCGAGGCCGGGCGCAGGAACCCGGCCACGGGCACCCGCAGGACCTCCCGGCCCCGCAGGCGCAGCGGCTCCACCAGGTCGTCGGCCACCCGTCCCGGTCCTGCGGCGGGAGCGCCGTCCACGGCGACGCGCACCCACGCGTCGCGCGGCCGGTCGGCGATCAGGTCGGCGAGTTCCTCCACGAGCAGGGACGGGGAGACGGGACGCGCACGCACGTTCCCATCATCCACCGGTTCGGATTACCGGCTCAGCCGGCGGCCGGAGATCTGCTCGGGCGCCATCACGATGAAGTGGTCGTGGCTTCCGGGCACCCACGGCGTGAGCGGCAGCGCCGACAGGCGGGCGATCTCCTCCGGTTCCGAGACCGCGCGGGCGTGCCCGACCGCGGTCACCGACCAGCCCGTACGGAACGTCGCGTCGAAGTCGTCGGCCTCGAAGGCGACGACGGCGTTGCGCGCCGCGGCGGCCAGTTTGGAGCCGGGGGCGGTGCGGATGACGATGTTCCCGTCGAGCAGGCAGAAGTTGACCGGTTGGACGGCGGGGAGGGCGCGATCGGTGAAGACGATCCTGCCGATCGGGGCGGAGGCCAGCAGGTTCAGGCACTCCCCTCCGCTGAGGATCTCCAGGCCGGCCGAGTCGAGCTTCATGTCTGCAAGCTTGGGGGATCGGCCGCCGAGCGGGTTAGGGACGAAGGTCCCGTCGTCGACGTCGATCGGCCCCGGCTCAGCTCTCCCGCCCGGCCTTGAGGCGGGCGGCGAGCGCGGCGGCCTGGGTGCGGCGCTGCATGTCGAGCTTGCTCAGCAGGTTGGACACGTAGTTCTTGACCGTCTTCTCGGCCAGGAACATCCGCTCGCCGATCTGGCGGTTGGTCAGGCCCTCGCCGATCAGCTCCAGGATCTGCCGCTCCTGGTCCGACAGCGCGGCCAGCGGGTCCTTCTTCGCGGCCTGGTCGCGCAGCCGGTGCAGCATCGCGGCGGTGGTCTGCGGGTCGAGCAACGACTGCCCGCCGGCCACCGTGCGCACCGCGCCGACCAGGTCCGAGCCGTGGATCTGCTTGAGCACGTACCCGGCCGCGCCGGCCATGACCGCGTTGAACAGCGCCTCGTCGTCGGCGTAGGAGGTCAGCATCAGGCAGGCCAGGCCGGGCACCTTCGAGCGCACCTCACGGCAGACGTCCACCCCGCTGCCGTCGGGCAGGCGCACGTCGAGCACCGCCACATCCGGCTTCAGCGCGGGGATGCGGGCCACCGCCGACTCGGCCGTCCCCGCCTCGCCGACGATCTCGATGTCGTCCTCGGCGTCCAGCAACGCCGCCACCCCACGCCGCACGACCTCGTGGTCGTCCACCAGGAACACCCGAATCATGAACCGGACCCTAGCCTTCCCCGCGCCGCGGGAGAAGTGCCGAAGGTCCCGCGTGACCGTCCCGGTCTCAGCGGCGGGACAGGCGACGCAGGGCGCTCCTGATCCTGCCGCCGAACGGCGCGCGCCGCCGCCGCGGCTGGGCGTCGCGGGCCACCCGCAGCTCCACGAGGGCCGTGGCCGCGTCCGGGCGCTTGGCCGGCGTGGGGTCGCGCATTCGCCGTACGAGGTCCATGACCTCGGGGGCGACGCCGCCGGCGTCCGGCTCGGCGTCCACGCCGGGCGTGGGAAGCTCGCCGGTGAGGAGCTGGAAGGCGATGACCCCGGCCGAGTACACGTCGGCGGCGGGGGTCATCCGGTCGGGGCGCGCCCGGCATTCGGGGGCGACGTAGTGGACGTCGAGGATGTTGGGCAGCTCGTTGGCCACGGTGTGCTTGCGCGAGCCGGGCTTGGCGTAGTCGAAGCCGGTCAGCATCGCGTTCCCGTCGTCGGTGACGAGCACGCAGGCAGGGGTCAGCGCCCGGTGGATGACGTTGTTGGCGTGGACGTGCGCGAGGCCGTCCAGCATGTCCTCCATCACGCCGAGCTTGGCGTCGATGCCCAGCCTCCGCCCGGTCAGGTGCAGGTGCAGGGCCTGCCCGTGGACGTCGTCGAGCACGAGCACGAACCGGCTCTCGTCGTCGATCGCGAAGAAGTCCCGCGAGCGTACGACGCAGGGGTGCGGCGGGATCTTCGCGAGCGACTGGTAGGCGTTGGCGATCCGGCGCTGCTCGGCCACCCGCCGGCGCTGCTCGGCCATCGGGTCGGCGCGGTAGACCCGCAGCAGCACGGTCCCGCTGGCCGGGGCCGTCGAGTTGACGGCGCGATACTCGGTGACCCGGATGTCGCCGCCGAGCTGCTCCTCCACCTCCCAGTTGCCGAAGCGCGGCGGCGCGGTCGAGCGGCGCACGGTGCCGTTCAGCGCCTCCAGGATCGCCGTGCGGTACGGCTCGGCGTCGCGGCTGCACCCGTGCCGCACCCGGGACGCGTCGCTGAGCATGGGGATGACCCCGGCGATCGTGGTGACGTGCCGGGCGTCGCGGCCGCTGGGGTCGACGAGGACGGCTCCGGGGGCGGTCAGCACCACCACGTTGTCGACATACAACCGCTCCAGCTCGCGGTGCTCCTCGATCAGCAGGCCCTTCAGCGCCCGCGCGGTGCCGCGCAGCTTGGCGACCGGTGAGCCGAACGCCTCCCGGTGCTGGGGGAACCATCGCGTGCCCGACACCTCGAACCGGCCCCGGGCGCCCTTCACGTCGATCACCACGAGCGAGTGGCCGGTGAGCACAACCACGTCCACCTCGAACAGGTCCGCGCCGCGCGGGATCTCGATGTTGTGCAGCAGCAGCCAGTCGTCAGGGGCGTTGTCCCGCAGGTGGGCGATGACCCTTCGCTCGGCGTCATTGACGGGGCGTCCGCCACCGACGATCTGAGCCATCTCTGCCGCTCCGCCTCTCTGACCAGATTGAGAACTTAATCCTCCTAGGTAGCGGTATTCCCGCGCCACCACTGATTCCCCCGCATTGTCCCAGGGGAAATCTGGAACACCATCTTCGGGCCCGCTCCAGCCGGGCAACCACGAAGCGCGTGATCACCGATTGGTCGGGGATGTGGGTCATCGCGGTTTGTGGCGGCTGATGCCAGGAAACGGAGTATTTCATGCGAGTTGTCGTGATTGGTGCGAGCGGAAACGTCGGCACGAGCGTGCTCGCCGCCCTCGAGTCCGAGCCGAGCGTGACCTCGATCGTCGGGGTCGCCAGGCGGATGCCGAGCCGGCAGCCGGCGAAGACCGAGTGGCATACGGCCGACGTCTTCCGGGACGATCTCGATCCGATCCTCGCCGGCGCCGACGCGGTCGTGCATCTGGCCTGGCTGTTCCAGCCCACGCACGACCCGGTCACCACCTGGAACTCCAATGTGCTGGGCAGCAAGCGCGTCTTCGACGCCGCCGTCCGGGCCGGGGTCTCCGTCCTCGTCCACTCGTCGTCGGTCGGGGCGTACTCGCCGGGGCCCAAGGACCCGCCCGTCGACGAGTCCTGGCCGACCAACGGCTGGCCGAACGCCGCGTACGGGCGGGAGAAGGCCTACGTCGAGCGCATGCTCGACATCTTCGAGCGCGACCACCCGGACATCCGCGTCGTGCGGATGCGGCCGGGGTTCATCTTCAAGGAGGAGGCCGCGACCGAGCAGCGGCGGCTGTTCGCCGGGCCGTTCCTGCCGCGGCGGCTGATGCGGCCGGGGCTGATCCCGTTCGTGCCGGACATGCCGCGGCTGCGGTTCCAGGCGCTCCACTCGCGGGACGCCGGCGAGGCGTTCCGGCTGGCGCTCACCCGCGACGTGCGGGGCGCGTTCAACATCGCCGCCGACCCCGTGATCGATCCCGCCGTGCTGGCGGACCTGCTCGGCGCGCGGCTGGTGCCGGTCCCGGCCGCGGTGGTGCGCACGGCGGTGTCGGCCGGTTGGCACCTGCGGCTGATCCCGGCCTCGCCGGGCATGGTGGAGATGGTCCTGCAGATCCCGATCATGGACACCACCCGCGCCCGGCGGGAGCTGGGCTGGCAGCCCCGGCACAGCGCGGTGGACGCCCTGCGCGCGGTGATCGAGGGCATGCGGCGCGGTGCGGGCATGGAGACCCCGCCGCTCGCGCCCGACTCGAGCCGGAGGCGGATCAAGGAGGTCACGACCGGCGTGGGCACGCGGCCGTAGCAGGCCGCGGCGAGGGAGGCGCGATGGTGCTGCTCGACCCCGACTGCGTACGGCGGCTGCTGGAGTCGGCCGACCCGGACGTCGCGCTGGTCTTCGTCCGGGGCGAGTGCCTCGTGCTGCCGCTCGGCGAGATCGACGAGAGGCACCGCACGCTCGTGGTGGTGCGCCGCGCGGACCTGCCCGAGGCCTGCGGCGACGAGCCGGTGACGGAGGAGCGGGTGGAGGCGCTGACGCGGTGCCTTGAGAACGCCGTACGCGACCTCGGGTCCTGAAGCCGCCACCCGGCCGGTGATGCGTGACGAGGGCGTCACGCACGGTAACATCGTCTCGTACACCCCCTCTCGAAGTGGGCCCGGACGTCGTGCGGACGTGCCGTGGGCGGCCCTGACATGCCGCCCGATGCCGTCCTCTGAGACAAATGACGGCGTGTCGCGCGCTGACCCAAAATTCCGGAAAGCGCTGCGGACAAAACGGACAGCCAACTTCGCATCGACGGACAAATCAGGATCAAAAGCTATCGCATGCTGTGATCTGATCGTCACTCTTCGTACGGAACCTAGAATGCCGCTCGTATGCGTTGCGTGCACGGTGGGTCACCTGTGAACATCAGGGAAAGGTCCGGAATCCCTCCTACCGGGTCGGCGGCGCGACGGCGGCGGGGATTCCGCCCATGGCGCGCCCCGGACCGGCCGGGAACGGATTCCTGATCGGGCCGACCGACAGATCCGGGAGATCGATCCCGGACAGCGCATATGGGGAGGGGGCCCCGATGACTGCTATCAGGCCCCGCGCGAGCGGGGGACGCCGTCATGAAGGGCGGATTCACGACCCGGAGTTCGGCTCGTGGATCGGCGAGGTGGCCAGAGCGGTCCGGGACGTGGTTGACAGCACACCCCGGACCATCCGCCTCTGCGCCCTGATCGCGGTTGCCGCCGCGTCATGGGCATTCCTCAAGTAGCCGTCCAGCAGCCATGAGGAGGTGGTCGCGGACCCAGGTTAAGGCGGCCGGACAGCCGTGATGGCCCGGTTTACGGGATCGGGACGATACCCAGGGCCAACCAGGGCTCAATCCGGACTCAACCTGGCTCAACCCGGGTCCGCGACGGGCCGCCGGTGCCGACAGGGCCGGCGCCCGCTCAGACGGGGCGGGCGCTGCGCCCGACGGGGGCGGCGCCCTCGTCGGCGGCGCCGTCGTCAACCTGCATCGACAGCCGGATCGTCGACTGTCCGGGGACTTGGTCGATGGTCACCGCGTCGCACAGCTCACCCATGAGCCACAGGCCGAAGCCGCGGTCGCCGCGACCGGTGGGCCGTTCGTCCGGCACCGCACCGGGCCGCAGGACGCCGACATGGTCGGCGACGTCGACGGCGAGCACGCCGCCGTCGCAGGAGATCGCCAGGGTGCCGGCTCCCCCTCCGTGTTCGAGCACGTTGATGGCGGCCTCGTTGGCGGCGATGACGAGGTCGTCCAGCCGGGAGCCGGTCAGGCCTGCCCGCAGGGCGTACCGCTGGATGTTCTCGCGCAGCGCCGCGAGATCATCCGTTATCGGCCACTGCCGGCGGTGATCCACCACCTGTCCTCCTCGCCGCTGTCTTCCTGGCTGGGTCTGCCGCCCGATGTCTTCGAGGCTACCGTCTCGTTACCCGTTCCCTGCCTTCACCTGCCTGCCCTCACCTGGGGGTTGACCGCGCGCCGACCGCGGCGACGGCCTCCGCCAGGCTCGCCGTGAGCGTGAAGGCGCTGGTCAGTCCGGTGAGTTTGAAGATCCTCGTCAGCCGGGCGTTCAGGCTCGCCATCGTCACCGCGCCGTCGCGCTCCTGCATCAGCTTCCGTACGGACAGCAGGATCCGGATGCCGGTGGAGTCGCAGAAGTCCATGCCGCTCAGGTCGAGGACGAGCTCGCGGTGCTCCTCGCCGAGGGCCGCCTCGACGTCCTGGCGCAACCGTTCGGCGTTCGTGTAGTCCAGGGCGCCGTCGAGCGCGACGACCAGCACATGGTCGGCGACCGGGGCGGACACGGGGGTCAGTACGACGGCGGCGGTCACGGAGCACACCTCGGCGGACGTTGTGGGGACGGTCGGGCGTGGGGGGAAGGGGAAGACGGGACCTGGCCGGAGCCCCGGCCAGGTTCGCCAGTCTAGAGCAGCGGCCCCCCTCCGAACCGGGGCGTACGGCCTGCGGAAAGCCGCGACGGAGGGCCAAGCCGGACGATCGAGCTGGACGGTCAAGAAACGCCATATGTGGGTTTTTGCCCGATGGCCAGGGGGAATGGGGGACTGACCGACTGGACCCCTCCTGAAAAGACCGCTTATGCCAGACGTGACAAGGGAGGTCCGGTTCGACACCGTGCACGGACCCTCCCTCGTCGCGCAGGCAACCGTGAGTCCGACGACGCTCACGCTCGGGGTCGAGGAGGAGTTCCTGCTCGCCGATCCGCGAACCGGGCGGGTCGTCCCGGCGGCGCGGGAGATCCGCGAGCGGGCGGCCGGGCCGGGGGCGGACCGGCTGGTGTTCGAACTGACACAGTTCCAACTGGAGAGCAACACCGCCGTGCACACCAGCCTGCGGGACCTGCACGGCGACCTGCTCGAAATGCGCCGCGCGGCCGCGGGCGCCGCCGCGAGCATCGGGCTCGCGCTCGTCGCGTGCGGCACCGCTCTGGACGGCAACCCGGGAGTGCCGCCCCTCTCGCCGTGCCCTCGCTATCAGGCCATGCTCCGCGAGTTCGGGGCGATCATGGATGGTCAGGGCGTCTGCGGCTGCCACGTCCACGTCGGGATCGCCGACCGCGAGGAGGCGCTGCGCGTCAGCAACCACCTGCGGCCCTGGCTCCCGGTCCTGCAGGCGCTGGCGGCGAATTCGCCGATCGCGGACGGCAGGGACACCGGGTATGCGAGCTGGCGTGCGCCGATGATGGGCAGATGGCCGAGCGCGGAGCCGCCGCCGTTCTTCCGGTCGGTCGAGCACTACGAGAGCCTGGTGGCCGGCATGCTGGCCGGGGGCACCATCCTCGACCGCGGAATGATCTATTGGATGGTCCGCCCGTCCGATCATGTGCCGACGCTGGAGATCCGCGCGGCCGACGTGTGCCCGACGGCCGGGGAGACCGTGCTGCTGGCCGGGCTGGTGCGGGGGCTGGCCGAGACGGCGCTGCGCGACGTGCGGGCCGGAGTGCCCGCCCCCGAGGTCGAGGACACCCTGCTGCGGGCGGCCTACTGGAGGGCCGCCCGCGACGGCGTGGACGGCGAGGCCCTCGATCTGCTCGCCGGAGCCGGGGTCTCCGGAGACAAGGTTTGCGGAAACAGGGTTTGCGGAAACAGGGTGCCGGCCTGGCGGCTGGTCGACCGCCTGCTCGATCATGTGCGGCCGGTGCTGGAGGAGAACGGCGACTGGACGCCGTTGACCGACCAGATCGAGCGCCTGCGCCGCAGCGGGTCCGGGGCGGCGCGTCAGCGCGCGGCGTACGCCCGGCGCGGCCGGCTGTGCGACGTGGCCGAGCTGCTCATGGCGCAGACGGCCGCCTCCTGCTGGGCCTGACCGTGCCGGACGTGGGTCCGTTCCCTAGCGCCGAGCGATAGCAAGCCCCCGCCCTCGGCGAGAGGGCGGGGGCGGCGGTCAAACGGTGAGGTCTGTCTCAGACCATGGACACGTCGTGCGATCCGGCCACCACCATGGCGGCGACGGCCTCGACGGGCGTGCCGTCGATGACAAACGTGTCGCGCAGCCGGGTCGCCTCAAGGACGATCTTCAAGATGCCGTGAACGCCGGTGAGCCGCATGGAACCGGCGGCCTTCTCGATTTCGTCCTGTGCGTCCAGCAGCGCTTCCAGGCCGCATGAGTCGCAGAACCGCAGACCGGACGCATCCGCCACGATCTTGACGCGACCCTGGCGAACGAGATGTCTGATCGCCCGGCGGAGCGTGTCCCCGCTGGCGATGTCGAGTTCACCCCGCAGCGCGACCACGACGGCCGGCTGGTGATCGCTCACAGTAATCTCGAGCTGCTGCGTTGTCATATACGCGCCTTCATCCATATTTATCGGGCGTACTGTCTTGAACGACGCTACCCGGCCGAGTGTCAGGTCTCGGTAATGCGCGACGGTCGATGGCATGCGGGTCCGTCCGGCAATCCCACCTGTATGCCAGATTGTGGCAAACAAGTAAAGAAGTCGGGCTTTGTGGCGATCTTCGACAGTGTCTCCCGAACCTTCCGGAATCAGGGCAAAACCCCTGTCCCGTAAGGGCTCCGGCCTTCGGATGACCGCCGAGGCGGGTGCCCGGACGCGGTGACCGCCGCGGGCCGCCCGGTCTCGCGGGGGTGGAGACTGGAGCACTTCAAACATACCAGCCGGCCAAACAAATGAGCCATATCCCCCCTTTCTTCGAAAAATGCTTACTATTCCTATTCTTTCTTTGTGGGCACATTACCGATGATTCGGGCGCGTCTGTGCAGGGACGACGACGTATCCGCCGGGGCCGAGGCTGCCGTCGACGGGTCTGCCGGTGATCAGGTCGATGCCGTCGACCGGCACGGGCTGCTCGTCCTCCGTGTGGTTGATGGCGAAGACCCGGTCCCGCTGCCGTACGACCTCGACGCCGGGGGTGCCGCTCCCGGCCGGCCCGGCGAGCGCGAGGACGCGGGCGTAGCCGGAGTCGTCGAGCCGGGTCGAGACGTACCAGGCCGTGCCGGCGCCGAACCGGTGGCGCGTCACGGCGGGTCCGCCGCCGGGGTAGCGGGCGACCGCCTCCGCCCCGTCCAGGTGGACGACCTCGCTCCACACCGTCGCGGGGCCGAGTTCCGGCAGTTCGACCGGCTCGGCGAGCGGGCGGAACTCCTCCACGCGGACGCCGAGGATCTCGCGCAGCGCCCCCGGGTAGCCGCCCAGCCTGATCCGGGTGCGCTCGTCGGCGATCCCGCTGAAGAACGACACGACGAGCGTGCCGCCGCCCTCCACGTACGCCGCGAGGTTCCGGGCGGCCACGTCGGAGATCAGGTAGAGGCTCGGCACGAGGACGGCCCGGTACGCCGGCAGATCGTGCGACGGATGGGCGAAGCAGACGGCGACGCCCTGCCGCCACAGCACCCGATGGGCCTGCTGGACGGCCGCGAGGTAGTCGATCTCGGCGCTCGGCAGGCCGGGCCCCTGGACGGCCCACCACGCCTCCTCGTCCCACAGGATCGCGACCTCCGCCTCGGCGACCGGCGGCCCGTCGGGTGACCCGCCGGCCGGCGCGGGAATGCGCCCCAGCGCCTCGCCCAGGGCGCAGACCTCACGGAAGACGCGGGAGTCCGGGCCGGCGTGCGGAACCATGCCGGGATGCCACTGCTCGGCGCCGCCGCGGGAGGCCCGCCACTGGAAGAACATCGCGCCCTGCGAGCCCCGGGCGACGTGCTGCAGGCTGTGCCTGGCGATCTCGCCGGGCTCCTTGGGCGACGCGCGCGGGCCCAGCACATACCCCGTGGCCTGCTCCATCAGCAGCCAGGGCCGCCCGCCCGCCCACGATCGGGCCAGGTCGGCGGTGAAGGCGGTCTGCTCGGCCGCCGCCATGCCCCGACCGGAGGGATAGTCGTCGACGGAGACCAGGTCCACCTCGCGCGACCACTTCCAGTGGTCGACGCAGGCCCAGCCGGCCAGCACGTAGTTGGTGGTAACGGGCACGCCGGGGGTCAGCTCGCGAAGCAGGTCGCGCTGCTCGGTGAAGTGGGCGAGCATCTCGTCGGAGACGAACCGGCGGAAGTCGAGCGCCTGCCCCGGATTGGGGAGATACTGCGTCGCCCGGGGCGGGGTGATCTGCGCCCAGTCCGAGTAGTGCTGCCCCCAGAACGCGGTCGTCCAGGCGTCGTTCAGCGCGTCGAGGCCGCCGTACCGCCTGCGCAGCCAGGCCCGGAACGCCGCGGCGGCGTGGTCGCAGTGGCAGGGCGTGCCGTACTCGTTGTGCACGTGCCACATGACCGGCGCGCGGTGGTCGCGGTAGCGCTCGGCGAGGGCGCGGGTGATCCGCAGCGACGCCTCGCGGTACGCCGGGGCGCTCACGCAGTAGGTGTCGCGGCTGCCGTGCGTGAGCCGTACGCCGTCGCGGGTGACGGTCAGGGCATCGGGGTGCGCCAGGGAGAACCACGGCGGGGGAGAGGCGGTCGGGACGGCCAGGTCCACGCCGATCCCTCCGCCGGCGAGCAGGTCGAGCACCCGGTCGAGCCAGCCGAAGGTGTAGCGGCCCTCGGCCGGCTCCAGCCGCGACCAGGAGAAGACGCCGACGGTGACGAGGGTGACCCCCGCCCGGCGCATGAGCGCGACGTCCTCGGCCCACACCTCCTCGGGCCACTGCTCCGGGTTGTAGTCCCCTCCGTACCACAGCGGCATGCGCATCAGCCCTTGATGGCGCCGATGATGACGCCCTTGGTGAAGTGACGCTGCACGAACGGGTAGACGACCAGGGCGGGCAGCACGGCGACGGCGACGATGGCCATCTTGATCGCGAGGGTCGGCGGCGCGACATGGCCGAAGCCGCTCACGCCGACCGTGGCCGTCGGCAGCGGGTTGGAGTCCACGACGTACGACCGCAGGACCAGCGCCAGCGGCCACCTGCGGGTGTCGTCGACGTAGAGCATGGCGTTGAACCACGCGTTCCAGTAGCCGACCGCGTAGAACAGGCCGATGACCGCCGTGACCGCCTTCGCCAGCGGCAGCACGATCCGCCACAGGATGCGGAACTCGCCGGCGCCGTCGATGCGGGCGCTGTCGAGCAGCTCGCGCGGGATGTTCATGAAGAACGCGCGCAGCACGACCACGTTGAACGCCGACACGGCCGACGGCAGGATCAGCGACCAGTACGAGTCCTTCAGCCCGAGCGAGGCCACCATCAGGTAGGTCGGGATCAGGCCGGGGAAGAACACGAACATCAGCAGCACGCAGAACAGGATCGGCCGGTGGAACAGCGTTCCCGGCCGCGACAGCGCGTACGCCCCGAGGACGCTCACGCCGAGGCTGACCGCCGTTCCCACGACGGTGACGCCGGTGCTGACCAGCACCGCGCGGCTGACCACGCTGTCGGAGAAGATCTGGCGGTAGGCGTCGAACGTGATGCCGTCCGGCACCAGCACCAGGCCGCCGACCCGGTTCACCGTGTCGGCCGACGACAGGCTGGTCAGCACGATCGTGTAGAGCGGCAGCAGCACGGCGAGCACGACGAGCACCAGCACGCCGCCCTTGCCGATCCGGCCGGCGGCCGATCCCGGCTCCTCCCAGGGCGCGAGCCCGGACACCTTCGTTGTGTTCATGATCGCGAATACACCCCTCGCTCGCCGAGGGCGTGCGCCACCCGGTTGGCCGCCAGGATGAGCGCCAGCCCGACCAGGCCCTTGAACAGTCCGGCCGCCGCGCCGTAGCCGAAGTCGCCGGTGCGCAGGCCGGACCAGTAGACGAAGGTGTCGAAGACCTCCGACACCTTGCTGCCGACCGCGCCGCGCTGCAGCATGAACTGCTCGAAGCCGACGTTGAGCGCGTCGCCGAGCCGCAGGATCAGCAGCAGCACGATGACCGGCCGCAGGCCCGGCAGCGTGATGTGCCACATCCGGCGCCACCGGCGGGCGCCGTCGACCGCGGCGGCCTCGTACAGGTTCTGGTCGATCGTGCTGAGCGCGGCGAGGAACACGATCGTGCCCCAGCCGGCGTCCTTCCAGACCGTTTGCGCGGTCACGAGCAGGATGAACGTGTCGGAGTTCGTCATCCAGTCGATGCCCGCGTGCCCGTGGTCGCGCAGGATCTGCGCGAGGAGGCCGGCGCCGCCGAACATCTGCTGGAAGATCGCGACCACCAGCACCCACGAGAAGAAGTGGGGCAGGTAGACGACGCCCTGGATGAAGGCCCGCAGCCGCCCGGAGACCACGCTGTTGAGCAGCAGCGCCAGCGCGATCGGCAGCGGGAAGTAGAAGACGAGCTGGAACGCGGTGATGCCGAGTGTGTTCACCACCGCCCGGATGAACTGCGCGTCGCCGAACAGCTGGGCGAAGTTGGTGAACCCGATGATCGGGCTGCCCAGGATGCCGCCGCTGAACGGGTTGTAGTCCTGGAAGGCGATGACGTTCCCCAGCGCCGGGACCCACCAGAACGCGGTGACCAGCACCAGCATCGGCATGGCCATGACCAGCAGCGGCCAGTCCCGGCGCAACCGCGCCGCGAAGGAGTCCTGCCGCGGGCCGGCGGCCGGGCCGGCCTGGGTCGCCCCGGGCCGGACCTCCGTCACACTCCTCGTGTCCGCGTCGGCGCTCACAGCCGCCCGTTCTCCCTGGCGACCTTCATGTAGAACTCGCGGGCCTCGTTGCCGCCCTGCTCCTGCCAGTCCTTGAGGATCGTGGCCCACTCCGAGACCGGCCGCTTGCCGCGGAAGATCTCGTTCATCTTGTCCTCGGTCGGCTGGGTCAGCCCGGCCATCTTGGACGGCCTCTCCACCCGGATGCCGACGAACGGGTCGTTCTCCAGGTATCGCGAGGCCGTCTGCTCCCAGCCGTGGTAGGCCTCGACGTAGCCGGGGTACTGGTTCTCGGTGATCGCGCCGGGCCGTCCGGCCAGGAACAGGTACGTCGGGGCGACCTCCTTGCGGCCGAGCGCGGTCTGCTGGACCTGCCCGTCCTTGATCGTGAAGTGCTCGCCCTCGACGCCGTTGTTCACCAGGTCGTACTCCTGCGTGCCGTACGGCGCGGAGCACCAGTCGGCGATGCCGAGCAGCTCGCGGGTGCGGGCGTCGCCGAGGCCCTTCCTGATGAAGCAGAACATGCCGGCGGGCTCGTTGCGCCAGACGATGACCTTGCCGCCCGGGTGGGCCGGGTAGGGGTCCACGGCCCGCACGTCGATCTTCGGGTTGCCGGGCAGATAGTTGCCGAGGATCTCGTGGATCGCGCCGAGCCCGTCCTTGTACATGACGAGCTGCCCGGTGCCGAAGAGCTCCTTGTGGTCGGCGAACTGGTTGGCCACGACGTCCGGATGGACGTATCCCGCCTCGAACAGCTTTGTCAGGAGCTCGATGGACTGCTGCCACTCCGGCGTCTCGTACTTGTAGATCAGGGTGCCGTCGGGCTGCTTGCGCCACTCGCGCGGGGCGCCGAACGCCCGCTGGACCTCCTGGCCCATGTCGCCGAACGCCCAGCGCTTCTTCTTCGGGTCGGTCAGCTCCCTGCCCAGGGTGAGCAGGTCGTCGGCGCTCTTGGGCACGGACAGGCCGAGCTCGTCGAGGATGTCCGTGCGGACGATCGTGGCGAACGGGTAGGGCGCGTTCTGCCACGGGATGCCCTGGAGCACGCCGCCGAACACGCCGTACGTCCACGCGGCGGTGTCGTAGTTGGCCAGCAGCGGGAACTCCTTGGCCTTGTCGCCCGCGAGATAGGGCGACAGGTCGGCGAAGAGCTTGTTGGCCGCCTCGGTGAAGTGGGCGATGGAGTCGATGTTCCAGCCCGGGATCTGGATCATCTCGGGCACGTCGCCGCTGGCGAGGATCGTGTTCAGCTTGTCGACGTAGGTGTTGCCGTCGGAGATGTTGAACCGGACGACCCCGCCGAGCCGCTCGTTGACGGCGTCGTAGTAGGAGTTGTCGCCGAGACCGGGAGGGACGGTGCCCCACAGCGGGGTCATCGCCCTGACCTCCGCGCCGCTGGTGATCGGCTTGGTGGTGACGGCCTGGACCATCGTGCCCGGCCTGGTCAGGAAGCCGGGTTCGACGAACTCCGAGCCGGGCAGGTCGGGCGTCAGGCCGGTCACCTGGAACGGCACGCGGGCGGGCACGAGGCCCTTGAGCTTGTCGGCGGCGACGGCGGTGCCCTTGGACACCTCTTTCTTGGCCGCGCAGCCGGTGAGGCCGGCGGCGGCGAACGCGCCCGCGCCGACCATCCCGAGGAATCCGCGGCGGCTGGTCAGGGGGCCGCCGGGAGGTTGGCTCATGGGTGCGGTCCTTCCGGGAATCGAGTCATTTAGTTCGTCAATTGGCCAAACAAACTAACCCCGTGAGCGGGGCGGCGACAAGATTCCATGAAACGTTCACCGCCATCGCGGCCGGTGGGCATCCCGTCCTGCGGGCGCCCCGGCCGGCCGCGTGAGACGTCAGGCGCAGCCGACGCGCCGGGTGCTCAGAGCGATGTCGTCCACCCAGAGGTCGTACGCCGCGGGGGAGGGGTTCGGCTGGTAGAGCTGCCAGCCGATCTTGACGGTGTCGAAGCGGGGGAAGACGAAGTCGACGTCGTTGCCGCCGTGGGCGCGGGTGGACACGGTGAGGTCGGGCTTGGGCACCCCGTCGAACCAGAGCGAGATCGCGTTGTCGGCGGGGTCCATCCGCCACTCGACGCACTGCCACCCCCCGGCGTTGGAGGGGGCCGACTCGCGCCAGTTGGTCCAGTCGCCGGTCGGGCCGCCGTCCGCGCCGACGCCCCACAGGTCCTCGCGCAGCGTGGGGACGTACTGGCCGCCGAGCGGCCGGACGATCTCCGGGCCCGCCCCGGTGGCCTCGACCAGCGTGTAGTGGGCCCAGTCGGGCGCGGTCGGGAACGCCTTCACGCGCAGCCGCAGGCGGCCGTAGAAGCCGTTGCCGGGCGGGGCGAAGTCGTCCACCTTGAGGAACGCCCGCCCGTTGCCCTCGGTGTGGACGTGCAGCACCTTCTGCCCGCGTTCGGCGTGCTCCACGGTGAGCGTGCCGTGCTTGGTGTCGACGCCCCAGCCGAGGCTCGCCGCGCCGCCGACCGGCAGCGACTGGAAGTCCTCGCAGAACAGCGTGCCGCCCTTCGCGCAGGTCCCCGGCCCGTGCGGCGGGGGCGGGGGCGCCGCGGAGGCGGCCGGCGCGGCCGTCAGCGGCAGCAGCAGAGCCAGACAGGACAACACCACGCGTGACAGTCGTCGCACGACGCGCTCCTTTTCCCGGTGACAACGGCAGAAGTAAGGTACGTCAGTTGGGAGCGCTCCCATAGAGGCGCGTGGAAGATCGATGAAAGGGAGGGATCGCGCGGATAATCTACGCGTGAAAGGACCTTCCCGGCGATTATTTCTCCAGCTCGGCGGGCTCGCCGCGCTGGCCGTGGCCTGTGCCGCCCCGCGTGCGAAGGCCACCCCTGAGGACGCCGGAACCTTCATCCTGCTGCGCCGCCGATGGCGGGAGGTCACGCTCGGCTGGCCGGGGACGTTCGACCCGGAGCGGGAGCCGTACCGGACCCGGCTGGCGCGGCTGGGCGCGCAGGCCGCCCGGCACCGCGACGCGATGACGCCCACGCGCCGGTCGCTCTGGCCGGACCTGCCCTTCCCCTCTCTCGACGCCACCCCGGCGCGGCTGCGGGCGATGGCCCGGGCGTACGCGCTGCCGGGCACCGGGCTGACCGCCGAGCCGGGCCTCGGCACGGCGGTCGCCGCGGGCGTCGAGCACTACGTGCGGCACGTGTACGCCGCGGACGCCGAGCAGACCGGCAACTGGTGGGACTGGCGGATCGGGACGCCCAGGGCGCTGCTCGACGCGGCCGTGCTGGCCGCCCCGCACCTGACGGACACCCAGGTCTCGGCGCTGTGCGAGGCGGTGGACACCTTCGTGCCGGAAAGCCGCCTGGACGACTACGAGGGCAACAGCACCGGGGCGAACCGGGTCGATCTGTGCACGGTGACGCTGCTGCGGGCGATCGCGGGCGGTGACCCCGGCCGTGCCGCGCTCGCCGCGTCGGCGCTCTCTCCGGTGTTCCCCTACGTCACCGAGGGCGACGGCTTCTACCGCGACGGCTCGTTCATCCAACACGGCTCCGTCGCCTACCAGGGTGGGTACGGCGCGGTGCTGCTGACCGGCCTCGCCACGCTGTTCGCCGTGCTGCGGGGCACACCGTGGGAGATCACCGACCCGGCGGCGGGCACCGTCCTCGACGCGGTGGACAGGGCGTTCGCGCCCTTCGTCCACGACGGCGCCTGCATGGACCTCGTACGCGGACGGGGCATCGACAGGCGGTCGTACGGCGACCACAGGAGGGGCAGGGAGATCGCCGCGGCGGTCCTGCTGCTGGCCGAGACCGCTCCCGACGCGGAGCGGGCCCGCTGGCGGGCCATGGTCAAGGGCTGGGCCCTACGCGACACCGCCGAGCCCATGCTCCAGGTGGCGGAGGGGGCGACACAGGGCGGCGACCTGGCGTTCCACGCGCGCCTGTCGGCCGTGCTGGACGACGCGGCCGTCCCGGCCGCCGCCGAGCCCACCGGGCACCGCCTGTTCCCCATGAGCGCCCGCGCCGTGCACCGCAGGCCCGGCTGGTGCGCGGCGGTCAGCATGGCCTCCTCCCGCGTCGCGCACTACGAGCACGGCAACGGCGAGAACCTGCGCGGCTGGCACACCGGCTCGGGGATGCTCTATTGGTGGACCACCGGCCAGGGGGATCAGTACTCCGACTCCTTCTGGCCCACCGTGGACCCCTACCGGCTGCCGGGCACGACGGTCTCCACCCGGCGGCTGCCGGACGGCGCGGGCGGCGGGTGGGGCGACACCCGCCCGCCGGCCGAATGGGTGGGCGGCGCGACCGACGGGGTGTGCGCCGCCGTGGGTCAGCACCTGTTCGGCCTGGAGAGCACGCTGGAGGCGTTCAAGTCGTGGTTCTTCCTCGACGACGCCGTGGTCTGCCTCGGCGCGGGCATCACCTGCCGCGACGGCGTGCCGGTCGAGACCGTCGTGGACAACCGCAGGGCCGGCGCCCGGCTCACCGTGGGCACCGGATGGGCTCATCTGGACGGCCACGGCGGTTACGTCGTGCCCGCCGGGCAGTCGCTGCGCACGCTGCGCGAGGACCGTACGGCCGCGGGGGTCACCCGGCCCTACGCGACACTGTGGCTGGACCACGGCGTGGACCCTGGCATGGACAGTGGCGCGGCCGGTTACGTCTACCACCTCATGCCGGGGGCGGGCCCGGCGGAGACCGCCGCCCGCGCCGCCGATCCCGGCTGGGCCCGGGTGCTCGCCAACACCTCCGCGCAGCAGGGGATCGAGGTCCCGTCGCTGGGCGTCACCGCGGTGAACTTCTGGACGGGCGGCCGGGCCGGGGGGCGGGCGGGCGGCCTGACGGCCTCCGATCCGTGCGCGGTCCTCGTGCGCGACCTCGGCGACGGCACGGCCACGGTGACGGTGGCCGATCCCCGGTGCGCCCTCGACGGGCTGACGGTGACGTGGGACCACCCGGTGGCCGGGGTCACGCGGGGTCACCCGCTGCTGCGCCGCGTGGAGACCGGCGCCCGGCTCGCGCTCACGTTCGGCGGGCTGGCCGATCAGCAGGGCGCCTCCTGCCAGGTGATCGTGCGACTCGGCGTTTCGACAGCCTGAGCGGAGCGGGGCATCATGAACGCCGTGTCCACCCTGCCCGATGACCTGGACGACGCGCTGGAAGCGTCGCTCGGACGCTTCCCGGCGGCCGAGCTGACGCGAAGCGTGCAGACGCTCATCCGGCAGTACCGGGAGGGCTTCGACCGGAGCGTGCCCGCGCTGAGCTCGGAGGTCGCGGTCGCCGCGTACGCCGGATACCGCATGCCGGCGACCTACAGCGCCGTGCGCGCGGCGCTGCGCCAGGTCGCCCTGTTCGCCCCCGGTTTCGCGCCGCGTACGCAGGTCGACGTGGGCGGCGGCACGGGCAGCGCGCTGTGGGCCGCGAGCGCGGTCTGGCCGACGCTGCGCACGGTCACCGTCCTGGAGCAGTCCCCCTCCGCCATCGCCTTTGGGCAGCGGCTGGCCGGTCACGCGCCCGCGGCGGCCGTACGGGAGGCGCGCTGGCAGCGGGCGTTCGTCGACCGGAGCACGCCCGCGCCGGTGGCCGACCTGGTCACGATGTCCTACGTGCTCGGCGAGCTGTCGCCCGCCGTCCAGGAGGACGTGGTCGGGTCTCTGGCGTCGGAGACGGCCCGCGCCGCGGGCATGCTGGTGATCGTCGAGCCCGGCACGCCCGCCGGCTACGCCCGGATCGCGGCGGCCCGGCAGCTCCTGACGAAGTCGGGCCTGCACCTGGTCGCCCCCTGCCCGCACGACGGACAGTGCCCGATCCGCCCGGACCAGGACTGGTGTCACTTCGCGGTCCGCCTCAGCCGGACCGCCCTGCACCGGCGGATAAAGGACGGCACGCTGAGCTTCGAGGACGAGAAGTTCTCCTACATCGCGGCGTCGGCCCGGCCGTGGCCGCGAGCGGAGAGCCGGATCCTGCGCCACCCCCTCAAGCGCAAGGGACTGGTGACGCTGCGCCTGTGCACGGCCGAGGACGGGCTGGCCGACCGTGCGGTCTCCAAGCGCCAGGGCGAGACCTACCGCGAGGCGCGCGACGTCATCTGGGGCGACGCCTGGCCGCCACCCGCCGATGAGTCACCGAGTCCGGCAGGCCAGGAAGGAGACAGTTCAACGATTTCGTAGGATAGGGCAAATCATTCACCGGCCAGGCGGCCGCCCAAGGCCCCACCCGGTGCGACGGAAGGAGCTCACGGTCAGCACCGTCGACGAAGCGCCAGGCAGGCCGATGCCGCTCACCTCCGCCCCGGAGGCGAGCCGTCTCACGGCCGTGCGCCGCTACGCGGCCCTGGAGACCGCCTCCGGCGCCGCGCTCGACCGGGTGGCCGGCCTGGCCGCGCGGATCTTCCACGCTCCCTTCGCCACCGTCACGATCGTCGGCGACGACACGGTCCGCGCCATCGCCGCGCACGGGCTGCCCCCGCGCCGCGGGCTCGTCGAGAGCCTGTGCGCCGCGGCCGTGCGGCACGGCGGTCCGTACGTCGTCCACGACGCGCTGCTGGACCCTCAGGCGGCCGGCGACCCGGCGGTGCGCGGTGAGCCGGGCATCCGTTTCTTCGCCGCCGCGCTGATCACGACGCCCGACGGCGAGGCGCTGGGCAGCGTCAACGTCATGGACGTCCGCCCCCGTGAGGCCGGCGACGAGGAGCTGGACTGCCTGCGGGACCTGGCCGGCCTCGTCATGGACGAACTCGAGGTGCGGCTGGCCACACACCGTACGGTCGAGATCGAGAGGGAGCTGCGCGCGGGCGCAGAGCGGCTGGCCCGCACTCTGCAGCGCACCTTGCTCCCGCCGGTGTTGCCCCGGGTGCCGGGACTGCGCGCGGCCGCCGCCTATCACCCCGTCTCGGCCGACGAGGTGGGTGGCGACTTCTACGACCTGTTCCCCCTCGACGGCGACCGGTGGGGGTTCTTCCTCGGCGACGTCTGCGGCAAGGGCGCCGACGCCGCCGCGCTGACGTCGCTGGTCCGCTACACCCTGCGCGCCGCGGCGGTCTACGACGCCGACCCGCACGCGGTGCTGGCCAATCTCGACGCGGTCCTGCAACAGGAGCACGCGGGCGGCGAGGCCCCGGTGCCGTACTGCACGGCGGTCTTCGGCGTCCTGCAGCCCGACGATGACGGGTTCGGCGTCACGCTCGCCACCGGGGGCCATCCCCCGGCGCTGGCGGTGCGGTCGAACGGCCTCGTCGAGCCGATCCACCCGGCCGGGGGTCAGCTGATCGGCATCCTGCGCGATCCCCACTTCGCCCAGGTGAGCGCGCGCCTGAACGCCGGCGACGCGCTGCTGCTCTACACCGACGGCCTCACCGAGGCGCGGACGCCGACCGGCTCGATGCTCGACGAAGACGGACTGACCGCCTACCTCGCCGCCGCCAGGCCCACAAGCGCCGACGCCCTCCTCACCACCGTGCACGACCTGATCACGGCCCTGGGCAAGGGGGTCTCGGACGACACCGCGATCCTCGCCCTCTCCGTCCCGCCCGCCACTCGAACGCCGTCCTCCGGGAGTCTCGGTGCAGCATGACAACGGTCTGACCGTCAGCCTCCAGCCGCATACCTCCGGGCCGCACCTGCTGGTCGTGGCCGGTGACCTGGATCATCACACGACGCCACGCCTGCGGGCGGCCCTGGAGGAGGTGAAGTTCGGTCCGGACGCCGACCTGGTGATCGACCTGTCCGGCCTGACCTTCTGCGACTCCACGGGCATCGCCACGCTGGTCGCGGCCCACCAGCGCGCCGCCGACGCGGGCGCCGCCCTGTTCCTGGCCGGCCTGGACGCCGACATCGCCCGCGTCTTCCAGATCATGGGCCTGGACCAGCTGCTCTCCTTCTACGACAGCCCGGAAGAGGCCGTACGCGCGCTGAGTGAATGACGCTGAGTGAGTGAGTGGGGCGGGTGAGGGCTACAGGGGCGCCGCGACGGCGACCGCGATGTTCTGCCTGATGTCGCAGTGGCTGGTCCGGCGGCAGAAACCGTCGGCCACGCTGGTCGCTCCGCCCGCGGTGCTGGCCGCGGTGTGCTGGTGACCGCGATTGCGCGTGGGACTGCGCAGATAGACGATGTTCCGGTTGCGGGTGCCGTTGCCGACGGACGCCGGGCCGTCTCCGTCCCCCCGCCCGGCCCGCGCGTGCGCGGGAGCGGTGAGGAGGACCTGCGCGGCGGCGGCGACCGCGACGAGGACGAGGACGACGGCGAACGGCGGGACACGCCGAGATGCACCGCAGGAATGAAGCATCCGCCACCACCCGTCCGCCCGCCCGTTCGAAGCCCGGTCACTCGAAGCCTCGTCACTCGAAGCCCGGTCACTCGAAGCCTCGTCACACGGTAGCCTCCGCCGGGGTCCGGCCGATGTCTTCGACGCGCCGGGTCCCGCCGCGTTCCCGGCGCGGCGCGTCAGCGCCCGTTGATCACGGTGCCGCTCGTCCGGGGAGAGCTCTGGTTGCGGCCCCGGAGATTCTGGGAGCCCCTGCAGCCGGGTCGGCGCATGCAGTTGGAGGCCTGGGTGTTCACCGACGCGTCCACGCCCGTGACGACCTGCTGGGCGCCCGACATGTTCCGCTGGCTGCCGACGAGCAGGGAGTTGAGGTTGTTCTGGCCGTTGTTGATCACATACCTGGAGTTGGCGCCGTTTCCGTCGCCGCCGCCCCGGCTCGTCGCCGCGTCCGCGCTCGCGGGGGCGAGCGCGAGGCCGGCGCTCGTGAGCGTCAGCGCGGTCAGCGCCAGCAGTCGCGCCGCCGGGCCGGTGAGCGCGTGCCGCCCCCTGTGACGAGCCATGTTCCCCCGCGCCTTCCCCGTCGTCCGTCAAGGAGATCCGCTCGTACGGACCTTCCGGGCATCTACCCCGGGCAGCCGCGCCGGTCACGGCCGCTGGACGAGGATTAGGACCTCCCAGCGGAACGATCTCCGTTGGGCTCTGGTCGCGGGCCGGCCGTGGAGGCCCGGCCTCCGGACGACGATCCGCTGTGCCGCCGGGGTCGTGCCTCCGGAAGGCGGACCACGTCGCTCTGCCGGTCCGACGCGCGCACCCGCTGGGTCAGGTCGCAGAGCCGGGACCACCGGCGGCACATGATGCTCTGCGCGTTGGCCAGGCCGCCGACGCCGATCGTGTTCTGCTGGATGCCGGTCCCGCTTCGCGCGCTCCCCACCGTCAGCTGACTGACGTTGCGGACCCCGTTGCCGAGGCGGACGGTGGCGCTGTTGCCGTTGCGGTCGCCGTTCCCGGCGGCGGAGGAGGGTGAGGCGGCGAGCGCCGCCGTCGCGATCGCGACCGCCGCCAGGGCGAGACCGTCCCGCATCAGCGGTTCACCGCCCGCGTCCGGGGACTGTGCGCGCGGACGTTCTGCGACAGCGCGCAGAGCCGGCCGCGCGGCCTGCACAGTCCGCCCTGCACGCTGCTGAGCCCGCCCACTTCCGCCGAGAACTGGTGGAGGGCGCCGCGCAGGTGTGTGCTGCCCATCGCCACCAGGTTGCGGTTGGCCGAGCCGTTGCCCACGCGTACGGCGGAGCGGTTCCCGTTGCCGTCACCGGCCGCCGCCGCGCCCGCGGGCGCCACCAGAGGCAGTGACAGGGCCAGAGACAGGGCCAGTGCGAGGGCGAGCGCCGTCGCGGGCCGTCGCGGCAGGGAGCCGGGGAATGCCCTGAGGGTGTGAATGATCGGCATCGAGGTGGCTGTACCCCGCCCGCCGGTTCGTGTCCCGCCCCCGGCGGAAACCGGGCCGGATCATGCCCCGATCGACGAACGGCCGCCCCTTGGGTGAAGGGACGGCCGCTCGGCGGTTATCGGCGGGTCACCTCGTACGTCCGCGGGAGCGACCGGATGCCGCCCCGGATCGGCGCCCGGTCCGCCTCGCCGGCAGACGGCCGAGCTACTTGCCGAAACCGGCGGTCAGGCCGCTGAGCAGCTGACGGCGGCCGACCGTGTAGAGGATCAGAATCGGCAGGATGGTCAGCACGACGGAGGCCAGCACAGCGGGCACGTTCACGCCGTAAGGCCCGCCCTGGAACGCCGCCAGCGCCAGCGGGAGCGTGCGCTTGTCGGGGCTCTGGGTGAGGATCAGCGGAAGCAGGAACCCGTTCCAGACCTGCAACGCGTTGTAGATCGACACCGTCACCACGGCCGGCCGCGTGAGCGGGAAGGCCAGGCCCCACAGGGTCTTCCACTCGGACGCGCCGTCCAGCCGCATCGACTCGAACAGCTCCTTCGGCACGTCCCTGATGAAGTTGGACAGCACCAGCACCGACAGCGGGATCGCGAAGGCGATCGACGGCAGGATCAGCGCCGTCAGCGAGTCGTAGAGCTGCATCTTGATGATCAGCAGGTAGACGGGGATGACCGTCGCCTGCAGGGGGATGGCCAGGCCCATGAGGAACAGCGAGTTGACGCCGCGCAGGAAGCGGTTGGCGCCGCTGCTCCGGACGATCGCGTACGCCGCCATGAACGAGAACAGCACCGACGGGATCACCGTGCCGATGGCGACGATGAGGCTGTTCAGGAAGTACAGCGGGAAGTCCATCTCGATCACGAGCCGGTAGTTGTCCAGCGTCGGATCACCGGGCGGCGCGAACGGGTTGGTCAGGTAGTAGTTGGACTGCGTCTTGAGACTGGTGATCACGATCCAGTAGATCGGGATGAGCACCACGGCCAGCCAGAGCCAGCTCACCAGCCCACCCAGCCAGTTCGGGCGCTGCCGGCTCTTCGCCGGATGGCGTCCGTGCGCCCCGGACGTGGCGGGGCGCTTGGCCGCCCTCGATGTGTGGGTCGTGGTCACGGTCAGGCCCCTTCCAACTGACTGGCGTAGGGGTCGCGGCCGCCGATACGGCGTAGCAGCAGCGCCAGAGCGAGGCCCACGAGGACGAGGATGACACCGATCACGCAGGCCGCTCCCATGAGGTTGGCCTGGAAGCCGCGCTTGTACATGTCCAGGGCGAGCGCGCGGGTGGCGTCGCCGGGGCCGCCCTCGGTCAGCACGAAGATCAGGTCGAAGAAGGTCAGGGAGCCGACGAGCATCAGTGTCGAGGACGTGATGATCGTGTACTTGAGCTGCGGCAGCGTGATGCTGAAGAACATGCGCACCCGTCCCGCGCCGTCCAGTTCCGCGGCCTCGTAGAGCGAACGCGGGATCTGCCGTACGCCGCCCTGGTAGAGGAGCGAGTGGAACGGGATGTACTGCCACGACACCACGAAGATCACGACGCCGAAGGCGAGGCCCGGCTCGCCGAGCCAGTCCTGGGTGAGGAAGTCGAGGCCCAGCCCGGCGCCGATCCCGAAGTTCGGGTCGAGCAGCGCCTTGAAGGTGATCGCGATGGCCGCGGAGCTGAGCAGCAGCGGGATGAAGTACAGCACCGCGAGCAGTTCGCGGTAGCGCTGGTGGCCCGCCAAGAACACCCCGATCAGGATGCTGGCCGGGGTCTGGAAACCCCAGGAGAGCAGCATGATCAGGAACGTCACCCACAGCGCGTGGGGCAGGCCGGGGTCGGTGAGCACCTGCCGCCAGCTTTCGAGCCCGGTCAGCTGGATCTCGCCCAGGGTGTCCCAGGACGTGAAGCTGAGCAGCAGGACCCCGATCAGCGGAATCAGCGCGAAGACGGCGAAGGCCACCAGGGCCGGCAGCGCCAGCCAGGGCAGGACGCCGCCGCCGCGCGACACGGCGGCGGACGACGTCCTTCGAGCGGTGATGGCGGACATGCTTACTTACCGATAACCGCGTTCATGTTCGTGGCGAACTGCTGGGGCGAGATCGACATCTGGAACAGCTTGGCGATGTTGTCCAGCAGCACCTCGGCCGCGGTCGGGCTGAGCGCCTGGTCCCACGACTGGGCGAACACCTTGGCGTTGCTGGAGACGCCGTAGATGAAGTTCAGGAACTCGGCGTCCTTGGAGCCGGCGAACAGGCTGTCGGAGCCCTTGACGATCGGCACGCCACCGGTGCCGACCCAGTCCTTCTGCTCCTGGTCGTCGAGCACGCCGGTGGCGAAGAACTTCTTGGCGATCTCCTTCTGCTCCGGCGTCGCCTTCGAGGAGATCGACAGGTACTGGCCGGGGTTGCCGACGGTGTTGGTCGGGTCGCCCTTGCCTCCGTCGACCCCCGGGAAGTTCATCCAGCCGAGGCCGCCGCTGGAGACGATGTCGCCGCCCTGCTCCTGCTGGATGCCGTACGACCAGCTGCCGTGCAGCATCATCGCGGCCTTGCCGGTGTAGAGCAGCGCCTGGTCGGCGTTGGAGTCGGCGGTGACGGAGGAGAAGCCCTTGATGAAGGCGTTGGCCTTGATGAGCTCCTGCATCTTGGTCAGGGCCTCGATGGCGAGGGGGTTGTTCCAGGCGTCCTTCTCGCCGTCGAAGACGGCCTGGAACACCTCGGGGCCGCCGATGCGGTCGAAGAGGAACTCCAGCCACATCATGTTGGTCCAGCGCGACTGGCCGGCCAGGGAGAACGGCGCGACCCCCGCGTCGTTGAACTTCTTCACCAGGTCGAGGATGTCGCCGTACGACTGCGGCGGCTGGGCCCCGACCTTCTCGAAGACCTTCTTGTTGTAGAACAGGACGATCGGCTGCACGGTCTCGCACGGCATCGCGTAGATCTTGCCGTCGATCGTCGCGGCGCCGAAGGCGCCGGGGAACAGCCGGTCCTTCACGGCGGCGTTCTCGCCGAACCACGAGGTGAGGTCCTCGACCTGGCCGGCCTGCACGTAGCTGCGCAGACCGCCGCCGCCCCAGCCCCAGATGATGGTGGGCGCCTGGTTCGCGCCGATCGCCGTCTTGATCTTCGTCTTGTACGCGTCGTTCTGGATCGTGGTGATCGCGATCTGGCCGTTGGGGTTGGCCTTGTTGAATCGATCCACGGACGCGGTGCGGGGAGCCTCACCGGGCGGGCCCTGGAGGAACCAGTAGGTGGCCTTGCCCCCGCCGCCACCACCACCGGCGGCGCCGCCGCCGCTCGCGCCTCCGCCGGCCGGGGCGGGGCCGGACGTGCCGCAGGCCGCCAACGCGGCACCGAGGGGGAGGCCCATGGAGAGGGCGAGGAAGGTGCGGCGGGATGAGTTCGTGGACTCCACGCTGATCTCCGTACGTCGAACGCCGAGGCTGGCCGCGGCTCGTTGAAAAGTACTCGGACGTGGTGGGGGGCGACGTGGATCGGCACCCCGGTGCCACTGTCCACTCCTTCTTGAAGTCAGCTCGTTTCGAAATATTTCGACACAAGCCGCGTGGCACGCCAATCTAGATTTGCGGTACGTCACTGTCAAGAGCGCTCTCACGAGTTCCCCAGCTCATCGTGATGCGTGTGTAAAGTACCGACGAACAGGCGTCACGCCTGGTGATCATGGTTGGCCTGAAGATTGCCGACAGAACCGACCGCGATGCCGAAAAGTTTCGAAACTTTTTTTGAGGAGACCAAATGACGGCCCCAGATCGGACGCACGCGGCGGACGGGACGCTCCGGGCATGGCAGGACCCGGCACTCCCCGTGGCCGACCGGGTCGAGGCGCTCCTCGCCGAGATGACCCTTGAGGAGAAGGTCGGCCAGCTCGGCAGCCGGTGGTTGGGCAACGACATGCAGGCTCCCGAGGAGGCGGAGCCGGAGAACGCGCTCAATGTGGCCCCCATGCAGGATGTGTTCGCCGCCTCCGGCACGGTGCCCATCGAGGAGGCCGTACGCGATGGGCTCGGCCACCTGACGCGGGTGTTCGGCAGTGCCCCGGTGACGGCCGTGGAGGGCGCGGCGGACGTGGTGCGGCTGCAGCGCGAGGTGGTGAAGCAGTCCCGGCTCGGCATCCCGGCACTGGTCCACGAGGAGTGCCTGACCGGTTTCACCACCTACGGCGCGACCGTCTACCCGGCGGCCATCGCCTGGGGCGCGACCTTCGACCCCGAGCTGGTGGAGCGGATGGCCGCCGCCATCGGCAGGGACATGCGGGCCGTGGGCGCCCACCAGGGCCTGTCGCCGGTGCTGGACGTGGTGCGCGACTACCGGTGGGGCCGGGTCGAGGAGACCCTGGGCGAGGACCCGTACCTCGTCGCGATGCTCGGCGCGGCCTACGTGCGCGGCCTGGAGAAGGCCGGGGTCATCGCCACGCTCAAGCACTTCGCCGGCTACTCCGCCTCGCGGGCGGCCCGCAACCACGGCCCGGTCCCCATGGGCCGCCGCGAGCTGATGGACATGATCCTGCCGACGTTCGAGACCGCCATCGCCGAGGGCGGCGCGCGCTCGGTCATGAACTCCTACTCGGACGTGGACGGCGTGCCCGCCGCCGCCGACCCCTGGCTGCTGACCGAGGTGCTGCGCGACGAGTGGGGGTTCACCGGTACGGTCGTGTCGGACTACTGGGCGATCGCGTTCCTCGCGAAGATGCACCAGGTCGCCGCGGACCACGAAGAGGCCGGGGTGCTCGCGCTGACCGCGGGCATCGACGTCGAGCTGCCCGACACGCTCGGCTTCGGCCGGCACCTGGTCGAGCGGGTGCGGCGGGGCGAGCTGCCCGAGGACCTGGTGGACCGGGCCGCGCGCCGCCTGCTCACCCAGAAGGTGCAGCTCGGGCTGCTCGACCCGGACTGGACGCCGGAGGGGTCGGTGGCCGGCGCGGACACCGTGGACCTCGACTCGCCGGACAACCGGGCGCTGGCCCGGGAGCTGGCCGAGCGGTCGATCGTGCTGCTCGACGCGGGCGACGCGCTGCCGTTGCTCGGGGAAGGGCGCCCGGGGCCGCGCCGGGTCGCCGTGGTCGGGCCCTGCGCCGACGACCCGCGCACGTTCATGGGCTGCTACGCCTTCCCCAACCACGTGCTGCCCCGCCACCCGAACCTCGGGCTCGGCGTTGAGGCGCCCAGCCTGCTCGACGCGCTGCGCGCCGAGCTGCCGGACGCCGAGATCGTCCACGAGCGGGGCTGCGACTGGCGGGACGAGGACCGGTCGGGCTTCGCCGCCGCCCTCGCGGCCGCCCGCGAGTCCGACCTGTGCGTGGCCGTCGTCGGCGACCTCGCCGGGCTGTTCGGGCAGGGCACCTCCGGCGAGGGCTGCGACGCCGAGGACCTGCGGCTGCCGGGGACGCAGGAGGACCTGCTGATCGAGCTGGCCGCCACCGGCACGCCGGTCGTGGTGGTCGTGGTGTCGGGCCGGCCGTACGCGCTGGGGCGGGTGCGCGAGGGCGCCGCCGCGATCGTGCAGGCGTTCATGCCGGGCGAGGAGGGCGGGGCGGCCATCGCGGGCGTCCTGTCCGGACGGGTGCAGCCCAGCGGGAAGCTGCCGGTGCAGATCCCGCGGACGCCGGGCGGGCAGCCGGGGACCTACCTGCAGCCGCCGCTGGGCTCCGACAGCCACGGGATCAGCAACCTCGACCCGACGCCGCTGTTCCCGTTCGGCTACGGCGCGTCCTACACCGCCTTCGAGGTCGGCGACCTGGAGATCAGCGACTCCGAGGTCTCCACCGACGGGGAGTTCACCGTGTCGGTCCGCGTGCGCAACACCGGCGGCCGGGCGGGCGAGGAGGTCGTCCAGCTCTACCTGCACGACGTGCTGGCGCAGGTGACCAGGCCGGTGCGGCAGCTCGCCGGGTTCGCCCGGGTGCGGCTGGAGCCCGGCGAGAGCGCGCGGGCGACCTTCGTCGTGCACGCGGACAGGACCGCCTTCACCGGCCGCGACCTGCGGCGGATCGTCGAGCCCGGAGACGTCGACGTCTTCGTGGGCACCTCGGCGTCGGACCTGCCGTGCCAGGGCCGCGTACGGCTGACCGGCCCGCTGCGCCACGTCGGCCACGACCGGCGGCTGGTCACTCCCGTGGAGGTGCGATCGGCGGCGGGTCCCGATCAGGGAGGAACAGATGCCGCCCAGTCGTAGGCGGGCCACCCTCGCCACGGTCGCGGCCTCGGCGGGCGTGTCGGTCGCGACCGTGTCGAAGGTGCTCAACGGCCGCAGCGACGTCGCGCCGGAGACCCGTTCCCTGGTGCTGTCGCTGCTGGAGCAGCACGACTACGTCGCGCCGCCGCAGCGCCGGGGCGAGGTGGCGCCCGACACGATCGAGGTGGAGTTCGACGCGGACCTCAACGCGTACTCCACCGAGATCGTCCAGGGTGCGGTGCAGGCCGGGGCCGATCTCGACGTGGCGGTCGTGGTGAGCATCCGGCGCGACGCCGACCGCACCGCGGGGTGGGCGCGCGAGCTGGTCGCGGCCGGACGGCGGGCGCTGGTCGCCGTCACCGGTGAGCTGACCTCCGGGCAGCTCGCCGCGCTGTCACGGGCGCGGCTGCCCCTGGTCGTGATCGACCCGCTGAACCTGCCGCGGACCCGGGTGACCAGCGTCGGCTCGACGAACTTCGCCGGTGGCCTGGCCGCGACGCAGCACCTGCTCGGGCTGGGGCACCGGCGCGTCGCCTATCTGGGCGGCCCGGCCACCGCGACCTGCAACCAGGCCCGGCTGCACGGGTACCGGGCCGCCATGGAGGCCGGGGACGCGTCCGTCCTGCCCGGCTACGTGCGGACCGGGCACTTCCACTACCACGACGGAATGACGGGCGGAACGGCCCTGCTCGACCTGCCCGAGGCGCCCTCGGCGATCTTCGCGGGCTGCGACGACATCGCGCTCGGCGTGCTGGAGGCGGCCAGGGCACGGGGGCTGCGCGTGCCCGAGGACCTCAGCATCGTGGGGTTCGACGACACGCAGATCGCCCGGATGGCCTCGCCGCCCCTGACCACCGTGCGGCAGCCGCTGCGGGAGATGGGCGCCGTCGCGGTGCGTACGGCGCTGCGCCTGGCGGCCGGGGAACAGGTCGAGTCTCACCACGTCGAACTCGCGACGGAGCTCGTGGTGCGCGGCTCGACCGCACCGGCGCACACTGGCTGGTGAGGCCCGGGGAAGCAAATCCGCCGAGCGAACGTTGCATGATGCAATAGTCACCGTGCAATGGTCACTGCGCAGTAGCCGCGTGAAAGTTGGTGGTCTCGATGACCGTCCGGGCAAAGGCACTGATCACGCTCCTCCCCTCCGACCAGGGCGGTCTGCCGCACGAACTTCCCTCCCGCACCCAGTCGCTGGTGATCTGCGCCTGTGCGGGGGAGGAGGACAGCCGGTCCAGCCGGCCGTTCCAGGCGGCGATCACGGCGGACGATGAGGAGCCGCTGACCCCCGGAGACCGGCTGCATGTGGTGACCATCGCGACCACCGACGACGACGCGGTCGAGTATCTGCGCCCCGGGGAGCGTTTCCGCCTGTGGTGCGGCCACGACGTCGGCAGCGGGATCGTCTCCCGCCGCCTCATCTGACCGTCCGGCCGGTCCTCATCGCGGCCGTGTCCCACCCCGGCGGGCGCGCGCGTAGGCTTGTCTCGCGCCCGCCACCTGCGGGAATGGGAGGCCTGCCCGCTGGGGGAGGCGATATGGCCGAACAGTCGCTACCACTCGCCGCGCATCTGCGGCTGCACACACACGACGTCGACGAGGCCCGTGCGCGGGTCGGAAACGAGCTCGGCGACCACGGGCTGCGCCCGGTGAATTCGGAGACCCGGCTCGACACCCGCTTGAACGGGATGGCGTTCGACGGGGTGGGGTTGTACTCGCTCCGTTACGGCACGGAGGTGCTGATCACGCCGCAGCCGGTGGACAGCTACCTGCTCGTCGAGATCCCGCTGGCCGGCGCGGCGGAGGTGTCCCACGGCCGTGATCGGATCGTGTCGACGCCCGAGCTCGCCTCCGTGCTGTCGCTGACGCGGCCCATGTCCATGCGATGGGCCCCCGGCCACGAGTCGATGATCGTCCGCTTCGGCCGGGCGGTGCTCGAAGCCCACCTCGGCAAGCTCCTGGGGCGCACGCCCCGCAGGCCGCTCACCTTCTCGCTCGGGCTGGACCTGACCCGGCCCCCCGCCCGATCGTGGCTCTCGGTCGTCGAGCTGCTCAGGCGAGAGGCGGAGACCGGCGGCGCCATGCTGGAGCAGCCCGTCGCGCTCGGGCAGCTGGAGGGGCTGCTCATGACACAGTTGCTGCTGGCCCAGCCCAGCAACTACAGCGAGGCGCTGTCGGCCGTGCAGCCCCGGGTCGCGCCGACGGCGGTGGAACGGGCGGTGGACGTGATCGAGGCGCGGGCGGCGGAACCGCTCAGCGTGGAGGAGCTCGCCGAGGCGGTGGGCGTCGGCACGCGGGCGCTCCAGGAGGGGTTCCGGCGTCAGCTGGAGACGACGCCCATGAGCTACCTGCGGGAGGTGCGCCTCGAGCGGGTGCGCGCCGAGCTCAGGGTCTGCGATCCGGGCGCCACCACGGTCACCGACGTCGCCTACCGGTGGGGGTTCGTCCATCTGGGGCGGTTCGCCCTTGCCTATCGCCGGCGTTTCGGGGAGTCGCCGTCGGAGACGCTGCGCCGCTGAGCGCGGGCGCGGGGCCGCTCAGCGGGCCGGCAGGTCCGCCCACCACGTGGTCGTGCCACAGGGACGGTGCACGCAGCCGTGCCGGATGGCGAGGGCGTCGACGACGACGGCGCCGCGCCCGCTCTCGTCCGGGGGCGCCGCGGCCCCCGGCCACACCGGTGCCGCTCCGGCGTCGGTGACCTCGACCCGGATGACGTCGTGATCGCCCTCCGAGCGGAGGAGGAGCCGGAACTCGGCCGGCGGCAGGGCGTGGAGCACGGCGTTGGTCACCATCTCGGAGATCACCAGCACGGCCTCCTGCGCGGCGTGCCCGGGCGTTCCCCAGGCCACCAGGACGCCGAGCGCACGGTGTCGCAGGCCGCAGATCTCCTGAGGAGAGTGCGGCACCGGACACGTGTATCCGGAAACGACCGTCTCGGCCGTGCGGGCGCCGGCGCGCTCCATGGTCTGCGAGTTCATCGTGTCGTGCTCCTTCGTCACCAGCCGGCACCTCCATCGGCGAAGCGCCCCCGACGCTTCGTACCGCGGTGCGTCAAACGGTCGGACAGGGCGTCACTTATCGCAGATTAGGCATGCCGCAGGACCGCCTGCTATCCCCAAGGCGAGGGCGGGTATCCGTATAACGAACCATTACCTGACGTCGTGGAGGGTGGCGCGCTCATGGGCCGGACGAGCGCGTAGCCACCCTGACGGGCCCTCACGGTAAAGGCTCTCCCGGCAGGCCGCTCCCGGGCGCGAGGGAGACGGATCAGCGGGCGGACGTGGTCTTCGGGGCGTTCAGCCGCTGACGCCGGAGCTGCTCGGCGAACTCCCTGGCCATCGCGAGCTGCTCGCGCAGTTTGTCGGCGCGTTCCGCGACCGCCCTCTCGAACAGCTGCAGCCGGGCGAGCAGGCCGGGTTCGTCGTCGTCGCGGGCGAGCCGGTCCGTGATCTCCAGCAGGTCGCGCATCTCCTCCAGCGTGAACCCCAGCGGCTTCATCCGCCTGATCAGCGCCAGGCGCTGCACGTCCTGCTCGCTGTAGAGCCGGAAACCCCCCTGCGTGCGGGCGGGCACGATCAGGCCGACCTCTTCGTAATGGCGGATGGTGCGCAGGGACAGCCCGAGCCGCTCGGCGACCTCGCCGATCTGGGCCAGACCTTCAGGCATCGCTCCGCTCACCTTTCCTGCCGCCGTGGTCACCGCCCCCATGCGGGTACCGCCGCCACCCACGGGCTACCCTCACGTACGGGTGGGGTTTCGCGGAACGGCGCCCTGGAACTCTTCGGCGAAGACACCTGTCGTCCAGGAGCCCGGCTGGAGGGGAGCACAAGCATAAGGCCCTTGACCCGCCCCGGTGGAAGTCGGCGGCGGCGCCGCTCCCACCGCGACGGCGCGCCCGGCGAGGGGGAAGGGCCAGGCGGGCCGTGCGGTGGCGTCGCCTGCGACGGACGAGCACGCGGCGAAGCGGAGTTCCATCACAAGCGGGGCAGACCCTACTCTTACGGCAGGTTGTAGGGCAATAACCACCCGGCGGCCGGCGCTCGCGATCAGTAGGTGCTGGGCTCCGGATCCTCGACGCTCCACATCACCGTGCCGTCCGGCCGGACGCACCGCCGGCGGACCCGGGTGACCAGTTGCGTCGGCAGTTGGAGCGCCGCCACCCAGGACCCGTTCCTGCTCCGTTCGAAACAGATGTTGTCGCCGTTGACGACGACGCGGTCGGCGGTGAGGGTGCGCTGAAACCCGCTGTACATCATGACGCGGTAGACGGACATCGTCCTCCTCTCCACGTGCGGTCTCTCGTGTGGCCGGACCCGCCGCTGAGGAGGCTCCCGCGCGGGCGGGCCCCGGTGGGCGGCGGGGCCGCCCGGACGCCTGGTCTTCCGGCGGTGACGACGCGGGGCGCGGGGACTGGACGTCGCGGGACGGCAGCGCGTCGGCCGGGAGAACCACGTGACCAGCCCTCACCCTACTCTGACGTCAGAGTAGGCGAACCCCGAGGGCGGAGGGGCACAGGGTGGGTGGAGGGGCACAGGGCGGACGGCACATGCCCCCGGCGTTCTCTTCGCGCCCAGCCGGATCACCGGCCATCACACGTGAGCGGGGCCCGCGCGGGACGTGACGGGCGGTCTGTCCGCCGCCGTCCCGCGCGGGCCCCGTAGCGCACTCTCTTGCTCTCGCTTACCCCCGGGATCGGGTGTCATGCGCGGTTCTTCCCACCGGTCGCCGCGGTCGCCCGGTCAGCTCGTCAGCAGGCCGATGCCGAGGGTCAGCACGCCCGCCGCGAGGCAGAGCGCGCCCAGCCAGAGCAGCATGATCAGACGGTTCGGCCGGGTCACGTCCCGTCCGATGGACGACAGGAAGAACCCGGCGGACATCAGCACGGCGGCGGCCGGCACGCCGAGCCGGGCGATCCACAGGGTGGCGCCGCCGAGGCCGGTGGCGTCGACGAAGAGGAGGCACACCAGCCCCAGGGTGACCAGCACCCCCGCGTGCGCGTGGCCGGCACGGGCGAACGTCTGCTGGAAGGGCGTCATCGGCACCGCGCCGCGGACGATCCGGGTGAGGAACCACCCGCCGAACTCGATGGTCACGATGGTCAGCAGGACGACGCCGGCGATCACCTGGGTCGGCTGGCTGAGCTGCAGGGGGGTCATGGGATCTCCTGTCCGAACGTGATGGGGCGTACGGGGACGGCGGGGGGGTCAGCGGCCGGTGTCCAGGGCGGTCTCGGGAAGGCCGAGTGTCCGCGCGAGCTCGGCCAGCTCCGCCTCGAACAGATCGCCCTTCTCGTCGCCGACGACTCGCGGAAGGCCGAGCGACTCCAGGCAGACCATTCCGTAGAGCCGCATCCAGCAGCGGGTGAAGGCGGCCGCGGCGGCCGTGGAGGGCATTGAGACCTCCAGGATCCGGACGAGCCGCTCGGCCAGCGGCTCGATCTGGGGCTCGCGAGGCCAGGGAGCGGGGGAGGCGCTGCCGTAGTCCCTCCAGGCTCCGGCGAAGATCTCTCCGAACAGCCTGCCCACCTGGCGTCGTGCATGGCCGAGGGCCTGGTTCTCCTCCTCCGGCGGGGACACGACCAGGGAGAGGTGGAACTCCCGGGGGTGCTCGACCCCCCAGCGCCGCAGCGCCCTGCTCGCGACCACGAGCCTGCCCGCCGTGTCCGCCTCGTCCACCTCGTCGGTCCTGGCGGCGACGAACTCGGTGAGCTCGTCCAGGATCGCCACGATGACCGCGTCGAGGAGGGCGCGGTGGCCGTCGAAGTAGCGGTAGACCCCGGGCGGGGTCATCCCCATCTCCCGGGCGACCGCCCGGATCGTCAGTGCTTCCGCGCCCTGGGTGGTCAGGATCTCGCGGCTCACCGTGATCAGCTCGCGCAACGTGGCGTCGCGCACCCTCTGGCGTCGTGAAGGACCGGTCGTCGAGGACCCCTCCATCGGCCTGTCTCCCTTCTTGTGTTTACACATGTTAACTCTAGCATCTTGCAGTAGCTAATGCGTTTATGCGACGCTGAGGTTATCAACGTTCGCGGCAAATCGCCCGCCCGGTCCCTGGAGGCTCCCTTGACCACCGACTCCGGCACAGCGCTGCGCTCCAGACCCGCCGCCCCGGCAACCGCGCCCCTGGCCGGCGCCGCCGAGCGCGACCGTGCCGTCGAAGTGCTCGGCGACGCGTTCGGCGCCGGCTACCTGACCAAGGAGGAGTTCGACGAGCGTCTCGACGTCGCTACGCGAGCGCGGCACCGCACCGAGCTCGACGTCCTCCTCGCCGACCTGCCGGCCGAGTTGCGTACGTCGAGGGACCGGGCGCGGCGCCGGGCCCGCAAGGCCAGGGCGGCCAGGCTCGGCGTGCGCATCCACGCCGGCGTCTATGCCGGCACATCGCTTCTCATGGTGGCCGTCTGGCTCGCCGTCGGACGGGCCGCGGACGTCTGGTATCCGTGGCCGATCTGGCCCGTCCTGGGCTGGGGCATCGGAGTGCTCGGCCACGCCGTGCCCGTGACCCTGGCGGTCCGCGCCCGCGAACGCCGGGGGAAGACATTCAATTCAATCGCTTGACTTACCGCACCGATTCCGATGCGGTGGTGAGGGTGACGGAAAGGTTACGGGCCGAACGGGTCAGCGTGACCCGCGAGCGGATTCTGTCGGCGGCGGAGCGGCTGTTCGCCGAGCACGGCGTGTTCGCCGTGTCCAACCGGCAGGTCAGCGAGGCCGCGGGGCAGGGCAACAACGCCGCGGTCGGCTACCACTTCGGCACCAAGGCGGATCTCGTACGCGCGATCACCCGCAGACACGCCGAGCCGGTCGATCGGATACGCGAGCGGATGCTGGCCGACGTCGGCGACTCCGCCGACGTACGCGACTGGGTGGCCTGCCTGGTCCGCCCGGTCACCGAGCATCTGGCCGCGCAGGGCAACCCGACCTGGTATGCCCGCTTCCTCGCCCAACTGGTGACCGATCCCGCGCTGCGTGCGATCGTCGCCGAGGAGACGCACGCCTCGCTGCGACGGGCGGCGGACGGGTTCATCCGCTGCCTGCCCGAGCTGCCCGCCGAGGTCCGGGCGGAGCGCGGCGAGATGACGCGGCAACTGATCACGCACGTGTGCGCCGAACGCGAGCGCGCTCTCGCGGAAGGCGCCTCCACGTCCAGATCCAGCTGGCACGGCACGGCCACCGGGCTGATCGACGCGCTCGTCGGACTGTGGCTCGCGCCCGTTTCCCGGGATCGGTGAGCGTCACCTCGCCGGACGCACGCCCGCCTCGTCCTCGTGGTGGCCGACGAGGCCGAGCAGCCACCGTCCGGGCGCGGCCAGCCGGGCCCGGACCCCGTCGTGGAGCAGCAACCAGGCGACCCAGCCGACGGCGAGCACGGCCCAGTACGAGATCAGCCGGTAGAGCGCGACGACGGCCACCGCCATGCTGCCGGTGACGCCCGCTCCGACGAACGTGGCGGCCATGCCGAGCTCGGTGACGCCGAGCCCGCCGGGGATGACCGCGACCGTCGTGGCGACCTTGCCCGCCACGTAGCCGAGCAGCACGGTGTGCGGCCCCAGTGCGACCCCCGCCGCCGCGCATACCGCGGCCAGGCAGGCCACGTCCATAAGCCAGTTGGCCAGCGCGAGAACGGCGAGGACCAGGCGGTCGCCGCCGGCGGGCCTGAGCGCGTCCCTGGCGGCGAGAACCTGTGGGGAGGCGCAGGAACGGTGCCCGCCGGGTCGCCGGCGCAGCCGCACCACCGCGACGGCGGCCGCCGCGACGGCGCCCAGCGCGATCAGCGCCGGGCCCCGGGTCGCGTCGCCGCCCAGCAGCGCGACCAGCCCCAGCACGGCGAAAGTGGCGGTCGAGTACACGGCACTGAGCACGAGCGTCGCCACCGACAGCGGCTTGGACGCACCGAGCCGGCCGAGCTCACGGATGGTGAAGGCGGCCGAGAGCACCGGTCCGGCGGGCAGGGAGCTGGACACGGCGTTGCGCGCGTACGCGACGGCCACGGAGCGTGGCCGGGTGAGCCTGACGCCGCCGCTCCTGAGCAGGCGGCGCAGCAGCCCAGCGAAGAGCCTCATCGAGAGGCCCTCGGCGACAACGGCGACGGCCAGCCAGCCCGGGTTCACGCCTCGAACCGACGCCCAGACCGCGTCCGGGTCGGGAATCCTGTCCCTGAGGGCGAACAGTGCGACTCCGGCCACGCCGACGACGGCGGCGCCTCTGAGCCGGCGCGCTGCGTGGGCGACGGAGGCAGGGGACATGCGCGGGTTCTCCGTTGCGCGATCGGGGTGGTGCGCGCCTAAATCAAGCGACTGACTTACGTTAGCATCGCGGTTTTCCCCGCTCAGGAGCGGATCCGGTCTTCGCGCTCCCGCTGCCGCAGCCGAGGTGGCGGGTGAGAACGGTGATCACGCCCGCTCCTTCTCCGCCTTCTCCTTCTCCGCGGCGACGCGCTCGGCGTAGTAGCGCGCGGAGCGCTTCGGCGTCCTGCGGAGCGTGTCGTAGTCGACCCGGACGATGCCGAACCTGCGGTCGTAGCCGAATGCCCACTCGAAGTTGTCGAGCAGCGACCAGGCGAAGTAGCCGCGGACGTTCGCGCCGCGCGCGCGGGCCTCCAGCGTCGCGTCGATGTGCGCCCGCAGATACTCCGCCCGCTCGACGTCGTCCACGTAACCGTTCTCGTCGGGCACGTCGGCGTACGCGGCGCCGTTCTCGGTGATGTACCAGGCCGGACCGGGATACTCCCGTTCGAGGCGGAGCAGTAGATCCGTCAGCGCGGCGGGGGTGACCTCCCAGTCCATCGCGGTGCGCGGGACGTCGCGGCGCAGAGCCACCGGCGACGGCCAGCCGTTCTGACCCACCGGCCCGGCCTGTACGGCCTGCGAGGAGTAGTAGTTGACGCCGAGCACGTCCAGCGGCTGCGCGATCAGCGCGAGGTCGCCGTCCCTGACCGGGAGCGGGCATCCCAGCTCGTCGAGCTTGTCCGCGATGTCGGCCGGATACTCACCCCGCAGCAGCGGGTCGAGGTACAGCCGGTTGTCGAACCCGTCCGCCCAGCGGGCGGCGGCGACGTCGGCCGGGGAGTCGCTCGCGGGGATCTTGGGCGCGAGGTTGAGCGTGATGCCCACCTCCAGCCGGTCGGAGCGGCCGCTCGCCTCCGCCCTGTCGCGGATCGCCCGGGTCGCCAGCCCGTGTCCCAGCAGCAGGTGGTGGAGGGCGGCCATCCCCGCGCGGGCGTCCTGGCGCCCCGGGGCGTGCTGGCCGGTCATATAGCCGAGGAAGGCCGAGCACCACGGCTCGTTCAGGGTCGTCCACTGGTCCACCCGGTCGCCCAGCGCGTCGTAGGCGATGGCCGCGTAGTCGGCGAAACGGTATGCGGTGTCGCGGCTCGGCCAGCCCCCCGCGTCCTCCAGGGCCTGGGGGAGATCCCAGTGATAGAGCGTCACCCACGGGCGGATGCCCTTGGCCAGCAACTCGTCGACGAGACGGTCGTAGAAGGCGATCCCCGCGGGGTTGCCCCCGCCGGTGCCGTCCGGCTGCACCCGGGGCCAGGCGAGGGAGAAGCGGTACACGTCCATCCCGAGTTCGGCCATGATCGCCACGTCCTCGGGCATGCGGTGGTAGTGATCGCACGCGACGGCTCCGGTGTCGCCGTCCGTCACCGTGCCAGGAGTCGCGCAAAAGGTGTCCCAGATGGACGGGGTGCGCCCGTCCTCGGCCACGGCGCCCTCGATCTGGTACGACGAGGTCGCCGTGCCCCACAGGAAGTTCGCATGCTGCGTCATCAGGTCAGATTTCCTTCACGAAGGTAGTTATCAGGTCCCGGCCAGGCAGTGTGTCAGAACATCGAGCTCGGCGGACCGGCGCCTGACCTTCGAGCCGCCGATCACCCACACCGTCTCGCCGGAGGGACGTCGACGGCGTCCGGGCGCGTTCAAGCTTCGGTCGCGATGGGGTCGGTGACCGTATTCATGGGTGCGTCCTGCCCGGCGGAAACGCCCTCCGCTTTCTATCGTGTCCCCTGAAGTGATCTCTGGTGCTGCCGCCCATGCTCTGGGCGTTGACATATTCGGGGGACGAGCATGCGACTCAGGCCGCTCGCGTTGGTTTCGGGAATCGCGCTCGGGTTGGCGGTGCTGACCGGTCCGGCCGCCACGGCCGCGGACACGACGGTGACCTTCACGGTCACGTCGGGTGCGTTGACGATCACGGCGCCCGCCGGTCCGGTGAGTCTGGGCAGTGCCCAAGCGGGCGGCACGGTCAGCGGGCCGATCGGCACGGTCACGGTGACCGACGCCCGAGGCGGTGTGCCCACCTCGGACTGGACGGCGCGGGTGTCGTCCACGGCCTTCGCGGGCCCGAGCGACACGGTCCCGGCCTCCGCGGCGACCTACACGCCGGGTCCCGGCACGCTGATCGTCGGCAACGGGACGCTGACGCCCGGCCCCGGCGGGACCCTGGACGTGCAGCGGGTCGCGATGACCTACACCGGCGGCACGGGCAACAGCCAGGCGACCTGGAATCCGACCATCTCGGTGACCATCCCGCTGTCGGCCGGTCTCGGCACCTACACGGGCACGGTGACGCACTCTGTTGCCTGATCGACTCATCGGCTGGGTCGCGGGCGTCCTGCTCGCCGTTCCGGGTGCGGGCACGGCAGGCGCGGCGCTCGCGGCCGTCCCGGGCCCCTCCGCCGTGGCCGCCGTGGCCGCCGTGGCCGCCGTGGCCGCCGCGGCGGCCACGGATCGGGGGGATCCCGGGCAGGGGCTGGGCATCCGGCTGGTCGACGCACCCGTCGCCCGCCGCGCCGACCCTCGCGCGCTCAAGGGCGTGGTCGATCACCTCGATCCCGGCACCACCATCAAGCGGCGGATCGAGGTGTCCAACACCAGCGGCCACCGGATGCGCGTCTCGCTGTATCCGGCGGCGGCCGACATCCGCGGCCACGCGTTCGTCTTCGCCCCCGACCGGACCCCGAACGAACTGACGACCTGGACCAGCATCGCGCCCGCGGAGATCGACCTGGCCCCCGGGCAGGCCCGCCGGGCCTGGTTCACCACCCGCGTGCCGTCCGACGCGTGGAAGGGCGAGCGGTACGGGGTGATCTGGGCGCAGACCACCGCGGAGCCGGACCAGGTGCACAACATCGGCCTGGCCAGCCGGGTCGGCATCCGGATGTACCTCGACATCGGCCCGGGCGGCGAGCCGCCGTCCAACATGAGCATCGACCGTCTCACTCCGGAGCGGGACGCCACCGGTCGCCCGGTCCTGGCCGCTCAGGTGCACAACACCGGCGGCCGGGCCCTGGACCTGTCCGGCTCGCTGTCGCTGTCCGACGGGCCGGGCGGGCTGCGCGCCGGACCCTACCCGGCGCAGCTGGGCGTCGCGCTGCGCCCGGGCGAGACCGGGCGGCTGGCCGTCGTCATGGACGCACGGCTGCCTGAGGGCCCCTGGAAGGTGGACATGGTCGTGCAGAGCGGCCTGATCAAACGCGAGGTCTCCGCGACCGTCGTCTTCCCCAAGGCCGGTATCGGCCGGCCCGTCACCCCGTCCGGCGCGTCGCGGCTGATCCTCCCCTCGATCGTCGTCGCACTGGGTCTCGTGGCCGCCGGTGTCCTGACCTGGCGCCGCCGCAGGGCCGGATCCCATCCCGAACCCCGAAGGGCATAAATGCGCAGACGCATCAACCCCCTCGCCACCTCGATCGTCCTGGCCGCCGCCCTGCCCGCCCCCTCGGCGTCCGCGACTGTCGCACCGGCCACCTACGTCCTGGCCAGGGCGGGAGAGCTGACCATCACCGCTCCCGTCGCGGTGTCGCTGGGCAGCGGGCCACCTGGAAGCCAGCCCAGCACGCAGATGGGCACGGTGACGGTGACCGACCGCCGCGAACCCGGCTCGGGCGCATGGACGGCCACCGTCTCCTCGACCAACTACACCCGCACCACCGCGCCGGTGGTCACCATCGGCCGGGCCAACATGAGCTACTGGTCCGGCCCGGCGAGTACAACCCAGGGTGGCGGGACCTTCATCCCCGGCCAGCCGACCGCCGCGAGCAGGGTCACCCTCGCCGCCCCGCGGACGGCGTTCTCCCACACCGCCGTGGCGGGGATCAACAACGCCAGCTGGAACCCCACCCTGGTGCTGTCGATCCCTTTCTCCGGTGTGACCGCCGGCACCTACACCGGCGTCGTCACCCACTCCGTCGCATGACCCCGGCGACCGGCGAGATCGCCACAGTCCGACGATGTACGTCTCTCAGGGTGATACAGCCACTTAGGACGCTCATACAACTTTCGTCCCGATTACAACTGCTGTATCCCCTTCTGTTGCGCTGCTCTGTGATCTTTGTGCGGTGGTCGGGCCCGTCTTGCCCGGCCGTACCCGCAGCAGCACTACTCACAGGGGGATGACACATTGGGTGCATTGCGCAAGGCCGCGGTCGTCGCGGTGCTCGGCGGCGTGATGGTCGCATTGCCGGGGATCGCCTCGGCCGACGCCGCCCACGGCAAGCCGGCCAACGGTCCTGGCAACGGCCCCGCCAACGGCCCGGCCAACGGCCCGGCTAACGGTCCCGGTCACGGGAAGCGCGTGCTCGACCTCCAGGCGCACCGGGGCGGCGCCGCGCTGATGTCGGAGAACACGATTCCGGCCTTCGCCAACGCGCTCGAACTCGGCGTGAGCACCCTGGAACTCGACATCGCGATCACCGAGGACGGCAAGGCGGTCGTCTCGCACGACCGGCAGATCGACGGCCGCAAGTGCAAGGACACCGCTCCGGCCTTCAAGGGCGACCCGGAGTATCCGTACGCCGGCAAGTTCATCAAGGACCTGACCGTCAAGCAGATCAAGACCATGGACTGCGGCCAGACGCTGGAGGTCTGGCCCGGCCAGAAGCCCGCCACCGGGGCCCACATGGCGCTGCTGACCGAGGTCTTCGACCTGGTCAAGGCCTACAAGGCCAAGGACGTCATGATGAACATCGAGACCAAGTACGAGGTCGGGACGACCGAGACGCAGCCGCGTGAGATGTTCGTCCAGGAGGCCGCGAAGGAGATCCGCGAGGCCGGGATGCTCAAGCAGGTCACCATCCAGAGCTTCGACTGGGGCGCGCTCATGCGGATGCACCAGGTCGAGCCGCGGCTGCCCCTGGTGGCGCTGACCAACCCCGTCTACGACGGCATCCCCGGCCTCGAGATCTGGCTCGGCGGCATCAACCTCGCGGACTTCGGCGGCGACCCGCTGAAGGCGATCAAGTCGTTCGGCGCGTCGGCGTTCTCGCCGCTGCCCGGCACCCCCGAGGGCGGCGAGGTGGGCGACGCCGACTACAAGCCCTACGTGACCAAGGCGCTGGTCGACGAGGCGCACCAGCTGGGCATCAAGGTCATCCCGTGGACCGTCGAGGAGAAGTCGACGATGAACGCGATGATCGACGCCGGCGTGGACGGCATCATCACCGACTACCCGGACCGTCTGCGCGAGGTCATGGCCGACCGCGGCCTTGAGCTGCCCAAGAGCTACCACCTGAAGAACCACGGGCACTGATCGCCGATCAGGATGATGGTGCCGTGGGCGACCGGGGCGTAGCCGTGCCATCCGCACCGGCCGGGATGCCTCATTGAGCACGGCCATCGTTGAGCACGGCCACCGTTGAGCACGGCCACTGTCGAGCCCGCCGTAGCGGAGCTCGGCGGTGGCCGCTCGATACCAGCGGGGTCCGGTCGTGGTCTCGGAGTGATCGAGCGGACCGCCGGCCGCCTACTGCGGCGTACGCGGATGGTGCGGACCTTCGCAGGACGCGGCTGCAGAAAAGCGGGGCAACCGCTGCCGGAGCATCGGCCTCCGGGCGACATAGACGCCGAAACCGAAAAAAGTGCGGGTCGAGATCGATCTCGACTCCGCACTTTCCGACAATCCCCATTGGGGATCTAGTTGGTGTCCGAGGGGGGACTTGAACCCCCATGCCCATCACTGGGCACTAGCACCTCAAGCTAGCGCGTCTGCCTATTCCGCCACCCGGACGTGGTGCCTCACGCAGGATCGTCATCCCGCGTCGGCTGATACAGGTTAGCACTCTCCCGGCCCTGCTTCATACCGGGAAAAGGCCCCACGCGGATGGCCGGAGCCCTGGGGGTGAACGTCACACCTGTACGGCGGCAGGATGGAGGCGCGAGCCGTACGACGGAAAGGCGGGGGGCCGCTGACCGGCCCGTCCCGCAGGAGGAGGCGTTATGACCCCACGCTACGGGGAGGACGAGGTCGCCGAGCTGTGCGGCGACCTGATCCGCATCGACTCGGTCAACGCGGGGGACAACGCGGGGCCCGGGGAACGCGAGGCCGCGGAGTACGTGGCCGGCAAGCTGTCGGAGGTCGGCCTGGAGCCGACGATCCTCGAGTCCGATCCCGGACGGGCGAACGTGGTCGCCCGGGTCGAGGGCACCGACCCGAGCAGGGACGCCCTGGTCCTCCACGGTCATCTGGACGTCGTGCCGTTCGACGCCGCCGACTGGACCCACCACCCGCTGAGCGGCGAGATCGCCGACGGCTGCGTCTGGGGCCGCGGGGCGGTCGACATGAAGAACATGGACGCGATGATCCTCGCCGTCGTGCGGCGGCGGCTGAGTGAGGGGCGCAGGCCGCCCAGGGACGTCGTCCTCGTCTTCACCGCGGACGAGGAGGCCGGGGGCCACTACGGCGCCCAGTGGCTGGCCGAGCGGCATCCTGAGGTCTTCGAGGGCTGCACCGAGGCCATCGGCGAGGTCGGCGGCTTCAGCGTGACCACCGAGAAGGGCCGGCTGTACCTGATCGAGGCGGCGGAGAAGGGCATCGCCTGGATGCGCCTGACCGCCAAGGGCAGGGCCGGGCACGGCTCGATGCTCAACGACGACAACGCCGTGACCGAGCTCGCCGAGGCGGTCGGCCGGCTCGGCCGCCACAGGTGGCCGGTGCGGCTCACGCCCACCGTGCAGGCGTTCTTCGAGGAGGTCTTCGGCACGGAGGTCAAGGCGGAGGACGCGGAGGCGGCGGTGGCCACCCTCGGGCCGCTCGCCCGGATGATCGGCGCCACTCTCCGCAACACGACCAACCCGACCATGCTCCAGGCCGGATACAAGGCGAACGTCATCCCCCAGGTCGCGACCGCGCACGTGGACGGCAGGTTCCTGCCGGGATACGAGGACGAGTTCTTCCAGACCGTGGACGAGCTGCTCGGGCCGAACGTGACCAGGGACTTCGTCTATCACGACGTGGCGGTCGAGACCCCCTTCAAGGGCCCGCTGGTCAAGGCGATGGCCGACGCGCTGATCGAGGAGGACCCGGGCTCGCGGGCGGTGCCGTACACGCTGAGCGGCGGCACCGACCTCAAGGCGTTCAGCCGCCTCGGGATCAGCGGCTACGGCTTCGCGCCGCTGCGGCTTCCCGAAGACTTGGACTTCTCCGGGATGTTCCATGGCATCGACGAGCGTGTTCCGGTTGATTCGCTCCGGTTTGGCGTCAGGGTCCTTGACCGTTTCCTCGAATACTGCTGAGAAAGCCCTTGCGATCACATGCCGTGCCGGTACAGTGACTCTCCGTTGGGGGTTGGATCCGCACCGGGTTGACCCAGCGGACTGTTGACTCAGCGGTTTGGGGAGGTCGCGTGACGCGCACGTCGCAGGAGCAGCGGAGGGCGAGTTCGCCCGCCGCTGTTCCCGATGTGCGCGTCACGTCTCCAGGCTCTGCGAAGCGGGGCCGGACGGCGCGGTTCGCGGCCGGCTCCCGTCTGGGCCGCCTGCTGGTCATCGGCGGGCTGATCGCCGCCGGATGGCTGCTCGGTGTGATCTTCGGTGTCTTCGGCACGGCGACGTCCGTGGCCGGGACGGCACCCTCACATGACGTCGCCGGGTCGGTTCTTCCCGATCGTCTCTCAGGTCCGGACCTCGGTCTGCCGCCCTTGCCGGGCGCGGCCGAGTCCCACGGGAAGAGCACCGACGGTTTCCCCACGGCGGCGGACGACGTCTCGGCGACCGCCGAGGCGATGGCGGGGCGCACGGTCGACGGGCTCACCAGCCAGTCGAAGCCTCTGCTCCCTCCGCCTTCCACCGCGGACCACGCGCCCGCAGACCAGGGCCTGGTCCCGCAGTCGAGCGGTGGAAACCTCCTGTTCGGGGATGTCGCGCGGGATGTGTTCGAACCGCGCTTCACCAAGCTGCCCGCCCCACTGGCGGCGGTTGTTCCCCCGGTGGTCCGCACAGCGGCGGACGACCCGTCTTTCTCTCCTGACTGATCCCGCCTTCGTGCCGGTCCCCGTCGTACGGCGACCGGTGCCACCGCCTGCCCTCGCTCGTGGTGCCCGAGCGGCAGGCTCCCGCGGGTGACGCGGAATTTCCCATCCTCGTGACGTCCACGGCTCCGCTGTGCTCATGCGGCCTGGACACGCGTCGCGAGTTGTCAGGTAACCCCCCTAGAAGAACCACTAGGAGCATTTATCATGCGAACGTGGGCGAAGGGCTCGGCCTCCGCGGCGTTTCTGGCCGCCGGCGTCATGGCCCTTGGCAGTGGTACGGCCTTCGCCGACACCGACGGCAGTCACTCGGTGCTCGGCGGAAACCAGGTCGACATCCCGGTGACCCTGCCGATCGACATCAGCGGCAACGCGGTGGCGGTCGCCGGAGACTCCCGGGCCTCCTCCCAGGGCGGCGCGGCCGTGCAGGGCGCGGGCGTGGGCGCCGGGCAGAACAAGACCTCCGGAGCGGGCAGCATCCTCGGCGGCAACCAGGTCGAAGCGCCGATCAACGTCCCGGTCAACGCCTGCGGCAACGCGGTGTCGGTCATCGGCCGGTCGGACGCGAGCTGCCGCGGCGGCGCGGCCGTCAAGAGCTCGGGACGGCACGCGAGCGCGGGCGGCAACCGCACCAGCGGCGCGCACAGCATCGGAGGCGGCAACCAGGTCGTCGCGCCGATCACCGCGCCGATCAACCTCTGCGGCAACTCGATCGCCGTCTTCGGCAACGCCACCGCCGGATGCCGTGGCGGTGCCTTCGTCGGCGGCGGCCGTGACGTCGTCCGCGCCGGCGGCAACCGCACCAGCGGCCACGGGTCGATCCTGGGCGGCAACCAGGTGGTCGCGCCGATCACCGTGCCGGTCAACGTCTGCGGCAACTCCGTCGCGGTCATCGGCAAGGCGTTCTCGGGCTGCACCGGCGGCTCGTCCGTGGGCGGCTCCGGCGGCCACGGCGGTCACGGCCACGGCGGTCACGGCCACGGTGGGTACGGCGGTCACCACGGAGGCGGTCACTGGCACCGTCCCGGCTCGGCCGGCCACGACACCGACAGCCGCTACTCGGTCGGCAGCGGCACCCAGGTGGTCACTCCGATCACCACGCCGGCCGACGTGTGCGGCAACGGCTCGGGTAGCTGCCACGGTGGCTCCACGCCCGGTCACGGCGGTCACGGTCGCCACGGCGGCCACGGCGGCCACGGCGGCGGCGCGGGCGGCAACCGCACCAGCGGGGTGCACAGCGTCGGTGGCGGCAACCAGGTGGTCGCCCCGATCACGGCTCCGATCAACGTCTGCGGCAACGCCGTCGCGATCATCGGCCACGCTTTCGCGGGTTGCCGCGGCGGCGCGACCGCGATCAGCGGCTGGAGCAAGCACGGCGGCCGGGGCGCGGGCGGCAACGTCACGTCCGGCCACGGCTCGATCCTGGGCGGCAACCAGATCGTCGCGCCGATCACGGCTCCGATCAACATCTGCGGCAACGCGGTGTCGGTCATCGGCAAGTCCCAGGCGGGCTGCCGGGGCGGCGCATCGGTCCTCGGCGGTGGCGTCGGCGCGGGCGGCAACATCACCTCGGGCAAGCACGGGATCCTCGCGGGCAACCAGATCGTCGCCCCGATCACCGCTCCGATCAACATCTGCGGCAACTCGGTGGCCGTGCTTGGCGACGCCGCCGCAGGGTGCCTGGGCGGCGCCCAGGTGGGCGGCGGCTGGAAGAGCCACGGCCACTGGGCCCACCAGCACAAGGCCGCCCGCGGTGGGGCCATGCCCGCCATGCCGGGCGCGTCGGTGCTGTCGGGCAAGCACACCGTGCAGCCGATGAGCGCCGCCGCCACTCCCTCCGCTCCGGTCGTCGGCGACCTGCCGAACATGCTCGGCCTGCCGGAGACGCCGAGCCTGCCCGCCGCGCCCGCCGCGAAGGGCAAGAAGGCCGGCAGCACGCTCGACGGCGCGACCAGCTCGCTGCCCACCACCAAGACGCTGGAGGACGCGACCGCCTCGCTGCCCGTCGCCGACACGGCGCGCAACCTCCCGACCGGCGACCTCGGGAAGAGCGCCGGCGTGCTGCCGCTGGACAAGCTGAGCGGGCTCAAGCTGATGAGCGCCGAGCAGCCGGTCGGCCTGACCGGGATGAACCCGGCGTCGTTCCTCGCACTGGCCCTCGGCGCCATGTTCGCCGCCTCGGCGAGCCTGTTCGCCGTCACCCGCCGCTTCCGGTTCGGCCGCAAGTAGTCGTACGGCCGCGCGTGACGGCACGGGAACACCTCCGGCGGCGACGGCCGTACGGAAGTGATCCGGCGGCGCGCGGCTGACGGAGGCGAGGGATATCACTCGCCCGCGCCAGGGAGCGTCTGCCAGAGGCTCCCGGCGCGGGCGACCAGGACGCCCCCCACCACCAGTGGAGGGGGCATGAACGCTTTGCCCGTTCCGGGGGCGCGGCCCGGGGCGGGCAAAGCTCTTTTGTCGGGTACTGTTTCGGGACAGATGGAGCACCCACGGTCATGGCGTCGACGACACCGCGGATGGGCAAAGCCCTTTTGACCGTGGCGTCCGCGTCCTCGGAGGCTCACATGGTCCGGGCGGCCCGTATGATCTTCCGACGCAGCCGGACGCGCCTGCTGCCGTCGGGATAAAGGCGTAGCCGCTCCAGTTCCCAGTCTCCATGCTCGGCATGCTCTGTGAGCATCTGCCTCGCCACCTCACGAGGGGTGCCGCGAGGGAGATACAGGTCCAGATAAGAGTAGTCGAGCACAGCCATTGGTCTCCGGGGCGTGCTAGGGAACTCGATGGGCTCTATTCTGCGTCTCCGTGGATAACAGCGCCAGGCGGGTTACATTCCCGGACACAACCGGGTAGCCCGGGGGGGAGGAACGTGCGGCGGCAGGTACCGTCAAAGCGGCGCCTCGTCGGCGCCCCACGGGGGTAAGCGCCCCCGGCCCGGACGACGAGGGTGTCATGAGCCGGGAGTACGAAGCCCGGCACTACGGGGAATGACAGCGGACAGCGAGGTAGGAAGCAGCGTGCCAGCCAACAACGGCAACGCCGGCGGAACCCGCCTGGTGATCGTGGAATCGCCCGCGAAGGCGAAGACGATCGCCGGGTACCTCGGGCGCGGCTATATCGTCGAGTCGAGCATCGGACACATCCGCGATCTTCCGGAGAAGGCCGATGACATCCCGGAGAAGTACAAGAGCGAGGCATGGGCCCGCCTCGGGGTGAACGTCGACCACGAGTTCGAGCCGCTCTACGTCGTGAACCCGGACAAGAAGTCGCAGGTGTCCAAGCTCAAGCAGCTTCTCAAGGAAGCCGACGAGCTCTACCTCGCCACCGACGAGGACCGGGAGGGCGAGGCCATCGCCTGGCACCTGCGCGAGGTGCTCAAGCCCAAGATCCCGGTGCACCGCATGGTGTTCCACGAGATCACCCCCCACGCGATCAGGGACGCGGTCTCCAACCCCCGCGACCTCAACCTCCGCCTGGTCGACGCCCAGGAGACCCGGCGCATCCTCGACCGCCTCTACGGCTACGAGGTCAGCCCGGTCCTGTGGAAGAAGGTCAAGCCGCGGCTTTCCGCCGGTCGTGTCCAGTCGGTCGCCACCAGGCTGGTGGTGGAGCGCGAGCGGGAGCGCCTGGCGTTCACCGCCGCCAACTACTGGGACCTGCAGGCGCTGTTCGACACCGGCCGGGCGGGCGACGACACCCGGACGTTCTCCGCCACGCTGACCGGCGTGGACGGCAGGCGCGTGGCCCAGGGCCGCGACTTCGCCTCCACCGGCAGGCTGAAGAACTCCGACGTCCTCCACCTCGACGAGGCCGCCGCGACGGCCCTCGCCGGCCGTCTGGAGGGCGTGTCCTACGCCGTGCGGTCGGTCGAGCGCAAGCCGTACACGCGCAAGCCGTACGCGCCGTTCCGGACCACGACGCTGCAGCAGGAGGCGAGCCGCAAGCTGGGCTTCTCCGCCAAGTACACGATGCAGGTGGCCCAGCGGCTGTACGAGAACGGCTACATCACCTACATGCGTACCGACAGCGTCACGCTGTCGGAGACCGCCGTCACCGCCGCCCGCAGCCAGGCGGTCAAGCTGTACGGCTCGGCGTACGTGCCGGACAAGCCGCGCGTCTACACGAGCAAGGTGAAGAACGCCCAGGAGGCACACGAGGCCATCCGGCCGTCCGGCGAGGAGTTCCGGACGCCCGGCGAGACCGGCCTGTCCGGGGACATGTTCCGGCTGTACGAGCTGATCTGGCAGCGTACGGTCGCCTCCCAGATGAAGGACGCGGTCGGCGAGTCGGTGTCGGTCAAGGTCGGCGGCGCGTCCAGCGCCGGCGAGAACGTCGAGTTCAGCGCCACCGGCCGGACGATCACCTTCCACGGCTTCCTCAAGGCGTACGTGGAGGGCGCGGACGACCCCGCGACAGACCGGGACGACTCGGAGAAGCGCCTGCCCACGCTGACCGAGGGCGACCGGCTCACGGCGGCCGAGCTGACCGCGCTCGGGCACTCGACCAAGCCGCCCGCACGGTACACCGAGGCGTCGCTGGTCAAGGAGCTGGAGGATCGGGAGATCGGGCGGCCGTCGACGTACGCGTCGATCATCGGAACGATCCTCGATCGGGGCTACGTGTTCAAGAAGGGCACCGCCCTGGTGCCGTCGTTCCTCGCGTTCGCCGTGGTCAACCTGCTCGAACAGCACTTCGGCAACCTGGTCGACTACGACTTCACGGCCGACATGGAGAAGGTCCTCGACGACATCGCCAACGACCGCGCCGAGCGGGTGCCCGAGCTGCACCGGTTCTACTTCGGCGGCGGAGACGGTGACGAAGGCCTGAAGGAGATGGTCACCGACCTCGGCGAGATCGATGCCAAGGAGATCAGCTCGTTCCCGATCAGGGGGACGGACATCCTGATCAGGGTCGGTCGCTACGGGCCCTACCTCGACCGCGACGGCGCCCGGGTGAACATCCCCGAGGACATGGCGCCGGACGAGCTGACCGCCGAGAAGGCCGAGGAGCTGTTCTCGCGCCCGAGTGGCGACCGCGAGCTGGGCGTCGACCCGGCGACCGGCCGCAGGATCGTGGCCAAGGACGGCCGTTTCGGCCCGTACGTCACGGAGATCCTGCCCGAGGAGCCCGCGCCGGCCGACGGGAAGAAGCGGACGAAGAAGGCCGACGCACCCAAGCCGCGGACCAGCTCGCTGTTCAAGACGATGTCCCTCGACACGATCACCCTGGAGCAGGCGCTGAAGCTGCTCCAGCTGCCCAGGGTCGTCGGCGCGATCGACGGCGAGGAGGTGACCGCGCAGAACGGCAAGTTCGGCCCCTACATCAAGAAGGGCACCGACTCGCGCTCGCTGACCTCGGAGGAGGACCTGCTCACGGTCACCATCGAGCAGGCCAAGGAGCTGTTCGCGCAGCCGAAGGCCCGCGGACGCGGCCGCGCCGCCGCCGCGCCGCCCCTGCGTGAGCTGGGTGAGGACCCGAACTCCAAGAAGCCGATCGTGGTGAAGGAGGGCCGCTTCGGCCCCTATGTCACCGACGGCGAGACCAACGCGTCGCTGCGCAAGGGCGACACGGTCGAGGACATCACGCTGGAGCGGGCGGCGGAGCTGCTGGCCGAGCGGCGGGAGCGGGCGCCCGCCCCCAAGCGAGCGCCTCGGGCCAGGACCGCCGCGAAGAAGCCCGCCGGGAAGCCCTGACCCCGGTCCGCGCGTCCCGCCGTCCCGTCAGGGCACGGTGGCGGGTGCGGCGGCGGGTGTGGTGACGTGCCCGGGCGCGGCTTCGCCGTGCCGCCGCGTCTGTCCACAGCCGGCCTCCGGCTGTGGACGACGGACGCGGCTGCCGGCGTGAGCTCGTAGCATCGTCGTGAGCCGGCCCTTGATCGCCAGCCGGTCGAGGGGAGTTCTCGTGGGGTTCGTCGGCATGATTGTGGTGGCCGTCGTCGTTGTGCACGGCTATCTGTGGTGGCGGCTCGTCAGGGCGTCGACGACACCGGGATCGCGTTCGCGCCGGGTGCTGACGTCGGTGCTCGTGATCCTGGCCGCCGTGATGGTGGTGACTTTCGGCGGGAGCCGGCTCGGCCTCGGCATGGACGTGGAGCGGGTCGTCGCCTGGCCCGGCTACCTGTGGCTGGCCGTGATGTTCTACCTGTTCGTGTTCGGCCTGGTCATGGAGGTGCCCCGGGCGGTCGCGACGTTCGTGACGTCGAGGCGCCGCCGTGCGGCCGAAACCGCGGCCCCGGCCGGGCGGGCCGAGGGGGAGACGGCGCCGGTGGACGAGGTGGTCCTCGCCGGAGCCGCGGCCGGGGGAGGCCCAGCCGCTCACGGCACGGCCACGACAGGCAGGCCGGCGGCGGAGGGGGCCGCGGCGGACGCCCCGGCGATCGACCGCCGGCTGTTCATCTCCCGTACGGCCTCCGCGGTCGTGACCGTGGGAGCGCTCGCGACCGTGGGGTACGGCGTGAGCCGGGCCCTCGGCGATCCGGTGATCGAGCGGGTGCCGATCCGCCTGCCCCGGCTCGACCCCCGGATGAGCGGGCTGCGCATCGCGGTCGTCAGCGACATCCACCTCGGCCCGCTGAGCGGCCGGGGGCACACCGAGCGGATCGTCCGGATGATCAACGGCCTGCAGGCCGACGCGGTGACGATCGTGGGTGACCTGGTGGACGGCACGGTCGCCGAGCTCGGCCGTCTCGCCACCCCCCTCGGGTCCCTCGAATCCCGCTATGGCGCGTATTTCGTGACCGGCAACCACGAGTACTACACCGCCGGGGGCCCCAAGGAATGGATCGAGGAGTTGCGCTCGCTGGGCGTCCGGCCGCTGCTCAACGAGCGGGTCGAGATCCGGCACGCGGGAGCCGTACTGGACCTCGCGGGCGTCAACGACCTCAACGGCGTGCCGTCGGGCGACGGCCCGGACCTCGACCGGGCGCTCGGGGGCCGCGACGCGAACCGGCCCGTCGTGCTGATGGCCCACCAGCCCGTCCAGGTGACGCAGGCCGCCGCGCACGGAGTCGATCTCCAGCTGTCCGGGCACACCCACGGCGGGCAGATGGCGCCGTTCAACCTGCTCGTGCCGCTGCAGCAGCCCGTGGTGGCGGGGCTGGCCAGCGTGCCGCGCACGGGTGGCGGCGACACCCAGGTCTACGTGACGCGGGGTGCGGGCTTCTGGGGGCCGCCGGTCCGGGTGGGCGCGCCGCCCGAGATCACCCTCATCGAGCTGCGCTCCTGACCGCTCCGGATCGCCGGAAGCGGAACCGGGCAGAGCATTGGTGCCATCTCGACAGCGAGGACGAGGCGGACGTAATACCCTCAGGCGACGGGCAGGCCCCAGTGGTCCGCTCGTCCGTCTCCCAAGCCCAGCGAGCACCTGGATACGCTGACATCATGAGCACCCCTGGCCGGGCCGCCGCGCGCCGCAAGCAGCCGCACGTGCTGGCGAACGCGCCGTTCCGCAGGCTGTGGACGGCGATGGCGACGTGCAGCCTCGGCGACTGGCTCAACATCATCGCGCTGACCGCCCTGGCCGGTAACCTGACCGCAGGATCTGGTTTCCAGGCGCAGAGCCTCGCCATCGGCGGCGTCTTCGTCGCCAAGATGCTGCCCGCGATCCTGCTCGGCCCGCTCGGCGGCGCGGTGGCCGACCGGTTCGACCGCAGGCTGACGATGGTCGTCGCCGACCTCGCCAGGTTCGCGGTGGTGCTGTCGATCCCGCTGGTCGGCAACTACCAGTGGGTGATCATCGCGACGTTCCTCGTCGAATGCGTGAACCTCTTCTGGGTGCCGGCCAAGGACGCCACCGTGCCCAACCTCGTGCCGAAGGAACGGCTCGAAGAGGCCAACCAGCTCAACCTCCTCGTCACGTACGGCACCGCCCCCGTGGCCGCGGCGCTGTTCGCGGTCGTGTCGGGCGTGGTCACGACGATCTCGGCGGCCGCACCGTCGTTCGACGTCGCGGCCACCAGCGTCGCGCTGTACGCGAACGCGCTGGCCTACCTGGCCTCCGCCGTGATGGTCTTCACGCTGCGGGCCATTCCGAAGAACCACGTCAGGCACGTGTCGGCGCCCTCGGTGCTCCGGCAGATCACCGAGGGATGGCGGTTCGTCGGCGGCAACCGCGTCGTGCGCGGGCTGATCATCGGCATGCTCGGGGCGTTCGCCGCCGGAGGCGCCGTCGTCGGCGTCGCCAAGGCGTACGTACAGGCACTGGGCGGCGGTGACGCGGGGTACGGCGCCGTGTTCTGCGCCGTCTTCCTCGGCATGGCGTTCGGCATGTTCTTCGGCCTGCGACTGCTGAAGGGCCTGTCCAGGCGGCGGCTGTTCGGACTGTCGATCGTGCTCGCGGGGCTGACGCTGGCCGCCGTCGCGCTCATCCAGAACCTGGTCGTCGTGGTCGTGCTGACCGTGATGCTGGGCGCCTGCGCCGGCATCGCCTGGATCATCGGCTACACGATGATCGGCCTGGAGGTGGAGGACGGGCTGCGCGGCCGCACGTTCTCCTTCCTGCAGTCGCTGGCCAGGGTGGTGTTGCTGCTGGTCGTGGCGGTGGCCTCGACGCTGGCCGCGCTGTTCGGCACGCACGCCGTCGGGGTCGCCGGGATCAGCTACCGCTTCGACGGCACGAACCTCGTGCTGCTCCTGGGCGCGCTGCTGGCGATCGCCGTCGGGGTGGTCGCGCTGCGGCACATGGACGACCGGCCGGGGATTCCCATCGGGGTCGACCTGCTGACCGCCCTGCGCGGGCGGCGGTTCGTGCCGGAGGAGGCGGACCTCGAACGCGGTCTGTTCATCGCCTTCGAGGGCGGAGAGGGCTCGGGCAAGACCACCCAGTCGCGGCTGCTCGCGATCTGGCTGCGCGACCAGGGCTTCGACGTCGTGCAGACCCGCGAGCCGGGCTCGACCAAGGTCGGCATGCGGTTGCGGGCGATCCTGCTCGACGCCGCCCACCAGGGACTGTCGCCGCGGGCCGAGGCCATGCTGTACGCCGCCGACCGGGCCGAGCACGTGGAGAAGGTCATCAGGCCCGGCCTGCAGCGCGGCTCGACGGTGATCTCCGACAGGTACGTGGACTCGTCGCTGGCCTACCAGGGCGCGGGGCGGTCGCTCGACCAGGAGGACGTCGCGAGGATCAACAAGTGGGCGACGGGCGGGCTCGTCCCCGACCTGACCGTGCTCATCGACGTGCCGCCCGCGGTCGGGCTGCGGCGGATGGCCTCGCCCGCCGACCGCATCGAGGCCGAGCCGCTGGAGTTCCACGAGCGGGTGCGGCGGGAGTTCCGGGCGCTGGCGGCGGCCGACCCCGACCGCTACCTCGTGGTGGACGGCACGCTCGACCAGCGGGAGGTGACGCACCTGATCCAGGACCGGGTGCGGGAGATCCTGCCCGACCCGGTGCCGCAGGAGGCCGAGGAGGCCACCGGCACGATGCCCGCCATCCGCGACTTCGGATAGCCGCACATGACCGTTTTCGGGGATCTGATCGGGCAGGACCGGGCGATCGACGTGATGCGGCGGGCCGCGTCGGCCGCCGCGGAGGCCATCGCCGGAGGGCGCGGCGCGGGCATGACCCACGCCTGGCTCTTCACCGGGCCGGCCCTGCGGACCGCGGCCGCCACGGCGTTCGCGGCCGCGCTGCTCTGTCCCGACCAGGGGTGCGGCCACTGCGACGCCTGCCATCATGTCGAGGTCGGCTCGCACCCGGACGTCACGTTCGTCCGGCCCGAGGGCCTGTCGTACAGCGTGCGGCAGACGCGCGAACTCGTGCTCAAGGCGGCGGGGGCGCCCACGCTCGGCCGGTGGCGGATCGTGCTGTTCGAGGACGCCGACCGGGTGACGGAGGCGGCGGCCAACGCGCTGCTCAAGGCCATCGAGGAGCCGCCGCCGCGGACCGTGTGGCTGCTGTGCGCGCCCTCCCCGGACGACATGATCATCACGATCCGCTCGCGCTGCCGGGTCGTGACGCTGGGCATGCCCTCCACCGAGGCGGTCGCGAACGTGCTGGTGACCCGCGACGGGGTGCCCCACGACGTGGCGCTCGACGTCGCGCGGGCGGCTCAGGGGGACATCGGCCGGGCGCGGCGGCTCGCGCTGGACGAGGAGGCGCGGCGCAGGCGCGACGACGTGCTGTCGATCCCCCGCGCGCTGACCGGTGTGGCGGAGTGCATCGCCGCCGCCGAGCGGCTGGTGAAGACCTCCACCGCGGACGCGGACGCGGCCACGACCGCGTTGAACGACGTCGAGACCGCCGAGCTGCGCAAGGTCTACGGCGAGGGCTCCTCCGGCAAGGGGCTCAACAAGGGCCTCGTGCGCGGCGGCGCGGGAGCGCTCAAGGAGCTCGAGACCATGCAGAAGTCGCGGGCGACCCGCGTCAAGCGCGACTCCCTCGACCTCGCGCTGCTCGAACTCGTGGCGTTCTACCGCGACGTGCTGGCCGTGCAGTTCGGGGCTCCGGTCGAGCTGGTCAACGAGGACCGCAGGCACGAGGTGGAGGCCGTGGCGCGCTCGTCGGCTCCCGAGCAGACGCTCCTCCGTACGGACGCGATCATGAAGTGCCGGGAGCGGCTGGCGGCCAACGTGAACCCGCAGATCGCGGTCGAGGCCATGACTCTCGCGCTCCGCTCGCCCGCTTAGGACGGAACGCTCGATGACTGCCGGTGCCGTACGGCACGTATGGTGGGTTCGGACGCGTTAGCCGTACGGATCGAGGAGGGCCGGCGCTTGGGCATGATGATGGCCGTGAGCTTCACCCGCTACGGACGGCTCTACTACCTCGATCCGGGCGGCCACTCTCCCAAGGTGGGTGACAAGGTCCTCGTGCCGACCGACTCCGGACCCGAGGTGGCCGAGTGCGTGTGGGCGCCGCAGTACGTGAGTGAGGACGTCGACGGCCTGCCCGTCTGTCAGGGCATCGCGGCCGAGGAGCACCTGACCCGAGACGAGAGCAACCGCCGCCGCAGGGCGGAGGCCCGCAGCGTGTCCAAGCGTCTGATCAAACGGCACGAGCTGCCGATGAAGGTGGTCGGCGTCGACTACCTGGACGCCGACAACGTCTACACCGTCTACTTCTCCGCCCCCCACCGGGTCGACTTCCGGGCGCTCGTGCGCGACCTGGCCCGCAACCTGCGTGCCCGGGTCGAGCTGCGGCAGATCGGCCCGCGTGACGAGGCCAGGCTCCAGGGCGGCATCGGCCCCTGCGGGCGTGACCTGTGCTGCGCGACGTTCCTCAAGGACTTCGAGCCGGTCTCGGTGCGGATGGCCAAGGATCAGGACCTGCCGGTCAACCCGCTCAGGATCGCGGGCGCCTGCGGCCGGCTGATGTGCTGCCTAAAGTACGAGCACCCGCTCTACCAGGAGTTCCGGGCGTCGGCGCCGCGTACGGGCCTCGCGGTGGACACCCCGCAGGGCCCGGGCACGGTGGTGGGGCACAACGTGCCGTCCGATTCCGTCATCGTCCGCCTCAACGAGGGCGGCCGCCGCTGCGCCTGCTCCAAGGCCAGCGTCTGCGCCCCGCGCAAGCAGCATGACGCGATGTACGGCGAAGCTGAGACGGTGGCCGAGAGCGACCCGAGTGCCTGACCATCAACGGTGATCGTCGAACTCTCCGACGGGTGCGCCATCGAAGATCTCTCCGATGTTGCCTGTACCCCAGCATGCTCGGAGGTGCGCAACGATTTCGTGCCGTGGAGGTGCTTCCCTGTTGCCGTGGCGCGGGGCCTTGCTTTCACAGATGGCGGTGCAGGAAACCCGCCGTCGCCTCGGCGGCGCGCGTGACATATGGCTCCACGTCGTACAGGTCGATGTGTTCACGGCAGTCGAGCCAGAGCATCTCCTTGTTTCCCGGGCTCCGCTGGAGGAGTGTGTCCGCCAACTCGGGCGCGCAGTACGCGTCGACCCGCCCGTGGACGACGAGTAGCGGCGTAGCGGCGAGCAGCGGGGCCGCGCCGAGCGCGTCGAAGGTCATCAGCGAATGGAGCGACCCCCAGGTCACCCGGTTGTCCCAGTGCGGCGATGCGGAACGGGAGGTGCCGTAGTAGGCGTACGGCTCGTCACCGGGCATCGCGGCCTCGCCGCCGCCGGGCGCCACAGCGGGCAGATACTCGTCGTAGCGGTCGAGGAAACCCGCGAGCGCGGTCCGGTAGGCGTCGTCGCCCATTTGCTCGGCGAACCAGGCCGGGTTGTTGTAGGCGCCTGCGATTCCGGCGACGGCCTTCACCCGTGGGTCGGTGGCGGCCGCCCGCACCGCGTACCCGCCGCCGAGGCACACCCCGGCGAGGCCGATCCGGCCCGGGTCGACCTCTGCCCGGCGGGCGAGCAGGCTCACCGCGGAGCGCAGGTCGGCGAGCTTGCCCTCGCTGTCCTCGTGCCCTCGGCGCCCTCCGCTCTCACCGAACCCTCGATGGTCGAAAGCCAGAGTGACCAGACCCGCCCGGGCCAGTCGCTCCGCATACAGCCCAGTGACCTGCTCCTTCACACCGGTGAAGGGCCCGGTTAGGGCGACGGCGGGCGAGGGTTCGAGCCGTTCGGGCAACCTGAGCTCTCCGACGAGCTTTACACCGGCTGCCGAGAAGGTGACCCGCTCGGTCCGTATCGTGGTCGTCATCGCCCCGCCTCCCCCGACGTGGTGGCCAGGGTGGACAGTTCGGCGGCCACCGCATCGGCGCCCAGACCGATGAGCCACTCCAGGGGCGCATCCGGCAGGAATCTGCTCATTACCGTGGTCAACTCCTGCTTCTGCCGATCCGTCAGCGAGGGGCCGTCCCCGGCCAGCCGCCGCACGACCTCCCGGTACAGCAGCAGGTACTGCCGTTGCCGGACGAACATGCCGCTGTCGCTCGGGGAGCCGTGGCCCGGGTAGAGCACCAGACCGTCCAGCTCGTCCATCACGCGATCCAGGACGTGCAGCCAGGCCGTGGAGTGCCCGTCCGCGGTGTAGGGGTGCGTTCCGCCGAACGCCAGGTCGCCTGTGAATGCCACCCGTCTCCCGCCCGCCTCCACCAGGAGATAGGAGTCGGCATGGCTCTCCGCCGGCCCAAGGTCGTGTATCCGGACCCGCAGGCCGGCGACCTCAATGATGTCCCCCTCCTTCAGAAGGCGGTCGGGTACCCGATACCGGTCGGGCCACTCGTCGCCGTACACCGGCTGCCACTGCTCCCGCTTGGGCACGGCGATCTGCTCGATCGTCTCGGCCACCGCGACCGAGGCGTGAACCGGCACATCCTCGTCCACCACGTACGGCAGGCCGTTGAAGTGGTCGGGGTGTGCGTGGGTGACGAACGCTCCGAGCAGTGGTTTGCGGAGCGCGGCCAGGCGCGCCGCGAGGGCCCGGGCGTCGGAGACGAGCAGGTTGCCATCGACAAGGACCACCCCCTCCGCTGTCTCCAGCAGGTAGCTGTTGGCGAACAGGCCCGGCTCCGCCGCCGTGTAGGTGTGAATGACAAGATCGCTCATGCTTGAGAAGCTAGGCGTGCCGGATTCTTCGGGCCAGAAGGCACTTTGCGGTGCCCATCGACGAGCGTACGGAGGAGGGCCGCGTGGATCCCGTGGTTCCCGACACGCTGGAGGAGAGCTGCGCGACGCGGCAGGCCCTTGAGCGGTTCGCGGCGAAGTGGCGGGTGTTGGTGATCTACGCCCTGCTGGCCGGTCCCCAGAGGCACGGCCAACTGCGGCGGCGGCTGCCCGGCATCACGCAGAAGGTGCTGACCGAGACGCTGCGAGGCCTGGAGAAGGACGGCATGGTCGAACGGCGGGTCATCAAGGACACGGCGCCCCAGCACGTGGAGTATGCGCTGACCGACCTGGGACGCACGCTGCGCGAACCGCTGGACGCCATCTGCGCCTGGGCGCTGGAACACGCGCGTGGATAGCCGCCGGCCATCCACATGGACCGCTACGATCGGTCCGGCGGCCGGACGCGGCGTACTACGCTGCGGTGGTGAGCACTGGGCGCCGCCTTGAGACATGGCTGAAGACGAAGTCGCCAGAGGACCGGCGGCTGATCCTCGCCCGGGTCGGGTTCACCTCCGAAGACGACGTGACCCCGCAGGACCTCGCCCGGCTGCTGCTCCAGCCGCGTGCGGCGCTCTCGCTCGCGCGGCTCTGCACCCTTCCTCAGCACCAGGCGCTGTCGGCCGTCGCGTGGCTGGCGGCGCAGCGGCACGGGCCGCTGCTCAACCTCTGGCATGACGCGGACCCGGCGACAAGGGCCGTGCCGCGCGCCGACGTGCTCGACCTGCTGGCCGGGAGCGATGCCGCCCTGCGGGCGCGTGCCGCCGCCACCCTGGACGCGCTCGCCGACATGGCGTTGGTGCTTCCGCCGCACGACGACCAGGTGATCGTGTCCACCGGCGTCCACGCGCATCTCGCCGAGTCAGCGGGGCTGGGCCGCCCGGCGGCCGAGCTCATCAGGCTCCACTTCAACGCTCCGGAGATCCATGCGATCGCCGAGACCCTGGGATTCCCGAAGGCCAGGGCGCGCGAGGGCGCGGAGCGCAACGTGCTCGGCCTGCTCGCCGACCAGGAGCGGGTGCGGACCCTGCTCGCCCAGGCTCCCGCGGAGGCCCGGGAGTGGCTGCTCGACATCATCGGGCACGGATCGCAGGTGCTCACCCACGCCTATCAGGCGCGCAGCGGCTTCGGTTATCAGCAGGCGCCGAAGTACGCCTTCCGACCGGGAGGTTCCGGCGACCCGAACACCGACTGGCTGGCCGCGCGCGGGCTCCTCCTGCCCGCCGGGCCGTACGACACAGCGGAGGTGCCGATCGAGGTCGCCGTGGCCGCCCTCGGCGAGCTGCGCGTGCCGTTCGTCCCGGAGCCGCCGCGGCCCCCGGCCGGTCTGCCCGACGCCGCCCGGGCCGACGGCTCCGGCCAGGCGGCCGCCACCGCCGCGCTGTCCCAGATCGAGCGCGTGCTCGCCGCGTGTGCCGACCAGCCTCCCGTCCTGCGCAAGGCCGGCGGTCTGGCGGTCCGCGACACCAAGCGGATCGCCAAAGCGGCAGGCGTGGCCGAGGACGTCACCCGGCTCTGGCTCGACCTGGCCATGCAGGCCGGACTCCTCGGCCTGCACGCCGAGCCGGTGCAGCGGCCGAAGGGTCATCGCGGCAAGCTGCCTGAGCCGGTCGTGAGCCTGCTGCCGGCGATGGCGTACGACGACTGGCTGAAGCGGTCTCCCGCCGAGCGGCTGGTGGCGATCATCGCCACCTGGGCGACCATACCGGCCGTCTACACGTTCTGGCCGGAGGAGGCCGGGACGCCGGTCGCCCTCACCGAGCCCGAGGATCCGTACGCGGTCGGCATCAGAGGTGCCGTCTTCGAGGCGCTCGCCGCGCTTCCCCCGGGCAAGGGCGTCGGCGCCGACGGCCTGCCGTACGTGACGGAACGGGCGGCCTGGCATCGCCCGCGCCACTTCGCGGAGTCGAGGGCGGGCGACGATCTGGTCGGCGCCGTTGTGCGTGAGGCCGAGTCGCTCGGCCTGGTCGCCGGGGGCGCCCTCACCGGCGTCGGCCGTGTCGTACGCGACCTGCTGCTCAGCGGTGAGGCCTGGACGTCGCCGGAGCCCGCCCTGGCCGACGCCCTGGCGGCCATGCTCCCGCCCGCGCAGGCCACCGCCTTCTTCCAGGCCGATCTGACGGCCGTGGTCCGCGGGATGCCCGGCCAGGAGCTCGCCGAACTGCTCGACGACGTCGCCGACCGCGAGTCGGAGGGGCACGCCGTGGTGTGGCGCTTCTCCGGTTCGACCGTGCGCCGGGCCTTCGACCGGGGGCAGGAGGCCGACGTCCTGCTCGCGCGGCTCGCCGAGGTGGCCGAGGCGCCCCTGCCGCAACCGCTGGAGTATCTGATCAAGGACACCGCCCGTACGCACGGGCACGTCCGGGTGGTGCGCTCCGGGTGCTGCCTGCGCTCCGACGATGAAGCGCTCGTCGAGGAACTCGCCCGCTCTCGGGCGCTGCGCGCGCTGGGCCTGCGCAAGATTGCCCCGACCGTCCTGATCAGTGCGGTGGGTGAGGAGGAGACCCTGGCCCGGTTGCGTGCCGCCGGTTACACCCCGGCGCTGGAGTCCGAGACCGGGGTGGCGATCATCGAGAGAGCCGCGCGCCGGCGTGCCTGACGTGCGACCGGCCAGGGACGGCGCTCAGCGCGCCGCCCCTGGCCGGGCCGATCTCTGGACAGTCAGGTGACTGGGGACGGCGTCAGACGCGGGTCCACTTCTGGTTCGTCTCGCCGTGGCAGGTCCAGATGTGCACCTTGCTGCCGTTGGCGGTGCCGTAGTTCGACACGTCCAGGCACTTGTTCGCCCCGACCGCGGTGATGGTGCCGTCGGAGTTGAAGCGCCACTTCTGGTTGTTCTGCCCGTTGCAGTCCCAGATGAGCACGCTGGTGCCGTCGGCCGTGCCCGCACCGTTCACGTCCAGGCACTTGTTGCCGTAGACGCGCAGCTCACCCGCGCTCGTGGAGGTCCACTGCTGGTTGGACTGCCCGTTGCAATCCCAGATCTGCAGCTGTGCCCCGTTGGTCTGTGAGGCCTCGGTGACATCCAGGCACCGGCCCGAGCCCGTGCCCCGGATCGCGCTCGTCGCCTGCGGAGTGCCCGACGGCGACGCCGACGGCGATGCCGGGGGCGTGGGCGAGGGGCTGGTGGTCGGCCCCCCGTTGCCGGTGAACTGCCACCAGTTCACGTTCATCAGGTAGCCGCTGCCGCCGGTGAACCGGAGATACAGGTCGTGGGTGCCACTCGCGCCGGTGACCGAGCAGGAGACGGTCGTCCAGTTCTGCCAGCCGCCGGTGCCCGGGACGTCGCAGGTGCCCATGAGGGTGCCGGTGGCGCCGTCGCGGCGCACTTCGATCTTTCCGCCGCTGCCGCCCGAGGCCACCCGTGCGGAGAACGAGGTCGCGCCGGTGCCGAAGGCGACGCCCTTGACCTTGATGTAGTCGCCGTTCTCGATGAACCCGACGTTCATGCCGCCCTCGCTGGACGGCTCGGTCTCCACGCCGGACTCCCAGGCGATGGTCTCGGCCTCCTGACGCACGTACGGGTTCAACGTGCCCACCTGGGGCGCCCCGGTGGTGGTCATGTTGATCGTCGGGATCGTGCCGTCGGAGTTGTAGCTGAACTTCTCCACCGCGACCGAACGGGTGAAACCGCCACCGCCCGGCAACGCGCCGTTGTGGTAGAAGAAGTACGAACCGCCGTTGAAGTCGACGATCCCCGGGTGGTTGGTGAAGCTGCTGCCCTGCGTCGACATGATCGTGCCGCGGTAGGTCCACGGCCCGGTCGGGCTGGAGGATGTGGAGTAGGCGATGAACTCCGAGCAGCACTTGGCCGCGAACACCATGTAGTACAGGCTGCCCCGCTTGTAGAACCAGGGGCCTTCTTCGAACAGCGTCGGCCGGTTGGCGTCCCCGCTGCGGGAGCCGAATCCCGAGGTGGTCAGGTTGACCTTCGTCGGGCTGCCCGAGTAGGACGTCATGTCGCTGTTGAGCTTGACGTACCACAGGTTGGGGTTGCCCCAGTAGAGGTAGGCCTGCCCGTTGTCGTCGATGTAGACGGTGGGGTCGATCTCGCCGTTCTCGACCAGGGGGTGTCCCAGGGCGTCCCTGAACGGACCGGTGGGGCTGTCGGAGACGGCCACGCCGATGGCCATCCTGCCGGTCGACCGGTTGGTCGTGGGGACGTACCAGTAGAACTTGCCGTTGCGGTAGATGGCCTGGCCCGCCCACGCGTCCGACTTCGCCCAGCTGAAGCTGGACACGCTCAGCGGCGAGCCGTGGTCGGTCCAGTTGACCATGTCGGCCGAGGACCAGACCCGCCAGTCCTTCATCGTGAAGTACGTCGAGCCGTCCTCATCGTGCCCGGTGTAGAGGTAGACCCGGCCGTTGTAGACCAGCGGCGCCGGGTCCGCGGTGTAGATGGTCTGCACGATCGGGTTGTCCGCCCTGGCCGCGCCGGCCGGAAGCAACGCCAGCACGCACAGCAGGCCCACGATCCAGGCGACCACGCGCCTGGACAGTGAAAAAGCGGATCTCACATGCGCCTCCTCAGGTGGTGGTCGCTCACCGTGCGCGCCGCGTGATCGATGGCGTGGTTACGTTAATGTGAACGCTAACAATCGACGGATGACGACCATGGCCGTGTGGGCGGAGCCAACCGTATGCGCGGGTGACGGTCAAGGTGCGGGCCTCACCGAGGCGGCGGCCAGCGGCCGGATCACCTGTGCGAACTGGTTGTCGGGGCTCCACCGAGGAGACCACCGCGTGTGAAAGTTTCACCCTGGGGAGAATTAACGTACGGGCATGCTTCGCCGGGCCGACCCTGCTCCGTCAGATGGACGGCGGCGCGAGCGCCCGGGCCGGCTGCGACCACCGCTCTCGCTTGTCAGCCCGTCTTCGGGCAGATGGTGCCGTTCCTGGGAGCGCGCAGGGCGAGCAGGTAGTCGTCGACCGCGTTGTCCACGCACGCGGAGCCGCTGCGGTAGGCCGTGTGCCCGTCGCCGTCGTACCCGAGGAGCACGCCCGAGGTCAGCTCCGAGGCGAGCCCCTGAGCCCACTCGTACGGCGTCGCGGGGTCGCGCAGCGTGCCGACGACGAGGATCGGCGGCGCGCCGGCGGCCTTGAGCGGCTTGTCGGTGCCGACGGACTTCGCGGGCCAATAAGCGCAGGGCAGCGAACCCCACATCACGAACGGTCCGAAGTGCGGCGCCACCTTGGCGGCCTCGCCCGCGGCCTGCCGGTACGTGTCGAGCGCCTTGGGGAACGGGTGGTCCACGCAGTTGACGGCCATGTTCGCCTCGGTCTGGTTCGAGTACGAACCGTCGGACCGCCGGTCGACCAGCAGGTCGGCCATCTGGAGCAGCTCCGTCCCGTCGCCCCCGTTCATCGCCTTGCCCAGGGCCTCCCGGAGCCGAGGCCAGGCCGCGCGCTCGTACAGCGGGGTGGCGATGCCGATGACCGCCCACGCCTCGTCGACCGGCCGGCCGTCGCCGAGGTCGTTCTTCAGCGGCTGCCGGTCGGCCCTCGCCAGCAGGTCGCTGATCTCCTTCATCGCGCCGTCCACCGTGCGGCTCTTGAAGGGGCAGGCGCTGTTGAGGAAGCAGTCCTCGACGAAGGCCTTCAGCGCCACCTCGAAGCCCTTCGCCTGCACCTCGTTGGACTTCAGCGACGGCACCGCCGGGTCCACCGCGCCGTCGAGCACGAGTGCCCGTACGTGCTTGGGGAACAGGTCGGCGTACATCGCGCCCAGGTAGGTGCCGTACGACTTGCCGAGGTAGGTGAGACCGGGGTCGCCGAGGACGCCGCGCAGGACGTCCATGTCCCTGGCCGCGTCGGCCGTGCCGACGTGGGGGAGGAGCCGGGCCGACTTGGCTCCGCAGCTGTCGGCGAACTGCTTGGACACCTTGTTGAGCGCCGAGACCTCCGCAGGCGTGTCCGGGCTGGAGTCCATTCCGATGTACGCGTCGAGCTGGGAGGCCGTCATGCACGTGACGGGGGTCGACTCGCCCACACCACGGGGGTCGAATCCCACGATGTCGTACTGGGCGCGCACCTTGTCGCTCACCACGGAGCGGGCGGCCCGCGCGTACTGGATGCCGGAGCCTCCGGGCCCGCCCGGGTTGATGAGCAGGGAGCCGGCGCGCTTGCCGGTGGCCGGCAGGCGGATCACGCTGAGCTCGATGCGCTCGCCCGAGGGCTTCGTGTAGTCGAGAGGCACCTTGATCTTGGCGCACTGGAAGCCGTCGCCGCACGTGCGCCAGGTGGGCCGCTGCGCGTAGAACGGGCGCAGTTCGGCGGTGGGCGCCTCGACCGCCGGCTGTGTCCGCGCGCCGGTGCTCGGCTGTTCGGAGGCGGTCGGCGCGTGGCTGGAACACGCCGTGAACGGCAGCAGTGCGGCCAGCGCCGCGACCGCCATCCGCCGGCTCGGACCGCCGCTGTACCACGTACGCGGCGGTGTGACCTTCACTTTGTGCCCGGCCGATCGCATACCCGTCGTTTCCCCTGCCGTCGCCTGCGTGACGAGGACCAGCATGCCGCCTGTCGAGGGCGGGCGGCGACCTCCCGGCAAGGGCCGCGAAGGATGAGGTCAAATGTCTGGCGGCCCGTGGGCGTCATCGGGCGGGACACGGCGGTTTTCCTGTGACAGATGCGCCTGGTATGCCGTGTTTCTGCTGCTCATCGGGCAAAGAGTGCCTCTACAAGCGGCTGGGGAAGTTTTACGGTCTCCGTGGTGCGCATCCGGCTCCGGGAGCGGGATCACAGGGCCGCGACGCTCCGGTGCCGGCGGTGCACGAGAACCGCGATGAACCTGTAGACTGTGCGAAGCCGCTCGCGGCGTGCCGCCTTAGCTCAGTCGGCCAGAGCACTTCACTCGTAATGAAGGGGTCAAGGGTTCGATTCCCTTAGGCGGCTCCAGCTCAGAGGCCCTCCCGGTCCATCCGGGAGGGCCTTTTTCGTTCCCGTACAGCAACGCGTACAGCGGGCGCTGAGTACCCATGCAAGAGAAAGTTTGCGTGCCGGGACTTTTCCGGGTTCCTTCCCGGCACGGCTGACCGACGTGGATTCCTTCACGCCCCCGTGGCCGGCGCGGGCGACGGGGAAGGTGGTCGCGCGCCCGTCTTTTGAGCCGGTCGGCGAGCTGCTGGCCGTACATCCCGAGACCGGTGCGGCCGTCGCGGGTGTGCTGATCGCCGTGGACTGACCGCGGTTCACGGAGGGCGAGTTCGTGTGCCCGGAAAGGACAGGCCCTCCCCGCGGGCTGGTCGCGATTCGCTCGCGGTCCGGGTGTGGCGGGAAGGGCCGTGCGGCGGGAAGGGCCTGGCCCTCGGTGTGGTTCTCGGTGCGGTCGCCGGATCAGCCGGTGATGCTGGCCTCACCGGTCTCGAGGTGGCCGACGAAGCGCTGCGACCAGCCCTCGTCGTTGTCGGCCGTGACCGTCACGTCGTACCAGCCGTCGCTTTCCTTCACCGGGTTCACCGTCCACGCCTCCTTGCCGTGCGCGTTGACCTTCACGGTCTGCGGCTTGCCCGAGATGTAGTTGTTGTGCGTGATCGTGAACGTCACGCGGGTGTCGCCGTTGTTGTGCAGCCAGAGCTTCAGCTTCGGGTTCTTCGTCGACTTGCCGTCGTAGTAGTCCGCCTCGACGACGAGGTCCTTGCCCGAGGTGGTGACGTCGCCGACGAACCGGCGCAGGAACCGGTTCGGGCCGGTGACGGTGATGTCGTACGCGGTGTCGTCGGCGGAGGAGCCCACGGCGCCGGTCCCGGACATCGTCGACTTCGCGGCGACCGTGTACTGGCCCGGGAACGCGGCCGGGTACTGCGCCAGCGTCGGGAGCCCGGCCCGGTTGTTGTACACCGAGAAGTGGCTCGCCTTCGTCACGAAGGGGGCCTCGTTGCTGAAGGTCAGGTTCGCCACAGCGCCGGTGAACCCGGTCAGGTTGGCGTTCGGCTGGTACGGCAGCGGACGCGCCCGCTTGGTCCCCTCCTCCTGCGTCGGCATCGTGTTGTCGCCCGGCAGGGGGGTGTACCGCGTCTCGGGGATGAGAGGCCCGGTCTCAGGAAGGTCGGGCATGCCGTAAACGGGCTTCTCGAAGTCGAAGGCGGTCGTCAGGTCGCCGCAGACCTTGCGCCGCCACTCGCTGATGTTGGGCGAGACGGCGGGCTTGCCGAGCGCGCTGGTCCACTTCTCGATGAACTGGATGACCGAGGTGTGGTCGGAGACCTCCGAGGTCACCCAGCCGCCGCGGGTCCAGGGCGAGATGAGGATGAGCGGCACGCGGAAGCCGAGCCCGACGGGGAGCGGCTCGGTGACGCCGTACGCGGCCATGGTGCCGGAGACGAACTCGTCCGCCTCGCCCGGCGCCGGCACGGGCGGCGGGACGTGGTCGAACTGACCGTCGTTCTCGTCGTAGTTGATGATCACCAGGGTCGAGTTGAACACGTCGGGGTCGGCGTTGAGGGCTTCGAGCACGCCGCGGAGGAAGTACGCGCCGTTGCTCGGCGCCGTGACCGGGTGCTCGGAGAAGAACTGGTTGTTCACGACCCAGTTCACCTGGGGCAGGGTGCCCCCCAGCACGTCGGCGCGGATCGCGGCGATGAGGTTGTCGGCGTTGCCCGACAGCCCGGTGACCGGCTCGGGGACGTTCTTCACGCCGTTGTCGTAGTAGACGTCGCCCGGTGCGGCCGTCCCGCCCTGAGTGGGGTCGAGCTTCGCGAAGGTGTTGAAGTACTCCAGGCCGTTGTCGCCGTAGTCGTCGGCGCACTGGTAGACCCGCCAGCTGACGCCCGCCGCCTGGAGCGTCTCGGCGTACGACTCCCAGGGCAGGAACTTGCCGCGCTCGTCGCCGCCGTCGTAGGCGGTGAAGCTGCCGTGCTTGTGGTCGGCGTTGATCGTTCCGCCCCACAGGAAGGTGCGGTTGGGCCCGGTGGCGCTGAGCACGGAGCAGTGGTAGGCGTCGCCGACCGTGTAGGCGTCGGCGAGGGCGTAGTGGAACGGCAGGTCATGGCGGTCCAGGTAGCCCAGCGTGGTCGGGCCGCCCTTGGCGTAGTACCAGCCGTTCATGAGGCCGCCGTACCAGGCGCCGTGCTGGTCGGTCCAACCGTGGCTGGTGCCGCCGTAGTTGGCGGCGCCGAGCTCGGCGCTCGGCGGGGTCGCCCCACTCCAGGTCTTGGCCCCGCTCAGCCGCCACGGGTACTGCGTGTCGGCCCCGTCCGTCAACGTCTTCGGCTGCTCCCAGACGGTCTTGCCACCGGGGAGCACGATGGTCGAGCGGTCACCGAAACCGCGCACGCCCTTGAGGGCGCCGAAATAGTGATCGAAGCTGCGGTTCTCCTGCATGATCACGACGACATGCTTGATGTCACGGATGTCGCCGTACGGCTTGGGCGGGTGACCGGGCTTCTTCTGCGTGGTGGCTGCGGCGGCGCTCGCGTTGGGCAACGCGGCGCCGACGGCGGCCGCTCCTGTTACGGCAGCGGCAGTGCCGAGGAAATTTCTACGGGACAGTTCAGGCATGGCTTCAGACCTCCGCGTGCGGGATGTGCCGGACGACGCTAGCCGCGAGATCTTGCTCGGAGGCGACGAGAAGCCAAAGCCGACATTGCCGATTGGTGCTGTCCATATAGCTACGAGCGCGGCTAAAGCGGACGAAAGGATTGATCGGACGCCGTGCGGGTGTTCACCATCGGCGAGCCGATCCGCACGCGGGTGGTGCTCTGGCACGCCGAAGACGCCGTCGATGTCGGCGAGCAGCGGACTGGTCGCGGCGAACACGCTGGTGCTCGCGCCCTAGGCCTTGGGGCCTGGAGGAATTGGCGCAGGCCGCGCGGCGACGTCGCGGACGTCGTTCGCCGAACGCTTCCACACCGCCAGGGCGGTCTCCGGTGTGACCACCAGGGCGAGCGTGGCGTCGCCGTGCGCGATTCCCGCTACAGCGGGGATACCGCCCTACTCCGGAGCGGTTATCACGGTCAGGTGTTCTTCGATGCGGAAGCCGGCCGACTCGTATACGGACTCAGCCATCTTGCTCGCGTAGAGGTAGGCGGTGGTGGCGCCGGCGGCGTAGCCCGCACGGACCATCGCCATCGTGACGGCCCGTCCGTACCCGCGCCCTCGGTAGCTCGGCAGCGTGGTGATGTTGAAGATTCCCGTCAAGCCACCCGAAACGGCTGTCATTCCTGTCCCTACCGGTATGCCGCGCAGCTCTGCCAGGTAGAAGGTGTGCCCGTCGACGTTCGCAAGAGATCGGTCGGCCAGCATCTTGAACATCTCGCGCGGCGCCTCGAAGCCGTCGGCGACAGTCTCGGCGTAGAGGTCGAGTTCATCGGCCGGCACGGCGCGAATACGCAGGGAGTCGATGGCCGGTTCGGCCGGAAGTCCTCGCTCGGGCCTGCGTATCATCAACGGCTGTCTGGTGAACTGGGTCAGCCCATGCTCCGCGGCCACCTTGGTGACGAGAGGCCCCGCCTCTCCGCGTACATGGATGCTCCAGGGAACCTCCCATCGGCCTTCGGAGGCTGCCAGCGCCGCTATCTCGTCAGGGATCGGCTCCACGTCGGGGCTGATGATGGCGTTCAGCGTGGCGATCGGAGCCCCGGAGACGGCCAAGACAGCGCCGTTCGGCCCTCGTCGTGCGTGACCTGTGGCAGCGGCGAGCTTCTCGAAGGTGGCCGCGTACGCTGCGACAACCGGCTTGATCGGGTCATCGGCTGGAATGATCGGGGTCACCATAAGTACCACTTTGTCGTAGTCGGTCAGGCGGTCGAAGGGCGGCGGTCGACCCAGTCGACGATGAGCCGGCGCTCGGCGAAAAGCCACCGGCCGTCCTGCCGGACGAAGGCGTCGTGGTAGCGGATCGACATGACCATGAGGGTGCGCTGTCCCTCCTCGGTCCAGAGATGGTGCGCCAGGCAATAGGTTTCGCCGGTGGCGCGGTCGCCGTCGACGGTCACCGTGCTCTGACCGTTGAAGTGCGTCGTCTTGTCGTAGTTCCGCAGCGAGCCGAAGGCGGCGGCCAGCTCGTCGCGGCCGTTGAGGGTCTGCGCCGGCTCGGCGCCGGGTTCGCCGTCGTACACCGCGACGTGGGCGTCCTCGGTGAAGAGTGCCGCCTGCCCCTGGGCGTCGCGTCGGTCCGCCAGGTGGGCGTAGGCGTCGACCAGTTCGCGGATCGCCAGCCGATCGGCGAACTGTTCGGGGAACGGGTTGGGACTGCTCATGGTGGTTCCTTGTGCTCTGCGGGACGGCACCCTGTGGTGCATTTTCAGGATCGATACTGGCCTGGGCCGGTCCGGACCGGCCAACACCGGTTACCTGGCACGGCGGCAGGAGCGGCCTGTGGCCTCTGGTTGTGGTGATCCGGCATGCGTGTCCCAGGCGCTCGGCGGGTGGTCAGCCGGTGGCGGTGAGGTCCGTCGTGGCGGCCAGGTCGGTTACCACCTCCACCATCCGGCGCAGCGCGGGCGAGTTGTGGCCGGGCCGCCAGACCATCTCGGTCGGCATGCGCTCCCCGGCGAGCGGTATGAACACCACGCCGGTACGGCGCAGGTTGTGCGCCGACCAGCCGAGGCGGGTGATCCCGACGCCGGCCGCGACGAGGCCGAGCAGCCCCTGAACGCTGGTGTCCCGGGCGACGATGTCGGGAGTGAACCCTGCGGCGCGGAAGCCTTCTTCGAATTTCTGGTGCCACGGCTCCCAGGAACTGCGCGGGGTCATCACCCAGCGTTCGTCCGCCAGCTGGGACAGGGTCAGCTCGGTGCGGTCGGTGAGCGGATGCCCCTGGGGCAGGACGGCGCACACCTGTTCGGTGGCGACGGTGCGGGAGGCGAGGCCCGGGACGTACGGCGGGCGGGTGAACGCGAGGTCGTAGCGGCCGTCGAACAGGCCGCCGACGAGCGGCCCGATGGCGGTCTCCTCGGTGCTGAGTTCCAGGTCGGGCAGACGTTCCCGTGCGGCTCGGACGACCGGTGGAAGCAGGTGGTTCGCGACGGTGGCCAGGAAGGCCAGGCGGAGCCGGCCGGTCTCGCCGCGCAGGGCCCGTCGGATCACGGTGACGGCCTCGTCGGCGCGATCCAGCACCGCGCGTGCCTCGGGCAGGAACAACGCCCCGATATCGGTCAGTTTGGTGCCGCGACTGTCTCTGTCGAACAGTTTCGCGCCGAGGATCCGTTCCAGTGCGGTGATCTGCTGCGACAGCGACTGCTGCGTGATCATCAGCCGGGCGGCGGCCTGAGTGAAGCTCGACTCCTCTGCGACGGCGACGAAGTATCTGAGTTGCCGCAGGTCAGGGGTCACAGTCTGAGCCTACCGCCGTGCCAGGTAACCGGTGTTGGCCGTAGCCGGCCGTCCGCGGGCAGCATCGTTCGTGTTCACGACGAACACGTAACGAGAGCGGGAAGATGCAGAACGACACACAGGGCCGGGTCTGGTTGATCACCGGGTGTTCCTCCGGTTTCGGGCGCGAACTGGCGCTGGCGGCGGTGGCCGCCGGCGACCGGGTGATGGCCACCGCCCGCCGGCCGGAAACCCTGACCGAACTGGCCGACCAGGGCGAAGGCCGGATCAACATCGTGGCGCTCGACGTCACCGAACCGGCCTCGATCGACGCTGCGGTGCGGGCCACGCTGGCGTTGTACGGCCGGATCGACGTCGTGGTGAACAACGCCGGCTTCACCATGATCGGGGCCGTCGAGGAAACCTCGATGGAGCAGCTGCGTTCACTCATGGAGGTCAACTTCTTCGGTGCCGCGGAGGTCACCAAGGCGGTCGTCCCCCTGCTGCGCGAGCAGGGCAGCGGGACGATCGTGCAGATGAGCTCTCTGGGCGGCCGGATGACCTACCCGGGGCTGGGCGGCTATGACGCCGCGAAGCACGCGCTGGAGGCTTTCAGCGAGGCGCTGTCGAGTGAACTGGCGCCCCTGGGCGTCCGGGTACTGCTGGTGGAACCGGGCATGTTCCGCACCAAGATCTCCAGCAACATGGTTCTGGCCCCGGAGAACCCGGCCTACCAGGAGAGCTCGGGAGGTCTGCGGCAGATGGTCGCGGGGATCGCGGGCAACGAACCGGGTGACCCCGCGAAGGCCGCCGCGGCCATCATCGAGGTGCTCGACGCCGAGAACCCGCCGCTGCGCCTCGTGCTCGGCGGCGACGCGGTCGACGCGTTGCGTGCCCACCACGAGTCCCTGCTGGCCGACATGGTCACCTGGGAGACGCTCAGCCGCTCGACCACGATGGCGTGACGTCCGCACCCTTCTCTGCCTGATCGCGGCCATGGAGTGGCATGGCCGACGCCCTCACCCACCGCCGCAGAACGCGACCGCAACGGCGACTCGTGCCGAGCAGGAGCCGGACGAGCGCGAACGCCTCCTCCGAGATCCGAGAGACGCGGGGCAGGCGGCATCTGCGGCATCCTTCAAGGAGAAATTTCGCATGACCAGTCCACAACACCCGATCGGCTCCGGCTTCGGCGCCGAATCCACCGCTGCCGACGTGATCAAGGGGATCGACCTCTCAGGCAGAACCGCGGTCGTCACGGGCGGCCATTCCGGTCTCGGTCTGGAGACCACCCGGGCCCTGCGCTCCGCCGGCGCGACGGTCGTCGTCCCGGTGCGCTTCCCGGACCGTGCCCGCGACACGCTCGCGGGGATCGACGGCGTCGAGATCGAGCAGGTGGATCTGATGGATCCGGCCTCGATCGACGCGTTCGCCGACAGGTTCCTCGCCACCGGGCGGCCGCTGCACATCCTGGTCAACTGTGCGGGGATCCAGAACGTGCCGCTGACCCGGAACGCCCGCGGGTATGAGGCGCAGTTCGCCACGAACCACCTGGGACACTTCCAGCTCACCACGCGACTCTGGCCGGCTCTGCGCCGGGCCGGAGGCGCGCGGGTGGTCACGGTGTCGGCCTGGGCGCACCACCTCTCACCCGTGATCTTCGACGACCCGAACTTCGAACGGCGCGAGTATGACGGGTGGCTGGGGTACGGCCAGTCGAAGACCGCCAACATCCTGTTCTCCGTGGGGCTGGACCGGCGTGGTGAGGCCGACGACATTCGCGGCTTCAGCCTGCACCCGGGTCTCATCATCGGCACCAACCTCAGCCCGTGGACCACGCCGGAGTATCTCCGGACGAACGACCTCGTCGACGAGCACGGCAACCGGGTCATCGACCCGCAGTCGGGCCGTAAGACCGCCGAACAGGGGGCCTCGACCATCGTCTGGTGCGCCACCGCCCCGCAGTTGGACGGCATGGGCGGCGTCTACTGCGAGAACAACGAGATCTCCCCGCTGCTCACCTCGCACGACGAGACCGTCGACGTGATGACGGGCCGGGTGGAGACACCTGTCGGGGTGATGTCCTACGCCGTCGACCCGCAGCTCGCCGACCGCCTGTGGGACCTGAGCGAGCGGCTGACCGGCAGCACGATCTGACGCTCCGGCGGCGATCTCGGGGAACGGCCCGCCGCGGACCGTGCCTGCGACGGATTCCGGTGCTTTCCGCGCCGATTTCTCCCCGCGGCCCGTCATTGATCCGTAAGCATTCGCGATCCCGGGCGGCGGTATGGTCGCGACTGTGCCTGTGAATTTCCTTCCCGGCGCGGATGTCGATTCGCCGCCGTGCCGGGAAATAGAGGGTGCGTGATTTCGCCATGAAGGAACGCATCGAAACGCTGATGCGGAGCGTGCCCGGCCGCTTCACCAGCGGGCTGCACTCCGAACGGGTGGCCACCCGGCTCGGCCTGTGGCTTGGCGTCAGCTTCACCGTCGCCTTCGTCACCGGCCTGTTCAGCCACTTCATGCAGCATCCCCCCGGCCGGCTGGCCTGGCCGTCCCGGCCGGTCGGGCTCTACCGGGTCACGCAGGGCCTGCATGTGATCGGCGGGCTGGCGACGATTCCGCTGCTTTTCGCGAAACTCTGGACCGTTTATCCGAAGCTGTGGCAGTGGCCGCCCTTCCGATCGCTCTCGCACGCCGTGGAACGCGCGCTCGTGCTCGTTCTCGTCGGTGCCTCGCTGTTTCAATTGATAACCGGCTTGCTGAACATCTCGTACGCCTACCTCTGGCCGTTCTCCTTTCCGGTCGCGCACTACTGGACGGCATACCTTCTGTACGGGGCCCTGGTCATTCACGTCGTGAACGAATGGGCGAAGGTGCGCAGGAATTTGTGGACGCGGGAGGAGGTCGAGCCCCGGGAGGCGGTCACGGCGCGGCGGCGTTTCCTCGGCACCGTGGCCGCCGCGTCGGGCCTCACCGTCCTGTTCACGGTGGGCGAGACGTACGCGCCGCTTTCCGGGCTCGCCCTGCTGGCGCCGCGCGACCCGCATGCCGGTCCGCAGGGCCTCCCGGTCAACAAGTCCGCGGCGGCGGCGGGAGTGACCGCGGCGATCCGCGATCCGGGATACCGGCTCACGGTGACCGGCGCGGTGCGCACGCCGCTGTCCCTCGCGTACGACGACCTGCTGCGGCTCCCCCAGCACACCGTCCGGCTGCCGATCGCCTGCGTGGAGGGCTGGAGCGCCGAGGCCGAATGGTCGGGCATCCGGTTGCGCGACCTCGCCGCCCTGGCGGGTGTCGCGCCTGGCTCCGTGCTCACGGTCGAGTCGCTGGAGAGGGGCGGGGGATACCGGTCGAGCGAGGTGCGGCCACCGCACTGGAACGACCCGCTCACGCTGCTGGCGCTGCGGATCGACGGCGCGCCGCTCGCGCCCGACCACGGTTTCCCCGTACGGCTGATCGCGCCGAACAGGCCGGGTGTGCTCCAGACCAAGTGGGTGTCGAAGGTGGTGGCGGGGTGAACGTGGGGCGTTGGCTGGGCTACGGCCTGGGCGGCGGACTGGTCGTGGCCGGGATCGCCGGACTGGTCGTGAACGCCCACCAGACCGACCCGCTCGGCTGGGCCCTGTGGTTCGGCGGCCTGATCGCGGCGCACGACGGAGTGCTCGTGCCCTTGGTCCTGCTCGCCGGCGTGGCCGTCGGGAGGCTGACAAAGCCGTCGCCGGTGCGGGCGGCGCTGACCGTCGCGGCCGTGCTGTCCCTCGTCGCCCTGCCGATGGTCGCGGGCATCGGCCGGCGGGCCGACAACCCCTCACTCCTGCCGCTGGACTACGGGCGGAACCTGCTCGTCGTGCTGGGCCTGATCGCGCTCGTGACGGCGCTCACCACAATCGCACTGCGGCTCCGGGGGACCCGCCGGCGCGGTTAGACGCCCGTACGGCCCGGCGCTCACGGCCGTCGGCTGCCCGCGGGGTGGCGGGCTTCCTGAACGGCCTACCACCCGCGTACCCGGCCGCAGGGGACGCGACTGCTAGCCGGCGTTGCCCGACACCGCGGCCAGCAGGCCATCGAAGTCGTCGCGGCAGGGGCCGCAGGCACGCAGGTGCGCGACGATCCCCGGGTATCGCCGCCGTGTGGCCTCCGGGTCCCGCGTCACGAGTTCGACGTACACGTGAAGCAGGTCCATCGCCTTGGCACAGCCCACGTCGCGCGGGTCGGTGCCCAGGAACCGGTCGAGCTCGTCCCAGCCGTTCATGACCGCCTCGAAGTGCCGATGTCCAGATAGCCTCGGGCGACGAGCACGGCGCGCAGCTTCCGCCTGGCGTCGAACATCGTCTTGTAGATGGCGTTGCGGTTCGTGCCCAGTTCGACGGCCAGAGCGTCCGCCGGGACGCCCTTGAGCACGATCGCGACGAAGATCTGGCGCTGCCGTTCGGTGAGTTCCTCGTCCACGGCCCGGCGCAGCGCGTCGAGCAGATCGTGTCGCTCGGAGCGTTCGGCCGGGTCGAACCCGAACCGGTCCGGCAGGCGCTCCCAGTCCTCCCCCTCCAGCGACACCCTCGGGTCACACCAGAAGTGGCGCCCGAGCTTGGCCGACACCTCCAGCACCGCGAACTTGTAGACCCAGGTGGTGAACCTGCTCTCACCGCGGAACCCGCCGAGCTTCGCGGTGACGGCCAGCAGGGCGTCGGCCGCGGCCTGGTGGGCCACGTCGTCCAGCTCGGGTCCGGCGAGGCGCAGTCGCGGGGCGCGCCTGCGCACCTCGTTGCTCGCGACGCGCAGCAGGATCGCGTGCAGCCGTTCCACGGCCGCCTCCCGCTCCACTGCGGTGCCGCGGAGCGTACGCAGCCACTCGGCCGACTCCGGGTCGACCGAGGCGAGGGTGGCCTGGTTGTCCCCGAGGCCTGGATCCACCGCCATGCCTCCGATGGTATTGACCGCTCCCGGGAGGTAAGACCTCGGCCGCCGGTGACGCGAAGACAGTGTCAGCACATCGTTTCGACACGACAGGAACATCGACATGACACTGCTGCATCCCGGCGACCGGTTTCCCGACCTGGACGTTGCCCTTCCGGGCGGGGAGACCCTGCACCTGCCCGACGCGCTGGCAGGAAGCTTCGGCGTCGTCCTCTTCTACCGGGGTTCGTGGTGCCCCTACTGCAAGGCGCAGTTGCGCGCCTTCCAACGGTCGCTGGACACCCTTGCCGGCGTGGACGCCAAGGTGGTGGCCCTGTCGGTGGACGACGAGGCCACGACGCGGGAACTGGCCGTCACGCTCCGGCTGGACTTCCCGGTCGGGCACAGCGCCGACCCGGACCAGCTGGCCCGCACGACCGGCGCTTTCGTCAACGACGACCCCAGGTATGTCCAGTCGACGGGCTTCGTGCTCGACCCCGACGGCCGGGTCGTCGTCAGCGTCTACTCCAGCGGCGCGATCGGCCGCCTCGTCCCCGACGACGTCGTCGGCCTGATCCGCTACATCCGGGAGCACTCACCCGCCGCCTGAACCTCCCCGCGCGTCGCGCGCACGGCCCGGGCGGCCAGGGCGGCTCGGGCAGCTCGGGCGGCAGGCCGGAACGTCCGGCCTGCCGCCCGGGAGCGCCCGCTCCTCAGCTCACCGCCCGCCTCAGGAGCGCCACGATCATCGCCTCGGCGTCGGCGGTCAGCTCGGTCAGGGCGTACGAGGCCGGCCACATGGCGCCTTCGTCGAGGTTCGCCTCGTCGCTGAAGCCGAGCGTGGCGTAGCGGGCCTTGAACTTCGCCGCGGGCTGGAAGAAGCAGATGATTTTGCCGTTGCGGGCGTAGGCGGGCATCCCGTACCAGAGCTTCGCCGTGAGGGTGGGCGCGCCGGCCTTGATCAGGGCGTGCAACCGCTCGGCGATCACCCGGTCGGGCTCCGCCATTTCGGCGATCTTCGCGAGGACCTCGCTCTCCGTGTCGCCCTTGGCGGCGCCGCGCCGAGTGCTCGCCTTCAGCTCCTTGGCGCGCTCCTTCATCGCGTCGCGCTCTTCTCCGGTGAACCCGTCGTACTTCTGGCCCTTGGCGGTGGTGGGCTTCGTGGTGGTCGACATGACGACTTCCTCTCTCTGTGACGTGCGGCTCTGGGATGTGAGGCTTGGACTGGTGCCGGGCGGGAGCATCGTCACCACTGGGTCACCACTGGCCCGCCTGCCGGCGGGTCGCCACGTTGAGCCGGTTGAATGCGTTGGCGATCGCGATGTTGAGCAGCAGCGCGGCCAGCTCCTTGTGGTCGAAGTGCGTGGCGGCCATGTCCCACACCTGGTCCGGCACCGGGTCCGGCCGGTCGGCGAGCCGGGTCACGGCCTCGGTCAGGGCCAGCGCCGCGCGCTCCTCGTCGCTGAACCAGGGCGTTTCCCGCCACGCGACGACGGCGTGCACCTGGTCCGCGGTCGCGCCGTGCCGCTGTGCCTGGTGGACGCCACCGGCCACGCACGGAGCGCAGCCGTTGATCTGGCCGGCCCGCAGGTGGCTCAGCGCCAGCAGCCTGGCGTCCACTCCGGCTCCCGCGATGGCGCTGGTGACCGCCGTCAGGGCCTCCATTGCCCCGGGGATCAGAGCCGCCGGGTTCGGCATGCGCTCGGTCGACATCGTTTCTCCTTCGCCGCGGGTGTTTCCGACAGGAACCATGTGACCAGCGGCGTGCCGGTGCCCGCATGGTCTGTGGGACACCGTGGGACACCTAGAACCCGGCTGAGCAGCGCGAACGCGTCGCCGATCCGTCCGCGCGGGCCGGGACGGGTACGGTGTTGCACGTGTCCAGCCCCCAGGAGCGACTGGTGGCTCAGCTCGCCCGGATCAAGGAGCTGAGCGGGCTCAGCCTGCGCGCCCTCGCCCGCCAGACGGGTCTGAGCAGCTCGTCGTTGTCGCGGTATCTGACCGGCCGGCTGGTGCCGCCGTGGGAGGCCGTCGTGGCGCTGTGCCGCGCGGTGGGACGCGATCCCCGGCCACTGCGCGCGCTGTGGGCCGAGGCGGCCGAAGCCGGCGCGGCGCCTGGACGCGGGAAGAAGCACTCGCCAAGGCGCAGGAGACGTTCGACCAGTTGCTCCCGAAGGGGATTGACTCCCCGGACAGCCATCTTTCGACAGTACGTGACGCGTGTAGTGGGCAGTCCGTCGCACGGCTCTGGTTCGCGCTGCGAGGCGAGCCGGGACGCAGGGAGGCGTACATTTACGAGATCACTGTGGCCGAGAGGTTCCGGGGCCAGGGTTACGGCCGGGCGACGATGCGGGCTTGCGTCGAAACGGCGCGCGAGCTCGGCGCGACCTCAGTGGGGCTACACGTGTTGGGGAGCAATGGAGTGGCACGGTCGCTTTACACCTCGCTGGGTTTCGCTGAAGTCGGCGTGACGATGTCGCTGGCACTCGATGCGTCCTAGGTCGTGTCTGACAAATCATGGCCCTGCTGCGCGCGGCCCAGGCGGCGCCTCGCTGCGTTCTCGTCGTCGCCCATAGCTCCGCTATGGGCTCCTCCTCGGCCTTGCGATGCATCCACCTGGATCCACGCTCGCGACGGGCAGCATTTGTCAGACACTCCCTAGCGACGCGTCGTTCACCGGCTCCGCGACGGATATTGGTGTTCGGTCGGCGAGTGGAGGACTTCGCGTCGACAACGCCCAGGTTCGAACCTGAGTTGCACCGGTTTTGGCCGTGGCGCCGACTGCCAAGTCGGCGATGTGTAAGTGGGTTCACGCCAGCAAGGTGCGGCGAGAGCCGGGAAAGTTCGATCGCCCACCGGATGTCGGTACGCCAAGTACCGACGCGGTCCACGACGTCGAACGACGGAGCAGAGCACCACCGTCCGATCAGGGGCGGGAAGCCATGGTGACCTACGCGTCCCCGCCGCTCCTTGGGATGCGCTGCCGCCGTGTCGCCCGGCTGGTGCGTGCCGCCGTCCTGACCGGCGGGCAGCGCGGGCGATGGAGCCTGGCCACCGATTCCGAACCGCGGCCGCCGTACAGGGCGCGACGGTCTCGGTGGTGTTTTGTGGCTATTATCCCCGGAATGCGTGATTTTCTGACGGACGGGGCGCCCCAGGACTCCGATCTGGTGCATGCCGCACAGAGGGGCGACGTGAGTTGTTTCGGCCTGCTTCTCGCCAGACACCGAGCGGGTATGCACGCGGTCGCACTGGCCTTGCTGGGTCACAGCCAGGACGCCGAGGACGCCGTACAGGAGGCGGCGCTCATCGCGCTGCGCCGGATAGGGGACATCCGGGATCCCGACGCGGTCGGTCCCTGGCTGCGGATGGTGGTACGCAATGTGTGCCGTACCCAGCTGCGCAGGATTTCGGCGGTGCCCGTGGCCGAACCCGCGCAAGCGCTCACGGAGGGCCGGTCGGGCGGTTCACCGGACCCGGCGGAGGTTCTCGACCAGCACGCGTTGCGGGACTGGGTCTGGGGCGCGCTGGAGGACCTGTCCCCTGGCCAGCGGTTGGTGACGATGCTGCGTTATTTCACCGACGTCACGTCGTATGAGGACATCGCGGCGCTGTGCGCCACGCCGATCGGCACCGTGCGCAGCAGGCTCAACCAGGCGCGCACGAAGCTGGTCGGTGCGCTGCTGAACTCGGCCGACCGGGCGCACGACGATGCCGCCGCGCTGAACGCGCTGCACCGCAGACTGGCCGTGGAGACCCTGGAATCCGCGTATCGCGGCGACCTGTCCGACCGCTGGTCACCCCATGCCGAGGTGATATGGCCGACCGGCAAGCGCACGAGCATCGACTACCTGCCGACCGCGTTCGACCGTGATGTGTCCGCCGGTGTACGTCACAAGCTGCTCAACGTGGTCGCCAGCCGCGAGGTGGTCATCTGGGAGGCCGCGCTGCTCAACCCGCCGGAGAACCCGTTCCACTGCCCGCCCGCCGCCGTGTGGGTGCACTTCATGGACCAGGGCCGGGTCGGCAAGCTGAGCCTTCACCACCCCGGCCGCCGCTGAGACGAATCCGCCCGGCGAATCCGGCGGGCGATCGAACTTCTCCGGGCTCTCACCGCATCTTGCTCGTGTGAGACCAACAAGCAGCGAGAACCGCCGTGGGTGACGCACGGACTGTCGTCGTCGACGGCATACGCCAGGTCTACCGCATCGCGGGTGAGGGCCCCGTGTGCCTCGTGCACTCGGGAGGCCCCGGCGTGCACCCGGAGTACCTGCGGCTTCCCAAGCTGGAACGCGACCTGACCATGGTGTACATGGACCCGGTCGGATGCGGCGACAGCGACCTGCTACCGGACGGGGACTACTCCGTGTCCCGCTACGGGCGCTTCGCCGAAGCCGTACTCGACGACATCGGCGCTCCCACCGGCTACTTCCTCGGCCATTCACACGGCGGCTTCGTCGCCCTCCAGTTCGGTCTCGACCATCCTGACCGTCTCGACGGGCTGATCCTCTACGACACCGCCCCTGCGCACGGGCGGGACGAGAGAGAGGCCGCGACAGAAGGGATGGCGGCCTTCGTCCAGCGCTGGGCGGATCGGCCGGAGGCGGTCGAGGCGGGCCGGATGTGGGACGCGGTCAATGCGTCACGGACGATGGAGATCGCCGACGACGAGTCGTTCGGGCGCTACATGAACGGCATCATGCCCGCCTACTTCGCCGACTACCGCAGGACGCTGGAACGGGTGGGCGATCTCGCAGTGGCGGTCACCCATGACCCGAACCGGCTCCCGGCTCTCTGGGACGTACGGGACCGGCTCGGCACGATCAAGGTGCCGGCGCTGCTGATCGTCGGCACCTACGACTTCATCTGCCCGCCTCGCCTGGCGTATGAGATGCGCGCGGGAATGCCGGACGCACGACTGTGCGAGCTGGGGCAGAGCGGCCACTTCGGACACATCGAGCAGGCGGACGAGTTCGCTTCCGCCGTGCTGGACTTCGTACACGACCACGCGATGGGAAATCGGGAATGACAACCACTGTGCCGCTCGGCCTCGCCGAGCACACCGAGATCAGAGCGTACGTCGACTTCTTGACGGGCGCACCGGCGCCGGTACGGGAGGCGTTGGGCATCGACTCGCTGCACATCGGCTCGGCGCTGGCCCTCGTGATGCGCGAGGACCCGAGCCACTTCTTCAACCGGGCCGGTGGGTTCGGCGCGGGCGAGCCGATCACGGCGGACGTCCTGGCGCAGGTCTGCGACTTCTATCGAGAGCAGGGCGTGTCCCGGGGCGCATTCATGATCGCGCCGGCGCTGCTGCCGCCGGACTGGGCCTCGATTGCCGCGCGACTGAACCTCACGAAGGAACGTGGTTACGTCAAGCTGGGCTGCGACACCGAGACCATGCTGTCCGCGGCCGGTGGCATCGGGGTGCTCGCCCCGGGCCTGCGCGTCGGCCCGATCGAGCCGCACCAGGCGAACGAGTGGGCCACCGTCATGATGGCCGCGCGCGGTCTGCCGCTGCAGAATCTGATCGACATGGCCGCGTCGTCCGTGGGCAAGCCGAACTGGCGGCATCACGCCGTCTGGGACGGCGAGCGGATCGTCGCGGTCGGGGGCATCTTCATCAACGGAGAATGCGCGGACATGTTCGGTGGAGCGACGCTCCAGGAAAGCCGCAACCGTGGCGCCCAGTCAGCGCTGCTCGCCATCCGTGCCCGCGCGGCGCAGGCCGCAGGCTGCCGATGGATCGTCGCCGAGACCGGAGCGGAAAGCCCCGGCGACCACAACACGTCGCTCCACAACATGCTGCGCGCCGGCTTCGAGCCGATGTACGAGCGGGTCACCTGGCGATGGCATGAGTAGCGGCGCCGGCCCGGCCCTGACGGTCGCCGCCAGGAGCAGGCGGTCCTGTTCGCCCTTCACCTCACGGTGCGGGACGGCCGCAGAGGAGGGGTGACAGCGCGGCCGGAGCCGGTCTTCGGGTACGGACCATGGCCGTCACCGGTGCCGATCCGCTGCATGTTGCCGGACGCGGGGGAAAACCTGGTGACATTTGGCGTCGCCTGCCGGAATTCTGAGTGCGGGCGACGAGTTTGTCGCTGCGGGCGCAGCACGCCTGGTGCGCTCGCCGACGGCCGGGCAGGGTCGCACCTTACGCCCGCCGGGCAGGCATGCAGCGAGCGCGGGTGGCGATCAGTCGCAGACTCCGACGCCCCACAGTTCGGAGCCCTGCATGAGCAGGCGCGTGGGCCGCTGTTTAGCGTCGGCCATGAAGCCCTTTCCCCGGCAGTGCGCGGAGGGCGCACCTGGTGCTTGGGGGTGGGCCCCAACCGGAGCATTCCATCGGCCGCGGCCTACAGTCGACATGACGACTTCCTCTCTCTGTGACGTGCGGCTCTGTGACGTGCGGCTCTGGGATGTGAGGTTCTGGATCCGCCCCCCGCGATGGCGCTGGTGACCGCCGTCAGGGCCTCCATTGCCCCGGGGATCAGAGCCGCCGGGTTCGGCATGCGCTCGGTCGACATCGCTTCTCCTTCGCCGCGGGTGTTTCCGACAGGAACCATGTGACCAGCGGCGTGCCGGTGCCCGCATGGTCCGTGGGACACCGTGGGACACCTAGAACCCGGCTGAGCAGCGCGAACGCGTCGCCGATCCGTCCGCGCGGGCCGGGACGGGTACGGTGTTGCACGTGTCCAGCCCCCAGGAGCGACTGGTGGCTCAGCTCGCCCGGATCAAGGAGCTGAGCGGGCTCAGCCTGCGCGCCCTCGCCCGCCAGACGGGTCTGAGCAGCTCGTCGTTGTCGCGGTATCTGACCGGCCGGCTGGTGCCGCCGTGGGAGGCCGTCGTGGCGCTGTGCCGCGCGGTGGGACGCGATCCCCGGCCACTGCGCGCGCTGTGGGCCGAGGCGGCCGAAGCCGGCGCGGCGCCCGCCCGGCGCCGCAACGATCTGCCGGCCGACCTGTTCGACTTCACCGGCAGGAAAGCGGAGTCCGCGCTGGTCGAAGAGCTGCTGCGCACCACCGGCGCGGCCGCGATCGACGGCATGGCGGGCGTGGGCAAGACCAGCCTGGCCGTGCATGTGGCCCATCGGCTCGTCCCCGCCTATCCGGACGGCGGGCTCTACCTCGACCTGCAGGGCTTCACCCCTGGTCAGGAGCCGCTGGAGCCGCACGCCGCGCTGGGCCGGCTGCTGGGCGCGCTGGACGTCACGCACCCCCCGGCCGGCACCGTCGAACGCGCGGCGCTGTGGCGGTCGGAGCTGTCCCGCCTGCGGATTCTCGTCGTGCTCGACAACGCGGTCGACGCGGAGCAGGTGCGTCCGCTGCTCCCCGGCGCGGGGAAGTCCGGGGTCCTGGTCACCAGCCGGCACCGGCTGGTCAGCCTGGACGCGGTGCCGCCGGTGTCCCTGGAGCCGCTGGCCGACGACGACGCGGCGCACCTGTTCGGCCGTGCGGCCGGGCTCTCGCTCACCGAGGAGGAATCGGTCGGCCAGGTGCTGCGGCAGTGCGGCGGGCTTCCGCTGGCGCTGCGGATGGCGGGCGCGCGGCTTCGCCACCGCCCGGGCTGGACGGTGGCCGTGCTGGCCGAGCGGCTGCGCGCCACCCCCAGCCGATTCGACGCCGCCTTCGGCATGTCGCTGCAGCAGCTCGACGCGGTCCAGCGCCGCATGTTCCGGCTGCTTGGCCTGCTGCCGGGCGCCGACTTCGACGCGGCGGTGGCGGGCGCGCTCACCGGCATGCCGCCCGGCCGGGCCGGCGCGGCGCTGGAGGAGCTGGTCGACGCCCACCTGGTCCAGGAGCCCTCGCCCGGGCGATACCGGATGCACGATCTGATCCGGCAGTACGCGGCGGACATCGCCGCCGACGAGGAGCCGCGGGCCGAGGCCGCCCTGCGCCGGGTTTTGACCCACTATCTGGCGCAGGCCGTCGCCCACGAGCGGACCCTGCCCTCGCCGCACCGCAAGGACCCCTCCCCGGGAGATCCGGCGAAGGCCATGGCCTGGTTCGACCTCGAGTACGTCAACCTGGTGGCCTGCTTCGACGCCGCCGTACGGCTCGGCGTGGACGAGGTGGTGGCCGAGCTGCCGCAGGCCATGCGGGTCTGGTTCTTCCGGCACCGCGGCACCGACGACCAGGCACGCCTGCTCGAGGCCGCCGCGGCCGCCGCGGGGCGTCTCGGCCGCGACCGTCAGCGGGCTTCGCTGCTCGCGGACCTCGGCTTCGCCCGTGCCGCCGCCGGACGCCTCACCGAGGCGCTCTCCGCGTACGAACTGGCCGAGCAGTCGGGGCCGGACGACGACACCGCGGCCGCCCTCGCGCTACGCATCGGCTTCGTACGCCGTGATCTCGGTGACCTCGAAGCGGCGCAGGCGCACTTCCGGCGGGCACACGAGCTGTTCGAGAAGCTCGGGCGTCACGCCGGACAGTCGCAGGCGCTGGCCTTCGACGGATGGGTGACCCTTCACCTCGGGCGGCGCGACGAAGCCGCCGAACTCGCGCGGGCGTCCGTCGCCCTGGCGGACGGGCCCGCGCGGATCACCGGGCTGGTCACCCTCGGTCTCGCACTGGCACCGGACGACCCGGCGGTGTCGTTGCGCACGCTGCACGACGCGTTGGAGCTGTCCGAGCAGCACAATCTCCAGCACAACCAGGCGTGGTGCCACAACCATCTCGGTGTCGCGCTGCGGATCACGGGCTCACCCGAGAAGGCGCTCGAACACCACCGGCGGGCCTTCGAACTGCTGGAACCGCTGGCCGAGGTGCAGTTGGAGATGGACTTCCTGCACGCCTACGCCGAGACGTGCCGCGTGGCGGGCCGCTACGAAGAGGCGCTGGCGCTGCTCGACCGGACCATCGAGCTCGCGCGTGAGCTGGACCGGCCGTACGACGAGAAGCTCGCCCGCGCGGCGGTCGTGCGCATCCGTCGCACCACCGGCGATCCTCATGCCCCTGATCTCCCGTAGCGACTGCGAGGTCGACGTCCACGACGGGGTGTTCTTCATCGTCGATGTGTCGTTGTCCTGGGACCCCTTCGAGCCGTCCGACCACGGCGGCCTCAGCCTCTCGGCCGAGGACGACCTCGTGAGTCTCGCGCTCGAAGTGTGGGACGACGAGCCGGAGGATCAGCGCGAGATGTGGGCGGATGTGGTCACCCGCGTCTTCCACTCGGAGACCGGGGAGATCTGCGCGGCGGAGCTGTACACGGGCGTGCAGGACGGGTTCCTGCTCCTGGGCGGGCCGGAGCGGCTGTGGAACGTACGGGTGTACACGCGGGCCGATGACGAAGCGGATCCGCGGGAGCGGTTCTTGGTTCAGTTCTGGCCGCGGGGGTCCTCGACCTAGATCTGGATCTTCTTTGCCCAGGGTCGGGAGAGAACAAGATCCGGCCAACTGTTGGCACGGCCGCACGTGTCGTGCCGCTCCTGTCGTTCCCGTCGGCGAATCTTCCCTGCGGTGCCAGCGCTGCCCGTACGGCCTGGTGAATCGCCACGACGAGAGGACGTTCATGATGAGGCACATCCACAGGATGTGTTATCCCGTCGCCGCCCTGTTGGCGGCGGCTGTCCCCCTGACGCTGGCCGGAGCGGTCCCCGCCGACGCCGCGCCCGCCCGCAGCGAAGTCGCGGCCACGGCGGCCACGGTGTCCACGGCGGCGCAGAGGCTCGCGGCGCCGGACCCCGTGTCATGTCCTGAGCAGGTGGCGCTGGTCAACGGCGGTTTCGAGAAGCCCCTCGTCACCGGGACGTGGGCTTCGCTCCCCGACGCCTCGCAGAGCAACCCGAACGCGATGCCGGGCTGGCGGACGACGGCCACCGATCACATGATCGAGGTCTGGAGCCCCCGGATGAACGTTCCGGCGGTAGAGGGCGCGCAGTTCGCGGAGCTGAACGCCAACCAGGTCTCGACCCTCTACCAGGACCGTCCGACCACACCGGGCCAGAAGCTGTACTGGCGGCTGTCCCACCGCGGGCGTCTCGGCACCGACCAGATGGCGCTGGACATCGGCGCTCCCTCGGGCCCCGCCCAGCAGGGGACCATGTCCGACGGCGCCGGTAAGTGGGGCGCCTACCACGGCAGCTACACCGTGCCCGCCGGGCAGACGACCACCAGGTTCGCCTTCCGTTCCATTTCCGCTGCCGGGGGCAACGCGTCGGTCGGCAACTTCCTCGACGACGTCTTCTTCGGCACCCCGCCGTGCGTCGTCGTCACCAAGTCCGCGAGCCCGCAGGGGCCGGTGGACGTCGGCGCCGAGATCACCTACCGGCTGACCGCCGTCAACAAGGGCGGCGACGTCGCGCAGAACGTCCGGCTCACCGACAAGGTCCCGACGGGGACCACCTACGTGCCCGGCTCGCTCCGCGTCGTGGGCGGCCCGGGCAGCGGCGCCCTGACCGACCAGGCCGGCGACGACCAGGCCGAGTTCGACGCGGCCACCGGCGCGATCTCCTTCAGGCTGGGAGACGGCGCCACGGACACGGCGGGGGGCCGGCTGGCCAACGACACCACTCTGCCGGACGGCACCACCGTGGAGTTCCGCGTCAGGGCCGGCCGGTCGGTCGCGGGCAAGCAGGTCGTCAACAGCGGCGCGGTCGCCTACGAGAACCGGCTCGGCCCGGAGCCCGAGCCGTTGGCCTCCACCAGCGGTGACGCCGTCATCAAGGTCAATCCGGCGGTCGACCTGAGCGTGGTCAAGTCCGCGGACAAGACCGAGGTCACCGTGGGGGAGACCGTCACCTACCGCGTCACGATCGCCAACGCCGGGCCCAACGACGCCACCGGCGTCACCGTCAAGGACGTCCTGCCGGCCAACCTCGCCTTCCTGTCGTCCACAGGCTCGGCCGGCACGTACGCCGGTGGAACCTGGACCGTGGGGACGGTGGCCGGCGGCGCGACGGCCACGCTGATCGTCCGGGCCAAGGCCACCGCGATCGGGGAGACGGTCAACACCGCCACCGTCGGCGGCAAGGAGCTCGACCTCGACCCGGCCAACGACAGCGACGCGGTCAAGGTCTGCGTCCAGCGCGAGCCGTTCTGCCCGTACTGCACGCCCGGGAGCAAGCAGGACACCGGAAAGTGACCCGCTTCGCCCACGCCGATGAGGCGTGACGCGAGGTTTCGACGTCGCGAGGCCCCTCCGGACCGACCCGGAGGGGCCTTCGCACGTGCCGGGCCGGAAACACCCGAGCGGCGGATCGCCGCAAAGACGCGAGCAGCGGATCGGCGGTGGTGCGCGTTCACACTGCATGGATCGTGAATCCCTACGGCCGACGGCGCTCGCGCCGCCCGCACCGCCTCCCCGGGCCGATCTGGCGGGGCTGTACCGCGAGCACCGGGTCGGCCTGGTGCGGCTCGCGGTGCTGCTCGTCGGCGACCTGGAGACGGCCGAGGACGTGGTGCAGGACGTCTTCGCCCGCCTGCACAGCCGGCGGCCCCCGGACCTGACGCTCGCCTATCTGCGGACCTGTGTGCTCAACGGGTCACGGTCGGTGCTGCGCCGCCGCGCGGTCATGCTGCGGCGCACGCAGCGGGTCACCGACCTCGCCGACTCGGCGGAGACCGCCGTTCTCATCGGCGAGTCCCGCAGGCAGGTGCTGATGGCGCTGGCCCGGCTGCCCCGGCGTCAGCGCGAGGCGCTGGTGCTGCGTTACTACCTCGACCTGGCGGACTGCGAGATCGCCCTGGTCATGGGGGTGGGGCAGAGCACCGTCAGATCCACGACCGCACGGGCCCTGGCCAGACTCCTTCGCGAACTGGGAGAGGACGCATGAGCACCATCGAGGATCGGCTTCGTGACGCCATGGCGGCCCGCGCGCGTACGGTGCCGGACGACGGCCTCGATCACGCGCTGCCCGCGCCACGCGGCACCCGGACGCGCGGCCTCGCGATCGCCGCCGCTGCCCTCGCGGTGGCGGGCACGATCGTGGGCGTGGCACGGCTCGCGGAGCCGTCGGCGAACCGCCGGGACGTCGGCGTCGCCGCAGCGTCGGCGAGCGGCGGCGCGGCCTCATCCGGCATGGTCGACGTCTCGGTGTTCCTCTGCACGGATTCCTCCCCCTTCAAGAGCTGCAGGGGCGGCGAGGTCACCACCTGGGAGAAGGAGAACATCAGCCGAGCGCTCCGGGCGCGCCGTGACGTGAGGACTGTGACGTTCGAGGACCGGCGGACGGCGTTCGAGAACTACCGCAGAAGCGAGACGAACCCCAGGCTGCTGAAGGCGACCCGGGCCGAGGACATGCCGGAGTCATTCCGCCTGAAGCTCGTCCCCGGCGCCGACCCCCTGGCCGTGGCCAGGGCGGCGAGCGACCTGCGCGGGGTGTCCAACGTCGTTGACGAAGGGTGCCTCAGGGACAACCAGGACCGGCCGGAGGAGGTCCAGCGAGAGTGCGACTTCCTGGACAGGTGACCCTGAGCGCCTGACACGCGGAAGGGGCACGGGCGGCGCCCGTGCCCCTCATGGCCCTACTGGCTGTCAGGACCTCGTTTTCCGGCTCACTGGTCGCAGTCCTCGCTGCTGGAGGAGTGCATCATGGGCCGGCTGTAGCTGCTGATCTGTCGTGACTCGGTGACGTACCGCGTCTCGGTGACGGGACGCTGGTAGGTCATCATGCGCGTGTAGCTGACCGGACGGCTCTCGGAGACGAAGCGCGTGGACTGCACCTCCTGAGACTCCGGCACCATCCGGGTGTAACTGACCGGACGGCTTTCCGTGACGAAGCGCGTCTCGGTGACCGGACGCTTGAAGGTCTCCTGGCGGGTCACCGGACGTGACTCGGTGACGTACCGCGTCTCGGTGATGGGCCGCTGGAAGGTCTCCTGGTGGGTGACCGGACGGCTCTCGGTGACGTAGCGCACCACGGGACGCCTGTAGGTGACGTACTGCGTCACCGGACGCGACTCGGTGACGTACCGGGTCTGGGTAACCGGGCGCTGGAAGGTCTCCTGGTGGGTGACCGGACGGCTCTCGGTGACCATGCGCGTGTAGGTCACGGGGCGCTGGTAGGACACCTGGCGCGTTTCGGTCACCGGACGCATCCGGGTGACCATCCGCGTCTCGGTGACCGGGCGCTGGTAGGTGACCTGCCGGGTGAACGTGACCGGACGGCTCTCGGTCACCATGCGCGTCTGCGTGACCGGGCGCTGATAGGTGATCGTCCGCGTGTAGCTCATCGGACGGCTGTACGACGACTCCTGGCGGAGCTGCGGACTGCTGCTCTGCAGCGACGACTCGCGCAGCGATGCCCGCGAGCGCTGGTAGGCGAGGTTGCTTCCGGACTGGCCGCTCGACTCCTCGCTCGACTCTTCGCTCGACGAACCTTCCTGGGCGCTCTCCCGCCCGTACCCGCTCTCCTCCTGGTACGCGCGCCCGCTCTCCTGGGCCGCCTCCTCCGACTGTTCGCCGAGGCTGGTGCCCGGCTCTTCGGCCTGCGGCGCGCTGAGCGCGGCGGCGAGGCCGGACGGGTGGGCGGCGGTGGAGGCCGATGCGATGGCCGGCCAGAGCGTAACCGCGGACAGGACTGCCGGACCCAGCAGTAATGAGAATCGAGTGCCGTGCATAGAGATACTCCTCTCCGATCAGCGATCGGGTCGTATCTCAATCGTTGACACACGCCGCCGCGGCCCGTCCAGGCGAGTTGACTCCTCCCGGGCCGTTCGCTGTGGCATTCCATGTCTGCCCATGGGCGTGACCTTCGACGACGACGCCGTCGACCGGCCTCCGCTTTGCCTCTGCATTTCGCCGGGAATGCGCTTCGACTAATTGCCGAGACGTTTACGGATTCGCCATTGTGCGTTTTCCGCGAAACAGCACAGCTCAGCGGTGGGCGATGACGGCGTACCGTTCGTCGTGGATGGGCTTGCCCCAGAGCACGGGGTCGGTCAGCGGCTCCACCCGCACGCTCGCGGCGTACGGCCGCAGCACCTCGACGAGGGGCTCGGCGCTCACCCCGCCGAGCCAGGGCAGGCAGCCCGCGCCCGGCACGTACGGCGGGCCGTCCCCGGAGGCCTGCCAGTTGCCCTCGATGAGGATCAGCCGGCCGTGCGGGCGCAGCAGACTCATCCAGGTGCGCAACGCGCGCTCCGGCGCGGGCAGGGTCCACAGCAGATGCCGGGCCAGGACGACGTCGAAGGAGGTTCCGGCGGCGGCCGGCGGGTCGCTCGCGTCGCCGGTGAGGACGGGCGCGGTGAAGCCCGCCGCGGCGAGCTTGTTTCGGGCCGCCTCGGCCATCCTGGGGGACAGGTCCACGCCCACCGGCCGGTGTCCCTGCTCGGCCAGCAGCAGCGTCAGCGACCCGGTGCCGCACCCCAGGTCGAGGACGTCGGTGGGAGGCCCCGGCATCCAGGACCGCAGCCGTCCCGCCCAGGCCGCGTGCACCCGGAGGTCGCGAAGCCCGTGGTCGGCTTCGTCGTCGAAGGTCTCCGCCTCCGCGTCCCAGTAGGAGGCGATCGACTGGGGATCCAGATCAGGCACGGACGCATCTTGTCACCCGTCGCCGACAAAAGTGGACGCAAAGGGTAAGACAGGTGATGTCCGCAGGGGTGGGCCCGCCTGCGGGGGTGAACGGTTCACCCAGGAAAGACGCCGAGACCCCGGCAGGAGGATCTCCTGCCGGGGTCTCGCACGTGTGGTGCCGGTGCCGGGTCGCCTCTCGGCGAAAGGCACAACGCGGCTCCAGCCGAACGGTAGTCCGCGAAGGCAAATTAGGTGAGGCCCGGGGACACCTGCACACCGGCCACGCTTCATCCAACCACGTGCCCGCACTTGTTGTTCCCGGGCCACGCCATCTTTTTCCGAGTCGATCCCGGCGCCCGCCGCCCGCAGCACACGTACGGCGCGGCCCGTCACAGGAGAAAGGGCCGCGGCCGCCGTTTTCCCCGGTCGATCCGGCTGCGCGGGGCGGAAAAGGTGTTGCCCGCCCTCGTCGTGCTCGGGAAGCCTCCCACCTGTGGAACGAGTGATTCTGGCCGGGGCGGACGGCGCCCCTGCCTTCAGTTATGTCGAGGACGAGCGGTATGGGCTGCCGTGCGCCGACCTGGTCGAGGTCATGGGCCCGGGGGCGGCCGACGCGATCACGGCGAAGCTGCCGGGCTGGGCGGTGGCGGGGCCGGTGGAGCTGGGCGAGGCCCTGGTCGCGCGCGGCGCGCGCGTGATGCGGCACGCCCACGAGATGACCTGTGAGCTGCGTACGGCGCCGCCCGCCGAGAGCGGCGCCCCCGACGGTTTCCGGTTCGCGCCTTGTGACCGGTCTCCGGAGGAGGTGTTCGCGGCGTGGCGGGCTGCCTATCCGGCGGGTCACCCCGACCACCGGAACATGGACGACGCCGCCGCGCTGCGCGACGTCCTCGCCCCGTTGCTGGAGGGGAAGGTGACCGGCGAGATCCTGCCCTGCGGCGTGCTCGCCGTGGACCGGGACGACGCGGTGGACCGGGACGACGTGGTGGGCGGCGACGTGGTGGTCGGCGGCGCGGTGGTCACCCTCTTCCACGACCGGCCCTGGGTGGTCGAGGTCTTCCGCCACCCCGCCCGCACGCCCTCCGGCCTCGGCGCGCGCATGCTGGCCGCCGTACGGGACAGGGCGGCGGCCGACGGGTGGGAGCGGCTGGGCCTGGTCGTGTCCGAGGGCAACCCGGCCAGAGGCGTGTACGAACGGCTCGGTTTCACCCTGGTCGGCAGCTCGATGACCGTCGTCATCCCGAGCCGGTCGACGTGACGAACTCCTTGACCTCCCGCTCGTAACGTCCGGGGTCCGCGTTCCAGGAGCCTGTGTGCCCGCCTCCGCTCGTCCGCACGAGCCTGACGATGTCGGGGCGGGCCTCGGCGAACCGCAGCGCCGGGCCGGTCGGCACGGTCGCGTCGTCGTCGTCCACGAAGACCAGGGTGGGGATTTTGAACTCGCGGGCGTGCCGCAGGTGGTCGATGTCGTCGAAGGACACGCCGGTGCGCCGCTCGATGACCCATTCGCCCACCGACACGAGGAAGCCGGGCACGCCCATCTGCTCGCCCCCGAGGGCGATCGGCGCCCGCCAGTCGATGACCGGGCTGTCGAGGATCATGGCCGTGATCGGCTCGCCGGGCAGGTTGCGTACGGCCATCGGCACGATGCCCCCGCCCATCGACCAGCCGTACAGGACGATCCCGGTCGCGCCCTGGCTCTTGGCGTACGTGATGGCCGCCGCCACGTCCTGCCACTCGGTGGCGCCGAGGTGGAACCTGCCGTCCGAGCTCGCCGGGGCGCCCTCGTCGTTGCGGTAGGTGATGCCCAGCACCGGCATCCCCAGGCTGTGGAAAACCGGCAGCACGCGCAGGGCCTCCGCCGGGCCGCCGTTGCGGCCGTGTACGGCGATCACCCAGGTCGTCGAGGTGCCCTCGGTCCGCCAGCCGGGGAAGTCGCCGAGCGGCGAGGGGATCTTCACGTCCGTGTACGGCACGCCGGCGGCGGCCGGGGTCGCGTGGCCCCACAGCCAGCGGTCGAGGTAGGCGTGCACTCCGGGCCGCAGCTCGCCGTGGACGACCTCGGTGACCTTCCTGGTCACCGTGCCGGCCCCGGTCGCGATCACCTGGCCCACCAGTGCGTTGCCGTCCGCCCAGGTCAGGCCGTACGTGCCGGGGGCCGCCGTGTCGGCGCCGCCCTTGATCGTGACCTGGTCGCCGCTGACGGCCGTCACCTCCAGGGGATAGCCGGAGGTGTGGACGGGGTCGATGACCAGGCCGGAGTAGTACCAGCCCGCGCCGCCGACTGCGGCGACCGCGAGCACCACGACGACGGCGAGCGTCCACAACAGGCGGCGCCGCCATCGTGTCGTCCTGCGCATGGCCCAGAATCTACTGGGCCTTTTGCGGTTCTTTAAGTGCGAGCGGTGGGTTAAGTGCGGATGACGCCTTTCGTGCGCATGAGGAACTCACCGAGGTAGGCGTCGTGCGGAACCCACGGCGGCATCAGATACGTGGGGGTGTCCCCCAGGTAGACGTTCCTGATCGACGGGTCCTCCACCAGCCGGTCGACCAGCCCGGCGTCCTGCGTGATCGCGGTCAGCACGAGCGTGTTGCGCAGCGGCTCGATGCCGTCGGCCCGGCTCCAGGGCGCGAACCACACACAGGGGAACGACAGCTCGATGCCCGTCTGGGGCGCGTCCGGCCGGTCCACCAGGAAGACGGCCGGCCGCAGGACCCCGCTGCCGTCGCCCAGGTCGTCCACCACGCCGTCGCCGCCGAGCACCGGCGTCGCGCCGTTCACGTGGTCGAGCAGGTACTTCTCGATCGCGTGCGCGTCCGCGACCGGCTGCACGGGCAGCACCGCGCCGTCGTCCTCCGGCGGCAGGCTCGGGATCGCCGAGAGCCGCTCCGCCACGGCCTCGGCCACCGGTGCGGGATCGCCCTCCACGAAGACGGCGGTGGCGTTCACGCAGGCCGTCCCGCCGAAGGCGCTGACCGACTCCACGATCATGCCCAGGTGGGACTCCCAGTCGTGCCCGGTGAGCAGGATCTTGGACCGTCCCGGGCCCTGCGGCAGCACCCTGACATCGTTGCCGTACTTGTTCACGACCTCCTCGCCGCCGTACACCATGGCGAGGTCCGCGTCGCGGATGATGTCATCGGCCACCGCGTAGTCGGTCGGCAGGAGCACCACCTGGTCGTCGCCGAACCCCGACTCCCGCAGCGCCGTGATCAGGCGGTGCGGGGTGAACGGCTCGCGCCGCGAGGGACGCACCGCGACCCGGTATCCGAGCGCCAGCGCCTCCAGCCACAGCGTGTGCACGCCCGGATGGTTGCCCGCGGCGTGTACGGCGAACACGTCGCCGCGCCGCGTCCAGACCGCCTGGCCGTTGCGGGTGAGCGGATCGCGCCAGTCGTCCACCGCACCCTCGGGACGGGCGTACCGGGTGGTGCGGTACGCCTCCGCGGCGCGCCGTCCGATGCCCGAGGTCGCGGAGCGGACCACGGTGATCGGCATCCCCGAGACGCGGCTGACGATGCGCTGGTACTTCTCCGCCGCGATTCCGTCCACCACGCCGGTCGCGAAGAGCCGTCCCGCGCGGGTGAGGGCCGCCACCCGATCGTGGGCCGGCAGGGTCCGCGCCTCGCGCAGGGCCGCCATCGACCGCTGGACGAACAGGCGCGGCACCAGGCTCAGCTCGGCGACCGGCGTCCCGGTCAGCTCCGTGATCGTCTGCCGGCTGCGGCTGTGGTAGGGCCCGCCGGCGCCGAGCGCATCGAGCCGGATCAGCTCGTCCATCAGTACACCCCCTCGATGACCGTCTCGTTCTCGAAGGTGGCAAGCGGGCCGACGTCCGCGACGGAGTCGCCCATCTGCCCCGGTGGCGGCGCCACCCGGGTCGCCAGGTCGCGTTCGAGGTTGTTGGGCAGCAGGAAGCTCTTGCTGATGTGGTGCATCACCACCTGGCCGCGGTCGCCGTACCGGACGACCTCCCCGGTCTCCGGGTCCACCACCGAGAACGTGATGTAGGGCGAGAACGCGTCGAAGACGATGAGGTCCTCCTCCGGCGCCGTGACGCGCTCGGCCAGCCCGCCGAGGATCATCGTGCTGCCGTACGTGCCGTACAGCTTCACGTTCGGGAAGACCTCGGTGCGGAGCAGGTAGCGGGTGTCGGGGTCCATGTGCGCGCCGCCCCAGCTGATCGCGGCGACTTTCGCGTTGATCAGGTCGACGAGCGCTCCTCTGCGGGCCAGCCGGGTCAGCAGCGGCGGCGTGGTCGCCAGGACCCGCACGTTCTGGGTCTCCAGGATGTGGGCGCTCTGGTCGATGAGGTGCTCGGCGTAGCGCTCGGCCTCGTCGGCGCGGCCCTCGGCGATGCACCTCTTCACCCACCGGGGGTCCATGTCGACGGTGAACGGGATGCCGCCCCGCCGCGCGGCCTGCCGGCGGATCAGCTCCCCGATGAGGTGCGGCCCGGTCGGCCCGAGCGACAGCCAGTGGCCGCTTTCGGGATAGCCCCTCGCCTGCAGACTCTGCTGGGTCCGGTGCATCAGCCGTTCCAGCCAGTCGCGCAGCAACACCACGCGCTTGGGCGGCCCGGTCGTGCCGCCGCTCTCGTACACGCCGATCACGTCCGCGTCCGCGCCGTACCCCCGGGGGATCAGGTCCTCCACCCGGACCTCGCGCAGCTCGTTGGCCACGTTGGGGAACCGGCGCAGGTCCTCGAAGGTGCGCACGTCCTCACGCGGGTCGAAGCCGAGCGTCTTCGCCCGGTCCAGCCAGTACGGCGAGCCGGTCTCGGGGCTGAAGTGCCACCGCATGGCGGCCGCGATGAACGCGGGGCCCTCCGGGATCTGGTCGAGCGGGCAGTCGAGGATCGGATCTGTTGACATCTCCGGCCCCTTTGACTCGGAAATCCCTAAAACGCCAGGCTATTTCCAGGCGATTCGCCACCAGGTCAAGAGATTCCGGGACTGTGGAAAACATCGGACACCAGATCACAGGGCCCGATCGCCGCCGGTCGGTCCTCGGTCGCTCCGCCTGAAAGAGTCTGGACGGCGCGGCCGGCGGAAAACGAGATGCCACGTGCAGAAGTGGTGAGTAGCCTGCGCGGGTAGCGCACGAACATATCCGAGCAGGAGATTCACGGTGGGGCATGTCGAGATCGGGCACCTGACGCATGTGCTGCCGGACGGCAGGATGCTCCTGAACGACGTCTCGTTCCGGGTGGGGGAGGGCGTCAAGGCGGCCCTGGTCGGACCGAACGGCGCGGGCAAGACGACCCTGCTCCGGATGATCGCGGGCGATCTCCAGCCGGTCGAGGGCACGGTGGCCCATTCGGGCGGTCTCGGCGTGATGCGGCAGTTCGTCGGCAACATCCGCGACGGCCGTACGGTCCAGGACCTGCTGCTCAGCGTCGCGCCGGAACGGGTCAGGACGGCGGCCGAACGGCTGGACGCCGCCGAGCTGGCGATGATGGAGCGCGAGGACGAGAAGACCCAGATGCGGTACGCCCAGGCGATCACCGACTACACCGACGCCGGGGGCTACGACATCGAGGTGCTCTGGGACGCCTGCACGATGGCGGCCCTCGGCGCGCCGTACGACAGGGTGAAGTATCGCGAGGTCGCCACGCTGTCCGGAGGCGAGCAGAAGCGGCTGGTGCTGGAGGCACTGCTGCGCGGGCCCGACCAGGTGCTGCTGCTCGACGAGCCCGACAACTACCTCGACGTGCCGGGCAAGGTGTGGCTGGAGACGGCGCTGCGCGAGACGCCCAAGACCGTGCTGCTGGTCTCCCACGACCGCCAGTTGCTCGCCAACGCCGCCGACCGGATCGTCACGGTCGAATCCGGCAACATCTGGATCCACGGTGGCGGCTTCACGACGTACCCCGAGGCGCGGCGGGAGCGCAACGAGCGACTCGACGAGCTGCGCAGGCGCTGGGACGAGGAGCACGTCAAGCTCAGGCGCCTGGTGGTCATGCTCAGGCAGAAGGCCACCTACAACGACGGCATGTCCTCCGCCTACCACGCGGCCCAGACCCGGCTGCGCCGGTTCGAGGAGGCCGGGCCGCCGGAGGTCGCGCCCAAGGACCAGCTCATCAGCATGCGCCTGCGCGGCGGCCGTACCGGCAAGCGGGCGGTGATGTGCGAGGCCCTGGAGCTGACCGGCCTCATGAAGCCCTTCGACATGGAGGTCTGGTACGGCGAGCGGGTGGCCGTGCTCGGCTCGAACGGCTCGGGCAAGTCGCACTTCCTGCGGCTGCTCGCCGGGGAGGGCGTGCGGCACACCGGGACCTTCAGGCTCGGCGCGCGGGTGGTTCCCGGGCACTTCGCGCAGACCCACGCCCGGCCCGAACTGGCCGGCCGTACGCCCTGCGAGATCGTCATGACCGAGCACGCCCGGCTGAAGAACGAGGCGATGAAGGCCCTGGCCCGCTACGAACTCGCCGGCCGGGTCGCCGAGCAGCGGTTCGAGACGCTGTCGGGCGGCCAGCAGGCCCGCCTGCAGATCCTGCTGCTCGAAATGTCGGGCGCCACGCTGCTGCTGCTCGACGAGCCGACCGACAACCTCGATCTGGCCAGCGCCGAGGCCCTGCAGCAGGGCCTGGACGCCTTCGCGGGCACCGTGCTGGCGGTGACGCACGACCGCTGGTTCGCGGCCGACTTCGACCGCTACCTGGTCTTCGGCTCCGACGGGCGGGTGTACGAGTCGCCCGAGCCGGTCTGGGACGAAACGCGCGTGGTCCGCCCGCGATAGCCACGTTCTTCCGGCGAGTCAGACGGCGGTTCAGGCGGTGGCTGTTCAGGCGGCCGTTCAGTCGGCGGGGTGCGGGCCGAGCAGGTCGGCCAGGCCGATGCGGGTGAGGAAGCGGGCGCGGATGCGGTCGGCGACCTCGCTCACCTCCGCCGACCCGTCGTCGAGCGGATCCACGTGCACGCGGAAGGGCCGCGTGCCGTGCGGGGTGTCGACGACCTGGACGACGGCGTCGGCGACCAGGGACACGTCGGCGCCGGGCGGCTGCAGCGCGGCCAGCCGTTCGCCCACCTGGTCCATCAGCGCGCCGTACCGCTCGTCGTAGGCCGTGAGCACCGTCTGATCGGCCGGGTGCCCGGCGTTGGCGAAGTGGTTGGTGCCCGAGGTGAACGCGCCGGGGACGACGATGCTGGTCTCGATGTCGAAGCGGGCCAGCTCGGCGGCGTACGACACCGCCAGGGCGTCGGCCGCCGCCTTGGCGGCGAAGTAGGGCGCGAGGTAGGGCGGGGTGCCGCCCCTGGTGGAGCTGGAGCCGATCCACAGCAGCAGGCCGTGCCGCCGCTCGCGCAGGTGCGGCAGGACCGCCCGGTTGAGCCGCTGGCTGCCGAGCACGTTCGTGTCGTAGACGGCGGCGAGCTCCTCGGGGGTGAACGCCTCGGCGGGGCCGAGCACCATGTGGCCGGCGTTGTGCACGACCACGTCGATGCCGCCCGTCTCGGCCAGGACGGTCGCGACCGCGGCGTCCGCCGACTCCTGCGAGAGCACGTCCAGCTCGACGGTGCGCAGATCCACGCCGTGTTCCCTGGCGTAGCCGGCCGCCTCGGCCACGCGAGGGGCGTTGCGGCCGGTGGTGGCGCGCATGGCCGCGTACACGGTGTGCCCGGCGCGGGCCAGGGCGCGCGCGGACAGCGCGCCGAATCCGGAGCTCGCACCGGTGATCAGGATGGTCTTGCTCATCGGTATTCCTTACGAGTCATGCGAAACGAGTCATGCGAACGTGATGACGCGGCGGCCGCCGCCGGACCCGCCGCCCATGGCTTCGAGGGCCGCCGGTGCCTCGTCGAGGTCGATCGGCGTGACCTTGGGCAGGATGCGGTGCTGGGCCGAGAACGCCAGCGTGTCGCGCAGATCGTGGGGCGATCCGGACGGGGAGGCCATGACGTGCAGCCGGTTCAGCACCATCGGCTGGGCGCTGAGGGTGAGCGGGGTGTTGTCGTAGCCGCAGAGCACCATCGTGCCGTCGGGGGCGAGCCCGGTGAGGACGGCGGAGGCGGCCTCGTTGGAGGGGGCGGCGTTCAGGATGACGTCGGCGCCGCCACCCCACGCCCTGAGGGCGGCTGCGGGGTCGGTGTCGCGGCTGGCCACGTACATCTCCGCGCCGAGTTCCCTGGCGGCCCCCTCGCCCGCGGCCGACCGGCCGATCACGGCGACCCGGGCGCCCATGGCGACGGCGTACTGGACGGCGAGGGCGCCGATGCCGCCGGCGCCGATGATCGCCACCCGGGAGCTCGCGGTGGCCCCGGCCCGGCGCAGGCCGTTGAACGCGGTCAGGCCCGCGCACATGAGCGGCGCCGCGGACACCGGGTCGAGCCCGGCCGGGAGCGGGGTCACGTATCCGCCCTTGAACAGGCCGTACTCGGCGTAGCCGCCGTCGGCCGTGATGCCGGTGATGCGCTTGGCCGGGCAGAGGATCTGGTCGCCGGACACGCAGTAGTCGCAGTGGCGACAGGAGTCGTACAGGAACTGCGCCCCGACGGCGTCACCCACGGACAGGCCGGCGACGCCGTCGCCGAGCGCCGCGACCGTGCCGGTGATCTCGTGGCCGGGGATGATCGGGAAGCGGGCGAACGGGAAGTGCCCGCGGAGCAGGTTGAGATCCGTGAAGCACAGGCCGCAGGCGGTGATCTTCACCAGAACCTCGCCCGGGCCCGGCTCGGGGATCTCACGGTCGATCAGGGACAGCGGGGTGTCGACCCCGGTGGCGAGTGCCGCACGCATAGGTTTCCTCCGTCGGCCACGGGTGACGCCCCCGCAGCACGCTCACCAGCGTGCTCCGCATGCTCCGGCGCAGCCAGGGGTGCTCAACCCCAGCTTCCGGCCAGCCCGAACGCCGGCCCGGGCGTGTCGCGCCAGACGTCAGCCGGATCGAGCGCGTGCATCCTCGGCACGACGTCGGCGTCGTCGGGGACGAACCAGAGCAGCCGCTGGGCGGCGTCCGCGGTGACGATGCTGTTGCAGGTGACCTTGAGGGTGCCGAGCACCGGGTTGACGACTCGCTTGTACTCCTCGTGGCGGACCTTGACCTCGTGCGCCCGCCACAGCCCGGCGAACTCGTCGCTCGTGTCCAGCAGGTGGCCGACGAGCTCGCGGCAGACGGCGTCCGTTGGGCCACGACGCGCGACCGCGGCGCGCAGATCGGAGACGAGCAGCCGGGAGTGGTAGTCGTGGTCCTCCGGCGGATAGAGGTCGCGGGTGGCCGGGACGGTGAACCAGTGGTAGAGGAAACTCGCCCGGATCCCGGTCAGCCCCGCCTGCGGCCCGACCAGGACCTGCGCGGTGTGGTTCTGCACGACCACCTCGTGCATGTCGGTGATCACCATGGCGGGGGTGTCCTCGAGCCGTGTCATGAGCTGCTGCAGCGCCGACTGCATCCGCACGGGCTCCGTCCCGGGCGGCGCAGGACACCCCGCCAGGTGGAACAGGTGGGCGGTCTCGTCCGGGCACAGGCGCAGCGCGCGGGCCAAGGCGTGCAGGACCGGCTTCGACGGGGTCTGGCCGCGCCCCTGCTCCAGCTCCGTGTAGTAGTCGGCGGACAGGCTCGCCTGCTCCGCCACCTCGTCCCTGCGCAGGCCGGGCACCCTTCGCCGGCCGCCGTGCGGCAGGCCGGCGGCCTCCGGGCTCAGCCGGTCTCTGCGCGACCTCAGGAACGCCCCCAGTTCCGAGAGATCCACCGTGTCCTCCCCGCTGCTCCTCGGCCGCCTTTCCGCTCGTCCCCGCCTCCATCCTCGCGCACCGCACGTCAGCGGGCTCCTCGGGGGGAAGGCGCGGCGAGGGCGGCGGCGGGGCAGGCCGGGGACGAGCCACGCGGGGTCCGCCCGCGATAGACGGCCGGTAAAGATACCGGCGGGAGCGCGCGTGTCCCGGAGGCGGCGCCCCATTCAGCGGTTATGACGGCTAAGTGACGCGACGTTGCCACTTGACCGTCGCACTCGCCCTCGCCGCGCTGGCGATGGCGTCGTGCGCGAGGGAAGACAAGCAGGAGGGCCCGCAACCGCTGGCCCTCAAGGAACACATGTCCTCGATCGTGCGCTCGGGGGCCGGGTACGCCGTGACCTGGGCGGGGGTGCTGAGCAACCCCAACCGCTGGCAGTTCGGCGAGAACGCCGTCGCCGTGATCACGGCCGTGGACGCCGCCGGCAAGGAGGTCGTCCACCAGGAGCAGCCGCTGGACGCGGTGCCGCCCGGCCGTCCGCTGGCCTTCAGCGGCCGGGTCACGAGCCCCGCCCAGCCGGTGCGCGTGAAGATCGACTACCGGCCCGCCACGTGGCGGCCCATCCCGCGCGTTCCGTCGGCGTTCCTCAAGTTCCCGATCTCGGACGTCCGCACCGACAAGCTGACGAACGGGTCCTACCTGGTCACCGGCTACGTGCTCGACCCGTTCCGCAAGCCCGCCGGCGGGCTCGCCGTCACGGCCCTGCTGCGCGATGCGGCGGGCAAGCTCGTCGGCGGGGCCACGTCATATGTGGACGACGTACGGCCGGGAGCCAGGCGCAGGTTCGTCATCACCGTCGAGGGCGTGCGCGGGCAGGTCGGCGCGACCGACGTGCACGCCACGACCTGGGGCTCGACCGCCAAGACGTACGAGGACCTGGCCCAGGCGGGAGCCGTTCCGCTGCACACTGTCGCGCCGACGACGGAGCCGTTCGTCAAGGACCGCGGATATCCGCCGCCCAACGACCGGCGTCAGTGAGCGGCCCTCTGCCGATCTTGACGGGCCAGGAGGGTTACCGTAGCGGGATGGCCATCCCCAGGATCGTGCTGTTCGGAGCCACCGGCTTCACCGGCAGGCTCACCGCCGAGGCGCTCGTCGCACGGGGGGCCCGGCCGCTGCTGGCCGGGCGGGACCAGACGCGGCTCACCGCCCTGGCCGACGCGCTGGGCGGTGGCCTGCCCATCGCGGTCGCCGACGTCTGCCGCCCGGAGTCCGTACGCAGGATCGTCGCGCCGGGCGACGTGCTGATCTCGACCGTCGGCCCGTTCGTCCGGTGGGGAGAGGCCGCGATCGCCGCCGCGACCGAGGCGGGCGCGGTCTACTTCGACACCACCGGCGAGCCCACGTTCGTCAAGCGGATCTTCCAGCGGCACGGCCCCGCCGCGGCGGCCCGGGGCGCGGCCCTGGTCACCGCCTTCGGATACGACTACGTGCCCGGCAACCTCGCCGCGGCCCTGGCTCTGCGCAAGGCCGGGCCAGGGGCCGTCCGCGTGGACGTCGGCTACTTCGTGGAGGGCGGCACGGCGCGTCGCGCGAGCGCCGGGACCCGTGCCTCGGCGCTGGGAATGGTCCTCGAACCGATGTACGGCTTCCGCGAGGGCCGCATCGTTCCCGAGCACGGCCGCACCCGGAAGTTCCTCGTCGACGGCCGCGTGCGGCACGGCCTGTCCATCGGGGCGTCCGAGCACTTCACGCTGCCGCCCGCGCATCCCGGCCTGCGCGAGGTGAACGTCTACCTCGGCTGGCTGGGCGGGCTGACCAGGGTCGCGGGCGTGCTGGCCAAGGCGACCCCCGTCATCGCCGCGCTGCCGGGGGTCCGGCGGGCGACCGAGGCGCTGGCCGACCGGGTGCTCCGTACGGGCGGGGCCGGCGCGCCGGCCGGGGCGGGCATGTCGTCGAGCGTCGTCGCCGAGGCGTACGACGCGGGAGGCCGCCGCCTGGCCGTCGTCCACCTGACCGGAGGCGACCCGTACGAGTTCACGGCCGGTGTGCTGGCCTGGGCGGCGACGACGGCACTGGCCGAGGGCGTGCGCGGCACCGGTGCTCTAGGACCCGTGGACGCCTTCGGCCTCGACGCCCTCACGCGGGGCTGCGCCGAGGTGGGAATGACCGTCAAGGGATGACCGTCAGGGGGTGACAGACGCCTGTACGGCGTCGTGCACGGCGTCTTCCCAGCGGGCCGGATTATTCGCAATAAATCGCCTAATAGAGCGTCGAACTCCGGCAATTTAACTGGATGGCAGAGGTAAAAGCCGACGACGCGGGCACGTGACTTCCCCTGAATGGGTGGAGCGGGGAGTTACTGAGCATTTACTCTCAGTTATATGAATGATGGCGTCCTGGTCGAGGCGTTGCGGGCCCGGGATCCGGGAGCGCTGGCCGCCCTTTATGACACATATGCGGGCAATCTCTACAGGTACTGCCGCACATTGCTGGCCGGTCCCGACGCCGCCCAGGTCGCGCTGCGCGACACGTTGATCGCCGCGGAGGCCCTCGTCGGCTCGCTGGCCGACCCGGACAGGTTCCGTCCCTGGCTGTACGCCCTGGCCCGCGGCGAGTGCATGCGCCGCCGCACGCCGGAGGAGACCGGGCCGGACGCTGGGCCGGACACCGGGCCGATCCCCCTCGCGACCGTGCCCTTCCCCGGCGTCGCGGCCGAAGGCGCCGAGGCCGACCTGCGCCTCGTCGCGAGCAGCGCCGTGGGGACGCTGTCGGTCGAGGACCGGGAGGTGCTCGAACTGGCGGCCCGGCACGGGATGAGCGGCCAGGACCTGGCCGCGGTGCTCGGCGCGGGCGAGCGGTATGCCGAGGCGCTCCTCGACGCGGCCACGGAACGCCTGCGTGAGACGGTGACCGTCGAGATCCTGGCGAGGCGTGCCACCCACGACTGCGCGCGGGCGTCCGCCATCCTCGCGGAGTTCACGGGGGAGCTCACCCCGCAGGCGCGGGCCCAGCTCAGCCGGCACCTCGCGCGGTGCGAGACCTGCGCGCATCAGCGCGTCAGGCAGATCTCCCCGGCAAAGGTGTTCGGCCTGCTCCCCCAGATCGCCCTGCCGGAGACGCTGCGGGTGCGGGTGCTCAGCAGCTTCATCGACCCCGAACTCGTCCCCTATCGGCGGTACGTCGCCAAGCGCATCGGCGGGCTCAACGCGGCGGGCTTCCCGAGGGCCGGTCGCCGCGAGGGGAGGCTGGCGCAGGCGGTGGCGGGCGCCGTGGCCGCCCTGGCGGCGGTGGCGACGATCGCGCTCGTGTTCGCCCAGTTCGCCGGGGACCTGCGCGAGCGGGCCGCCGACACGATCGCCCCGCTCCGGCTTCCCACGGCGGAGGCGTCGGCCGGCGTGTCCGGCGGCGCCGCGTCTCCCGAGGGGTCGTCGGACGAGGCCGCCGGGGCCGACGAGGCCGGCGGGCGCTCGCCCGCGCCTCCGGTCTCCCGGGAGCTGGCCGAGCCGGTCGTGCCCGTGGTTCCCGCGAGACCGGTCCCCGTGCCGCGCCCGGCGCCCCTGCCCGCACCCGTGCCCCCCGCCGATCGGCCGCACCGCCCCGTGTCGCACGGGAAGCCCCCGGGGCACCCCGCAGGGGGGTCGTCCTCGCAGGGGCCCGGCGCCTCGCCGTCCGGCCCGACGCCCACGCCCGTCACCACCTCCACACCCCCCGGCGGCTCCGGCACCCCGAGCACCCCCGGCGGCTCCGGCACCCCCGGCTGGCCGGGTTCCGGCGGCCCCGGGTCGGGCGGGCCGGGCTCCGGTTGGCCGGGCTCCGGTGGACATGGTCCCGGCGGCCCCGGCCCGGGCTGGTCGCCCCGGGGCGGACCACCTCCGGCGCACTGGCCGGGTCACCGTCCGCCCTGGCGTGACCACCAGCACCATTCCCGTCTCCACCGGGAGTGGCCGCCGACTCCCGCGTCCTTCCACAAGCCCTCGGGCGGACACGGCGGACACGGCGGGCCCACGGCCCTGCCGCCAGGGCGCGGCGGACACGGCGGCAGGCACGAGGCGCGAAGCGCCGGAGGCGGCGAGAGGACACCGAGCGCCGGAGGTAGCGGGAGGACACCGAGCACCCGGGACGGCGGGAGGACACCGAGCGCCGGAGGTAGCGGGGGGACACGAAGCACCGGGGACGGCGAGAGGGCGCGAAGAGCCGGGGACGGCCCGAGTCCTGGCCGCCCCGGCCGGGACGGCTCACTGCCCGGCGTCCCCGGTGGGAGCCGGGGCGGCTCCGAACGCGGAACGGAGCGTCGTGGCAGTTCCGGCGGTCCCGCGACCGGCCCCGCGACCGGCCCCGTGACCGAAGGCTCTGCGACCGGGGGCTCCGCGACCGGCGGCTCCGGAAGGCCTGGAGGCGCTTTCCCTGGCCAAACGGGACGATCTACCACATAGGCCGATTACTGGGCGTAGCTTAGATGTGTACGGAGAGTAGTCGCCGGGAAGTGAGGGGAGTGGAGCAGGGAAGGGGAAGGAATTGCCACTCCTCAGAGCGTCGGGGCTGGTCGCCGGGCTCGGGTCAAGTCTCGTCCTGACCTTCGGAGCACCGGCGGGAGCCGATCCGAAACCGTCCGTGAAGGACGTCGCCAAGGCACGCCAGCAGGTGCAGGAGCGCACCCGCGAGCTGGGCAGAGCCGAGGCCGACCTCGCGCTCGCGCAGGCCCGCCGAGAGGCGCTGAACACCGAGGCCGAGCGGCTCGTGGAGTCGTACAACGGGCAACTCGTCCAGCTTGAGCAGGCGCGTGCCGCGTACGAGCAGTCGGCGCGGCGGGTCCGCCTGGCGTCCGGCCAGGTCACCCAGTTGCGCGGCGAGGTGGCGGCGAGGGTGGCCGAGGGGTACGGCGGGGTGCGGTTGTCACCGTCCGCCGCGGCCATGCTCGGCGGCATCGGCGACGTGCACGGCTTCCTGCGAAGAGCGAGCATGCTGACGCAGCTCGGCGACGAACAGGCCGCCTCGTTGCAACGGCTGAAAGACGCGCAACAGGTCTTCGAGATCCTCCGAGAACAGGCGGCCCGTGCCTACTCCGAGCAGTCGCACAGCGCCGACGAGGTGCGACAGGCGAAGGACGCGGCACAGCGGGCCGTCGAGGAGCAGCTCGAACAGACCCAACAGATCGAGCGGGAGAAAACGGAGATCTCCAAACGGCTGGAGGCCGCCCGCGACCGCGTCGACAAGCTGAAACAGGCGAGGAGCAAGGCCAGGCGCGCGGCGCTTCCCGCGCGCAGGAGCCTGGCGGTGCCGGCCTGGACCGGGCGGTTCGGGTCGGGCCCCGGTGAGATGGCCGCCCAGTGGGCGCTCAAACAGATCGGCAAGCCGTACGTGTGGGCCGCCGCAGGCCCGTCGGGGTTCGACTGCTCGGGGTTGACGATGCGGGCCTGGCAGCGGGCCGGGGTGTCACTCGATCACTGGACCGGCACGCAGTGGACGTCGGGACAGCATGTCCCGCTCAAGGAACTGCGCACCGGCGACCTCATCTTCTACGGCCGGTTGAGCCGGAATCCCGGCGACATCCATCATGTGGGCATCTACATCGGGCGGGGCATGATGGTCCACGCCCCCCAGACGGGGGACGTGGTGCGCATCTCGCCCATCTGGCGCCACGATCTGGTCGGCGCCACCCGGCCCGACTGATTCAGTGCTCCTCGTCGTGGTGCCCGGTCTCCTGGAAGCGCTCGATGCTGGCGACGATCTCGGCCTCGGCCTCGACACGGCCGACCCAGTTGGCGCCCTCGACCGACTTACCGGGCTCCAGGTCCTTGTAGACCTCGAAGAAGTGCTGGATCTCCAGCCGGTCGAACTCGGCGACGTGGTGGATGTCGCGGATGTGCTCCATCCGAGGATCGGTCGCCGGAACGCACAGGACCTTGTCGTCGCCGCCCTTCTCGTCGGTCATCCGGAACATTCCGACGGCTCGGCAGCGGATCAGGCAACCGGGAAAGGTCGGCTCCTGGAGCAGGACGAGCGCGTCGAGCGGGTCCCCGTCCTCACCGAGAGTGTTCTCGATGAACCCGTAGTCGGCGGGGTACTGAGTAGACGTGAAAAGCAGGCGGTCCAGACGTATGCGGCCGGTCTTGTGGTCAACCTCGTACTTGTTCCGTTGTCCCTTGGGGATCTCAACGACAACGTCGAACTCCACTCGTTCCTCCGCATGAGTCCCCGGTTTCCCGGGCTGGCGTTAATGTCTCGTAGGCGTGGTCAAAGTCGGCGCGAAATGAGGGCGTAGTGGTGCGACGTGAGCGGTGGATGGTGGTGGCCACCCTCGCCCTGCTGCAGATCTTCGTCGTCCTCGCGGGCACTTATCTGATCACCCATGACGCCGACAGGACCCCGGCTCCGGTCGCGTCCCCGAAGCCGGCCCCGATCCCCCTGGTGACCGCGGGTCCGGTTCTGGCCGCGGTGGGGGGCGGGGCTCTCCCCGCCAAGGGTACTTTGACCACCCGGCTCACCGCTGCGATGGGTGACCCCGCCCTCGGCGGCAGTGTGGCCGGGATCGTGCTCGACGTCGCGACGGGGACGCCGGTCTACGACGGCCGCTCGGGCACCGCCATCACCCCGGCCTCGACCACCAAGCTCGTCACCGCGCTGACGGTGCTGGGCACGGTGGGGCCGGACGCCCGCCTGGCCACGCGGGTCGTGCGAGGGGCCTCCGCCGGATCGATCGTCCTGGTCGGCGGCGGCGACCCGACCCTGGCCGGCCCCCGGACGAGCGCCGCCGAGCAGGAGGAGACCTACCCGCGGCCGGCCTCGCTCGCCAGGCTCGCCTCGAACACCGCCAAGGCGCTCAAGACGGCGAAGCTCACCTCGGTGGACCTGTCGTACGACAGCTCTCTGTTCACCGGGCCGCGGACGGCGCCGGGATGGAAGCCGACGTACATCCCGGAGGGCAGCGTCGCCCCGGTGGCCGCGCTCATGATGGACGAGGGCCGGGCGGCCAACGGCGCCCGCTTCCCTGATCCGGCGCAGGCCACCGCCGACGCGTTCGCCACGCTGCTCAGGAAGAACGGCATCAAGGTGGGCAAGGGGGTCGGCTCGGCGAAGGCGGCGCCCACCGCGCAGGAGCTGGCCCGGGTGGAGTCCGGCCCGATCTACGCGCTCGTGGAGCGGATGCTCACCCACAGTGACAACGACCTCGCCGAGGCGCTCGCCCGCCAGTCCGCCATCAAGGAGGGCCTGCCGCACACCTTCCAGGGCGTGCCCACGGCGGTCGGGCGCGTGCTCACCCGTCTCGGCGTGTCCGACGGGGTGGAGGTCCACGACGGCAGCGGCCTGTCCATCAAGAACAGAATCGCGCCGACGGCACTCGCCCACATCCTGGCCGTGGCGGCGTCTCCCGCCCACCCGGAGCTCCACTCGCTGATCAGCGGCCTGCCAATCGCGCATTTCACCGGAACTCTGCACAATCGATATGAGAAGTCTGATTCCAAGGCCGGGGCCGGATTGGTACGCGCGAAGACGGGCACCTTGAACGGGGTGAACACCCTGGCGGGCATCGCGTACACATCCGAGGGCCGGTTGCTGACCTTCGCGTTCATGGCCGACCAAGTGGCCAATCCGCCGGAGGCGATCACCGCCCTCGACAAGATGGCGACGATCGTCTCCCAGAGCTGAGCCGCGGTGAAATGCGCTCACTCGCGTGCTCGCTCGTTCCTCGCTGCGCGCGCGCATCGGTCCAGAACACGGCCGCGCTCCTCACCGAGCTCTATGCGCGGCGAGAAGCCGGAGAACGTACGGTGGTGGGTATGCAGGTGATCGACTGGGATCTGGCCGTCGCGACCGGGGTGCGCCTTGTGCGGCCCGGTCCTCAGGTGAGTCGCGAGGAGGCCAGGCAGGCGGTCCTCGAACTGCGGCGCCTGTCCCGGGACGCCGAGGGGCACGTGCGTGAGTTCACCCGCATCGACTCGGCGACGCCCGAGGCGGCGACCGTGGTCGACCGTCCGGGGTGGATCCGCGCCAACGTGGAGGGCTTCCGCGTGGTGCTTGAGCCGCTCACGCAGAAGATGTCGAACATGCCGGCGGTCGTCGGCGCGGTCGGCTCGCGCATCACCGGGCTCGAGGTCGGCGCGGTGCTGGCCTTCCTCGCCTCCCGGGTGCTCGGGCAGTACGAGCTGTTCCTCCCGCCCGACCCCTCGGGTGAGGCCCCGACCGGCCGCCTGACCCTGGTGGCCCCCAACATCGTGCACGCCGAGCGTGAGCTGGGCGTCGATCCCCGCGACTTCCGCCTGTGGGTGTGCCTGCACGAGGAGACCCACCGGGTGCAGTTCACCGGCGTCCCCTGGCTGAGGGAGTATGTCCGCGGCCAGATGACCGAGTTCCTCCTCGCGTCCGAGATGGACCTGACGACCCTGCTGGAGCGCCTGCGCGCCGCCTCCGACGCCGTGGCCGACGCCTTCAGGGGCGGCGAGGGAAACCTCATCGAGGCCATCCAGACGCCCGAGCAGAAGGCCGTGCTCGACCGTGTGACGGCCGTGATGACGTTGGTGGAGGGACACGGCGACTACGTCATGGACGCGGTGGGCCCGTCCGTCGTGCCGTCGGTCGCCGAGATCCGCGCCAAGTTCCAGCGCCGCCGCGAGGGTGGCTCGCGCATGGACCAGCTCGTCCGCCGGCTGCTCGGCATCGAGCTGAAGATGAAGCAGTACGCCGAGGGATCCCACTTCGTCCGCACGGTCGTGGACGAGGCCGGTATGGAGTCGTTCAACAAGGTCTGGACCTCGCCGGAGACCCTGCCCGACCGCGCGGAGATCGCCGATCCACACGCCTGGATGTCCCGCGTCCTGGCCTCCGCCTAACCCCACTCCACCGCCGTGATCTTGTAGTTTGTCGCAGGGATCCCCTCTGACCTGCGGCGCATCCCTCCGTGACCATGCGATAAGCCGGCCACCTCCGGGCTGACCTGGGCCGGCGTCTGTCGTGATCATGCAGTCGCCGGGCCGGGAAGTTGCCCGGCCCACGGGCGGCACCGCCAGAATGGCCGCATGGGCCCGCATCCCGCCGTCGCCGACGTCCGCCGCGCCGTACGGCTGTCGCTCGCGGACCTCGCCGCCTCTCGGGACGCGGGGGAGTCGTCCGGCGCGCTCATCCTGGTGGCCTGCAGCGGCGGCGCCGACTCGCTGGCGCTGGCGGCGGCCACCGGCTTCGCGGCCCCGCGCCTCGGCCTGCGCGCCGGGCTGCTCACCGTCGATCACGGGCTGCAGGAGGGCTCGGCAGGCCGGGCCCGCGACGTCGTACGGCTCGCGCCCTCGCTCGGTCTCGACCCGGCCGAGGCGCTGACCGTCACGGTCGGCACGGCAGGGGGCCCCGAGGCCGCGGCGCGCGAGGCCCGCTACGCCGCGCTGTCGGCCGCGGCCGACCGGCTGGGCGCCGCCGCCGTCCTGCTCGGCCACACGCGCGACGACCAGGCGGAGACCGTGCTGCTGCGCCTGGCCCGCGGCAGCGGCACGCGGTCCCTGTCCGGCATGGCGGAGGTCACGGGGATCTACCGCCGGCCACTGCTGGGGCTCGGCCGGGCGCGGACCAGGCAGGCGTGCGACGCCCTCGGCCTGCGCCCCTGGGACGACCCGCACAACGACGATCCGGCGTACGCCAGGGTCAGGGTGCGGCGCGACGCCCTCCCGGCGCTGGAGGCCGCGCTGGGACCGGGTGTCGCCGAGGCGCTGGCCCGTACGGCGCGGTTGTGCCGGGACGACGCCGACGCCCTGGACGCGTGGGCGGACGCCGTCCACGCGAAGTCGCGCGGCCCCGGCGGGGAGCTGAACGTGGCCGTGCTGGCGGACGTGCCGGGGGCGGTGCGGCGGCGGGTCATCCGCCGGGCGGCCGTGGAGGCCGGGGCGCACGCCGCCGCGCTCGCGGCGGTGCACATCGAGGCGGTCGAGCGGCTGGTGACCGGCTGGCACGGGCAGAAGGGGGTGGACCTACCCGGGGGGGTGGGGGTGGTGAGGCGCTGTGGCACCCTTGTCTTCGCCGTGGACAATCTCTCGCTCTCGTAAGGAAAACCCCAGGTGGACGCAGCCGACATGGGTAAGGATCTCTCCAAAGTCCTCATCTCCGAACAGGAGCTTCAGGAGAAGATCAGAGAACTGGCGGACCGGATCGACACCGACTACGCCGGCCGGGAAGTGTTGATCGTCGGCGTGCTCAAGGGAGCGGTCATGGTCATGGCCGACCTCGCCCGCGCGCTGCACGTGCCCGTGCAGATGGACTGGATGGCCGTTTCCTCGTACGGCGCGGGGACCATATCGTCCGGCGTCGTGCGGGTGCTGAAGGACCTCGACACCGACATCGCCGGCCGGCATGTGCTCGTGGTCGAGGACATCATCGATTCAGGGCTGACCCTCTCGTGGTTGATGAACAACCTGAAGTCGCGTCACCCCGCCTCCGTGGAGATCTGCACGCTGCTGCGCAAGCCGGACGCGGTGAAGGTCGAGTTGGACGTCCGCTACGTCGGTTTTGACATCCCCAACGAGTTCGTCATCGGGTACGGGCTCGATTACGCGGAGCGGTATCGCAACCTCCCGTTCATCGGGACTCTTGCGCCGCATGTGTACGGAGGGGAGTAAGCCCTTAGCGAAGTGACCCTCGAATCAGGCGTTATTGGGCGCCAGGTCGGGGAACACGGGGTTGGCTGACGTACGTTGGAAAGGCAAAGCCGGAGCCGCTCGGGCAGTTACCCGACGCGGCTGCCGGGTGTACCTTCGGATATCTGTGGAGGGGGCCGGTCGGCCGCCCCGCGGTAGCCAGAAGGAGCGGTAAGGGATGCCGCGACCCCGGGTTCTCCCGGGGCAGGCCTTGGTCAGGAAGGGACGGGCCCGCCGGGGTTCCGCAACGGATGGATCTCAAGCGATTTACACGTGGCCCACTGCTGTGGATCCTGGGCATCGTATTGCTTCTCCTGCTCGTCACCACGATGTTCGGCGGCGGCGGCAACTACACCACCGCCGACACCTCGACGGTCGTCCAGCAGATCCAGCAGGGCAATGTCAAGAGCGCGACCGTGGTCGACAAGGACCAACGCGTCGAGCTGACACTTAACCGGCCCGTCGAGGTCGGGGGCAAGTCGACCGACCGCATCCAGGCCCTGTGGGTCGAGGGTCAGGGCGTCCAGCTCACGCAGGCGCTCGAACAGGCCAAGCCCGCCCAGGGCTGGACGGTCGACGTGGCGAAGGAGAACTTCCTCGTCAGCCTGCTGATCAGCTTCCTGCCGATCATTCTCATCGTCCTGATCTTCCTGTTCATCATGAACCAGATGCAGGGCGGCGGCTCCCGGGTCATGAACTTCGGCAAGTCGCGGGCGAAACTGATCACCAAGGACACCCCGAAGACGACCTTCGCCGACGTCGCGGGGGCCGACGAGGCCATCGAGGAGCTCCAGGAGATCAAGGAGTTCCTGCAGGCCCCGGCCAAGTTCCAGGCCATCGGCGCCAAGATCCCCAAGGGCGTGCTGCTGTACGGCCCGCCCGGCACCGGCAAGACCCTGCTCGCCCGCGCCGTCGCGGGTGAGGCCGGCGTGCCGTTCTACTCGATCTCCGGTTCCGACTTCGTCGAGATGTTCGTCGGCGTCGGCGCCTCCCGCGTCCGCGACCTGTTCGAGCAGGCCAAGGCGAACGCCCCGGCGATCATCTTCATCGACGAGATCGACGCCGTCGGCCGGCACCGCGGCGCGGGCCTCGGCGGCGGCCACGACGAGCGCGAGCAGACCCTGAACCAGCTCCTCGTCGAGATGGACGGCTTCGACGTCAAGGGCGGCGTGATCCTCATCGCCGCGACCAACCGCCCCGACATCCTCGACCCCGCGCTGCTGCGCCCCGGCCGCTTCGACCGCCAGGTCGTCATCGACCGGCCCGACCTGGAGGGCCGCAAGGGCATCCTGCGCGTCCACGGTCGCGGCAAGCCGTTCGCGCAGGACGTCGACCTCGACGTGATCGCCCGCAGGACTCCCGGATTCACCGGCGCCGACCTCGCGAACGTGATCAACGAGGCGGCCCTGCTGACCGCCCGGCAGGACCAGAAGCTCATCACGATGAACACTCTCGAAGAGTCGATCGACCGCGTGATGGCCGGTCCCGAGCGCAAGTCCCGGGTCATGTCGGACCAGGAGAAGAAGATCATCGCCTACCACGAGGGCGGTCACGCCCTGGTGGCCCACGCGTTGCCCAACTCCGACCCGGTCCACAAGATCACGATTCTGTCCCGCGGCCGCGCTCTCGGTTACACGATGACGCTGCCGATGGAGGACAAGTTCCTCGCGACCCGTTCCGAGATGCTGGACCAGCTCGCCATGCTGCTCGGCGGCCGCACCGCGGAGGAGCTCGTCTTCCACGAGCCCACCACCGGCGCGTCCAACGACATCGAGAAGGCGACGTCGATCGCCCGCCGCATGGTCACCGAGTACGGCATGAGCGAGCGGCTCGGCGCCCGCAAGTTCGGCAGCGGCAACGGCGAGGTCTTCCTCGGCCGTGAGATGGGCCACGAGCGCGACTACTCCGAGCAGATCGCCTCGGCGATCGACGAGGAGGTCCGCCGCTACATCGAGAGCGCGCACGACCAGGCGTGGGAGATCCTCGTCCAGTACCGCGACGTGCTCGACAACCTCGTGCTCGAACTGATGGAGAAGGAGACGCTCTCCCGGGAGCAGGTCCTTGAGATCTTCTCGCCCATCGTGCGCAGGGAGAAGCGTCCCTCCTACGCCGGCTACGGCAAGCGTCTGCCGTCCGACCGTCCTCCGGTCATCACGCCCAAGGAGCGGGCCAACGGCAACGGCTCGGCGCTGCCCGCCGGCGGCTCCGGCTCCACCCCGTGGGTCAACGACCAGTCAACGCAGCGGGACGAGGCCTGACCGTGGCCGCACCCACGGTGGGGCCGCCCCCCGGATTCGACCACGACCGGATCCAGAAAGCGGTCCGGGAGATCCTGTTCGCGATCGGTGAGGACCCCGATCGCGACGGGCTCCGGGACACCCCGTCCCGGGTGGCCCGCGCGTTCGCGGAGCAGTTCGCCGGCCTGGGTCAGCGGCCCGAGGACGCGCTGACCACCATGTTCGACGCGGACCACGACGAGATGGTGCTCGTCAAGGACATCGAGGTGATGTCCACCTGTGAGCACCATCTGCTCCCGTTCCACGGCGTGGCCCACATCGGCTACACCCCGAACGACAAGGGACGCATCACCGGCCTGTCCAAGCTGGCCAGGCTGGTGGACGTCTACGCCCGCAGGCCACAGGTCCAGGAGCGGATGACCTCCCAGATCGCCGACGGCCTGATGCAGGTGCTGGAGCCGCGCGGGGTGATCGTGGTGATCGAGGCCGAGCACATGTGCATGACCATGCGCGGCGTGCGCAAGCCCGGCGCCAAGACGATCACGTCGGCCGTCCGGGGCGACTTCCGTTCCAGCGAGGCGACCAGGGCCGAGGCCATGTCGCTGATCCTGCGCGGCTGAGCGCGGGCGACGGCCGATTGGGACGCCGCTCCTGCCCGACGGGCATTGAGTCTCGTGGCACTAGTCTTGACCCCATGACCGCAGCGAGTGTGCCCGGTATGCCCCAGTCTGGGCGTTGCCTGGTCATGGGCGTGGTCAACGTGACCCCCGACTCCTTCTCCGACGGCGGGCAGTGGTTCGACGCCGACGTCGCGATCAGGCACGGACTCGACCTGGTGGCCGAGGGCGCCGACATCGTCGACGTGGGCGGCGAGTCCACCCGCCCCGGCGCGGCCCGGGTGTCCCTGGAGGAGGAGCTGCGCCGCGTCGAGCCGGTGATCCGCACGCTCACCGAGGAGGGCGTGACGGTCAGCGTCGACACCATGCGCGCGGAGGTGGCCGAGGCGGCCGTCGCGGCAGGGGCGAAGCTCGTCAACGACGTGAGCGGCGGGCTGGCCGACCCGGTGATGCCGCGGGTGGTGGCCGCGACCGGCGTGCCGTACGTCGTGATGCACTGGCGGGGGCACAGCCGCGACATGGACAGCCGGGCCATCTACGGCGACGTCGTGACGGAGGTGGCGGAGGAGCTGCGCAAGCGGGTCGACTCCGTGCTGGCCGAGGGCGTGCGGGAGGAGCAGATCGTGCTCGACCCCGGCCTCGGATTCTCCAAGAACGCCGAGCACAACTGGGCCCTGCTGGCCGGGATCGGCGAGCTCGGCCGCCTCGGCCGCCCGTTGCTTATCGGGGCGTCGAGGAAACGCTTCCTCGGCCGCCTGCTGCCGGGGCCGGACGGCGAGCCCCGGCCGTTCGACGGCAGCGACGCCGCCACACTCGCCGTCACCGCGCTCGCCGCGCGGGCCGGCGCGTGGTGCGTGCGGGTGCACCGGGTGCGGGCGAACGCGGACGCGGTGCGGGTGGCCGCCGCGTGGAGGGCAGCAGCCGTACGACACGCTGACGAGGGCCGGTGACGACATGCCGACAGGGACGCCGATGAAGGACATCGAGGAGCTCAACCAGGCGTTCTACAACGCCATCGAGAGCGGCGACCTCGACAAGATGTCGGAGATCTGGACGGAGGACGTCCCAGGACGTCCTGCCATGTGCGTCCACCCCGGCTGGCCCATGCTGACCGGCCGGTCGGAGGTGCTGCGGTCCTGGGCGCTCATCATGGCCAACACGACGTACATCCAGTTCGTGCTGACCGACGTGCAGACGACCGTGATCGGTGACGTCGCCGTGGTCACCTGCGCGGAGAACATCCTCACGGCCGCCGACACCGACGAGCCGGGCTTCGCGGCCGGCCGGGTCGTCGCCTCCAGCACCTATGTGCGGTCCGGGACCGGGTGGCGGCTGTGGCTCTACCACGGCTCACCGGTCCTGCAGAGCGACGACGACGACGATGAGGAGGAGCAGGAGCATTGACGGTGCGGCCGACGACCAGTCGTGACACGGTGCGGTTGACGGGCCTGCGGGCCCGCGGCAGGCACGGCTGCCTGCCCGCCGAGCGCGAGCTGGGCCAGGAGTTCGTGATCGACGTGGCCCTGAGGTTCGACACCGCTCCGGCGGCGGCGGCCGACGACCTGACGCTCACCGTGGACTACGGGGCGCTGGCTGTGGAGCTCGTCCACATCGTGGAAGGCGAGCCGGTCAACCTCATCGAGACCCTCGCCGAGCGGCTCGCGGCGGCCTGCCTGGCCCACGAGCTGGTCGAGGAGGCGGAGGTCAGCGTGCACAAACCGGCCGCGCCGATCCCGCTGCCGTTCGGCGACGTGGTGGTGACGATCAGAAGGGGTCGCGGATGAGGGTCGTGATCGCGCTCGGCAGCAACCTCGGCCGCCGCCTGGAGAACCTGCAGGGAGCCGTCGACGAGCTCTTCGACGCTCCGGGGCTCACGTTCGTGGCGGTGTCGCCGGTCTACGAGACCGACCCGGTCGGCGGCCCCGAGCAGGGGCCCTACCTGAACGCGGTCGTGGTCGCCGAGAGCATGCTCGACCCCCGCACGCTGCTCGACCGCGCGCAGAGCGTCGAGAGCGCGTTCGGCCGCGAGCGCAGGGAGCGGTGGGGCCCGCGCACGCTCGACGTCGACCTCATCACGGTCGGGAGTCTCATGTCGGACGACCCCGAGCTCACACTCCCGCACCCCCGGGCGCACGAGCGGGCGTTCGTACTGGTCCCGTGGACGCAGGCGGATCCCGCGGCGGTGCTGCCGGGGCGCGGGCCGGCGGCGGCCCTGCTGGCCGACCTGGACCAGAGCGGGGTGCGGCTGCGGCCCGACCTCGTGCTCGAACCCCCGGCCTGATCGACGAGGAGCCCCGTGTGAAGCCCAGCAATCCCGGCGTGCTCGTCGGCCTCGTGGCCGTGTTCGGCCTGCTCACCTGGGGGCTGCTGCGGCAGTTCTACTCCACGGTGCCGACCCTGCCCTGGACCGCGATCCCCACCACGCTGCTGCTTGCCGTCGGCGAGGCGTACACGGGCTGGCTGACCCGGGCGAGGATCCTGCGCCGCCCGGACACCAAGCCCGTCGACCCGCTGGCCGTGGCCCGCCTGGCGGCGCTGGCGAAGGCCACGGCGTACGTCGCGGCGGCGTTCGGCGGCATTTTCGCCGGGTTCGTGGTGCACGTGCTCGAACTGCTCGACCTGGACAAGCCCCGCCAGGACGCGTTCGTCGGAGGCGGGTCGTTCGTGGCCTGCGTGATCCTGATCTGCGCGGCGCTGTTCCTGGAGCACTGCTGCCGGGTGCCCGGCAAGCCCTCCGGGGAGACGTGACGGCAACGCGCCGATCTACTTGTCGATGTCGCCCACCACGAAGAACATCGAGCCGAGGATCGCGATCATGTCGGCGACCAGGTTGCCCGGCAGCATCTCCCGCAGCACCTGGATGTTGTTGTAGGAGGCGCTGCGCAGCTTGAGCCGCCACGGCGTCTTCTCGCCCCGCGACACCAGGTAGTAGCCGTTCAAGCCGAGCGGGTTCTCCGTCCAGGCGTATGTGTGGCCCTCGGGCGCCTTCAGCACCTTCGGCAGCCGCTGGTTGATCGGCCCCGGCGGCAGGTGCCGCAGGCGCTCGACGCAGGCGTTGGCCAGGTCGAGGGAGACCTTAACTTGTTCGAGCAGCACCTGGAACCGGGCCTGGCAGTCCCCGGCCGACCGGGTCACGACCTTCACCGGCAGCTCGCCGTACGCCAGGTAGGGCTCGTCGCGCCGCAGGTCGAAGTCGACGCCCGAGGCCCGCGCGACGGGGCCGCTCACGCCGTACTGCATGATCGTCTCGCGGTCGAGCACGCCGACGCCGCGGGTGCGGGCCAGGAAGATCTCGTTGCCGGCGATCAGTTCCTCGATGTCGGGCAGTCGCCGCCGCACGGCCGCGACGGCCGCCGTGACGCGGTCGAGCCAGCCCAGGGGCAGCTCCTCCTTCAGCCCGCCCACCCGGTTGAACATGTAGTGCATGCGGCCGCCGGAGATCTCCTCCATGACGTGCTGCAGGGTCTCCCGCTCGCGGAAGGCGTAGAAGACCGGCGTGATCGCGCCGAGCTCCAGGGGATAGCTGCCGAGGAACATCAGGTGGCTGAGCACGCGGTTGAGCTCGGCCAGCAGCGTCCTGGCCCACACCGCCCTGGCCGGGGGCTGCATGCCCAGCATGCGCTCGACCGCGAGCACGACGCCCAGCTCGTTGGCGAACGCCGACAGCCAGTCGTGCCGGTTGGCGAGCACGATGATCTGCCGGTAGTCGCGCACCTCGAACAGCTTCTCCGCGCCGCGGTGCATGTAGCCGACGATCGGCTCGGCGGCCGTGATGCGCTCGCCGTCGAGGACGAGCCGCAGCCGCAGCACGCCGTGGGTGGAGGGGTGCTGCGGGCCGATGTTGAGGATCATGTCCTCGGTGGCCAGCTCCCTCGCCTGCACGGCGTCGGCTCCGGCGCCGAGCCCCACGATGCGTTCGGTGCGCCCGCCCTCCTGCTCGGTCGTCATACCGTCCATGCTTTCACGCCCATCACGGGGGAGCGAAGACGGCGAAGGCATCAGACGAACTCGACCACCGTCTCAGGTCAACGGCAGTAGCCTACTGCCCGACTTAAGGATAGCCTTAATTTCGGGAGGGCACTCTTGGCGTGGACGGTGAAGGTCACAGATGAGTATGCCGCCTGGTTCAGGACGCTCCTCAAGGAGGATGTCGACTCGGCGATTCAGGTCGCTCAGGCCGTCGCCGCTCTCCGGGAGGAGGGGCCAACGCTGGGCAGGCCCCTCGTCGACCGGCTCAAGGAAAGCTCCCTGCATCATCTCAAGGAACTGCGCCCAGGATCGCGCGGGCGATCGGAGATCAGGATCATCTTCGCCTTCGACCCTACGCGGGCGGCGCTGCTGTTGCTTGGCGGTGACAAAGCCGGGAACTGGAACCGGTGGTACAAGGAGAACATCCCCCTGGCCATACAGCCTTATGTCGACTACACCAGCGACGGCGAGGAGTGAACATGCCTAAGAGAGTGCCGGGGGACTGGGCCGACCTCGAGCGGGAACTGCACGAGGCCGGCGTCTCCCCTTCCGTGATCGAGCAGGGCGCCAGAAAGCTTCTCGCCGAGGCGCGCGGTCATCAGCTCGCCGAGGCGCGAAAGCAACTTGGGTTCGGTCAGAGGGACGTCGCGGCTGTCATGGGTCTGAGCGTCGCCCGGGTCTCACAGATCGAGCATGGAGAGGTCACCTCTCTCGACGTTATCGCTCGCTATGTAGAGGCGCTCGGGGCCCGCTTGGACCTGGTCGTCGACTTCGGTGATCGGACGCTGCGCCTGCCGGTCAGCGAGAGGTCGACGGACGCCGCTTGATCGGGGACCTCTTGAGCGAGACCCCCGGCCTCACCTTCCGTCGTCAGGCGGTGGCGATCTCGCGCAGGGCCTCGACGAGGCGGTCGACGTGTTCGGTGGTCGTGCCGATGCCGACCGAGGCGCGTACGGCGCTGAACGTGCCGTCCGCGCAGCCGCCGTCCTCCTGAGCGCCGTCCTCCCCGCCGCCGAGGAGGTGGCGGACGAACGGGTGGGCGCAGAACTTGCCGTCCCTGACGCCGATGCCCCAATCGGCCGACAGCGCCTCGGCGACCTCGCGGGCCGTACGGCCCTCGACGGTGAACGACACGATGCCGACGCGCGGGTGGTCCTGGCCCCACAGCGACAGCTCGCGTACGCCGGGGATGGCGGCGAGCCCGGCGCGCAGGCGGGCGAGCAGCCGCTCCTCATCCCGCACCAGCGCGGCCCAGCCCGTCGCGGTGAGCGCGTCGCAGGCGGCGGCGAGCGCGATCGCGCCGAGCACGTTGGGGGTGCCCGCCTCGTGCCGCGTCTCGGGGTCGTCGCTCCAGTCCACCGTCTCGCCCACGGACCGTACGGCTCCGCCGCCGCGCAGGTACGGGTCGGCGCAGGCGAGCCAGTCGGGGCGGCCGACGAGCACACCGGCGCCGAACGGGGCGTAGAGCTTGTGCCCGGAGAAGGCCACGTAGTCGAGGTCGAGCGCGGCCAGGTTCAGCTCGCGGTGGGGCACGAGCTGGGCGGCGTCCACGGCGATCCGCGCGCCGTGCCGGTGGGCGATGTGGGCCAGTCCGGCGATCGGCCACAGCTCGCCGGTGACGTTGGAGGCCGCGGTCACGACGAGCAGGGCCGGGCCGTCGATGGCGGCCAGCGCCTCGTCGGCCGCCCGGATCGCCTCGCCGGGGAAGGCGGGCGGCGCGAGCCGTACGGCCTTCTGCCAGGGCAGCAGCGAGGCGTGGTGCTCGGTCTCGAACACGACGGCGGTGGTGCCCTCGGGGAGGCTGCGGGCCAGCAGGTTCATGGCGTCGGTCGTGTTGCGCACGAAGATGAGCGCGTCGCCGGGGCGGGCGCCGACGAAGGCCCGCACGGTGTGCCTGGCCTGCTCATACCTGGCCGTCGTGAGCTGCGAGGCGTAGCCCGCACCCCGGTGGACGCTGGAGTAGGCCGGCAGCGCCGCCGCGACGGCGGCGTTCACCGGCTCCAGACAGGGCGCGCTCGCCGCGTAGTCGAGGTTCGCGTACTGCACCAGCCTGCCGCCCCTGATGGGCACCTCCAGGTCGGCGCCCACGACAGCCGGTAGGCGCACGGGGGCGAGATCGTGCTCGGAGATGCGGGTGACGGCCTGCTGGACGAAGGTGAGTGCGGACAACGCCATGCTCCTCGGGTCGGGGACCCCGGCCATGGCATCGGAGAGGCGGAGCCCGCGCTTGCCCGGCACACCTCGTGCCGGACCCGGTCCTCACCCGGGGCACCCCGCCGCGAGCGCGAGGGTTGCCGGCCAGCAAGCCGGGGCTTGACGCTGGCACTCATGACCTGGACGGCACTATAACCCGACACCGCCCTCCGGCCGCAAGTCCGGGTGGCCCAGCCGAAGTCAGCCGTCGTCGACCGTGACACCCAGGATGTGGGCGAACATCGGCGCGAGTTCCATCAGCTGGACGCCGCTGATGGTCGCGCCGCGCAGCGCGTCGTAGCCGTCGGAGATGCCCAGGGACACGGCGCCGCGCAGGTCCACCCGGGACATGCGCGCCTTGTCGAACCGCACCCGTTCCAGCGTCGAGCCGGGGAAGGTTACGCCGGTCAGCGCGGCGCCCGCGAAGTCCACGTCGCGCAGCGTGCACTCGACGAACGAGACCTCCCGCAGGTCGGCGGCGCGGAAGTTGACCGAGTCGAGCTTGCACCGGTGGAAGAGCACGTGGTTCATCTCGGCGCCGGGCAGCGCCGTGCCGGCCGGGGCGCTCATGACGATCTCCGCGTCCGCCCAGACGGACTCGGTGAGGTCGCCGCCCACCCAGCGCACGCCGTTCAGCCACACGTCCGAGAACCGGGCGCGCCGGTATCGGCCGCCGGCGAACGTCACCGAGGCGAACGCCGACTCGATGAACCGGGCGCCGGACGCGTCGGCGTCCTCGAACTCGCCCCCGTCGAACAGGACCGTGTCGTAGTCGCCGCCCTGCGCGAGCCGCCCCTTGAACGGCTCAAGGTGATCGGCATAGGGCAGTTCGCCGAGTTCGCGGGGCTCCCTGCGAGGCTGTTCGCGGCGCTTCGGCATCGGCCCAACCTACGCCATGACGGACCCGCACGCCCGTACTCCCAGGCGAGGTCTTTCATCCGTATTGTTGTCCATTGTGAAGTTTGATCCCTGGAATGCCGAGTTCATCGCGTACCCCTACGACGCCTACCGCGACCTGCGCGACAACGATCCGGTCAGCTTCTTCGAGCCGACGGGGCAGTGGCTGATCGCCCGCCACGCGGATGTGAACGCGCTGCTGCGCGACCGGCGTCTCGGCCGGTCCTACCTGCACGTGGCGACGCACGAGGCGTTCGGCCGCGAGCCCGAGCCGGAGTTCCAGGAACCGTTCTGGCGGGTGATCCGAGCCGGGATGCTCGACGTCGAGCCGCCGGTCCACACGCGGCTGCGCCGCCTGGTGTCCAAGGCGTTCACCCCCCGCATGGTCGAGTCGCTGCGTCCCCGCGTACGGAAGATCGCGACCGAGCTGACCGCGGGACTGGTCGAGCGCGGCGGCGGGGACCTGCTGGCCGAGGTGGCCGAGCCGCTGCCGGTCACGGTGATCGCCGAGATGCTCGGTGTGCCCGAGGCCGACCGCCACCTGCTGCGCCCCTGGTCGGCCGACATCTGCGGGATGTACGAGCTGAACCCCTCGCCGGAGGTCCAGCACACGGCCGTGCGCGCGGCGGCGGAGTTCGCCGGCTACCTGCGCGAGCTGGCCAGGGCCCGCAGGGATCGGCCGGGCGACGACATGATCTCGGCGCTGGCCCAGGTGGTCGACGACGGCGACCGGCTGACCGAGGACGAGCTGATCGGCACCTGCGTGCTGCTGCTCAACGCCGGGCACGAGGCCACGGTCAACGCCACCGGCAGCGGGTGGTGGGCGCTGTTCCGCAACCCGGGTGAGCTGGAGCGGCTGCGCGCCGACCCCGGCCTGATGCCGACGGCGGTTGAGGAGTTGCTGCGCTACGACACCCCGGCGCAGATGTTCGAGCGGTGGGTGCTGGAGGACGTCGAGGTCGGCGGGGTGACGATCCCCAGGGGCACGGAGATCGCGCTGCTGTTCGGCTCGGCCAACCGCGACCCCGAGGTCTTCGCCGATCCCGACCGTCTCGACCTCGGCCGGGCGGACAACCCGCACATCTCGTTCGGCGCCGGCATCCACTTCTGCCTCGGCGCACCGCTCGCGCGGGTCGAGATGGCGGAGTCGTTCGGCGCCCTGCTGGGGCTGGCGCCCAGGCTGGAGCTCGCCGAGGAGCCTGCCTGGAAGCCCAGCTACATCATGCGCGGCCTGGAGTCCCTCAAGGTCACCGTCTGACGACCTGGCTGAGCCAGCCGAAGCCGCCGAGACCGGCCGGGTCGATCAGCTCCGCCTCCTGGGAGGCCCGGCCCAGCGCGCGTACGTATGCGGCCGGATCGGCGGACGCCAGCGCGAGCGGCGGGCGGGCGCCGGTGACTCCCAGGTCCCGCAGCGCCTCCCGCTGCGTGGTGAGCGTGGACGCCTGCGCCCCCGCCCGCTCGCCGGCCGCCGCGCAGGCGTCCAGCGCGACGTGGGCGGTGATGTCGCACGACCCGTCCGGTGTCGGCGGCACCACCGAGCCGTCGCGATATCCGGCGACCGTGCCGAGCGGTGGCCGTCGTCTGGCCGGATGGGCGTAGTCCACGGCGACCGCCGTGCCGCACGCCAGCCGCGTGATCAACGAGGCCCAGGCCTCGTCGCGGGGACGGCCGATCTCGGCGCGTTCTCCCGGTGAGCGCAGCGGCCACCAGCGCTCCAGCCAGGCCAGGTCATCCGGGCCGGGAGCGGGCCCGGGCCGCTGTTCGCCGGTCGAGGTGTCCACGAGCACCAGGCGAGGGCCGTCCGGCGTCATCTCGGCGATGTCGAGCGGCACGTTGTCCAGCCACTCGTTGGCGATCACCAGGCCGCCCGCGCCGTACGGCGCCTCCGGCTCCCAGGCGACGCGCGGATCGAGATCGCCGGGCCGGGGGGACAGGTCGACGGCGGTGACCCGCAGCCGCTTCGAGAGGTCCGGCGGCGCGGCGGCCCGCACCCGGGCGGCCAGGAGGCCGTTACCGCTGCCCATGTCCACGAGATCGACCGGGTCGGGCCGCCCGAGCGCGGCGTCGACCCGCAGGAGCAGGCGCAGCACGGCCTCGGCGAAGACCGGCGAGGCCTGCACCGACGTGCGGAAATGCCGGTCGGGGCGCTCCCGCAGGTAGAAGCCCTCCGCGCCGTAGAGCGCCCGCCGCATGGCCTCCCGCCAGGTGACCTCCACGGGGCCCAAGGTTACCGACACGCCGAGGCCGTAACGAAAAGTAGTCACTTTCGTACTTGTGGCTCAACATAGGCCCGGGAGAAATGGGACAAAATCCGACCGTTGGGCCACGCCCGGGCGGGCGGGAGCGCCGCCGCTACGCTGAACCGAGGGAGGCGTCATGGAGACAAGTGACCGCCCGGCGCGGCTCGCCGTAGGAGTGCTGGGCGCGGGACGCGTCGGTTCCGTGCTCGGAGCCGCGCTCATGCTCGCGGGTCATCGGGTGGTGGCGGCAAGCGGCGTGTCCGACGCGTCGGCGCGGCGGGCCGCCGACCGTCTCGGCCTGGCGCTCAGCAGGCCGGACGAGGTGATCGCCCGGTCCGATCTCGTGCTGCTGACCGTGCCGGACGACGTGCTCCCCGGTCTCGTCTCCGGTCTCGCCGCCACCGGCGCCGACCTGCGCGGCAAGCTGCTCGTGCACGCCAGCGGCGCGTACGGCCTGGGCGTGCTCGACCCTGCGGCCGAGGCGGGGGCGCTGCCGCTCGCGCTGCACCCCGTGATGACGTTCACCGGCAGGAGCGACGACCTGACCCGGCTCAACGGCTGCTCGTTCGGCGTCACGGCGCCCGACCTGCTGCGGCCCGTGGCCGAGGCGCTGGTGATCGAGATGGGCGGCGAGCCGGTATGGATCGCCGACCGTGACCGGCCGCTCTACCACGCCGCCCTGGCCGGCGCCGCGAACCACATGGTGACGCTCGTCGCCGAGTCGCAGGAACTGCTCGCGAAGATCGGCGTGGAGCATCCGGGCCGGATGCTCGGCCCCCTGCTGAGCGCGGCACTCGACAACGTGCTGCGTCTCGGCATCAGCGGGCTCACCGGGCCCGTGGTCCGCGGCGACGCGGGCACCGTGCGCAAGCACGTCGACGCGCTCATCCTGGCCGCCCCCGAGGCCGCGGACGCGTACGTCGCCCTCGCGCGGCTCACCGCCGACCGGGCGCTCGCGGCGGGCCTGCTCAAGCCGGAGGCGGCCGAACGCCTTCTGGACGCCCTGGGAGGGAACATATGGACCTGACCGTCGCCGCCGACCGCGCCGCCCTCGACAAGGCGAGGGACGAGCTCGGCCCCGGGAGGATCGCCCTGGTCCCCACGATGGGGGCGCTCCACGAGGGCCACCGGTCGCTGATGCGGCTGGCACGCGAACACGCCGACCACGTGGTGGTGAGCGTGTTCGTCAACCCCCTGCAGTTCGGCCCCGACGAGGACTTCTCCCGGTATCCCCGTACGTTCGAGGCCGACCTCCGAGTGTGCGAGGAGGAGGGTGTGCGCGTGGTCTTCACGCCCTCGGCCGACGACATGTACCTGCCGGACCGCCAGGTGGAGGTCTCGGCCGGCGGCATGGGCGGGGTGGTCGAGGGCGCCTTCCGGCCCGGCCACTTCGACGGTGTGCTGACCGTGGTGCTCAAGCTGTTCAACCTCGTACGGCCGGACGTCGCGGTCTTCGGGCAGAAGGACGCCCAGCAGCTCGCGTTGATCCGGCGGATGGTGGCCGACCTCGACGTCCCGGTGTCGATCGTCGGCGCCCCGACCGTGCGGGAGCCGGACGGCCTCGCGCTGTCGAGCCGCAACAGGTACCTGTCCGAGGCCGACCGCCGCACCGCGCTCGCCCTGTCGCGGGCGCTGCGGGCCGGCGCGGCGCGGGGCCAGACCGCCGGGCCGGCCGGGATCCTCGACGCCGCGCGGGCCGTGCTGGAGGAAGCCGCCCGCTTCGACCCGCCGCTGCTGCTCGACTACCTGATCCTGGCCGACCCGGCGACGTTCGCGCCGGCCGGCGACGACCACCGCGGCGAGGCGATCCTGGCCGTGGCCGCCAAGGTGGGCACCACCCGCCTCATCGACAACGTGGTCCTGACCCTGTAGAGGTCGCGGCGGCTCAGGCTCCCCCGTACCGCAGCGTGAACCAGAAGGTGGGGAACGGGTTCGTCCCCGGTGTGATGTCGGCCAGCTCCCAGCCGGTGAACCTGGCGCGCAACTCGTCGGCGGTGACCCCGGAGAACTTGTCGTCGAGCACTCCGGGGCCGTACCCGAACATCAGCAGCCGTGCGCCGGGAGCGGCACGGCTGGTGAGCCCGGCGGCGTAGGCGTCGCGGCGGTGCGGCGGGATGCCGCAGAAGCAGCTCAGGTCGAAGAACAGGTCGTAGGGGCCGGACGCGTCCAGCTCGTCGAGCCGGGTGGCGTCTCCGTGCAGGAGCCGTACGGCCACTCCCGCCGCGTCGGCCTTCTCCCGGGCCTGCTCGATCGCGCGGCCGACCAGGTCGACGGCCACGACCTCCCAGCCGTGCCGGGCCAGATAGATCGCGTTGGTTCCGGTGCCGCAGCCGAGCTCCAGAGCGCGGCCGGGCGGCAGCGCGCCGTCCCCCTCCCCGCGCCTCTCCCCGCGTCCCTCTATCAGGGCGACCAGCTCGGGCGGTGTCACGCCCGAATCCCACGGCGGCTTGCCGGTTCGGTAGTACTCCTCCAGTTCCCGCAGCACGGCCTCCTCCTGGTCCGGCTCCTGGTCCGGTCCGCTGCCGACCCGGTCTGCGTTGTTCGTGCCCCGGGCGGTGTTCGGCGTGTTCATGGCCTCGCTCCACTTCTTTAGAGTCAAACTCTAGTGATGAACTCTAGAGATATACTCGCATCATGGACATCGTCAAGCGGCCGGACAAACGGGCCGAGCGCTCGCGCCGCACCCGGGAGAAGGTCATCCAGGCGGCGCGGGAGCTGTTCGTCGCGCAGGGCTACGGGGCGACGAGCCTGCAGGAGGTCGCCGACCGGGCGGGCGTGGCCGTTCAGACGGTCTACTTCGCCTTCGGCAACAAGCGCACGCTGTTCAAGGACGTCGTCGACACGTCCATCGCCGGCGACATCGAGCCGGTGGCCATCATGGACCGTGAGTGGTTCCGCGCCGCGTGCGCCGAGCCCGCCGCGGCCGACCAACTGCGGGCGCACGTCCGCGGCACGAGTGAGATCCTCGGCCGGGTCGCCCCGCTCATGCCGATGATCGAGTCCGCCGGGGCCGCCGACCCGCAGATCGCCGCGGGATGGCCCGACGGCCCCGACCCGCGCTATGTCGTGCAGCACGCCGCGGCCCAGGCGCTCGTGGGCAAACCCGGCGCCCGGCCGGACGTCTCCGTCGAGATGGCGGCGGATCTGCTGTTCTGCCTGCTCAGCCCGCAGCTGTACCTGCTCTTCGTCCAGGACCGCGGCTGGTCGCAGGACCAGTGGGAGGAATGGGCCCGCGCCACTCTGACCGCGCAGCTCTGCACCGGCCCCGTGACAGGCGCCGCCCCTGCGGCAGGCACCGGCCCCGCGACAGGCGCCGCCCCCGCGGCGTGCCCCTAGGAGGAGGGGGCGGGGCGTCACCATCGCCAGGGGGGCGTTATCGTCATTATGACGAAAGGGGATCCCCTCATGGTGGCGCTCGCACGCAGACTCACCGCCCCCGCACCCGGCTGGACCGTCGAGGCCGACGCCGTCGTGATCGGGTCCGGCATCGCCGGCCTCACCGTGGCGCTGCGCCACGTCGAACTCGACCCCCGCGCGCGGGTGCTCGTGGTCACCAAGGACGTGCTGTCGGCCGGGTCCACCCGGTGGGCCCAGGGCGGCATCGCCGCCGTCCTCGACCCCGAGGACACCCCCGACGAGCACCTGAGGGACACGCTCGTCGCCGGGGTCGGCCTGTGTGATGAGGAGGCCGTCCGCGTCCTGGTCACCGAGGGCCCCGACGCGCTGAAGCGGCTGATGAGCCACGGCGCCGAGTTCGACCGCGACACCGACGGCGAGCTCCAGCTCACCCGCGAGGGCGGCCACCACCGCAACCGGATCGTGCACGCAGGCGGCGACGCGACCGGCGCCGAGGTGCAGCGGGCCCTGGCCGAGGCGGTGCTGGCCGAGCCCCGCATCGAGGTCATCGAGCACGCCCTCGCCCTCGACCTCCTCCTCGACGCCGAGGGCCGCGCCTGCGGGGTCACGCTCCACGTGATGGGGGAGGGCGCCCGCGACGGCGTCGGCGCCGTACGGGCCGGGGCCGTGGTGCTGGCCAGCGGCGGCATGGGCCAGGTATACGCGGCCACGACCAACCCTGTGGTGTCCACCGGAGACGGCGTGGCGCTGGCGCTGCGGGCCGGCGCGGTGGTCAGGGACATCGAGTTCGTGCAGTTCCACCCCACGGTCCTGTGGCTGGGGGAGGGCTCGACCGGCCAGCAGCCCCTCGTCTCCGAGGCCGTGCGCGGCGAGGGCGCGGTGCTGATCGACTCGAGCGGCGAGCGCTTCATGCGGGGGGTGCACGAGCTGGCCGACCTCGCGCCCCGCGACGTGGTCGCCAAGGCGATCATGCGTCAGCTGGCGCGGACCGGCGCCGACCACGTCTACCTCGACGCCACCCACTTCGGCGAGGACAAGTGGCGGTCCAGGTTCCCCACCATTCTCGCCGTCTGCCGCGAGCACGGCATCGACCCCGTCACCGAGCCCATCCCCGTCGCCCCCGCCGCCCACTACGCGAGCGGCGGCGTGCGCACCGACCTATACGGCAGGACCAGCGTTCCCGGCCTGTACGCCTGCGGAGAGGCGGCCTGCACGGGTGTGCACGGCGCCAACCGGCTGGCCTCCAACTCCCTGCTGGAAGGGCTCGTCTACGGCGAGCGCATCGCCGCCGATCTGGCGGCCGGGAACCTGACCCGCGACCGCGCGACGCACGAGCCCGTCCCGGCCGACGACCGGCCCGAGGGCCTGGTGGACCCGCGTACGCGGCCGAGGATCCAGAGCCACATGAGCGGGGGCGCCGGGGTGCTGCGCAGCGACCGGAGCCTCGCGCAGGTCGCCCGTGCGCTCTCCGACGCCCGCTGGACGCCGGTCGCGGTCGAGCCCTGCACCGAGTCGTGGGAGGCGACCAACCTCCTCACGGTGGCCTCCGCGCTGGTCGCCGCGGCGGCCGTGCGCGAGGAGACCCGCGGCTCGCACTGGCGGGAGGACCACCCCGACCGCGACGACGCCCACTGGCGGGCGCACATCGACATCGCCCTGACGGCGGAGGGACTGACCTTGACGTACACGCCTCACGAGGAACTGCGGAACGAGCTGGACAAGACCGGCCTCGACCCGGACGCCGTGCTCGGGCTCGTCCGCGCCGCGCTGGAGGAGGACCTGGCCGGGGGACAGGACGTGACCTCGGTCGCCACCATTCCCGCGGACCAGCGGGCCGTCGCCGACGTGGTGGCCCGCAAGGAGGGCGTGGTGGCCGGGCTGGCCGTGGCCGAGACCGTCTTCCGCCAGGCCGACGGGCCGGTCGAGGTCGAGCGGCACGCCGCCGACGGCGACCGCGTGCGCCCCGGCGACGTGGTGATGTCCGTGCGGGGCGCCACCAGGGACCTGCTCACGCTGGAGCGGACCGCGCTCAACTTCCTCACCCACCTGTCCGGGATCGCCACCGAGACCCGCCGCTGGGTGGACGCGGTGGAGGGCACCGGCGCCCGGATCCGTGACACCCGCAAGACCCTGCCCGGGTTGCGCGCGCTCGCGAAGTACGCCGTACGGGCCGGCGGCGGGGTCAACCACCGGATGGGCCTGCACGACGCCGCCCTGATCAAGGACAACCACGTCGTGGCCGCCGGAGGCGTCGCCGAGGCGTTCCGCGCCGTACGGCAGGCCTTCCCCGGCCTGCCGATCGAGGTCGAGGTGGACAGGATCGACCAGATCGAGCCGGTCCTGGCCGAGGGCGCCGAGGAGATCCTGCTCGACAACTTCACCGTGGACCAGCTCGCCGAGGCCGTACGGCTGGTGGCCGGGCGGGCGCGGCTGGAGTCGAGCGGCGGGCTGACCCTGGAGGTGGCCCGCGCCGTCGCCGCGACCGGGGTCGACTACCTGGCGGTCGGTGCGCTCACGCACTCGGCCCCGGCACTCGACCTTGGTCTAGATCTTCGTGATGCATAATCGGGGAATGCTGCTCACCATCGACGTCAGCAATACCCACACGGTGCTGGGCCTGTTCGAGGGTGAAGAGGTGATCGAGCACTGGCGGATCGCCACCGACCCCCGCCGTACGGCGGACGAGATCGCGGTGGTGCTCCAGGGTCTCCTCGGGCAGTCGCCGCTGCTCAAGGACGCCGACATCAGCGGCATCGCGATCTGCTCCACGGTCCCGTCGGTGCTCAACGAGATGCGGGAGATGTCCCGGCGCTACTACGGCGACGTCACGGCGGTGGTGGTCGAGCCGGGCGTCCGCACCGGCGTCCCGGTCCGGATGGACAACCCGAAGGAGGTCGGCAGCGACCGCATCGTGAACGCGCTCGCCGCCGCCGCCCTGTACGGCGGGCCGTGCGTGATCGTGGACTTCGGCACGGCCACCTCGTTCGACGCCGTCTCGGCCCGGGGGGAGTACGTCGGCGCGGTGACCGCGCCCGGTCTGGAGATCTCGGTGGACGCGCTGGCCACGGCCGGGGCCCAGCTCCACAAGGTCGAGCTGGTCCGGCCCCGCTCGGTCATCGCCAAGAACACCGTGGAGGCGCTCCAGTCGGGCATCATCTACGGCTTCGCGGGCCTGGTCGACGGCATCGTGGACCGGATGACGGCCGAGCTGGCCGCCGACCCCGACGACGTCACCGTGGTGGCCACGGGCACCGGTGCGCCGCTCGTCATCGGTGAGGCCCGTACGATCGACGTGCACGAGCCCTGGCTCACGCTGATCGGCCTGCGGCTGGTCTACGCCCGGAACGCGTCCTGACGACTCCCTCGCGTACGGGACCATAGAGGCCAGGATCCCGTTCAGAGAGGACTGACGTGATGGACGCCGACTGGGTGGCGCGTTTCGCCGATGAGGTCATCGCCGAGGCTGAACGGCGCGCACCGGGCAAACCCGTCGTCTGCGCGTCCGGTCTCAGCCCGTCCGGCCCGATCCATCTGGGCAACCTGCGTGAGGTGATGACCCCGCACCTGGTGGCCGACGAGATCAGGCGGCGCGGCCACGAGTGCGTCCACATCATCTCGTGGGACGACTTCGACCGCTTCCGCAAGGTCCCCGTGGGTGTCGACCCCGCCTGGAACGAGCACATCGGCAAGCCGCTGACCTCCGTCCCGGCCCCGCCCGGCAGCGAGCACCCGAACTGGGCCGAGTACTTCAAGGCGCCGATGATCGCCGCGCTGGCGGAGCTGGGCGTGGAGTTCCACGGCATCAGCCAGACGCAGATGTACGGCTCCGGGGCCTACCGGGAGCAGGTGCTGCTCGCCATGCGCGAGCGGCGGCGGATCGACGCGATCCTCGACCAGTACCGCACCAAGAAGGCCAAGGCCAAGGAGGTCGCGGACGCCGACGAGGCCGCCGCCCTGGAGGGCTCGGGGGCCGCGAACGAGGACGACGGCTCCGGCGCGGGCGGCTACTACCCCTACAAGCCCTACTGCTCGGTCTGCGACCGCGACATGACCACGGTCACGTCGTACGACGACGAGACCACCGCGATGTCGTACACCTGCGTGTGCGGCCACAGCGAGACCGTCCTGCTGTCCGAGCACACCCGCGGCAAGCTGGTGTGGAAGGTCGACTGGCCGATGCGCTGGGCCTACGAGGGCGTGGTCTTCGAGCCGTCGGGCGTGGACCACAGCTCGCCGGGCTCGTCGTTCGTCGTCGGCGGCCAGATCGTCCGTGAGGTGTTCGGCGCCCCGCAGCCGATCGGGCCGATGTACGCCTTCGTCGGCATCAGCGGCATGGCCAAGATGAGCAGCTCCAAGGGCGGCGTGCCGACCCCGGCCGACGCTTTGTCGATCATGGAGCCCGCGCTGCTGCGCTGGCTGTACGCCCGCCGCCGTCCCAACCAGTCGTTCAAGGTCTCCTTCGACCAGGAGATCCAGCGGATGTACGACGAGTGGGACACGCTGACCAGGAAGGTACAGGACGGCACGGCGCTGCCGGCCGACCAGTCGGCCTACCGCCGCGCGTCGAGCACGGCCTCCCGGGTCCTGCCGGAGACGCCGCGGCGGCTGCCCTACCGGACGCTCGCCTCGGTCGTGGACATCGCCACCGGGCACGAGGAGCAGACGCTGCGCATCCTGCGCGCGTTCGACCCGGAGATCGGCGGGCTGGACGAGTTGCGGCCGCGGCTCGACCGCGCCCAGCACTGGGTGAACACGTACGTGCCCGCGGAGGAGCGCACGCAGGTGCGCGAGACGCCCGACAAGGAACTGCTCGACACGCTCGGCACGCAGGACCGCGAGTCGCTGCGCCTGCTGGCGGAGGGCCTCGGCGAGCACTGGTCGCTCGACGGGCTGACCACCCTCGTGTACGGCGTGCCGAAGGTGCAGGCCGGGCTCGACATGGACGCGAAGGCGGCCACGCCGGAGCTGAAGGCCGCGCAGCGCGCCTTCTTCGCCCTGCTCTACCGGCTGCTCGTCGGCAGCGACACCGGCCCGCGGCTGCCCACGCTGCTGCTGGCCGTGGGCCGCGACCGGGTGCGCGAGCTGATCGGTCACGCCTGATCGGTCAGACCTGATCGCTCGCGTCTGATCGGTCAGTCCCGATCTGCGGCGTCCCATCTCCGGCGCGCGAACGGGCCGGACGGCATGGCCGTCCGGCCTCAGCCGGCTTCGCGACGTCCCGGAGCCGGGCCCGTCGGCGCCCGCCACGCCCCAGCCGAGCGCGTACGTCTCCAGGTGCGGCATGGGCCCGCTGGCGCGGCGCTGGGCCGAATTCCACGTGGAGGATTGTCGAGGCGGCCCGGGAGGTGTGCGACCGGTGCTCTCACTCCGAACCTTGACGACCTTCAGTGGAGGCGTTTACCTTCCCTGAAGGGTGGGCCGACGAAAGCATCGTCGTGGGGGAGGGCGGACGATGAGTATTCCCGAGGTCGTCTACCGAGGTGACAGTCGCGCCTCGGACCTTGAGCGTGCCGGTCTCACCGAAGAGGATCTGCTTCTCCTCGCGGAGCTGGCCAAGGGTGTGACCGCCGACCGGGTGGGCCGCAGTCTCGACGTCAGCGGGCGCACCGTGCGGCGCCGGCTGCGGTGCATCTGCGACCGGATCGGCGTCGCGACCGCGATCGAGGCCGTCGCCTGGGCGGCACGCCGCCGCCTCATCTGACCTTCTCGACGGCAGGCCGCCGAGGGGGGCTCAGTCGGCGACGCGCACCGCTCCCGCGAACGGCCGTCCGGCGATCTTCGCGATGTGGACGACGTCTCCCGTGCGCGGCGCGTGGATCATGTAGCCGTTGCCGATGTAGATGCCGACGTGGTGCAGGTCGGAGTAGAAGAACACCAGGTCGCCGGGGCGGAGCTGGTCACGGGGGATGTGCGTGCCGGCCGTCCACTGGTTGCCGGTGTAGTGGGGCAGGCTGATGCCGACGGACTGGTAGGCCGCCATGACCAGGCCGGAGCAGTCGAAGGAGCCGGGGCCCTCGGCGCCCCACACGTACGGCTTGAGCTGCTGCCCGAGAGCCCAGCGCGCCGCCTGGGCGGCCTTGCCGTCGCCGATGATGGGGAACGCCGTCCTGCTGCGCGTCTCGCTGCCGATCGTCTGGGAGACCTGCCGGTAGAGGCTGCTCTCGGTCTTCTTGATCAGCTTGGTGATCTTGTCGCGTCGCGAGTCCAGCCCGCTGAGGAGCTTCTTGACCTCGGCCTGCCGGGCGGAGGCGCTCTCCCTGGCCCGTGCGGCGGCGTCCATGGCCTTGGTGACCTCGGCGACCTCCTGGCTCTCCCGCAGCTCCAGCGCGTACGTCGTGGAGGCCTGGTCCAGGTATCGCCGGGGGTCGGCGTCGCTGTCGATGAGCACCAGCGCGTTGCCGAGCCCGTTGGTCATGTAGGAGTGCTGCGCGAGGGCGCTCGCCTTCTGCCGGCGGACCGCGAGCTCGGCCTCGCTCTTGGCGAGGTTCTTCTTGGCGAGGTCGGCGGACCGCTCGGCCGTCTTCAGGCGCACGCGCTCGCCGTTGTACTGCTCGCTGAGGGTCTCGATCTCGGTGTAGAGGTCCTCGACCTGGGCCGTGAGTTCCTTGAGGCTCGGCTTGGGGTCGGCGGTGGCGCTGACCACCGGCGCGCCGAACGTGATCGCGCTGATCGCGACGCCGACGAACGCCAGACGGCGGATGGCACCCGGACCGGCCGTGCCGGATCCGGACTGTCGGCCGCGAGCGTGCCTGCCCGCCTGCCGTCCTCCACGCGTGCGCAACCGAGCTCCTCTCCCACGTGTGCCCCGCGGCGGGCCCGTCGTCGCGACGGGCCGTACGGCGGGGCACTGCTGAGCGCCTACCGGGTTAGCTGACGGGTTCGGGCCGGAGTAGCCCTACCTTGTGGATTCACCCCTTGACGATCCGGGATCGAACCGATCCTGATCCTGCAGTTGGGTCCCCGGCTCCCCTTCGCACTGGGTGCTTCGAGGATTCGGCGTCCGGTCGCCATGAGCGCTCACGAAGACCGGCATCGTCGCTGGACGATAGTGCACCGCGAGTTCTTGCTCAACCAGAACTCCGAAACTCGTCTACGTTTGACAACCAAATGATCACGGTCGGGTCACGGGATCGGTAGTGATACGTCCCTGTTCACCTGCGTTTCGAGTGATCTGTGAGTTTCGATGGGTGGTCTGGGCTGGTGGAAAAACTGGGACGAACCCGGATGGCACCTCGGGCGGCGGTCATGCATCCGTCCGTATCCTGGCGGCTACGGACCGTCAAACCTCATGTCGGGTATGGCGTTTGGGAATGACCGTTATTCGTTCGGGATGCTCCGTGCCGACCGTGTGGGATCGGCCGCGCTCCGGCTAGGCTGGCCGGTCATGGAGCAGGTCGCCGCGCAGACATCCAGTGGATCGAGTGCCACGGCCGTGACGGTGCGCCGAGCCAGGACGCCGGACGTCCGGGCGATCAGGCGCCTCGTCGACGCGTACTCGGGTGTGGGTTCCCGCCTGCTCAAGAAGAGCACGGTCACGCTGTACGAGGACGTCCAGGAGTTCTGGGTGGCCGAGAGGGGCGGGCAGGTCGTCGGCTGCGGCGCGCTGCACGTGCTGTGGGAGGACCTGGCCGAGATCAGGACCGTCGCGGTGGACCCCGCGGCGCGCGGCGGGGGCATCGGCCACCGGATCGTCGGCGCGCTCATCGAGACCGCCAGGGACCTCGGCGTGCGGCGGGTTTTCTGCCTCACGTTCGCGGTGGAGTTCTTCGCCAGGCACGGCTTCAGGCCCATCCAGGGCACCCCCGTCTCCCCGGAGGTGTACGCGGAACTGCTCGCGTCGTACGACGAGGGCGTCGCGGAGTTTCTCGACCTGGAGCACGTCAAGCCGAACACGCTGGGGAACACCCGGATGTTGCTGCACATCGACCGTCATTGACCCCTTTGTCGATCATTGATCGCTGATCTTGACGATGGTTGTCGGCTGCTGCAAAGGTGACTGTTGATACACCTGTCGCTACTTTTGGCAATATCAGCGTGTGCTAGGGACGTGCGGCGCATGCGTCTTCGAAACGAGGTGACACGGTGAGCACCGGACAGCCGCCGTACCCCCAGGACGAGTCGGACGGAACGCCACCGCCCTCATCGAACGCCGGGTACGGCACGGACAGACAGCCCCAGGACTATGACCCCGACGTCACGGTCGTGAGCAATCGCCACTCGGGACAGCACACGGGTCCCCAGCAGCCGCCCGGCTACGACCCCGCCCAGGGCGGCTACGGCCAGCAGGGTTACGCCCAGCAGGGCCAGCAGCAGTACGGCCAGCAGGGGTACGGTCAGCCCGCCCCGCAGCAGGGCTACGGCCAGGAGGCCGCCCAGCAGCAGGGCTACGGCGCCCAGCAGGGCCAGCAGCAGTACGGCCAGCAGGGCTATGGCGCCCAGCAGGGCCAGCAGGGTCAGCAGGGCTATGGCCAGACCGCCCCGCAGCAGGGGTACGGCCAGCAGGGCTACGGCGCCCAGCAGGGCTACGGCGCCCAGCAGGCCCAGCAGCAGTACGGCCAGCAGACCGGTCCTCAGGACTACGGTCAGCAGCAGGGCTACGGGCAGCAGGGGTATGGCCAGACCGGCCCGCAGCAGGGCTATGGCGCCCAGCAGGGTCAGCAGGGTCAGCAGCAGTACGGCCAGCAGCCCGGTTACGGGCAGCAGGCCGCCCCTCAGGACTACGGCCAGCAGCAGGCCTACGGGCAGCAGGGGTATGGCCAGACCGGCCCGCAGCAGGGCTATGGCGCCCAGCAGGGCCAGCAGGGCCAGCAGCAGTACGGCCAGCAGCCCGGTTACGGGCAGCAGGCCGCCCCTCAGGACTACGGCCAGCAGCAGGCCTACGGGCAGCAGGGGTACGGCCAGACCGGCCCGCAGCAGGGTTACGGCGTTCAGCAGGGCCAGCAGCAGGGCTACGGCCAGCAGCCCGGTTACGGGCAGCAGCAGTACGGCCAGCCGGGCTATGGCCAGCCCGGCTTCGGCCAGCCGTACCCCGCCGCGGGGCCGATTCCCCCCGGCGCCCCGGCGCCGCTCGCGGAGTGGTGGCAGCGTCTCGTCGCCCGCATCATCGACGGCGTGATCGTCGGCATTCCTCTCGCGATCATCACGTTGGTGATCACGGGAATCGTCGTCACCGACGCGAGCGTCGACCTCGCGAGCGGGGTTTACAACCCCGGAAGCGGTTACTTCCTGGCGACGCTGCTCACGGCGATCCTGGGCGGTCTGGTCATGGTCGTCTACGAATTCCTCATGCTGCGGGCGCAGGGGCAGACGCTCGGCAAGAAAGCCATGGGCATCAAGGTCGTTCCGGTCGGCGGCACTCTCGACGCGGGCGGGCTTCCGCAGGACGCCGCGCTCAAGCGCGCCGGCGTGTTCTACGCTTTCGAGTTCCTGCAGTGGATTCCCGTTATCAGCTACCTCGCGTACGTCGGCTCTCTTCTGAACGTGCTGTGGCTGTTGTGGGACAAGCCGCTGCATCAGGCGCTGCATGACAAGGTCGCCAACACCGTGGTGGTGAAGGTCAAGTAACGACGACGGACGGGGTCGATGGAACGGACCATCGGCCCCGTTTTTCTATGGATCGCTATGGCTGCGTCCGCACAGTCCGCTCACCCGGCTGTGACGGAAAATCCTTGCGGGGCCTCCCGGGCATGCCATGCTTGGGTTCACCGTCCCGAGAGGTGCCCAATGACCGCGAGACCGCCCCCGGCGCCAATCCTTAACACTCGCCCAGTCGTCCCCGGGCCATATCCGTCCACGGACGGCTTAAGGAACCGTCAGGGGCGCTTATGGGGCAGTATGGAGCCGCACAGGGCCTTATGGCGCTCGCGGAAGCCCGCCCGCTACACCCCGCGGCAGGCGGCGTCCGGGGAATGCGGGGATCGTTTGGCCGTGGGAAACTCTGACGCCGCGGCCGTTCGGGCCGTCCAGGTGATTGTGGCCCGCTCCTTTTTTCGATCTTCAGACCGCCCGCCCGTTGATCTTGAAGGAACCGGCCGGTCCTCTCTTTTTACGAGGCTTCGGGGTGGTGGCGATCTGCTTGCGCGTATATCGCGCGAGGCGCGCGCGCCGTACGAGAAGGCTGCCGGGACCCTTGTGAAGATCCGGCCGTCGCGCCGGCTCGTCGTTTCAGCCGAGCTCTTCAACGGCCGTACGTCCCCGGTCCGCCCTTTTCCGCACGAGGTGTTTGCCGCTTCACACTTGTCCGCCCCGTGCCTGTCCGTCCTGGTCCGCGAGCCCCTCACCTGCGGCGACGGCAGGCGCCCGGCGAAACAGGGGGGCGCGCGGCCCGGCGGCCCGCTGTCGCCCGGGAAGCGCGCAAGCGGTTGAAACGGCCGGACGGCCCAGGATCGGTGACCGCGGGGGTCGGCCTTTTGGGTACGATTTCGAGTGCATCCGGTAAGGCCGCTGGAGAGACGAGGATTACCCCGGCCCCCCAGGGGCACCCCGGAAGACGCGCCCGGTCCCTCCCAGCGCTATGGTCGTATCGGGGCGCCGGGCCCGGTCAGAAGGCCGGTGGCCTGGCCGCGTCCTCGGAATTTCCTCGGGGTGCACCTAATGACACCCCCGGCACGAGCGAGGCAGAATGACAGAGGTATTGTCCGCCTTGATACCTTCCGTGGCCGTCGCCGGCGTGGTCGTCTACGGCATCGTAAAGTTGGTACGTTCCGACGCGGCGGGCCTCCGTACGGCACGGGAGCCACGCGAGAAGTCACCGGACTCAGAGGTTCCTGAGAATCCGCAACCTTGAATTGTCAGCCAGGGGAAACCGGGTATATGTTTGGCTGACGAATCAAACTATGGGCTGCGAAAGGATTGCCGGATGGCCAAGCACACGCAGGTGATTCTCATCGACGATCTCGATGGCGGCGAGGCCAATGAGACGGTCACCTTCGCGATTGACGGCACGTCATATGAGATTGACCTGAGCGACGGCAACGCGAAGAGGCTTCGCGAGGCTCTGTCGCCTTTCGTCGGCAGCGCGCGGCGCGCGGACAGCGGGCAGGCCCGCGGGCGCCGTCGTGGTGGTGCGGGCGGTGGGGGCCAGCGAGCCATGACCCGCGAGAAGAGCGCCGAGATCCGCGCCTGGGCGAAGTCTCACGGGCACCCCGTGAGCGAGCGCGGCCGCATTGCCGCCTCGATCGTCCAAGCGTACGAGGACGCGCACTAGGCGGTGGGCCTCAGATCTCCCGCCTACTGCGGTTGTCCGGGCGGCACCTGGCTGCGTTGTCGCCCTGCCCGCGAAGATTTCTCGCAGGCAGGGAATCCCCGCAGGGCCCGGAGCCGGCACCTATAGCTCTGCTATTGGCGCCGTCTCCACCTTGCGGTGGCATCCGCCTGGACGATCCCCGCTACGGCAAGATCTGCGGAGCACTTCCTAACTCGAACCCTGATCGCGCGGTTATGGCAGTCGTCGGAGGACCTGACGATCGCATAACCGCGCGATTGTGTTTGCGCTCCCTTAAAACCTCGTTCGCTTGCGGCGTATCGGGAACACGTCACCCCCAGCAGGGGGTTGGATAGAGCATGAACGCCCTGCGCTTGGGGAACCCTTCTGTCAAGGAGTGGGTCGCCGGGCCAGGGCTACCATGCGGAACGACGGGCCGGATCTCCCGTGCTCGCCTGACCGCTTCGTGAGGAGCGACGAGATGTTCGAGAGGTTCACCGACCGTGCGCGGCGGGTTGTCGTCCTGGCCCAGGAAGAGGCTCGGATGCTCAACCACAACTACATCGGTACTGAG
>NZ_JBICTF010000010.1:246450-311870 GCF_043197435.1 Microbispora bryophytorum | reverse complement strand
ACTGGCTGAACGGCATCCGTCCTGAACGTTTCACCAGGGCCAGCACCCCGCGTACGGCCCCGGCCGCGCCCAGCGGCACCGCCGCCACCGGGCCCGGCTCCAGGTCACCGGCGAGCTGGACGTCACCGTCGGCGGGGTCGTCCAGCATGAGAGGCTCGCCGCTCAGGAACGCCCGGCCCGACAGGGAGCCCTCGATCGGCAGGACGGCGTCCTGCAGGACGCCGTCCTTCAGTGCCACCTGCAGGGCGTCGCCGCCCTTGCGCGGCAGCAGGATCGCCACGGCGTCGGCGTCGGCCATCTCGCGGGCGCGCCGGGCGATGAGCGTGAGGACCTCCTGCGGCTCGCCACCCGACAGCAGCCGGGTGGTGATGTCCGAGGACGCCCGCAACCAGGTCTCCCGGCGCCGGCTCTCCTCATACAGACGGGCGTTCTCGATCGCCACGCCCGCGGCGGTGGCCAGGGCCACCACGATCGCCTCGTCGTCCTCGTCGAAGTTCCCGCCGCCGCGTTTCTCGGTGAGATAGAGGTTGCCGAACACCTCCTCGCGGACCCGGACCGGCACCCCCAGGAAACTGCCCATCGGCGGATGGCCGGGCGGGAAGCCGTAGGACTCGGGATGCCGCGAGATGTCGGCCAGCCGCAGCGTCCGCGGCTCCTTGATCAGCAGGCCGAGCAGGCCCAGCCCGTGCGGCCAGTGCTCGATCCTGGCGATCTCCTCCTCGCTCAGCCCCACCGGCACGAACTGGACGAGCGTGTTCTCCTCCCCGATCACGCCCATCGCGCCGTACGTCGCGTCCACCAGCGTCGCGGCGGTGGCCACGATGCGCCGCAGAACCACCTCCAGGTCGAGATCGCTGCCGATCGACACGACCGCCTCCAGCAGCGCGTGCACCCGATCCCGGGTGGCCAGCACCGCCTCCAGACGCGACTGCAACTCCGCCAGCAGATCGTCCAGCCGCATGCTGGGAATCAGCGACCGCGGCTCGTTCTCCCTCATGGTGCAGAAGTCTGGCAGCACGGGGGTCCGGTGGGCACGGGGGTCCGGTACGCCCTTCAGATGTGGTGACGGCGCCACCTCTGGTCGGCCGCCGCCCAGGCGGCCTCCCACTCGCGGTAGCGCCTGCGGTCCAGCCAGCCACGCGCCAGCGCGAAGCAGGCCCAGGCCAGGACGGCGACACTCGCGACGGCGCCCGCGGCGGCCAGTCCCGCCCTCGTCATCGTCTCGGCCCGCTGCGGCGGCGGCGCGACCGGCCTGCCCGCCGCGTCCACCCACAGCCGCGCGTTCGCCGGGCCGTCCCGCAGGAGGAGCGCCGCCGGAACCACGCCCTCCCGGATCTCGCCGGACGGCAGCGTCCACCGCGCCGGGCTCACCGCGGGCAGACCACGGCCGTTGGCTTGCACGGCCGGCGCGGCCTCGATCGACGCGGCCCCGATCGACGCGGTCTCGACCAGGGTGACCTCGACCAGCTGCCGCGTCCCGGACCCGGCCCGCTCGGCCGCGATGCCGTCGTCGTACACCGCGCGAGCGGCCAGCGCCGCGGGCCACACGGCGAACAGGACGGCGGCCAGCGCCGCCGCCGCGAGCGCCGCCTCGATCCGGTCGGAACGGCGGCGCAACGGGTTGCGATCGGGCCGGTAGCGGCGTAACCGTGACACGACCCAGCGGACGATCGCCCTCATCGCGCACCTCCTGTCGGGGTCACAGGAGATCCCACTTCCCCGGACGGGGCCGTCCACGCCCGCCGAATCAGTCCACCACGTCGGAGGCGGCGCGGCGGACGCTCTCGCTCTCGTCGATGACGAACCCCAGCCGCATGACCATCTGCGGCGCCTCTCCCGAGCACAGGTGCCTGCGGATGAACTCCCGCAACTCAGGCATCTCCAGTGCCTGCGTGTGGAAGGCCACGCTCACGCCGTACGCGGAGGCGTGCAGCAGCATCCGTTGCAGCGCCTCACCCGCGCGCAGCCAGTCCTCCCGGCCGTCGCCCGCGGTGGTGAGCAACGCCACGAGGCCCGTCGACACCGACACCCGCTCGTCCGGCGCCATTCCCCACTCGTGGCCCCGGGCGTAGTCGCGCGGTGCGAAGTGCTGGGGATGCGTACGCCGCGGATCGGTCGGATAGCCCGCCGCGGGCACCCCGTCGCGGCGTGAACTGCCGGGCGGCCGGGCCCAGCGCATGAGTTCGAGGACGAACAGCCTGTTCTGCGACTGCACGTCCTGGGCCGCGCCGGTGAGCGCGGCGAGCACCCGCGCGGCGGACTCCGACCCGATCGGTCTCAGATGGCCGTCCTCCTCCGCCGCCTCGGCCACGAGCGAGTCGATGAGGCGGTCGGGCACCGGCAGAGCGGTGAACCCGGACCGGTGGGTGCGGCGGCGCTCGATCTCCGCATGCAACAGGCGGGTGTGCTCGCCCGGCTCCCGCCCCGGCCGCACGCGTACGGTGGCCAGCAGCAGCGGACGCTCCGGATCGGGGAGGCGCCGCACCTGGGGCTCGTAGCCGAGCGCCTCCAGCATGATCCGCACGTTGAACAGCGCGGCGCCGCAACTGATCGTCATCTGCCGGCCGGTGGGGTCGGAGACCCGCAGCTTCCTGTCGGGGTCGGCGCGCAGGCAGATCTCGTCGCCCGAGACGCCGAACGACCAGGGCTGGGTGTTGTGGATCGAGGGCGCCCACAGGGCCGCCTCCACCGCCGCCCTCGCGGCCGGCGCGATCCCTTCAGCGGTCCGAGTGTTCACGGTCTCCCCCTGTGGTCGGTCACAGCAACGGTGGGGCGATGAGCAGGTCGTCCACGAGGAAGACGAGGTCGGCGTCCACCTCGACGACGCCCTCGACCCGGCGCACGGCGTGCAGCAGCGGCTTGGTGTCCGACCTGCGGGGCACCTGTCCGCTGATCGCGACCACACCGCCGGAGACGGTGATCCGGAGGTCGTCGGGGCCGAGGTTCAGCCGGGCGGCGATCTCCTCGATGTCGGCCCGGATGTCCTCCGCCGGCCGCACGAACACCCGCAGCAGGTCGCCCTGGTGAACCGTCCCCACGATGCGGCCGGACATGGCGTCGATCACGGGCAGTTGCTTGATGCGGTTGCGGTGCATCAGCCTGGCCGCGTCCCGCACCGACGTGCCGCCGGTGACCGTGATCGCGGGGCGGGTCATGATCTGGCCGGCCTTCGTGCCCGCCGCCTTCCGGTGCTCCTCCCGCCTGCGGGGACCGTCGAGCACGCTTTCGCCCGGATCGATCTCCTTCAGCAGGATGTCGTCCTCCGACACCACCCCGACCGGACGCCGGTCGGCGTCGATCACCGTGACGGCCCCCACCTTGAACCGCTGCATGGTGGCGACAAGGTCTGCGAACGACGCGTCCATCGGCACCGCGATGGCGACCTTGCCCATGACATCCTTCACTTTCGCCGTCATGACGACGCCTCCCATCTCTCAGTGCCCAGCGTGCCTCGCCGCGTCTTCCGAGGTCAGCGGTGAAGGTCCTGACCGCCTGGGACTTTCGGCCACCCATCGCGCCGTCCGGGGCAGGGCATGGCGAAGGGCCCCACCGGTAGGGCCGTCCGGCCCTTCGCATCCGGCCCGTACGGCGGTGAGATGGGAGTGGGAACGGCAGACGGCCCGGGAGGAGCCGATCATGCACATGAAGGTGCGAGACGTCATGACGAGCGAGGTCGCCTCCGTCAACGGCAGCACGCCGTTCAGGGACGTGGCCGAGGTGCTCATCGCGCACGAGGTCAGCGCGGTGCCCGTCGTCGACGGTGAGGGCCACGTCGTCGGCGTGGTCTCCGAGGCCGACCTGCTGCGCAAGGAGGAGTTCCGCGAGCAGTTCTACCGGGAGGGCTACCGGCCGCCGCTACGCGCCCGCCTGCGTGAAGCCGTGGGGCACGGGGCCTCCAGGAGCCAGGAGCGGGCCCGTGGGGTGACCGCCGCCGAACTCATGTCCGCCCCTGCGGTCATCACCCGGCCGTACACCAGTGTGGTCAGCGCGGCGCGGCAGATGACCCAGCACGGCGTCAAGCGCCTGCCTGTCGTGGACGACGAGGGCGTGCTCATGGGCATCATCAGCCGTCACGACCTGCTCAAGGTTCTCGCCCGCGCGGACGCCGACATCGCCCGCGAAGTCCGGCAGGACATCGTCGAGAACTGCCTGTGGGCCGACCTGTCGGGCGTCGAGGTCTCGGTATCGGAAGGCGTGGTGACGCTCACCGGTGCCCTGGACCGCCGCTCGCAGGCGAGGGTGCTCACACGGATGGTCGAACGGACCAACGGCGTGATCGGGGTCGTCGACCGCCTGGAGTGGAAGGAGGACGACGTCGGCCCCTGGGAAGGAGCCTGATCCTGGAGCTTGGCCTCATGTTCCCGGTTCACGTCTTCCGGACCCTGATGTGGACCGGCTGGTAAGTGAAGGCCCAGCGGTCGGTGCCGGTCTTGTGGCGGGTGTAGCGGTCGGGGTGCTGGTAGCGGTCGCGGTTGTGGAACTGGCAGGCCGGCCCGAGCAGCTTGAGGTCGGTCAGGCCGCCGGTGCTCCAGTTGTCGGCGTGGTCGATCTGGCACATGGTGGCGGGCAGCGGACAGCCGTCGATCCAGCAGGTGGCGTAGCGGGCGTAGACGGCCCGCCGCTGGGCGGGGGTGGCCAGGCGGACCTTGCGGCCCATGTCCAGCACCTGCCCCTCGGCATCCATCACCAACCGCACCAGCGCGCTGGTGCGGGCCAAGCGATGCACACTGGAGACCGGCAGCATCTGCCCGGTCGCCAGCAACAACCCCGGCGCGGTCCCCAGCAGAGCTCCCGGCACCGCCCCCAGCGCTGCCCTCGGCCCCGGCTCGCCCGGCGCTGCCCCCGGCAGCGTCCCTGACGCTGTTCCCGATGGCCTCCCCGGCGGCCTCCCCGACGCTGCTCCCAGTGGCTTGCCCGGTGGTGTCCCCGGCCCAGGCTCGCTCGACGGTGTCCCGGGCTCTGGTTCCGATGGCCTTCCCGGCTCCGGTCTCGGCGCTCCCGGTGCCGCGCCTCGCGCCGTCTCTGCTCCCGACTGCTCATGGTGCACGTCGTTGCGGCCTTCGGGCGCGCCCTGCGCATGCCGGCAGTCCCCCGCAGGCTGATGCCCGGCGTGGGCGTAATGCGCAGCGGCGTCCTCGGGAGGAGGATCCGGCCATTCCACCGCGCGGGAGTGCGCCGCGCGGGGACGCACCGCATGTGGAGGCGCCACGTGTGCAGGCGCCACATGTGGAGGCGTGCTTCCGCCGTAGGCGGGCCGTGCCGCTGCGGGCTCGGGGTCTGTTTCAGCGTGGGCCCCCGCATGGTCGCGGTCTGCGCCCCTGCGCAGTGCGGTGTCGTCGCCCTCGGCAGACGCAAGATCAAGGTCGGTGTTCCCGGCAGCGGCGTCCGCGACTGCATCGGTATCGGCCGTCGGACCGGCCGCTGTCTCGGCATCAGCATCGGCTGCCGGGGCGGCTGCTGTCTCGGCTTCGGCGGTGTCGGGGTCATGTGGCCGGTAGGGGCCCTCACCCTGAGTAGGAGCGGCATCGTCGGTTATGCCCGCGTCGCCCACGTCGCCGGGGTCGTCGTCGCTGGGGATGGCGTCTTCGACGTCGCCATCTTCCAGAGAGCAGGGCCCATCAACGCTTCCGGTGTCGCCGAAGGCACTGGTGTCCTCGCTGCTCCTGCCATCCCTGGCACTAGGCGCGCCCTCGGCATCCTGAGCGTCCTGGACATCCCCGGCACCCTCGCCGCCCTGCGCGTTCTCGGCGTTCTCGCTGTCCCGGCCGTCCTCGGTGTCCTCGGCGCTGCCCGGACCCTGGACATCCTCGGCGTCCTCGGCATCCTGGGCGTCCTCGGTGGCTTCGGGGTGGTCGGGGCCGGGGGCGGGGTCTTCGGGGTGGTCGGGTTCGGGGTCAGTGGGGAGGGATTCGGCGTTGACCAGGACCAGAAGCTCAGCGACGATCTTCTGCTCCATCAACGCGATGAACGCATCCGCCTGGCGGACCCGCAGCGGCCGGTTATCGCCCTCCGCGCGCGGCTTGGCATAAGCATCCAGCAGCGCCCGCAACCGCGCCGCCGCCTCACGCGGCAGATAAAACTCCCCCTCCAAGCCTCCGCCCGCGGTGGGGCGGACCCGCAGAAACCGCCGCCCGTAATCGGCCCGCTCGTCCCGCTCCTCACCATCAGGGTCCAACACCGCCCGCAAGTACCGGCCCGCTTTGGCCACCTCCGCCGGCCCCGCCTTACCCGCCAACTCCAGCAAAATCGGCTCAGCCAGCCCCGCATGCTCATCACTCAACCGCGCCGTGGCCGTACAGATCGCCTCCACCACCCCCGCCGACAACACCCCAGCGGCGAACTTCTCCCGCACCCTCGGCAGACGCGCCAACTCCACCGCCAAAGTCAGCAGACGACCCGCCCCCGCCACACTCATCCCCGCGGCGGTACGCAACCAACTACGAGTCGAGGCATGCCCATGCTGCCTGGCCTGCCCCGCCCCATGCACCCGCCCCACCCGATCAGCAAGAGCACACGTGATCCGATCCCGCGCGAACAGCAAATCCTCAGCCTCAGCAAGACAAACATCCGCATCGCCCGGCAACGCCGCCAACGCCAACGCCTGCGCCGACTCACGAAGAGAACCCACCAAAACCCACGACGACCGACCCCGAGCAGCACCAGTAGCAGCATCGCGGGCACCGGCACCGGCACCGGCACCACAACCACCGGCACCACCAGTGCTCCCAGCACCACAACCACCGGCACCACCAGTGCTCCCCGCACCGGAGCCAGCACCACCGGCGCTCTCAGCATCGGCACCACCAGCGCTGTCGGCGCTGTCGGCGCTCGAACCATGGGCACTACCGGCGCCACCGTCAGAGCTCCAAGCGGTGCCATGTGCGCCACCAGCCCCGTCAGCGCCGGGGGACGCACCGGTGGTCGCACTCGTGGAGACGCCCGTGGAGACTCTGGTGGACGCACCCGTACAGGCGCCGCTAGGCGGGGTCGCAGATGCGCGGTTTCCGGCAGTGGCGTGCAAATGCGGTGGCATTTGTCCAACGAGGCACTGCCACCTTTGTGTTACACGTGGATCCCGGCGCGAATTACCGAAAATTCCCCTCATGTGATCGCTGGCGTAGGTCGCACTTTTGGAGGACAAAAGGGTTGACTGGGAAGTCAGCCACTCCCACCAGTTCTCATCTAGAGCGTTCGAACGGTCGAGGCGCTCAGGGTCGATATGCGGCGACTCCATGACACCTCCTCGCGTTCTTTCGAATCTACGTATGAATTCTTTCACGCGCTGCTTGCCCTACTCAAGCGCGAAAGCGAATTAAATGGGGTCACAGGCAGAGGTGCAATTGAGTGCATAGCCTCCTCAGGGTACAAAGCGTCCATAATCCGACTCGCTCAGTGGCCTCCGATTCCTGGGCCCGGAAATCGCTCGCGAACTTCTCTCCCCAGGGCGGCCAAGCCCCCGCCAACCCCCGCCACCGGCACCCCGCCGCCGACCCCGCCGCCCACCCCGCCGCCCGCCACCGACACCGACACCGCCACCGCCACCGACGACAAACACCTTCGCCGGTGCCCGCGCCGAACCGCGCGTGCCATTCGCCGGCGAGGAGGGCCGCGGTGCCGATCTCTGGCCTCTCTGCCGCGGCCCCTCGGCTCGGGCAGCGCGAGACGACGGTCCCATGCCGCCACCCGGGCGATCATGGCGGCGATTTTCACGCCGACTGAGGAGGCCGCGACGCGGGCTTTCACCTGCGACGACGCCGGACGCACCGACGCGCCTCCCTGGGCACGACAGAGGCGAATTCCAGAAAAGGTGGTTTCCGTCCTCCCATCGGCGGTAGCCCAGTAAGGGACCGACCAAGCGAGAGACAAGGAGAAGCACGTGATCACTCACGAGCAGATCCCCATGATGCTCGACAACCCGGTCCACGACCCCAACGGCGACAAGATCGGTGAGGTCGCGCAGGTCTTCCTCGACGACGCGACCGGGCGGCCGAAGTGGCTCTGCGTCAAGACGGGACTTCTCCGCACCAAGGAGACCTTCGTCCCGTTGCACAACGCGAGCCTGACGGCCGGCCATGTCGAGGTCCCGTACGACAAGGAGCACGTCAAGAACGCGCCCGACGTGGACCTGGGCTCCGACGGACACCTTTCCGCCGAGCAGGAGCGTGAGCTCTATCGTCACTACGACATGGACTGGGACGGCGCCTGGGAACGCGCCAACCGAGCCGACAGCCTCACCGGCTGGGCCGACAGCGCCGGGCGGCGCGAACGCGAACGGCTCGGGCTCGGCGAGGATGAGCCCGGCGGCTACACGGACGACGTGCGCCGCATGGACCACACTGGCCACAGGGACCGCACCGACTACCCGGACCGCACGGACTACCCGGACTACGCGGTGACCCGCGGCGGGGAGCGATACGGCACCGACGACCCGGCGCTCGGGTCCAGGGACCGGCTGGACGCCGAGATCCCCGGCACGCGACCGGGTGAGCCGCTCGCGCGGCGGGATCCCGAGACGCGGTCCGAGGAGCTGTTCGGCGGCGGCGATCCCTCGCGCACGTCGAGCGAGTGGTACGGCACCGAGGACCCGGCGGCCCGGTCACAGGAACGGTTCGGCACCGGCGATCCGGTGACCAACGCCGGCGACCGGTTCGTCACCGACGAGGACGCCCGTGATCGGGACATCCGTCGCCGGGACATCCCCGACGAGGACGAGCCGCGCCTGTAACCCGAAGCGGATCCAGTAACCCGAGACGGACACAGGCGGATCCAGGCGGACCCAGGACAGGCACGGAAAACCCCGCCGAACCTGGGAAGCCGCTCGTCCCCAGCCCCGTTGCCCCGGCGCGCCTCCGCCGCCGGGGCAACGGCATGCCCGGCCACTCATCCGGCCGCTTACCTGGCCGCTCTTTCAAGCGTCTTTCAGTCGTCGTTGATGACCTCGCCGTGCACCACGGGGCCCCGGCCCGCTCCGGCGGGCCCGCCGAAGCCGCTCGCGCCACCGAAGCCCGCCCCCTCGCCGAACCCCGCGGTCCGGTCGAAGAGCGGCGCGTACGGCGAGCGGGCGGCGAGCGACCGCACACGGCGGCCGAAGAACCACGAGAGCCACCGCCGGGCGATCGGCCGGGTGAACGGCAGGATCATGAAGAACCCGAACAGGTCGGTCAGGAAGCCCGGGGCGAGCAGGAGGGTGCCGCCGGCGACGATCATCGCCCCGTCGGCGAGTTCACGCTCGGGCATGCGCCCCGACTCGACGGCCGTGCGCAGCCCCGCCCACGCCCGCCGCCCTTCACGGCGCACCAGCCAGGCCCCGAGGATGCTGTCGGCGAAGAGCAGGGCGACCGTCTCCCACCCGCCGATCACGGACCCCACCCGGATCAGAATCCAGATCTCCAGGACGGGAACCAGGAGGAACCCGAGAAACAGCCCGATCCGCACCATGTCACGCCCCACTCACCCCGGCACTCGTACGTCTGCGTCAACGTTCCCGCGGCCCCGGGGGTTCCTGTGGATCGTGGCTATCGCCGCGGGCGAAACCGCTCGCCGAGACCGGCGACCCCCCAGACGGCCACGCGCCAGAAGGCCTCAAGGATGATCTTGCGGCTCATCTTGCTGCTTCCCACGGTGCGCTCGACGAACGTGATCGGCTTCTCGGCCACCCGCAGGCCCTGCCGTACGGTGCGGAGCGTGAGGTCCACCTGGAAGCAGTAGCCCTGCGACTCCACGTCGTCCAGCCCGATCTTCTGCAGGGTGGCCGCGCGGTAGGCCCGGAAGCCCGCCGTGGCGTCGCGCACCGGGATGCCGAGCACCAGCCGGACGTAGGTGTTGGCTCCCCGGGACAGCAGCTCACGTGAGAACGGCCAGTTGACGGTCTTGCCGCCGGGCATCCACCGGGAGCCGATCGCCAGGTCGGCGCCGTCGGTCAGCGCGTCGAGCAGCTTGTGCAGCTCCTCGGGCTGGTGGGAGCCGTCGGCGTCCATCTCCACCAGCACGTCGTAGCCCTCGGCCAGGCCCCAGTGGAATCCGGCGATGTAGGCGGCGCCCAGCCCCTGCTTGCTCGTCCTGTGCAGGACGTGAATGTGGTCGTCCGCCTCGGCCAGTTCGTCGGCGATCCGGCCGGTGCCGTCGGGGCTGTTGTCGTCCGCCACGAGCAGGTACGCGTCGGGCAGCGCCTCACGCAGCCGCCGCGTGATCATCGGGAGATTCTCCCGCTCGTTGTACGTGGGGACGATCACGAGCACCCGTCCCGGGATCCGCTCCATCAGCCTCTCCTCCGCCCACAGATGGCCGCCACCGTCGCTCCGGCTCCCATGAGTACCATGATCCACTCCGGCGATGCGCCCAGCTCCGCCGCCACCGTGTTCTTCGTCCTGACGGGGACATCCAGGACGTTCATCGCTGGGACCAGCTCGCCGGTATGCCATCCGACCCGGCCGTCGGGACCGACGTACGCGGAGATGCCCGTCGTCGCCGCGGTGACCACGGCCCGGTTGAACTCCACCGCGCGCAGCTGCGACATCGCGAGCTGCTGGGGCGGCAGATTGGTGAGCGCGTAACTGGCGTTGTTGGTCTGCACCACCAGCGGCGTGCCGCCGGCCAGCACCGCGTCACGCACCGTGCTGTCGAACGCCACCTCGTAGCACTCCACGGTGCCGATCGTCACCGGCCCTATCCGCAGCGCCCCCGGCTTGTCTCCGGCGACCGACTGCCTGCCGACGAGCTGGGCCCGCGACGACAGCGCCAGGAACAGGTCCTTCATCGGCGTGTACTCGCCGAACGGCACCAGCCGCCGCTTGTCGTAGTACGCGCCGGGGCCGGTGACCGGGTCCCAGACCACGCCACGCGTGGCCCGGTTCTCGGTGCCGATCTTGGCCACCGCACCGACGAGGATCGGCACGCCGATGTCCTTGGCGGCGGAGTCGATCACCTGCCGGGCGTACGTGCTGGTGTAGGGGTCGATGTCGGTGGAGTTCTCCGGCCACACCACGATGTCGGGCCGCTGGAGTCTCCCCGCGCGCACGGCCTCGGCCATCCGGTGCGTCTCGTCGGCGTGGTTGCGCAGCACGACGGCCGGCTCGTCGCCGAGGAAGTCCATCCCCCGCCCAGGGACGTTGCCCTGGATGACACCGATCCGCACTGTTTTGTCCTCGCCGCCGGGCCGGGGCACGACCAGCCCCAGTACTGGTACGGCTATCGCGGCGAGCAGCGTCCCGGCAAGCACCCGGTCGCCCCGCCACCTCAGCGGACGCCGTGTGACCAGCGCGGCGAGCAGGGCCCCGGTGAGGGCGACCGTGAAACTTACAAGCGGAGCGCCGCCCAGCGCGGCGAACCCGGTGTACGGCGACTCGCCCTGGCTGAAGGCCAGCCGGGCCCAGGGGAAGCCCCCGACGGGGAACAGGCCACGGGCCCACTCCTGCACGACCCACAGGCAGGCCACCCACAACGGCCACAGGCGCAGCCGCATGACGAGGACGGCCATACAGGCCAGCGCCGCCCAGAACAGGCTCTCGATGCCCGACAGGGCCAGCCAGGCGTCGTCCCCGATCGGGCGGACCCACGCCAGCGTCGGCAGGAGGAACGCCAGCGCCCCGGCGTACCCGATCCACGCCGCCCGGCGCAGGCGCAGGCCGTACAGCGCGAGGGCGAGCAGCGCCACGCCCACCGGCGCGCAGAACCACCAGCCGATGGGCGGGAAGGCGAGGTAGAGCACCAGGCCGCCCACGACGGAGGCGGTGAGGCGGATCAGGACGCCCGGCACTCGTGGCGTCGGCGCCGCGGCAGCGGGCGAAGCCGCGTCCTGTGCCGTCTTCAGTGCCACAGGGCAGTCTCTCCTCGCATGTCGATGCTCCTGACGCCAAAAATCTTTCCAGGTCAGAGTCGCAGACGGCGGCGCAGGCCGCCAAACCGGCTTCAGCCACTGTACGGCGGTGAGAAGCAGGTGGAGGAGAACAGAGAAAGGGAAGAAGGCCCGGGCGGCCCTTCGGACCGGTTCCGTCCCGTCGGCGGCGGGCGCGGAGCTCCGTTGTCTACTGGGTGCCCGGGCCCCTCCTGGGTCCAACCCCCCGGCCGGATGGGGTGCCCCGCCTCGGCGGAACGCCACCCTGCGCCTGGTGTGCTGACGGAGTCACGCTCCGTCATCGACGCAGAGGTCAGCGGCGCCATAGAGCGGCCAACCGGTCAGTCCCGTGCTGGACTGCGCAGCAAACTACCGACCTCAGCGCAGATGTCAACCGCGTCCCGATCAGCGGAAATACCGCATTTCCGCAGGTAGGAGCGGTGCCCGTTCGGTCTGGTTCCAGTCAACGTCGTTCCAGGCCGTTCAGGACCTCGGGCAGCTCCTCCGTGTGGACGACGCCGAGGCGGCTCGTGGCCCGGGTGAGGGCGACGTAGAGATCGCTCGGGCCGCGCGGCGACTCACGCAGGATGCGGCCGGGTTCGACCACGATCACCGAGTCGAACTCCAGCCCCTTGGCCTCGGTCACCGACAGCACCGCCACGGGCGCGTCCAGCGCGGCCGGGCCGGGCCCGGTGGCCGCGCCGGGCACGGCGGCCCGGACGATCGCCCCGACCTCCTCGATCATCCCGGCCGGGGCGATGACCACGAGGCGGCCCTCTCCGACGACCTCGGCCGCGACCACCGGACCGGCCTCCGCTAGGGTGGCGACCCGCAGGGACCACGGCCGCTCACCCGTCTCCCGCACCGACTCCGGCGCCTTGAGGTCGGCGCCGACCAACTGGAGCACGCGGGCGGCGACCTCCATCAGCTCGGCGGGGGTGCGGTAGTTGACGCTGAGGTGCTCCTCGCGCCAGCGGCCCGCGACGTACGGATCGAGGACCCGGGCCCAGCTCGCCGCGCCCGCGGCCGACCCGGTCTGCGCGATGTCGCCGACGATCGTCATCGACCGGCCGGGGATGCGCCGCATGACCATCCGCCACGCCATTTCGGACAGCTCCTGGGCCTCGTCCACGATCACGTGGCCGAAGGCCCACGTGCGGTCCCTGGCGGCCCGCTCGGCCGTCGTGAGATAGGTCTCCTCGGCCTGCTGCCGTTCGGCGAAGCGCTCGGCGTCCATGACGTCGGCCAGGCCGGTCAGCTCGAGCACCTCGCGGGCGTAGGCGATGCGCTCCTCGCGCTCCTGCTCGGCCCTGCGCGCCGCCCGCAGCACCCCCTCGTCGATGTCTCCCAGCAGCTCGGCGGCCTCGTCGAGCAGCGGCACGTCGGCCGCGCTCCACCAGTTCTCCCTCGCTCTGGGCGGCTCGCGCAGCAGCAGGTCGCGCTCCGGCGCGCCCAGCCCGGCCGCCGCCATCCGGTCGCGGTCGGTGAACAGGCCGATGAGCAGTTGCTGCGGCGTGATGTAGGGCCACAGCCGGTTGAGCGCCACCCGCACCGGTTCCTCGGTGCGCAGGTCCTCGCGCAGGTCGGCGAAGTCGGCCTCGTCGAGCGCGCCACGCCCCAGGTGCCTGGCCGCCTGCCGGGTGAGCACGGTCAGCAGGTGCCGTACGAACACGGCCCTGGCCTGGTTGTGCGGCCGGCGCGAGCGGTGGGCTTTCGATCGGGCCGCCTCCAGTGTCTGCCGGTCGAGCTTCAGCGTGAACTTGTCGAGCTTGATCTCCACGGGCGTGCGCGGCATCCGCTGGCGCCCCCGTACGGCCCGGGCGATCACGTCGGCCATCGCGATCCTGCCCTTGACCGCGGCGGCCTCGGGCGGATCCTCCCGGGTCGCGGTCAGGCCGGGGTACAGCTCGCCCACGGTGGACAGCATCACGTCGGTCTCGCCGAGGGACGGCAGCACCTGCTCGATGTAGCGCATGAAGGTCGGGTTGGGCCCGAGGATCAGCACGCCCCGGCGTTCCAGCCGCTCACGGTAGGTGTAGAGGAGGTAGGCCGCGCGGTGCAGGGCCACCACGGTCTTGCCGGTGCCCGGGCCGCCCTGGACGACGAGCACGCCGTTCAGGTCGCTCCGAATGATCTTGTCCTGCTCGGCCTGGATGGTGGCGACGATGTCGCGCATGCGGCCGGTGCGCTTCTCGCCGAGCGCGGCCAGCAGCGCCGCCTCGCCGTTCAGCGACGCCCGGTCGGCGTCGGTGAGGCTGTCGAGGTCGAGCAGGTCGTCGTCGATCGCGGTGACCCTGCGGCCCCGGGTGTGCAGGTGACGCCGCCGGGTGACGCCCATCGGGGCGGCCGGGGTGGCCCGGTAGAACGGCTGCGCCACCGGGGCCCGCCAGTCGATCAGCAGCCGGTGCTGGTCGTCGTCCGACAGCCCGATGCGGCCGATGTACAGCCGCTCACCCTCCGAGTGGTCGAGCCTGCCGAAGCACAGGCCGTTCTCCACCGCCCACAGGCGGGCCAGCCGCTGCGTGTACATGACGGCGAAATTGTCGCGCTCCGAGCGGTTCTGATGGGTGCCGAAGGCCCCCTGGGCCAGCACGGCGTCGAGCTGCCCGCGCGTGCGCTCCCGCAGCACGTCGAGGCGCTCGTACAGCGCGGCGACGTACTTCTGCTCCCGGGCCAGCTCGCCCGTCGAAGACTCTGGCATAGGCCGCCAGATTCTACGTGCCGTCCCGCTCTTCTCCCGCATCGGGCACGGCGCAATCGCAGGGCGCAATCACGGGGTGCGGTCACAGGTGGATCTCGGCGCGGACGACGGTATTGACGGCGCCGGGGCCCGTTCGTACGGTCGCATCAAAAGTTAGGAAACTTTCCTAACCGGCTGTGGTAACCGGCTGTGTGGGAGAACGCATGACCCGCCCCATCGCGGGGACGCCGAGCCTGTTGCGCGCGATCAACGACCGTGCCGCGCTGATGGTCCTGCTCGAACGCGGCCCGCTGACCCGGCCCGAACTGGGGGTGCTCACCGGCCTGTCCAAGCCGACCGCCTCCCAGCTGCTGGCCCGGCTCCAGGAGGCCGGCCTGGTCGTCCTGGACGGCATCCGCGAGGGCCTGCCGGGCCGTACGGCCGAGCTGTACCGGATCAACCCCCGCGCGGCGCACGTGGCGGCGCTGGACGTCACGCCGGCGCGCATCAACGCGGCGGTCGCGGACGTCACCGGGGCGGTCGTCGCCGAGCACCGCCTGACCACCCCCGGGCGTACCGGAGGCGACGTGGTGGAGCGGGTCCGGGCCGCGCTCACAGGGGCGTGCGGCCCGGCCGGGCTCGACCCGACGGAGCTGAGCCGGGTGGTCGTCGGCATCGGCGGCGCCGTCGACCCCTCGACGGGCAGGCTCGGCTACGCCGCGCACATCCCGGGCTGGCACATCCCCGACCTGATCGGGACCCTCCGCGACGGGATCGGCGTGCCGATCGACGTGGAGAACGACGTCAACCTCGTCGCCCAGGCCGAACGGTCCAGGGGCAGCGCCCGGGGCCACCAGGACTACGTGCTGCTGTGGGCCGACGAGGGCATCGGCGCGGCCCTCGTCATCGGCGGCCGCCTCCATCGCGGGGCGACCGGCGGCGCGGGCGAGGTCGGTTACATGCCCGTGGCGGGCGCCCCCACCGCCCGGGACGTCGGCAGGCGGGCCAACCACGGGTTCCAGGCGCTGTCGGGCGGCCCGGCCGTGCTGGCCCTCCTGCGGGCGCACGGCGTGCGCGGCTCCACGCCGAGCCGCGCCGTCCGCAACGCGGTCGCCCTGGCCGGACGCGGCGGCCCGGACGGCGAGAGCGCGCGCGAGGCGCTCCGCGACCTCGCCGGCCGCCTCGCGCTGGGGCTGGCCGCGATCACGGCCGTGGTCGATCCCGAGATCGTCGTGCTGTCCGGCGGCGTGCTGCTCGCGGGCGGCGAGGTCCTGCGGGAGACGGTCGAGCGGGAGCTGCACATGCTGACCATCCCCCGGCCCCGCGTGCTGCTGTCCGCCCTGGAGGGCAACCCGGTCCTCGCCGGGGCCCTCGACCTCGCGCTCGGCGCCGTACGCGAGGAGCTGTTCGGCGCGGTGAACACATCCCCCTCTGTGCGCTAGAGAGGCACCCCCATGAAACGCCTTCTCCTCGTCTCCGCCGCGGCCGGGCTGGCCGCGCTCACCGCCTGCACGGCCGGCACCGAGAGCGGGCCGCCCAAGGTGGCCCAGAGCGGGGCGAGTCATGCCCCGGTCACCATCGAGTTCTGGCACGGCTTCAGCGCCGACAACGAGCTCAAGGCCTTCGACGAGACTCTCGCGGGCTTCCGGACGAAGTTTCCCTGGATCACGGTCAAGGCGACCAAGGCCGTCCAGGACAGCCAGATCCTCCAGTCCGTGCGCGGCGGCAATCCGCCCGACGTGGCCCTGTCGTTCACCACCGACAGCGTCGCCGAGTTCTGCAAGGCCGGCATCTTCCAGGACCTCAACCCCTACCTGGAGGCGAGCGGCATCGACCCGGCGGCGCTGTTCCCGAAGGTGATCGCCGAATATACGCAGTATCAGGGCAAGCGCTGCGTGATGCCGATGCTGGCCGACGCGTACGGCCTCTACTACAACAAGGCGCTCATGAAGGGCCACCAGCCCCCGAAGACGATGAGCGAGCTGGCCGACCTCGCCAAGAAGCTGACCGTCAAGGACGACAAGGGCGACATCAAGGTCGCCGGGTTCGTCCCGACGAGCCAGATGTACGAGAACGCCCCCATCCACACCGGCGTGATGGTCGGTGCGAAGTGGACCAACCCCGACGGCACCTCGGCCATCGGCTCCGACCCGCAGTGGAAGAAGCTGATGACCTGGCAGAAGGAGCTCACCGGCTGGTACGGCTACGACAGGATCGAGAAGTTCCGCAAGAGCTTCGGCGACGAGTGGTCGGCCGAGAACCCGTTCACCGCCGGCAAGGTCGCCATGGCCATCGACGGCGAGTGGCGCACGGCGATGCTCGCCTCCGACGCTCCGGACCTCGGCTACGGCACCGCGCCGCTGCCGGTGGCCGACGACCAGCCCCAGCGGTACGGCGCGGGCTTCATCACCGGCACCGTCATCGGCATCCCGCGCGGCGCCGAGCACCCGGAGGCCGCCTGGGAGCTGGTGAAATACCTCACCACCGACACCGGCACGCTGGTGACGCTGTCGAACGCGATCGGGAACGTGCCGAGCACGCTGCCCGCGCTGCAGTCGCCGGACCTCAAGAAGGACCCGAACTTCCAGACCTTCCTCGACGTGTTCGCGAATCCGAACAGCACGACACTGCCGGCCCACGTCAACTCCGTCTTCAACCAGCAGACGCTGCAGGAGGCGCAGATCAAGTGGGAGTCGGGCCGCGCGTCCGACCTGGACGCCCTGCTCGCCGAGGTCGACAAGAAGATCGACGAGAAGCTCAAGCTGACGGCGGGCGGCTGAGCCCCCGATGCGTGGAAACCTGCGCGCCCTGCTCTACCTGTCCCCCTGGCTCGCCGGGTTCGCGATCTTCTTCGTCTACCCGCTGGTGTCCACGGCCTACTTCTCCTTCCAGCGGTACGACCTGTTCACCCTGGAGCCCGTCGGGCTGCTCAACTGGGAGTACTTCTTCAAGGACCAGGCGGCCTGGACGGCGATCCGCAACACGCTGTGGCTCGTCGTGGTGATGGTCCCCCTGCGGGTGCTGTTCGGCCTCGGCGTCGCCCAGTTGGTGACCCGGCTGAAGGCCGGCGCCGGGGTCTACCGCACGATCTTCTACCTGCCGGCCCTGGTGCCGCTGGTGGCCGGGACGCTGGGGTTCGTGTTCCTGCTCAACCCCGGCACCGGGCCGGTGGACGCGATCCTGTCGGCGGTCGGGCTGCCCGCCCCCGACTGGTTCGGCGACCCGGCGTGGTCGAAGTGGGGGCTGACGCTGCTGGGCCTGTGGTCGATCGGCGATGTGATGGTCATCTTCATGGCGGCCCTGCTCGACGTGCCGAAACAGCTCTACGAGGCCGCCGCCATCGACGGCGCGGACGGCTGGCGGCAGTTCACCTCGATCACGCTGCCGGTGATCCGGCCGGTGCTGATGTTCGCCCTCGTCACCGGGGTGATCCAGACGCTGCAGTACTTCACCCAGGCCGAGGTGGCCGCGCGGGTCGCGTCCGGGGCGACCGACTCGGCCGGGTCGGTCTTCACCCCGGGCTACCCCGACCAGTCGACGCTGACGTTCCCCCAGTGGCTGTTCCAGCAGGGCTTCCGCGACTACGCGATGGGCTACGCCTGCGTGCTCGCGCTGGTGCTGTTCGCGGTCGCGATGGCGTTCACGCTCGTCCTGCTGCGGCAGTTCCGTTTCGCCGAGGAGGAGTCGTGACCCCGGCAGCGAGACGGACCGCGACCCGGACCGCGCTGCTGTGGGTGGCCCGGCACGCGCTGTCCATCGCGCTCGCGCTGATGTTCCTCGGCCCGCTGGTGTTCATCGCGCTCACGGCCCTGATGAGCGACCGGCAGGCGCTCACCTCCGACCTGTGGCCGCACACCTGGAACTGGGGCAACTTCGCCGAGATCTTCGAAAAGGCGCCGCTGCTGACCTGGATCCGCAACACGCTGCTCTACTCGGTGCTCGCCACCGCGTTCATGCTGGTGTCGTCGATCCCCGTGGCGTACGCGCTGGCGCGGTTCCGCTTCCGCGGGCGCCGGCTGGCGTTCCTGCTGGTGATCACCACGATGATGCTGCCGCCGCAGGTCGTGGCGGTGCCGATCTACCTGATCTGGGCCCGCTTCCACCTGACCGGCACGTTGTGGCCGCTGATCCTGCCGATGCTGCTCGGGGACGCGTTCTCGATCTTCCTGCTGCGCCAGTTCCTCGTCACGATCCCGCGTGAGTACTCCGACGCGGCGAAGGTCGACGGATGCGGCGAGTTCCGCACGCTCGTGCGGGTGATCCTGCCGATGGCCCGCCCGGCCATCGCCGCCGTCGCGCTCTTCCAGTTCTTCTACTGCTGGAACGACTACTACGGGCCCTTGCTGTACGCGGGGACCGACCTGGACAACTGGACGCTTTCGCTGGGCCTGGCGGCGTTCCGGTCGGTGCACCGCGTGCAGTGGAACCTGACGATGGCCGCCACGCTGCTGGCCATGGCCCCGGTGATCATCGTGTTCTTCTTCGCCCAGAAGGTCTTCATCGAGGGCGTCAAGCTGACGGGAGTCAAATGAAGCTGGCCGTTGTCGGGGGCGGTTCCACGTACACGCCGGAGCTGATCGACGGTTTCGCCCGCCTGCGCGGCGAACTGCCGCTGTCGGAGATCACGCTCGTCGACCCCGACGAGGGACGGCTCGCGACGGTCGCCGGGATGGCCCGGCGGATGCTCGCCCGCGCCGGGCACCCGGCCGCGCTGACCACCGCCACCCGCGTGGAGGACGGCGTCGCCGGGGCCGCGGCGGTGCTGCTGCAGTTGCGCGTCGGCGGCCAGGCCGCCAGGAACGTCGACGAGACCCTGCCGCTGGAGTGCGGCTGCGTCGGGCAGGAGACCACGGGCGCCGGGGGCCTCGCCAAGGCCCTGCGGACCGTGCCGGTGGTGCTCGGCATCGCGGAGAAGGTGCGCGCGCACGCGCCCGGCGCGTGGATCGTCGACTTCACCAACCCCGTCGGCATCGTCACCCGGGCGCTGCTCGGCGCCGGGCACCGGGCCATCGGGCTGTGCAACGTGGCCATCGGGTTCCAGCGCCGCTTCGCCGCCCTCCTCGGCGTGACCCCCGAGCGGATCGCGCTCGGCCACGCCGGGCTCAACCACCTCACCTGGGAGCGGTCCGTGCTGCTCGACGGCGTGGATGTGTTGCCCCGCCTGCTGGACGAGCACGGCGAGGGCATCGCCGAGTCCGTCGGCCTGCCGGTGCGGCTGGTCCGCCACCTGCGCGCCGTGCCGTCGTACTACCTGCGCTACTTCTACGAGCACGACCGCGTGGTGGCCGAGCAGCGGACCTCGCCGTCGCGGGCGGCCGAGGTGGCGGCGATGGAGTCGGCGCTGCTGGAGATGTACGCGGACCCGGCCGTGGACACCAAGCCCGACCTGCTGAACAGGCGCGGCGGCGCCTTCTACTCGGAGGCCGCCGTCGCCCTGGTCGCCTCGCTCATGGGCGACCGCGGGGACGTGCAGGTCGTCAACACCCGCAACGACGGCACGCTGCCGTTCCTGGACGACGACGCGGTGATCGAGGTGCCGGCCACCGTCGGGGCCGCCGGGGCCGTGCCGCTGCCCGTCGACCCCCTGGAGCCGCTGTATCGGGGCCTGATCGCCCACGTGTCGGCGTACGAGTCGCTCGCCCTGGAGGCGGCCCTGCACGGCGGCGAGGACCGCGTCAGGGACGCCCTGCTGGCCCATCCGCTGGTCGGTCAGGCATCCCTCGGCGACGACCTCGCCGCGCGCCTCGTGGAGGCCAACCGCGCCTTCCTGCCGTGGGCGGTGACCCGGTGACCCCCTCCCGGAGGGTCCTGGCGGTGGACGGCGGCAACAGCAAGACCGACGTCGCCCTCGTCCGCGAGGACGGCACCGTGCTCGCCGCCGCGCGGGGGCCCGCGTTCCTGCCGCAGAGCGCCGGAGCCGAAGCCGCCGTCGACGTGATCGGCCGGACCGTGCGGCGTGCCCTCGCCGACGAGACCGCCGCGCCGCCGTACGCCGACCACGTCGCGGCGTACGTCGCGGGAGCGGACCTGCCGGTCGAGGAGGAGCGGCTGCGGGCCGAACTGCTGGCCCGCGGCTACGGCGCGAGCGTGGTCGTCGGCAACGACACCTTCGCCCTGCTGCGCGCCGGGTCGTCCACCGGATGGGGTGTGGCCGTCGTCTGCGGCGCCGGGATCAACGCGGTGGGCGTCTCCCCCACCGGGCGGATCGCCCGCTTCCCCGCGCTCGGCCGCCTCAGCGGCGACTGGGGCGGCGGGCACCATCTGGGCGAGGAGGCCCTCTGGCACGCCGTACGCGCCGAGGACGGCCGCGGCCCCGCGACCGCGCTGACCGACGTCGTGCGCGCCTGCTTCGGCGCCGCCACGGTCGAGGAGGCCGTGGTCGGGCTGCACTTCGGCGACCTGCCGGCCGACCGGCTGCACGCCCTGGTGCCGCCCCTGCTGGCGGCCGCCGAGGACGGGGACGCGGTCGCCGGGTCGCTGGTGGAGCGGCAGGCCGAGGAGATCGCGCTGCTCGGCGTCGTCGCCATGCGGCGGCTCGGCCTGCTCGCCGCGCCCTGCGACGTCGTGCTCGGCGGCGGCGTGCTGACCGCCCGGCATCCCCTGCTGACGTCGCTGGTCGAGCGGCGGTACGCCGAGCGCGCGCCACTCGCCCGGCTCGTCGTCGCCGGCGTTCCGCCGATCGTGGGCGCCGCCCTGCTCGGCCTCGACCGCCTCGGCGCGCCCCCCGAGGCGTACGCCCGGGTGCGTGCGCACTTCCTCCGGGAGGAGGACGGCGCTCAGCCCTCGGCGGCGTCCGGCTCCGGCTCCTTCTCGATCACCGGGGATCGGTAGTCGTACGGCGTGCTGAGGACGACGGTCGTGCGCGTGCTCACGTTGGCCGAGGCGCGGATGTGCTGGAGGAGCTCCTCCAGCGCCAGAGGAGAGGCGACGCGGACCTTGAGGATGTAACTTTCATCGCCCGCGACGCTGTGGCACGCCTCGATGGCGGTCAGATACCTCAGCCGTTCCGGCGCGTCGTCCGGCGCGGAGGGGTCGATCGGCTTGATCGAGACGAACGCGGTCAGCGGAAGACCGATCTCGTCGTAGTCCACGAGAGCGGCGTAGGCACGGATGACACCGCGCTTTTCCAGCCTGCGTACCCGCTGGTGCACGGCGGAGACCGACAGCCCGGTCTCCTTGGCCAGATCGGTGAAGCTCATCCGGCCGTCAGTCGCCAGCAGGGTGACGATTCGGCGATCGATCTCCTCCATCTCAGCAACGGTAGCGCCGCCCGAGACTGTCTCGTCCCGAAGCCACCGAATTGCCGCTTTGCCGGAACTGTCGGTCGGGCTGGCTAGCTTGCGATCATCGCCGAGACCGGAGGTCGACTGATGTATCGACAGGGAGACGTGCTGATCGTGCCCGTGACGGAGGAGTCGGTGCCGCGCGGGCTTCGCCCGGTGCCGCGCGACCCGCGCGGGCGGCTGGTGCTGGCGGAGGGCGAGGCGACCGGGCACTGTCACGCGATCCCGGGCCCGGGAACGCTGTACCCCGGTTTCCTGCACCTGCCCGCAGGCGGACGCCTCGTCCACGAGGAGCACGACCCGATCCCGCTGCCGAAGGGCTGGTTCCGGGTGATCCGCCAGCGGGAGTACGTGCCCGGCTCGTTCCGGACGGTGGCCGACTGATGGGCCGACCGATGGGCCGACCGATGGAGACGACAGAGACGGTGGAGACGGCGGTCTGGGACCAGGTGGCCTTCGCCACCGGCGAAGGGGACCACGACGAGGCGTCGGCGGGTGTGCGGCTGGCCTACCGCGAGGCGGGCCTGCGTGAGCCCGAGGTGATCGTACGGCTGGCCTCCCCCGCCGCCGGGGCGATCGCGGCGGTGTGGCTGCTCGGCACCGACGAGGTCCGCGCGGCGATGGAGGAGATCGGCTTCGGGCGGCTTCGGGCCCTCGACGGCATCGACCCCGGGGTCTCGGTGCGCTACGAGGTCCGCACCGTGCCCTGGGAGAGCGCCAGGGCGGAGGCGAGCGCCGCCGCCGGGCCGGCCGGCTGGGCCCGGTGGTGGGAGGACACGGGCGGCCGGCTGTGGCCCCGCGTCGACCGGCTGGTCACCGAGATCCGCAGGGCGATCGGCGACCTCGGCGGCGACGTGCTGCGCCAGGCGACACTCGACGCGGTGCTCGGCCAGCACGACGCGCCCTGGCTGTCGGCCTTCGAGGGGCTGGAGGGGCTCAAGCGGGCCGCGCGGCACGCGGGCTGGTGGTGGCCGTACGAGCGGGTCGCGATCGTCACCGACCGGCCGGTGGAGCTGCACCTGGACGACGCGGGACGGCTGCACTCTACTTTCAACTCCGGGCCTTTCGGCTCCGGGCCTTCCGGCTCCGGCTCCGGGACCGAGGCCCCGGCCCTAGCGTACGCCGACGGCTTCGCGCTGCACGCCTGGCACGGGATGCCGGTCCCCGCGGGGTTCGGCGCGACCATGGCCGCGCTCACCCCCGAGCGCATCCGCGCGGAGGACAACGCGGAGCTGCGCCGGGTCATGCTGGAGCACTTCGGCCTCGACCGCTACCTCGCCGAGTCGGGCGCCCGGCCGCGGCACTCCGACGAGACCGGCGTGCTGTGGCGGATCGACCTGCCGGGCGACGAGCCGGTGGTGATGGTCGAGGTGGTCAACTCGACGCCGGAGCCGGACGGCGCCCGGCGCACCTACTTCCTGCGGGTCCCGCCGTGGGTGACCAGGGCCCGCGAGGGGGTGGCGTGGACCTTCGGCGTGCCCGAGAAGGACTACCGCCCCGAGCGGGAGACCTGATCCCCGGCGGCATTCCAGCCAGTGTTCCAGCCAGTGTTCCAGGAGGCGGGGACGCGTTCCAGCACGCCTCCCGCGAAGACGTCGTAGAGGCCGAGGGGCTCCAGGTGGACGTACCCGATGTGGCAGTCGCAGACGGGCAGCGGGCAGGCGCGGGGCCGCAGGGCGGGGCGGAAGGAGCCGTCGTAGAGGTTGCCCAGGACCTCCGGCACGAAGTGGCAGCGCCTGACCGTCCCGTCGCCGTCCACCGAGATCACGCTGTCCCCCGTACGGCACGGCAGGCCCAGGCTGCGGTGCGCGTGTCGGCTGTGACCGAACAGCGGGTCGATAGCCGTCCAGTCCGCGGCCTCGGCGTCGCTGTAGACCCGGCCCTCCTGCGCGTTGACCCACAGGTAGGTCTCGGGCGGCAGGTCCGCCCGGAGCCTGCGGGCGTCCGCCAGATGCGCCGGGTCGCCGACGATGCCGACGCTGTGCCGTACGGGCAGCGAGCGGACCTTGGGCAGGAACCGCTCGTAGGGCACCTGGGTGGGGTGGTAGGTCACCCACAGCGCCGCCCGGTCCGACGCCTGCGCGAGCCAGCCGGTGCGGCAGCTCAGGTTCGTCTGGATGGCCACCCGGCGCACGTTGCCGAGCCAGGACAGCCGCACCAGCGCCTCGCGATACCAGGACCGCACCAGCCCCTCGCCCCACGGGGTGAACAGCACCGAGATCTCGGCGTCCTGGGCCGCCACCCAGGCCGTGAACCGCTCCAGAGCGGCCCGGTCGGCGCGCAGTTGTTCCGGGGTGTCCCTGCGCTTGGCGAACGGGCAGTAGCCGCAGTCGTAGTCGCAGCTCGCCAGCGGCCCTCGATACAGGATGCTCAGCATGCGGCGTATCCCTCCATGAGGGCCCGCACACGCGGTGAGAACAGCGCGGGGCCGATGGCGTCGGAGTGGGCGAGCCCGTCGGGGGTCGGGCGCACCGCGGACGCGTCCGCCGTCAGCCAGCCCGGGAAGCGCTCCAGCAGGGGGTAGTCGTCGAGCACGTCGGTGCCGAACCTGGACCGGTAGAGGTCCCGCGACAGCCCCTCGGTCCGCAGCAGCGACTGGATGAGGTGCCGCCTCCTGCGCTCCTCCTCGTCCAGGGCGAACCCCACGTTGGCCACGCCGAAGTCGTCGCGCCGCACGTAGTCGTCGATGATCGTCCGCACGTGGCGGGCCCCGACCGCGTACTCGAAGGAGTGGTGCAGGGCGCTCGTGTACGACCGGGCCCCGCAGCCGAGGCCGACCATGCCGTCGGTCTGGCAGCAGTAATCCGCGGACTCCGTCGTGCCGGGCGGCCCGGGCGGCCCGGGCAGCCGGAACATCCGCATGGACACCTGGTCGTAGCCCGCGTCGAGCAGGTGGTCGCGGCCCAGGCGGTACAGCTCCATCCGCTGGTCGTCCCAGGCGCGGTCCTGCCTGCCCAGCCCCGTCAGAGGCCGGACGTACAACGGGTAGAGGTACAGCTCCTCCGGCCGCCACGTCAGCGCGGCCTCCAGCGAGTGGCTCCACGAGTCCGGCGTCTGCCCGTCGATGCCGTAGATCAGGTCGATGTTGAGGGTCGCGATGCCGGACGCCCGGATCGCGTCGAGCGCGGCCTCCACCTCCGCGCGCTTCTGCGGCCGTACGGCCGCGCGGGCCTCGGCGTCCACGAAGCTCTGCACTCCGATCGAGATCCGGCTCGCGCCCCGCTCGGCCAGCACGGCGAGGCGGTCGGGCGTCGCCGTGGCCGGGGAGGTCTCCACCGACAGCGGGATCTCCCGCAGGCCGACGCCCATCGCCTGCTCGGTGAGGTCGAACAGGCGGGTCAGCTCCCGGGCGTCGAGGTAGGTGGGCGTGCCGCCGCCGAAGGCCGCCGTCGTGAAGCGCGGCCCGTCAAGGGCGGCCCGTACGGCTCGCGCCTGCCGTTCCAGGGCGTCCAGGTAGGCCCCGATGAGACCCTCGGGAGCGCCCGTGCGGGTGAACAGGTTGCAGAACCCGCACCGCATCTCGCAGAACGGGATGTGGACGTACAGCGCGCCCGCCCGTTCCCCCGCCCAGACCTCGCTCAGGGCCGGGCGCGGGTCGAGCGGCCGGTAGGCGGTCTTGTGCGGGTAGGCGTAGACGTATCCCTCATAAGGCGTCAATCGTGCTCTCCATCGGGATGATCCAGGATGAACTCGGCGTAGGGCACCGTCCAGACGACCTCGTGGCCCACGCGATGCCCGACGTGCCCGTCCTCGCCGTACGCCGTCCCGTGGTCGGAGCAGACGATGACGAGGCAGGGCCAGCGCATCAGCGCGTACAGCCTGACGATGTGCCGGTCGACGTATTCGAGCGCCGCGGCGTGGGTGTCCGGGCCGTCCCGGGTGGCGCCGGGCAGATGGAAGTGGTTGGGCTGGTGCAGCGCCGACACGTTGACGAACAGGAAGACCGGCCGGTCCCGCCGGGCCAGCACCTCCTCGGCGCGGTCGATCTGCCGTTCCAGCGAGTGGGGGCCGGTCACCCCGAACTCCGGCTCCCAGTGGCTCTCCGCGAACAGCCCGGGCAGGGCCGAGCCCAGCGGGGTCAGCTTGTTGAAGAACCCGACGCCGCCGATGCAGACCGTGTGGTAGCCGGCGCGGGCGAGCCCGGTGGGCAGGTCGGGCGCGTCGAACACCCAGGTGCCCGACCCGGTCGTCTCGCTGCCGGGGAAGGTGGCGGCGAACAGGCGCGGGTGCGGCCCCGGCGTGACCGGCGTGGGCAGGAACCCCGCGAAGATCGCGGCGTGCGCGGCGTAGGTGAAGCTGCCGGGGCTGTGCCGCCGCTCCCACCTGCGGCCGCCGGGCAGCAGGCCGGGCAGCCGCCCGGCGTCGGCCAGCTCGGCCGCGACGTCGTAGCGGAGCGTGTCGAGCGTGACCAGGAGGATGTCGTGGGTCCCCACGACCTCGTTCATGTCCATCGCCGGCCCGAGATCGCCTCGGCCTGCTCGGCGTAGGTGTCCCTGCCCGTGCCCGCCAGGTCGCCCAGGCCGGGCAGGAGGTCGCCGAAAGCGTTGACCTCCGCCACGGCCACCGACCGCCGGTCGGCCCCGACCATGAGGTCGACCCCGGCGGTCAGGCTCCCCGGGAAGCACGCGGCGGTCCGGGCGGCCACGTCGAGCACCCGCTCCCACAGGCCGGGCCGCGCCCGGACCACGCCGAGGTCGCCCCGCAGGCCGCCGAGGTGCAGGTTGGTGATCGGCGTCCTGCTCGTGCGCATCACCGCGTGGGTCGGGATCCCGGCCACGGTCACGACGCGCAGGTCGAACGTCCTGCCGCTTGCCGACGCCTTCGGGAACCACCGCTCCACGTGCAGCCCGTCGGGTGCGAGCGTCTCGACCAGCGCCTTCACGTCGGCCTCGTCCTCGTACGAGCGGACCCGCAGCGAGTTGCACAGCGTGCCGCCGATCCAGGTCGCCGACGTGACCGCCTTGACCCGGCCCGCGTGGGCCTGGAAGGCGACCACGCCGGAGGCCGACGAGCCGTGGGCGGGCTTGACGAACACGCGGGCCCAGCCCCGCTCGGCCATCCGCTCGCGCAGCTCGCCGTACGAACCGGCTTCAAAGGCGGGCGGCACCGGCACCCCGGCCGCGGACAGCCGGGCGTGGCAGCGGCGTTTGTCGAACATCACCGCGATCTCCTCGACGTCTCCCAGCAGGCGGACGCCGGGGAGCGCGGCGATCCTCCGCAGCCCCGCCGTGAAGGCGGCATACCAGGCCGCGCCCCCGCCGACCCGGGTGGGATCCCCCGGTCCGCGCAGCAGCGCGTCGGTCTCCGCGTCCTCGCCCGGCGAGTCGATCCGCACGAGCGTCCCCGGCGGCAGGCCGATCTCGCGTCCGGTCAGCACGTCACGCCAGGGCACCACCCGCGGCTCGGGCAGCCCCCTGTCCACGGCGGCGTCGCGGAACATCGTCACCCGCCGGTCACCCGGCACGCCGACGACAGCGAGGCCCGGTGTCACTCGCTCACCGCCACGTAGCGCTCGTCGTCCGGCTGCCGCTCGGACAGGTCCACGTCGACGCCCGGCAGTGACGCGGCGACGCGGGCCGCCATCGCCCCGCTGATGTAGTGGTGGTGCAGGTCGAGCCGGCGCAGATGGGTCAGCGGCTGCCCGCCCAGCAGCGCCTCAACGCCGGCGTCCGTAAGCTCGCCCATCGACAGGCTGAGCTCCTCCAGCCGGGCCACCACGGGAGCGGCGGCGACGGCCGCCGCGATCTCGTCCTGCGCCGGGCTGTCGCACAGGCCGAGCCGCCGCAGCGCGGGCAGCCGCTCGCCGGACAGGATCGGCGCCAGATCGGCCACGGTGGCGTCCCCGCCGTAGCTCTCGACCCCGAGCCACATCTCCAGGTGCTCCAGCGCGGGCAGGTCGCAGGCCCCGACCGCACGCACCACCGCGGCGGGCAGCCCGCCGCACTCGAACCGCAGCACCCGCAGCCGCTCGTGCCGTACGGGCCGCAGGGTCAGCCCGTCCGAGCCGCGCACATCCAGCCGCTCCAGGTGCGGGAACGCCTCGAGCAGCGGGGTGATGTCCCCCTGCTCGATCCAGGAGATCTCTAACAGCTCCACGCTGACGAACCCCAGGAAGACCGACCGGAGACGGGGCAGCCGTGCCGCGTTGGCGGCCAGGAACTCGCCCACGTCGTGCCCGTAGTGAACCAGGACGATCGACTCGATCGAGTCGCCGTCCACCGAGTCGAGCAGGCGCCGGAGTTCCTGCTCGAGTCCCGGCTCTCCCCCGTTGTCGGACAGCCCGTTGGTGAGAGCCCACGCGACCGCCGAGGGGTCGGCGACCGTCTCTCCCGGCTCCACCACCGGCCTGCCGGCGAAGAACTGTCCGGGCTCCCACTCCAGGCCGTACAGGTAGAGGTCCTCGTGGACGAAGGTCTCGCCGGGGTCGGGCGCGGCCGTCACTCGCTCACCGCCACATAGCGCCAGATCTCGCCCTCGTCCTCCTCGGCCTCCTCCTGTTCCGACAGGTCGACCTCGACGCCCGGCAGCGCCTCGGTCACCCGGGCGACCATCGCGTCGGTGAGGAAGTGGTGGTGCAGGTCGAGCGTGTGCAGATGGGTCAGCGGCTGCCCGCCGAGCAGGGCCTCGGCCCCGGCGTCGGTGAGCACGCCCATCGACAGGGCGAGGGACTCCAGCCGGGCGACGACCGGCGCGGAGGCAACGGCCGCCGCGAGCTCGTCCTGGATCTCGCTGTCCTGCAGACCGAGGTGGCGCAGCGCCGGCAGCCGCTCGCCGGACAGGATCGGCGCCAGGTCCGCCACGGTGGCGTCGCCGCCGTAACTCTCCTCACCGAACCACAGGTCCAGGTGCTCCAGGGCGGGCAGGTCGCAGGCCCCGACCGCACGCACCACCACGGCGGGCAGCCCGCCGGTCTCGAACCGCAGCATGCGCAGCGACTCGTGCCTGACGGGCCGGAGTCGCAGCCCCGTGCCGCCGCGCACCTCCAGCCGCTCCAGCCGCGGGAACGCCTCCAGCAGCGGCGTGACGTCCGACTGCTGGATCCAGGAGATCTCCGCTTCGTGGGAGCTGATAGCGCCGACGAAGAGCGAGCGTAGCCCGGGGAACCGGGCGGCGTTGTCCGCGAGCAGGCCGACGATCTGCTCCGACGACGTGCCGTAGCAGTCCTCCCACCCGCCGATCACGAGTGCCGGGACCCTGGCTGTGTCCACACGCCTCAGCAACACGTCGAACGCGTCGGCGATGGGGTAGTCCCGGCCCCACCCCGAGCTGATCCGCACCGCCACCGAAGCCGGGTCGGGGATTTCCTCATCCTCGGGGACGATCTCGATCACCGGCAGCCCGGCGTAGTTCTCCTCGTAGCGATGCTTGTAACCGAAGTAGGGGTCGTAGGGAATCATGGGCGGACTTTCTCGTCGGGGGGTGTCGGCGGGTCCGTCCTACCAGACCCGGGCGACAATTCCGCGATCACGCATCCGCGGCCAGCGCCCGTACGTCGGGGTGCATGCCGGGGGTCGCCGACACGAGGGCGGCCAGCGAGCCGAGGATCGTCACGGGCCTCGTCTTCGACGCCTCCACGGCGGCCAGGTAGCGCCAGGCCACCAGTTCGGCCACGTCGTCGCGGGCGTCCGGGTCCACCCAGGCCGTGGCGACCATCGCCAGCAGGGCGGCCTCGGTCACCCAGTCCTCCGGCCCGTACGCCAGGTCGGCCAGCACGCTCCTGCGCTCGGACTCCGCCCACGCCTGACCGGCCCGGTGGTGGGCGATGCCGAGGCAGGCCCACGCCTGGACCTGCCTGATCCACAACGGCACGGCCGCGGGCTCACCGTACGGCGACAGCGGCGGGTGGGCGAGCACGCCGAGCAGGTCGCCGAGGGACAGGCCCGACAGGCGTACGGCGTGGTCGTAGGCGGCCGGCAGGTGCGGCCAGCGCAGAGTCGCGACGGCGGCGACGGCCTCCAGCGCCTCGCGCGACGGCGGGGGCACGGCGGGCACGGCCGTCAGGCCCTCGTAACGCCACACCCGGCGTGCCACGGTCCGCACCGGGCCGTGGGCGTACACCTCCGGGACGGTCAGCCGCGCGTCGGGTTCCGGCGCGCCGGCGATGGTCAGTGCGAAGCCGGGCACGACCTGGGAGAAGGCGAGCAGCGCGCTGGGCGGCTCGACGGCGGAGACCGCGAGCTCGACGCTCGCCGGGACCTCCTCCTGCTCTGCCATCTGGTAGAGCACGTCGATCACCGACTCCGTCGGGCCCGGGACGCGTCCCAGCCAGAGGCGCAGCGCGCAGTGCTCGCCGAGGACCGCGTCACCGTGCTCGTTGCCGGGGTCGTCGCGCAGGTGGTCGGCCAGCTCGACCAGGTGCCGGACGTCCCCGTCCCGCTCGAACCGCATCCCGCAGGCCGTCGGGTAGGCGTTCGGGTGCCGGGGCTCGCGCCGCAGCGCGCGCTCCACCCACTCCAGGCCCTCCTCCGGGCGGCCGCTGCTGTACAGCATCTCGCCGATGTCGGTGTACAACGCGAGGTTGGCGGGGTCGTGCTCGAGCGCCCGCACCATCGCCCGCTCGGCCTCGGGCCACCGCCGCAGTTCACGGCACGCGTATCCCTCGGCCAGGGCGGCCTGGAAGGATGGCGCCAGCGCGTAGGAGCGGGCGGCCAGCTCCACCGCCTCCTCGGCCTCCCCCACCCGGCGCAGGAGGAGCGAGGCCAGCCACAGCAGCGCCGCGTCGTCCGGGTGGGCGCGCAGCGCGCCCCGCACCAGGGCGACGTACGGCAGCAGCGCCTCGCGGCCGTCCTCCGGCACCGTGCCGGGCAGCCCGGAGGCCAGCAGCGAGACGAGCGAGCCCAGTTCGTCGGGCGGGATCCGCCCGGGCAGCTCGGGGTCGAGCACCCACGGGACGTGCGCCCAGCGGCCCGCGGGCTCGTGCCGCTGCACCGAGATCAGCAGGCGCAGCGCGGGCACGTGCTCGCCTCGCGCGGCCAAGGCGTGGGCGCGGGCCAGCGCGGTGCCGAGGAAGACCGGCTCGTCCAGGGGAAACAGGTCCGGCCCGCCGCCCGGCCCGGCCAGCAGCCGCGCCAGCATCTCGTGGGCCTCGGGCAGGGCGGGATCGTGGGCCAGCGCCGCCGCGACGTGCGCGGCGGCGAGCCCGGTCTCCCCATCGGCCAGGGCCAGCCGCGCCATGCTGACCTCGCCCTCGGCCTGGGCGCGGGGATCGTCCATGCCCTCGTCGATGCCCTCGTGCGTCATTCGTCCTCCGATCCGGCAGTCGTGATCATCACTCTGCCAGAGCGGCGGAGAGCACGGCCTCGGGGATCAGTCGACCACGACCAGGTCCCTGGTCGTGACGTTCATCCGCTCTCCGGCCGTCTCGCCGCAGACGACGATGTCCTCGATCCGGGCGCCGTGCCGACCGGGTAGGTAGATGCCCGGCTCGACGGAGAAGGCGAATCCCGGCCGCATCTCCTCGGTGTTGCCCGCCACGATGTACGGCTCCTCGTGCGTCTCCAGGCCGATGCCGTGCCCGGTGCGATGGATGAAGTACTCGCCGTACCCCGCCTCCGCGATCACCTCGCGGGCGGCGGCGTCCACCGACTCGCAGCTCACGCCGGGCCTGACGTGGGCGCAGGCGGCCTCCTGGGCGCGCTTGAGCACCTCGTAGTACGCCGTGAAATCGGCCGGCGGCTCGCCCACGCAGTACGTCCGGGTGGAGTCCGAGCAGTAGCCGCTGGGCATGACGCCGCCGATGTCGACCACGACGGGCTCGCCGGGCCGGATCACCCGGTCGCTCAGCTCGGCGTGCGGGCTGGCGCCGTTCGGGCCCGAGCCCACGATCACGAAGTCGACCCGGGCGTGACCCGCGTCGACGATCGCCTCCGCGATGTCCTTGCCGACCTCGCGCTCGGTGCGACCGGCCTTCAGCAACCGGGGCACCAGGGTGTGCACGGCGTCGATGGCCGCCCCCGCCTCCGCGAGCGCCGCCTTCTCCTCGGGCGACTTGCGCATGCGCAGCTCGCGCAGGACGCTCCCGGCCAGCACCTGCTCGGCTCCGGGCATGGCCGCGCGGAAGCGCAGCGACTGCATCGCCCACATGCGGTCGGCGAGCCCGACCCGGGCGACCGGGCCCAGGCGGTTGGCCACCTCGGCGAACGGGTCGTCGGTCTCGTCCCACGCGACGAACTCGATGCCGAGCCGGGAGGCGGGCGAATGCTCGGCGGCCGGCAGCTCCAGGCGCGGCACCATCAGGAACGGCTCTCCGGACGCCGGCACGACCAGGCAGGTCAGGCGTTCCAGCGGCAGCGCGTCGTAGCCGGTCACGTAGCGCAGGTCGGGTCCTGGGGTCAGCAGCAGCGCGTCGAGGCCGGCGCGGTCGACGGCCTCGCTGACTGCGGCCGGACGGGTCGTGGGATACAGGCCGGAGGGCTCCGGGGACATCGTCGTCACGCGACCTAATCTAACGAGCGCGGGCCCTGACGACGTACTCAGGTGCGCATACCACAGCCGCCACGCGGGCGAGCTTCGAGAGGCTCTGGCTTATTCCACGCCATAGAAGAAAACCAACCCCTGCGGAATGCAGGGCTGCTACGCTCCGCGTCAGGACGAGCACAGAACGTCCGCATGGCACTGCAAGAGCGGCATCGAGAGCGAGACAAATGGTCGGCGTAGTGGGCGGCACAAGGCCCGCCCTTCCCCCCGCGGACGACCGCGACCCGGACACGGCGCCCGGCGCCGTCCCCCTCATGGTCCAGGACATCGGCACGGTCCAGGACCTCGCCGGACGGTGGGTGGAGCGCCGGGAACGCGCCGCCGAGGAGCGCCGCGTCACCCTGGCGCTGCGGGAGGCGATCCTGCCCGAACCCGGCGCGTCGATCGACCTGCCCTACGCCCGGATCGCGGTCCGGTACATCCCCGCGGGCCGGGCGTCGAGCCTCGGCGGCGACTGGTACGACGCCGCGCCGCTGCCCGACGGACGCATGTTCCTCGCGGTGGGCGACGTGTCCGGACACGGCCTGCCCGCGATCGCCGAGATGGCTCAGCTGCGTCACGCGCTGCTCGGCCTGAGCATGACGGGGGCCTGCCCCGGCAGGCTGCTGACGTGGCTGAACGCGATGGTCCTCACCCGGCTGGACGACACCACCGCGACCGCCGTGTGCGGCCACTTCGACCCGGCGACCCGCCTTTTCACGTGGGCACAGGCGGGCCACCTCGCCCCGATCCTGGTGCGTCGCGGGGGCGCGCGCCAGCTCGGGGCGCCCAGGGGAGTCGTGCTCGGGGCGACGTCGAGCCTGCCGTACGGGGTGGCCGACGTGCGCCTCGAGCCCGGCGACCTGCTGCTGATGTTCACCGACGGGCTGGTGGAGCGGCGCTCGCGCGACATCGGCGCCGGGGTGTCCCTCATCATGGAGGCGGCCGTGGCGACCGGGCTCGGCACGGCCGGAGCGGACCTCGACGCGGGCCTCGACCGCCTGCTGGAGGCGATCGGCGGCCCCAACCCCGAGGACGACACCTGCCTGCTGGCCGTGGCGGTGACCGGAAAGGGTCCGCGGCGCCCCTGACAGGCGTGACAATGGCAGGGTGCTGATGCTTCTCGACACCCCGTCGCTGTACTTCCGCGCGTTTTACGGAGTCCCGGAGTCGGTGACCTCGCCGGACGGCATGCCGGTCAACGCGGTGCGCGGGCTCCTCGACATGATCGCCACCCTGGTCCGGCAGCACTCCCCCACCCAGATCGTGGCGTGCATGGACGCCGACTGGCGGCCGGCGTTCCGGGTGGCCGCGATCCCGTCGTACAAGGCGCACCGGGTGGCGACCGGCGACGAGGAGGAGGTGCCGGACACGCTGGCCCCGCAGGTCCCGGTCATCGAGGAGGTCCTGGACGCGCTCGGCATCGCCCGCGTCGGCGTCGCCGGCTACGAGGCCGACGACGTGATCGGTACCTACGCGACCGCCGCGACCGGCGCCGTGGACATCGTCACGGGCGACCGCGACCTGTTCCAGCTCGTCGACGACGAGAAGCCCTGCCGCGCCCTTTACACAGTAAGGGGAATCCGTAACCTCCAGATCGTCGATGAGGCGTTCGTCCGGGAGAAGTACGGCATCCCGGGCCGGGCGTACGCCGACTTCGCGACGCTGCGCGGCGACCCGAGCGACGGCCTGCCCGGCGTCGCCGGCATCGGCGACAAGACGGCGGCGGCCCTCATCACGCGCTTCGGATCGCTGTCCGCGCTGGTCGCCGCGCTGGACGACGGCGGCGCGGACGGCTTCCCCGCGGGCGCGCGCAACAAGCTCGCCGCCGCCCGCGACTACCTGGAGGTCGCCCCCGCCGTGGTCCGGGTGGCCCGCGACGCCCCGGTCCCGGATGCCGACATCACCCTGCCCGCCGCGCCGCGCGACCCCGAGCGGCTGATCGCGCTGTCGGAGAAGCACGGCCTGGACAGCCCGCTCAACCGCCTGCTCGCCGCGCTTACCCAGTAGGGCCGCATACGGCCCGGTATGTCCGCACTCAGGTAGGTTGATCGCGTGCCGCGCACGACGATCCACCTCCACGACACCGCGGACGGGCTCCGCCCTGCAGTAGAAGCAGGGTTCGCTCGCATCCGCAGCGAGTTCGACCTGCCGGACCGGTTCCCCGCCCCCGTGCGGGAGGAGGCCGAGCGGGCCGCCGCCTCTCCCACCGCGCCTGACGAGGATCAGACCGGCCTGCCGCTGGTGACCATCGACCCGCCCGGCTCGATGGACCTCGACCAGGCGCTGTGCATCGAGCGGCGCGGGACGGGCTACCGCGTCTGGTACGCGATCGCCGACGTCGCGGCGTTCGTCCGGCCCGGCGGGGCGATCGACACAGAGGCGCGGGTCCGCGCCGAGACCGTCTACATGGCCGACGGGCGCGTGCCGCTGCACCCGCCGGTCCTGTCGGAGGGCGCGGCCAGCCTGCTGCCCGGACAGGCCCGCCCCGCGGCCCTGTGGCGGCTCGACCTCGGGTCCGACGGGGAGATCGAGGCGGTGGACCTGCGCCGCGCGCTGGTGCGCAGCCGGGAACGGCTCGACTACGAGACGGTCCAGGCCGCCGTGGACACCGGCCGGGCGGAGGGGACGCTCGCGTTGCTCGCCGAGGTGGGGCCGCTGCGCCTGGAACGGGAGCGGGCCAGGGGCGGGCTGTCGCTGCCGACCCCCGAGCAGCAGGTGGTCCCCGACGGAGACGGCGGCTACCGGGTGGAGTTCCGCACCAACCTCCCCAGTGAGGCGTGGAACGCCCAGATCTCGCTGCTCACCGGCATGGCGGCGGCCCGGATGATGCTGGACGCGGGCGTCGGTGTGCTGCGGGTCCTGCCCGAGGCGGGCCCGAAGGACGTCGGCAAGGTCCGCAGGGTCGCCGCCGCGCTCGGCGTGCCCTGGCCCGACGGCACGTCGTACGCCGAGGTCGTGGACGGGCTCGATTCGAAGATCCCCGGCCATGCCGCCTTCCTGCACGAGTCGACGGTGCTGCTGCGCGGCGCGGCCTACCTCGCCTTCGACGGTTCGGCGGCACCCGCGCAGGTGCTGCACGCCGCCCTGGGGGCGCCGTACGCGCACGTCACCGCGCCGCTGCGGCGGCTGGTCGACCGGTTCGGCACCGAGGTCTGCCTGGCCGTGGCGGCGGGCCGCCCGGTCCCCGAACAGGTCGCGGCGGCGCTGCCCGGCCTGCCGGAGGAGATGGCCACGGGCGGCAGGCGGGCCGGCGCGGTGGAGCGGGCCTGCGTGGACCTGGTCGAGGCGGCCGTGCTGCACCCCAGGATCGGCGAGGTCTTCGAGGCGGTCGTCGTCGACGTCACCGACGGAAAGCCGGGCGGGCAGGTGCAGGTCACCGAGCCCGCCGTCATCGCCCGCTGCGACGGCGACCGCCTGCCGCTCGGCGAGCGCGTGCCCGTACGGCTCACGCGCGCCGACCCCGCCACCCGCGAGGTCCGCTTCACCGCCGTGTGAGCAGGCTCAGCTCACCGACGAGTAGGCGACGACGCCGCGGCGCATGGCGTCGATGGCCTTGAGGGCGTTCTCGGCGACCTTGCTCCCCTTGGGCGCGGCGTCCCTGAGCTGGCCGAGCAGGTCGAGCAACTGCTTGATCCAGCGGACGAAGTCGCCCGCGGCGAGATCGCAGTCGGTCAGCACGGCGTCGAGACTGTGGCCCTTGGCCCAGCGGAAGGCCGCCCAGGCGAAGCCCACGTCGGGCTCGCGCACGAACGACAGCCCGTGGTCCTCCTCGATGCCCTCCAGCTCGCCCCACAGCCGCACCATCTCGCCGAGCGCGTCGCGCGTGGCACCGGCCGGGATCTTGGGGCTGCGGACGTCGTCGGCCTGCCGCGACTCGTACACCAGCGACGACACGCACGCGGCCAGCTCGGCGGGGTCGAGGCGGTTCCACACGCCCGCCCGCAGGCACTCGGCCGTGAGCAGGTCGAGCTCCGTGTAGAGCGAGGCGAGCCTGCGGCCCTGCTCCGTGACGGACTCGCCCTCCAGGTAGCCGAGCTGGTCCAGCACGCCGCAGACCCGGTCGAAGGTGCGGGCGATGACGTGGGAGCGCCCTTCGACCCGGCGGCGCAGCCCCTCGGTCTCCCTGAGCAGCTTGTGGTAGCGCTCGGCCCAGCGGGCGTGGTCCTCACGCTCGTCGCAGCCGTGGCAGGGGTGCTGGCGCAGCTCCCGCCGCAGGCGCGTGACCTCCTCGTCCTCCTGGGCGTGGTCGCGCGCCCGCGGCGGCTTGCCGAGGTCGCGGTCGCCCAGCTTCGCGTGCACGGTCGAGACGAGGTTGGCCCGTTCCTTCGGTGAGCGCGGGTTGAAGCCCTTCGGGATCCTGATCTTGTCGACCGGCTCGACCGGCACCGGGAAGTCGGCCGCCGACAGGCGCTTGACCTGCTTGCCGATCGTCAGCACGAGCGGCGAGGGGCCCTCGTGCCCCCGGCCGTTGACGCCCGGGTCGAGCACGACCGCGATGCCCGCGCGCCGGCCGCCCGGCACCCGGATGACGTCGCCGGGCTTGAGCACCTCCAGGGACTGCACGGCCTGCGCGCGGCGGGCCGCCCCCCGCTGGCGCGACAGCTCGGCCTCGCGGTCCGACAGCCGCCTGCGCATCGCGGCGTACTCCTCGAAGTCGCCGAGGTGGCAGGTCATGGCCTCGGCGTAGCCCTCCAGGGCCTGCTCCGCCTTGCGGAGCTGGCGGGCCAGCCCGACCACGGCCCGGTCGGCCTGGAACTGGGCGAAGGAGTCCTCAAGCAGGGTCCGCGCCCGCTCCCGGCCGACCTGCCCGACGAGGTTGACCGCCATGTTGTACGACGGCTTGAAGCTGGAGCGCAGCGGATAGGTGCGGGTGCCGGCGAGACCGGCGACGGAGAGGGGGTCCATCCCCGGCTGCCAGACCACCACCGCGTGGCCCTCGATGTCGATGCCGCGCCGCCCGGCCCGCCCGGTGAGCTGGGTGTACTCCCCCGGGGTCAGGTCGGCGTGGGTCTCGCCGTTCCACTTGTCGAGCTTCTCGATCACCACGGACCTGGCCGGCATGTTGATGCCGAGCGCCAGCGTCTCGGTCGCGAAGACCGCCTTCACCAGCCCCTTGGTGAACAGCTCCTCCACGACCTCCTTGAACGCCGGGAGCATGCCCGCGTGGTGGGCGGCCAGGCCGCGCTCCAGGCAGTCGCGCCATTCGAGGTAGCCGAGCACCGCGAGGTCCTCGTCGGGCAGGTGCGCGGTGCGCTCGTCCACGATCTGGCGGATCTCGTGGCTCTCGGCCTCCGTGGTGAGGCGCAGCCCCGAGTAGAGGCACTGCATGACGGCGGCGTCGCAGCCGTTCCTGGAGAAGATGAAGGTGATCGCCGGCAGCAGGCCCTCGGCGTCGAGCCTCTCGATCACGTCCGACCGGCTCGACGTCGTGCCCCGGCCGGGCCGCGAGTAGCCCCGCCTGCCCCTGGCCTGGGCCAGCCGCATCTCGTCGCGGGAGATCCGCATGAGGGACGGGTTGACCCGCAGGGTGCCGTCGCCCTCGTCGACGAACAGGTCGAACATCTTGTTGCCGACGAGCATGTGCTGCCACAGCGGGACCGGCCGGTGCTCGTCCACGATGACCGTGGTGTCGCCGCGCACCTCGCCCAGCCACTCGCCGAACTCCTCGGCGTTGCTGACCGTGGCCGACAGGGCCGCCACCCGCACCGACTCCGGCAGGTGGATGATGACCTCTTCCCAGACCGCGCCGCGGAACCGGTCGGCCAGGTAGTGGACCTCGTCCATCACCACGTACGCGAGGCCGGTCAGCGTGTTCGAGCCCGCGTACAGCATGTTGCGCAGGACCTCGGTGGTCATGACCACGATCGGGGCCTCGCCGTTGACGCTGTTGTCGCCGGTCAGCAGGCCGACCTTGCCCGCGCCATAGCGCCTGACCAGGTCGTTGTACTTCTGGTTGGACAACGCCTTGATCGGCGTCGTGTAGAAGCACTTGCGGCCCTGCTCCAGGGCCAGGTGGACGGCGAACTCTCCCACCACCGTCTTGCCCGACCCGGTGGGCGCGGCCACCAGCACGCCGTCACCGGCCTCCAGCGCCTGGCAGGCGTCGATCTGGAACTCGTCGAGCTCGAAGTCGTAAAGCTCGCGGAACGAGGCGAGAGCGGGTCCGGCGCCGGCCTGCCCCTCACGGAAGGCGGCGTAGCGTTCCGCTGGCGTACTCATACCGTCAACCCTACCGATAACGGGATTCCGGGCGTCCGTCATCGGTGATCCTTCTACGCGCCGCCTTCATGGCGTAGCGCAGCGCTGGGGGGTCAGGGCGCCAGGACGCGCACCGCTCCCGGCTCGACGGCGCAGGTCAGCGGGGTGGGGCCGGCCCGCTCGCCGTCGGCGTACGCGACGACGTCCCCGGCCAGGGCCTCGATCTCCACGCGGCGGGCCCGCCGCAGGGTCACGGCGGGGTGCCGGGTGTGGCTGCCCCGGTAGACGCGGGGGAAGATGCGCAGGAACCCGCCCGTGGACAACGCCCCGACCACGAGCACGTCGAGCAGACCGTCGTCGGGCCGGGCCTGCGGGCACACCCGCATCCCGGCGCCGTACGACCGGGTGTTGGCCACCGCCACCAGCATCGCCTCGCGCTCGACGGCCTCCCCGTCGAGGGTGATCCGGAACGGGATCGGGGTGAACGACCGCAGTTCCCGTGCGAGCGCGACCAGGTACTTCGCCATTCCGGGCGGCCAGGTCATGGCGTTGGCCCGTTCGTTGACGCGGGAGTCGAACCCGCAGGCGAGCACTCCCGCGAACCACTCGCCCGTCCCCAGCCTGGCCGCGTCGATCACCCGGCAGTCGCCCGCGGTCACGATGTCCGCGGCGGCGAGCGGATCCCCGCGCGGGATGCCGAGGGCGGCGGCGATGTCGTTGCCGGTCCCTGCCGGCAGGATCCCGAGCGGCACGGCCGTCCCGGCCACGGCCTGCACGGCCAGGTGGACCAGACCGTCGCCGCCGAAGGCGACGAGCGCGGCCGGGCCGGCGGCGACGGCGTCGCGGGCCCGGCCCAGGGCGTCCGCCGCCGAGGTCCCGACGACCACCGAGACCGGGCGGCCGCCTGTCCGCAGCCGCCGCAGCACCGGGTCGAGCAGGCGCAGCGTACGGCCGCCGCGGGCGGTGGGGTTCACCAGGACGACGATCTCATCGGCCATACGCGGAACCTACCGCCGCCCACCGGGCGACACCAGAGGAAGATTCGGTCAGTCCCTCGCGTCGACCGAGTCCGCCGTACCCGCGGTGGCGGACGACCCGTCGAGCTCCTCCTCGATCGCCCGTGCGTGCGCCGCGTCGGCGGCGTCGCGCTTCTTGTCGTGGAAGTACATGAACGCCTCCGCGACGAAGAACAGCACGACCATCGGGACCGCCAGGGCCAGCATGGTGATGGGGTCCTGGCTCGGCGTCGCGACGGCGGCGAAGACGAACATCAGGAACACGACCATGCGGGTGTGCTTGGACACCGTCTTGAACCGGAGCACCCCGATGACGTTGAGGAACACCAGCAGCAACGGCATCAGGAAGGAGACGCCGAAGATGATCAGCATCGCGAGCGAGAAGCTGAGGTAATCGTTGATGCTCACCAGCGTCAGCGTGCCCTCGGGGGCGAAGCCGAGCAGCAGGGACAGGCCCTTGTCCATCGTGACGTAGGCGAGGGCCGAGCCCGCGGTGAACAGCGGGACGGAGAGCCCGAGGAACGCCATGGTGTAGCGGCGCTCGTTCCGGTACAGGCCCGGGGTCACGAACGCCCAGAGCTGGTAGATCCAGAACACCGCCGAGACCACCACGCCGAAGATCACGGCGACCTTGAGGTTGACGAAGAACGAGTCGAAGACCCCGTTCACCACCAGCGTGCACTTGTCGCCGTTCAACTGGTGGGCCTGCGGCAGCCGGCAGTACGGCTGCTTCAGGAAGTTCCAGATGGGTTCGAAATAGATGAACCCGACGGCGGTTCCGACGACCACCGCCAGGATGGCCTTGATCAGCCGGTTGCGCAGCTCGCGGATGTGCTCCATGAGCGTCATCCGCCCGTCGTCCGCCGTGACGGCGGGAGTCGACCGTTTCAACAGGGCCATCTGGTTCGTCCTGGGGTCAGTGGGGGTGCGGCGCCTAGTTGGAGCGCTGCTCGTTCTGCGAGCTCACCGGCTGCTGGCTTTCCCGCAGCCTCCGGTTCTCCTCCTCCAGGACACGCAGCCGGTCCTCGACGGACGGGGTGGCCGGCGGGATCTGCGCCGCAGGCGGAGCGACGGGCTCGGCCTGCGCCTTGACCGTCTGCCGCTCCTCGTCCTCCTCGCTCATCTTGCTGGTCTCCTTCTTGAACATGCGCAGCGACTGCCCAAGGGCCCTCGCGGTGTCCGGGAGCTTCTTGGCTCCGAAAAGAAGGATCAGAACCAGGAGGATCAGAATCCATTCCATGGGTCCGAGGTTGGGCATGTCGTGTCCTTACCGCGAGGGCCGTGGGTACTACCCCCGATCGTACGCGCACCGCACGCCAAAGTTCACCTGTCCTCGGGCTTCAAAACCACATCAATCGTGGGCAAAGCCCCTTATTCCGGCACGCCGAGCCGCCCCCTGGCCCGCGTGACTTCGGCGTGCAGTTCCCGCGCCGCGGTGAGCACCCGGACGGCCGGCCACACGAGGACGGCGAGCCCCGCCACCGCCACCGCCGACAGGGCGAAGATCCATGTCATCGCGGCCTCCTCCGTGTGTCAGGCGGTCTCGTAGTTGGCCAGCGCCTGCTTGGCGGTGGCCGTGACCCGCTCGGCGAGGGACGCCGGCGACAGCACCCGGCCGCTGTCGCCCAGCCGGAGCGCGAGCCGCACCAGCCAGGACTGGTCGCGGGCCCGCAGCGAGACGCGCAGGCGGCCCTCACCGAGCTCGGCGACCTCCTCGCAGGGGTAGTACTCCGCCACCCAGCGGCCCGCCGGGGTCAGTTCCAGCTCCACCAGCTCGTCGCTGTCCGACGGCCGGAACACGCCACGGGTGACGTCCATCGGCTCGGCCCCGGCCGGCGGGTCCGCGGGCACGTCGAGGATCTCGACGTCCATGATCCGGTCGACGCGGAACATCCGCATCGCCTCGGCGCGGTAGCACCAGCCCTCCAGGTAGTGCCGCCCGTCCACGAGCACGACCCGCAGCGGGTCGACCTCCCTGGGGGTGATCTCGTCACGCCCCGGCACGTAGTAGCGCAGCGACAGCCTGCGGCTCCTGCGGGCGGCGTCGGTGATGACGGCGTGGGCGTCCGGGGCCGCGCCGATCTCCACCTGGACCTGGCTGCTGACCGTGGCCGCGCCCTCGCCCGCCGCCTGCTCCAGCTTGGCGATGACCCGGCCGAGCACGTCCCGGCCCTGGAACTCGGGTAGTTCGTCGAGCATGCGCAACGCGACGAGCAGCGCGCTCGCCTCGTCCACGCCGAGCTTGAGCGGCCGGGCGATCGCCTCGGCGTTGTCGATGAGGATCTCGCCGCCGTCCCACGAGACGTCGATCAGGTCGCCGGGCGTGTGCCCGGGCAGGCCGCACATCCACACGAGCTGAAGGTCGTCGACGAGCTGCTTTTCCGACAGGCCGAACAGCCGTGCCACCTCGGGCACCTGCGCGCCCGGATGCGACATGAGATAGGGCACGAGCGCGAGCAGCCGCGGCAGCCGGTCCGAGCTCACTGCAACGCCCCCTTCAGACGGCGGATCACGGCCTCGCGCGCGTCCGGCGGGTCCACCACGACGGCGTCGGAGCCAAGACTGGCCAGCCACCCCGCCAGCCGTTCGGGGTCGGCGAAGGTCACCTCGGCCTCGTCCCACTCGCCGGGCCCGGTGCGCACGGCCTGGGCGGCGTGCCGCAGGCCGAGGCAGCTGCCCTTGCGCACGCGCACCAGGGCGACCCGCTCGTTCGGCAGTTCCTGGTAGCCCACCATGGCCCGCAGGTCCAGCCCCTCCGGCACGGTGAACGCCCCCGGCCGTCCCAGCGTGGACACGGCCCCGGTGATCCGGCTCAGCCGGAAGACCCGGGCGGCGCCGCGGTCACGGTCGTGCCCGGCCAGATACCACCGGCCGCGCCTGCTGACGACCCCCCACGGCTCGACGGTGCGCCGCAGCACCGACTCGCTGCCGGCCGAGCGGTAGTCGAAGGCGACCGCGCGCCGGTCCCGCACGGCCTCCCACAGCGCGGGGAACGCGGGGTCGCGGGTGTCCACCCGCAGCTCCAGCGGGCTTTCGGCGAGGTCGGCGTGCACGCCGCCCGCGGTCAGCTTCAGCAGCGCCCCGCCGGCCGCCTCGGCGAGGCTGGCCCGCTGCCACACCTGCGCGGCCAGGCCGATGACGGCGGCCTCGTCGGGCTCCAGGGTGATCTCGGGCAGCTCGTACGCCTCGCGTACGATCCGGTAGCCGGGGTCGTCCTCCCAGGGGTCCTTGTGGACCTCGATGGGGATGCCGATCTCGCGAAGCTCGTTCTTGTCGCGCTCGAACATGCGCTGGAAGGCCTCGTCGTTGTCCGGGTCGTACCCGGGGACGGCCTGCCGGATCTGCTCCGCGCTCAACGGCCGCCGCGTCGCGAGCAGGCAGATAACCAGGTTGAGCAGCCGCTCGGTCTTCCGCCGCGACATCGGGCCTCCCTTCCAGTCGAGAACGCTACCCTTTTCGGCGTGATCAGATGGCGCAAGGGCGAAGTGGTGCGGGTCCGGCGCGAGTGGCCGGGGGCGGTGGAACTCGACGTCGCCGTCGCCGAGGGCGAGTGCCGGGCGCTCGCCTATCCCCCGCTGGTGGGACGCCCTGAGGTGGGCGACACCGTGCTGCTCAACACGACCGCCCTCGCCATGGGTCTCGGTACGGGAGGGTACGCCATGGTGGTGGCCGTCCCGGACCGTTTACCGCAAGATCCTTCCGGCCCCGGCCACTTGGTGAAAGCACGCTACACCCCGTTGCAGGCCACCGTGCTCGGCGCGGACGAGCAGGGGTCCCCGCACCACGAGGCGCTGCGGGAGGCCGACTCCGTCGACGGGATGCCCGTGGTGGTCGCCGACCTGCACTCCGCCCTGCCCGCGATCCTGTGCGGCCTCTACGCGGACTCCCCGGGGATCAGGGTGGCGTACGTGATGCAGGACGGCGGGGCGCTGCCGGCCTGGTTCTCGATGTCGTGCGCGACGCTGCGGGAGCGCGACTGGCTGTGCGGGGTGGCGACGACCGGGCAGTCCTTCGGCGGGGACGTCGAGGTCGTCACGCTCCACACCGGCCTGCTGGCCGCCCGGCACGTGCTCGGCGCCGACGTCGCCGTGGTCGCGCAGGGGCCGGGCAACCTCGGCACCGGCACCCGCTGGGGGTTCTCCGGCGTCGCGGCGGGCGAGGCGGTCAACGCCGCCGCCGTGCTGGGCGGGCGGCCCGTGGCCGCGCTGCGGGTCAGCGAGGGCGACCTCCGCGAGCGGCACGTCGGGGTGTCGCACCACTCGCTCACCGCGTACGGCCGGGTCGCGCTGGCCCCGGCCCGGGTCGTGGTGCCGGACCTGCCCGGCGCGTTCGGAGCGACGGTGCGCGAGCAGGCCGCGCCCCTGGCCACGCGCCACGAGATCGTGACCGTGCCGGTGGAGGGCCTGCACGAGGCGCTGAAGGCGTCACCCGTGCGGCTGTCCACGATGGGCCGGGGGCTGGAGGGGGACCTGGCCTACTTCCTGACCTCCGCCGCCGCCGGGAGGCACGCGGCGTCGCTGCTGTCGTAGAAGTCCTTGAACGTGAACGCCTCCGGCCCCGGCCCCTGCGCCCGGAGCAGGTCCAGGCGCGCCACGGCCTCGTCGAGCGGCGGCAGGTGGCCCTCGGGCACCCACCACATCACCGTGTACGGCTCGGCGATCCGATGGAACCACTCCCGGCGGCGCCGCATCACCTCCAGGTGGGCGCTGCGGTAGACGAAGTTCCACAACGTCTCGCGGGACTCCCAGACCGAGAGGTTCACGACCAGCATCGGTCCGTAGTCGTGCTGGATCAGGTCCGTGGGCTCATCGCCCTCCTTCATGCGCCAGACGAAGCCGGGCGCGGCGTCCGACACCTGGTAGATCGGCGCCAGGGCGTCGAGGAAGTCGGTCAGCGCGGGCGAGTCGAGGGGTTCCCTGAGATGGGCGACGTTGAGCTGGGCGAGATGCATGCCGCGATTCTATGTCAATCTACGTTGTTTTTAGAAGACGTTCCGGCAGACGTGAAGGCCACACAGCACTCTCCCGGTCTCGGGTCGAGCGTGGCGGCGACCCCGGTCTCGCCCAGACCGGCCAGCATCCCCTCGCAGAGCGCGAGGTTCATCGAGCACACGAGCAGCGGGTGGCTTTCGGCCAGCACATGGAAGGGGCAGTTGCGCAACCGCACCCGTCCGTCCTCCTCGTACGGCTCGTAGCCGCGCGCACGCAACACCTCGGGGAGATCCGCGGCCTCGCCGGCGGCCAGACGCTCTCCAGTCCGCCGGGCGGCCTCCTCGGCCTTCTCCTCTCCGCCCAGCAGGTCGACGGTCTCGGCCAGCACGAGCGCGAGCGTGCGGTAGTCGCGGGGCGGCAGGCTCACGGTCCGCTCCTCGCGCACCCGCCGGTAGACCTTCGCCGGGCGACCGCCGCCGGGGCCGGCCTTGCCGCTCAGCCGCTTGAACCCCGACTCCAGCAGGCCCGCCTCGACCAGTTTGTCCAGGTGGTGGGCCGCCAGCGTGCGCTGGACGCCGGCCGCCTCGGCCGCCTCGTTGCGGCTCACGTCCCGCCCCTGCTCGGCCACGAACCGATACAGCGCCCGCCGTACGGGATCGCCGAGCACGGTCATCGACTCCAGGTCGTCGCTCGTCACAGCCGGAGTCTAGGTCGTGCCGTCGCCGGGACCGTTGACACCGCCGTGCGGCCCTGCTTTTCTCAGGAAACCTTCCTGACCAAATCCCTCACGAGGGCTCACCCCCGCCCGCGCCCCCTTCCCGCCGCGACGCACGGCCGCGGGCGGAGAACGGAGCGACGCACGTGAAAGACCCGCTGACCAGGCGCACTCCCGGGCGCGCGGCTCTGCTGCTCGTGGCCGCCGCGGCCGTACTCCCCGCGAACGCGGCGGTAGCCGGCACCGGCGGCCCGGCCGCCGCCGGGGAGACCGTGAAGGTGGCGGTCGAGGCGGTGCCCGCCGACCTCACGTACCCGGAGAAGAAGGAGATCGCGATGGAGCTGGTCTCCAGCGCGGAGAACTCCTCACTCGACTGGAAGGCCCAGTACAAATACATCGAGGACATCGACGACGGGCGCGGCTACACCGCCGGGATCATCGGCTTCTGCTCGGGCACCGGCGACCTGCTCGACCTGGTCGAGCTCTACACCGCGCGCAGGCCCGGCAACGTGCTGGCGAAGTACCTGCCCGCGCTGCGGAAGGTGAACGGCACCGACTCGCACCGGGGGCTGGACCCGCACTTCCCCAAGGACTGGCGCGCCGCCGCCGCGGACCCCGTGTTCCGGCAGGCGCAGAACGACGAGCGCGACCGCGTGTACTTCGATCCCGCCGTGGCCCAGGCCAGGGCCGACGGCCTGCGCGCGCTCGGGCAGTTCGTCTACTACGACGCCATGGTGATGCACGGCCCCGGCAGCGACCCGGTCAGCTTCGGCGGCATCCGGAAGGCGGCCATGAAGAAGGCGAGGACCCCGGCGCAGGGCGGCGACGAGGTCGCCTACCTCAACGCGTTCCTCGACGCCCGCAAGGCCGCGATGAAGACCGAGGAGGCGCACGGCGACACCAGCCGGGTCGACACCGCCCAGCGGGTGTTCCTCAAGAACGGCGACCTCGACCTCGACCCGCCGCTGCGCTGGAAGGTCTACGGCGACAGCTACCAGATCCTCGGCTGACGCCCGTACGCGAACGCCCGTACGGCAAGAGCCCCTCCCACCACCCGGTGAGAGGGGCTCTTGGCGTTGCGTCGCCGTCAGGCCGCGCCGAGGACGTCCACGACGAAGACAAGCGTGTCGGTGCCCTTGATGCCGCCCTGCGCGTTGCCCTCCTTGCCGTAGCCGAGGTCCGGCGGGATCGTGATCAGGACGCGGCTGCCGACCGGGACGCCTGTGAGGCCCTGCGCCCAGCCCTTGACGACCTGGTCGAGGGCGAACGTCGCGGGCTGGCCGCGGTCCCAGCTGGAGTCGAACTTCTTGTCGGTGCCCCAGATCTTGCCGATGTAGTGGGCGAGGACCGTCTGCCCGGCCTTCACCTCCGGGCCGCCACCCTTGATCATGGTCTTGACGACCAGCTTCTTGGGCGCCTTCTCATTGGTCTTGGTGGTCAGCTCCGGGGCCTTGTCTCCGCCGGCGCTCCCGACCTTCACACCGTTCACGGCGGGGTCGACGGCGGTGCCCTGGACGGCCTTCATCGCGGCCGACACCACGTCGATGACCAGCACCTGGGACGAGGCGTCGAAGTCCTGGCCCTGCTGCTTGGCCTGCTCGGCCTGCTCCGCGCTCAGGTTGTCCTTGGCGACCACGGCCATCACCCGGCCGCCCGGCTTGGCGCCCACCAGCGCCTCGTGCAGCGCCTTGGGCAGCTGCGGGCTGACCGAGACGAACTCCGACTTGCCCTGGTCGTAGTCGGAGCCTGCCGCCTTGTTCTCCTTGCCGTCCCAGTTGTAGACGGTGACGTTGGCGGTGAGGACGTCGCCGTCCTTGGCCGGGGTGCCCTGGCCCTCGATGACCTTGATGGAGGCCGACGTGAGCGAGGGCTTGCCCGCCGGGAAGGTCAGGGTGGGCTTCTTGCCGACCTCTCCCGTCACCTTGATGGCCGAGGCGGCGGCCTGGCCACTCGAGGTGGGGCTCGCGCTGGACGCGGTCTTCTGCGCGGTTCCGCACGCGGCGGCGAGCAACAAGGGCAGGGCGGCGACGAGTGCCGTACGACGGCGCATATGGGAATCCTCAAACAGACAGCGGGTCCGGGCTAGGCTACCCGAACCCGCTGTCAGAGCGGTGTAAGAGATCACATACCCGCGATGAGCTTCTCGACTCTCTCGTCGACGCTGCGGAACGGATCCTTGCACAGGACCGTCCGCTGGGCCTGGTCGTTGAGCTTCAGGTGGACCCAGTCGACGGTGAAGTCGCGCCGCTTCTCCTGGGCCTTGCGGATGAACTCTCCGCGCAGCTTGGCCCGTGTGGTCTGCGGCGGAACCGACTTGGCCTCGAAGATGCGCACGTCGTCGGCCACCCTCTCGACGGCCCCCCGCTTCTGCAGGAGGTAGAACAGCCCGCGCTTGCGGTGGACGTCGTGGTAGGCCAGATCGAGCTGCGCGACGCGCGGCGACGACAGCGGCAGGTCGTACTTCTGTCTGTAACGTTCAATCATCTGGTATTTGGTCACCCAGTCGATCTCCCGCGAGACGAGGTCGAGGTCGCCCGTGTCGACCGCCCGGAGCGTGCGCTCCCACAGCTCCAGCACCCGCTTGGCGATGGCGTCCCCGCCGCGCCGCTCGACGAAGTCCTGCGCCTTGGTCAGGTACTCCTGCTGGATCTCCAGCGACGAGGCCTCACGGCCGTTGGCCAGGCGCACCCTGCGCCTGCCCGTCATGTCGTGGGACACCTCCCGGATCGCCCTGATGGGGTTCTCCAGAGACAGGTCGCGCATCACCACACCTGCCTCGATCATGCGCAGCACCAGGTCGGTGGCGCCGACCTTGAGCAGCATCGTGGTCTCGCTCATGTTCGAGTCGCCCACGATGACGTGCAGCCTGCGGAACCGCTCGGCGTCCGCGTGCGGCTCGTCGCGGGTGTTGATGATCGGCCGGGACCGCGTGGTCGCCGAGGAGACGCCCTCCCAGATGTGCTCGGCCCGCTGGGAGACGCAGTAGACGGCTCCGCGCGGGGTCTGCAGCACCTTGCCCGCACCACAGATGATCTGGCGGGTCACCAGATAGGGGATCAGGACGTCGGCCAGCCGCCCGAACTCCCCGTGCCGGCCCACGAGGTAGTTCTCGTGGCAGCCGTAGGAGTTGCCGGCCGAATCGGTGTTGTTCTTGAACAGGTAGATGTCTCCCGCGATGCCCTCCTCGCGGAGCCGCTTTTCGGCGTCCACGAGGAGGCCCTCCAGGATTCGCTCCCCCGCCTTGTCGTGGGTGACCAGCTCCACGACGTTGTCGCACTCAGGGGTGGCGTACTCGGGATGGCTGCCCACGTCCAGGTAGAGACGTGCGCCGTTGCGCAGGAAGACGTTGCTCGATCGGCCCCAGGACACCACTCGCCGGAACAGGTACCGCGCCACCTCGTCCGGCGACAGCCTCCGCTGCCCGCGGAACGTGCAGGTGACGCCGTACTCGTTCTCCAGCCCGAATATGCGTCGATCCATCACCTCACACTATTCCCATAAACCGGCGGGCGAACAGTGATCAGGCGGTGGGAATGCCGAGAAGGAGAGGTCAGGCCGCGTAAATCTCCGCGACCTTGACGATCTGCCCGCCCTGAACGGTGATGAGCGCCCGAAGGTCGCCCGCGTCGGCCCGCAGGACCAGCTTGTCCCGTGAGCAGCGCTGGGTGCCGAGGTACTCGCTGTCGATGGTCTGGTCCTTGCCGTCGCAGCCGACCGCGCTGAGGAACACGACGTTCTTCGCGATCGGCGCGGCGAAGGCCGTGACGTCGCCCTCCGGCGGCCCCTCGAAGTGGCCGCTGGTGCTGCCGCCGTACTCCTTGACGAACTTGACGGGCCGGTACTCCGCCACGTTCTCGTCGTGCATGGCGACCAGCTGGCCGCGTACGACACCGTTGCTGCTGGGGCTGAGCCCCTTGGTGAAGTCGTGCCCGGGGTCCGACTGGAGGGTCCCGCCGAACGGCGCCGGGGTCTTGTCGGTGATCGGCGGCCCGGCCTTGACCGGCTTCTGCGTCGGCGCGGTGGTGCCCGAGTCGGTGGGCGTGTCCGCCGCCGGGGTGCCGGAGGCCACCGGGTCGGCGGACGGCTCGGCGGGCGACGCCGGGGCCGTCACCGTCACGGTGGCGGTCACCGTGGGCGCGGCCGAGGTGCCGGAGGCTCCGGAGCATGCGGTCAGCGACAGGAGGGCGACGGCGGCGGCCGGAAGGCCCGCTCGCCGGAAGAGATCAGAAGTCGTCATAACGGGATGAGGGTAGCGAAATCGGGGATTGGCTGGACCGAAACGCCCGAGCCGGCCCTATGACACGGCGGCGCCGCGCCCCTGCCGGGGGCGCGGCGCCGCCGTGCGTACGGACGGGGGGCCGGGCTACTCGCCGGAGCCCGTGTCGATGTCTCCGTCTGGGGCGATCGGCGGGGCGGTGTCAGGGGCCTGCTCCGCCTGTGCCTGCTGTGCCTGCTCTGCCTGGACCTCCTCGGCGGCGGGCTGCCGCGCGCCCCCCTGGCTCTCCTTGGCGGCCTCCAGGAGCTTTTCCAGACGGGGCCCGGTCAGGCGCAGGAACTTGCGGTGCTCCCTGCCCCTGTCGAGGACGGCGACCTCGATCTGGGTCACCGGGGGACGCTCGCCGCCCGGCTCGGTCAGAGCCGCCAGCGCGGCGTCGAGGGCCTGCGGCAGCGGCAGTCCCTCGCTGTAACGCTCCTTCAGGCGCCCTCCGACGGCCTCGGCCTGGCCGCCGATCACGGCCATGCCCTGCTCGTCGAAGACGGAGCCGTCGAAGGTGATCCGGTAGATCTGGTCGTCCTCGGCCGCCTCGCCGACCTCCGCGACGACGATCTCGACCTCGAACGACTTGATCGACTCGGTGAAGATCATGCCGAGGTGCTGGGCGTACAGGTTCGCCAGGCCGCGGCCGGTGACGTCGGTGCGGTTGAACGTGTAGCCGTTGATGTCCGCGTAGCGGATGCCGGCCAGGCGGAGCGACTCGAACTCGTTGTAGCGCCCCACCGCGGCGAAGCCGATGCGGTCGTAGATCTCACTGATCTTGTGCAGCGCCTTGGACGGGTTGGGCGCCACGAACAGGATGCCGTCGGCGTACTGCATCACGACCACGCTGCGACCGCGCGCGATGCCCTTGCGGGCATACTCCGCCCTGTCCCGCATGATCTGCTCGGGCGAGGCATATCCTCCGAAGGGGATGGACACCGGGGGTGATCCTCTCTTGGGTTAGCGCAGCGGCGCGGTCGGGCCTTCGGGGGCGGTCATCCGCCTCTCCAGCATGGACTCCACGAATTCGGCGACCTCGTCGTCCGGGAGGCGACGGAAGCCGTCGTCGGTGATGACGGACACGACCGGCCAGATCTTCCGCATCACGTCGGGGCCGCCGGTCGCCGAGTCGTCGTCGGCGGCGTCGTAAAGGGCGTGCAGGCAGGCCAGGACGGTGTCCTGCGGGCTGGAGTTCTCCCGGTAGAGCTTCTTGAGCGAGCCCCGGGCGAAGATCGAACCCGAGCCGATCGAGTGGAACTCCCTCTGCTCGTACGGCCCGCCGCCCACGTCGTAGCTGAAGATCCGCCCCGTGCCGTGGGACGGGTCGTAGGCCGCGAAGAGCGGCACGACCACGAGGCCCTGCATGGCCATGGGCAGGTTTCCGCGGATCATGGTGGCCAGGCGGTGCGCCTTGCCCTCGGTCGACAGCGAGCGACCCTCGGTCTTCTCGTAGTGTTCCAGCTCGACCCGGTAGAGCCGGGCCAGCTCCAGGCCGGTGCTCGCGGTGCCCGCGATGCCCATGCAGGAGTAGTCGTCGGTGCGGAACACCTTCTCGATGTCCCGCTGCGAGATGATGTTCCCGGAGGTCGCACGCCTGTCGCCCGCCATCACCACGCCACCGGCGCAGGTCGCCGCGACGATGGTGGTCGCGTGCGGGATCTCGTCACCCACCGGCGCCGCCAGCGACTCGTTGCGGGCGGGATGCAGGTTCGGCGCGTGCACGCCTAGGAACTCCGAGAACGACGACGATCCCGTATATGTGAAGAGGCTGTTCACCCAGGCTGGCTGAGATGCCACGCGACTCCCTCCAAGCATGCGTTGTCACTACGCCCGACCATACTCAGGTCTCAGCGCTGCTTGCACTCTTCCCGATCAGCTCAGCGCGAACCAGACATCCCGCAAGAGGCCGGGCGCGCGTCCCTCGCCCGTTCGCCGGAACCGCTTCTTTACGTGTCGATGATCGTGTGCGAGGGTCGGTTCGTCCGTACGTCGGGTCCGGACGGCCGCGCCCGCGGTGCGAGCCGGAGGTGACGGACCCCCGGAGCCCGGAGAGAAGGGGCCTTCCGGGGGAAGGTGGCGGTGGTGGAGAACCTCGGCACGGCCCATCTCGTCACGCTGGAGTGCACGGACCGCCCGCTGCGGGCGGCGCCCCGCCCGGGCCGGGCACTGCTCCACCGCGACGGCGCCCCGGTGGGTGGCGCGTGACGACCGGGGCCGCGATCAGCGGGACGTGGACGCTGGACGACCGGCTGGCCGGGCCGGTGGCGGAGGTGCCGGTGGAGGTGCGGCCCGGCACGGCCGCCCTCACGGTGCGCCTGTCCTACGACCGGTCGGCCGGCGTGCTCGACCTCGGCTGCGCCGGGCCTGCCGGGTTTCGCGGCTGGTCGGGTGGCGCGCGCTCCGAATACACCATCACCCCGTCCTGGGCCACCCCCGGCTACCTGCCCGGCGAGATCGAGCCCGGAGTGTGGCGGGTGCTGGTCGGGCTGCACCGGGTGCCCCTCGGCGGCCTGCCGTACGAGATCCGGGTGATCAGGCACGTGCGGCCGCCCGCCCGGCCGCGCCGGCGCCGCGCCCGCTTCTCCCGCGTGCCGGGGCCCGTCCCGCCGGAGCCCGCCGCCGTACGGCGCCGGCTGCCGTCGCCGCCGGGATACCGCTGGCTCGCCGGGGACCTGCACGCGCACACCGACCACTCGGACGGGACGCTGAACGTCTACGAACTGGCCGGTGTGGCGGCCGCGGCCGGGCTGGACTTCCTCGCGGTGACCGACCACAACACCGTCAGCCACCACCTGGAGCTGGCGGCGGCCTCGGCGCTGGCCGGTCTCGTGCTCGTGCCGGGGCAGGAGGTGACCACCGACCTCGGGCACGCCGGCGCGCTCGGGGACGTCGGCTGGATCGACTTCCGGCGGCCCCCCGACGAGTGGGCGAAGGCCGTGCGCGACCGGGGCGGGGTGCTGTCGGTCAATCATCCGGTGGCGGCCGACTGCGCCTGGCGGCACCCGATGGCCGACCGGCCGCGGGTCGTCGAGCTGTGGCACTGGAGCTGGTGGGACCGCAGCCGGGGCGCGCCACTGGCCTGGGCGCAGGCCTGGACGCACGGTCTCGCCGGCGACCCGGACGGCGATCTGGTGGTGGTGGGAGGCGGCGACTACCACCGGCCCGAGGAGGGTCATCTGCCCGGCGCGCCGACCACGTGGGTGCTCGCCGAGGGCGACGGCCGCGGTCCCGAGGCGGCCGGGGCGGTCGTGCGGGCGGTGGCGGAGGGGCGGACGGCGGTGTCGGCCTCCCCCGGCGCCCCGCTGCTGCTGCGGCTGGAGGACGAGTTCCTCGCCGTTGACGCCGACGGGCTGGTGCTGTGGGGCCCGCAGACCCGGCGGATGGTCAGGGGGGACCTCGCCCTCCTGCCCGCCCATCCCGGGGTGCACCGGCTGGAGACGCACGCCAACGAGGTGGTCGCCCTGTGTAGCTAGAAGCGTGTAGCTAGAAGCGTGTAGTTGAAAGCGTGTAGCTGACGCCGTGTGGCCGGCACGTGTAGCCGGCCGCATGTGGCGGGGGTTGCGCTCCACCACCGATGGGGAGGTGCAGGGCAGGTCGCCGAGCGGAGGAGGGTGAGGACGTGGAGACGGTGAAGGTGGGGATCGCCGGGCTCGGCGTGGTCGCACAGGTCGTCTACCTGCCCCTGCTGGCGCGGCGGCGCGACCTGTTCCGGATCGCGGCCGTGTGCGACCTCGACCGCGGCCACGCGGAGACGGTCGGCCGGGAGGCGGGCGTCCCGGCGTACGACGACCCGTCGGCGATGCTCGACAAGGGCGGGTTCGACGCGCTGATCGTGCTCACACCGGGGTCGCACGGGCCGCTGGTGCGGGCCGCACTCGAACGCGGCCTGTGGGTGCTGTGCGAAAAGCCCCTCGCCTACAGCCGGGCCGAGCTGAGCGGCTTTTCCGGCGAACGGCTGATGACCGGCTACATGAAGCAGTACGACCCGGCCTCCCAGCGACTGCTGGAGGCGCTGCACGAGGCCGGCGGGCCGGAGGTCGTCCGCCATCTGGACGCCACCGTGCTGCACCCGTCGGAGGAGTCGCAGTTGCTGTTCGCCCGGGCGCGGGCCGGACATCCCGCGCCCGAGCGGATGGCCCCCTACGCGGAGGCCGACGAGCGGGCCCTCACCGCCGCGCTCGGCACCTCGTCGGAGCGGCTGCGGCGGCTGTACGCCGAGGTGCTGCTGAGCAGCCTGTGCCACGAACTGTCGCTGATACGGCTGTTCACGGGGTCTCCCGACACGGTGGACCACGTGGCGGTGTGGCCGGTGGAGGCGTTCCCGCCGTCTCTGGAGGTGAGCGGGACGCTCGGAGGCGAGTGCTCCGGCAGGTACGGCATCCGCTGGCACTACCTGCCGAGCTACCCGGCCTACCACGAGGTCATGACGCTGCACCATGAGCACGGCTCGCTGGAGCTGCGCTTCCCCTCCCCTTATCTGCTGAACGCGCCCACCCGGCTGACGGTCACCTCCCGGATCGGCACGACCGAGCGGACGGTCGTCAACGAGGACGTCGCCGAGGCGTTCGAACGCCAGTTGCGCGCCTTCCACCGCTTCGTCACCCAGGAAGAACCGCCGCTCACCGGACTCGGCGGGGCCCTGGAGGATATCGTCACGGCGCAGCGAATCGTGCACCGGTACGCGCGGTGGGCGGGCATCCCCATCGGCGGCGAGTGCGCCCAGGAGGTCGACGGCGCCCTGCGGGAGCGGGCCACTGGGACCGGCAGCGGCTACGCCGAGGAGGACGGGAGTGGAGCCAGCGGTCACGCCGAGGAGAGCCTCAGCAGATAGCGACAGGATCGTGGTGGTCCCGCACACGCACTGGGACCGGGAGTGGTATCTGCCCTTCCAGCGGTTCCGGGTCGGGCTGGTGCGGGTGCTCGACGAGGTCCTGGACGCCATGGCCGCCGACCCCGCCTACCGCTTCACGATGGACGGCCAGCTCGCGCCGATCGAGGACTACCTGGAGATCCGGCCCGCGCGGCGCGGCGACGTCGCCCGCTTCGTCGCCGAGGGACGGCTGGCCGTCGGGCCCTGGCTGATCCTCGCCGACGAGTTCCTGTGCTCGGGCGAGACCCTGCTGCGCAACCTGGAGTACGGCATGCGGGGCGCCGCCGCGCTCGGCGGCGCGATGCCCATCGGCTATCTGCCCGACCAGTTCGGCCACTGCGCCCAGATGCCGCAGATGCTGGCGCTGGCGGGGCTGCGCCTGGCGTGCCTGTGGCGCGGCGTGCCCGCGCACGTGGACCGGGACGCCTTCGACTGGACCGGCGCCGACGGCACCACGATCAGGACCCGGTATCTGCCCGGCGGCTACGGCAACGCCTTCGGCCTGTTCACCGGCCCGGCCGAGGGCATGCCCGGCCGCGTGGCGGCCTTCGTCTCCACGGCGGAGGGCTGGGCGTCCGGTGACACCCTGCTGGCGATGTACGGCGCGGACCACTCGGCGCCGGCCCGCGAGATCACCGCGTCGGGGCTCCGCGTCGCCACCCTCGCCGAGGCCCTGACCGCCGATCCGGCGGAGGGAGAGGTGCCGCGGGTGGCGGGCGAGCTGCGCTCACACGCGCGTGCCTGCATCCTGCCCGGCGTGGTCTCGGCCCGGGTGCCGCTGAAGCAGGCGATGGCCCGCACCGAGCGGACCCTCACCCGCTACGCGGAACCGCTGTCCGCGCTGTGGCTCGCCGACCGGTCCGCCGGTGAACGCCTCATCGACATGGCCTGGCGGTCGGTCATCGCCTGCAGCGGGCACGACTCGATCACGGGGTGCGGTTCGGACGAGACGGCCCAGCAGGTGGCCGCGAGGATCGCCGAGGCCGGGCAGACGGCCCAGGCGGTCGTGGACCTGGTCGCGGCGTCCCTCGCCGAGGCCGCGCCGAAGGGCGCGCTGGTGGTCGTCAACCCGTCCCCGTTCGAGCGGACCGGCCTGGTGCTCGCCGACCTGCCGGAGGACCGCACGTCCCTCGTGGACGCCTCCGGGCGGGTCGTCCCCGTGCAGCGGCTCGAACACGCTCCGACCCTGCTCGACGAGACCGTCATGGACGACCTCTCCCGGCTTCTCGGGCGCGTCCACGAGCGGGAACTGTACGGCCAGGAGATCGTGTCCTGGCACGCCGGGGACGGCGTGTTCACCGTCACCGTGAGCAGGCACGCCTCCGGCGCGTACTCCTACGAGGACCTGCGCCGGGCGGTCCTCGACGCCGGTCCCGGGCCGTGGGTCGTCCGTACGGTGGCCGAGCCCGTGGTCACCGTGGCGGCGCTGGTCACCGTGCCGCCGCTCGGCCGTGCCGTCCTCACCCCCCGTCCGCCGGCGCCCGCCCGGCCGGCTCCCGTCGCGAACGCCCTGCGGACCGACCCGTACGGATTCGAGCCGGTGCTGGACAACGGGCTGCTGCGGGTGCGCGTGGCCGACGACGGGACGCTCTCGCTGCGCGGCGCGGACGGGGTGGAGGTCCACGGCGTCGGTCGGATCGTCCACGGCGGGGACATCGGGGACACCTACAACCACGCGCCCCCACCGGACGACCGGCTCCTCGACCGGCCCTCCCGGGTCGTCGTCGAGGAGATCTGCGCGGGCCCGCTGACCGGGGCGTACGAGATCATGCGGGTGTACGACTGGCCGGCCGGCCTCGAAGGCGACGGCGACGAGACCGTGCCGACGGCGGTCACGACCCTGGTGGAGCTCAGGGCGGGCGAGCCGTTCGCGCGGTGTGAGATCACCATGGACGTGCGCTGCCGCGACCACCGCGTCCGCTGGCACGCGCCGCTGCCACGCGCGGCGGCCGAGTCGTACGCCGAAGGGCAGTTCGCCGTGGTGCGGCGCGGCCTGACGGCCGAGGGCGTGAGCGAGAACGGGGGCGGGGGCGGGGGCGAGAACGGGGGCGGCGAACGCCCGATCCCGACCTTCCCCGCCGAGTCCTTCGCCGCCGCCGGCGGCCTGGCCGCGCTGCTCGACCACGTCACCGAATACGAGATCGTCCGGGACGAAGTCAGCGGGGACGAGATCAGCGGGGACGGGACCGAGATGGCGCTCACGCTCGTGCGGTCCGTCGGTTACCTGTCCAGGAACCGCAACCCCTACCGGGACGAGCCCGCCGGGCCCGAGGTGCCCACTCCGGCGGCCCAGTGCCAGGGGCCGCTGACCGTGCGCTTCGCCGTCCTGCCGTACGCGGGCGAGTGGTACGAGGCCGGGCTGCCGAGGCTCGCCGAGGAGTTCCGCCACGACCTGCCGGGCATACCGGGCACCGGCCCCGCCACGGCGGGGGACGTGAACGGGGACATGGACGTGAACGGGGACGGCCCGGACGGAGGCGGTCGCCTCGCGATCAGCGGGGACGGCGTCATGATGGCCGCTCTGCGCGAGCGGGACGGACGGCTGGAGGTCCGCCTGGTGGCCGAGCATCCCAGGGCCACCGAGGCGGTCATCCGGGGAGATTTCACCGCGGCCTGGACGGCCGGCGTGCCGGGCTCTCCCCTGAGCCCTCTGGAGGTGTCCCGCGACGAGCTGTTCGGCGACGCGCCGTTCCCCGGCGACGGGGCGGACGGGCGGGGGCCCGCGGAATCCACGGGGCCGCCAGACTCCCCGGGCGCTCCAGGCTCCCCGAACGCTCCGGACTCCCCAAGCGCTGCGAGCTGCCCGGGGTCCCCAAGGTCGTGGCGGACGGTGCGCGTCCCTCTGACTCCCTTCGAGATCGTGACCGTTCATCTCGGCAGAGCCTGACGCCCGGCCCCGCCTCGACGAGGCGGTCACGAGGTCAGTCATAAGGCCACTTCACGGCACCCCATCACAGGCACCGCTTCACCGGCACCGCTCCCCACTTCACGCGCCCAGTTCAGGGGCCCCGCTTCATGGCCCGGTGGAACCGGACCGCCCGCCGGCGTCGCCCAGCGGGTCATCGTCTGCCGCGTCGTCTACCGCTCGTCTGTCGCTCGTCTGTCGCTCGGCTATCAGTCGTCTGGCGCTCGTCTGTCGCATCGTCGCCGAGGGCGGCTTTGTGCGCCCGCCATCGCGGTGCGGCGGCGAGTGCGCTCAACGGCGTTCCCGCGCCCGACGACGGCCCTGCCGGGGGAAGTTCCCCCCGGCGTGGCCGCCACCGGCCCGGACGCCTTCCGCCCGGGCTACTGCCCGCCCTTCTGCACGTAGGAACGGACGAACTCCTCCGCGTTCTCCTCGAGGACCTCGTCGATCTCGTCCAGGATCGCGTCCACGTCGTCGGTGAGCTTCTCCTGACGCTCCTGAACGTCCGGGGACGCCTGCGCCTCGGTCTCTTCGACTTCGTGCTCCTGGCGCCCTGTCTGCTTCTGGCCGCCGGTCTCCTTGGTCGCCATCCCTGACACCTCCGCTGCTCGGGGGGACGCCTCTCCCCATATCTTCCCCGAACCGACCGACAATGCGCGCGAAAGAGCGTGCGATCTTCGGCCGGACCCCTGTGGCCACACAACCCGGTGGGCGCCGGGAAGGCAAACGCGCGGGGATCGCGGCCCTGCGGCGGGCATACCGGCCCGCGGGAACCGTCGTCGTTAGACCGGATCGTTATCGACCTCACACTCCCCGTGGCCGCCTTTCGGCGCAGAGCGACCGCGTCCGGGACGACAATTGATGGATCACGGCACGACCTAGCGCACGGGTGGTCGATGGCATCGCACGCACGGCAACTGCTGGCGGATCGGTACAAGCTGCTGACGCCCTTCCGTCGCGACGGCGGCGGGATCATGTGGCAGGCACACGATCTGCGCCTCAAGCGCGACGTCGCGATCAAGGAAGTGCAGCCGCCGTACCGCGTGGACGTGGCCGACCTGCCGGCCGCCCGCAGGCAGGCGCTGGGAGAGGCCCGCTCCGCGGCCCGGCTCAGTCACCCGGCCGTCATCACCGTGCACGACCTGCTGGAGGACAAGGGCCGGCTCTGGATCGTGACAGAGCTCCTGCGGGGCCTCACGCTGGGCGCCACCGTCCGCCACCTCGGCCGGCTGCCGGTCCACTGGACCGCCTGGGTGGGCTTCCAGCTCCTGTCGGGCGTACGGCACGCGCACGCGATGGGCGTCGTCCACGGGGACATCCGGCCCGCCAACGTCATGCTGACCGAGGACCGGGTGGTCCTGACCGACTTCGGCATCGCCGCCTTCGACCGGGATTCCGGGGGGTCGGCGACCGTGCCCGTGGGGCGGTCCGGCGCCTACCTCGCCCCCGAGCGGCTGCGTGGGAAGGGCCTGGCCCCCGCCGCCGACCTGTGGTCGTTCGGCGCCACGCTGTACTGCGGTGTCGAGGGGCGGTCTCCGTATCCGGCGACGGAGTCGCTGCCGGACGCGGCGCTGCTGGGCCGCGAGCCCGAGCCGCCGCGCCGGGCGGGGATCCTGCGACCCCTGATCGAGGGCCTGCTGCGCCACGACCCGGACGAACGGCTCACCGTCGAGCAGGCGATGCCCGTGCTCGTGGACGTGTTGCGGCGGCAGGGCATCCCGGCGGCGGCACCGGGCCGTACGGCCGCCGGCGAGTTGCCCAGCCGCACCGCGCCCAAGCCGAGCGGGGCGCACCCCCACGGCCGCTCCTCCGGCCACGGATGGCCCCTGGCGCCCGGGGAGCTCACGACCGGGCACTTCCACGACGCGGAGTCCCGCCGCCGGGACAATCCCTACTTGCCGGCCCTCACGACCGGGCCCCGCCGGCCCGGGCCTCCGCGCCTCCCGTAGACCCCGTAGCCCCCCCGTGGCCCCCGGGCCGGCCGGGTTCGCGGCGTCGAGGGACGGACGGGACTCGCCGGACGACTCCCCGGGGTACGCGGCCGGGGCGCCGCCCGTGCGCGCCTTCCTGCGATCAGCCGTCTTGATCAGTCGTCGTGGTGGACGCGGAACTTGACGATCCGCCCGGTCGCGATCGCGACGTGGACCTCGTACTCCCTGTGGCCCTTGCGCAGCTCGACCTCCCAGGTGCGGTAGCCGTGCTCCCACTCGCGTTCGACCTCGGTCACCCGCGCGCCGGGCACCCGCCTCGTCGCGATCGCGATCGCCTGGCTCCGGGTGACCGAGGTCTGGGAGACGGAAGCCGAGGCGGTCGAGGAGAAAGCGGCGGGGGCGGCGGCGACGGCGGTTGCCCCTGCGGGCAGGGCGGCGAGGGTGACGGCGGCGGTGAGAGCGATCTTGATTGTCTGTCTCATGCCCCGAGGTTCGCGGCGATCATGCTATGGCCGCGCTAAGCGGTCCCTAACGCTTGGCTCGCACCTGCCGGCCGCGCACTTCAGCCGTCGAGCCGCTGCTCGCCCCGCGCGACCGGGCTGCCCAGGAGCAGGCGCACCTCGGCGCCGCCGAGGTCCGATCGGCCGACGGCCAGCGAACCGCCCGAATCCTCGGCGGCACGGCGGGCGATGTCCAGCCCGAGTCCGGTCGAGCCCGCGCCGCTCTCCCCGCGTCGCGGTGGATCGCCCGGGCCGAAGCCGGGCCCGGCGTCCGAGATCGTCAGGGACACCCCGCCACCCGGCCGGGAGGTCAGGCGCACGCGGAAGGACGCCCCGTCGGGGGTGTGCGCGAAGACGTTGCCGAGGAGAGCGTCGACGCAGCCGGCCAGGTCCTCGGCCGGGACCGCCACCGGCAGCGGGCCGGGCACGAGGTCGAGTGCGAAGGTCCTGGACTGGTCCTCCGCCAGCACCGACCAGAACTCCGCTCTGTCGCGCACGACCGCGACGGCGTCGCAGGAGGCCCGTTCCCGCGACCGCCGCCGCACATCGTTGATGACGGCGGTGACCGCTCGCTCCAGCGCGTCCACGCGGGCCTCCATCCTGGCCGCCTCGCCGGGATCGGTCAGCGACTCCGCTTCGAGCCGCAGGCCCGTCAGAGGGGTGCGGAGCCGATGCGAGACGTCCGCCACCGTCTCGCGCTCCTCCGCGAGCAGGTCGGAGATGCGTCCCGCGAGGTGGTTGAGGGCCAGGCCCGCCGTACGGACCTCGGGCGGACCCTGCGGGGTCGCCCTGGCGGTCAGGTCGCCCTTCGCGAGGCGGTGGGAGACCTGGGCGAGCGCCGTGGTGGGCCGCACGACGGCGCGGGCGAGGCGGTCGGCGACCAGGATGCCGAGCCCGACCAGGGCGACCCCGAGGATCAGCAGCGCGAGCCACGTCCGGTGGACGCCGCGGTCGAGGTCGCCGTCCCCGAGGAAGGCGCGGACGACGGCGGTGCCGCCCGGCGCCCCCTGGACCGCCACCAGGATCTCCCGGCCGCCCGGCGCCGCCGCGGTCAGGCTCCGGCCGCGCGCGGCGAGATCGACGGCGCGGGTGCGGGCCGCCGCGGCCCCGAGCACACGGCCGTCCGCGAGGAAGACCGTGACGGGATGTCCGCTCGACGCGCCCGCCTGCTCCGCGGTCAGCCGCAGCGTCTCCTCGTCCGCCGCGTCGGCGTCCATCGCGCCGACGGCCACCGCGACGGACTCGGCGGCCCGGCTCGCGGAGGCGACGGCCTCGCTGCGCGCCACCGACCGCACCAGCAACGCCAGCGGCACCAGCAGCGACACCAGGACGAGCGACGTGGTCGCCGCGACGAGGACCGCGAGCCAGCGCCTCATCGGCTCACTCCCCGGGCGAGGACGGCGCGGTCAGGCGCACCCCAACCCCGCGGACCGTCTGGAGATAGCGCGGTCGCTGGGCGGTCTCGCCGAGTTTGCGGCGCAGCCAGGAAAGATGGACGTCGACCGTCTTGTCGGTGCCTCCGTAGGGGAGGCGCCAGACCTCGGTGAGCAGCTCGCGTTTGGTGACGACCTGCCCGGCGCGGGCCGCCAGATAGTGCAACAGGTCGAACTCCCGCGGCGTCAGGTCCAGCGCCGCGCCGTCGAGCGTCGCCTCCCTGGTGCCCGCGTCCACCCGCAGCGTCCCCACCGACAGGGAGGTGTCCGTACGCCCGGTGCCGACCCGGCGCAGCACGGCGCGGATGCGTGCGTCGAGTTGCGCGGCGCTGTAGGGCTTGACCACGTAGTCGTCGGCGCCGGCGTCGAGCAGGCGGACCATGTCGGCCTCCCCGTCCCTGGCGGTGGCGACGATGACCGGGACGCGGCTCACCGCGCGGAGCATGCGCAGCAGGTCGGCGCCGTCCATGTCGGGCAGGCCGAGGTCGAGCACGATCAGGTCGGGGCGGTCCTCGACGGCCGACCGCAGGCCGTCGAGTGCGGTGGGGGCGGAGGAGACGGCATGGCCGCGATCACGCAGGCTCCGGGTGAGGGAGGTGCGGATGGGGGCGTCGTCTTCGATGAGCAGCACGCTTGGCATTTGAGCGTTACGGTAGCCGCCCGGCGGAACCGGCATAAGTCCGTTATCCGGGCCTTAGCAATCCCTTAGCGTTCGGGGTGGAACAGTAGCGGCGTGCACAGCCGCCTCGTACTCGCCGTCGCCGGGTGGCTTCTGGCCGCCGCCCTCGCCATCGGTACGGGCGTCGCCGTGCTCGGCCTGCTCGGCCGGCCGCTGACGGGCCCGGCGGAGCGGCCGATGACGGCCGAGGAGATCCGCCTCGCGCTCGCCCGCGACACCCCGGTCCCGCCCTCCCCCGCTCCCGCCGACGCGGCGCCGGTGGACGTCTCCGGCGGCCAGACGCCGGGCGCCGTGCCCGCGACAGGACGCAGGCTCATCTCCACGGGGGCGGGCAGCCTGATCGCCCGGTGCGACGGCGGGCTGGTCCGGCTCCAGTCGTGGACCCCGGCCCAGGGTTTCGAGGTGGACGACGTCGACCCGGGGCCGGACGACCGCGCCCGGGTGAAGTTCGAGTCGGACGAGAGCGGTCTCGAGATCGAGGTGCGCTGCGCCGGCGGCGTGCCGGTCCCCCGGATCAGCCGGCACGACGACTGACCGGGTCATGGCGGGTCATGACCCGGTCAGTGGCCGATCTCGCTCAGCTCTCGCCGGTGAGGGCGGCGACGAGGTCGGCGGCCGTACGGCACCGGTCGAGCAGATCGCCCACATGCGCCTTGGTGCCGCGCAGCGGCTCCAGGGTCGGCACGCGCTGCAGCGACTCGCGGCCCGGGATGTCGAAGATGACCGAGTCCCAGGAGGCGGCGGCGACCGACTCGCTGTACTGCCGCAGGCACCGCCCGCGGAAGTAGGCCCGGGTGTCGGTGGGCGGCATCTCGACCGCCCGGTCGATGTCCTCGTCGGTCACCAGGCGCTGCATGCGGCCCCGGGCGACCAGCCGGTTGTACAGGCCGCGGTCGGGGCGGATGTCGGAGTACTGCAGGTCGACCAGTTGCAGCCGCGGATGCGACCACGGCAGGTTGTCGCGGGTGCGGTAGCCCTCCAGGATCTCCAGTTTGGCGACCCAGTCGAGCTCCCGGGACAACTGCATCGGGTCCTCCGCGAGCCGGGTGAGCACCGACTCCCAGCGGTTGAGCACGTCCTTGGTGAGGTCGTCCACGCCTGAGCCGAAACGGTCCTCGACGTACTTGCGCGCCTGCTCCAGGTATTCCATCTGCAACTGCACGGCGGTCATCTTCCGCCCGTTGCGCAGCGCGATCTCGTACTTGCAGGTCGGGTCGTGGGAGACCGCGCGCAGCGCCGCGACCGGCGACTCGGGGGTCAGGTCGATGGTGAGGAACCCCTCCTCGATCATCGCCAGGACCAGCGCCGTCGTACCCAGCTTCAAATATGTCGAAATTTCCGACATGTTGGCGTCGCCGATGATCACGTGCAGCCGCCGGTACTTCTCCGGGTCCGCGTGCGGCTCGTCGCGAGTGTTGATGATCGGCCGCTTGAGCGTGGTCTCCAGCCCGACCTCGACCTCGAAGAAGTCGGCCCGCTGGCTGATCTGGAAGCCCTCGCTGCGCGAGTCCTGGCCGATGCCGACCTTGCCCGCGCCGCAGACGACCTGCCGCGACACGAAGAACGGCGTGAGGTGCCTGACGATGTCGGCGAACGGCGTCGCGCGGCGCATGAGGTAGTTCTCGTGGCAGCCGTACGACGCGCCCTTGGCGTCGGTGTTGTTCTTGTACAGCTGGATCGGGGCGTTGCCGGGCACGGAGGAGGCCCGCACGGCGGCGTCGTACATCACCCGCTCGCCCGCCTTGTCCCAGATCACCGCGGCCCGGGGGTTGGTGCACTCCGGTGTGGAGTACTCCGGATGCGCGTGGTCGACGTAGAGGCGCGCGCCGTTGGTGAGGATCACGTTGGCGAGCCCGAGGTCCTCGTCGGTGAGCTGGCTCTGGTCGGCCACCTCACGGGCCAGGTCGAATCCTCGGGCATCGCGGAGCGGGTTCTCCTCCTCGAAGTCCCACCGAGCCCGGCGAGCCCGGGCGGCCGACGCCGCCAGGTACGCGTTGACGACCTGTGAGGAGGTCACCATCGCGTTCGCTCCCGGTTGACCGGGCACGGCGATGCCGTACTCGGTCTCGATGCCCATCACCCGCCGAACCGTCATTCGCACCCCGCCTGCTTCAGGCCGTCGTAGTCATATCCGAGCCTAGCCCTTTCTCTATGCCCTGCTACCGAACAGTTACGGCACAGATGCCTCGGGACTTTGCGCCGGAATGGCCGCCGTAGTCCGAGAACTACCCCCGCGACCCCGGGGACGCGACCCCCGGAAGCGTTCGAGCAGGGCCCCCAGCCTGGCGCGAAGCCAGCGCTGACCAGGCTTGTCCACCATACGGTAGATCAGGTAGCCGAGTCCGATCGAGATCCCCATCGTGATCGCGACCAGCGGCCACGGGTCGATCACGTCCCGGTACGCGGGGATGACGACGGCCGAGACCGTCTGGTGCACGAGATAGAGGGGATACGTGAGTGCCCCGAGCGTCACGAGGCGACGCCAGCGCACCCACCGCAGCCAGCCGAGGGCGACCGCGGCCATCAGGAGGTAGACGACCGTGATCGCGACGACGACGGCCTCGGGAGGCGCCGGGTAGTGCTTGATGCCGACCAGGCGCACCCGCTCCCCCACGCGCTCCATGGCCGCGTACAGGGACATTCCGTAGCCCGCGGCCACGAGCAGCCACGGGACGAACGCCCCCGAACGCACCCCGAAGCGGTGGATCAGGAAGAAGGCCATGCCCGCGATGAAGTACGGCGCCTGCCTCGGCATGAAGACGAAGACCAGGGTCTCGTTCTGGGTGAACTCGGCCAGCAGCGCCAGGCCGACCCAGGCGGTCAGGAACACCAGGCAGCGCCGCAGCGTGATCCCCACAAGGGAGAACAGCGCCATGAGGACGTAGAACCGCAGCTCCACCCAGAGGGACCAGAAGACGCCACCGGCATGGCCCACGCCGAAGGCCCCCTGGAACATGGTCAGGTTGAGCAGATACTCGCCGTCGCCGAGCTTGGGGTCGAAGCCGGCGACCCCGCTGAAGCGGTACATGATGAAGATCATGAGCACGGCGAACCAGTACGCCGGATACAGCCGCGACACCCGGGAGACGGCGAACTCCCCGACCGAGTGCCCCCAGACGCTCATCAGGATGACGAACCCGCTGATGAGGAAGAACAGCTCGACGCCGAGGATGCCCAGCGTGGTCAGGCGGGCGACCGGCTCGAAGAGCTTGGTGGGGTACTCGTCCCACAGCGATTTACTGGCCGCCATGAAATGGAAGGACATGACGGCGAAGGCGGCCACGAAGCGCAGGACGTCGAGCTCGACCAGCCGGCGGCTCCTGACGGCCGCGGCGGCGCCCCGCACGGGGACCGCGTTCGGCGCGGCCGGGGTCGGAGCGGACCGGGGCGGAGCGGACTGGGTCGGAGCGGACTGGCGCACGGGCTGTGTCACCGGATGGTTCACAGCGGTCATCCGCGCGAGCCAAGGAAGATCATGCCTTCTTTGACGTGATCAGTCCGGGTTTCGGTTCCCTCAGATCACGATCGTCACCAAAGGTCCCTTGTGTCCCGCCCGCTGCCCCCTTTCCGCGTACCGGTTTTCCGGCGAAAAGGGCCGGAAAACCGGAGGAGGGGGGGGGGGGGGGCGGGGGGGGGGCCCCCCCCCCCCCCCCCCCCCCCCCCCCCCCCCCCCCCCCGCCCCCCCCGCGGGGGGGGGGGGGCCCCCCCCCCCGCGGGGGGGGGCCCCCCG
>NZ_JBICTF010000010.1:0-246440 GCF_043197435.1 Microbispora bryophytorum | reverse complement strand
CCACTTTAACCTATCGACACCAATGGGCCGTGGGGCCCCCCCCGCGCCCCCCTTCCCGCTTCGGGTTTGCCGGGCTAAAGGGCCCGAAAACCGGGGGGGGGGGCCCCCCCGGGGGCCCCCCCCGCTCCTCGACGGCACCGGTCCGGCCGGAGCCGGGGTGCTACAGGTACTGGCCGGTGTTGGCGACCGTGTCGATCGACCGCCCGGCCTCGGTGCCCTGCTTGCCCTGCACGAGGGTGCGGATGTAGACGATCCGCTCGCCCTTCTTGCCGGAGATGCGGGCCCAGTCGTCGGGGTTGGTGGTGTTGGGCAGGTCCTCGTTCTCGGAGAACTCGTCCACGCAGGCGGCCAGCAGGTGTGAGATCCGCAGACCCTTCTGCCCGGTGTCGAGGAACTCCTTGATGGCCATCTTCTTGCCCCGGTCCACGATGTTCTGGATCATGGCGCCGGAGTTGAAGTCCTTGAAGTAGAGGACTTCCTTGTCGCCGTTGGCGTAGGTCACCTCGAGGAAGCGGTTCTCCTCGCTCTCGGCGTACATCCGCTCGACCACGCGCTGGATCATCGCGGCGATCGTGCCGTCACGGCTGTCGCCGTGCTCGGTCAGGTCCTCCGGGTGCAGCGGAAGGTCGCTGACGATGTACTTCGAGAAGATGTCCTTGGCCGCCTCGGCGTCGGGCCGCTCGATCTTGATCTTGACGTCCAGGCGGCCGGGCCGCAGGATCGCCGGGTCGATCATGTCCTCGCGGTTGGAGGCGCCGATGACGATGACGTTCTCCAGGCCCTCGACACCGTCGATCTCCGAAAGGAGCTGAGGGACGATGGTGTTCTCGACGTCGGAGGACACACCGGAGCCGCGGGTGCGGAAGATCGAGTCCATCTCGTCGAAGAACACGATCACCGGGGTGCCCTCGGACGCCTTCTCACGCGCCCGCTGGAAGACCAGGCGGATGTGCCGCTCGGTCTCACCGACGTACTTGTTGAGAAGCTCGGGACCCTTGATGTTGAGGAAGAAGCTCTTGCCGGACTGGCCCGTCTTCTCCGCGACCTGCTTGGCCAGGGAGTTGGCCACCGCCTTGGCGATGAGCGTCTTGCCGCAGCCGGGCGGGCCGTACAGCAGCACGCCCTTCGGCGGGCGGAGCTTGTGCTCGCGGAACAGGTCGGCGTGCAGGTAGGGCAGCTCGATGGCGTCCCTGATCTGCTCGATCTGCCGGCCGAGGCCGCCGATCTCCTCGTAGGAGATGTCGGGGACCTCCTCGAGGACGAGCTCCTCCACCTCCGACTTGGGGATGCGTTCGTAGACGTAGTTGGAACGGGGTTCGAGCAGGAGGGAGTCGCCGGCCCGCAGCGGCTGGTCCAGCAGCGAGTGGGCGAGCTTGACGACCCGCTCCTCGTCCGCGTGCGAGATGACGAGCGCGCGCTCGCCGCTCTCCAGCAACTCCTTGAGCATCACGATCTCGCCGACGTCCTCGTAGCCGAGGGCCTCGACGACGTTGAGCGCCTCGTTCAGCATGACCTCCTGGCCACGCTTGAGCGAGTCGGCGTCGACGGCCGGACTGACGTTCACACGGAGCTTGCGCCCACCCGTGAACACCTCGATCGTGCCGTCGTCCCTGGCCTCGAGGAAAACGCCGAATCCGGACGGCGGCTGCGCCAGCCGGTCGACCTCCTCCTTGAGGGCGACGATCTGATCCCTGGCCTCCTTGAGGGTGGAGACCACACGCTCGTTCTGGCTTGTGAGGGCGGCCACCTGTGCCTGCGCCTCATGGAGACGCTCCTCGATGACCCTGGCCTGCCGGGGAGACTCGGCCAGCTTCCGGCGCAACGCGGTGATCTCCTCTTGCAGGAAGGAGACCTGTGTTGTGAGATCCGCGACCTCCCGTTCGCGCTGCGCGGCCCGAGCCTCAGCGTCGTCGCGAGCTGCCACGCCCCGTCACCTCCTTCCCCGTCGAGAACGACTACTCAAGACCCTACCTATCTTGGCGCTGTACGTAACCTGGCCGGGCAGTGTTCGTGTAGTTACGTTGGGTGTTCGGCGTTTGATACCTTATGGACCGATTGTTCGGGTCACCATTAGGAACACACCCATATGTTCCCGTGTCACGTGGCTTTGCCGGGTTGTGGCTGAATCGTCACACTTGCTCGGTCCCCTCTCCATACGCCCCCTTGGCGGGACGCCTGCGCCGCGGCGGGGGCGTGACGCCGTCCGCCATGCGACGGGCCATGACGAGAAATCCCGTGTGCCCGACCATCCGGTGGTCGGGCCGTACGGCGAGACCTTCGACATGCCAGTCGCGAACCAAGGTCTCCCACGCGTGGGGCTCGGTGAAACTCCCGTGCTCCCGCAGGGTTTCCACCGTTCTGGACATTTGGGTCGTTGTCGCAACATAGCAGCAAATAACTCCGCCAGGAGTAAGGGACTTCGCCGCCGCGTCAACGCACTCCCAAGGCGCCAGCATGTCGAGGATGACCCGGTCGACGTCCGCCTCGTCCAGCGCGTCGACGAAGTCGCCGACCACCAGGCGCCACTGCCCCACCGGGCCGCCGAAGAACTTCTCCACGTTCTTGGTGGCCACTTCGGCGAAGTCCGCCCGCCGCTCGTAGGAGGTGACCTTCCCCTCCTGGCCGACCGCGCGCAGCAGGAAGCAGGTGAGCGCGCCGGACCCCACCCCGGCCTCGACCACCCGGGCGCCGGGGAAGATGTCGGCCATGGCGACGATCTGCGCCGCGTCCTTCGGGTAGACCACCGCGGCGCCGCGCGGCATCGACACCGCGTAGTCGGCGAGCAGGTGCCGGAACGCCAGGTAGGCCGTGCCGCCGGAGGACCGCACCACGGACCCCTCGGGCTGTCCGATCAGGTCGTCGTGGGGGATCGACCCCTTGTGCGTGTGGAAGACGCCGCCCTCTTTCAGCGTCACCGTGTGCCGCTTGTTCTTGGGGTCGGTGAGCTGGACCTGATCTCCGGCCTGAAACGGGCCGTGCCTGCGAAAACCCATGCGGAAAAGGCTAGTGCCGCGACCGACAAGATTCGCCCGGACGGAGCGGTGTCCGCAGTGGTACGTCGCAAGGCCCGGACGGGAGCGGCTGCGGCCGGAAAACACCTGGCAGGCGCGGTGCCGATGCTGCTAACAATGGGACATGTTGCCCCATGAGGCGATCCCCGCCGGGCCGGCCGTTCTGCGCCTGCCTGTCGAGGGGGACGCCGACGAGATCGCCCGAGCCTGCGCCGACCCCGAGATCGCGAGGTTCATCCCCTTCGTTCCCTCGCCGTACACGCGTGACGACGCGCTGACCTGGATCACCAAGACCGTGCCCGCCACCTGGGAGAACGGCGGCGCCGACTTCCTCATCGCCGACGCGGCCACGGACCGGGTGCTCGGCGCCGCCGGGCTCAAGCCGCCGGATCGGTTCGGCGCGACGGAGGTGGGCTACTGGCTCGCGCCGTGGGCCCGCGGGCGCGGCGTCGTCACGGCCGCCGTGCGGGCGCTCGCCGAGCCCGCCTTCGCCCGGGGCGTCCCCCGGATCACGCTGCACGCCGACGTGGAGAACGTCGCGAGCCAGCAGGTCGCCCACCGGTGCGGCTTCGCCCATGAGGGCGTGCTGCGCGGGGCCGGCGCTTCCCGGGGCGGCACACCGGGCGACATCGCCGTGTTCGGGCGGCTGAGCACCGACCCCGGCGACCCGATCGCGCCCTTCCTGCCGTTCTTCCCCGGGGGGTTCCCCGGCGGCTCGCGCACCGACGGCGTCGTCCGGCTCACGCCGCTGACGACCGCCGACGCCGCGGACTACTTCGCGCTGGCGTCGCTGCCCGACGTGATGGACTCGCACGTCCCGCCCGTGCCGCCGGAGTACGCGGACGCCGAGGTCCTCTGCCGGTACGCCGGGCACCGGTGGCTGACCGGCCAGCGGGCGGACATCGCCATCAGGGACGCGGTGACCGGCGAGTTCGCCGGGGAGATCCAGCTCACCGGCGTCGTCCCGCCGCTCGGCCAGGCGATGCTCGGCTACAGCCTGCACCCCGCCCATCGCGGACGCGGCGTGGTCACACGGGCCGTGGACCTGCTGGTCGAGTGGGCGTTCGCGGCCACCCCGCTGCGCCGGATCATCGCGGGGACCGCACCGGGCAACACCGCCTCGCAGCGCGTGCTGGAACGGGCGGGCTTCACCCGGGAGCACCTCGTCAAGGGGCTGCTGCCCGGCCCCGGAGGCACCCGGCTCGACGACATCCAGTGGGCCAGGACACGCCCCTGAGGCCTCTGCGCGGAGCGGACCTGCCGCGCTCGGGTGCCGCCCGGAACCCGGCGCCCGAGCGCGGGGCCGTCCGCGGCAGGGCACGCCCGGCGGGCGTCCCGGCCACGACCTATGCCGGCCGCTCCTCAGCCGGCCGATCCTCAGTCGGCCGATCCTCAGTCGGCTCCGTACGCGGCCCTCAGCTTGGCGAAGGCGGCGTCGGTGCCCTGCAGGGCCCGGTCGATCTCCTCGTCGGTGTGCGCGGCCGACAGGAACCAGTTGTGCCAGGCATGGAGGTAGACCCCCTCCTCAAGACAGGCTCCGGCCCAGGCGATGCCCTTCTCCAGGGTGTCGTCGCCCTCGAAGGACAGCCACGGCACCTGCACCGGCCCGGTCTGGCGGACCACGAAGCCGTGCGCCGCCGCCTGGGCGGCGATCCCCTCGCGCAGCCGGGTCCCGGCCCGGCGCATGAGCGCGGGGCCGTCGATCTCGCGCAGGATCTCGATCGTCGCCTTGGCCGCGGCCATGGCCGTGGCGGAGAACCAGAAGGAGCCGGTCGAGTACAGCGTCTGGGCCGCCCCGCGCAGCGCGTCGGTCCCGGTGACCGCCGCGATGGGGAAGCCGTTGGCCATCGCCTTGCTCCAGGCCGTCAGGTCGGGGCGCACGCCGAGCGGCTCCCACGAGCCGCGCAGGTCCAGCCGCCACCCGGCGCGCACGTCGTCGATGACCAGGGCCGCGCCGAGACGGTCGGCCAGCGCCCGCACCCCCCGCGCGAACTCCGCGTCGGCGGGCTCCTGGTCCTCGAACGAGTCGTGCTTGAACGGGGTGACCAGGATGGCGGCGACGTCGCCGTCCGCCTGGGCCGCGGCGGCCTCGGCGCCGGCGAGGTCGTTGTAGGTGAACTCGATCGTGTCCGCCCGCTGGTTGGGGGTGACCCCGGACATGCCGGGCGTGCACCAGGGGTCGGCGCCGTGGTAGGCGCCGTGGGCGACCAGCGCCTTGGTCCTGCCCGTCGCCGCCCTGGCCACCATCAGAGCCTGGGTGGTGGCGTCGGTGCCGTTCTTGGAGAACATGGCCCAGTCGGCGGAGGGGATGAGGTCCACCAGCAGCTCGGCGAGCTCCACCATGACCGGGCCGGGGCCGTTCAGGCAGTCGCCCTCCGCCTGCTGCGCCGCGGCGGCGGCCTCCACCCGCGGGTTGCGGTGGCCGACGATCATCGGCCCCCAGCTGCACATCAGGTCGACGTACTCGCGGCCGTCGGCGTCCCACTGCCGGGCGCCCTCGGCGCGGACGAAGAACTGGGGGTAGCGGTCCCCGTGCAGGGCCGCGTTGAGGTGGCCGTACATGCCACCGGGGATGACCTTCGCGGCACGGGCCCGCAGGGAGGCGTCGAGGGACACGGGCGGCACTCCTGAGATCGGAAGTCGGGAAGGCGTGGTCGGGCGTCCGGGTCAGGCGTCCGGGCCGGGCTCGCCGGGAAGGGAGCCGTCCAGACCGGCGTCGGAGCCGAGCCCGCCCGCGACCCGGGCGGCGACGGCGGTGCCGAGGCGGGCGGCGGCCAGGACGTCCCGGCCGCGCAGCAGTCCCGCCGCGAATCCGGCGCAGTACGCGTCGCCGCAGCCCGTGGTGTCGACCACCGGCACGTCCAGAGCGGGCACGCGGGTGAGTCCCGCGGCGGTGGCCACGAGGCTGCCGGCGGCCCCCAGGGTGACGATCACGCCCTTCGGGCCCTCGGCGAGCAGCGCCGCCGCGGCCTCCTCCGGCGTCGGCGCCCCGGTGAGCATCAGGGCCTGCTCCTCGTTCGGCAGGAGGTAGTCGACGTGGGGCAGGAACGCGCGGACGCCGGGCATGAGGTCGGGCATGTTCGACAGCAGGTCCAGCGTGACGACCGTGCCGCTCTCGCGGGCCTTGTCGAGCAGCGCGAAGAAGGCGGGGTCGTGCAGGCCCCAGGTGACGTCCATGCCGCCGAGGTGCACCACCTTCGCGCCGATGAGACGGTCCGCGTCGAGGTCGGCGGTCGCGAGGCCCAGGTTGGCGCCGGGCACGTGGAACGAGGGCCGTCCGCCGTCGGGACGGATGGGCAGGATCGAGGCCGCCGTCTGCTCCCCCGCCCTGCGCACCACGCCGCTCACGTCGACGCCGTGCCGGGCCATGATCATCAGGAGGAAGTCGCCGAGCTCGTCGTCGCCGACGGCGCCCATCGAGGCGACCGGCACGCCGATCCTCGCCAGGGTCACGGCCGTGCCCGCGGCCGCGCCGGCCGCGGTGATGCGGATCTGCTCGAGCAGGTGGGTGTCCTGACCGGCCGGGATGGACTCGACCGGGCGGGCCAGGACGTCGACGATATGCACGCCGACCGTCACTACCGTCATGAGCGGATAATAGACGGGCGCCCGACTAAAATGTCAACCGAGGTGGTGCACCATGCCGAAGATCGTCAATCACGAGGAGCGCAGGGGCGAGGTCGTCGCGGCGGCCCGCCGGATCATCCTGCGCGAGGGCATCGAGGCCGCGACGACGCGGGCCATCGCCAGGGAGGCCGGCTACTCCAACGGCGTGCTCACGCACTACTTCGCCGACAAGGACGAGATCCTGCTGTCGGCTCTGGAGACGTCCCACCGCCGGATCGCCGACCGGCTGCGGGAGAAGCTGTCGGGCCGCACCGGCCTCGCGGCGCTGCGCGAACTGCTGCTCGACAACGTGCCCCTCGACGACGAGCGGGCCGGGGAGACCGGGCTGGAGGTGGGCTTCTGGGGGCGCAGCCTGACCAGCCCCGCGCTGCTGGAGGTCCAGCAACGGGAGGCCGCCGAGCTCCGCTATGTGGTGACGAGCCTGCTCAGGTGCGCCGCCGAGGCCGGCGAGATCCGTACGGACGAGGACCTGGAGGACGTCGCGGAACGGCTGCTGGCGCTCGTGGACGGCCTGAGCGTGCACCGGATGCTGTATCCCGCGCACGTCACCGGCGAGCGGCTGGAACGGCTGATCCTCGGCGAGATCGACCGGCTGCGCGCCTGACCCGGCCGCCGGGAGCCGGTGTCCCCGGCGGCCTCGGGATCGTCAGGCGTTGCGGTGGGCCTCGTACCGCATCGTGCGCGAGACGCCGACGCGCACGGTCGTGCCGGGCAGGATCGGCACCGGCTCGTTCGGCGGGATGTCGTAGAAGTTGGGGTCGCCGGGCGGCTGGATCTGGGTGCCGTTCACCGAGCCCAGGTCGAGCAGGTTGACGTCCCAGTTCTCCAGGAAGATCCGCAGGTGGCGGCGCGACACCGAGCCGTCGGGGCTGGTGACTCTGGCCGGCCTGGCCTCGCCCGACTGCACCTCGGGGGCGCGCTCGGGGTCGCGGCCCAGCAGGTAGTCGGCCTCCAGCGGCAGCGCCATGCCGTCGTCGAGCAGCAGCACGCCGAGCAGCGGCCGGGGACCTTTGTACGGCACCACCGCCCGCTGGTCGATGGGGATCCCGCACACCGCGCAGTAGGACGCGCGCGGGTCGTTGAAGTGGTCGTTCTTGCAGTCGACGCCGTAGACCATCGGCCGCTGCTCCAGCTCGGGCGCCGCGTCCATCTGGGTCGCCTCGCCCACCTCGTCGTCGGCGGGTGCGTACGGCACCGGCTCGAACGGCCCGCTCGGCGGGCCGTCCGGCGCGCCCAGGTCGAGCGGCCCGCCCGGGTCGTGCGGCGGGTTCAGGTCATACGGGGAGTTCAGGTCGTGCGGCGGGTTCAGGTCATACGGAGGATTCAGGTCGTGTGGCGGGTTCGGGTCATACGAAGGGTTCAGCTCGTGCGGGGCGCCCCGGTCCTCGGCGGGCTCGGGCAGCGCGGGCAGCGGCTGCGGTCCCGAGTGGTGCGGCGGATTCGGGTCGGAGAAGGCGGGCGGCAGCGGCGGCAGCGGCTGGGAGACGTGGGACGGCGGCGGCGCGAGCGGCTGGGACGATCCCGGCGGCGCCTGCTCGCCCGACGGCCCGCCGCCGGGCGTCGGACCACCGGTGAACGGCGACGGCGCGGGTGGCGGCACGGGTGGCGACACGGGGGGCGGCACCACGGGCCCGCGCGGGGCGATCGGCTCCGGCGCACCGATGGGCGGCGGCTGCGCGCCCTGCGGCTGGCTCTGCTGCTGACCCTGCTGCGGCTGGGGCGGGCGCGGCGGCAGCGGCGGGAAGGCGAGGTCGCCGTGCCTTGTGAGGTCGCACTCCAGCCCGGCTCCGGTGACCACACCGCCGTCCAGCCTGGCGTACGGGCTCGACGGGCCCGCACCGGGCAGGCGCAGCTCGACCCGCGACACCGGGCCGTTGACGAGCCGGTCGGTCCAGGTCAGCGCGTCGTGCCCGGCGAGGCGGACCTCCCCGTCGGGACCACCCGACACGGTCGCGTACGCGGCCCCGCTCACCAGCACGGCCACGCCGCCCCCGGCCGGTCCGGCGACCGCGCAGGCCACCGGCTCACCGCCGATCGACCTGTCCATGGCGCGTGCGAGGACCTGGGCGACCCGCCGGGCCAGCGCCCGGCCGTCCCCGCCCGTCGTGGCCGTCTCGCTCAGCGCGCCCAGCAAATCGTCGACCGGCTGGTCGCCGCCGGTGGCGCACACGAGCAGCAAACCGTTCAGATGAGCGACCACGCCCTCCCCCGGCAGCGGGCGGACCACCCCCACGCCCTGTTCCGTCACAGAAGTTCTCCCTCCGGAAACGCCACCGGATGACCGGCACCATCGCCGGCACGCCATGTGCCGGATCGATCACCCCAGAAAGTAGCAAAAAAGAATGGTGAACCGGCCTGCCGGAGTCCGCTGGCGGCGGCCGGACGGCGCCCGTCCCCGGCCTCGGTCGGCACCCCTGCCCCCCGCGACGCCGCGCTCACACGCCGCTGAACATGCGGTTGACGTCGGAGGTGGCGAGCACGCCGTAGATCTCGCCGCCCCGCTCGACGAGCAGGTACTCCGGGGCCGGAACCGCACGCATGGCGTCGAGCAGGGACTCCCCCTCCAGGTCGGCGCCGAGCACGAGCGAGGGCTCCAGAGCGCGCGACATGGCCCCGACGTTCACCCACGGCCTGCGCTGCTCGGGAGTGGCGTTGACCGCCGCCTCGTTGACGATGCCGACCGGCCGCCCGTCGTGGTCGACCACCACCATGGCCCCCGCCCCCGCCTCCTGCGCCCGGCGCAGGCCCTCCGACAGCGGCACCTCGGCGGTGACCGGGATCGCACGGCGGGCCAGCACCCGGGCCCGCAACTGCGGCAGCCGGGCCCGCACGCGGGCCACCCGCAGCGACTGGGACGCCCCGAGCCAGATGAACGACGCCAGCACCACCGTCCAGAGCATGCTCCCGATCCCGGGCTCCTGCCCGGCCATCAGGTTCATGAGGAGCGGCACCACGACCACCGCGACCGCGACGCCGCGGCCGACCCACGCGGCGGCCGTCGTGCCCGTGCCCGCGTCACGCCTGATCTTCCACACGGCCGCCCGCAGCATCCGGCCGCCGTCGAGCGGCAGGCCGGGCAGCAGGTTGAACACGCCGACGATCAGGTTGGACGACCAGAGCTGCCAGATCAGCACCGGCACGAGCCCGTCGGGCGGCCGCATGAACATCGACAGCGGGTCGGCGGGACCGGTGACGAACGCGACGGCGGACACCAGGTAACCGATCGCCGCGAGGCCCAGCGAGAGCAGGGGCCCGGCGAGCGCGACGTTGAACTCCCGGCCCGCCGTCTCGGGCTCGCGTTCGATCTCCGAGACGCCGCCGAGCATGTAGAGGGTGATCCTGCGCACAGGAAGGCCGTAGCGCTTGGCGACGACGCAGTGCGCCAGTTCGTGGAGCAGGACCGAGGCGTAGAGCAGGACCGCGAAGACCAGCGCCACCACGGAGCTGCCGACGAGCCCGTATCCGGGAAGACTGGCGGCGAAAACCGGCTGGAAGCTGTAGGTGATGAACGCCGCCACGATGAGCCAGGTGGGCGAGACATAGACCGGGATGCCGAACGGCCGTCCCATCCGCAGTCCGGTGGACTCCCTGACAGGTGTGCTCATGTGGCCGCCTTCCCCTCCCACGCTTCTCGATGCTACGCGCCGTGGCGTGAGATCAGCCTATGAGCTCGCCCGCCCCCCGCGGACCGTCGATCCGCCCCCGGCGTGCGGAAGGCCGGGGCGCGCGCGTTCTGTCGGCCCGGTGGCCTACAGTTCCGGCATGACCCTCGCCGAAGAGCGCACCGTCATCGGGGCGCTTTCCCCCTCCCGGGCCGGTGACTTCATGACCTGCCCCCTGCTCTACCGGTTCAGGGTGATCGACCAGCTCCCCGAGCGGCCCTCGGCCGCCGCGGTCAGGGGCACACTCGTTCACGCCGTGCTGGAACGGCTCTACGACCTGCCCGCGCAGGCGCGGACGGTCGCCGCCGCCCAGGATCTGCTGGAGCCCCAGTGGCGGCGGCTGCTCACCGAGGAGCCCGACTACGCGGGGCTGTTCGAGAACGACGAGGAGCGGGACGCCTGGCTCACACAGGCCCGCGGCATGGTCGACCGTTACTTCACGCTGGAGGACCCCCAGCGGCTGGAGCCCGCCGAGCGTGAGATGTACGTCGAGGTCGTGCTCGACAGCGGACTGCTGCTGCGCGGATACATCGACAGGCTCGACGTGGCTCCGACCGGCGAGGTGCGGGTCGTGGACTACAAGACGGGCACGGCGCCGGGGCGCGAGTGGGAGGCCAAGGCGCTGTTCCAGATGAAGTTCTACGCGCTGGCGCTGTGGCGGCGCGACGGCCAGGTCCCCCGGATGCTCCAGCTCATGTACCTGGGCAACGGCGAGATCGTGCGTTACGTCCCCGACGAGGCGGACCTGCGGGCGACCGAGCGCAAGGTCGAGGCGCTCTGGGCGGCCATCGAGCGCGCCGTGCGCACCCGTGAGTGGCGCGCCCGCCGCTCGCGGCTGTGCGACTGGTGCGACCACCAGGCGCTGTGCCCGGAGTTCGGCGGCACCCCGCCGCCCGTGCCCGACCGCGAGCCCGGGCTGTCCGCCCGCGTGAGCAGAAGGTCGGCCAGCGACGAACTGTGACCCCCGCCCGGCTCTTTCCCGCGGGGCTCCCTCCAGTGGGCTCCTCCGCGGGGAGGAGGGGGATATCCCTCCCAGGCAGGGTGGACGCGGGCGGCGAACGCCTAGATTTGGTACGTGCGCACCACCCCCGGCAGTACGCGGTCCTGGCTTCGGGATCACTTCCTGATCTACGACTCGATCCTCGCGGTGGTGCTGACGACCGCGTCCCTGTCGTGGATCGCCTTGGCCGCCTCCGGACAGGAGGCCGGGTGGCTGCGGTCCGCGGCACCGCGCCCGGCGGACGCGCTGAACCTGATCCTGGCGGCGGCCTGCACGCTGCCCGTGGCCCTGCGGCGTAGCCGGCCCTTCGTGCTGCTGGTGGCCACCTGCGTCCCCCAGGCGGCGCTCGACACGCTCCACTACGACCCCGGTCTGAGCAGGCTCGGCGGGCTCGTGCTGCTCTATTCGGTGGCCGCCTGCCGGGGGCTGGCGCTGAGCCTGGCCGCCCTCGTCGTCTCCTTCGCCTCCTATGTCGCCGGCGTCCTCGCCGGGGTCATCACCCCGTCCTGGCCCGACCACGTCGTCGTCACCGCCGTCCTGCTGCTGTGCTGGGTGTGCGGCCGGGCGCTGCGGCTGCGCCGCGCCTACCTCGCGGAGCTGGTCCAGCGGGCCGACCGGCTGGAGCGGGCGCGGGAGGCCGACACCAGGGCCGCCCGGGCCGAGGAGCGCTCGCGCATCGCCCGGGAGCTGCACGACGTCGTCGCCCACCACGTCAGCGTGATGACGGTCCAGGCCGCCGCCGCCCGCAAAATGCTCGACATCAAGCCCGACGTGGCGCGGGACGCCCTGTCCGCCATCGAGGAGATGGGCCGTACGGCGATGACGGAGATGCGCAGCATCGTCGGCGTGCTGCGCACGGACGGCCCGGCCGAGCGGGGGCCGCAGCCGGGCATGCACGACCTGCCGGCGTTGGTGGAGCAGATGCGCGAGGCGGGGCTGCGGACCCAGCTGTGGATCGAGGGCGAACGGCGCGGCCTGCCGCCAGGGGTCGATCTGGCCGCCTACCGGCTCGTGCAGGAGGCGCTGACCAACAGCCTGCGGCACGCCGGACCCGCCGCCCGCGCCTGGGTGACCGTACGGCATGAGCCGAACGAGCTGAGCATCCACGTCGAGGACGACGGGCGCGGCGCGGCGGAGGAGCCGGCGCGGATCGGTGGCAAGGGACTCGAAGGCAAGGGACTCGGAGGCAAGGGACACGGCCTCGTCGGCATCCGCGAGCGTGTGGCGCTCTATGGTGGAGTTCTGCGAATCGGTCCCCGCGCCGGGGGCGGGTTCGAGGTCCGCGCGCGGTTCCCCCTCAGTCACAGCGCCCTCAAGTAGAGCCCCTTCACGGACAGCCCCTTCAAGGACAGACCATGACGATCAGGGTGTTCCCCTCCACCCGGCGGCCCGCCGCCCCTCTCCCGACCGACGCATCATGACGATCCGGGTGTTGCTGGTCGACGACCAGCCGCTGCTGCGCACCGGGTTCCGGTTCATCCTGGAGGCGGAGCCGGACGTCACCGTCGTGGGCGAGGCGGGCGACGGCGCGGTGGCCATGGAGCAGTCCCGGGCCCTGCTGCCCGACGTGGTGCTCATGGACATCCGCATGCCCGGCACCGACGGCATCGAGGCGACCCGCCGCATCGTGCGGGAGGCCGCGCCCACCGCCCACGTGCCGAAGGTGCTCGTGCTGACCACGTTCGACCTGGACGAGTACATCGTGGAGGCGCTGCGCGCCGGCGCGAGCGGGTTCCTCCTCAAGGACGTGCCTCCGGACGAGCTGATCCAGGCGATCCGCGTGGTGGCGGCCGGCGACGCGATCGTCGCGCCGAGCGTCACCCGGCGGCTGCTGGACAAGTTCGCCACCCGGCTGCCCTCCGCCCACCGGCAGGCCACGCCCGCGCGGCTCGACCGGCTCACCGAGCGCGAGCTCGAGGTGCTGCGCCTGATCGCGAAGGGCATGTCGAACGCCGAGATCGCCGCCCAGCTCGTGGTCAGTGAGACCACCGTGAAGACCCACGTGGGCAACGTGCTCACCAAGCTGGGGCTGCGCGATCGGGTCCAGGCGGTCGTGCTCTCGTACGAGACCGGCCTGATCGTCCCCGGCGCCTTCTCCTGACCTTCGCGGGGGCCGGAGCACGCCCCGCCGGTACGGCTCCCGCCGACCGTCCGAGGGGAAGGCGGCGGGGGGCCGTACCGGCGGAAAGAGTCAGTCCGCGGGTGCGGCGGCCGTCTCCGGCGAGGCCGCGGACACGCCGCCGGAAGGGGCGTTCTCCGGGAAGTGACAGGCGACCTGGTGCCCGGAGACGAGCGTCTCCAGCGGCGGCTCGACCTGCTTGCAGATCTCCTGCGCCTTCCAGCAGCGGGTGTGGAACCGGCAGGCGGGCGGAGGGTTGAGCGGGGAGGGCACGTCGCCCTGCAGCCGGATCCGCTCCCGTTCCTTGCGCCGCTTCGGGTCCGGGATCGGGACCGCGGACAGCAGCGCGTTGGTGTACGGGTGCATCGGCGCCTCGTACAGGCCCTTGCGGTCGGCGATCTCGACGATCTTGCCGAGGTACATCACCGCGACGCGGTCGCTGATGTGCCGAACCACCGACAGGTCGTGCGCGATCACCACGTAGGTGAGGTCGAGCTCCTTCTGCAGGTCCTCCAGCAGGTTGACGACCTGGGCCTGGATCGACACGTCGAGCGCGGACACCGGCTCGTCCGCGATGATCAGCTTGGGCTTGAGCGCGAGCGTCCTGGCGATGCCGATGCGCTGCCGCTGACCGCCGGAGAACTCGTGCGGATAGCGGTTGTAGTGCTCGGGGTTGAGGCCGACCAGTTCGAGGATCTCCTGGACCGCCTTCCTGATGCCCTGCTCGGTCTTGATGCCCTGGATCCGGAACGGCGCGCCCACGATGGCGCCGACCGTGTGCCGGGGGTTGAGCGAGCTGTAGGGGTCCTGGAAGATGATCTGCACGTCCCTGCGGAGCGGACGCATCCGGCCCTGGGACATGTGCGTGATGTCGTTGCCCTCGAACAGGATCTTCCCGCCGGTCGGCTCGATCAGCCGGGTGATGAGCCGTCCGGTGGTGGTCTTGCCGCATCCCGACTCGCCGACCAGGCCGAGGGTCTCGCCCTTCTGCACGTCGAAGCTGACGCCGTCGACGGCCCTGACCGCGCCGACCTGCCGCTTGAGCAGGCCCTTCGTGACCGGGAAGTGCTTTTCCAGCCCCTGTACGGACAGCAAGGGCTCCTCGTTCACGACGCCTCCAGGTTCGGCTTGATCTCGTTCTCCCAGATGGCGTGGCGCCGCTCCCGCGGCAGGTGGCAGCGCACGAGGTGACCGCCCTCGGTCTCCAGCAGCTCGGGGACCTCCGCCTTGGCCCGCCCGGCCGTACGCTCCTCGAACGCGCAGCGCGGATGGAAGGCGCAGCCGGACGGCACGTTGATCAGCGAGGGCGGCGAGCCCTTGATCGGCAGCAGCCGTTCGGTCGGCTCGCGGTCCAGCCGCGGCATCGAGCCGAGCAGGCCCCACGTGTAGGGGTGCTCGGGCCGTTCGAAGATGTCGTCGGACGTGCCGTACTCGACGCACTTGCCGCCGTACATCACGAGGATGTCGTCGGACAGCTCGGCGACGACGCCGAGGTCGTGCGTGATGACGATCAGCGCGGCGTTGAAGTCGCGCTGCAGGTCACGCATCAGATCGAGGATCTGCGCCTGCACGGTCACGTCGAGCGCGGTCGTCGGCTCGTCGGCGATCAGCAGTTCCGGGTCGCAGCTCAGCGCCATGGCGATCATGGCGCGCTGCCGCATGCCGCCGGAGAACTCGTGGGGGTAGCTGTCCACGCGCCGCTCCGGCTGCGGGATGCCCACCCGGCCGAGCATGTCGATCGCGTGCTTGCGCGCGACCTTCTTGCTGACGTCGTTGTGGATGCGGTAGGCCTCGATGATCTGCTCGCCGACCGTGTAGAACGGGTGCATCGCCGACAGCGGGTCCTGGAAGATCATCGCCATCTTCTTGCCGCGCAGCGCCCGCACGTGCTCCTGGCTGGCGCCGACGAGCTCCTCGCCGTCCAGCCAGATCTCGCCCGAGATGCGGGCGCGCCCGCCCTTGTGCAGGCCGAGGATGCCGAGGCTGGTCACGCTCTTGCCGGAGCCGGACTCGCCGACGATGCCGAGCGTCCTGCCCCGCTCCAGGCTGAACGACAGCCCGTCGACGGACTTGACCAGGCCGTCGTCGGTCGGGAAGTGGATCCGCAGGTCCTTCAGTTCCAGGAAGCTCATCCCAGCCTCACCCTCGGGTCCACGACGGCGTACAGGAGGTCGACGATCAGGTTCGCGAAGACCACGAAGAACGCGGCGACGAGCGTCACGCCCATGACCTTGGGCAGGTCCTGGTTGGTGATCGCGTCGATCGCGTACTTGCCCATGCCGGGCAGCGAGTAGGTGCTCTCGGTGAGCACGGCGCCGCCGAGCAGCAGGCCGAGGTCGAGGCCGAAGATCGTGAGGATCGGGGTGAGCGCGCCGCGCAGGCCGTGTTTGACCACGACCCTCCGCTCGTTCAGGCCCTTGGCCCGTGCGGTGCGGATGTAGTCCTCGCTCATCGTCTCCAGCATGCCCGCCCGGGTGAGCCGCGCGTACCCGGCGGCGTACAGGAAGGCCAGCGTGATCCACGGCAGGATCAGGTTGTAGGCCCACATGGCCGGGTTCTCGTCGAACGGCGTGAAACTGCCGCCCGGGGCGGTGATCCGGAACGGATGACCGTAGCTGAAGATGACCAGCGAGACGATGCCGGTGAAGAAGATCGGCAGTGACACGCCGGCCAGGGCGACGCCCATCGCGGCGCGGTCGAACAGGCTGCCGCGTCTCAGCGCGGACAGCACGCCGGTCGCCACACCGGCTAACACCCAGATGACGGCGGCCCCGATGGCCAGCGAGAGCGTCACGGGCAGCCGGTCCAGCAGGTCTGGCCAGACGGGGAGCCGGGTGAGGAACGAGTAGCCGAAGCAGGGCGCCGGGCAGCGCTCCACGCCGGGGCCGTAGTCGTAGTCGGCGCCGGCGACGATGCCCTTGGCGAACCGCCCGTACTGCACGATCAGCGGATCGTTGAAGCCGAGCTTGTCGGCGGCGATCTTGACCTGTTCCGCCGAGGCGGTGCGCCCTACGTAGCGCGCGGCCAGGCTCTCCGAGGTGGCGCCCGCCAGGCGGGGCACCAGGAAGAAGATGCCGAACGTGATGATGCTCACGATGGTGAGCATCACGATCGCCCAGATCAGGCGCCGGATGATGTATGTGACCACAGTCCCCCCGGCTCCGGGGGCCGGCCCTGTCGGACCGGCCCCCTTGCCGCGTTCACGCGTCTATCGGATCTGTCTGGTCTCGGCGAGCGCTTACTTGACGCCCATGCCGAGGTAGTCGTACATGCCGTACGCGTCGTTGACGAAGATGTTCGTGGCGTTTTTGCTCCGCACGAGCAGGGTCTTCGTCCACACGTTCGGCAGGATGAAGGCGTCGTCCATGACCTTCTTGTCGATCTGGGTCCAGATCGCGTTGCGGGCGTCGGTGTCGGTCTCCTTCATCGCCTGGTCGATCAGCTTGTCGACCTCGGGGTCGCGGACGCTGATGTTGGAGGAGCCGCCGGTGTCACGGATGACGCGGCTGTCGACGATCTGCTGCAGGAAGCCGAAGCCGTCGGGCCAGTCGGACTGCCAGCCGTTCATGGCCAGACCGATCTTGTTGTCCTTGGCGTAGCCCGGCTTGCCGGCGTACAGCGCGAAGTAGTCGGCCTGCGGGAACGGCTTGAGCGTGAGCTTGATGCCGACCCGGCCGAGGGACTGCTGCAGCGCCTCGGCGGCCGCCTTCTCCTTGGGCCGCTCGGCGCGGTAGGAGATGTTGGTCTCGAAGCCGCCCGGCTGACCGCAGGCGGTCAGCGCCTCCTTGGCCTTGGCCAGGTCGCCCTTGTTGTCGGCGCCCGGCGGGTAGAGGTTGAAGTCCTCGTGGCCGGGGATGGCCGGCGGCAGCAGGCTGGTCGCGATCTGTCCGCCGGAGAACTCGCCGCCCCAGGCGGTCTGGAGGGAGACCTTGTCCGTGGCGTATTCGACGGCCTTGCGGCAGTCGAGGTTGTCGAGCGGCGGGACGTTGCCGTTGATCGAGGTGTACCAGAGGCGGGTGCTGGTCGGGTTGTCGGAGTTCGCCTTCAGGGCGGGGTCCGGGAGGACCCGGCCGAGGGCCGCCGGCTGGATGCCGATGCCCGCGACGTCGATGTCGAGGTCGCCGGCGAGGATCCGGTTGTCGATGTCGTCGGCGTTGACGTTGGTGGAGACCTCGTAGCCGTCCGGCAGCGCCTTGCGGTTCGGGTCGGTCGCCGGGTCCCACTGCTCGTTGCGGACCAGCGTGAAGCCCTTGCCGATCTCGTTCTTCTCGAACTTGTACGGCCCGGTGGCGATGATGTGTTCCTTGTACTTCGCGCCGGTGTCCTTGTCCTTGGGGACCGGGATCGTGGCGGGAAGCTGGGCGAAGTAGTCGAAGTTGCTCAGCGGCTGCTTCAGGTGGAAGACGATCGTGGAGTCGTCGGGCGTCTCGATCGCGCTGTCGGTGTTGACGTCCTTGGACTTGTAGGCGCCCTTGTAGCCCTTCGGCCAGTCGAGGAAGTCGTTGAAGTAGGTGTACCCGTCGGGGAACACCTCCTTGTCGAACGACCGCTCCACGGCGTACTTCACGTCCTTGGACGTGACCGGGGTGCCGTCCTCGAACTTGATGCCCTTCTTGAGCTTGTACGTCCAGGTCTTGGCGTCGTCGCTGGGCGTGCCCAGGTCCTCGGCGAGGTCGGGGGTGAGCTGGTTGCCCTCCTTGCCCACGGCGGACTTGAACATCAGCAGCGACCGGCCGTACAGGCGGATGAAGTTCCAGGAGTAGCCGTAGTAGGTGTCGCCCGGGTCGAGGGAGTCCCAGTCACCGCCGTTGGCGAACTTGAGGATGCCGCCCTTCTTGTCCGACGGGTTCACGATCCCCGTCAGGGCGGCGTTGAACTCGCCGGTCGCGGCGGCGCCGCCGCCCGCGGCGTCGCCGGAGGACGACGGCGAGCTACTGCCCGAACCGCCGCCGCAGGCGGCAACGGCAAGGGCGAGCACGGCGCCGATGGCCGCCACACCCAGTCTTCTTCTTAGCATTGCAAACCCCTTGGTGATAGGAGCCGGGGGACTTTACGAGAAGGGAGGGGCTCAGCGGGCCTTCGGGTCGAGAGCGTCCCGCAGGCCGTCGCCGAACAGGTTGAACGCCAGGACCGTGATGAAGATCGCCATGCCGGGGAAGAACATGAAGTGCGGGATCGTGTAGAACCGCACCGCGTCCGCCAGCATGCCGCCCCAGGTGGGGGTGGGCGGGCGCACGCCGACGCCGAGGAACGACAGCGCCGCCTCGAACAGCACGTTCGTGGGGATCAGCAGTGTCGAGTAGACGAGGATCGGCGCGATCAGGTTCGGCAGCAGCTCACGGAAGATGATGTACGGCCCGCGCGCCCCAAGGCTGCGCGCCGCGTCCACGAACTCCCGCTCGCGCAGCGACAGGGTCTGCCCCCGGACGATCCGCCCGATGTACGGCCAGTTGAAGAAGCCGATGATGAACACCAGCAGCGAGACGCGCAGCGTGTCGCCGGTCAGGCCGAACGCCGAGTCGGGGACGATGCCCGCCAGCGCGATCGCGAAGACCAGGAGCGGGAAGGCCAGGAAGACGTCCATGGTCTTGCTGATGATCGAGTCGACCAGGCCGCCGAAGAAGCCCGCGGTGACCCCGAGCAGGGTGCCGATGACCACCGAGAGCAGCGTGGCCAGGAAGGCGATGAGCAGCGAGATCCGCGCGCCGTACACGACCCGGCTGAAGATGTCGCGGCCGTTCACCGGCTCGATGCCGAACAGGTGGTCGGCGCTGATGCCGGTGCCCGTCTTGGGCACCATCGTGGAGGAGTCGATGAGGTCGGAGTTGAACTGCGTCGGGTCCTGTCCGAACGCCCCCGCGATCACCGGCGCGAAGACCGCGACCAGGATCAGGAAGATGACGATCAGACCGCCGGCCAGAGCGACCTTGTCGCGCTTGAGACGCATCCAGGCGATCTGACCGAGGGACCGGCCCTGGATCGCCGGGCCGCCCGCCGCATCGACGACGGCCTCCGGCGTGGCCTGTGTGTCCCCACCGGTGACGTCCATCGGCGCGGTCATCGATCCTCCTTCGCCCTGCCCGAGCGGACCGCGTTCGCGGTGCGGCGCTCGGGGTAGCCCGGGATCGATCCGGCGATGGAGAAGCGGTGGCCGCTTACGACCTTGCCTCGCACGGCCATGTGGTGCAGGCCCCCTGGATCCCAGACGACATTGTCCGAAAGGGCCGCGTGGTGTGCGACCCCCGGAGGCAGAATCTATGGTCTGAGCTGGGCTGACCAGTCCCCAGAGGCGCGCTGTGGCTCAACTGTGATTCACGCGAAACTCATTCGTGTTGATCTTGAAGGGTTTGTCCGCGTCACGTTTCGATTATGTCGTGGAACTGTAACATTGCACTGGCTGGTAACTTGGTCTCACCATGTGAGATGATCAGTCGATTCCGCGCCGTTTGAGAATGGCCTCGATGTCGGAGAAATCATCCCCGGCGGGCTGTTCCACCTGTCGTGGCGCCGTTTTCCCGGTCTGTGCCGTTTTGGTCGTGGCCGCTTTGGGGGTGGCCGCTTGGGGCGCGGCCGTTCGAGCCGCGGCGGACCGTTCAGGCGCCGCGGCGCCGCCGCCCGGCTCCGGCCGTGCCGTGCGGGTCCGGGACAGGGCCCGCCCGCGCAACGTGCCGGAGACGACGAACAGCAGCGCCGACAGCCCGGCCAGGACCACCCCGGCCCACACCGCGGGCGACAGGACCAGGCCGGTCACGAAGCCCACCACCGCCGCGCCGACGTTCCAGAGCGTCTGCAGCGCTCCGGTGAGGTAGGCCGCCAGCGGCAGCAGGGACCATGCGGTGGCCCGCAGGCCGGCGGTCACCCCCCTGCGCCGGAAGGTCAGGTAGCTGAGGCCGACCCCTACCGCGGTGAGGCCGGCGCACAGCGGCAGCCAGGCGATGTCGTCGAATGTCATGGCGGGTCCCCTTCGTCCACGGCGTACCCCCATCCTGGCACCCCGAAGGCGACGACGCGGGGGCCCGCGCTACCGGACGAGCGACCGCAGGAAGTCCACGTCCACGTCGAGCAGCGAGGGCATGACGACCCGCCCGGGCGCCTGGGCGATCGGCAGGACGCCCGGCACGGCGACGACCCGGCAGCCCGCGGCGGTCGCCGAGGCGACGCCGTTCGGCGAGTCCTCCAGCGCGACGCACCGCTCCGGGTCCACCGACAGCAGGCCGGCCGCCGTCAGGTACGGCTCCGGGTGCGGCTTGGTGCACGTGACATCGTCGGCCGTCACGATGATCTCGAAGTGCTCCCGGCCGACGGCCTTGAGCACGGCGTCCGCGATGATCCGCAGCGACGAGGTGACCAGCGCCGTGCGCACGCCCTGGTCGCCGAGCCCGCGCAGCAGGTCGAGGGCTCCCGGCATGGGTTCGACGCCTCTCGACAGCCGGCGTTCCATGCCGTCGATCAGCCACTCCCCCACGACCGCGGGGTCGGCGTCGGCCTGCGTCAGCTCCAGCATGTACGCGACGGTGCGGTCCCAGGAGCCGCCCACGAGCTGCTCCTGGTGCTCAGGACCCCAGTCTCCGCCGAGGCGGGTGACCACCTCGGTCTCGACCTCGAACCACACACCTTCGGTGTCGACGAGCAATCCGTCCATGTCGAACAGCACGGCGTCCACGTGGCCCCTTCCCCCGGTGGAACCCCCGATCAGGGGGGACCAACATGGTAAGGGGCGCACGTGAACGCCCATGCGGCCGGTCAGACGTTGAAGTACTTCGCCTCGGGGTGGTGGACGACCAGGGCGGAGGTGGCCTGCTCGGGGTGGAGCTGGAACTCCTCTGACAGGGTCACGCCGATGCGGGCGGGGTCGAGCAGCTCCATGACCTGCACCTGGTCCTCCAGGTTGGGGCAGGCCGGGTAGCCGAAGGAGTAGCGGCAGCCGGCGATGTTCACCTTGAGCATGTCGGCCAGCGACTCGTCGCCGCCGATGCCCAGCTCCGACCGCACCCGCGCGTGCCAGTATTCGGCGAGTGCCTCGGTGAGCTGCACCGACAGACCGTGGAGCTCCAGGTAATCGCGGTAGGCGTCCTTGGCGAAGAGCTCGGCCGTGGCCTCGCTGATCCGGTTGCCCATCGTGACCACCTGGAAGGCGACGACGTCGGTCTCCCCGGACTCGCGGGAGCGGAAGAAGTCGGCCAGGCACAGGTGCCGGTCGCGCCGCTGCCGCGGGAAGGTGAAGCGGGTCCGCTCCTTGCCGTCGTCGTCAAGGATGATCAGGCTGTCGCCCTCGCTGACGCAGGGGAAATAGCCGTAGGCGACCGCCGCCTCCAGCAGGTTCTCCGTCTGCAGCCGCTCCAGCCACATCCGCAGCCGGGGCCTGCCCTCGGTCTCGACCAGCTCCTCGTACGACGGGCCCTCGCCGCCCCTGGCGGCCTTGAGACCCCACTGGCCCATGAACGTCGCCCGCTCGTCGAGGAAGGCGGCGTAGTCGGCCAGCGGGACGCCCTTCACGATCCGGTCGCCGAGGAACGGCGGGGCGGGCAGCGGGTTGTCGGCCGCGACGTCGGAGCGGGCCGGCAGGTCCTCCTCGGCGGTCCGCTTCAGCACGGCGCCGGTCTTCACCCGCCGCTCGCGCAGCGGCGGCAGCGCCGCGCCGTCCTCACCGCGCTTGACCGCCATGAAGGCGTCCATCAGGCGCAGGCCCTCGAACGCGTCACGCGCGTAGCGGACCTCGCCCCGGAAGACGTCGGCCAGGTCCTGCTCCACGTACGCCCTGGTGAGGGCGGCGCCGCCGAGCAGGACGGGATACCTGTCCGCGAGACCCCGGGAGTTCATCTCCTCCAGGTTCTCCTTCATGACCACGGTGGACTTGACCAGGAGCCCGGACATGCCGACCACGTCGGCGCGGTGCTCCTCGGCGGCCTCCAGGATCGCCGACACCGGCTGCTTGATGCCGAGGTTCACCACGTCGTAGCCGTTGTTGGACAGGATGATGTCCACGAGGTTCTTGCCGATGTCGTGGACGTCGCCCTTGACCGTGGCCAGCACGATCCGGCCCTTGCTGCTGCCCTCGACCTTCTCCATGTGCGGTTCGAGGTGGGCCACGGCGGTCTTCATCACCTCGGCCGACTGCAGCACGAAGGGAAGCTGCATCTCGCCGGAGCCGAACAGCTCGCCGACGACCTTCATGCCGTCGAGCAGGACGTCGTTGATGATCTCCAGAGCCGGCCGCTGCGCCAGACCCTCGTCGAGATCGGCCTCCAGGCCCTTGCGCTCGCCGTCGACGATGCGCCGCTTGAGCCGCTCCCACAGAGGCAGCCCGGCCAGCTCGGCCGCCTTGCCGGCCTTCATCGACGCCGCGTCCACGCCCTCGAACAGCTCCATGAACCGCTGCAGCGGGTCGTAGCCCTCGCGCCTGCGGTCGTACACGAGGTCGAGCGCGATCTGCCGCCGGTCGTCCGGGATCCGGTTCATCGGCAGGATCTTGGAGGCGTGCACGATCGCGGAGTCGAGCCCCGCGTTGACGCACTCGTTGAGGAAGACGCTGTTCAGCACCATGCGGGCGGCCGGGTTGAGGCCGAACGACACGTTGGAGACGCCGAGCGTGGTCTGCACGCCCGGGTAGCGGCGCTTGAGCTCGCGGATGGCCTCGATCGTCTCGATCCCGTCGCGCCGGGTCTCCTCCTGACCGGTGGCGATGGGGAAGGTGAGGCAGTCGACGATGATGTCCTCGACCCGCATGCCCCAGGTGTTCACCAGGTCCTCGATGAGCCGGGTGGCGATGCGCACCTTCCCCTCGGCGGTGCGGGCCTGGCCCTCCTCGTCGATGGTCAGCGCGACCACGGCCGCGCCGTGCTCCTTCACCAGGCGCATGATCTTCTGGTAGCGCGAGTCGGGGCCGTCGCCGTCCTCGTAGTTCACCGAGTTGACCACGGCCCGGCCGCCGAGCATCTCCAGCCCGGCCTCCAGCACGGCGGGCTCGGTGGAGTCGATCACGATCGGCAGCGTCGAGGCGGTGGCGAACCGGAACGCCAGCTCCTTCATGTCGGCGACCCCGTCGCGGCCGACGTAGTCGACGCACAGGTCGAGCATGTGCGCGCCGTCGCGGGCCTGCGCCCTGGCGATCTCCACGCACTCCTCGTAGTCGGAGGCCAGCATCGCCTCGCGGAACGCCTTGGAGCCGTTGGCGTTGGTCCGCTCGCCGATGGCGAGGTAGGAGGTGTCCTGCCGGAACGGCACGTGCTGGTAGAGCGACGCCGCCCCCGCCTCCGGGCGGGGCCGCCGCTCGCCGCGGGCGCGCCCGCCCACCCGCTCGACCACCTGGCGCAGGTGCTCGGGCGTGGTGCCGCAGCAGCCGCCCACGAGCGCGAGCCCGTAGTCGCGGGTGAACGCCTCGTGCGCGTCCGCCAGCTTCTCCGGGCTCAGCGGGTAGTACGCGCCGTCGGACGTGAGCTGCGGCAGACCCGCGTTCGGCATGCAGGAGATGGGGATCCGCGAGTGCCTGGCCAGGTAGCGCAGGTGCTCGCTCATCTCGGTCGGGCCGGTGGCGCAGTTGAGGCCGATCAGGTCGACGCCGAGCGGCTCGATCGCGGTCAGCGCGGCGCCGATCTCGGAGCCCAGCAGCATCGCGCCGTTGGTCTCGATGGTGACCTGCGTGATGATCAGCACGTCCCGCCCGGAGGCCTCGACCGCCCGCTTCGCGCCGACGACCGCCGCGCGCACCTGCAGCAGGTCCTGGCAGGTCTCGATGATCAGGGCGTCGGCCCCGCCCGCGATCAGTCCGGCGGCGTTGTCGCGGTAGGCGTCGCGCAGCGTCTCGTACGGCAGGTGGCCGAGCGTGGGGAGCTTCGTGCCGGGACCCATCGAGCCGAGGACGAACCGGGGCCTGTCCGGCGTCGACCAGTGGTCGGCGCGCTCTCTGGCCAGCCGAGCGCCCGCCTCCGAGAGCTCGAAGATGCGGTCCTCGATGCCGTACTCGCCCAGGGCCGCACGGTTGGCGTTGAAGGTGTTGGTCTCGACGCAGTCGACGCCCACCTCCAGATAGGCGTCGTGCACGGCCCGCACGATGTCGGGGCGGCTCACGTTGAGCACGTCGTTGCAGCCCTCATGGCCCTGGAAGTCGTCAAGGGTGGGGTCGTAGGACTGCAGCATCGTCCCCATCGCTCCGTCGGCGATCAGAACTCGCTCGGACAGCACTTCTCGGAACGACGACGGTCTGCTGGTCATGGAGGCAAGCTTATCGGCCCCGCCGCATGGGACGCCGATCCCACGGGCGAAACGGGAATACCGGTCGGGTAAGGGGCGGCCGATTTCCCGGCCGTCGTCACGCGCCGCAGGTCAGGGCAGCGCGACGGGCCGGTGCCCTGCGGAGGTGACGTACGGGGCCCCTCAGCGAATAGTCTTGGACTGAGCCATAGTGCACAAGGCCAGTGAGGAGGCGGCGCGTGATCGAGTTCGAAGGGCTCCCCGAGCTCGTCGACCCGGTGCTGATCGCCGCGTTCGAAGGATGGAACGACGCCGGCGAGGCGTCCAGCGGCGTGCTCGCGCACCTCGAGTCCGAGTGGAAGGCCACCCCGCTCGTCGAGCTGGACCCCGAGGACTACTACGACTTCCAGGTGACCCGGCCGGTGGTCGAGCTCGGCGACGGCGTGACCCGCTCCATCGTCTGGCCGACGACCCGGCTGCTGCTGGCCCGCCCGCCGGGCGCCAAGCGCGACGTGGTGCTGCTGCGCGGCATCGAGCCCAACATGCGGTGGCGGTCGTTCTGCGCCGAGATCGTCGGGCTCTGCCACGATCTCGGCATCGAGCTGGCCGTCCTGCTCGGCGCGCTGCTCAACGACTCCCCGCACACCCGGCCGGTGCCGATCACCGGCTCGGTCAGCGACCCCGGCATGGCCCGCGCGCTCAACCTGGAGCTGACCAAGTACGAGGGCCCCACGGGCATCGTGGGCGTGCTGCAGCACACCCTCGGCACCGCCGGAGTGCAGGCGGTGTCCCTGTGGGCGTCGGTCCCGCACTACGTCGCCCAGCCGCCCAACCCCAAGGCCACCCTGGCGCTGCTGCGCCGCATCGAGGACATGCTCGACATCCCGATGCCGTACGGCGACCTGGCCGAGGAGGCGCGGGCCTGGGAGCACGGCGTGGACGAGCTGGCGGCCCAGGACAGCGAGGTGGCCGAGTACGTGCGGGAGCTGGAGGAGCGCAAGGACGCCGCGGAGCTGCCCGAGGCCAGCGGCGACGCCATCGCGGCGGAGTTCGAGCGCTACCTGCGCCGCCGCGACCGCGGCACCGACCGCTGACCCCGCGAGACGGCGTCCCGGCCGGTGCCCGAGCCGGCCGGGACGGGTAGCGTCGCGATGGGCAGCGTCGGGCTGGGCGGCGTCGGGCTCACCGCCCCGGCCAGAACGGGTCCCGGCCGATGAGACCCAGCAGCCTGGCCTGGGCGTCGGCGCCGTCCGGCACCTCGACCCTGACCCCGAACTGGCCGGAGGAGCGGAGCACCCGCTCCATCGGCTCCATCTCGGCGAGGAGCCGAGCACAGAAGCCGGGGTCCAGCCGGTCGTCCTGGGCGGTGGCCCTGGCCAGATCCCAGGTGTGCATGAACACGTCAGCGGTGTAGAAGCGGTCGATCGCGGTCTCCAGCAGCAGGACGCCGACATGCGGGTTGCCGAGTTCCCGGTGCGCCGTCTCCGGATCGTCGAGCACCGCCTGCACACCGGCGCGGTGAACCTCCCACGCGGCGACCGGGTCCTCGTCCGCGGACGGCCCGCGAGGCAGTTCGACTCCGGCGCCGGAGGCGAGAAACCCGGGGAACCATTCGGTCAGGTGACGCACGACGTCACGGGCGGTCCAGCCGGCGACCGGGGATGGCGCGTCCCAGCACCGGGTGCCGCGGACCCGCTCGGCGAACAGCCCGGCGACCTGCCGGTGCCGCTCGTCCGGGCGGTCAGACAGCGCCATCGGCGAGCATCCGGTCCAGCTTCGCGTAACCCTCGTCGACACCGGTCTCCATACCGCTGCGCAGCCACGCGTCACGGCTTTCGAAGCTGTCGACCAGTGACTGCGCCCGCAGCCGCGTACGGCCGTCTCCCAGGTCCTCGAACCACAGCGTCTCCAGCGCGACACCGTCGGGATCGCCCTCGAACGTGAAGGTCTGCACGATCCGGTCCGGCCGGACCTCGTGGAAGCAGCCGTGGAACCCGTATTCCACGCCGTCGTGCACGGAGACGTACCGCCAGCTGCCGCCGGTGCGCGCGTCCCAGTGCTCGATCCGGCTGCTCGTGGCGTCGGGGCCCACCCACCGGACGAACAGCGCGGGGTCCGTGTGGGCGCGCAACAGCCGCTCCGGCGTCGCCGCGAAGTCACGCGTCATCCGGATGACCGGCAGACTCGGGTCGGCCTCGACGGACGTCTGCGTGTTCCTGTTCATGCTCGTCACTCTCCATCTCCTCCAGGACGGCGTCGAGCCGGCGGTAACCCTGCTCGACGCGGTCCCGGTGCCGCTCGATCCAGGTGTCCACGAGGTCGAGGGCCTCGACCTCCAGGCGTACCGGCCGGGGCTGCGGCCCTCGCGGCCGGCTAACGAGCCCGGCCTCCTCGAGCACCCGCAAGTGCTTGTAGACGGCCTGCAACGTCATCCGGTACGGCTCGGCCAGCCGGCTCACGGTCGCCTCGCCCTCCGAGAGCCGCGCGACCATGTCGCGCCGGGTCGGATCGGCGAGGGCCGCGAAGACCCGGGACAGCGCGTCCGTGGCCGACACCCCCTAAGTTTCAACCCGATGGTTGAAAGGATCGTATGCGGCGACTCCCTCAGCGTCAACCCTTCGGTTGAAAGCGCTGCTCATGCCGTACGCCTGGTCAGGCCGGCCACCAGCTGAGGTAGCGCTCACCGGTGTCGGGGAAGATCGTCACGACGGTCTGCCCCGACAGGTCCTCGCGGCGGGCCAGTTCGGCGCAGCCGTACGCCGCCGCGCCCGAGGAGACCCCGACCAGCAGCCCGGTCGTGGCCGCGATGAGCCGGGTCATGGCGGCCGCCTCGCCGTCCGGCACGGTGATCACGTCGTCGATGAGGGTGACGTCGGTGACGGGGCTGGTGAAGCCGCCGTTGAGGCCGGGGATCCGGTGCGGCCCCGGGGCGCCCCCCGACAGCAGGGGGGAGCCCTCCGGCTCCACCGCGACGACGCGCAGCCGGGGGTTGCGCTCGCGGAGGTAGCGGGCGGTGCCGGTGAGGGTGCCGCCGGTCCCGACTCCGCACACCAGCACGTCGACCTCGCCGCCGGTGCCGGCCCAGATCTCCGGCCCCGTGGTCGTGTAGTGGGCCATGACGTTGGCGGGATTCTCGTGCTGGCGGGCGTACCAGGACCCGGGGACGGCGGCGTGCAGCTCCCTCGCCCGGTCGACGCATCCCTGGAAGCCGAGGACGTGGTCGGTGAACTCGACCCGGGCGCCCAGCATGTGCAGGGTCAGCGTGCGCTCCCGCGACGCGTTGTCCGGCATCACGACGACGCACGGGTATCCCCGGCTGACGGCGAGCGCCGCCAGGGCGATTCCGGTGTTGCCCGACGTTGACTCGATCACGGTCGCGCCGGGGGTCAGGGCGCCGGACGCCTCGGCGTCCTCGATCATGCGCAGCGCCACCCGGTCCTTGATGCTCGACAGCGGGTTGGCCGCCTCCAGCTTGGCGAGCACGGTGGCGGCCGGGGGCAGGCCGTCGAGGGCGAGGCGGAGCAGGGGCGTGCCGCCGATGAGGTCGTCGATTCCGGTCGCTATCTCGCGGCCGATCAGAGGGATCATGCCTGCTCCTTCGCGGCCACCAGCAGGTATTCGTGCGAGCGGTTGGTCAGCATCGGGTCGTCGTCGCTCACCGGCCGGTCGTAGCAGTGGATCCGCTCGTCGCCGAGGGTCAGGTGCCGGCCGAGCACCCGGGCGACGTCCCAGGCCAGCGGCACGAACCTGCCCGCCAGGCGGCGGTTCTGCACGGCCAGCACCGCCCGCGCGCCGGGCCGCATGACCTTCGTCACCGCGGCGAAGGCCTCGTCGATCGCGCTCAGGTACGCGTCGTAGTCGCGCAGCGCGTAGAACTGGCCGTCCACGGAGGAGTCGGTGTCGAGGTTGGTGCCGAAATAGGGCAGGTCGGCCAGGACGAGGTCCACCGACTCCGGCGGCAGCGGCGGCGTGCGGGCGTCGGCGCACAGCATCGTCTGGCCGGGGTACGCCTCCAGGCGCTTGCGCGCCTGCTCCGCGCGCTCCGGCGAGACCTCCAGGCCGATCCCCTTCCGGGACTCGACCGCGCACGCCACCAGCGTGGTCCCCCAGCCGGCGAACGGGTCGAGCACGACGTCGCCCGGCCGGCTCATCTCGACGATCAGGGGCCGCAACTGGCTCACCCAGCCGCACTGGCCGGCGGCCTCCGGCAGCGCGTACGCCGGGTCCTCTCCCTGCAGAACGTGCCAACTCGATCTGCCCATCACTCCACACCAGCCTTCTGTGTCGCCGTCGCGGCGCGACGGTCTTCCGTATCTGTCTCTTCGTGGTCTTCCTGAGTCCGCGCGTGCACGGCCCGGGCGGGCAACCGTGGCTCAAGGCGGAGCATGGTGAGGGCCGAGCAGGACACGCCTGCCGCCAGCAGCAGCCACATGGAGACCGGCGACAGGCTCAGCAGCGCGGTCAGCACGGCCGGAGCCAGCGTGATCGGGATCGCCCAGGAGAACTGGTAGACCGCCATGTACCTGCCGCGGGTCTCCTCCGGGGCCGCGCTCGACACCAGCGCGGACAGCGGCGCGCCGTGCAGCATCTCCCCCACCGTGAACAGCGCCGTCGCCGCGAAGACCCCGGCCAGGGCGACCGGCCGTGCGGGGACCCCGGCCAGCAGGGCGAACGCCGCGAACGACACCGCGAACGTGGCGGCGCCCGCCGCGACCGTGCGGGTGCGCCGATACCGGATCAGCCGCCGCGTCACCGGAATCTGCAGCAGCGCGATGCCGACGGTGTTGACCGCGTACAGCACGCCGACCAGCGACGCGGGCACGTCCAGTTCCTGCGTGACATAGACGGGCAGCGCCACCGACAGCACCATGTAGCCGAAGGCGGTCGGCACGTTCTGCAGGGTCAGCGCGAGGAACGTGCGATCGCGCAGGACGAGCCGGTATCCCCCGCTCCGCCGGGCCGTACGGTCCTGCCCGCTGGTGCCAGGGCCGCCGGAAACAGCGCCGCCGGGGACGGGGATCGTACGGAGGATCAGTGCGGCGCCGGCGAACGCGGCGGCGCTGACCAGGACGATCACCCGGTAGGCGGCGTCGCTGCCCAGGCCGAGCGCGGCGCCCGCGACGAGGCCGCCCGCGCCGAGTCCGGCGTTGCGCAGGCTGCGCTGCGCGGCGAGGAGCCTGTCGCGGTCGGCGCCCCGCGCGATCGCGGCGACGAACGACTGGATCGACGGCGGGTAGGAGCCGTCGCCGAGCGCCACCAGCGCCACCGCGAGGAACATCGTGAGCGGCGAGTCCACCAGCGGGTAGGCGGCGAATCCCACGGCACGCACCAGGTAGCCGCCCACGACGACGGCCCGCGCGCCGAAGCGGTCGACGAGCACACCCGCGATCGGGTTGCCGACCAGGCTGAACAGCGCCGCCGCGGTCATGATGACGCCGACCCGCTCGATCGGCAGCCCGGTGACGTGGTGGAAGAACAGCAGGGACAGAGGCAGGTACATGCCGCTGCCGGTGGCGTCGACCACCATTCCGGCCATGTAGCGCGCCTGCGCCGAGGGGCGGGTCACGACGGCACCGCCCCGATCCGCACCTGCTCCTCCAGCCGCGCGCCGAGCGAGCGCAGCCTGCGCTCGCACTCCGCGCGGGAGGGCGCCGAGGCGATGGCCACGGTCAGGAAGTCGGCCGAGCCCGCGGCGGGCGGGACCACCTGGCCCGGCCTCGCGTAGAGCCAGAAGTGCTCCACCCAGGGCTCCGGCGGGACGTCGGGCAGCGCGTGGATGAATCCCGGCCGCTTCATCATCAGCACCTGGCCGGCCATCCGCGCCGGCTCCGGCCGCCGCCCCGGACGCACGGCCCGCTCCACGTCGGGCAGCGGGAGGCCGAGCTGGGCCCGGATGGAGCACTCGGCGAGGTTGACCCCGAACAGGGTGTGGAAGACCTCCCGGATCTTCCCGCCGCCGGACCGGCAGGCGATCTCGCACAGCACCAGCCGGTCGTCCGGCGTGTGGAAGATCTCCGCGTGGAAGGCGTGGTCGCGCAGCCGGCCGCCGGGCCGCCGCAGCGCCGCCAGCGTCCGCCCGGTCAGCTCCAGCAGGCGGCCGGTGAGCGGGTCGCCGGGGTCGAGCGCCAGGTCGACCCGGGAGCCGGAGTCGGTGCCGAACGACGCCAGCTCGTACTGGTACTGCGAGGGCCAGGCCAGCACGACCTCGCCGTTCACCACCAGCCCGTCGACGTGGCACATGCGGCCGGGCACGTACGCCTCCAGCAGCAGGTCGTCTCGCCGCCCGTCCCGGCGCGAGCCGTACGCCTCGGTGAGGAAGGCCGTCAGCGCGTCCCGGTCGCGCAGGATGCGCAGGCCGATCGAGTTGAAACCGGCCCTGTTCTTGACCACGAGAGGGAACCCGTGAACGTCGGCGAAGGCCTGCACGTCCGCCGCGGTCCGCGGCACGGCGTGCGGGGCGACCTCCACGCCGGCCCGCGCCGCGTGCTCCTTCATCAGGGCCTTGTCCCGGAACGGCAGCACGTCGGCGGCCCGCGCGCCGGGCAGCCCGAGCTCCTCGCGCAGGGCGGCCACGCGCAGGACGTCGGCCTCGTGCTCCCCGATCAGGTGCGTGGCGCCGTACTCGGCGGCGAGGCGCGCGACCCGGCCGGCCACCTCGTCGTCGTGGTCGAAGAGCTCCAGGTGCGTGTAGCCGAGGTTCCCCTCGGGGATCCGCTCGCCGAACGGCTCGAACCTGTCGCGGGCGGCCAGGATCACCACCGGGCCCTCGTGGTCGCGCAGCCAGCGGTCGTACGGGAACGGCTCCATCGGGTTGCGGTGCACGATGACGACGCTCGTGTCACCCCCTCGCCCGGCGGTTCCGGGTCGCGTGCGCGGCTCGCCGTGCTCATCGATGCGCTCGCTTCGCTCACTCATGCCGGCACCTCCGCCAGGGATCGGGCCTCGGCCGCGTACGCGAGCGAGGTCCGCCCGTCCTCGCCCACGATCCGGATCCGGATGGCGTCGTCGATGACCTCCGCGCCGCGGCGGATGGCCGCGTCCGTGTCGGGGCCGGTCACCGCGACCAGGCCGAGCCGGTCCCAGTTGTCGCGCAACGCGCGCACCGTGTCGCCGGGCTTGGCGGTGACGCGCACGTCGAGCACGTCGTCGCGGGCCGCGGCGTCGGCGACGCCCTCCACCGACTCGACCCGGCCCGGCTCGCCCACCAGGGAGCGGACGCTGGCCCCCGCGTGCGCCTCCGGCCGGTCCGGCAGCTCGGGGACCAGCCCGAAGGGCCAGCCCAGGGCGTACTCCACCAGGTCGATGCCGTACGCGCCGCGCACGAGCTCCGGGATCATGTCGCCGGCGACCCGGTTGTGACTCTCGATGACCACCGGGCCGTGCGGGCCGAGCCGCAGCTCGGTGTGCGTGACGCCGTCGCTGAGGCCGATCAGGTCGAGGAAGCGGCGCACGCTTGCGCTGATCCGCTCCCGGACCGGCTCGTCCAGCCGGGCGGGCACGGCGTGGCCGAGCTCCGCGAACCGGTCGGCGTGCACGAACTTCTCGGTGATCGCCACGACGACGTGGCGGCCCGCGAAGCTGAACGCCTCGACGCTGAACTCCGGTCCCTCGACGTACTCCTCCATGAGGAAGTCCTGCAGGAGGTACATGGTCGAGACCCGGTCGGTCCGGGTGCCGCGCAGCCCTTCCACCGTGGCCCAGACCGGCTCGGCGTCCTGCGGCCCCCCGATCCGGAACACGCCGATGCTCGCGGTCGCGTCGGTCGGCTTGACGATGAACGGGTAGCCGTGGACGGCTCCGAAGGAGTCCAGGTCCTCCCGCCGCAGGAGCGGCGCGGCGGCCACCGCGGAGGGGTCGAGCTCGGCGCCCGGAACCGACGCGAGGTGACGGCGCATGGCCAGTTTGTCGCGGAACCTCCTGGTGACCTCGTAGCCGGTGCCGTCCAGGCCGAACAGGTCGTTGATCCGTCCCGCGTTCTCCAGGCCGGGCTCGGTGATGGACAGCGCGACGCGGAAGCCCGGCTCCTGCCACAGCTCCCTCGCAACGGGCTCGACGGCCGCCCACTCGGTGTAGTCCAGAACGCGCAGGACGTCGGCGAGCTCCTCCTGCTCGGGGCTGACCTTGGTGGGGTGCTGGAGCAGCAGGACGGTCAGGCCCAGCTCCTTGGCCTTGCGCACGGTTTCGTCCGTGGCGCCGACTATCAGGACCGTGCTGTCCGGATTCATCGATCCATTCCTTTCTTCTGGAGGTCGCGGCAGGCCGGCTCGGGCCGTGCGGGAGACCGTGTGAGAGGCCGTCTGGGACACCGTGCGAGAGGCCGTGCGGGAGGCTGTGCCGGCGCGAGGCGGTGACACGGTTCCGGCGGGGGCGAGGACGCGTGCACCGGCGGGCACGTCGCCGAGGACGAGCGCCCGCGCCCCGATGACCGCGTCGTCGCCGACGCGCACCGGGCCGAGGACGGTCGCGCCGACGCCCAGCACCACGCGGGCTCCGATCACGGGGTGCCGCCGTTCCCCGTCCGCGCGCAGGTTGTCGCGCCACCAGCCGACCGCTCCCAGCGTCACCTGGTGGTAGATGGTCACGTCGTCGCCCACGACCGCGGTCTCCCCGATCACCACGGCCGCGCCGTGGTCGACGAAGACCCGGCGTCCGAGCACCGCACCCGGGTGGATCTCCACGCCGGTGACGGATCGCGCGAGGAGCATCAGCAGCCGGGCGGGCAGTCGCCGTCCGCGCCGGTGCAGCCGGTGGGCGACCCGGTGCAGCCACATCGCCGGGAGCACCGGGTGCAGCAACGCCTCCCTCCGGTCGCGTACGGACGGGTCCCGCTCGACGATCGTCCGCAGATCCTCGGCCAGGAGGCGCAGCAGTCTCTCCGGCCGTTCGCTTCCCGGGGGCGGCGGAGAAGACCTGAAATCGGCATGCGGCATCTTCGCCTCCTCACATTCACCTCGGCGAATAAACCATCAATGAAACCCGGATCGCTGGAATGGCAGACCGCCACTGGCCTGGAGACGCTCCACGGCCATTTCCGGGACAGTGAATTACGGACCCTTTTTTCTCGGTTATTGGGTAAGCGTGATGGCCGTGCAAGCACAGGTCAACCCCTACTCGGACGGCCTTCGACCGGTAATCGGCGGGCCGGCGACCCCGACCGGACAGGCGTCCTACCGAATTCTCCGAGCCCATGGAGGGAATGTCGCGGGCCGGCGCTGTCACAGAACGCGAAAACGCCGGCCGGCGAACAGACCGGCACGGCGGGAAAAAGAAGGCGATGGAGATCAATCGCGCATGGCACAATCCCTCTTCGTACGTGGATCAGGTTCACGTGATCCACGCGATGCCGACCGCGCTCAGGAGGAACGAGCCAGGACCGAGTACACCGGCCCCTGGCCTCCGGAGGACGTCGAGTTCGCCCTGGACGACGAGTCGGACGTCGACCTGGGCGCCGAGGAGATCTACGACAGGCGGGGGAATCGGATCGACGAGGTCTACGTCGAGGCCGCGGTCGCGCACGTGCGCCGGACGGTCGGCCGGCCCTCTCTCACGGCACCGGGCAGGCGCTCACCTCAGGTCACGTTCCGCCTGAGTCCGGAGGAGAAGGCGGCCGCCAGGGCACTCGCGGAACGGGAGGGCAAGACCGTGTCGCAACTGGCCAGGGAGGCGTTCGCCCAGTACCTCCGCGACCACGCGGCCTGATCCGGCGTTCGGAAGGCGCGAACGCGGTCTTCTGCTCAGGCCGGAGTGCCGGTGGCGAACGGCGCGCGGGCTGCAGCGGCGGGCGCGGCGGCAGCGGGCGCGGCGGCGGGCCGGGCGAGGGCCTCGTCGAAGCGGGCCCAGACGAGGGCGGCCAGGTCGTCGTCCACGCCGAGGGGCGCGCTGACCAGGTCCGCGCCGCTGCTCACCAGCCGGTCGTGGAAGAAGCCGGGCGCGAGCAGGTAGGAGGCGACGGCGACGCGCGGGGCGAGGCCGGCCCTGGTGCGATCGAGCGCCTCGGCGAGCGTGGGCGTCCCGGCCGAGGCGAAGGCGGCGGTGACGGGACGCGAGAGCCGTACGGACAGCAGCCGGGCGGCGGCGCGGACGTCGTCGAGCGCGGCGGGGTCGGACGAGCCGGCCGCGCCCAGGATCACTGCGTCGCAGGGCCGCAAGCCGGCCGCGGCCAGGCGGCGCGCCAGCACCGAGGTCAGCAGCCGGTGCGGCCCGAGCTGCCCGGCGACGACCGCGTCGGGCCGGGCGCGGGCGACCACGGCCGGCAGGTCGATGTGCGCGTGGTATCCCCCGGCGAGCAGCATGGGGACCACCACGACCGGCCCGGCCACCCGCGACAGCACGCCGGACAGCAGCGGCGCGCTGATCTCCAGGAACCCGAGCTCGACCGGCGCGCCGGGTCTGGCGCGGCGCACGCGGGCCGCCAGGGAGCCCATGACGGACTCCCAGTGGCCGCTGCGCGCCCCGTGCGCCGCCATCACCAGGGTCGGGGTCACCGCTCGTCCCGGCCGCAGGCGAGGCGGTAGCCGCGCTTGACCACGGTCTCGACGATGCCCGCGGGGCCGAGCGCCCGGCGCAGGCGGGTGATGGCCATCTCGACGGCGTGCTCGGCCGAGTCGCGGGAGGGGCCGCCGGGCAGCACGACCCGCAGGTCGGCCCGGTTCACGACGTGCCCGGGACGCTCGGCGAGCCGCTTGAGCACGGCCATCGGGGCGGGCGGCAGCGGCTTGAGCTCGCCGTCGACCACCACGGCGTGACCGCGGATCTCCAGCTCGTGCCCGCCCGCGACGAGCCGCGTGACGCTACTTTCCGGCAGGTGGCGGGCGAGGGTCCGGGCGAGTGCGCCGAGGCGGGCCCGGTCGGGCTGGACGGCCCGCACGCCGCGCTGGGTCAGCGGCCCGGCGGTGACCGGGCCCACGCAGGCCGCCACCACGCGGGTGTCGAACGCGGCGAGCAGCGCGTCCTCCAGCCCGTCGGCGCGGGCGGCGCCCAGCATGGCCAGCACGGCGGGCGCGCTGGTGAAGGCCACCGCGTCCACCGAGCCGGTGATCGCCTGGCTGATCAGGCGGCGCAGCGGCGAGGTGTCGCGGTAGGGCAGCCACCGGTAGACCGGCACCTCGATCACCTCGGCCCCCGCCTCCCGCAGCGACGCGACGAAACCGTCCAGCGGCTCGCCGTGCAGCTGCACGGCGATGCGGCGGCCGCGCAGGTCCTGCGCGAGCAGGTATTCCTTGACCTCCTCGCACGACTCCGTGGCCGGCGTCCAGAAGTCCACCAGGCCGGCCGCGCGGACGGCCCCGCGCGCCTTGGGGCCGCGGGCGAGCAGCCGCGCGCGGCCCAGGTGCGCGTTCAGGTCGGCGGACAGTCCCCAGCCCTCCGCCGCCGCCATCCACCCGCGGAACCCCACGCCCGTGGTGATGACCACCTCGTCGACGGGCGCCTCCAGGCAGGCCCGGGTCGCGGCGAGCAGCCCGGCGTCCTCCGCGAGCGGCACGATGCGGATCGCGGGCGCCCGCACGACCCGGGCGCCCCGCCGTTCGAGGAGCGCGGCCAGCTCCTCGCTGCGGCGGGTCGCCGTCACCCCGATCGTGAACCCGGCCAGCGCGTCCGGCGCCGTCTCCAGGCTCATCGGGGTCTCGTCCACCAGCGCGGTCATACCACGCTCACCTCCACCGTTCCGTCGGTGACCCGAACGGCGTAGGTCGGCACGGTCACGCCGGAGCCGTCCGCGCAGACGCCGGTCACCAGCGAGAACACCTGCTTGTGCATGGGCGAGGCCACGGTCGGCTCGCCGTTCCTGGTGCCGACGATGCCCCGGGACATCACCTGCGCCCCGCTGAACGGGTCGAGGTTGCCCAGGGCGTACAGGGCGCCGTCGAAGGTGCGGAAGACCGCCACCTGCCGGTCGTCGACGAGCACCGCCGCGCCCTGCTCGGGCAGCAGGTCGGTGTAGGGGCAGACCGGGATCCAATGGCCGGCCAGGGCCGGACTCGCGTCGAGGATGGTCATCTGCGGGTCACCTCCAGTGGGATCAGCATCGGCTTGATCTGGTCGCGCTCGGTCTCGAAGGAGATCGAAGGGTCGGGAACGCCGGGGGCGTTCACGAAGCTGACGAAGCGGCGCAGCTTGTCGGGGTCCTCGATGGTGGCGCGCCACTCGTCGACGTACGTGGACACATGCCGCTCCATCTGCGCGTCGAGTTCGGCGCAGATGCCGAGCGAGTCCTCCATGATCACCTCACGGAGGTAGTCGAGCCCGCCGTCCAGGTTCTCCAGCCACGCGGCGGTGCGCTGGAGCCGGTCGGCGGTGCGGATGTAGAACATCAGGAACCTGTCGATCGTCCTGACCAGGTCGTCGGTGGACAGGTCGGACCCGAGCAGGTCGGCGTGGCGCGGCTTGAAGCCGCCGTTGCCGCCCACGTAGAGGTTCCAGCCCTGCTCGGTGGCGATGATGCCGAAGTCCTTCGACCGGGCCTCGGCGCACTCCCGGGCGCAGCCGGACACGGCCGACTTCAGCTTGTGCGGCGAGCGCAGCCCCCGGTAGCGCAGCTCCAGGGCGATGGCCAGGCCCACCGAGTCCTGCACGCCGTACCGGCACCAGGTGGACCCGACGCAGGACTTCACCGTCCGCAGCGCCTTGCCGTAGGCGTGGCCGGACTCGAAACCGGCGTCGACGAGGCGGCGCCAGATGGCGGGCAGTTGCTCGACCCGGGCCCCGAGCAGGTCGATGCGCTGCGCCCCGGTGATCTTCGTGTAGAGCCCGAAGTCGCGGGCCACCTCGCCGATCACGATGAGCTTGTCCGGGGTGATCTCGCCGCCCGGGATGCGCGGGACGACCGAGTAGGTGCCGTTCTTCTGGATGTTGGCCAGGAACTGGTCGTTGGTGTCCTGCAGCGCGGCCTGCTCGCCGTCGAGGATGTGGCCGCGGCCCAGGGAGGCGAGGATCGAGGCGACCGCGGGCTTGCAGATGTCGCAGCCGCGGCCGGTCCCGTGCTCGGCGATGAGCTGGGAGAACGTCGTGATCCCCCGGACGTTGACGATGTCGAACAGCTCGGCCCTGCTGTGCGCGAAGTGCTCGCACAGCGCCTTGCCGACGTCGACCCCCGACTTCACCAGGATCTGCTTGAGCATCGGCACGCAGCTTCCGCACGTGGTGCCGGCCCGGGTGCAGTCCTTGATGCCCTGTACATCCGTCAGGCCCTTGTCGGCGATGGCCTCGCAGATCCTCCCCTTGGTGACGTTGTTGCAGGAGCAGACCTGGGCGTCGTCGGGCAGGTCGACCGACGCCTTGCCCGCGCCGGCGAACAGCAGGTCGCTCGGCGCGCCGGGCAGCGGCTTGCCGACGAACGGCCGCAGCGCGTTGTACGGCCCGGCGTCGCCGACGCAGATGCCGCCGAGCAGGGTCTTGGCGTCGTCGCTGATGAACAGCCGCTTGTAGACACCGCCCACCGGGTCCATGTAGGTGACGTCGAGCGCGCCCGACATCGCCCCGAACTGGGCCACCTCCACGCCCAGCAGTTTGAGCTTGGTGGACATGTCCGCGCCGGTGAAGGTGGCCGGGCCGTCCAGGATCCGCTCGGCGGCCACCTCCGCCTGGGTGTTGCAGGGCCCGACGAGGCCGTAGACCATGCCCGCGGCCAGGGCGCACTCGCCGATCGCGTAGATGCGCTCGTCGGAGGTGCGCATGCTCGCGTCGACGACGATGCCGCCGCGCTCGCCGACCTCCAGGCCGCAGGCGCGGGCGAGCTCGTCGCGCGGCCGGACGCCTGCGGAGAAGACCACGACCTGCGCGTCGATCGCCTCGCCGTCGGGCTTCACGAGCGACGTGACCCGGCCGTCCGGGCCGGCCTCGATCGACCCCACGCCCGCGCCGGTGTGGATCGTCAGCCCGAGCCCCTCGATGTGCCCGCGCAGCACCGAGCCGCCGCCCTCGTCCACCTGGCGCGGCATCAGCCAGCCGCTCATCTCGATGACGTGCGTGTCGAGGCCGAGCCCGCGCAGGGCGTCGGCCGCCTCCAGGCCGAGCAGGCCGCCGCCGATGACCACGCCCGCGCGGGCGTCCCGCGAGGCGTCCCTGATGGCGTCCAGGTCGTCGATCGTCCGGTAGACGAAGCAGCCCGGCAGGTCACGGCCCGGCACCGGCGGCACGAACGGCGCCGACCCGGTGGCCAGCACCAGCACGTCGTACGGCTCGCTGTCACCGGCGTCGGTGGTGACGGCGCGGTTGACGCGGTCGATCGCGGTGACGCGGACGCCGGTCCTGAGCGTGACCCCGCCGGGCACCGGATAGGTGAGGTCCTCGACGCTCTTGCCGCTGAGATAGGAGGTCAGCGCCACCCGGTCGTAGGCCGGGCGGGGCTCCTCTCCGAAAACGGTGACCGTCCCGTCGAAGCCCCGGGCGTCGAGCGTCTCGATCAGGCGGTGTGCCGTCGGGCCGTGTCCTACGACGACGAGTCTCATGCGCGTACGGTCCTCCATGCGCTCACGGTCCTTCATGCGCTGACGCCCTCCTGCTCACACAGCCAGCCGACGATGCCCTCGACCGCGTCGCGGCAGCTGCCGCAGCCGGTGGTGGCCCTCGTCGCGGCGGCCACAGCCTCCACGTTCCGCGCGCCGGATTCCCAGCACGCCCTGATCTGGCCCTTCGTCACGTTGTTGCACTGGCAGACCCGGGCCGAGTCCGGCATCCGGGTGGGGCTGTCGGCGACCGCCGCGCCGCCCACGCCCGCGAGATCGGGGAACAGCAGCCCGGTGCGGTCGCCGGGCAGCGGACCTCCCCGGTCGAACAGCTGGGTCAGCGTGCCCACCGCGGAGGTCTCGCCCAGGAGGATCGCGCCGACCAGCCGGCCCTCGCGGATGACGAGCTTGCGGTAGGTGCCCGTGTGCCGGTGGGAGAAGCGGACGATCTCCGCCTCGTCCTCCGTCAGCTGGGTCTCCCCCATCGCCGCGAGCTCCACGCTCCTGGCCTTCAGCCGGGTGACCAGCCGCGAGCCCCGGTAGCGCGCGCCCTTGTCGGCTCCGGTGACGAGGTCGGCCACAACCGACGCCTGCTCCCAGCCGGGGGCGACCAGCCCGTAGACGCGGCCCGCGTGCTGGGCGCACTCCCCGATCGCGAAGATCGACGGGTCGTCGGTGCGCATCTCGTCGTCCACGACGACGCCGCGCTCGACCTCCAGCCCCGCGTCGCGGGCCAGCCCGACGACCGGGCGCACGCCGCAGGCCAGCACGACCAGGTCGGCGTCGATCAGCTCGCCGCCGGCCAGTTCGACGTGCCGCTCGCGGATCGCGCTCACGGTGACGCCCGTGCGGATGGCGACGCCGAGCGCGCCGAGCGTCTCGCGGAGGATGAGCCCGGCCTCCTCGTCGAGCTGGCGATCCATCAGGTGCCCGGCCAGGTGCAGCAGCGTCACCGGGACGCCACGGCCGGCCAGGCCCCGCGCGGCCTCGATGCCGAGCAGGCCGCCGCCGACCACGACCGCGCTGCGCGCGCTCGTGGCGGCCTCCCTGATCCGCTCGCAGTCGTCCAGCGTGCGGAACGCCGTCGCCCGCTCCACGCCGGGGATCGGCGGGACGACCGGCTCGCTGCCGGTGGCGAGCACGAGCACGTCGTACGGCTCGCGCGTCCCGTCGGCGGCGACCACCGTCTGGCAGTCCCGGTCGATGGCGATGACCGGGACGCCGAGGCGGGCGGTCACGCCGTGGTCGGCGTACCAGCGGGGGTCGAGCAACCGGACCTGGTCCGGGCTCGACGTGCCGGCCACCACGTTCGACAGCAGGACCCGGTTGTACGGCTGCCACGCCTCGGCGCCGAACGCCGTGATCTTCACGTCCTTGTCCCGGGCGCGGACCTCGCTCACCACACGCGAGCCCGCCATCCCGTTCCCCACCACGACAAGCCTCACGCGACACGCTCCCCGTCTTCGGCGCACCGCTCGATGGCGGCGGCGCAGACCTTGAACTCCGGCATCCGCGACGTCGGGTCGAGCGCCGGGTTGGTGAGCAGGTTGACGCCCTCCCAGTGGAACGGCATGAACAGGGTGTCCGGCCGGATCGAGGTGCTCACCCGGGCCACGCCCTCGGCGGCGCCCCGGCGGCTGCGCACCCGGACGCGGTCGCCGGGGGCGACGCCCAGCCGCTCGGCGAGGTCCGGGTGCAGCTCCACGAACACCTCGGGCGACGCCTGCGTGAGCGGGCGGATGCGGCGCGTCTGCGCCCCCGACTGGTAGTGGGCGAGCACCCGCCCCGACGTCAGGTAGAGCGGGAACTCCTCGTCCACGTCCTCGGCGGGCGGGCGGTGGTCCACCGGCACCAGCCGGGCCCGGCCGTCCGGCGTCGCGAAGCGGTCCAGGAAAGGCCGCGGGGTTCCGGGGTGCGGGTCGTCCCCGGCGCCGTCGTTCCCAGTGCCGGGGCACGGCCAGAACACGCCGGTCTCGGCCGCGATGCGCTCGTAGGTGATGTCGGAGTAGTCGGCGACTCCCCCGGCGGAGGCCCGGCGCAGCTCGTCGAAGACCGTGCGCGGGTCGGCGGGGAACTTCTCCGCGCAGCCGAGCCGCTCGGCGAGGCCCCGCAGGATCTCCAGGTCGCTGCGCGCGCCCGGCGGCGGCGCGGCGGCCTGGCGGCGCAGCAGGACCCGGCCCTCCAGGTTCGTCATCGTGCCCGCCTCCTCGGCCCACTGGGTCGTGGGGAGCACGACGTCGGCCATGGCCGCGGTCTCCGACAGCACGAAGTCGGCGACCACGAGCAGGTCGAGCGCGTCCAGCCGCCGGGTGACGTGCCCGGCGCGCGGCGCGGAGACGACGGGGTTGGAGCCGAACAGCAGCAGCGCCTTCGGCCCCTCCGGCGTGCCGAGTGCGTCCAGCAGCTCGTACGCGGACCGGCCGGGGCCGGGCAGGTCGGCGGGGTCGATCCCCCACACGGCCGCGACGTGCGCCCGCGCCGCGGGGTCGTCGATCTTGCGGTAGCCGGGGAGCTGGTCGGCCTTCTGACCGTGCTCCCTGCCGCCCTGACCGTTGCCCTGGCCCGTCACGCAGCCGTAGCCGGAGCCCTCACGGCCGGGCAGCCCGAGGGTGAGCGCCAGGTTGACGAACGCGGTGACCGTGTCGGTGCCCTTGGCGTGCTGCTCGGCCCCCCGGCCGGTCAGCACCATCGCGCGCTCCGCCTCGCCGAGGATCCGCACGGCCTCGCGCATCCGCGCGACCGGGACGCCGGTGACGCGCTCCACCCGCTCGGGCCACCAGGCCGACACGGACGTGCGCACGTCTTCGAAGCCGGTCGTGCGGGCGGCCAGATAGTCCGCGTCGGCGTACCCCTCGGCGATCGCGATGTGCAGCAGGCCGAGCGCCAGCGCGAGGTCGGTGCCGGGGGTGACCTGCAGGTGCAGGTCGGCCATCTTGGCGGTTTGCGTGAGGCGCGGATCGACGACGACGAGCCGGCCGCCCCCGGACCGCATCGCGGTCAGGTGGCGCACGAAAGGGGGCATGGTCTCGGCGACGTTGCCCCCGGCGAACAGGACGGCCCCGGCGCGGGCGATGTCGGTGATGGGGAACGGCAGCCCCCGGTCCATCCCGAAGGCCCGGTTGACCGCGGCCGCCGCCGAGGACATGCAGAACCTGCCGTTGTAGTCGATCTGGCTGGTCCGCAGCGCGACCCGGGCGAACTTGCCGAGCTGGTAGGCCTTCTCGTTGGTCAGCCCGCCCCCGCCGAACACCGCCACGGCGTCCGGGCCGTGCGCGGCCCTGATGGCCCCGATCCGGGTGGCGACGTAGTCGAGCGCCTCGTCCCAGCTCACCGGGCTGCCGTGCAGCAGCGGGGTGGTGAGCCGCTCGGGCGAGGTCAGCAGCTCGGCCGCCGTCCAGCCCTTCTGGCACAGGCCGCCGGCGTTGGCCGGGATGTCCTCCCGCGGGGTGATCTCGCCCTTCGCGACGTACATGCCGCACTGGAGCGCGCAGTACGGGCAGTGCGTGGCCGACCCCACGGCCGTGTCCGTGTGCACCACAGTGCCCGCGGCGGCCTGTGAAATCACAGGGCCGGGAGCGTGCGGTGAGATCGGCATGGATCCGATGGTGCTGACAGGCGGTTTCACCGCTGGGTCCCTTCTGTTACCGCTGTGCTACAAGGCGCCAACCGCGCTAACTTCCGCGAGCGCGGCGTGTGAGAGACCCCGTCGTCTCGAAAGCTCACTTGTGCTGTCGCCGCTTGTGAGGCATGAGCCCGGAAAAGGCGGGCGCCGCGCGGGCGCCCGCGGAGAATCCGCCTCTCAGACCCGGGCGGCCGCCAGGCTCGGCGCCGCCTTCGCTCCGAGGGTGCGCATGTAGCAGAACCAGGTGAGCGTGAAGCAGAGGGCGTAGAAGGCGGCGAAGGACGCCAGCGCCGCCCCCGCGCCGCCGGTGGCGGCGATCGAGCTGCCGAACCCGCGGTTGATGAAGAACCCGCCGAAGGCGCCCACCGCGGAGATGAACCCGATGGCCGCCGAGGCGTCGCGCTTGCCGGTCGCCAGCGCCTCCTCGTACGCGGGGGTGCCGGGCTCGACGCCGACCACCGCCTTCGCCCGGAAGATCGCCGGGATCATCCGGTACGTGGAGCCGTTGCCGACGCCCGCGGTGCCGATCAGCAGCATGAACGCGGCGAAGAACAGCACGAAGTCGTGGGCCGACATGGCCCGCCAGACGAGCAGGACCGAGGCGATCATCGCGGCGAAGTTCCAGAACGTCACCGAGGCGCCGCCGAGACGGTCCGACAGCCAGCCGCCCACCGGCCGGATGAGCGACCCGACCAGCGGCCCGAGGAAGGCCAGCGAGGTGAGCGAGGCGTGCTCGGGGAACTGCGACTTGATGAGCAGCGGGAACGCGGTCGAGTAGCCGATGAACGAGCCGAAGGTGCCGATGTAGAGAACCGACATGATCCAGGTCTGCGCCCGGCCGGCCGCCTTGGCCATCTCCCTCGGCTCGGCCCTGGCCGAGGTGAGGTTGTCCATGCAGAAGTACGCCCCGGCGGCGGCGGCCAGGACGAGGGGCACCCAGAACAACCCGGCCGCGGCCAGTCCGAACCCGGCGATGACCAGCGGCATCAGCAACTGCACGGAGCTGACGCCGATGTTGCCGCCGGCCGCGTTCAGGCCGAGGGCGGCGCCCTGCCTGTTCTGGGGGTAGAAGTGGGTGATGTTGGCCATGCTGGAGGCGAAGTTGCCGCCGCCGAGCCCGGCCGTCGCCGCGATCGCCAGGAAGGCCCAGTAGGGCGTGCCCGGGTCGTTCACCGCCACCGCGAGCAGGACGGCGGGCACCAGCAGCAGCGTCGCGCTGACCACCGTCCAGTTCCGGCCGCCGAAACGGGCGGGCGCGAAGGTGTAGGGGATGCGCAGCGCCGAGCCCACGAGGTTGGGCAGCGAGACGATCCAGAACAACTGGTCGGTGGAGAACCTGTAGCCGCCGAGTTTGACCGCGACGATGCTCCAGACGGTCCACAGCGTGAAGCCCAGGTGCTCGGCCAGGATCGAGAACACCAGGTTCCGCCGGGCCACCTTCTTGCCGGTGCTCTCCCAGAAGACGGGGTCGTCCGGTCGCCAGTCACCGATCCAGCGGCCCTTCTCCGGTGCCGCCGCCTGCGTCGCCGCCATCGCTCCTCCTGCGTCCTCATCAACTGGGCCGGTAACAGAAGCTAGGAAGAGCGCGTTACGCACTTTGACCATGGGTGACCGTGCGGCCGTTACATGTGCCGCACCCACGAAACATGCAATCCACAGGCATAACGGACGCAACATCGGGTTAACACGGCCCCGCTCGTCAGGCGGTCCGCGTTTCATCCACGTGTCGTCCTGCGCGCCGTCCCCGGCCGGCCGCAGTCACGCAAGGTCAGCAGCCTCACCGCGACCCGTACGCGAGGTATTTCGCGACATTTCCGCGATCGCGCTAGTGCCATTCTTTGACCGGACTACGGCATTTTCCGCTGCGGCATGGCGCGGACATTTCGGTTGACATGTGACCGGTTTTCGCTCGCAGGAATATCCGCGGCGGGGAGAGGGGATATCGATGCCGCCTCCCGCCAGACGAGGACCCCCGAGGGTCCGCGCACTCGGGGAGGACGGATGCCAGCGGTCTCGCGCCGCGCGTTTCTTTCGACGGGGCTCCTCTGGTCGGTGAGCCTGCCCGCCGCGGTGCTGACCGCGCAGGGCGGGCTCGTCGCGGCGGCCACGCCCGTCTGGGCCGGGAACCGCCCGCGTCGGCCGCGCGTGTACACCCGGTCGGACTGGAAGGCCGATCCGCCCAGGAGCAAGGCCGAGGTGCTCGACCACGCGCCCGACCGGCTCGTCGTCCACCACACGGCGACGGCGAACACGGACGCGACCGACCTCGATGCGGCCTTCCGGCTGTCGCGGACGATCCAGCGCTACCACATGAAGCACAACGGCTGGGAGGACATCGGCGAGCAGTTCACCGTCAGCCGGGGCGGATACGTCATGGAAGGCCGCAACCGCTCGCTGCCGGCCGTCGAGGCGGGCAAGCACGTGATGGGGGCGCAGGTCGCCGACCACAACGACCACACGCTGGGCGTCGAGACCGAGGGGACGTACACGTCCAGCCTGCCTCCGGCCCGCCAGCTGTCCGCGCTGACCGCCCTGCTGGCCTGGCTGTGCGACACCTACGCGCTCGACCCGCACGAGGCGATCATCGGCCACCGTGACCTCAACAGGACCGCCTGCCCGGGCGACCGCCTCTACGCGTACCTGCCGCGGTTGCGGGACGACGTCGCCGGCCGCCTGGGCGGGCGCGGGTCCGGGCGGGCCGAGCCCCCGCCGCCGCGGCTCGCCCTGCCCGGCGGTGCGTACGAGGGGGCCGCTCTCGTCGGCGACCTGCCGCTGGAGCACGGTCCCGCCGTGGGCCCGCACGAGCTGAACCGATGAGACGGGCCCGCTGAAAACGGGCGGCCCCCCGTGGGGAGCCGCCCGTGCCGTCCGATCGGGTCAGAGCCGCTCGACGTCGTCGCCGCGGCAGCGGTTGCGCGTGTCGAAGACGAAGGTCGCGGCGCGCTGGACCAGTTCGTAGTCGAAGCAGTCGTGGTCGGTGAGGACCACGACCGCGTCCGCCGCGGCCAGCTCGGCGCCGGTCAGGTCGGTCAGCTCCACTTCCAGCCCGGCCGGCAGCTGTGCGAGATCGACGTGCGGATCGACGGCCCGCACCCGCGCCCCGAGCTTGACCAGGGCCCGGGCCACCTCGATCGACGGCGACTCGCGGCAGTCGCCCGCGTTCTTCTTGTAGGCGAGCCCGAGCACCAGCACCCGGCTCCCCTTGACCGGCTTGCACCGCTGGTTCAGCGCGAGGGCCAGCCTGCGCACCACGTGCTCCGGCATGTGGTCGTTGATGTCGTTGGCCAGCGCGACGAACCGGAAATCGTGCCCGAGGCTGCGCTTTACCTTCCAGGACAGGTACGACGGGTCGATCGGCAGGCAGTGCCCGCCGACGCCGGGCCCGGGAGTGAAGCGCATGTAGCCGAACGGCTTGGTCGAGGCGGCGTCGACGGCCTCCCACACGTCGATCCCGAGCTGCCGGGCGAAGATCGACAGCTCGTTCACCAGCGCGATGTTGACGTGCCTGAACGTGTTCTCCAGCAGCTTGCACAGCTCGGCCACCTGGGTGGACGACACCGGGACGACCCGCTCGACGACGGCGCCGTAGAAGGCCTCGACCCGGGCACGGGAGGCCTCGTCGAGACCCGACACGACCTTCGGGGTGTTGTCCAGCCGCCACTGGCTGTTGCCGGGGTCGATCCGTTCGGGGCTGTAGCCGAGGAAGAAGTCCCCGGGAGCCCGCAGCCCCGAGCCCTCCTCCAGGATCGGGCGGAGGAACTCGTCGGTGGTTCCGGGATAGGTGGTCGACTCCAGCACCACCGTGGCGCCGTGCCGTACGAATGGGGCGATGGACCTGCCGGCCGAGGCGATGTGACGGAGGTCGGGGGCCCCTTCGTGCAGCGGTGTCGGCACCGTGATGACGCAGACGTCGAAGCCTTCCGCCGCGGCGTAGTCGGTGGTGGCCAGATACCTGCCCGACCGCCCGGCCTCGGCCAGAGCCTCGTCGGAGACGTCCTCCACATAGCTCTCGGCCGCGTCGAGGCGTTTCACCCGCCACTCGTCCAGGTCGATTCCCACTACGTCGAACCCGGATTCGACCGCACGCATGGCAAGTGGCAGGCCGACGTATCCCTGGCCGATCACGACCAATTTCTCTCCCATTACAGGGCCCCCGTCACTTCGCATCGACATCCCTGCCGACTGTAGAAGTCCGGGGATGGCCGGACGCCGATTCGGCGACGGCTCCGGCGTGTCGCCCGAGGCGTACGACGCCGGGTGAATCGGCGCCGGCGCATTCCACGAGCGCGCATCGGACGCGCGTAAAACCCTGGCAAGGAGACCGCCGCGCGCGAACGTCGGTCCCCCGCACCGCCGGGCACGCGGCGAGACTGACACCGGTGGGGCGACGCGGCATCGACACGTCCGGCCGGAACACGCATCCACCAGGGGAAAGGCCGGCGCGGCCGGGTTCCGCGGGTCCTTTCCGGACGACCGCACCGGCACGTTCGATCACGGCGCAGGGAGAGGACTGCTCAAGGCGACGACACACCCTCGCACAGCCGGGCAGATTCGCTCCGCGATAAGCGCCGTGCCAGAGGAGCTCATTCCCAAGTGCTTTCAGGAAACACCCGGGAACGCGCCGTCCGTGACCGGATCACCCAACGCGAATTTCATATCCGTGCTGAGGCGGCGGCGTTGCCGGCGTCCTTCTTCTCGTAGGCAGGCGACTCGAATGGCTCTTTCGAATGACACCCATGACGACGTGGGCGCCGAGATCCGATGGTGGCCGGAACTGCGTTGCCCGCGCTGCCGCGGCGCCCTCCGGGCCGAAGGCGGCCTGCGTTGCGGCGCCTGCCCCGCGACCTATCCCGTCGACCGCGGCGTCCCGCGCTTCGTGCCGCAGGACAACTACGCGGAGGGCTTCGGATACCAATGGAACCGGCACCGGCTGACCCAGCTCGACTCGCACTCCGGTCTGCCGATCTCCCGCGACCGGTTGTTCCGGGCCAGCCGCTGGTCGGCGGGCGAGCTTCGCGGGCGGCGGGTGCTCGAATGCGGCAGCGGCGCCGGGCGGTTCACCGAGGTGCTGTGTGAGACGGGCGCCGAGGTCACCTCCTTCGACATTTCGAGCGCCGTCCACGCCAACGCCGCCTCCAACAGGCGCTTTCCCAACCTGCGGCTGGTCCAGGCGAGCATCTACGAGATGCCCTTCCCCGAGGAGTCCTTCGACTACCTGATCTGCTTCGGCGTCATTCAGCACACTCCTGACGTCGAGCGGACGTTCAAGACGTTGTTCCGCTACCTGCGCCCCGGTGGCCGGTTCTGCGTGGACGTGTACGCCGCCATGGTCGCGTACACGCACCCGCGGCACCTGCTCAGGCCGATCACCAGGCGGATCCCCCCGGCCAGGCTCTACTCCGCGGTGGACAAGGCCGTCCCGTGCCTGTTGCCGCTGTCCAATGCGCTCCATTCGGTGCCGAAGGCGGGACCGTACCTGGCCCGGCTGGTGCCCGTCGCCAACCTCCGCTACCTGAACCTGAAGGACCGGCGGATGCTGCGGACCTGGTCCGTGCTGGACACCTTCGACTGGCTCTCACCGCGGTACGAAAGCCCCCAGCCGCGCCGCCGCCTGGAGCGGTGGACGAGGGAACTCGGCCTGAGCGAGGTCTCCATCGAGCGCCACCGCGGGCTGTACGTCGTGCGGGGAGTGAAGTAGCCGCCGGGCACCCGCGGCGTCCGAACCCTTTCAAGCCAGCAACTGGAGAATCGATGTGCGGGATAGCCGGAACGGCGTCCACCCTGACTCCCGACCCCGACCTGGTCCGCCGCATGTGCGATGTGATCGTCCACCGTGGCCCCGACGGCGCCGGATACCACCATGACCAGCACGCCTCACTCGGCATGCGCCGCCTGGCCGTCATCGACGTCGCCACGGGCGACCAGCCCGTCCGCAACGAGGACGACACCGTCGTCGCCGTCTTCAACGGCGAGATCTACAACTACCCGGAGCTGCGCCGCGAGCTCGCCGCCAAAGGACACCGGTTCCGTGGACAGGGCGACTCGGAGACCCTCGCCCACCTCTACGAGGAACACGGCGACGACCTCGTCCACCGGCTTCGCGGCATGTTCGCCTTCGCCATCTGGGACCGCGCCCGCCAGCGCCTCCTGCTGGCCAGGGACCGCGTGGGCAAGAAACCGCTTTACTGGCGCGCCGACGGCACCGCCATCCACTTCGCGTCGGAGCTCAAGTCCCTCGCCCAGGATCCCGGCATGTCCCGCGACATCGATCTCGACGCGCTGCACCACTACCTGACCTACCTGTACGTCCCCGCTCCCCTGTCGATCTACGAGGGGGTGCGCAAGCTGCCCCCTGCGCACCTGCTGGTCTGGGAGGACGGCGAGGTCACCGTCCGGCGTTACTGGCAGCCGGACCGGACCGTACGCGGGCCGGTGGACGAGCGGGAGGCCGAGGAGCGGACCCGGGAACTCCTGCTGGAGGCGACGAGGATCCGGATGGTCAGCGACCGGCCCGTCGGCGCGTTCCTCTCCGGCGGCATCGACTCCTCCGCCGTCGTCGCGGCGATGGCGATGCAGAGCTCCGAACGGGTGAAGACGTTCAGCATCGGCTTCGAGGACAGCCGCTACGACGAGCGGAGCAAGGCCCGCATGGTCGCCGAGCGCTACGGCACCGACCACCACGAGATGGTGGTCGGCGCTGGCGTGCTCGACATCCTGCCGCGCCTCGCCTGGCACTTCGACGAGCCCTTCGCCGACTCCTCGGCGATCCCCAGCTTCTACGTCGCCCAGCTCAGCCGCAGGCACGTCACCGTCGCGCTCAACGGCGACGGCGGCGACGAGTGCTTCGGCGGCTACCAGCGGTACGCCCTGGTGAACCAGGCCGGACGGATCCCGCCGCTGCCCCGTCACCTGGCGGCGATGTCCGCGCGGGTCGGCGACCTCATCACCCGGCGGAGCGGCTTCCGCTCCCTCCCCCGGCGGATCGGCCGGCTGATGCAGTTCGCCGCCGAGCCGCCGTCGCGCCGCTACGCCACCTTGATGTCCTGTTTCAAATCGGAGCAGAAGACCGAGCTCTACTGCGACCCGCTGCGCGAGCGCCTGGCCGGGACGGACAGCCGCCTGCTGCTGGAGAAGATCTTCCGCGGCTCGTCCGCGAGCACCGATCTCGGCCGGATCCTCGATGTGGATCTCATGAGCTACCTGCCGGGCGACCTACTGGTCAAGGTCGACATCTCGACGATGGCCAACTCGCTGGAGGCGAGGTCGCCCTTCCTGGACCATCACCTCCTGGAGTGGGCGGCGACGCTTCCCACCGGCCTGCTCGTCCGCGGCGGTCGCACCAAGATGCTGCTCAAGCGCGCGGTCGCCCCGTGGCTGCCGGCCGAGCTTCTGCACCTGCCCAAGCAGGGATTCGGCGTGCCGCTCGCCGCGTGGCTCCGCGGCGAGCTGCGCGACCTCGCCCACGACGCGCTGACCGACGACACCGCGCGGGGCAGGGGGCTGTTCCGGCCGGAGGTCGTCAGCCGCCTGCTCCGCCAGCACGCGGCCGGCGCGGACCACAGCGCCCGCCTGTGGGCGCTGCTCCAGTTCGAGTTGTGGCACCGCGCGCACGCCGCGCCGCGCGAGCTCGTCGGCGCGGAGGCCCACTGCCCTCGGCCGGGTGCGTGAAGCCCGGCCCCGGCGTGGAGACGAGAGCAAGGGAGAGGTCCGCCGTGCCTCCGAGAACGGGAGCCGTCGAGCGCGTCGCGCTCCTCATCGGGCAGCTGGGGCTGGGAGGCGCCGAGAGGCAACTGTCCCTGCTCGCGCTCGGACTACGCGAGCGCGGTGTCGACGTGCACGTGCTCCTGCTGGCCAGGGGCGGCCCGCACGAGGCGGCTCTGCGCGACGCCGGGATCACGGTGCACCCTCTCGGGTTCACCCGGTCCGGCCCGCTGGCGCCCGTGCGCAACGTCCGGGCCTTCTGCCGGATGACGCGCCTGCTGCGCCGCGTCAGGCCGGATGTCCTGCACGCGTACCTGCCGGAGAGCTACCTGCTGGGAGTGCCCGCCGCCCGCCTGGCCCGGGTTCCCGTCGTGATCGCGGGGCGGCGCGGCCTCAGCCGCTTCAACAAGGCTCGCGCGCTGTCGTTCACGCTCGGAACCGCGGCCACCCGGCTCGCCGATCACGTGGTGGCCAATGCGGCGGCCGTGGCGCAGGACGCCCGGAGCGTGGAGCGCATCCCCGCCCGCAAGATCACTGTCATCTACAACGGCCTCGCGCGTTCGGCGTTCGACCGGGTGGAGCCCGAACGGGTCGGCACCGGGCTGCCGGTCGTGCTGTGCGTGGCCCGGCTCGTTCCCGAGAAGGGACTGGCGTTCCTCATCGAGGCCGCCGCGGTCCTGGCACGCCGGGGCCGGCCGTGCACGGTCGTGCTCGCCGGCGACGGCCCCGCGCGGGACGCCCTCGCAGCGCGTGCCCGCGCGCTCGGCGTCGACGTGCGTCTCCTGGGCGCACGGACGCGGGTGGGGCCGCTGCTGGCGGCCGCGGACGTGGTGGTGCTCGCCTCGCTCGCCGAGGGCATGAGCAACTCGATCATGGAGGCGATGGCCGCCGGCCGGCCCGTCGTCGCGACGGACGTCGGCGGCGGCGCGGAGCTGCTCGAAGGCCGCGGCATCCTCGTTCCTCCGGAGGATCCCGTGGCCCTGAGCGACGGGATACTCCGGGTTCTGGACGATCCGGACCTCGCGGCCGGGCTCGGCGCCGCGGCTCGCGCATGGGCGAGGAAGAACCTCGACCTGGACGTCATGGTCGACGACCATCTCGCGCTCTACCGGCGCCTGCTGGACGACCGATGCGGTTGATGACCGGCCCCGTGACGGCCGTCGCGGGAGTGCTGGCCAGCCGCATGATACGCGTCGCGCTGGGGGCCGTGACCGGCGTGCTCATCGCGCGCACCCTGCTGCCCGAGGGCAGGGGCGTCTACGCCGTGATGACGACCGCGGCGGCGACCGCCGTCGTGGTCGGCCACCTGTCGCTGGAGAAGTCGCACATCGTCTTCTGGCCGGACTCCTCCCGCCATCGGCCGCTCATCACGAACGCGCTGGTCCTCGGCACGGCCCTCGGGTTCGTGGCGGCGCTCGCCACCTTCGGGATCGTCGCGGCCTCCGCCTCGCCCGGCGCTTTCCCCCTCTGGGCGGTGGCGCTGCTCGCCGTCCCGTTCGGGACGGCGTCGATCAACCTCACCAGCGTTCTGCTGCTGCAGTCCCGGACGAAGACGGTCAACCGGGCCACGACGATCGCCGCGCTGACGCAGTGCCTGCCCATACTCGCGCTCATGGCCGCCGGGCAGGTGACCGTCGCGAGCGCGGTCGTCTGCTGGGCCGCCTCCACCGTCGTGCCGTTCCTGTTCGCGGTCCGCGCGCTGTGGCCGATCCCCCTGCGCCCGGACAAGAACCTCGTACGGCGCCAGCTCAGCCTCTCCGGCCGCTACCACGTCGGGTGGGTGGCCTACCACATGCTTCTCAGCGTGGACATCCTGCTGCTCAACGCGATGGACTCCGCGGCCACGGTCGGCATCTACACGGTGGCCGGCACGCTGATGACACTCGCCCGGATTCCGGCGGACTCGATCACCCAGGTCGTCCTCCCGCGGCAGGCCGTCAGCGGCGCGCACGAGGCCGAGCGCCTCACCGCCCGCACGCTGCGGCTCAACCTGCTCGTGTCGGCGGCCTTCATCGGGCTGGTCGCGGCGGCCTCGCCCTGGGCGATCCCGCTGGTGTACGGGCACGCCTTCGCCGCGAGCGTGGCTCCCCTGCTGGTCCTCGCCCCCGGCGCGCTCGCGCTGACCGTGACACGGCCGACCGAACAGTACCTGGTGCGGCTCGGCCGGCCGATGACGATGACCGCGATCGCCTGCACGGCGTTGGCGGTCAATCTCGTGCTCAACCTGGTGTTGATTCCGCACTGGGGGGCCGTCGGCGCCGCGCTGGCGTCGACCGTGGCCTACACGCTGCTGGCGCTCCTGGAGACGGCCTGGTTCCTGCGGTCGGCGCGGGTGGGGGTGTCCGAGCTGGTGCCGCGCCTCACCGACCTGCGCGCCCTGTCCCCGCGGACGCCGGCCGCGGCGGGGACGGCAGAGCGCCGCGCCGGGGCGCCGGTGACCGCCGCCCGGGTCGAGGGAGCGGCACGCACGGAGCGCACGGAGCGCACGGAGAAGGCGCCGCGGCACGTGCCCTGACCGCGGCGCCTCGTCGTCCCCCTCCCCCCGGAACGCTCAGTCCCGCGGCGTGCGGGGGGCGGTGAACACGAACTCGTTGCAGCCGAGACCGCCCCGGCACGTCTTCAGGAAGCGCAACCGGAATCCGCGCCCGTGCAGGAAGCCGAAGATCTGCTCGGGCGTCGCGACCTCGAACGGGAAGCCGCCGATCCAGTCCACGAGGTCGTGCCCCTGGGACATGCCACGGCTCGGGACGCGGCTGGGCACCGGCTCCCCGACGGCGCGTTTCGCCATGTTGGCGACGGCGGTCCGGGTCCTGAAGTACGTCTTGCCGCCCAGGAGGAGACTCTTCCTCGTGAGCGGCCCGCCCTGGACGTAGCGCCGCTTGATCCGCCACCACACGCGACTGGCCAGGCCCTGGTCGTTGTAGATGGCGATGAACAGCGAACCGCCCGGCTCCGTCAGCGCGGACGCGGCGCCGATCGCCCCCCACATGTCGCCGGTGTGGTGGAGGACCCCCCACGAGTACACGATGTCGAACGTGCCGAGGCCCGCGAGGTAGGCCTCGTCGAGGATCGACCCCCGCTCAACCGTCCAGTCCTCTCGCGAGGCGTAACGGTCGCGCAGCAGCGAGCAGGCGGCGACCGAGTCGGGGTCGTAGTCGAAGGAGTGGACCCGCGCGCCCAGGCGGCGCGCGGCGAGTGAGAACAGACCGCTGCCGCATCCCACGTCGAGGAAGGACCGTCCGGAGAGGTCCTCGACTCCGAGGGCCGCCGTCAGCGATGCCACGGCCTGCTCGATGCGCCGCTCGTCCATCAACTCGATGAACTTCAGCCAGTTGTCGCCGAACGCGAACCGATCTCGGCCGATCGCCTCCGCCTGATGGGTTGTCACCGATTGACTCCGTTTCTGGAGAGTGAAGGAAGAAAGGCAGCCCCGGCCGTGACGACCGGGCGCTTCGTGCCGCGGCCGATCAGGCCGTCCCGCCGCCGGCGGCGTAGCCGTACCTGTGCAGATGCGCGGACAGGGAGCGGTCCAGCAGTGCGAGCTGGTCCGGGGTCAGGTCCCGCCGGAAGGCGTCCAGGCGCCCGGCCCGGAAGGTGTGACGCGCGAAGCCCCGTTCGAAGGAGGGCGTCCAGGGAAGCCCGAGGAAGTCGAGCACGGCGTTGACATGCTTACGCGGATCGGCGAGCAGGTCCTCGTAGCGCACTTCGAGCCACTGCTCCGCTGGCACCGCGGCGCGTGCGATCTCGAAGGCGTCCATCTGGATCTGCCACGCGATGCCCGCCAGATGGACCAGCGATCTGCCCTCCTTCTCCCACTCCTCCCTGTACCAGGGCGGCAACGGGCCCAGCTTCCAGCGCGACGGGCCCAGGTGCCCTCGCCACCAGGTCATCTGCAGGTGGGAGTTGGCGACCGCGCGCCCGTCGCGCACGATGTGCACGAAACGCGCGTCGGGAAAGATTTTGTGCAGGAAGGCCGCTCGCGGCCACAGCGTGAACTTGTGGACGAGATGGCCCGTCCGCTGTTCCGCCGCCCGCCCACCGAAGAAGCGGCGCATCCTCCCCGCCAGCCACGGGGTCACGTCGTCGGCCGTCAGATCCCGGAACGGATCCACGACGGCGGGCGAGACCTCCCGGCTCAGCACCCGCTGCCCCTCGCACGGGCGCACCCTCAGCCGTCGCCCCTCCAGGACAGGGACGGTGGTCAGGCGGTAGACCCTCCCCGCGTTCCGCCGGAGAAAGCCAGGGGTCCGCGCCGACCGGTCGTCCCAGTTGGACACGAACCCCACCTGTGGATGCCTCGCGAGCACCTCGTAGAGCAGCGTCGAACCGCAGCGCCCGGTGCCGATCAGAAAGTCCAGCAATTCGGCCTCCTGCCGTAATAGTGACCGGGATGGAGACCGCCCCTCCGCGTCTCGGCGACGTGCCGGGCGGGCGATCCTCCGGTGATTCACAAAGGTGCGGCCGCGTCCGCGGCGGCCTCCGTGGCGGCCTCAGCGGTGGCCTCAGCGGCGGCCTCAGCGACCCGCGTGGCCGGGCACCCCGCTCGGACGCGACGCGCGGCGGGCAGATCCGGGCCCACGCGTCCGGCCGCCGCGGCGCCACGCCAGGTCCTCGTAAAGCTCCTCGAACCACTCAGCGGTCTCGGCGATGTCCACGCTGTCCGCGCTGGCCTGGGCTCCGGACCGCAGCTCCCGGTGCGTCCGGTGCTCCATCGCCTGGATCACCCCTCCGGCCAGGGCCTCGGGCGAGCCGGGTTCGGTGAGGATCCCGTTCCAGCCGTGGGTGATCAGGTCGGCCAGTCCCCCCACCCGGGTGGAGACGACGGGCACCCCCGCCGCGAGCGCCTCCATGACCACGACGGGCAGGCCCTCGTAGTCGGAGCTGAGAACCAGCAGGTCGGCCGCCGCGACGAGCCTTCTGGCGCCCGGCACCGGCCCGAGGACGCGGACGGTTCCGTCGAGACGCCGTCGCCTCACGTCCCGGACGGTGTCGTCGCGCAGCGGGCCGTCACCCGCGAGCACGAAACGGGCGTCCGGGCAGGCCCGCGCCACCTCGGCGGCCGCCTGAACGAGCATGCGATGGTTCTTCTCCGGCCGGAAGTTGGCGACGGTGACGCACAGGAAGGCGTTGTCCGGAACGTCGAACTCGCGCCGCACGGCGGCGGCCCGGGCGGCCCACCACCGCTGTCCTCCGACGTCGACGCCGTGCACCCGGATCAGCACATGACGGGACCCGAGGACGGCACGGGACCTCGCGACGGCCGGCGACACGGCCACTGTGCGGTCGTCGAGGCCGCGGGTGAGCCGATCGAGGTACATCGTCTTGGCCCACTGCACGCCGTGGACCGTCGAGACGAGCGCGGGCCGCCGTCTGGTGAGCCGGACGAACGGGCGGAGCACGATGGCGGGCGCGGGAGAGTGCACGTTGAGCACGTGGGGCGCCAGCCGGCGGACCGCGGCGACGAGCCTCGCGTAGACCAGCGCGCGCGGGCACGCGCTGAGATCGATCACGGTCACCCCGGCCGCGCGCAGTCGCGCGATCAGCTCGCCGGTCGAAGCGCGCAGGCAGATCACGGTGTAGGTCACGGCCGAATGCGCCGGACGGCCCGCGGACCCTCTGCGCGCCGCCAGAAGCCGCTCGACCAGCAGCACCTCGGTGCCTCCGGTGTCGAGGGTCTTCACGACCTCGCACACCCGGACTTCACTCATGGTCCACCCGCCGGACGCCGTCTCATCGTCGTGATCACAGCCGGAAGCGGCATGACGGCCCATGTGCTCCACCACCGATTCTCCGCTCTCCGCCACGCGGTGCGCGGCGCAAGGGCGCAGTCAGATTCGATTCAATTCGATTTCCGCCGGAGCATTCGATTGCTGCCCGCCTCTGGAATTCCTGGTCCACCGTACTGCCGCCAGCAGGCTGGCCACCATGACGATCGGCATGCGCTGCCTAAATATCAAGCCAACGTTGGCCATGGTCGTCGAATAGACGATGACGCCGGGCACGAGAAAGAACAGCAGAATAATCAGAACCCTCCGGTCGGTACGCCAGAGGAATCGAGCGCCGCGCACCGCGGCGAAGAGAAGAAAATACGAGACGAGCGCGTCGATCTTCCCGAGTTGCAGCGCCAGGCTTCCCTGGGCCCAGGGGAAGGGCGAGAAGACGGTGTAAAGCAGTTTCAGCCCGAGCGAGCTCCACGCGCTTCCTCCGTCGTCGAAGGAGACGCCGGATCCGCCGTCACCGTTCGCCTGGCGCACGACGTCGGACTGTCCGGTGTCCAGTTGGTCCATCAACGCCTCGACGGCGGCGGTTCCGATCACGCCGTAATAGATGAACGCCGCACCGGCCAGCAGGGCGCCGAAGGCGAGCAGACGCCGCGGCGAGAACCCGCGATCGACACCCAGGAGACTTACGGCCAACGGAACCAGGCACATGAACACCATGTAGGAGCGCACGTTCCAGAGGGCCCAGAGCAAACACCCGAGAATGAGCACCTTGCGCACCTCGAAACGCCGGGCCATCGACACCCCCAGATACAGCGAGGCGACGACGAGAAACGCGTTGAACCCGTCCTTGTACGTGTCCGACGTGTGCAGCAGGAAGGACGGCAGGAACGCCGTGACGACGAGCAGCAGGAACGCCGCACGCTCGTCGGCCCCGAGTAGCCGCGCGAACCGGTACATGACGACGCACAGCGCGCAGGCGACCACGGCGACGACGGCCGTGCAGGCCAGCGGCGCGGGCCCCCCGCACAGGTAGATGACGACGGCGAACAGATGGCAGGGAAGGGCCACTCCGGCGAGCGCGGGGTTTTCCTCCGCGGTGACCACATGGAATCCCGCGCTTTTCCAGGAGGCGACGATCTCGGTGGCCCACACTTCGTACACCCGATTGTCGCCGCCGTAATGGATGACTCCGCTGCGCGTCACGAAGACGTGCACGAGCAGCCGGGCCGCGAAAGCGAGCAGCAGAACGGGAAATGCACGCCGCGCGACCGCCCCTTCCAGGCTCGCGTGCACGATAACGGCCAGCGCCACCACCGCGACTGCCACGACAATGTATTCCATGGAGATCCGCCTCAGTTCCTTCGACCCCGGCATGCGGCCCCAGCAGCGGAAATCAGACCACCGGCGCGACGCTCCGCGACGGCGACGTTAGCCGCCGAACCGTCCGGCATCATCCGACGGCGCGCCGATGGTCCGCTGATTACCTTTTCCTGCGAACTCTTTCCGGACCGCCGCGCCTTCGGCGAAGCGAATCCGTGAACCCGCGGCGAGCCGCGCCCGTACCGGCGCAAAACAGCCGGCACGGGCGCCGGCCGCGGCTCTCGATACTTGATCACGGGCAGGTAGGGAGCGCTCAAATATTTCTCCACCGCGGCGACGGCGCGCACGGACCCGCGCCGATCCGGAGCTAGCTTCTCCGAGGTGAGCCAGCCCCGTCATCAAGGAGCTCTATGAAGCCGGACGGCCGTATTCGGGTCATGGAAATCATCGCGCGCATGAACGTCGGCGGCCCGGCGACCCAGATTCTGGGGCTGTACGAACGACTGAACCTGGAGGAGTTCGACCACCGCCTCTACACCGGACAGGTCGAGGAGAACGAGAGCGACCGGCTCGGGGTCCGGGACGGAGGGGCGCGGATCCATCGCGTCGCCGGTCTGGGCCGCTCGGTCCGGCCCGCCGACGACTGGCGCGCGCTGCTCCGGCTGGCCGCCGAGATGCGGGCCTTCCGGCCGCACATCGTGCACACGCGTACGGCCAAGGCGGGCGCGCTCGGCCGGGTGGCCGCCCGCCTCGCCCGGGCCGGATCGGCCTGGGACGGGGGGCGGACCGCGCACGTCTTCCACGGGCATCTGCTCGACGGCTACTTCTCGCCGGTCAAGCGCCGCCTCTACGTCATGGCGGAGCGCCGGCTGGCCGCGATGACCGACCACCTGGTGACGGTCGGAGCCAAGGTGCGCGACGACCTGCTCGCGGCCGGGATCGGCCGTCCCGGGCAGTACGTCGTGATCCCACCCGGCGTACGGCTGGGCGCGGTGCCCGGCCGCGAGGCCGCCCGCGCGCACCTGGGGCTTCCCCCGGACGCGCCGGTCGTCGCCTTCGTCGGCCGGCTCACGGGGGTGAAGCGGCCCGACCGGTTCGTCGCGGTGGCGCGGGCCCTGCTCGCGCGGCTGCCCGGCTGCCGGTTCGTCGTCTGCGGCGGCGGCGAGCTCACCGGCGAGGTGGAGCGGGCCGCGCAGGCGGCACCTGGCGCCTTCCACCTGCTGGGGTGGCGGGCGGAGGTCGAGACCGTGTACGCGGCGGCCGACGTCGTCCTGCTCACCTCCGACAACGAGGGCACGCCGCTGACGTTGATAGAGGCCGGAATGGCGGGCACTCCCGTGGTCGCCACCCAGGTGGGCAGCGTCGGGGAGGTCGTCCGGCACGGGGTCACCGGCCTGCTGGCCGCCACGGACGCGGGCGAACTCACCGCGCACGCCTACCGGCTGCTGACCGACCCGGCGCTGGCCCGCCGCATGGGCGAGTCCGCCCGCCGATGGACGACGGACTCCTTCGCGGTCGAGCGCCTGGTGGCCGACACCGAGGCGCTCTACCGGTCGCTGTGCGCCGCGCCCGGCAGGAGCCCCAGCCCGATCACAAGGAGCATCACATGAGAGTCCTGGTCACCGGAGGCGCCGGGTTCATCGGCGCCAACCTCTGCCGGACGCTGACCACCCGGCCCGAGGTGGAGAGCCTCACCGTGCTCGACGACCTGAGCAGCGGGGACCCGGCCAACCTCGCCGACGTCGGGGCCGACCTCGTGATAGGCAGCATCCTCGACCGCGATCTGCTGGGCGAGCTCGTCCCGAGGGCCACGCACGTGATACACCTCGCGGCGCGGCCCTCCGTGCCCCGGTCGGTGAAGGACCCTCTCGCCTCGCACGCCGTCAACGCGACGGGGACGCTGCACGTGCTGGAGGCGTGCCGGGCCACCCGCCCGCACGTGACCCTCGCCTCGTCCTCCTCGGTGTACGGCGACTGCGCCGAGCCCTTCAAGCACGAGGATCTGCCGGCCCGGCCGCTCAGCCCGTACGGCGCGAGCAAGCTCGCCGCCGAGGCGTACGCGCTGGCCTACGCCGCCAGCTACGGGCTGCCGGTGCTGCCGTTCCGCTTCTTCAACGTGTACGGCCCGCTGCAGCCGGCCGGGCACGCCTACGCCGCGGTGATCCCGGCTTTCGTCAGCGCCGCCCTGGCCGGGCGGCCGGTGCCGATCCACGGCGACGGACGGCAGGCGCGGGATTTCACCTACGTCGGGTCGGTCGCGGACGTCCTCGCGGACGCGGCGGTCCGCGAGGTGACCAGCGCCACCCCGGTCAACCTGGCGTTCGGCACGCGGGTGTCCCTGCTGGACCTCAAGGACGCCCTGGCCGCCGTGCTCGGACGGCCGGTGGAGGCGGAGTTCCTGCCGCCCCGCGCGGGCGACATCCGCGAGTCGCAGGCGTCGGCCCGGCGGCTGCTCGACCGGTTCCCCGGCGTCCTGCCGCTGCCGCTGGAGGAGGGCCTCCGCCTCACCGTGACCTGGTTCGAGAAGACGTCCGGCGTCGCGGACGCCTGACCGTCACTTTTTGCGCACGAAGTCCTTATTGCGACCCTGCCAACCGCCACTTGCTGGGAGAACTCGTTGACCACGTCAAGCGGGAACACATATCTGATCACGGGTGGGAGCGGCTTCGTCGGGTCCCACCTGACCGACGCCCTGCTCGCTCGCGGTGACTCCGTCGTCGTGTTGGACGACCTGTCGACCGGTCGTACGGCGAATCTCGCCCAGCACGCGGGCAATCCGCGGCTGCGTGTGATCCAGGGCTCCGTCCTGGACGAACTCGTGGTGGACGAGCTGGTGCACGAGTGCGACACGGTGGTGCACCTCGCCGCCGCCGTCGGGGTGAAGCTGATCGTCGAGCGGCCGCTGCGGTCGCTCACCACCAACGTCCGCGGCTCGGAGATCGTGATCGAGGCGGCGCACCGATACCGGCGGAAGATCCTGGTGACCAGCACCAGCGAGATCTACGGGAAGAACTCCGCCGGTCCGCTGCCCGAGGACTCCGACCGGATCCTGGGCAGCCCGGACATCGTGCGGTGGGCCTACAGCACGGCCAAGGCGGTGGAGGAGATCCTCGCCAACGCCTACCACCGGGAGCGCGGACTGCCGACGATCGTGGTCCGGCTGTTCAACACGGTGGGGCCACGGCAGAGCCCGGCGTACGGCATGGTCATCCCGCGCCTGGTTCGGCAGGCGCTGGCCGGCGTCCCGCTCACCGTGCACGGGGACGGCACCCAGACCCGCTGCTTCGCGCACGTGCGGGACGTGGTGCGCGCACTGCTCCTGCTGCTGCACGACGAGCGCGCCGTCGGGCGGACCTTCAACATCGGCTCCAGCGACGAGGTCAGCATCATGGAGCTCGCCAAGCTGATCGTCGAGCTGTCCGGGAGCACGTCCGGCGTCGACCTCGTGCCGTACGCCGAGGCGTACGGCAGCGGCTTCGAGGACATGATCCGCCGGGTGCCCGACACCACCAGGCTGCGCGAGCTGACGGGGTGGACGCCCGCGCTGTCGCTGGACGACATCCTGCTGGAGACCATCGCCGAGGGCCGCGCCGAACTCGGGGCCACAGGCCGGTGATCGGCCATGCCGCCCTGGTCACGGCGATCACCGCGTTCGTCGCGTGCGCGGTGGCGACCCCCGTGCTGCGACGCCTCGCGCTGCGCTGGGAGCTCACCGACCGGCCCGGAGGGCACAAGTCGCACCGCCGGCCCACGCCCTACCTGGGCGGGATCGCCATCATGCTGGCCACGGTCGTCCCCCCGCTCGCGCTCGCCGGTCCGGCCGTCGCGCGGATCACCGGCATCCTGGTCGGCGCCGTCGCCATGGCCCTGCTCGGCCTGATTGACGACGTCGCGCCGCTCCCCCCGCCGACCCGGCTGGCCGTACAGACGCTGGCGGCCGGGGTGGTGGTCGTGAGCGGTGTCGTGGCCCCGGTCACCGGAAGCAGGCTCGACATGGTGATCACGCTGCTGTGGATCGTCGTGGTGAGCAACTCGTTCAACCTGCTCGACAACATGGACGGCGCGCTCGGCGGCGTCACCGTGGTCGGCGCCGCGCTCCTGTCGGCCGCCGCCTTCGTGTCCGGGCAGCCGGAGACCGGTCTGCTTCTGGCCGCCCTGTCCCCCGCCGCCCTGGGGTTCCTGCTCTACAACTGGGCTCCCGCGCGGATCTTCATGGGGGACGCCGGCTCACTGTTCATCGGGTTCACGCTGACCTCGTCGGCGGCCCTGGTGGTGAGCGGCGCCGGTCCGGGCACGGCGACCGCCGGCCTGCTGCTGCCGGCCTTCGTCGCGATCGTCGACACCGGGATCGTGATGCTGGCCCGGAGCAGGGCGGGCCGGCCGCTGTTGCAGGGCGGCTCCGACCACCTCTCGCACCGCCTGCACCGGCTCGGCCTCGGTAAGCGGCTCACCGCCCTCGCGCTCGCCGCCCTGGCGGGCGCGGCCGGCCTGCTCCACCTGGCGACGACGCTGGGCTGGGTCGCGCCGGTCGCCGCCGCGGCCGCGGCGGGAGCGGCCGGGTGCGTCGTGGTCGTGCTGGCGCAGCGCGTCCGGGTCTACCCGTCGATCCGTCCCAAGACCGCTATTCGTGTGAGGCGATGACGCACCCATGGAACTGCTTTATTACGCGCGGCTGATGCGCAGGCACTGGCTGCTCCTGCTGCTCTCGCTGCTGACGGGCGTGGGAGCGGCCGTCCTCGTGACGGTCGACACCGCGCCGAGATACGTCGCCGGGATCACCATGCTGGTCTCGGCCGACGACCGGGAGGGCAGCCTGTCGACCGCGCTCCAGGCGGGGGCGCTGTCCCAGCAGCGGGTCCAGTCGTACGCCACCCTGCTGACCAGCCGCCGGGTGGTCGGCCAGATCGCCCAGGGTGAGGACGTCGACGCCCTGCAGGAGGACATCACCGCGACCGCGATCCCCAGCACCAGCCTGCTGCGGGTCGCCGTCGCCGACAGCGACCCGAAGCGCGCCGCCCAGCGGGCCGACGCCCTGGGCGCCGCGTTCACCAGGCTGATCGACGAGATCGAGCGGCCCTCCTCCAAGAGCCCGCCGACGGTCCGGGTCGCCGTGATCGACAAGGCGGAGGTCCCGGAGGAGCCGGTCTCCCCACGGCTCCTGGTCAACGTGGCGCTCGGCGGGCTGACCGCGCTGTTCGCGGCCGTCGGCTGGGTCGTCCTGCGCGACCGCCTGGACACGACCGTCAAGACGGCGGACGCGCTGCAGCAGGTCTCCCGGACCTCACTCCTCGGGGTGATCGGCTACGAGCGGGAGGCGCGCAGGAAGCCGCTGATCACCGGCGGGGGCAGCCGCTCGGCACGGGCGGAGTCGTTCCGGTCGTTGCGGACCAACCTGCAGTTCATCGGGGTCGACCGGCAGCCGAAGTCGCTCGTCGTCACCAGTTGCCTGCCCGACGAGGGCAAGTCGTCCACCTCGGTGAACCTGGCGATCACGATGGCCGAGGCGGGCTGGCGCGTGATCCTGGTCGACGGCGACCTGCGCCGCCCGAGCGTCCCGGGTTACCTCGGCATCGAGGGCGGCACCGGTCTCACCGACGTCCTGATCGACAAGGCGAACCTGGCCGAGGTCGTTCAGACGTGGGGCCGGCCCGGCCTGTCGGTGCTGCCGAGCGGGCGGATCCCGCCGAACCCCAGCGAGCTGCTCGGCTCGCAGGGCATGCGCGCGATGCTCGCCCAGCTCACCGCGGAGTACGACATGGTAATCATCGACGCTCCGCCGCTGCTGCCCGTTACCGACGCCGCCGCCCTCGGGGCGATCTGCGACGGCGCGCTGCTCGTCGTACGGCACGGCAGGACCCGGCGCGAGCAGGTCGTCCGGGCCGTCGAGCTGCTGTCGTCGATCAGCGCCCGCCTCGTCGGCACCGTGCTGAACTTCGTGCCGGCCAAGCACGGCTCCTACTACGGCCACGGGTACGGCTACGACCCGGCGGAGCAGGAGACCGCGCCGGAGACGCCGCGACCCCAGGCGCCCATGCCGGTGTAGCGGGCGGACCTGGGTAGTCGGCGGACCTGTGTAGCAGGCGGATCTGTGTAGTCGGCGGACCACGTGCGTGGGGCCCGCGTCGCGACGACGCGGGCCCCACGCGTTCGCGTGTGTGATGACGACGACCGGGCGAGTCAGGCAGGCAGGCGCGTCAGCAGGCGGACGGGGACGGCCAGGCAGTCATGGATGTGGCGGGCCGCCGCGCGGTAGGCCCTGCGGGAGCCTCCGTAGGGATCGGCGATGTCGGGCCGGTCCACCCGGACCAGCCCGCGCAGCGCTCCGGCCTCCTCCAGCAGGGCCCGTGCCCGGCGTACGGGATCGCGGTGGTCCAGCACCCGGTCCGCGGGGACGGCGCCGGCCAGCGTGCCGAACTCGGCGATGGTGAACGCGCGCCCGGCCGCGACGGGATGCAGGGCCACCGCCGTGGTGCGGTGCTCGGACGAGGCCGCCAGCACGAGATCGGCGTGGGCCACCGCCTCGGCGGTGAGCGGGCGTGAGGCGAAGCCCTCCGCGCTCCCCCCGAGCCGGACCAGCTCCCTCCGGGCGCCCTCGTCCATCGGCCGGCCCGGCAGGGCCCGGGTGCCGGCGCTGACCACCGTGATCGGCGCGCCGGATCCGAGAGCCGCCGCTGTCAGCCGCTCCGCCAGCGGAGATCTGCAGATGTTGCCCGTGCAGACGAACAGGATGCGGAACCCGGCGTGGGAATCGGAGCCGGCCCGGTCATCACCGTCATGAGCAGGGTCATGACCAGCTTCCTGAGCAGGGTCATGAGCAGGGTCATGAGCAGGGTCATGAGCGGCAGCACGGTCCCCGGCGCGGTCGCCGTCACACGTACGCTCCATGAAACGGGACGTTAGGGCGCGGCTGGCGGGCGGGCGCGCACGGCACGCCGCCTTTTACGGTCTCCAGCCCCATCACCGTTCCCGGGCCCGGGCACCCGTCCCCACCGCCACAGGCGCGGGCGCGGGCGCGGGCCGCCTCGTGCGGCCCGGGCGCCCGTCCGTCTCACTGCTCCTCTATCCCACGGTGTCTCGCACCACGGCGTCCCGAACCACGGCGTCCCGTCACCGCACAGGGCAGCCCTCGTCGTTGCGCCGGATCACGGTCTCCTGTGGGCGGACCAGCGGCTGCACCGGGACCACCGGCGCGGCCGCGGTGTAGGGCTCGAGCAGGTCGAGCTCCACCGTCCTCGTCTGCCGGGGGGCGAACTCCAGCACCGACGAGAAGACCGGATGCGACCGCTCGTACTCGGTGTAGAACCCGGAGGAGCGGCCGTCCACCCGCATACCGGTCGCCTCCGCGCCGACGGCGCCGTACAGCGACACCCACAGCAGGTTCGACCCTGGGACGTGGGCCTTCCCCGGGGAGTCGAGCCGGTCGGTGACGTAGCCGGGCAGGTGCTCGCGCGGCACGTCGTTGGCGAGCGCGAACCGCACGGTCGCCGGGCGCTTCCCGTCCGGGCGGCAGGGGCCCAGCTCGTAGGTGAGCGAGCGGCCCAGGTAGTAGTCGAGCTTGGTCCCGGCCGAGTTGTTGACCACGAGCGCCGCGTAGGGCCCCGGACGCTCGGGCAGCACACCGCCGAGCGGCGTCGCCGCGAGCCGCCGCTCCTCGTCCTCCCTGCGGTTCCAGATCTGGATCCGGCGTTCGGCGACCAGCCGGGACAGGACCGGCAGCAGCCGCGCCGGCTCGGGATTCGCCCCGATCAGGGCCTCGCTCACGGCGCCGGCGATCCTCATGAGGTACTTCTTGCGATCGGCGGGGTCGGGGTAGCGCTCGTACGCCGCCCTCTCGGTGAGATCGACCACGTTCCCGGCGGTGACCGTCTCGCCTCCTGGCAGCCGGACCGGCCCGATGATCTCCAGCACGCGGGCCAGGCCGACCGGGTCGGTGGCGATGGCGCCGTCCACGGTCCGGCCCGTCTGACGCTGCCACAGTCCCGCCCAGGTGCTCGCGGCGTACGGGAAATGCGGCGAGAGGTTGGACACCGACAGCATGCTGGTCGCGCCCGGCCCGTAGCGCGCCAGGAAGCGCGGCCCGTGGTCGACCACGGGCTTCGAACCGCTCGTGAGACCGTTGTCGGCCGACAGCCGCGCGATCCCGAGCCTGCCGCGGTCGGCGGTGAGGATGCCGTACGCGCCGACCAGGCCGCCCGTCCCGCGCGCCTCGGCGTTGGTCTGGAACGCCAGGAAGTATCGCCGCGGGCCGTCGCGGCCGAGCATGGGCGGCGCGAGCGCCGCGACGTTCGCGGCCACGCCCGCCCAGCCCTGGACCCTTCCGGTCTCCCGCACCATCGTGTCGCGCGCCCGGTCCACGACATCGAGGCCGGTCCGGGCGGGGGTGCGCGCCAGCCGCGACCGCGCCGCCGCGATGCGCACGACGGCGCGGTCGAGGGCCGGCGCCAGCGCGTCCAGCACCTGCAGCGTCCGGTTCTGATCGCCCCCCGCGAGGGCGCCGCCTCCCGGCATGAGCGGCGCGGCCACGTGCTGGACTCCGGCCAGCACGTCGGTGAGCTCCGCTGCCGCTTCCGAAAGGCCGCGGATCGTCGTCGCCGCGTCCCCCGCGAACGGCACGTGCGTGAGCAGGGCCCAGTCGGGGCCGCCGGTGAGCCGCCGCGCCTGCTCCGCGTGCCGGCGGGCGTCCGCGATCGTCACGCCCAGCGGGTCGCCCGGCGCCCCGAGGCGGGCGGTACGCAGCCGGAGCAGGGCGTCCCGCGTCGCCTCCAGGTGCTCGCGCACGCTCAGCCCGAGATGCACCGACCAGCCCCCGGCCAGCACGAGGCCGAGGGCCAGCGACGACAGGCCGGCGACTACCAGCCTGTGCTTCCTCCTCCTAGGCACCGTCTGCTCGGCACCCGTCTACTTGGCGTCGGTGGACCGGCGGCGCCGCGCGGACAGCAGAGTGCAGCCGAGGGCCACGGCCAGAAGGCCCGCACCCGCCGCGGCGACCCCCATCGGCGCACCCGTGAACGGCAGCTGAGGGCCGGCGACCGGCCCGGGACCGCCGCTCATGACCCCCTGGGGGCCCATCCCGGACTCCCCCTCGTCGAACGTCCCCTCGTCGAACGACTCCTCCTCGGGCTCCTCCTCGAAGCCTTCCTCGGACTCCTCCGCGGGCTCCTCCTCGGAGAGGTCCACGGCGGGCTCGGCGACCCCTTCCGGCGCCCCCTCGGCGTTCTGCACGGCGTTCTGCATCGGGACGATCCCGTTGTTGCCGCCCGCACTGCCCGGTCCGATGACGGGCTGGCCCGCGCCGTTGTCGTTCTGCGTGTCGTTTCTGGTCCAGGCGCCGGGCCCGGTGTTGTTCCACTGCGGTCCGTTGCCCCACCACATCGGCCCGTTGTTGTTGCAGTTGCCGTTGGCGCAGTTGTTGGTGTCGTTCACCGTCTCCGGCTCCGCGACCTGCACCTGCTCGACCGGGACCGCGCCGGCCACGACCGGCTCGACGACATGGTCGGCGGCGTTCGCGCCATCCGCGCCATCCGCGCCGTCCGCGCCGTCCGCGCCGCTGCCGTCCGCGCCGCTGCCGCCCCTGCCGTCCGCACCGCGACCGTCCGCACCCGCGCCGCCCGCACCGTCCGCGCCGGCGCCGCCCGCACCCGCACCGCCCGCGCCGCCCGCACCGCCCGGGCCACCGACCAGCACGCCCTCCCGGGCGAGACCGTCCAGTTCCGCGAAGGGATCCGGGCCCAGGAACACGAAGGCGAACGGGTTGAAGGGCCTGGGCGGGTACGGCTGCATGGCCACATTCGGCGCCGCTGTGTAGGTCTGTGCGACGGCGGCGGCGGCGGCCGCGGTGCCGCCGAGCGTCAGGCCGCCCGCGACCGTCGCGGCCAGAAGAATAGGTACTGTATTTTTTCGTGCCACTTTGGACTCCCGATAACGGCCGCTCAACTCTTTGAGCATTTGCGCGGATTGCCAGCGATATCTCGCTGCTCGACTGTTATATGCATCTGGCCAGGAGCCGCCCCATCGCGGCGCACCGTGCTTACCGAAGGATCGTCCAGGTTTTCGGTTCGTTGACCGCAGTCGCGTCGCCGCAGGTGATCGGGCAGGTGAGTCAACCGTACGGGCCTGCGCCCGCGATTGAGGAACGGGACACGCGCCGCGCTCACGCCTGGATGTCCGGCGAGCCAAAGAATTCACCAACGCCCCCCGGCGGGCCCCCTGCGGGAGATGTCCGAAGGCGATACTCGGTCCGTGCGCGGAGCAGACGACGGAGCCGTGAGAGCGGTCACGCGGGTCATCGGCGAGCTGTGCCTGCCCGTGGGGCTGGTCCTGCTGCTGTTCTACGCGTACCTGCTGTGGGGCACCGGCGCGGAGACCGAGCGGGAGCAGCGCGTCCTGCAGCGACGGCTCGGTGAGGTCTTCGGCAGGCACGACGGGCACGCGGGCCCGGGCCTGGGTGCGGTGCGGCTCGGCGACGCCCTGGCGCTGCTGCGCATCCCGCGGCTGGGCGCGCACTACCGGTTCGCCGTCGTCGAGGGCGTCGGCCCGGCGGAGCTGCGCAAGGGCCCCGGCCACTACCCCGGCACGGCGCTGCCCGGGCAACTGGGCAACTTCGTGCTCTCCGGCCACCGCACCACCTACGCCGCGCCGTTCAACCGGATCGACGAGCTGCGGCGCGGCGACGACATCGTGGTGGACGCGCGGGACGCCCGCTACACCTACGAGGTGGCGCGCAAGGAGGTCGTGGATCCCGGCGAGGTCGACGTCGTCGATCCTGTCCCCGACCACCCCGGGCGGCGGCCCACGACCGCGATGATGACCATGACCACCTGCCACCCCGAGTTCTCCGCGGCGCAGCGCCTGATCGTCCAGAGCGTGCTCGTCCGCCGCGAGGAGCGTCACCACTGACCGAGGGAGATCCGGCGTGTACCGATTCCTCTGGCGACGCCTGCCCGGCGGCACCGTGCTCCGGCTGGCCGTCGTGCTGCTGCTGAGCGGCGCCGCCGTGGCCGCGCTGTGGTACGTCGTGTTCCCCTGGCTCGCGCCGCGGGTGCCGATCGGTTAGCCGGGCGTCCGGGCGCCATAACACCGCAGTAGGGGCAAACTGACCTGTCCCCCGCCGAGCTCGCCGAACATACGTTTGCGGGTGCCCCACCCGAGACTCCACCGATCACCGGCGTGCCCGCGCCGCCGGTCCTCCGGTGCCTCTGGTGGCCGTCCCCCGACCGAGGAGATCCCCATGCACATCCCATCAAGGTTCCTCCGGGCCGTCTCGGCCCTGCTCCTGGGACTGACCGTGCTGATCACGGTGTCGCCGGCGCGCGCCGCCGAGCCGCTGACCGCCACGGCGGCGGTGCGCGTGCTGCGGTACGACGCGAGCCGGGCCGCCGAGTTCCGCACCCTGATGGACCAGGCCGCACAGGTCTGGAACGCGCGCGTCGGCAACGTCCGGCTCGTGGCGGGCACGCCCGCGGACTTCGTGGTGCTCGCCGACGACGGCTGGCCCCGCACGAGCGTCACCAGGCTGGGCCGGGGCACCATCTGGATGGGCAGGGAGGCGGTCTCCGACGGCTACTACCCCCTGCGCATCGCCACCCACGAGATCGGGCACATCCTCGGCCTGCCCGACCGGCGCACCGGCCGTTGCACCGACCTGATGTCCGGTCACAGTGCCCCGGTGAGCTGCACCAACGCCAACCCCAGCGCGGCCGAGCGCAGCGAGGTCGACGCGAACTTCGCCGGCTCCGCCCTCTCCGCCGGCGAACGCACCGGCCTGGTCTTCGTCGACCGCGCGGACGCCGCCGGCGACCTGGTCTCCGCGCGGTGACGGACTCCAGGGGAGCGCGGGCCTGAGGACGCCGTTCGAGGGTCCGGTTCCGGAGTCCCGCTCAGGGGTCCGGTTCAGGGGCCCGGTCCGGAGGGCGCCCGCGCGAAGGTCCGGTTCAGGAGTCCCGTTCAGGAAACGCGGTCAGAGGGCGACACCGAGGAGCGCGTCGGCGACGTCGCGCACCAGCGCCGGAGAGGATGCGTCGTCGCCCTCCTCCGCCGCCCAGGCGTCGATCGCCGCGAGCGCACCCGGGGCATCGAGATCGTCGGCGAGGCGCTCGCGCACCGCCGCCAGCACCGGGCCGCCCGCGGGGCCCGCCGGGCGGGCCACCGCCGCCCGCCACCGCGCCAGCCTGTCCTCGGCCGCGGCGAGCTGGTCCGGCGTCCACTCCCAGTCCTCGCGGTAGTGGTGCGCCAGCAGGGCCAGCCGGATGGCCACGGGGTCGGCGGTCTGCCGCAGCCGGGAGACGAACACGAGGTTGCCCCTGGACTTCGACATCTTCTCGCCGTCCAGGCCGACCATGCCCGCGTGGACGTACGCCCGCGCGAACGGCCACTCGCCGGTGGCCACATGCCCCTCGCAGGCGCCCATCTCGTGGTGGGGGAAGATCAGGTCCGAGCCGCCGCCGGCGACGTCGAAGCCGCTGCCCAGGTTGCGCAGAGCGATGGCGGTGCACTCGATGTGCCAGCCGGGCCTGCCGCGGCCGAACGGCGACTCCCAGGACGGCTCTCCCGGCCGTTCCGCCCGCCACAGCAACCAGTCGAGCGGATGGCGCTTACCGTCCCTGCCGGGGTCGCCCCCGCGCTCGCCGAACAGCTCCAGCATGGTCTCCTCGGAGTAGCCGGAGACCGCGCCGAACTTGGGCGCGGACGCGACCGAGAAGTAGACGTCCCCGTCGATCTCGTACGTGGCGCCCCGCTCGGCCAGCCGGGCGATCAGTTCGGCGATCTCCCCGACGGTCTCGGTGACCCCGACGTACTCGCGGGGCGGCAGGATGCGCAGCGCCTCCATGTCGGAGCGGAACAGCTCGATCTCGCGCTCGCCGAGGGAGCGCCAGTCGGTCCCGGTCGCCTCGGCCCGCTCAAGCAGCGGGTCGTCCACGTCGGTGGCGTTCTGGGTGTAGTGCACGTCGTGGCCGGCGTCCCGCCACACCCGGTTGACCAGGTCGAAGGCGAGGTAGGTGTTGGCGTGCCCGAGATGGGTGGCGTCGTACGGCGTGATGCCGCAGACGTAGAGCCGGGCCTCGCCGGAGGGGGCCGTCTCCCGCACCTCACGGGCAGCGGTGTCGTACAGACGGAGCGGAAGGCCCGTACCAGGCAATCTGGGGACATTCGGAGCAGACCACGATCGCATGGGGTGAAGCCTATCCGCGTGGCCGGCGGACCGGTTCAGCCGGTCTGCTCCACGAGGTGTCGATCTCGTGCCAGGTGGCGGGGTCGTCGGGCTGGGGGCAGAAGTCGTAGCGCAGCCCCTCCTCCGCGAGGGCGACCAGCGTGATCGAGAGGCTGGCGAAGACCCGCCCGTCCGCCAGCCGCTGCCGCACGACCAGCGCACGGGGATCGTCCCAGGGCACCCCGGCGCCCGACGCGGGATCGAGCCACTCCCCCCAGAAGCGTTCGGACGAGCCGCCCGTGGTCCACGCGGGCCGGGCCGCCCGCGCGAAGCGGGGCTGGAACCAGGCGGTGCGCGGCCGGCTCGCGCCGCGGTCCCAGCCCGAGTTCACGATCATGTGCACGCCCGCGGGCAGCTTCTCCTCGGCCAGGGTCACGCCGTCCCAGCTCCACAGCCGTACGCCGTCGAGCCCGCCGAAGACGAGATGAAAAGGGTCATACCAGGACAGATCGACCGGTGGGAGTTCTCCCGCGGCGGCGGCGAGGAGGGGCAACTCACCGCGCGATCGGCGCCTGCCCGCCGGGGCCGCGACGCCCTCACCGTTGAGCAGCGCGGCCACCCGCCGCCCGGCGGGGTCGGCCGCCAGCCAGGTGCCGCCCGCCTCCAGGTCGCGGCCTCCGATCACGCCGGGATACGCGGGCCAGTGCCGGTCCGGCGACATCCACGGCCGCGTGACGAACTCGTCACGCACTCCCGCCAGGAGCACCGGCGTGCCGGCCTCCGGCTCGATGCTCACGACGACCGTACACAATGCGTGTTCCCTCCAATATCGGTAGAGACCTCTGCAGAGTGCACAATTCGCTCGTTCTGCGCAAGCCTGGGTGCGGCGATCAAATCGGGGGCCACGGGATCGCCGGCCAGTCCTCGGAGGGATGCGGGTGGACTCCGGTGGCCACCAGCCTCTTGACCCGCTCCCATGTGGCCTCCACCTCGGCCTGCGTCAGCAGCTCGCGCAGGCGCCGGCCGAGGCGCCCCCGCTCGATCTCGCGCTCCAGCCGCACCAGCACGTTGACCGCCTCGCGCGGGAGCGTCTTGCCGCGCCACTGCCACAGCACGGTGCGCAGTTTGTCCTCCACCGCGAAGCAGACCCCGTGGTCGACCCCGTACACGTGCCCGTCGGGCAGCGGCAGCAGGTGGCCGCCCTTGCGGTCGGCGTTGTTCACCACGGCGTCGAACACGGCCATGCGGCGCAGGGCGGAGTTGCGGCTGCGCATCAGGGCCATGAGGTCGGTCTCGGGATCGGCGTCGATCCACAGCTGCACCATCCCCGGGCCGAAGGGGCCGTCCCGGTAGACGGTCGGCGGCACGATGCGCCATCCGGTGACGGCCGCCACCTCGTAGGCGGCCACCTCCCGGGCCGCGAGCGTGCCGTCGGGGAAGTCCCACAGGGGCCGCTCCCCGCGCACCGGCTTGTACACGCACGCCGCCGCGTGCTCGCCGTTCCTGATGGAGCAGTAGAGCGTCATGTTCGTGGCCTCGACGAGTCGTCCCGCCACTTCTAAGGTGCCCTCCCGCAGCAGGCGCATGGCCGCCGCGTCGTCCAGTCCCGGCCCATCCACGTCGCTGATGCTCGCCTCGCCCTCGGCCGTCATCCGGTTCCTCGCCCGCGCGGCGCGAGGCCGCCCTTCCACCTGTTCACACCGCGCCTCACGCCGACAGCCCTCCGGGGTGGTGACCGTTGAGGCGGACGCATATGTGGCCCTCGGAGTCGAGGGGCCGACCGCACAGCGGGCACGGCGGACGGCCCGCGGCGACCACCTCCAGCGCCCGGCGGCTGAACGCGCGGGCGGCGGCTGCGCTGATCCGCACCCTGAGGACGGCGGGCTCGGGCCGGTCGTCCAACGGCGGCTCGTCCTCCTCGTCGTCCTCGTCGTCCTCGGAGGCCTCCTGCGCCTCGATGATCACCTGGGCGGTCTCGGGATCCCAGGCGAGCGCCATCGTGCCCACCCGGAAGTCCTCGTCGAGCGGCAGGTCGAGCGGCCCCACGTCGGCCAGCTCCGCGGGGGCCATGGCCGGGACCGGCGCGCGCCCTCCGCTGCGTCGCAGCACCTCGTCGAGCAGTTCGTCGAGGCGGTCGGCGAGCACGGCGACCTGGAACTTCTCCAGCGCCACCGTGGTGATCCTGCCCTGCCCTCGGGCCTGCAGGAAGAAGGCTCGCGCGCCCGGTTGCCCAACGGCACCGGCCACGAACCTGTCAGGCGGATCGTAGTCGAAGACCGGCATAACCCGACCCTATGCGGTCCCGGGTCCACCGCCGACGGCGGCATCGCTTCCGGTGAGGGTTTCTCCCCCGTCGTGGTCCTCCGGCTCCTCCGGCGGAGGTATGAGGCCGGCCACTCCCCCGCCCACGTCGTTCGCCCTGAGCAGGAAGGGACGCAGGGCGGTGTAGCGGATCGCCGTGACGGACACGGGATCGGCCGTGATCCGCTGGAACTGGTCCAGGTGCAGGCCCAGCGCGTCGGCCACGATCGCCTTGATCACGTCCCCGTGGCTGCACACCAGATAGGTGGCCTTCTCGCCGAGCCGCTCGTTCCAGTCGCGTACGGCCCGCACGGCCCGGCTCTGCACCTCCGCCAGAGCCTCCCCGCCGGGGAACACCGCCGCGCTGGGATGCGCCTGCACCACCCGCCACAGCGGCTCCTCGGCGAGCTCCTTCAGGGGCCTGCCCGTCCAGTCGCCGTATCCGCACTCGCCGAACCTGTCGTCGGTCTGCACGGAGACGGGGCGGCCCTGCGCGATGGCGGCGGCGGTCTCCTGGCACCGCTCCAGCGGGCTGGACACGATGGCGTCCAGCTCCAGGGGCGCGAGCCGTTCCGCCACCGCGCGCGCCTGCTCCCGGCCGCGCTCGTCGAGGTGGACGCCGGGGGTCCAGCCGGCCAGCACGGGACCGGTCATCGCGGTGAGGCCGTGCCGTACGAGAAGAACGGTCGTCATGACTGCACCACCCCGAGAGCCAGCAGAGTGAGGAGGAACGTTCCGGCGAAGACGCGGTAGACGACGAAGACGGTGGTCGAGTGACGCGCCACGTAACGCAGGAGCCAGGCGATCGAGGCGTATCCGACGGCGAACGCCACGACGGTCGCGATCACGGTCGGCGCCAGAGGCGGGCCGCCGCCGTCGCCGACGTGCCGCAGCTCGAACAGCCCCGAGAGGATCACCGCCGGGATCGACAGCAGGAAGGAGTAGCGGGCGGCCGCCTCGCGCGTGTATCCGAGGAACAACGCGCCGGTCATCGTGGAGCCCGAGCGGGAGGCGCCGGGGATCAGCGGCAGCATCTGCCAGGCGCCGATGATGAGGCCGTCGCGCATGTTGAGGTCGGCGACCTCCTTCTTCTTGCGCCCCATCTGGTCGGCCACGAGCAGCAGCAGGCCGAAGACGATGAGCATGGCCGCGTTCAGCCAGAGGTTGCGGGCCGGGCCCTCGATCGCGTCCTTGAACAGCAGGCCGGCGACACCGATCGGGATCGTGCCCAGCCCGATGTACCACCCCATGCGCGCGTCGAGGTCCCCGCGCAGCTCCGGCGTCCACAGGCTGCGCAGCCAGGTCCAGGTGATCCGGACGATGTCCCGCCAGAAGTAGATGAGCACCGCGAGCATGGTGCCGAGCTGGATCACCGCGGTGAACGCGGCGCCGGGGTCGTCCCACCCGGCCAGTTTCGGCACGATGAGCAGGTGTGCCGAGCTGGAGATGGGCAGGAACTCGGTGAGACCCTGCACGAGCCCGAGCACGATCGCCTGTAGTACGTCCATGGTGCGGACAGCCTATCGGCTAGTCTGTCCGCACCATGGACCAGCGACTAGTCGGGCGCAGCGGTCTGTCGGTGTCCAGGATCGGGCTCGGCACGATGACCTGGGCCCGCGACACCTCCGCCGAGGAGGCGACGGCGCAGCTCACCGCTTTCGCCGAAGCCGGCGGCACGCTGATCGACACCGCGGACGTGTACGGCGGCGGCGACGCCGAGCGCCTGATCGGCCGGCTCGTCCGCGACGTGGTGCCGCGCTCGGAGCTGGTCATCGCCACCAAGGCCGTGCTCACTCCCAGCGGTGAGCGCGACGCCTCCCGCCGTCACCTGATCCGCGCCCTCGACGCCTCCCTGGCCCGGCTCGGGCTTGAGGAGGTCGACCTGTGGCAGCTCCACGCGTTCGACCCCCGGGTGCCGCTGGAGGAGACGCTCGCCGCCGTCGACTTCGCCGTCTCCACCGGGCGTACGGCCTACGCGGGCGTGTGCGACCACACGGGCTGGCAGCTCGCCGCCGCCGCCACGTGGCAGCGGTGCGGCGACTCGCGGGCCCCGATCGTCGCGGCGCAGGTGGAGTATTCCCTGCTGGCCAGGGAGGCCGAGGAGGAACTGCTGCCGGCCGCCGCGCACGTGGGCGCCGGGGTCCTCGCCTGGTCGCCGCTCGGGCGCGGCGTGCTGACCGGCAAGTATCGCACCGGCATTCCCGCGGACTCCCGCGCCGCCACCCCGCACTTCGCCGAGTTCGTCCGGCCGTACCTGGACGAACGGTGCCGCAGCATCGTGGAGTCGGTGACGACGGCGGCTGAGGGGCTCGGCGTGTCGCCGCTCTCCGTGGCGCTCGCCTGGGTGCGCGACCGCCCGGGCGTGTCGTCGGCGATCGTCGGCGCGCGCACCCACGCGCAACTCCTCGGCGTGTTACAGGCCGAGAAGCTGACACTGCCGTGGGAGATCCGCGAGGCACTGGACGACGTCTCCGACCCCTGATCCGCCGTGCCGGACGTGGACGGCGAACGAGAATCGTCCTCACGTATCACACATCGATACCGAACTGCAACTTTCTACTGCATAACCCCGCGCTCGGGCGAAGAGTGGCGGGTATGTCGGGGGATGGACCAGAGCACTGCGGAAGGGGACACATGGGGATCGTAGGCAAGGCCTCCGCGATCTCCGCCGGGGCTCTCGCGATCACCCTGGGCGGAGGACTCCCTCTCGCCGCATCCCCGGCACAGGCATTCGACTGCACGGGAGGCGGCGGCCTGGTCTCCGGCATCACCGGCGGCGTCTGCTCCCTGGTGGACGGCGTGGGCCAGCTGACGGACGGCGTCACCGACGTCGCGGACAAGGCCACCGGCGGGCTGACGGAGCCGGTCACGAAGGCCGTGGACGACACGCTGAAGACGACCACCGGAGCCGCGGGCACGGCGGTGAACGACGTCGGCAAGGCGGTCGACAAGGCCGGACAGACGCTCACCGGGGCTACGAGCACCGCGACCGCGGCGGCGCGCGGAGCAACGAGCACCGCGACCGCGGCGGCGCGCGGAGCAACGAGCACCGCGACCGCCGCGGCGACCGCGGCGGCGACCGCGGCGGGCACAGCGGTGAGCGGCGCCACGGGAGCGGTGAGCGGAGCCACGGAAGCGGTGCGCGGCGCGACCGGAGCTGTGACGGGCGCAGCCGCCCACAGCCCCTCCCCCAGCGTCCAGAAGCTCACCGACGGGCTGACCCGCGCCGTGCAGGACACCTGCCTGCCCCTGGTCGCCGGCGAGGGCTGCGCGTCCGCTGAGCGCCGCGAGAGCGACGAGGACGACGGAAAGACGCAGGCGGCCGGAAAGAAGGCGACACGGCCCAAGGCGTCCCTGACGCCCGAGGGCACCCTTTCGCCCGAGCCCTACCGGCCGCGTCTCGTCGCGGCGCTCGAGGACACTCCGGATCCGGGCCGCGCGGCGAAGGTGGACCCCGACGAGGACGGCGTGATCCCCCTCCTGTGGCCCGGGCAGAAGATGCCCGAACTGCCCGAACTGCGCGGCGCCCCGGCGGGCGCGCGCGCTCGGGACCATCGGACCTACGACGCGGCCGGGACGGCCCTCACCGCGGTTCTGCTGCTGTCGGCGCTGCTCGCCACCCGCGTGGTCTCGGCCCGGCGGGCGCGTGCCGGGCAGGAGGAGCCGGACGAGTCGATCCCCTTCGAGGGCGGCCTGCGGCTGCCGGGGAAGACGGGACGCCACCGGCTCGCCTGAGCGCGGCAGCGTACCGGCCGGAGCTGCGCACTGCCGATCGACGGGTTCCGCCGATCAGGGCCGGCATCGTGCGCGTCACGGAGCCCGCCGTCAGGGCCGTGATCGTGCGCACCGCCATGCCCGCCACCACGGCTCACCACGCCCGCCGCCGTCCTCGGCCGGTGAGACGGCCTCGGCAGCGCCGGGAGCCGGAGACGAGGGCCCCTCACCGCCCGGGGCCGGTTCCGGCGGTTCCGCCGTCCGCCCCGAGATCTCCGCGCCGACGCGATGCCAGCGCCCCGCCCACGCCTCCTCGTCGCCCCCGCAGGCCCGTACGAAGGCGAGGGTGACCTCCAGGCTCGGGAGGACACGGCCGCTCGCGGCCTGCGACAGCACCGTGGGCGAGTAGTGCGCCCTTTCCGAGAGGGCCCGGTAGGTGGGCGACCCGGCCTCCTCGCGCAGCCGCCGCAACGCGACGGCGAACGCCTGCACGGGCCCTTCCTCGGGGCTGAGGTGGCGCTCTGGTCGTCCCATGGTCCCCACACGAGTTCTGCGCACACGAGTTCTGCGGCAACGTCGTCGCGGGCCAGGCCGTCCCCGGAGCGTACGAGGACGGGGCGGCCCGGGCGCCACGCTCACGCCTGACCGTCCACAGGCCCGCTCCGGAGAACGGGCGGCGTCAGACACGCCAGATGCTGAGCGGAGCGCCGGGCCGCGGCAAGATCCGCAAGCCGCCGCGGCCCGTGAACCCGCCCCTGACGAGGGGCGGGATGTCGCGAACGGGGCGCCGTCAGGCGCCCATCGCGTGCACGCCGCCGTCGACGTGCACGATCTCGCCCGTGGTGGCGGGGAACCAGTCGGACAGCAGCGCGACGCACGCCTTGGCGGCGGGGGCGGTGTCCGCCAGGTCCCAGCCGAGCGGCGCGCGCTCCGGCCAGGAGTCCTCGAACTCCTTGAACCCGGGGATGCTCTTGGCCGCCATCGTGCGCAGCGGACCGGCGGCGACGAGGTTGACCCGGATGCCGTGCTTGCCCAGGTCACGGGCGAGGTAGCGCGAGCACGACTCCAGCCCGGCCTTGGCCACGCCCATCCAGTCGTAGACCGGCCACGCCTTGGTCGCGTCGAAGTCCAGGCCGACGACCGAGCCGCCCTCCTTCATCAGCGGCAGGCAGGCGACGGCGAGCGACTTGAACGAGAACGTCGAGACGTGCACCGCCGTGGCGACGTCCTCCCACGACGTGTTGAGGAAGTTGCCGCCCAGACAGGTCTGCGGGGCGAACCCGATCGAGTGGACGACTCCGTCCAGCCCGTCGAGGTGCTCGCCGACGCGGTCGGCGAGCGTGTCCAGGTGATCGGTGTTCTGGACGTCCAGTTCGATCACCGGCGGTGGTTCGGGCAGTCGCTTGGCGATGCGCTCGACCAGGCTGAGGCGGCCGAAACCGGTCAGCACGACCTGGGCGCCCTCCTCCTGCGCCAGCCTGGCCACGTTGAAGGCGATCGACGCGTCGGTGAGGACGCCGGTGACCAGCAGTCGCTTCCCGTCCAGCAAACCCATGTCCAGCTCCAGTCTGTCCGCTCAGTGGCCCATGCCGAGGCCGCCGTCGACGGGGATGACCGCCCCGGTGATGTAGGAGGCGTCGTCGCTCGCCAGGAACCTGACGACCCGTGCGACCTCCTCCGCCTGCGCCTGCCGCCCGAGCGGGATGCTCTTGCGGATCTGCTCCTGCTGCGCCTCGTCGAGCACCGCGGTCATGTCGGTCTCCACGAATCCGGGCGCCACCACGTTGACCGTGATGCCGCGCGAGCCGAGCTCGCGGGCCAGCGACCGGCCGAAGCCGACCAGGCCGGCTTTGGAGGCGGCGTAGTTGGTCTGGCCGGCGGAGCCGGACAGGCCGACGACGGAGGAGATCAACACGATACGACCGCGCCGCAGGCGCAACATGGGCCGCACGGCCCGCTTGGCGACACGATAGGCGCCGGTCAGGTTGGTGTCGATGACGTCGGTGAAGGTCTCCTCCTTCATCATCGGCAGCAGCGTGTCCTTGGTGATCCCCGCGTTGGCGACGACCACCTCGACCGGGCCGTGCTCGGCCTCGGCCTTCGCGAAGGCGGCGTCGACGTCGGCGGAGCTCGTCACGTCGCAGCGAACCCCGAACAGCCCCTCAGGGGGCTCGCCGGAACGGTAGGTGACGGCGACGGCGTCCCCCGCGGCGGCGAGCTCGCGGGCGATCGCGAGGCCGATGCCGCGATTTCCGCCGGTGACGAGTACAGAGCGAACCATGCGACCGACCGTATCGGCTACTTGGGGGTAGTCCACTTGTCCGCAGGGCACAAGATCACAGGGTTAGGATCGTGGACATGCGCCAGATCGACCCCGACTTCCTCGCTCTGCCACTGCGGCGGCTGGCGGACGCGGCCCTGCAGCGCGCCCGTGACCTGGGAGCCGAGCACGCCTCGTTCCGGCTCGAACGCGTGCGCGCCGAGACGCTGCGCCTGTTCGACGCCCGGCTCGAGGGCTCCTCGGACGCCGACGACCTCGGCTTCTCCGTACGGGTGATCAAGGACGGCACGTGGGGCTTCGCGTCCGGGATCGCGCTGACCCCGGAGGCGGCGGCCCGGGCCGCCGAGGAGGCCGTGCGGGTGGCGGCGGTCAGCGCGCCCATCAACCGCGAGCCGGTGGAGCTCGCCCCCGAGCCGGTGTACGACGACGTGACCTGGGTGTCGGCCTACGAGGTCGACCCGTTCGACGTGCCGCTGCCGGACAAGGCGGCGCTGCTGGCGGAGTGGTCGTCCGGCCTGCTCGGCAGGGTCGACCACGTCTCGGCCTCGCTCATGCAGGTCAAGGAGCAGAAGTTCTACGCCGACACGGCGGGCACGGTGACCACGCAGCAGCGCGTGCGGCTGCACCCCGTCCTGACCGCGATGCGGGCCGACGGCGACCGGTTCGACGACATGCGCACGCTGGCCCCGCCGGTCGGCCGGGGCTATGAGTACCTGACCGGCACCGGCTGGGACTTCCCCGCCGAGCTGGCCGAGATCGCCGACCTGCTGGACGAGAAGCTCAAGGCGCCCTCGGTCGAGGCCGGGCCGTACGACCTGGTGGTCGACCCGTCGAACCTGTGGCTGACGATCCACGAGTCGATCGGCCACGCGACCGAGCTGGACCGGGCGCTCGGCTACGAGGCCGCCTACGCCGGCACCTCCTTCGCCACCTTCGACCAGCTCGGCAGCCTGCACTACGGCTCTCCGGTGATGAACGTGACGGGCGACCGCACGGTCGAGCACGGACTGGCCACCGTCGGCTGGGACGACGAGGGCGTGGCCGGCCAGTCGTTCGACATCGTCCGCGAGGGCACGCTGGTGGGCTACCAGCTCGACCGGCGGATGGCGCTGCTCAAGGGGCTCGGCCGGTCGAACGGCTGCGCGTTCGCCGACTCCCCCGGGCACGTGCCGATCCAGCGGATGGCCAACGTGTCGCTCCAGCCGGCCGCGGACGGCCCGTCCACCGACGAGCTGATCTCCCGCGTCGAGCGCGGGATCTACGTCGCCGGCGACAAGAGCTGGTCGATCGACATGCAGCGGTACAACTTCCAGTTCACCGGCCAGCGGTTCTACAAGATCGAGAACGGCCGCCTGGCCGGGCAGCTGCGCGACGTGGCCTACCAGGCGACCACGACGGACTTCTGGCGCTCCATGGAGGCCGTCGGCGGCCCGGAGACGTACGTGCTCGGCGGCGCCTTCAACTGCGGCAAGGGCCAGCCGGGCCAGGTCGCGCCGGTCAGTCACGGCGCTCCGGCCGCGCTGTTCCGCGGCGTACGGATCCTCAACACCGTCCAGGAGGGTGGCAGCAAGTGAGCGACGGGGTGACCACACCACAGGAGACGGTGGAGCGGGCGCTCGCGCTGAGCGAGGCCGACGGCTGCGTCGTCATCGCCGACGAGGGCTCGACCGCCAACCTGCGCTTCGCCGGCAACACGCTGACGACCAACGGGGTCGCCCGCTCGTCCCGGCTCACCGTGATCTCCGTCGTGGGCGCCGGGGTGGGGGTCGTCTCGCGCTCCGCCGTACGGGCCGACCAGCTGGCCGACGTAGTGGCCGCGGCGGATCGCGCCGCGCGGGAGGCCCGGCCGTCGGAGGACGCCCGGCCTCTGGTGGAGGGCGCCGCCGGTGCGGGGTGGGAGCGCCCGGTGGAGCCGACCTCCATCGACGTGTTCGGGAATTTCGCCCCCGCGCTCGGCGAGGCGTTCGCCGCCGCCGACGCCTCGGGACGCCGGCTGTACGGCTTCGCCGAGCACGGCGTGACCTCGACGTTCGTCGGATCGTCCGCGGGCCTGCGGGTGCGTCACGACCAGCCGACCGGGCGGCTCGAACTGAACGCCAAGTCGGCGGACATGACGCGCTCGGCCTGGACGGGCGTGGCCACCCGCGACTTCTCCGACGTGGACGTGGCCGCCCTGGACGAGACGCTCACCCGCCGGCTCGACTGGGCCAAGCGGCGGATCAGCCTGGAGCCGGGCCGCTACGAGACGCTCCTGCCGCCGACGGCGGTCTCCGACCTGATGATCTACCTGTACTGGTCGGCCGGCGCGCGGGACGCCGCCGACGGCCGCACCGTGTTCTCCCGGCCGGGCGGCGGCACCCGGGTGGGCGAGCGGCTCTCGACAATGCCGATCTCGCTGCACAGCGATCCAGCGCGGGCCGGCGTCGAGTGCACGCCGTTCGTCGTCGCGCACTCCTCCAGCCGGGAGCAGTCGGTGTTCGACAACGGCCTGCCCCTGGCCCACACCGAGTGGATCAGCGACGGCACGCTGACCAACCTCGTGCAGACCCGGCACTCGGCCGAGCTGACCGGGCTCGCCGCCACCCCGCAGATCGACAACCTGATCATGACGGGGCCCGAGGGCGGCCGCTCGCTGGAGGAGATGATCGCCTCGACCGAGCGGGGCCTGCTGCTGACCTGCCTGTGGTACATCCGGGAGGTCGACCCGCAGTCGCTGCTCCTCACCGGGCTGACCAGAGACGGCGTCTACCTGGTCGAGAACGGCGAGGTCGTGGGCGAGGTCAACAACTTCCGGTTCAACGAGTCGCCGGTCGACCTGCTCGGCCGCCTCGGCGAGGTGGGCCCGAGCGAGCAGACGCTGCCGCGCGAGTGGAACGACTGGTTCACCCGCGCCGTCATGCCGCCCGTCCGGGTGCCCGACTTCAACATGTCGACGGTCAGCCAGGCCAGCTGACAATTCGTCACCCGGCGGGGTCGCGACTCCGCCACCGGTCGCATGGGTCGTGGGTCGTCAGCGGCCGGCGGAGCGGAAGAGCGCTCCGCCGGCCGGCGCCGGGACCTCGCGTCGCCTCATTCGGGCCTCATTCGGCGTCCTCAAGGCGGAAGCCGACTTTCATCCCGACCTGGAAGTGGGCCACCTCGCCGTCCACGATGTGCCCGCGCACCTCGGTCACCTCGAACCAGTCCAGGTGCCGCAGCGTCTGGGCGGCCCGCCTGACGCCGTTGCGAACGGCCTGGTCGATGCTCTCGGCCGACGTGCCCACTATCTCGCTCACCCGATAGGTGCGGTCCGACATCACGTCCTCCTGCCTGTGCCTGTCGCGTGATCGTATCGCCGTGCGGGAATCACCCTCGCCTCCCCCGGGGTCTACCGTGGAAAGCGTGAATCCATGGCGCTGGTTGCGAAAAGACCGCGCGGTCGTTCACCAGGTGACGGACGCCCAGCCGTCGCTGACCGACGACGTGCGCAAGCGGGAGATCAGCTATCTCATCAAGATGGGTATCCGGCTCGTGTGCCTCATTCTGGCGGTGGCGGTGCCTGCCCCCTGGCCTGTCAAGGCCCTGTTCGTCGCAGGCGCGGTTCTTTTGCCATACCTTGCCGTTATCGGGGCCAATCAGCGAGGTCACGAGCCTCCTCCACCCCCGGACTTGACCTCACCTGACCAAAACGAGATACCACGCCATCGACGCGAGATCGGGTCGTGACAAAGTCTTGACGCAACCCATGGGTTGGAGGTGTACAGTTTAGCCAAGCGCTCTGGTCCCCCGTCGGAGCGCTGGTGCCGGCGTTCCGGGCCCCCGTCGGAACGCCGATGAAGCGACGCCGGGTGGTTTGCCCCCGTAACCACCCGGCGTCGCCCTTTTCTCCATAAACCCGCCCCACGTTTTGACTTCGCACAGCTTCGACTTCACACGGCTTTGCGTTCGCACAGCTTGAGTTCGCACAGGTTTCGACTTCGCACGGTTACGAGTCGGCACAGATATCGGCCCTGCGCACGTCGTCACAGACCGGCCGTCGCGGTCGTCCCCGGCAGGGACGGCCCTTCCGCCGAGCGGCCCCCGGCGCCCGCCCTTCCCCTTCATGCGGCGCGCCGGGGCCGTGGAAACCGGCGTCAGGAGTCGGGGGTGTCAGTGGTCGCGGGCGTCCTTGCGGTCGCCTCCGCCGCCCAGTCCTCGGCCATCCGGGACAACCGCTCCACCACGTCCGGCGGGGCGGTGCCGGCGCCCTGCGCCAGCCCCACCAGATAGGCGGTCAGCGGGGCGGCGGGCCGCGCCACTCCGTGCGCCACATCCCTGGTCAGGTCGAGCACCGCGGTCCGGTCCACCCGGGCGGGGTCGATGCCCAGCTCGCGGCAGACCAGTGCCGTCCATTCCTCCAGCACGTTCACGCGTACTCCCTTCACCCGCGCCCTCGGGCCCGCTCGCGGGCCGCGCGGAGATCGTCGACGGTGTCGCAATCGAACCACGGCGGGGTCTCCCCGGGCGCCACGGGCGGGCGCACGAGCGCCGGTGCCAGCGGGCCGAGCAGCCCGCGCAGCGACCGCCCCTCGTAAGGACCGAGCGCGGCCCGCAACGCGGCCGTCCGCCAGGCGCCGGTGAGCCACTGCTCGCGGCCCTCGTCGTCCACGAGCACCGCGCCCGCGCCGTCCTCGGGCACAGCCGCCAGGAGCGCCCCGACGTGGTCGGCGGCGACGAACGGCAGGTCGGCGGCGAGCAGGACGACCAGCGGGGAGGTCACCCCGGCGAGCCCGGCACGCAACGCCGGAACCGGCCCTCCGCCCGGGGGATCCTCACGGGTGAACAGCACGCCCGGCATGTCCCTCGGCGGGCCCACCACGACGACGGCGCGGGCGTCGCGGACCGCCGCCGCCACGCGCTCCACCAGGGGCAGCCCGCCGACGAGCGCGCCCGGCTTGTCCGCCCCGCCGAGGCGCTCGGCCCGGCCCCCCGCCAGGATCACGGCGTCGTACGCCCCCGATCCGGTTCCGGTTCCGGTTCCGGTTTCGTGGCGGGAACGCACGACGGGCTCCAGGACTCCAGGGCTCTCCGGGGGCTCCGTCAACCGCCGATGGCCGACATCGGACGGGACGGCTGCAGGAACGCGGGATCGTCGATGCCGTGCCCGGCCTTCTTCCCCCGCACCGCCGCGACCCATCGCTGCGCCAGTTCCTCGTCCGAGGCGCCCGAGCGCAGCGCCGCACGCAGGTCGGACTCCTCCGTGGCGAACAGGCAGTTACGGATCTGGCCGTCGGCGGTGATCCGGACGCGGTCGCAGGCGCCGCAGAACGGCCGGGTGACCGAGCCGATCACGCCCACCCGCTGCGGGCCGCCGTCGACCAGGAACAGCTCGGCGGGGGCGCTGCCCCGCTCACGCGGGTCGTCCTCGGTCAGGTCGAAGGATTCCTTCAGCAGTCCGAGGATCTCGTCGGCCGTGATCATGTCGTCGCGGCGCCAGCCGTGCTGGGCGTCGAGCGGCATCTGCTCGATGAAGCGCAGCTCATACCCCTGGTCGAGGCAGTAGCGCAGCAGCGGCGCGGCCTCGTGCTCGTTGACGCCGCGCATCAGCACTGCGTTGACCTTGACCGGCGTGAGGCCCGCCGCCGTCGCCGCGGCGAGCCCGTCCAGCACGTCGCGCAGCCGGTCGCGGTGCGCCAGCCGGACGAAGACGTCGCGGTCGAGCGTGTCCAGCGAGACGTTGACGCGGTCGAGACCGGCCCGCACGAGCGGCTCCGCGAGGCGGGCCAGGCCGATGCCGTTGGTCGTCAGCGACACCTGGGGACGCGGGCGCAGCGCGGCGGCCGCGGTCACGATCTCGACGAGCTCCCGCCGCAGCAGCGGCTCGCCACCCGTGAAGCGGACCTCCCGGATGCCGAGCCGCTCCACGCCGATCGTCACCAGGCGGACGATCTCCTCACCCGTGAGCAGTTCGGGCTTGGGCAGCCAGTCGAGGCCCTCGGGCGGCATGCAGTACGCGCACCGCAGGTTGCACCGGTCGGTCAGCGACACCCGCAAATCAGTCGCGACCCGGCCGAACGAGTCAACCAGCACGAAAGGACCTCCAACCCCAGAGAGCCTCAAGCCTAAGCCCTGCCGTCACGACGGCGGCAACCTCCCGGCGTCCGCCGTGATTCCGCCCGGGCCAGGGGCCCCGACCGGCCTCCCCGCCGCCGCGCTCACGGCGCGCTCACGGCTCGCTCAGGGCTTGCTCAGGGCCTCCTGCCGGCCGGCCTCCACCTGGTGGACAAGGGACTGGGCGCCGGGATCGGCGGGCGGCAGGGGGGCGACGCCGGCCGCGCCGCCCGCCGATCCCGGCGCCGTGATCGGGTGGAGGCGTTCGGCGGCCCAGCCCTCCTCCGTCAGCGCCCGCCACGCGGCCTCCGCCCGGACCGCGGACAGGCCGAACTCCGCGAAGAGGGCCCCACGATCCGGAGACGCCGTGGCGGCGACGTCGTCGAGGCCGACTCCGAACTCCGCGAGCCTGGCGACCAGCAGCGCCAGCTCCCCCGGCCGTTCCCCCAGGGCGACCCGCAGCCGCACCTGACCCGGCCGCGTGCCGGTGCGCCTGCCGTGGATCCGGTCGAGTCCGGCGATCCCCCGGCGCAGCAGATCCTCGATCCTCATCACGCTGTGACCCTCGCGCACCGGCTCGGCCGCCGCGAGGTCGTCGAGCGCCGCCAGCACGGCCGACAGGTCGTCGTTCAGCGCTCGCAGCACTCTGGCGACCGCGGCGGCGTTGGCCTGGAGGATGTCGCGCCACAGGCGGGGATCGCCGGCCGCGATGCGGGTGACGTCGCGCAGTCCCTGCCCGGCGAGCCGGAAGGCCTCCTCGGGCCCGGCCTGGAGCCGCGCCGCCATCAGGCTCGCCACCACGTGCGGGGCGTGGGACGTCAACGCCACGGCGGCGTCGTGCGCCTGGTCCTCCATCACCACGGGGATCGCACCGCACAGGGCCACCATCTCCAGGACCCGGTTCAGGGCCGGCTGCGACGTGGCCTGCGTGGGCGTGAGCACCCAGGACCGATCCTCGAAGAGGTCGGCGCGGGCCGCGAGCGGGCCCGACCTCTCCCGGCCGGCCAGCGGATGCCCGCCCACGAACGTCACCGGGTCGGAGATGGTGCGCAGCACGTCCCGGGCCGGGGCGGACTTCACGCTCGCCACGTCGGTGTAGGCGTGGGCGAGTCCGCGCAACTGCTGCTCGGCCAGCACCGCGCCGACCCTGCTGGGCGGTACGGCGATCACGGCGAGATCCACCCGCTCCGCCGGGGCGCCGGCCACACCGGCGCCCAGCGCCGCCGCGGTGCGGGCCGCCGTCTCGTCCTGGTCCAGCAGATGCACCATGACGCCGTGCCGGCTCACCGCGAGCCCCACCGATGTCCCGATCAAACCTGTGCCGACCACCGCCATGGTGCGCATCACAGGGTCACTCCCCCTTCTCCCGGCTGTGCCAGGTCCTCGCGCAGCGCCGCCGCGCCCCCCAGGTACACGTGCCGGACGTCGCGGACGGCGCGAGCCGTCCGCACGTGCGCGAGGACGCGCACCGTTCGGGGCAGCGCTCCGTTCACGTCCAGTTCCCGGGCGCACATCAGGGGGACGTGTGTGAGGCCGATCGCGCGGGCCGCCGCGGCGGGGAACGCGCTCACCAGGTCCGGGGTGGAGGTGAACACGATGCTGATGAGGTCGTCGGGCGACAGGTCGTTGACATCCATGATCCTGCGGAGCAGGGTCTGGACGCTCTCCAGGAGGTGCGGCTCGTCGTCCCGCTCGACCTGGACGGCGCCCCGCACCGCCCGGACGGTCATCTCCGTCCCGCCCGGGAAAGCCCCCCTTCCCGCCGGGTCCTGACGGAGCATCTCCGCGACGAGGAAGGCCAGTTCGAGGGACTGGCTGCGGTTGAGCCGGGGGTCGCAGGCGGTCTCGTAGCGCCGGTGCAGGTGGTCGACGAGGATCTCGTCGCCGCCGCCCAGGCACTCGGTGACGTCGTCCCCGGTGAGCTCCACGTGGATGCCGCCCGGGTGGGTGCCGAGGGCCCTGTGGACCTCGAAGAAGCCCCTGACCTCGTCGAGCACGTCGTCGAAACGGCGGGTCTTGTGCCCGGAGGCCGCCTCGAAGGTGTTGCCGTGCATCGGGTCGCAGACCCACACCACCTGGGCGCCCTCGGCGGTCACCTTCTCCACCAGCTCGGGCAGCCGGTCGCGGACGGCCCGCGCGCCCATCCGGGTGATGAACGTCAACCGGCCGGGCTCGCGCTCGGGGTCGAGCCGGTCGATCAGGGCCAGCGCCTCCTCCGGCGTACTCGACGGGCCCAGTTTCACCCCGATCGGGTTGCGGATCTCCGCGGCGAACGCGACATGCGCGTAGTCGAGCTGCCGGGTGCGCTCCCCGATCCACACCATGTGCGCCGACACGTCGTACAACCGCCCGGTGCGCGAGTCCGCTCGGGTGAGCGCCGACTCGTAGTCCAGGATCAGCGCCTCGTGGGAGGCGTAGAACTCGACCGCGCCGAGCTCCCCCGGATCCGCCCCGCAGGCGTTCATGAAGCTCAGCGCCCGGTCGATCTCCCGGGCCAGGGACTCGTAGCGCCGCCCCGCCGGCGAGGACCGCACGAAGTCCTGGTTCCAGGAGTGCACCTGGCGCAGGTCCGCGTACCCGCCGGTGGCGAAGGCCCGCACCAGGTTGAGCGTCGAGGTGGACGCGTGGTACATCCGCTTGAGCCGCTCCGGGTCGGGTGTGCGGGCCTCGGGGGTGAACTCCATGCCGTTGATGGAGTCGCCTCGGTAGCTCGGGAGCGTCACGCCGTCGCGGGTCTCGGTGGGCGCGGAACGCGGCTTGGAGTACTGCCCCGCGATCCGGCCCACCTTGACGACGGGCAGGGAGGCGGCGTACGTGAGGACCGCGCTCATCTGGAGCAGCGTCTTGAGCTTGTCGCGGATCTGGCCGGCGGAGACCCCGCCGAAGGTCTCGGCGCAGTCGCCGCCCTGCAACAGGAACGCCTCACCCCTGGCGACTGCTCCCAGGTGGGCGCGCAGTTGGTCGCACTCGCCGGCGAAGACGAGCGGGGGGTACGACTCGAGGTCCGCGATCACACCGCGCAGAGCCTCGCGGTCGGGGTACTCGGGCTGCTGCGCCGCGGGTAGGTCTCGCCAGGGCTGGCCCACCGGGGCACTCTGCGAAGGATTCATGGCTGTGGTGTCTTCCGGCTGGGGACGAGATCGTCCGTGCTTTCGATGGCGATGCACGCGTTGGGTCGCACCTTCTGCCTCACGGGTGTGTGCCGGGTCCGGATGCGCGCGCACCCGGACCTCGGCGGGCGTGCTACTCCTCGAGCAGGTCGGGCTGCTCGGCGACGATCTCGTCCCAGAGCAGCTGGAAGCTGAACCAGCCGAGCTGCGGATCGCCGAACCCGGCGCCCGCGGCCTCGGCCTGCTCACGGGTGAACCGCTGCGGGGTGCCGGCCGCCAGGGCGAGCAGCTGCACCTGGGCGCAGCTGTCGTAGGTGAAGAACCAGTGGACCGCCTCGTCCAGCGAGCCGCCGACCGTGATCAGCCCGTGGTGCCGCAGCAGGATGGCGCGGTTGTCGCCGAGCTTCTCGGCGATGTCCCGGCCCTGTTCCATGGACACGGAGGGACCCTCGTACGCCTCGTAGAGGGTCTGCCGGCCGTAGAAGGCGGCCGACTCCTGGTCGATCGGCTCCAGCAGGCGGCCGAGCGCGCCGAGCGCGCGCGAGTGCGCCGTGTGCCCGTGCGCCGCGGCGGTGGCGTCCGGCCGCAGCTCGTGGATCTGCGAGTGGATGACGAACGCGCTGGGGTTGACCCGGTGCCTGCCGTGGACGACCTGTCCGGTGGAGTCGACGCAGATCAGATCGGCGACGCGGACGCGGTTGAAGGAGACCCCGAAGGGGTTCACCCAGAAACGGTCGTGGTGTTCCGGGTCGCGTACGGAGATGTGGCCGGAGATGCCCTCCCCGAATCCGTACTTGCCGAACAGCCGGAGGGCGGCCGCCAGGCGCTGCTTGCGGTGCCGGCGGGTGTCGTCGGGGTTGTCGAAGACCGGCTCGCCCGGGATGGGCAGGCCTGTCGCGGTGTCCGCGAGGTACGCCGGGCGCGTCTCGGCGGCCGTGGTCATGCTCATGGTCGTCTCACCTCTCTGCTGCTGGTCTGTGCTGCTGGTCTGTGCTGCTGGTCTGTGCTGCCGGCCTGTGGTGCCGGCCTGTGGTGCCGGCCTGTGCTGCTGGGCGGTCCGTGCTGAGCCGGTGCGCGGGCGCGGCTGCCGGGCCCCGCTACGCGGGGAGCAGGACGTCCTCGGACCGGGTGGCGTCTCCGGCCTCCGCGTGCTGGAGGATGGCCGCGACGATGTCCTCGCCGCGGTCCACGAGCGACGGGATGCCGAAGGTGAAGAAGAGCGCTCCGGCCCCGATGGTGCCGAGTCCGTACAGGCGCGGATCCGGTGCGCCGCCCGCGATGAGGCGGCTCGTCTCCCGGGCCAGCCGGAGTCCGCCGTGCGGGTGGGGGCTCGCGGCGCCGCCGGCGGTGAGCGAGGTCACCAGGGACCGCGCGGCGGCCGGTATGCGGTCCTCGGACGCGTTCACCGCGTTGATCACCGTGTCGGCGCCGATGACCTCCCCGTCGGAGGTGGCGAGCTCGAAGCCGCCACCGGAGCGCACGGCGACCTTCTGCAGCCCGGACCGCACCTCCAGCCGGCCGGCGTCGACGAGTTCGAGCAGCCGCGCCGCGCTGCTCGGCGGCATCGGACAGCACAGGCTCATGACGGTGCGGTAGTGGGAGCGCAGCATCGCCGCCCTGTCCCGCTCCGCCAGCAGGGGCCAGACGTCGGGGCCGATGTCCGGGACCGCGCGCTGCAGGATCCGCAGGCCCGGGTCCGGCGAGTCCACCGCGGCGAGATGCCGGCGCAGGCGGTCGACCGGCGGCTCCATGTCCACGTCGACGATCTCGGCGCGGATCGCGTCGAGGTCCGCGCCGGCCTCCACGAGCTCGGCCCGGACGACCGCCGTGAAGTCCTCGACGGACATCTCCCGCCGCTGCCGGGCGAGGGAGCGCATGTGGCTCTTGGTGAGATGGCGGAGTTCGAGCTCGAGCGGCCGCTGCCGGACGGCGGGGAGCACACCCCTCCTGGACAGCAGGGTGATCTGTCCCTCGTGCCCCTGCGCGTCGAGTTGGAGGATGACGTCGACCGCGGTCAGGCCGCTGCCGACGACGGCCACGTCCTGCCGCTCCCCGACCTGGCGGAGCTTGCCGGAGACAGGGTACGGGTCGGGCACGAAGCCGGGCGCACCGGTCAGCCCGTAGACGTCCCTGGGGCCGTCACCTCCCACGCACAGAACCGCGTAGTCGAAAGCGGCGGCGCTCGTGCCGCCCGTGCTGAGCAGCACGTGGTCGGCGGTCCGGCGGCCTCCGGTGACCGCGGCTCCGACGAGGTCGACCCGCCAGCCCTGTCTGCGCAGCTCCCCCAGTGCCGCGTACGCCGTCTGCTCCAGGTACTCGCCGTAGACGGTGCGCGGGACGAAACGCGCTCCCGAGTAGGCGTCGACGTACCCGGCGTCGTCGGCGACGCGCTCCCGTAGCTCCAGCCAGCGCTCGAAGTGGTGAAGATCGCCCACCCGTGCCGACATGTCGTCGGGGGTCGCGTTGACCTTGATGACCTCGGTGTCGACCTGGTAGGCCCGGCCCCGCCACAGGTTGGGGGACGGTTCGAACACGGTGATGCTGCCCGGCCTTCCCCGCTCCCGGGCCAACGCGTCGATGAGGCAAACCGCGGACGCGCCGCCTCCGATCACACCGATTGAGATTCCAGACATGTGTCAGCCTCGCCTGTCGATTATGGAGAAGGAATGGCGCTAGCCGATCCGGTTCAGGTCGATTCGGTGGAATGCCCCCTGCAGGAATACCAGCGGCACCCGCGCATGGTTCGTACCGAGCCCGACTATCTCCCCGACGATCAGAAGGTGGTCGCCGGCCACGAGGTGATTCCAGTAACGGCATTCCAGCCATGCCGAGGAGTCCAGGAGCAGGGCGCCGGTCCGCTCGCCCGGCTTCGCGGGGAGACTGCTCAGTGCCTTTTTCCTTTCCTGTTCCGGACGGGCGAATATCCGGGCCAGATCCTCACCTTCGGCGTCGAGGATGGAAACCGCCCAGACCCGGGACTCCATCAAATCGGCCAGGAACGTCGACTCACGGCGGATACTCAGCGATATCAGCGGAGGGTCCAGCGAGACCGAGGTCAGTGAATTGATCGTCAGGGCGTTGTGCGTGCGGAGCGAAGCGGTGCCGGAGAACGTGGTCACCACGCACACGCCGGTGGCGAAATTGCGCATCACCGTGCGCAGGTCGTCCTGCACGGCGACCGCCACCTGATTTGCCGTTGGCGCCTCACCCATCGTTGGTCCTCCCGGGGAGCATCGGACACGAGATATTCAACGCATGCTCAGGAAATGACGACCCCCGCGGGACGGACCCTCGACGGTCGCAGAACGTAAATCGAATCGGCTCGACACCGACGACATTACCGAGCGCCGGCTCGGACATTTGCCGGAGTGCGCACCGGAGATTGACGGTGCACGACGATTTCAGGGCGACCGGGCCGTGGCGCAGGGACACACGCCGTTCGCGTTTTCTCCGGTGAAAGCGCACAGGCGCGGATCAGCGCCGGGGGAGGCGTCGCCGGGCGCCGGGCCGCAGGGGGACGAAGACGCCGGGGCCCCAGCGCAGTGTGGTCGCGTGGCGGATCTCCACCGCGCGTTCCACGTCGAATTCGACGATCCGCAGCGCCCCGGGCAGTTCCGCGCTTCGCCGCGGGTCCCGGTCGACCCGGGCGCGGCCGGTCAGCTGCAGGGCGACGGGCAGGGCGGCGACCACGAGGTCGCGGTCGCCGGCCGGGCCGGCGAACCCCGTGTCTCCCGTGACGAGGGAGGCCCACACCGCACCCCCGGGATCGGCGGCGCCGAGGACGAGCATGCGCTGCCGCCTGAGGAAGTGGGCGAACCCCGGCTGGTTCGCCCTCGTGGTGGCGCGTCTTGACCACGTCGATCTCCTCGTGTCCGCAGGAAGCTCCGTCCGGCGCCGACGACGCCGGCCCGCGCGGGCGTCGTCACCCGATGCGGGGAATGCGCCGCCGCCGGCGGAAAGGCCCGGGCGACGACTGGACGTTGGCGACGCGGCCGTCCGCCCACTTGGTGGAGCACGCACGTTTCCTTGCGCGGATACGCGCGTAAATCGCCGGTGACCGCGCGCGGTAGTACGGTTCGGCGGTCGGCGGCATGACCGGATCCAGGTGGGCGGCGTCCGCGGCCCACCGGCGTTGTTTCCGCGGCACGTGTGGCAGTCATCGAAAACTTCGATCGCCATAGCAAACCGGGCAAAGCGCATGCTCTCATGTCTTACGGGCGAAGCGGACCCCGGGGCGACATCAATCCGTTCGAGGACTAAGCCCCGTATGAAGAGGTCGCGGTTGTGCCTTCGCGGAACGGCACGTCTACCACTAGGTCTTACCGACGAGGTGATTGATCGATGCTGCCTGTCCAAGTACCGATTGCACGTCAAACCGCCGTCTCCACGAAACCGATCGCGCGTTCGCAGGGTCACTTGGAGATCATCCGTGATCACCGGGCGGAGCTCGACGGGACCACGTCCGTCAGGCAGTTCGGTGAAGTTCGGTTCTCCTTGGTCGACGGAGGGCCCCGAGAACTCATCCGGCCCAGCAGGCTGATCGACCGGAGTGCCGAGGGATACCTGAGGGTATGCCGTCCGCTGACCGGCGAGATATGGGTCTTCCAGGACGGCCGGCACGCGGTTGTCCGTGATCCGGAATTCGTCTGCTATGACAGTCTTCGGCCCTACAAAATCGTCATGCCGGAGCCGTTCCGTATGGCGACCCTGCTGTTTCCGCATCGTCTGATGGGACTCACGCCGAAGGACACCGAACTTCTCACCGCGAGATCCTGCACCGGTTCAGAGGGACTCGGCGCACTCGTGTCCAATCTCCTCATCGGGCTCGAGAAGCACAGCGGCAAGGTCGGCACGGCGATCGGGCTGCTGGGTGGAAGCGTGGCGGGCCTGGCCGCGGCCTTCTTCGCCGAGCGCATGCGGTCGCTGGCCGCCGACGCCGACGCGGGCAGGCAGGCCCTGATGCTGAGCATCCAGGCGTACATCCGGGAAAGGCTCGCCGACCCGGACCTCACCCCGGCCGTCGTGGCCCAGCGGCACAACGTCTCACTCCGGTATCTGCAGAAGATATTCCAGGAGCACAACACCAGCCCGGCGCGCTGGATCCGTGACGAGCGGCTGGCCCGCTGCCGGGCGGAGCTGGCCGATCCCGGGCTCGACCACCTGTCCATCGCTGCCGTGGGCGAGCGATCGGGATTCTACGGCGCCTCGCATTTCAGCCGCCTCTTCCGGGATCGGTACGGCATCACGCCCAGAGAGTTCCGGAAGCAGCGAAACACGAGCCCCGCCGAATCCACCGGCAGCCCCGCACCGATTTGACCGACCAGCGGAAAGGTGACGCAGTGACCAGCTTCGAATTCCCCGGACAGTACTACGAGCTGATGCGCAGGGATTTCCGGAACCTCGCCGCGGAGACGGATTTCCTGGCCTCCCTCCTGCCGGACGGCGGGCGGGCCCTCGACCTCGGCTGCGGGACCGGCACCAACCTCCGCGAACTCGGCGCGCGCGGCTACTGCGGCGTCGGCGTCGACCAGAGCGCCGGCTTCGTCGAGTACGCGCGGCGGATGGGCGGAGAGAGGGTCGAGTACGTCCACGAGCGGGTCGAGGACTTCGACAGCGAGGAGCGGTTCGATCTCGTCTACTGCCTGTTCATGACGCTCAACTACCTGCCCCGGGCGGAGTTGCGGCGCGTCCTGCGGAAGATGCGCGGCCTGCTGCTGCCCGGCGGGCACGTCGTCCTCGAGTTCGGCCACCTGCTGAACTTCGTGGAGAGCTACCAGCCGTACACGGTCGCCCACCACCGCGGTGACGGGGTGCTCGTCACCCGGCTCGCCCGCCAGTCGCTCAACCCCCGCGCGGCGACCTGGAGGAACGAGGAGACCCTGCTCGTACGGGAGGCCGACGGCCGGGTGAGCATGTACGACAACTTCTTCGACCAGGCGGTCCTCACCGGGCCCGAGGTGCGTGAGCTGCTGGCCGACGCCGGTCTCGGGACAGCGGCCGAGTACGGGGGCTTCCGCAAGGAGCAGGTCCCCCCGCACGGGCGCGGCCCGGTCGTGATCGTGGCCACCGCGGAGGGGGAGGAGGCGCTGTGACGAACACCGGCATCTCGCTACTCGACGGCGGTGCGGCCCTCGCCCCCGACGTCCCGGACCTCGGTGCGGCGCTCGTCCGGGCGGCGCGGGAGGGAAGCGCCGAGGGGATCGTCTTCATCCGGCCGGACGGGTCGGAGTCCCGGATGACCTACCGGGAGCTGCTGGACGCCGCCTCGCGCATGCTCGCGGGGATCCGCGCGGCCGGTGTCGCGCCCGGGGATGCGGTCGTCCTCCAGGTGGCCGACGACCCGGAGCTGCTGGTCGCGTTCTGGGCCTGCGTCCTGGGCGGTCACGTCCCGATGCCCGTCAACGCCGGCGCGACCGCCGTCCAGCGGGAGGCCGCGCCCGGGCTGCTGCAGCGGGTCTGGAACGGCTACGGGAAGCCGTGGGTGATCACGGGTGCGGAGCAGCCGCTGTCCCGGGAGGTCCTCGCCGATCCCGCCTGGCGGACCGCGTGGCTGGGGGACACCCGCCGGTTGCTCTCCCACTCTCCCGACGACCGACGGCACCGGGCCGGACCCGGCGACCCGGCCATGTACCTCCTCACGTCGGGCAGCACCGGCGTGCCCAAAGCCGTGGTGCTCACGCACGGCAACGTGCTGAGCCGCACCGCGGGCACCGCCCGGGTGAACCGGATGGGCGGGGCCAACCGCACCTTCAACTGGATGCCGCTCGACCACGTGGGCGGCCTCGTCATGTTCCACGTCCGCGACGTCTACCTCGGCTGCCACCAGGTCCATGCCCGGATCGAGTGGGTCCTCGAAGACCCGCTGCGCTGGATCGCCGCGATGGACCGCCACCGCGCGGACACGACATGGGCGCCCAACTTCGCCTTCGGGCTCATCAACGACCAGGCGGACCGGCTGAAGGAGCAGTCCTGGGACCTCAGCCGCCTGCGGTACATCATGAACGGCGGCGAGGCCATCAGGAACGGCGTGGTCCGGCGCTTCCTGGAGCTGCTCGCCCCCTTCGGGCTGCCCCCGGACGCGATGTACCCGGGCTGGGGCATGTCGGAGACCTCCGCCGGGGTGGTGGACTGCCGGTTCTCCCCCGGCGACGGCGGCGACGAGCGGTACGTCCCCGTGGGACGGCCCCAGCCCGGCACGTCCGTAAGGGTGGTGGACGAGCACAACGCGCTCGTGCCCCCCGGCGCCATCGGCAACCTGCAGGTCAGCGGCGCCCCGGTGACGGCCGGTTACTACCGCAACCCCGAGCAGAACCGCCAGTCGTTCACCGCCGACGGCTGGTTCAAGTCGGGCGATCTCGCCTACATCCAGGACGGGATCCTCACCGTGACCGGCCGGGCCGACGACGTCATCCTGCTCGACGGCATCACCTACCACGGCCATGAGATCGAGGCCCGGGTCGAGGAGCTCCCGTTCGTGGAGCCGTCGTACACGGTGGCCTGCCTGGTCGCCGGACAGGACGGGGAGACCGAGGAGCTGGCGGTGTTCTTCCACCCCCGCGACGGGATGCCGGCCGCCGAGGCCGAACGCCTGATCCGCGGCCGGGTGACCGACGCGTTCGGCGTCGGCGTGGCACATGTCGTGCCGGTCGGCAGGGAGGACATCCCCAAGACCGGCATCGGCAAGCTCCGCAGGGCGCACCTGCGTGAGCGGTTCGAGGCGGCACGCGACGCCGGTCGCGTCGTCGCGTTCACGCCGCGCTCCTGATCCGGCCGAGCCCGTGCCACCGGTGCCGCCGGGGGACCCGCTCCCCCGGCGGCACCGGCCGTCCGGCGCGCGCACGCCCCACGCTGAGCGGCGCGGGCCGACCGGCGCGGGCCCGCGTTTCAGGACCCGGCGGAGAACCCCCACACGTGCCAGGTGTCGATCTCGATCCAGGCGCTCACCCTCGGCCGTTCGCGATTCGGGTACGGCTCACCGGTGTAGTGGACGGAGAGGCGGTCGATGTCCTTCAGGTCCGGGTCGTCCTCCAGCGTGACCACCCGTCCCTGCAGGCTGACGTGGCGGTACCAGCCGCCGGAGTCCAGCACCGTCAGCGACACCCGGGGGTCCTCGCGCAGGTAGCTCAGCCGTTTGCGCCCGGCGTCCATGTTGACCAGCACCTTCCCGTCCTGCCACAGGTACCAGGTGGCCACGGAGACCGGTGCGCCGTCCTGGCGGACCGTGCTGATGACGCAGGGATTCGGTTGGGCGAGGAGATCGGCGATGTGCTCGGGCAGAGCGCCATGGGACATGAGCGAAGACCTTTCGAGACCAGAACCGCCGGATGGCCGGTTCAGACGCCGGGGGGACGAACCCGAGCGTAGTGCCGGGCGGCCTTGACCCGGTTGCCGCACAGGGACATCGAGCACCAGCGGCGGGTGCCGTTGCGAGACGTGTCGAGGAAGTAGCGGATGCAGTCCGGCTGGGCGCACAGCCGGATGCGGTCCGGAGCCGTGGCCAGCAGGTCCAGGTAGTCGCGGACGGCGGTCCACGCCGCCCCCCACGCCGGATCGTCGAACTCCGCCGTCTCTCCGGGTCCCTCCGCGGTGAGGGTGAGCCGGACGCGCCCATGGGCGAGGACGTCGTCGACCTGCCGGTAGACGGCGGGACCCCCCGGGCCCGCGACCGCCGCGGCCAGCGCGTCGCGCGCGTGGACGACCGCCTTCAGCGACTCCTCGTCCGCGGCGAAGCGGTCGGCCATCCCGTGGCCGGCCAGCCACACGCGCAGCCCGGAGGGCGAGTCCAGCAGGTCGTGGAGCCGGCCGTGCTCCTTCCACCAGGTGTTCAGCAGGTCGAGGGCGAGGGGCTCCCGGACGAACGGACGCGGGTCGGGCTCGGTCATGGCGACATCCTCCAACTACCGCCTGCTCTAACCCCTCAATCATAGGTGACCGGTTGCAATGTCGCGTTTCTAACCTTTAAAGTCGGCGATGACGGTTATATGGAGCACTGCCTGAGCGCTCGGGAGAGGGGCCATGTCACTGCTTGTCACATGGGTCCTCGCCACCGGGCATGGGGTGAGTCGGTCACGTCCGGCATGTGCGGACGTACCAGATCGCGTGCGCGTTCGAGCGAACGGTGAAGGGTCACCGTTCCTAGCGTGGAACCCGCTGCGAAGTGGCCAGGACTGTCACACCGTCCCGCTGTACGGGCCACGGCGGCCTGGAGTCACCAGCGGACGGCGGCAGTCCGTCGCTGCGATCGGACCAGAGACGAAGCCACGAACAGGAGGATTTCACATGACCATGCCGGAGACTCTGCGCCCCGTGACAGGGCGCGAGCAGGTTCCCGCTTCACCGGAGGAGATCCTGGCGCGAGCGAAGGCGGCGGCTCCCCTGCTGCGCGAGCGCTCCGAGGAGATCGAGCGCACCAGACACCTTCCCGAGGACGTCGTGGAATTGCTCCGCGACACCGGTGTCTTCCGCATCGGCATGCCCAACGAGTGGGGCGGCCCGGAACTCACCTTCGCCCAGCAGACCGAGGTCATCGAGGCCCTCTCCTACGGCGACGCCGCCGCAGGCTGGTGCGCCATGATCGGTATGGACACCTGGATCTACGCGGGCTACCTGAACGAGTTCGTCGTCAAGGAGATGCGGGCCAACCCCGACGCGATCACGGCCGGGCTGATCTTCCCGGTGGGCCGCGCCGACCGGGTGCCCGGCGGCTATCGCGTCACCGGCCGCTGGCCGTTCGGCAGTGGAGTCACGCACGCCGACTGGGTCGTCGGCGGGTGCGTCGTCCACCAGGACGGCGAGCCCGAGCCGGGGCCCGGCGGCGCGCCGATGAACTGGCGCCTGATACTGGCCCGCGGCGAGGAGTTCGAGAAGGTCGACACCTGGCACACCACCGGGCTGGCCGGCAGCGGCAGCATGGACTACCAGGTCACCGACCTGTTCGTCCCGGAGGAGCGCTCCTTCGACTTCACCCAGCCGCAGCGGTCCGGACCGTTCACCGCTCCGGACGCCTTCTTGAGCAACGTGCCCGGTGTGCCGCTCGGTGTCGCCCGCGCGGCCCTGGACCACGTGCGCGAGCTGGCGGCCGGCCGGGTCGAGCGGGCGACCGGCATGCCGTGGTCGGACAGCTACCGCGTGCAGACCACCATCGGCCAGGCGGAGATGGAGCTCTCCGCGGCACGCTACGCGGTCTACGGCACCCTGCACGATCTGTGGGACCGGCTGCGGTCCGGCGTCGAACCGACCCCGGACCAGCAGGTCTCCTCGGCGCTGGCCCGTGTCAACGCGTTCAGGACGGCTCGCTCGATCGTGTCCCGGCTGTCCGACCTCGTCGGAACCGCCTCGATCTACCGGACCTCTCCCCTGGACCGCTGGCTGCGGGACCTGCACACCATGTGCCAGCACATCCTCGCCCAGGAGCAGATCGTGCAGTCGGCGGGGGCCCATCTCCTCGGCGGGACGCCTCAGGCGCCGTTCCCGCTGGGGCTCAAGGGCTGACCCGCGACGGTGAAGCCGGCCAGGGGCGAGGGACGACATCCCCTCGCCCCTGGCTTACCGCCGGCGTCGGACGCGGGCGGCAAGAGCCTCCGCTCCAGGCTCGGGATCGGCTCCCCATCCCCTCGGCGCGGCGGCAGCGACAATACGACCGGAGTGGATTAGGACAGTCATGACGACTTCACCAGAAGAAAAAGTCCAGACGTTAGCCGAAACGCAGACGAAGGCACCGGCAGAGGGGAACTCGTGGGGGCTCCGCGAGTGGGGCCTGCTCGTCAGCGTCTGCGCCGCCTTCTTCCTCGACGCTCTCGACAACATCATGGTCGGCATCGCGGTGCCGCCGATCCAGGCGGACCTCGGGATGACCACCGAGTCCGTGCAGTGGGTCGTGAGCGCGTACGTTCTCGGCTTCGGCGGCTTCCTGCTGCTCGGCGGGCGCATGGCGGACCTTCTGGGCCGTCGCCGCATGTTCCTGGTGGGTGTCGCCGTCTTCGCCGTCGGGTCGCTGGTCGGCGGCATCACCAACGAGGGACTGGTCGTGATCGTCGCCCGGTTCGTCATGGGCGTCGGCGCCGCGTTCACCGCCCCGGCCAGCCTGTCGATCATCGTCACCAGCTTCGCCGAGGGCCCGCAGCGCAACCGCGCGCTGGGCATCTACACGGCGTGCGGCGCGGTCGGCTACTCGACCGGTGTCATCGTGGGCGGCTCGCTCACCGAGATCAACTGGCGCTGGACGTTCCTGCTCCCGGTCGCCGTGGCGCTCATCGCGTTCGCCGGCGCCCTGTCGCTCGTGCCGCGCGACGCCGCGTCGGGGCGGCGCGGGGGCTCGTTCGACATCGCCGGCGCCGTCACCGTGACCGCCGCGATGCTGCTGCTCGTCTACAGCATCGTCGAGGCGCCCACCGCGGGGTGGACGTCGCCGGGCACCCTGGGGATGTTCGCCGCCTCGGTGGTGCTCCTCCTGGCCTTCGTCCTCATCGAGCGCCGGACGGCCCAGCCCCTGCTGCGCCTGGGCCTGCTGCGCAACGGCGCGCTGGTGGGCGCGAGCCTGGTCGCGGCGGCGATCCTCGGCACCTACATGAGCTTCCAGTTCATCGGCGGCCTCTATCTGCAGTCGCTGCGCGGCTGGTCGCCGATGCAGATGGCGCTGGCCTTCCTCCCCATCGGCCTGCTCATCGCGACGATCGCGCCGCGGGCCGGCAAACTGATCTCCCGGTTCGGGGTCCAGTGGATGATCTTCGCGGGATTCGTCGCCTACACCGCCTCGTACCTGCTCTTCCTGCGGATCGACGAGGCGTCTCCCTACGTCTGGGTGATCCTGCCGAGCATTCTGCTCATCGGCGTGGCCTTCCCCTTCTCCTTCCCCGCCGCGAACGTCCAGGCGACCACCGGTGTGGCCGACTCCGAGCAGGGACTGGCGGCCGGTGTGCTGCAGACGGGTTATCAGGTCGGCGCGGCGATCGTCCTCGCGATCGTGACCGCCACGATGGCGGCCGGCGGCGAGGCGGGCGAGACGACCGCGACCCTGTCCGGCTACCAAAACGGCCTCTACGTCGTCACCGGCATCTCCGTCGTCACCATGCTGCTGACGCTCGTCGCGGCGCTGCGCGCCTCCGCACGGCGCCGGGTGGCGGCCTCCGCCGCGGTCGCCGACTACTAGACGCCGCGGCCGGCCGGGATCTCCACCGTCCCTCTGGGGGTCGGTGACTCCCGGCCGGCCGTACGGCGGGACGCGCCCGGCGGCGCGGCGGTACGGGCGGCGAATCTCCGGCGTCCGCTCACGAACAGGTCCGGCAAAGAGGCGTTCCATTTTCGGCCCCTTGAGAAGCGATCCCGAGGCGCGGCTGAATTGGCGATGAAACCCGCGCCCGGGGTCCGTTTTCACGCATCGCCTCAATGCGTGACAGAATGCCGATGGGCATGGTAAATAAATCGCTGGAAATGAGCGCGCACCACCTTGACCACTCGCTGATCTCGGGTTATAGGGGGTACTTTGTCGTTCTGTGTGAACCTGCAGCAGCTACGCACTTTCTGTGAGGTCGCGACCGAGCTGAGCTTCACAATGGCAGCAAAGAAGCTGCACTATGCCCAGTCCAGTGTCACCGCGCAAATCAGGAGTCTCGAAGAAGCCGTCGGGGCGGTCCTGTTCGACCGGAGAGGCCGCCGGATCGCCCTGACGAAGGCGGGAACGCGCCTGCTGCCCTATGCGGAAATGATGCTTTGCATCGCGGAGGCGGCGCACAAGGAAGTGTGCGAGGCCGTGACCGCGGCATAGCGCCGTCTCCGCGCGGGCTCAGCGGTGGCGACGGCGCTCGATCCGCCGGCGGCGGGCGACCCCGCACCGGGCTACCCGGCCGGGACCGCGCTTTCGTGTGCACGGCCAGGACGCGGGCGCCCGGCCCCGCGGGCGGGGCACCGCATGGAGCGTGGGGCAGACTGAGGGCAGACTGAGGGCATGGAGCCGATCTCTCTCGACGCACGGGCCGGGGAACTACTCGAACGCGCCGCCGTCGCCTCCAGCGGGCGCGCGGCCGAGAGCATGCACGGCGGCCACGAGCACGCGCTGCGCCAGACCCTGCTCGCCCTCACCGCCGGGACCGGCCTCGCCGAGCACGAGAGCCCGGGTGAGGCGACCCTGCTGGTGCTGCGCGGTCATGTCCGGCTGAGCAGCGGCGACGCCTCGTGGGAGGGGCGGCCCGGGGACCTGCTCACCATTCCCGACGCACGGCACGCCCTCGACGCCGTCGAGGACAGCGCGGTCCTGCTCACCGTCGTCAAACACCCCTGATCGCGCCCGCCCTGAGGCGGGTCCGTCCCCGGCCACGCGGCGCGGACGGACCGCTACACGGCCTGGAGGACGCAGCCCAGGGCGAGCAGCGCCAGGACCTTCACGACCTCCAGCGCCACGTAGTAGAGGTGCGCCCTCGACCTGTGCCGCACCGGGTCCTCGCCGGCCAGGACGCGGTCGGACCTGCGGTTGAGCGGCGGGCGTACGGCGGCGATCTGGATCACCAGGACGGCCGTGGCGACCGCCGCGAGCGCGATCGCGAGGGTCGCGGGCGATCCGGTCGCGACCGCCACGATCACGACGACCGCCAGCACGGCCTCGGCGGCGTTGAGTGCGCGGAAGACGAGCCGGCCGATGCCGAGCCCGATCGGGATCGTCACCCCCGGCGCGCGGAACTTCAGCGGCGCCTCCAGGAAGGAGATCGCCAGCACCATTCCGAGCCAGACGAAGGCGGCCGCGCCACCCACGGCGGCCGAGGCGGGGTTCATACTCGATCTCCTCTCGCGCAGGCGGAACCGGTGGAGCGGGCGTCACTTCCAGCCGGTCCGTTGCCGCAGCCAGGCCAGCGCGGGCCGGCCCTGCGCGAGCTGGAACGCGCGGAGCGTGGGCAGGCCCGGCGGCGGGGGCAGACTTCCCCGCTGCAGGAAGAAGCCGGTCACGGCGGCCAGGACCGCGGTGACGGCGTCGCCGTCCGCCTTCGCCGCGACCGAGTGGCCGTCGAAGATCTCGGCGGGCGGCGGCCCGCCCTGCATGGCCACGCTCGGAAGCATCCCGAGCAGGTCGAACCACGGGGTGGCCAGGCACGCCCAGGGCCAGTCCACCACGTGCACGCGTCCGTCCGGGGTGAGCAGCAGGTTGTCGGCCCGGAGGTCGGCGTGGGCCAGCGTGTCGCCCTCCACCGCGGTGCCCCAGCCCGCCTCCAGCTCCGCCAGCCGGTCCAGGTGCCGCCGGGCCCACGCGGCGTCGGGGCCGTCTCCGCCGAGGCCGTCCGGGCCGGCCGCCAGACGCCGCCACCCCTGATACTCCTCGGCGAGCCGCTCGGCGGCCGGCGGCACGGCCACGGGCGCGGGGGTCAGCGACTCGGCCAGCTCGGTGATCGCGCCGAGCACCAGGTCCAGCTCGGCCGGAACCCAGGGCTGGGCCGGCGTGCGGCCCTCGACGTCCTCGAACAGCAGCACCACCCAGCCGTCCTCGTCGAAGGAGGCGAGCAACCGGGGCACGGGCGCCGTGGCCGGCAGCGCGGCGGCCACCCGGGCCTCCGACCGGTGGATGCCGGGGCTGAGCGGGTTCGGCTCGGGCCCGACCGCCTTGACGAAGGCCCTGCCGCCGCCCGCGAGCCGCAGGCGGGCGGCCACGCCCGGGGAGAATCCGCCGGGCTGGGTCACGGCCTCGGTCACGCGATCCCCCAGACGCAGCTCCACGGCCAGCCGCAGGTGCGCGGGCACCGCGGTCCACGGCAGCCGTACGCCGCCGGCGGGCGGGGCCGGGCCGTCGCCGTTGGGGCGGCGCCGCCGCTCCTCCTGGTCCCGACCACCGGGGTCCCGGGAATCGTCGCTCATCTCGGCATGATGGGCGACGGGCGGGTAGGGCGGCAAACGACTTTCCGCCGGATATTCGGTTGGGATTCCCGCCTTGGCCCGGCACAGTGGATCTCGATCGAGGAGGAGATCCAACCATGCCGAAGCACATCGCCCCGAAGCTGCTGTCCTGGGCGAGCGAGATCGACCACGGGACGATCGACCAGGCCGCCCGCGCGGCGCGCCTGCCGTTCGTGCCCGGTCACGTCGCGCTCATGCCGGACGCGCACGTGGGCATCGGCGCGACGGTCGGCTCCGTGATCCCCACGGAGGGCGCGATCATCCCGTCCGCCGTCGGCGTGGACATCGGCTGCGGCATGGTCGCGACCGAGACCACGCTCACGGCCGCCGACCTGCCCGACACGCTCGACCCGCTGATGCGGCTGGTGGAGCGGCGCATCCCGGCGGGCGTGGGCAAGGGGCACGACGACCGCGCGGCGGACCGCGCGCTCGGCGAGCTGGGCCGGCCGCACACCGGCCTGACGCCCAAGCAGGAAAGCACCGTGGCCTGCCAGTTCGGGACCCTCGGCTCGGGCAACCACTTCGTGGAGGTCTGCCTCGACGAGCGCGACCGGGTCTGGACCGTGCTGCACTCGGGCTCCCGCGGGATCGGCAACCAGCTCGCCACCGCCCACATCAACGGCGCGAAGCGGCTCATGCGGAGCCTGGGGATCGGGATGGAGGACTACGACCTCGCCTACTTCACCCAGGGCACCCCGGAGTTCACCGCGTACATCGAGGACATGCTGTGGGCGCAGCGCTACGCGATGGCGTCACGGGCGCGGATGGACAGGGTGCTGGGCGAGGCGCTGTTCCGCGTCGTCGGCGCCGGCGCCCGGGTACGGACGATCAACTGCCACCACAACTTCACCCAGATGGAGACTCATCAGGGCAAGGAGCTGTGGATCACCCGTAAGGGCGCGATCAAGGCGGACACCGGTGACGAGGGCGTGATCCCGGGCTCGATGGGCACCCGGTCCTACATCGTGCGCGGGCGGGGCAACCCGCTGTCGTACAACTCCTGCTCGCACGGCGCGGGACGCAGGATGTCGAGGAGCCGGGCCAAGCGCGAGCTGTCACCGGCATCGCTGAGGGAGGCGATGCGCGGCCGGACCTGGAACTCCGACAGGGCCGCCGCGCTGGTCGACGAGCACCCCGAGGCGTACAAGCCGATCGACCAGGTGATGGCGGACCAGAAGGACCTCGTGGAGGTCCGGCACACGCTGCGCCAGGTCTTCAACTACAAGGGGTGAACGGAGGGGCGCCGCCGTCGCGCCCCTCCGCTCTCGTGGGACCCGCTCTCGCTGGGCTCGCCCTCGTGCAGCACCGTGCCGGCTGGACGGGCGCCGGCCGGACGCAGGACGAAGCCGCTGGCCACCCGGGCCGGAATCCGGTACGGCGAGACGGTGAGGTCCTGCTCCGGCACGCTGTAGTCCAGCCGGGCCAGCCGCGGCGCGAGGGCCTCCAGCAGGCCCACCACGACCGGCTCGCCCGGACACCGGTGGCCCTCCGCCGGATCGCCCCCGCCCTGCGGGATCAGGTCGTACGGGCCGATCTCGCGTCCGATGAAGCGGCGCGGGTCGAAGGCGCACGGGTTCGGCCAGAGCGCCGGGTCGTGGTTCTGACCCCAGACGTCGAGCAGCACGAGCCAGTCGGCCCGAATCGGCTCGCCCTTCCAGGTGAGATCCGTGACGGCCTTCCCGGCGACGAACGGCGCGAAGGGATAGAAGCGCCGCACCTCGTGGGCGAACGCCTCGGCGTACGTCCCGTCGGTGTCCTCGGACAGGCGGACGCGGGTGACCGGCCAGCAGTGCAGCGCGTGCGCGGCGAACGAGAGGAACCAGCTCACGGCGACGGTGGGGCGCACCAGGTTGAGCAGTTCGACCGCCGCGATCCGGGGCGCGAGCAGCTCTCCGCCGGGCTCACGGTGGCTGGCGGCCACGGCGAGCGCCGAGGTGCCCGGCGCCCGCAGCGTCCCGCGCCGCATGTCCTCGACCAGCGCCGCCAGCCACGCCTCGCGGCGCCTGCGGGCGTCGCGGGCCCGCCAGTGCCGCGGGCCCGGTGACCCGAAGCCGTCGACCATCGCGACGAGGTCGGCGGCGAGCGGCCCGGTCTCCTCCTCGGTGAGCGGAATGCCGGCCCACCGGCACACTCCCCGGGTGATGACGCGGGCGGCCTCGTCGAAGAGCACGACCTCTCCCCTGTCCGGCCACGTCGCCACCGCCTCGTCCCACGCGGCGGTGGTCTCGTCCACCAGAGCGGCGACGCTCCGCGGCGTCATGAGGGACATGAACATGCCCTTGCGCGCCCGGTGCGCGGCCTGGTCGAGCGTGTGCACCGCGCCGTGGCCGAGCAGCGTGCTCTTGATCGGCTCGGGCAGCGCGGGGGCCCGCTGGACGTGGTTGTCGTCGTAGAAGAAGCGGGCGGCGTCCGGCCCGCGCAGCACGACGGCGCGCCGGCCCATCAGCCGGGTGTGGACCATCTCCCCCTGGGTCTCCCGCCAGCGGGCCGGCAGCCAGGCGTAGCCCTCGAGCAGCAGGAGCAGCGTGGTGTCGAACAGCGGCATACGTCCTGACTGCCCGCGTCCGTCCGCCGGAAACGGACGGACGCCGCCCGTGCGACCGGGACGGCGGCGGAGGTCAGCCTCGGATGCAGACGCCGCCGTTCAGTGTGAAGCCGGTGGGATCGGGGTTGGCGCCCGTGAGGGTGCCGTTGAAGCCGATCTGCAGCGACGCGCCGCCCTGGATCACCGAGTTCCACGGCATGGCCGCGGCGGTGACGTCCTTGCCGGACTGCGACCAGGTGGCCGACCAGCCGCTCGCGACCTTCTGTCCCGCGTCGGGGAGGACGAAGCGCAGCGTCCAGTTGTTCATCGGCGTCTGACCGAGGTTGGTGATCTTCACGTTGGCGGAGAAGCCGCCGCTCCACGACCACGCGGTGTACTCGATCTCGCAGCTGACCGGGGGCGGCGTGTAGGTGGGGTAGCCGCCCGACGCCGTGACCGTCACCAGGTCGGACGGCAGGCTGAGGTTGCCCGCGGCGTCCTGCGCCACCATGAAGTAGACGTACGACTGGCCGGTGACGAGGTTGCCCTCGGTGAAGTGCGTGCCGATGGGGGTGCCCACCGGGATCCAGGCCGTGTCGGTGCGCCGGTAGACGTCGTAGCCCGTCACCCCGGCGTCGTCGGTGGACGCCGTCCAGCAGAACGACGTCCCCTTGAAGTCGGGCAGGCAGTTGGCCTGCATCCCGGTCGGCCTGGTCGGCGGCGTCGTGTCGCCCGTGCCGGGGCTCGGCGACACGTACATGCCGGTGACCGCCGTGCTGCTGAACGGCGCGGTGGGCCTGCTGGTGTTGCCCGCGGCGTCCTTGGCCACGATGTAGAACGTGTAGGTCCGGCCGATGGTCAGGCCGCTGACGACGGTCACCGTGCTCGTGGGGGCGGTCGCCTTGACGAAGCCGTCCGGGGTGAGGCGGTAGACCTCGTAGCCGGTGACGCCGACGTCGTCGGTGGACGCCGTCCAGCACAGGCCGACCACGCCCTGAGGCGTGCCGCCCGTGGGCAGGGGCGGCGGGCACGCCCGCACCTCGCCCGGGACCGTGGGCGGCATGGTGTCCGTCCCGGGCGACCCGGGCGACCCGGTCGGCTGCGGCGTCGGTTCCCCGGTGGACGCCGAGGCGGCGTACGCCACACTCGTCGCGAGGACGGGCGGCGCGGCGATGTTGGCCGCCAGCAGCGCGGCGGCGACGGCGCCCGCCGCGGTCCACGCGGCCGGCCACGACAGTCTGGACACGAGCCACCCTCCGGAACGTCGATCCCCGACGGCATCGCCCGGATCATCAGGTCGGCGGCGCGGGCCCGTCAAAGCCCGCTCGCATCCGTGCCGGTCGACCCGTAAGGAACTTGAAACTTTCAGGGTGGTGGGCGGTTGTTACCGTCACAGGATGAAGATCGTGGTCACCGGCGCGGCCGGTTTCATCGGGACCCGTGTCGCCGGGCTGCTGCGCGACGCCGGGCACGAGGTGCGGGGCTTCGACCTGCGCGGCGGCGCGGACGTCACGGCCGGTGACGTGCGGGACGAGGACGCCGTCGAGCGCGCCCTGGACGGCGCCGACGCCGTCGTGCACCAGGCGGCCAAGGTCGGCCTCGGCGTCGACGTCCAGGACCTCCCGGACTACGTGTCGGTCAACGCGCTCGGGACCGCGGTGCTGCTCGCCGCGATGGCGCGGCGCGGGATCGCCCGGCTGGTCCTGGCGTCGTCCATGGTGATCTACGGCGAGGGCGTCTACGACTGCGCGGAGCACGGCCGCCTGCGCCCCGGCCCCCGGGACGAGGAGGACCTGGCCGCGGGGCGGTTCGAGCCGGTGTGCCCGCGCTGCGGGCGGGCGCTGACGCCGGGGACCGTGGACGAGGACGTCCCGGCCGATCCGCGCAACGCGTACGCCACGAGCAAGCTCGCCCAGGAGCACCTGGCGGCCGGCTGGGCCCGCGAGACCGGCGGCGTGGCGGTCGCCCTGCGCTACCACAACGTGTACGGCCCCGGCATGCCGCGCGACACCCCCTACTCGGGGGTGGCCGCGATCTTCCGGTCCGCGCTGGAGGCCGGGCGGGCGCCGCAGGTCTTCGAGGACGGCGGCCAGCGCAGGGACTTCGTCCACGTCGCCGACGTCGCGGCGGCCAACCTCGCCGCGCTGCACGCGCTGGAGTCCGCCCCGCCCGGCCGGCTCCGCGCGTACAACGTGGCCAGCGGCGAGCCCCGCACGATCGGCGACCTGGCGGACGCGCTCGGCGCGGCGCGGGGCGGACCGGCCCCCGAGGTCACCGGCCGCTACCGGCTGGGCGACGTCCGGCACATCGTGGCCTCCCCGGACCGCGCCGCCGCCGGCCTCGGGTTCCGGGCGCGGGTCCGGTTCGCCGACGGCATGCGGGAGTTCGCCCACGCACCGCTGGCCGACTGACACACGAGCACTCACCAGGGCGACCGGACGAACCCCTGCAGCAGCAGGCCCACCACCACCTGCGCGGCGAGCAGGCGGCGGCCGCCCGCACCCCCTGCTCCCTCACCCCCTGCTCCCTCACCCCCTGCTCCCTCACCCCCGGCTCCCGTGCGCCCTGCCGCCGCTGCCACCCACAGGGCGTACGGCAGCCAGATCCGCTCCACCTCGCCCCGGGTGGTGCCGCTGACGTCGAGGGCGAGCACCGCGACCAGCGCCGCCACGGGCAGGATCCGCTCCCCGGCCCGCCCCGGCGCCACCAGCCCTGCGGCGGCGGCCGGGCCGGTCACCAGGGCGAGCACGGCCAGGTTGGCGACCAGGAAGTACAGGTACGGCCGGGCCGCACCGGGATCGGCCGCCCACTCGGCGTGGGTGGCGAGCACTCCGGCGGGCCACCAGAACCCCCCGGCGGCGAACAGGGCGCTCACCCCCGCCATCCCGGCCAGGCAGGCGGCCACGGTCGCCCGCGGCACCCCCACCGCGACCGCCGCCACCAGGGGGATGAGCAGGTAGGGCACCAGGCCGTAGTTGAGGTAGGGCAGCGCGCCCAGGGCCAGCCCCGCGCCGAGGCCGAGCGCCACCCGGCCTGCCCGGCTCCGCGCGCCGAGCACCAGCAGCGCCGTCCCCCACGCCCCCACACCCGCGAAGAACGCGTCCATGGTCGTGGCGATCCACACCGCCGCCGGGCACAGGGCGAGGAACGGCAGCGCCCGCCTGGCCGCCTCCTCCCCCGCGACGCGCCACACCGCCAGCCCGATCGCGACCGTGGCCGAGCACCCTGTCACGACCACGAGGACGGCGGCCCAGAACGGTCCCGGCAGCCCGGCGGCCGCCAGCGCCCACAGCACCAGCACCGGCAGCGGCGGATGGCCGCGCACGTGCGTGGGATAGGCCGGCAGGTCCCGGGTGAACCCGGCGAGCCAGCCGAGGGGGTCGTCGCCCACGGCCCCGAGCCCGGCCAGGTATTCCTGCGGGTGGGTGAACGGCCACGCCAGCCCCTCCCCCGACACGGCCAGCAGGACCGTCCACGCGAGCGACGCGGCGAAGGCCACGGCCAGCGCCGCGCGCATCGGCAGGTGCGCGGTCAGCCTGGGCAGCACGGGGACCGCGACCGCGGCGAAGGCCGCGGCCGGAATCAGCGCGAGCGTGGGCAGGCGCGCCAGCGCGTGCAGCGGCGGGAGGTGGTCGATGCGCAGCACCCCGAGGGCGTGCAGCAGACCGCCCACCGCGAACGCGCCCGCCACCAGCGCCGCCCAGGCCGCCAGCGCCCGCCGCCGCCCTGTCATCGACCGTGCCGTCACGACCGACACCGTAGGCGCGCCGGGGACGCCTTCCCCTCGCGTGGACCGCCCCGTAGCCACTTCGTAAGAACTGGGCCGCCCCGTAGTCACTTCGTAAGAACTTCGCGGCTCCCGCGGCCCTAGCTTCTGCGGCATGCAGATCGATGTGGTGCTTCCCTGCCTCGACGAGGCGGCGGCGCTGCCCTGGGTGCTCGGCCGGATGCCGGACGGCTACCGCGCCATCGTGGTGGACAACGGGTCCACCGACGGGTCGCCCGAGGTCGCCGCCCGGCACGGCGCGCTCGTGGTGACCGAGCCCAGGCCGGGCTTCGGCGCCGCCTGCCACGCGGGCCTGACGGCCGCGACCGCCCCCGTCGTGTGCTTCATGGACGCCGACGCCTCCCTCGACCCGCGGCAGGTGCCGTCGGTCGCGGAGGGGGTGGTGAGCGGTGCGGCCGACCTGGTGCTCGGCCGCCGCATGCCCGTCACCCGATCGGCGTGGCCCACGCACGCCCGGCTGGGCAACCGGGTGCTCGCCTGGCGGCTGCGCCGCCGCACCGGCGCCCCGCTGCACGATCTCGGCCCGATGCGCGCGGCCCGCCGTGAGGCGCTGCTGGCCCTGGACCTGCGGGACCGGCGGTTCGGCTACCCCCTGGAGATGGTGCTGCGGGCGAGCGAGGCGGGCTGGCGCATCGACGAGGTCGAGGTCGACTACCTGCCGCGAGTGGGCCATTCGAAGGTGACGGGCACCGTGGGCGGCACCGTGCGTACGGTCCGCGACATGTGGCGGGCGGCGTGACGCCGGCCACGGGCGGGAACGCGACGCAGCTCGTCGTCATCGCCAAGACGCCCGTGCCGGGGGCCGTCAAGACCCGGCTCACGCCGCCGTACACCGCGCGGGAGGCCGCCGCGCTGGCGGAGGCGGCGCTGCGCGACACGCTGTCGGCCGTCGCCGCCGCCCCCGCCGCGCGCCGGGTGCTGGCCCTGCTCGGCGCGCCGGGGGCCTGGCTGCCCGCGGGGTACGACGTGGTCGCGCAGCGGGGCGACGATCTGGCCGCGCGGCTGACCGCCGCCTTCGCCGACGCGTGGGCGGCCCTTCCCGTGCCGGTCGTGCTGATCGGCATGGACACCCCGCAGGTCACCCCCGCCCTGCTGGCCGAGGCCGGGCGGTTGCTGGGCGGGCACGAGGTCGTCGTCGGCCCGGCCGCCGACGGCGGGTTCTGGCTGCTCGGGCAGCGCAGGCCCGACCCCGCCCTGCTGGCCGGGCTGCCGATGTCGCGGCCCGACACCGGGACTCTGCTGATGGAGCGGATCCGCGCCGCGGGCGTGCGGGCCGCCCTGCTGCCCGAACTGACCGACGTGGACACCGCCGCCGACGCGCGCGCGGTGGCCGCGCGGGTCCCCACCTCGCGGTTCGCTGCGGCGGTGGCGGCCCTCGGCGCGGACGTCCCCGCGTGATCGGCCCCCTCTACGCCGAGTCGCTGGACGGCGCACCGGTCGAGGTCGAGTCGGCCGACGGCAGGACGTGGCCGCTGGAGTCGTGGCGCTGGCTCTACGACTCCGCGGGGGACGAGGCCATGCTCGCCCGCTGCGCCGACCCCACACTCGACGTGGGTTCGGGACCGGGACGGCTGACCGTGGCGCTGACGAGGCGAGGGGTGCGGGCGCTCGGCATCGACGTCACCCCCCGGGCCGTCCGGCTGACCCGCCTGGCCGGAGGGCGGGCCCTGTGCCGCGACGTGTTCGGCCACGTGCCGGGCGCCGGCCGCTGGGGCACCGTGCTGCTGGCCGACGGCAACATAGGCATCGGCGGCGACCCCGACGCCCTGCTGCGGCGGGTCCGCGAGCTGCTCCGGCCCGGCGGCGAGGTCGTCGCCGAGCTCGATCCCCCCGGCGCCGCGACCCGCGCGGAACGGGTCCGGCTGCGCCGGGAGGGCAGGATCACCGGGTGGTTCGCCTGGGCACGGGTCAGCGTCTCCGATATCGGGCCGCTCGCCGGGCGCACCGGCCTCCACCCCGAGGAGGTGTGGACCGAGGCCGGCCGCTGGTTCTGCGTCCTGAGCCGGCCCGGGTGAGGCGGGCCGGAGCTTTGACCGCCGATGACGGGAAACGGGGGCGGCGGTCCCGGTCCGCCCGGCGGCGCCGCCGATAGCCTGCGCGGAAGGCAGACGGAAGCGGATGACACGGGATGTTCGCCGGCAGGGACCTCGCCTGCGTCTCGGTTCTCACCGTCGCGGCGGCGGCGCTGTATGCGCTCTACTCGTGCGTGACGCTGGCGCGGTTCCGGGCGGGCGCGTACGACCTGGTGATATTCGACCAGGCCATCCGCTCGTATGCCCACTTCCAGCCGCCGGTGTCGATGCTGAAGGGCGTGCACAACGGGTTCGGGCCGGGGTTCAGCGTGCTCGGCGACCACTGGTCCCCGGCGCTCGCGCTGCTGGCGCCGCTGTACTGGATCCACGACGGGCCCGTGACCCTGCTCGTCGCGCAGGCCGTCCTGCTCGCGCTGTCGATCCCATTCGTGTGGGCGTACGCCTTCCGCGCCTCCTCGGCGGTCACGGCCGGGCGGCGCGTCGCCTATCCCGTCGCGGTCGCCTACGCCCTGTCGTGGCCGATCACCGAGGCCGTGGCCTTCGACTTCCACGAGGTGGCGTTCGCGCCGCTGCTCACGGCGGCCATGCTGGAGCGTTACCAGGCCGGGCGCAGCCGGGCGGCGGTCCTCGCGGGGCTGGCGCTTCTGCTGGTCAAGGAGGACATGGGCCTGCTCCTGGCCGGGTTCGGGCTGTACCTCCTCGCCCGCCGCCGCGACCGGAGACTCGGCGCGCTGCTCGTCGTCGGCGGCGTCGCCGCGACCCTGGTGACGACGCGGCTCCTCATCCCGCACTTCGGCGGCAGGGCCGGCTACTACTGGGCGTACTGGACGCTGGGCCCGGACCTGCGCCGGGCCGCGGTGCACGCCGTCACCCGGCCCGGCGACGTCGTCGCGCTGCTCGCCGATCCGCCGCTGAAGCTGCGCACGCTCGTGCTGACGCTCGCTCCCGTGCTGTTCACCGCCGTGCTGTCCCCGCTGGGCCTCGCTCTGCTGCCGCCGCTGCTGGAACGGATGCTCGCCAGCACCTATCCGAACTGGTGGACCCCGAGATACCACTACACGGCCTTCGTCGTCGCGGTCGTCTTCGCCGCCGGGATCGACGGGGCGCTGCGGGCGGCCGCCCGCTTTCCCGGACGGTCCGGAAGGCTCGTGCGCGGATGGGCGCTGCTCGTGCTCGCCGCCGCGCTCGCGCTCGTGCCGTTCTTCTCGTTCGGGGCGCTGTTCACGCCCTCCTTCCACGCCGAGACGGCACGGACGCGCGCGGCCGGGCGCGCCGCCGCGGCCGTGCCCGACGGCGTCCTGGTCGAGGCGGCCGGCTCCCTCGCCCCGGCCCTGTCGCCGCGTACGCGGACCCTGCTGTGGGACCGCACGCCGCGCGGGGCGCCGTGGGTCGCCGCCGACGTGGGGGCCGGGAACTTCCCGTTCGGCTCGGTCCACCGGCAGATCGCCAGGGTCGAGACGCTGCTGGCCCAGGGCTACCGGGTGGTGTTCCAGGAGGCCGGCTACGTGGTGCTCACCCGCCCGTAGTCAGCCGCCTCACGAGCGTACGTACGCGTGCGGGGTCGTGCCGAAGGCATGCCTGAACGCCTGGATGAACGCGCTGGGGCCGCTGTAGCCACAGGCGGCGGCCGTCGAGGTCACCGACCGGCCGCCGGACAGCAGGATGAGCGCGTGATGCAGCCGCAGCTGGGTGCGCCACTGCGGGAAGCTCATGCCGGTCTCCGCGCGGAACAGCCTGCTGAGCGTGCGTTCCGAGGCGCCGACCGCCGCGCCCAGCTCGGCGAGCGTCCGGCCGTCCGCCGGGTCGGCCTCGAGGATCGCGGCCACGTCGCGCAGCCGGGCGTCGGACGGCGCCGGCAGGCACAGCGGGAGCGCCTCGACCTTGCGGAGCTGGTCGAGCAGCACGCGTTCCAGGTTGGCCCGCTGCGTCGCGGCCGGCTCGTCGTCGCCGGTCAGGGCGACCACCACCTCCCGCAGCAGCGGCGTGATCGCCAGGACCGTGGGCCGGTCCAGCCGCAGCGGGTTGACCGGGGGGTCGAAGACCAGCGCCCGCATCTCGGTCGGCCCGTACGCCTCGTGCGCGTGCGCCACCCCTGCCGGTATCCACACGCCCCGGTGCGGCGGCACCACCCAGTCGCCGATCGGGGTCGAGATCCGCAGCACCCCGCGGTGCGGATGGATGAGCTGGTGCGAGGCGTGATCGTGCCAGCCGATGCGCTGGCGGTGGGCCAGCGGCACACGGGACGGGCCGCCGCTTTCGGAATGGCGGATTGCCGACATGACTCGGCAGAGTATCGCTAGTTCGCCGACTCGGTCGTCCGGGATGCTCGACGGAGCCTCTCAAGGAGACGATCAGTGACAGAGACATCCGTTCGGGCGCCGGCGGCGCGGGCCGCGTCCGCATGGCGGCGCATGTGGCTGTGGGCGGCCGCGCACGCCGTCGACGACCTCTACCAGGGACTGGTGCCCGCCTGCGTGCCCTATTTCGTGCTCGACCGGCACTACGGCTACGTGGCCGCCTCCGGGCTGACCATGGCCGCGGCCCTGGGAAGTTCGATCCCGCAGCCGTTCATCGGCCTGGCGGTCGACCGTTTCCGCCTGGGGTGGCTGGCCGCCGCCGGCGTCGCGCTGGCCGGGCTCGGCCTCGGCCTGTCCGGGCTGATGGAGCCCTACCCCGCGGTCTGGGCCCTCGTCCTGCTGTCCGGGCTCGGCGTGGCCATGTTCCACCCGGCGGCGGGCAAGGGGGCCAGGGAGGCGGCGGGAGACAGCGCCACGGCGATGAGCGTCTTCGCGGCCGGCGGGAGCGTCGGCTTCTTCCTCGCGCCGGTGCTGGCCACGCCCGCGCTCATCGCGATGGGCGTCGGTGCCACGGTCCTGTTCATCCCGCCGGCCCTGCTCGTCGCGTTCGCGCTGCTCAGGAGCCGGCCCTCGGCCCGGGCGTCCACGGCGGGCCCGCGCGCGGGCACCGACAGGTGGGCGCCGTTCATGGTCCTCACCGGCATCGAGGTCGTCAGGTCGGTGACGTTCTTCGGCGTGCTCACCTTCATCGAGTTGTTCTGGATCAGGCACCTGGACGCCGGGCGCGGCCTCGCGGGCACGGCCCTGGCCTGCTTCCTGGTCGGCGGAGTCGCGGGCACGCTGATCGGGGGGCGCCTCGCCGACCGGATCGGGCTCGTGCGCACCGTGCAGATCGGCGGCCTGCTGGCCATCCCCGCGCTCGCCGGGCTGCGCCTCCTGCCGGGGCCCTCCCTGCCGCTGGTGTTCGCCGTGCTGGCGGGCATCGCGATCAACATCCCGTTCGCCGTGCTGGTGAAGCTGGGCCAGGACTACCTGCCGAACCGGCCGGGCACCGCGGCCGGCGTCACGCTCGGGCTCGCCGTGAGCGTCGGCGGGCTCGCCGCGCCGGCGCTCGGCGTCGCGGCGGAGGCGTACGGCCCGCAGGGCGTCTTCACGATCCTCTGCCTGGTGCCGATCGCCGCCGTGGGCCTGGGGCTGTTCCTTCCCCGCAGGTGACTTCCCCGGATGACGCCGGGCGTGGCCGCGGCGGGAGTCAGCCGGCGGACAGTCAGCCGGCGGTGACGACGCCCGGCGTGACCGCGAGCAGCAGGACGTCGATCCCGGCGGCGCCGATCGCAGCGGCGAAGGGCGCCACGGACACCCGCCGGCCGAGCAGCAGGCCGGCCGCGGCGCACCCGGCCACCCCGGCGAGCGCGAGCCATCGGACCGGACCGGCCGGCCCCGGAGGCGCGACCACCAGCAGCGCGGACGCGGCCAGCAGCGGCAGCGGCAGCAGAACCCGCACCCGGGCGGAGCCGAGACGCTGCGGCCAGCCCCGCACCCCCGTCGCCACGTCCGTCTCGATGTCGGGCAGCACGTTGGCGAGGTGCGCCGCGCAGCCGAGCAGCGCCGCGGCGAGCACGGCCCACCACGCCGGCAGGGCGTGGCCCGGCGTCCCGGCCGCCACGAACACGGGCACCGCGCCGAACCCGGCCGCGTACGGCGCCCACGAAGCCGCCGTGCCCTTGAGCCACAAGTTGTAGACCCAGGCCGCGGCGACGGCCGACAGATGCGTCAGCCCGGCCACCACGCCGCAGGCCAGCGAGAGCGGCACGCAGGCCGCCAGCGCGGAGAACGCCGCGACACGCACCGTACGCGCGGACACCAGGCCCGCGACGATCGGTTTGGCGGTCCTCCCGGCCGCGGCGTCCACGGCGGCGTCCGCGGCGTCGTTGCACCAGCCCACGGACAGCTGACCGGTCAGCACGGCGAGGGCCGTCAGCGCCGTCCCCGCCGGGCCCCACCCCGCGACGGCCACGAGCGCCGCGACCAGGATCGTCACCGCGGCGGCCGGACCCGGGTGGCACGCGCGGGCCAGCCCGGCCACCGTCCGCGGCACCGCCTGCGCCACCGCCTGTGCCACCGTCTGTGCCACCGCCTGCGCCACCGTCCGCGCCGCCCGGCGGCGCCCGTCCGCCTCGCCAGTGAAGTCCGCCGGAGCGAGGCCCGCGCGGCGAGCCGGCCCGGCGGCGCCCTCGCCGCCGATCGCCGCCGTTTCGTCGGGCAGCTCCCCTGAACCGGTCACGATCCCGAGCGTAACCGGGCACCCCGGATACAGATCACGATCGGCGTCGGAAGGTATGCGGCGGCCGCCAATGGGCAAGAGAGACTTGTCACGGTTTTCGCCTGCACGGGGATGTGAGATGACGCGGATCGCGGCCGTCCATGGTGTCGTTCCCCCGCATCGCCACTCGCAGGCGGAGGTCGCGGATGCGCTGGCGAGAGTCTGCCTTCCGCCGGGCGCCGATCGCCGGCTTCTCGACCGGCTGCACGCCAGTGCCCGGGTGGAGCACCGCAACCTGGTGCTGCCGCTCGACGAGTACGGCAAGCTCGACGGCTTCGGCGCGGCCAACGACCTGTTCATCGAGGCCGCCCTCGACCTGGGCGCGCAGGCCGTCACGGGGGCGCTGGAGGCGGCGGGCCTCACCCCTGCGGACGTCGACATGATCATGTGCACGTCGGTCACCGGCGTCGCCGCGCCGTCGCTGGACGCCCGGTTGGCCAACCGGATCGGGCTGCGCCCGGACGTGAAGCGGGTGCCGGTGTTCGGCCTCGGGTGCGTGGCCGGCGCGGCGGGAATCTCCCGGCTGCACGACTACCTGCGCGGCTGGCCCGGACACGTGGCGGTGCTGCTCTCCGTCGAGCTGTGCTCTCTCACGTTGCAGCGCGACGACGCCTCCACGGCCAACCTCGTGGCGGGCGCCCTGTTCGGCGACGGCGCCGCCGCGGTGGTCGCGTACGGGGACGAGCGCGAGCCGCCCCCCGTGGACGCGGCGCGGCCCGTGGTGGTGGCGACGCGTGGTCACCTGTATCCCGGATCGGAACGCGTGATGGGCTGGGACGTCCGCGACAGCGGCTTCCGGGTCGTGCTGGACGCCGGGGTGCCCGATGTGGTCCGCACCTATCTGGGCGACGACGTGCACGGGTTCCTCGCCGACCACGGCCTGACCGCGGGCGACGTCACCGCCTGGGTCTGCCACCCCGGCGGCCCCAAGGTGCTGGAGGCCGTCGCGGAGACACTCGCGCTCCCGGACGGCGCGCTCGACCTCACCTGGCGTTCGCTGGCCGCCAACGGAAACCTGTCGTCGGCCTCGGTGCTGCACGTGCTGCGCGACACCCTCGCCCTGCGGCCCCCGCCGCCGGGCACGCCGGGCCTGCTGCTGGCGATGGGCCCGGGGTTCTGCTCCGAACTCGTCCTGCTGCGCTGGTAGAAGGAGCCGTGCCGCCCATGCCCGTGTCACCGTGGTACGTGCTGCTCGTCGCGCTGGTCGCGGTGGAGCGCCTCGCCGAACTCGTCGTCGCGCGCCGCAACGCCCGCTGGAGCCTCGGCCGGGGCGGCGTGGTGTACGGCGGGGGCCACTATCCCTGGATGGTCGCCCTGCACACCGGGCTGCTGGCCGGATGCCTGCTCGAGGTGTGGCTGGCGGGCCGGCCGTTCGTCCCCGGCCTCGGCTGGCCGATGCTCGGACTGGTCCTGGCCGCGCAGGCGCTGCGATGGTGGTGCGTCACCACACTCGGTCCCCAGTGGAACACCCAGGTCATCGTCGTGCCCGGCCTGCCGCTCGTGGCGCGCGGGCCGTACCGGTTCGGGTGGCTGCGCCATCCCAACTACGTCGCGGTGGCGGTGGAGGGCGCGGCGCTTCCGCTCGTGCACTCCGCCTGGCTGACCGCGCTGGCCTTCACCCTGCTCAACGTGCCGCTCATGGTCGTGCGCCTGCGCTGCGAGAACGCCGCGCTCGCCACCGCGGCCCCCGGATCCGCCGCGCGCGACGCCGGAGCGGGGACCGCGGCGTGATCGACGTGCTGGTGGCCGGCGGCGGGCCCGCCGGGCTGGCCACGGCCATCAACGCGGCGCTGGCCGGCATGGAGGCCGTCGTGGTCGAGCCGCGGCCGGGTCCGGTCGACAAGGCGTGCGGGGAGGGTCTGATGCCCACCGGCGCGGCGGCGCTGGCGGACCTCGGCGTGGCGGTGCCGGACGGCAGGCCGTTTCGCGGCATCCGTTACGTGGACGGGCCGCAGCGGGTGCAGGCGGAGTTCCGGGACGGCCCGGGACTGGGCGTGCGCCGGACGGCCCTGCACACCGCGCTCGCCCACCGCGCCCGGGACCTCGGCGTCCGCGTGGTGCCCGGCCGGGTGGACGCGGTGCACGCCGCCGGCGAGGGCGTACGCGCCCACGTGACGGGCGGGCCGGAACTGCCTGGGCCGGAACTGTGTGGCCGGGAGTTTGGCGCGCGGTGGCTGGTCGCGGCCGACGGGCTGCACTCGCCGATCAGGGCGCGGCTCGGACTCGACCTGGCGTCCCGCGGCCCCCGCAGGTACGGCCTGCGCCGCCACTACCGGATCGCGCCGTGGACGGACTTCGTGGAGGTGCACTGGGCACCCGGCGGCGAGGCGTACGTCACGCCGGTGGGCGACGACCTGGTCGGCGTGGCCGTGCTGAGCAGCGAGCGGCGGACCTACGACGAGCACCTGGCGCGGTTCCCCGACCTGCTCGCCCGGTTGGACGGCCCGCCCGCCACCCCCGTGCGCGGGGCCGGGCCGCTGCGCCAGCGGGTGCGGCGGCGGGTGGCGGGGAGGATCCTGCTCGTCGGCGACGCCGCGGGCTACGTGGACGCGCTCACCGGCGAGGGGATCTCGCTGGCGCTGCTGTCGGCCCGCGCCCTCGTCGGGTGCCTGATGGTGGGCCGCCCCGAGGAGTACGAGAACGCCTGGCGGCGCCTGTCGTGGCGATCCCGCCTGCTGACGGCCGCGCTGGTGCGGGCCCGGCGGCACCCTCCCGCGGCCCGGATGATCGTGCCCGCCGCGCGGCGCCTCCCCGCGGTGTTCGGGGCGGCGGTGCGGTCGCTCGCCTGAGCGCCGCCCCCTCCAGGACCCCGCGTCCTGAGAGGTCGGTTTGTGAGTTGATGCCCCTTCCGGCCTTGGGTTTGGAAGAGGCGGGCTGGTCAGCGGGGTGGCTGCTGGGCTAGGGGCGGGGCTGGGCGAACAAGCCGGGCTCGGTCTCGATGAGGATGCCGCGGCTGACCAGGCGTTTGAGCTTGGAGCGGATGTTCTCGGTGTTCTTGGACGCGATGGGCAGGTCCAGGGCCTGACACAGGTCGCGAGCGCGTAAAGGCTGGCCGGTGTCGGCGAAGATGGTCAGGATCTGCTGGTAGGCGGGGTGATCGGGAACCGCGGCCGGTGGTGCGGCCGGCTCGGCTTCGCTTTCGCCCTCGGCGAGCGACACGCGGCGGTGAGCCGGTCCAGCAGGACGATCCCGGCGGCGTTGTCGTGCACCGATGCGGCCAGTACCACGACCGCGATGACCAGGCCCAGCACGTCCACGGCCAGGCCGCGCTTACGCCCGGGCACCTTCTTGCCCGCGTCGCGGCCCGTGGTTCGGACGGGACTCCGGCCGCCGCGTGGACGCTTTGGGTGTCGAGCACCACCAGGCTCGGGTCGGCTGATCGCTGGTGTTTCTCGCGTGCCTGCCAGCGCAGCAGGTCGTGGATCGTCTGGTCGGTGCCGTCGTCGCGCCATTTGGCGAAGTAGTAGTACACCGCGCTGCGGGGCGGCAGGTCGTGGGGCAGGTAGTCCCACTGGCAGCCGGTCCGGCTCTGGTAGAGGATCGCGTTGACGATCTCCCGCAGGTCGTATCTGCCCTGGTGGCCGCTGACCGAGGGGTGCGCGGCCTTCCATGCGGTGATCACGGGCTCGATCAGGGCCCACCGTTCGTCGGATAAGTCGCTTGGGTACGGCTTGCGCTCGGTCACACCGCCATCGCAGCATGCCCAAGTCCATTGATCGGCCGTAACGCTACAAATTCACGGGATTACACCACGCAACTCAGGCATACCCTTGCGAATCACCCTCTGATTGCGGATCTGGGCACCGCTTCGATCACTTGGGCGTCGTTGGTGCTCCTGGTCGCCGCCTGCGTAGCCGTGATCGGCGGTAAGAAGCACGCCTTCCCCAAGGGTGCCTGAAGCAGATGGCCACGGGTCCCAAGGACCACTCCGGCACCCGCTTCATGCACGGGTGAGCAGGCCGGTGAGCGTGGTCTGAAGGATCTCTCCGTACATGGTGGCGAAATCCACCCGTGAGCCCGCGAGCCGGGGGTCGGCGGTGGCCTCGACGACGGTCGGGGTCGGGTTGCTGAACGGCCACAGGCCCACCAGTGAGACGACGGCGTACTCCGTCAGGGTGAGCGCGGCGTCCGCGCTGAGGGCCGGCACCCGGTCCCTGACCAGCTTCGCCAGCCTGGTGCGGTGTCCCAGGTCGACGAGTTTGTACATGCGTACGGTGTCGGCGGAGACGTTCCGCTCCAGGACGCTCGGCAGCAGGCTCCACAGTTGGCACAGGACCGGCCGGGCGGCGAGGGAGTCGGCCCAGGCCCGCATCACCTGGTCGGGCTCGCAGGGCGGCTCCGGCCACTCGTCCGCCAGCGCGTCGAGCCAGGCCAGCCGGAGCCTGGCGAGCAGCCCTAGGAAGACGCCCTCGCGGCTCTCGAAATAGCGCACCACATGCGTCTTGGACACACCCAGCCGACGTCCGAGTTCCCGGAGGCTGATCTCGTCGGCGGGCATCTCGGCCAGCAGCGCCTCCGCGGCGTCCAGGATCTCCTGCCGGCGCAGTTCCCGGTGCTCGGGCCGTCTGGCCCGCTGGAAGGCCGGCCCCTCGACGTCGTCCATCGAACCTCCTCGCGCCCCGCGGATCATGGCCGCCCCCAGGATAGCGGTCCATCGGACACTTGATACGTGTCCAATGGACCGCTATAGTCATAAAGGTCCACTGGACACAAAACTCGGAAGGAAACATCGTGATCACTTACGACAAGTTGTACGTCGGAGGACAGTGGGTCGCTCCGGCCACCGGCGGCGTCCTGGAGGTGCGTTCGCCGCACGACCTTTCGCTGGTCGGGACCGCACCGCACGCCGCTCCCGCCGACGTCGACCGGGCGGTCGCAGCCGCGCGGCGGGCGTTCGACGAGGGACCCTGGCCTCGGATGAGCCCGCAGGAGCGGCGCGGCGCGGTGGAGCGGTTCTCCAAGCTGCACGCGGCACGTGCCGAGGAGTTCGCTGCTCTGGTCACCTCCGAGAACGGCTCGCCGCTGTGGTTCACCCGCTGGACGCACCAGTCGGGCGTTCCCGAGCAGACGGACGCGTATCTACGCGCCGCCGCGGCCCTCGACTGGGACGAGCAGGTGGGCGCCGTGAACGGGTCCTCGACGCTGCTGCGCCGCGAACCCGTGGGCGTGGTGGCGGCGGTGATCCCGTGGAACGCGCCCCACCAGTCGGCCTTGGCCAAGCTGGTGCCCGCGCTGCTCGCCGGCTGCACGGTCATCCTGAAGGCCTCTCCCGAGACAGCGCTGGACGCCCTGGCCCTCGCCGAGGTCTTCGACGAGGCCGGCCTCCCCGAGGGCGTGGTGAGCATCCTGCCCGCGGGTCGTGAGACGAGTGAGTACCTGGTCGCCCACCCCGGCGTGGACAAGATCGCCTTCACCGGCTCCACCGCGGTGGGCCGGCGCATCGCCTCCATCGCGGGAGAACAGCTCAAGAGGGTCAGCCTGGAGCTGGGCGGCAAGTCCGCCTCGATCATCCTCGAGGACGCCGACCTGACGGCGGCCGTGTCGGGCCTGAAGGCCCTGTCGCTGGGCAACAACGCCGAGAACTGCGTGGCCCACACCCGGATCCTCGCCCCGCGCAGCCGCTACGAGGAGGTCGTCGGCGCGCTGAAGACCATGATGGAGGAGCTCAGCGTCGGCGATCCCGCTGACCCGCAGACCTTCATCGGGCCCATGGTGCGCGCCGACCAGCAGCAGCGGGTGCGCTCCTACATCGAACTCGGCATCGCCGAAGGCGCCCGGATGGTCACCGGCGGGCCGGAGACGCCCGAGGGTCTGGAGGGCGGGTACTACGTCCGTCCGACGCTGTTCGCCGACGTCGACAGCGACATGCGGATCGCCCGCGAGGAGATCTTCGGCCCCGTCCTGGTCGTCATCCCGTTCGACGACGAGGACGACGCCGTCCGCATCGCCAACGACTCCGAGTACGGCCTCGGCGGCGGCGTGTGGACCGCCGACCGGGACCACGGCGTCGAGGTCGCCCGCAGGATCCGAACCGGATGGATGACCGTCAACGGAGCCGCCCCGACCTACGACGGCGCCTTCGGCGGCTACAAGAGCAGCGGCATCGGCCGCGAGTTCGGCGCCGCGGGTCTCGCCCAGTACATCGAGTACAAGACCATCGCCGTCTAGGAGGACCGCCGTGCAGGAAGCCCGCATCACACTCGGACACAGCGACATCTCCATCCGGCCGATCGGGCTGGGCTGCATGGGAATGTCCCAGTTCTACGGCGACGCCGACGAAGAGGAGTCCGTCGCCACGATCCACGCCGCCATCGACGCCGGCATCGACTTCTTCGACACCTCCGACATCTACGGCGCGGCCAGTGCGGCCACCGGCGGGCCGCAGAAGGGCTTCGGGCACAACGAGGAGCTGCTGGGCCGCGCCGTACACGGTGTGCGCGACGAGGTCGTCCTGGCGACGAAGTTCGGCGCGCGGCTCTCCCCGGAGGGCGGGGTGGCCTTTGACGGACGCCCCGAGTACGTGGCCGCCGCCTGCGACGCCAGCCTGCGCCGCCTCGGCGTCGACCACATCGACCTCTACTACATCCACCGCCTCGACCCCACCGTGCCGATCGAGGACACCGTCGGCGCGATGGCCGACCTGGTGACCGCGGGCAAGGTGCGTGCGATCGGGCTCAGCGCGGTCGGGCCAGACCTGCTTCGCCGGGCGGCCGCGGTGGCGCCGATCTCGGCTCTCCAGAGTGAGTACTCGCTCTGGGCCCGCGAGGTGGAGCAGGAGGTGCTTCCCGCCTGCCGTGAGCTGGGCATCACCTTCGTCCCGTACAGCCCCCTGGGGCGAGCCGCGCTCGCCGGCCGCTTCACCAGCGGCACCTCGTTCTCCGGCGACGACTTCCGCTCCACTCTGCCCAAGTTCCAGGAAGAGAACTTCGCGGAGAACCTCCGCCTCGTCGAGGGGCTGAAGGCGTTCGCCGACGAGCGGGGACATGCCCCTGGGCAGATCGCCCTGGCCTGGCTGCTCGCCCAGCCGTACGACATCGCGCCCATCCCCGGCACGAAGCGGGCGGCGTACGCACGCCAGAACGCCGCCGCGACGGCCGTGCCGCTGAGCGCGGACGACCTCGCCTTCCTCTCGGGCCTGTTCGACCCCGCGCTGGTGCGTGGCGGGCAGTACGGCGCGCTCAACGTGCGCCCCCAGCACTGATCTCTACATTCCGGGCGTACGCCCGCCCCTCCGAAACGACAAGCGATCGAGGAATCACCATGACCGACAACCAGAAGGAACCCGGCTACGCGGCCGCATTGGACACGGCCGCGCGGCTGCTCGGCAGGCGGCTGGAGCCGTTCCTGGAACCCGGCCCGGGCGAGCCGGCCAACGCCGCGGACTTCACACGACTGGCCACGCTGCACACCTTCGGCGACGCATGGCCGCGCACCGACGTTCTCGACACCCGCACCCGCGCCCTCATCTCCGTGACGATCGCCGCCACCCTGGGCACGCTCGAACCGCTGCGCGGGCAGCTCCGCATCGCACTCGGCAACGGAGTCACTCCACAAGAGATCGTCGAGGCGTTCATCCACATCGAGGCGTACGCCGGCGCCGCCCAGGCCTTCGACGGCTATCAGATCGCCCGGCAGGTCTTCCAGGAGATCCACGCAGCCGAACAGCCCCGGTGAGAGCCGCGCACAGTGGTCACCCAGGCCAACCTCAGGTGGCCTGGGTGCTGCTCGCGAATAGGTTCTCCATGACCGCCGGGGCCGCAGGCCCTGGACCTGCCCATCGTGTCCAAGAACACCGAGAACATCCGCTCCAAGCTCAAACGCCTGGTCAGCCGCGGCATCCTCATCGAGACCGAGCCCGGCCTGTTCGCCCAGCCCCGCCCCTAGCCCAGCAGCCACCCCGCTGACCAGCCCGCCTCTTCCAAACCCAACGCCGGAAGGGGCATCAACTCACAAACCGACCTCTCAGGACCCCGCACGCTCCGCCCCACACGCTCAGGACCCCGCACAGTCCAGGACCCCATGCCCTCCGGGCCCCCACGCCCTCGGGGCCCCTCGACTTCCGGGGATCGCGGGCCACTCGCGCTGACGGGATTCCGGGGCCCTTCCCACGCGAAACAGACACGGAGCCGTGAATTGTTACAGCCGGATTCACAGTTCATGAACGCCCGTTTTTAGGGTGCCCCAGAGGCCTCATATACGCGGTAGTAATAGAACCTACTTCGGCATGAATGAAGTAGCCATATTTCAGGACCGGTATGCAAAGATCTGACGTGTGTACCGAATGGCGAGGCCGATGTTACGGCAAGGATGACTGGAGGGTCGTCGTTTGCCTCACTTGCCGCATATCGCCCTGGTCACACCGCTGGCCCTGCTCGCACCGCTGGCCCTGCTCGGTACGCTCCTGGTCGCCGGGCTGGTCGTCCTCGTGATGCGCCTGCGCCGGCTGCGCATGATGCAGGCCGAGGCCGCACGGCAGGCGGCGGCCGAGGCGCGCGAGCAGTTCGGCCGTGATGTGCACGACCTCGTGAGCAGCCGCCTGTGGCTGGCCAGCCTGCGCAGCGAACTCGCCTACCGGCTCGCGGACGACGACAGCCCCCTGCGACCCGCGCTGGCCGACGTGGTGCAGTCCATCCGCCAGGCGTCCGCCGACATCCGCAACGTGACCCGCTCCTTCCGGGACGTCTCGCTCGCCTCGGAACTGGCCAACGCGCGGGCCGTGCTCCATGCCTACGGAACCGACTGCAAGGTCGAGGCGACCGAGGCGGAGCTGGGCGACGAGGTGAGCGCGGTGCTCGCCATCATGGTGCGGGAGGCGGTGACCAACGTCCTGCGCCACAGCAGGGCGACCCTGTGTACGATCGAGATCGTCGTGCGTGGCGGCGTGGCGACGCTCACCGTCGCCAACGACGGCGTCGACCCCTCCGTACGACCCGGCGACGGCACCGGGCTGGACAACCTCCGCAACCGGGCGGCGGCGCTCGCCGGCACCGTGGGAACGGTCCTCGACCCCGACGGCTGGTTCCGCCTCATCGCCGAGATCCCCCGCAGGGGCGGGGACCGCCGCTGACACCGGCCACGCTCACCCGCCACGGCCCGGCGTCCAGGGCGCGACACCCGCGCCTTCATGTGGCCCTCCACGCGTTCTGAGCGCCGGCCGGCCGCACGCGTGTGCCTCGCGCACCGCCCCCATCCCTCCCGCCGCCCCCACACAAGGCCCCACACAAGGCCCCGCACGAGGTTCCGCACAAGGGCCCGTGTGAGGCCACGCGCAAGGCCCCGCACAGCGGCGTGGCGTGTTTGACCAGCCCCTTGACCGAATAGTCCGGGTGGTACCGAGGAGATAGCCGCGAGCGGCATCACCCGTCGACCCATGACTGCGTCACGGTTCGTTATATGCAGATTTCACATGGCGCAGTTGACGGGCGTAACTTGGCCCTTCTCCTTATTTCCGGAATTCTTTGACGTGACCGGCCTAAGGGGACATCTTGTGATTAGTAAGTACGAGATTTACTGCCTCGCAGATCCCTTGTTCTACGACACCCTCGACACCAAGCGCGCGGAGCATCCCGACTTCGCCATCGCGGCCCGCCCCACCCCCGACGGATGGGCGCACGCCGAGAGCGAGACCTGGCTGCACTACGCGCCGGCCGGTGCCGGTCTGCCCACGCAGGGCTGGAAGATTCACATCTCCTCCTCCGTGCCGGAGGCGGAGCGGGTGATCGCGGCGGCCTGGGACTACTGCGTGCCCCGTGGGCTGGCCTTCAAGTTCCTGCGCGGCCGGCGCGTGATGACGATGCAGAACTCCAAGTACGCCTTCCGCGGGTCGAGCGGCAAGCTGGTCACCATTTATCCCGTGGACGAGGCGCAGCTGGAGCTGACGCTCAAGGAGCTCGCCGAGATCCTCGACGGCGTCGAGGGCCCGTACATCCTCAGCGACCTGCGGTACGGCGACGGCCCCCTGTTCGTCCGGTACGGCGGGTTCGCCGAGCGCCACTGCCTCGACGACAACGGCGAGCGGGTGCTCGCGATCGAGGACGCCGACGGCAACCTCGTCCCCGACGTGCGCGGTCCGGCGTTCGCCCTGCCCTCCTGGGTGACCCTGCCGGCCTTCCTCGAACCGCACCTGGCCGCGCGCAACGCGGTGACGCTCGAAGGCGTGCCGTACGACGTGGAGAGCGTCCTGCACTTCTCCAACGGCGGCGGCGTCTACCTGGGCCGCGACAGGCGCACCGGCGAGAAGGTGGTGCTCAAGGAGGGCCGCCCGCACGCCGGGCTCGACGTCGAGGGACGCGACGCCGTCACCCGCCTGCGGCACGAGGCCGCCATCATGGAGCGCCTGGCCGGCCTCGACGTCGTGCCGGCGCTGCGCGACTACTTCACGGCCGGCGAGCACCACTTCCTGGTGCAGGAGTACGTCGACGGCACCTCGCTCAGCCAGCTCATCGCCCAGCGGCACCCCCTCACGCGGGCCGACCACACCCCGGAGCTGGACGCGGACTACACCGAGTGGGCCATCGGGATGCTCGCCAAGGTACGCGCCGCGGTCTCGGCGCTGCACGAGCGCGGCGTGGTGTTCGGCGACCTGCACCCCTTCAACATCCTGGTGGACGGCGACCGCGTGGTCCTGATCGACTTCGAGGTCTCCTCTCCCGTCGAGGAGCGCAGACGGCCCACGCTCGCCAATCCCGGCTTCGTGCCGCCGCGCGAGCTGGCCGGCGTCGAGGCCGACGAGTACGCGCTGGCCTGCCTGCACCTGGGGGTGTTCGCCCCGATGACCACCATGCTGCTGCAGCTCCACCGGCCCAAGGCCGCCCAGCTCGGCCGGCTGATCGTCGAGACGTTCCCCGTGCCCCCCGCGCTGATCGAGGGAGCCGTGCGGACGATCCTCGGCGAGGATCCGCCCGCGCCCCAGCCGAGCCGGCTGCCCCGGCCGGACCGGCTCACCGAGGGGTGGCCCGCCGTCCGGGACGCGCTCGCGAAGGCGATCCTCGCCTCGGCGACACCGGACCGCGAGGACCGGCTGTTCCCGGGCGACATCGTCCAGTTCCAGCCCGGCGGCGGGGTCAGCCTCGCCAACGGCGCGGCCGGCGTGCTGTACGCGCTCGCGGCGACCGGGGCGGGGCGCTTCCCCGAGCACGAGGAGTGGCTGCTCAGGCAGGCCGCCAGGCCCAGCATCGGGCCCGGCTTCTACGACGGCCTGCACGGGGTGGCGTACGCGCTGGAGGCCCTCGGCCGCCGCGAGGAGGCGCTCGACGTGGCGCGGCGATGCGCGCGGGAGCTCCGGGAGGGGCTGGATCTGAGCCTCTACCGCGGCCTGTCGGGCGTCGCCCTCGCCCTGATGCACCTGCACGACGCGACCGGCGAGCCGGAGCTGCGCGAGCGGGCCGCGCAGGTCGTGGCGGTGGTGGCCGACCGGCTCGGCGGCCCGGACGACGTGCCCGAGATCAGCGGCGGGCGGCACCCGCACGCGGGGCTGATGTACGGCTCGTCGGGACCCGCCCTGATGTTCCTGCACGCCTACGAGCGCACCGGCGATCCCGGGCTGCTCGACCTCGCGGCCACCGCGCTGCGGCAGGACCTGCGCCGGTGCGTCGGCCGCGAGGACGGTCAGCTCCAGGTGCAGCAGGGCTGGCGGACCAATCCCTACCTCGACGAGGGGTCGGCCGGCATCGGCCTGGTGCTGGACCGCTACCTGACCCATCGGCACGACGAGATCTTCGCCGAGTCGCTGGCCGCCATCCGGCCGGTCACGACCCTGCACTACTACGTCCAGTCGGGGCTGTTCGCGGGCCGGGCCGGCATGATCGCCTGCCTGTCGTCCGGCTCCCGCCCCGACCCGGAGGCCGCCGCGGCGCAGATCGCCCGGCTGGCGTGGCACGAGCTTCCCCACCAGGACGGGCTGGCCTTCCCCGGAGCCCAGTTGCTCCGCCTGTCCATGGATCTGTCCACCGGGAGCGCCGGCGTGCTGCTCGCGCTCGGCACCGCGCTGCACGACGAGCCGGTCCACCTCCCGTTTCTCGAGCCCCCCGGACGGTCTCAGGCGCAGGGGCCCCTGCGCACCGCCGCCGGGTCGAACGTCCCGACCAGCCCCGGAAGGAGGTGAACGCACATGGCGCTCCTCGACCTGCAGACCCTCGAGGTCCCCGGCGGCCACAGCGGTGGCGGCGGTGGCGGCAGCAACCTGAGCCTGCTCGGGTGCACCCCGCACGAGAACAGCAGCCTCAGCATCATCTGCGGCTGACGACCCTCCCAAGAACACGAACTTCAGCCGCATCCGGCTGATGGAACCATACAAGGAGATGATCCAGATGGCGCTTCTCGACCTGCAGACCCTCGAGGTTCCCGGCGGCCACAGCGGTGGTGGCGGCGGCGGCAGCAACCTGAGCCTCCTGGCCTGCACCCCGCACGAGAACAGCAGCCTCAGCCTGATCTGCGGCTGATAGCACGCTGAGGGAGTCCTGGGCGGTCGTCGCGGCCGCCCAGGCTTCCGCGTTTCCGGCCCCGGCCGGCAACGCGGAAGCGTTCCCGTGCCCCGTCCTGTCCGGCCTTTCCCTTCTGGAGGACCCGGTGAGCTCTCGTCCGGCGGACCTGCTGATCGCACGGGCCGTACGGCGCGGCGGCCCGTGGCTCGCGGCGCTGACGGCGACGGCGCTGCTGGGCGCCGCGGCCGACCTCATGCTCCCGGCGGCGCTCGGCCGCGCCGTCGACGCCGTGGTGCGGACCCAGGCGCGGGATGGAGCGGGGCCCGAGGCCGGGTTCGGCCTCACCGGCCCGCTCACGACCGCCGCGCTGCTGGTCGCGCTGGTCGTCGCGTGCGACGCGCTGGGCGTGCTCGCGGCCGGGGTGAGCGGGGCGCGGGCGGCGCAGTGGCTGCGCTCCCGGGTGGTGGCCCACACCCTGTCCGTCGGCGCCGGCATGACCCGCCACTTCACCGCGGGTGAGATCGTCACCCGCGCCGGGGTGAACGTGGAGGAGGCCGGACGGACCCCCGAGGCGGTGGTCACCGCCGCCACGCTGATCATTCCTGCGGCCGGCAGCGTCGTCGCCCTCGCGCTGATCGACCCGTGGCTCGCGGTCACGCTCGTCGCCGGTCTGCTCCTGATCGTGGCCGTGCTGCGCGCGTTCATGCGCAGGACCACGGCGGCCTCCGGCGGCTACCAGCAGGCCCAGGGGGAGATCGCGGCCATGCTGGTGGGCGCGCTCGCCGGGGCCCGCACCATCACCGCGGCCGGCACCGAGGACCTTGAGGCGGCGCGCGTGCTCGCCCCGCTCCCCCGCCTGCGCGCCCATGGCCTGGCGTTGTGGCGCCTGCAGGCGCGGGCGGGCGTCCAGGCCGCCGTCGTCATCCCGCTTCTGGAGATCGCCGTGCTCGCCGTCGGTGGGCTACGCCTGTCGGCCGGCGGCCTCACCGTCGGGGAGCTGCTCGCCGCCGCGCGCTACGTCGTGCTCGGGGCGGGCCTGGGGTCGGCGCTCGGGTACGCGGCGCGCATCGCCCGTGCCCGGTCGGCCGCCCTGCGCCTGGAGCAGCTGTTCGCCGTGCCGCCCCCGGCGTACGGGGACCGGCCGCTGCCGCCGGGCCCGGGCACCCTGGAGCTGCGCGACGTGACCGTGCGGGCCGACGGTGTGCGCCTGCTGAGCGGTGTCAGCCTGGTCGTGCCCGGCGGCACGTGCACGGCGGTGGTGGGCCGTTCGGGCTCGGGCAAGTCGTCGCTGGCCGCCGTCGCCGGCCGGCTCGTCGATCCCGAGCGCGGCACGGTGCTGCTGGACGGCGTGCCGCTGCGCGAGATCGGCCGCGAGCCGCTGCGCCGGGCCGTCGGATACGCGTTCGAGCGGCCCGCGCTGTTCGGCGACACGCTGGGCGAGGCCGTCGCGTTCGGCCTCGCCGCACGGGACGACGCCGGTAAGCGAAGCGAGGACACGGCGCGAAGCGTAGACGCGGTGCGAAGCGTAGACACGGCGCGCAGCGAGGACGCGGTGCGGGCGGCCGCGGGCGCCGCCCGCGCCGACGCCTTCATCCGGCGGCTGCCGCTCGGCTACGCCACCCCGGCCGGCGAGGCGCCGATGTCCGGGGGCGAGATCCAGCGGGTCGGCCTGGCCCGCGCGTTCGCCCAGGCCGGTCGGCTGCTGATCCTGGACGACGCCATGTCCAGCCTGGACACGGTGACCGAGCGGCAGGTGGGGCGGGCGCTCACCGGGAGCCTGTCCGACCGCACCCGCCTGGTGGTGGCCCATCGCGTGACGACGGCGGCGCAGGCCGACCAGGTCGTGTGGCTGGACAACGGGCGGGTGCGCGCGACCGGCACGCACGAGCGGCTGTGGGACGACCCCGGCTACCGCGCGGTCTTCCGGGCCGAGGAGGCCTCGTGAAGCGCCGCGCACCCGCGGGAGGGCGGCCGGGAGCGGCCGCCGGGCGGGTGGTCGTGCGGGCCCTGCGGCGCGAGCCCTCCCGGCTGCTGCGGCTGGCCTGCTGGTCGGTGGCGGAGACCCTGCCCGCGCTGAGCGGCGGGTACGCGATCGCGCGGGCCGTGGACGACGGCTTCGCCGCGGGGCGGCCCGGCGCCGGCCTGATGTGGCTGGCGGTGCTCGCCGTCGCATGGGCGGTGGCCGCGGTGGCCGCCCGGCAGGTGCTGCTGCTCATCGCCGGGATCGTCGAGCCGTTCCGCGACGACCTGCTGCGGCGCGTGGTGACCGGGGCGCTGCGGGCCGGGCGGGGCGGCGACAGCGCGGCGGTCGCCCGGATGAACCATCAGGTCGAGCTGGCCAGGGACGCCTTCGGCGCGATCATCACGGCGGTCAGGACCTTCGTGTTCACGGTGGCCGGCGTCGCGGCCGGGCTGACGACGCTGGCCCCGGAGGTCGTGCCGCTCGTGCTGACGCCGGTGGCCCTGGGGCTCGGCCTGTTCCTCCTCTCCCTGCCCGCCCTGGCGCGGCGTCAGCGCGAGTTCATCGTCGCCGACGAGCGCACGGCCGCCGCGGTGGCCGCGATGGCGGGCGGCCTGCGGGACGTGACCGCCTGCGGCGGCGAGGCGCGCGTCGCGGCGAGCGTCGGGCGGGAGGTCTCCCGGCAGGCGAGGGCCGCGCGGGCGCTGGCCCGGGTGACGGCGTCGCGGACGCTGTCGCTGGCGGTGGGGGCGTGGCTGCCGGTGGTGCTCCTGCTCGCGGGCGCGCCCTGGCTGGTGCGCCAGGGGGTCACCGGCGGGGTGATCCTCGGCTCGCTGACCTATGTCATGCAGTCGCTGTCCCCCGCGCTCGGCGGCCTGGTCCAGGGGCTCGGCGTCAGCGGCGTCCGTCTGGCCGTCACGCTGGAGCGCATCCTGCACGCGCCCGGCCCGCCCGTGCCGCACGGCGACCGGGAGCCGGGCGGGGTCCGGCTGGAGCTGCGCGGGGTGCGCTTCGCGTACGGCACGCCGGGGCGCAAGGCCCCCGAGCCGGTGATCGACGGCCTGGACCTCGACGTGCCCGAGGGTGACCATCTGGCCGTCGTCGGCCCGAGCGGGATCGGCAAGTCCACGCTGGCCGCGCTCGTCGCCGGCCTGCTGACCCCGGATGACGGCGAGGTCCTCGTCGGCGGCGTCCCGGCCGCGCGGGTCCACCCGGCCGCCCGCGCGCTGATCCCCCAGGAGGCGTACGTCTTCCCCGCCACCCTGGCGGACAACCTCACGTACCTCGCGCCGGGGACGCCTCCCGAGCGGGTGGACGAGGCGGTGGCGGCGTTCGGGCTGGCGGAGCTCGCACAGCGCACCGCGGGCGGCCCGCTCGACCCGGCCGAGCTGTCCGCGGGCGAGCGGCAGCTCGTCGCGCTGGCCAGGACCTACCTGTCCCCCGCCCGGCTGGTCGTGCTCGACGAGGCGACCTGCCATCTCGACCCGGCGGCGGAGGCGCGGGCGGAGGCGGCCTTCGCGGCGCGCGGGGGCACGGTGATCGTCGTGGCGCACCGGATCTCCTCGGCCCTGCGGGCCCGGCGGGTGCTGGTCATGGACGGCACCCGCGTCCTGCTCGGCACGCACGAGGAGATGGCGGCGTCCTCACCGCTGTACGCCGACCTGGTGGGTCACTGGGAGGGCCCGGGGAGGCTACCGGCGGGAACGGTAGCGCAGGATGCCGATGTCACGGCCGACGGCGGGCCACAGCCAGCCGCACTCGGAGGCGATCTGGATCGCCTCGACGCGTGAGCGGGCGCCGACCTTGGTGAGGATGCGGGACAGGTAGTTGCGGACCGTGCCCCGCGACAGCGACAGGCGGTCGGCGATCTCGCCGACGGTGGCGCCGCCGGCCGCGGTCTCCAGGACGTCGAGCTCGCGGGCGGTCAGCGGGTTGCTGTCGGCGTCGAGCGCGGCCACCGCGAGCTCGGGGTCGATGACCCGCTCTCCCTTCGCCACGCGGCGGATGCAGTCCACGAGGTGGCCCGGTGAGGCGTCCTTCACGACGAAGCCGCGCACGTTGGCGTCCAGCGCCTTGCGCAGCGCCATGGGCGTCCCGAGCCCGGTGAGGACGACGGTCCTGCAGGAGGGTAACCGGCGGTGCAGCTCGGCAGCCGCGGTGAGGCCGTCGACACCGGGCATCCCGATGTCGAGCACCGCGACGTCGGGGCGCCGCAGGCAGCCGAGCCGGACGATGTCCTCGCCCTTGTCCGCCTCGGCCACCACCTCGAGGTCGTCCTCGCTCGACAACAGAGCGACCAACGCCTTGCGGATCAGGTGCATGTCCTCGGCGAGCATCAGTCGGATCAACCCAGACCCCCTACACGCGGTGCGAGCGGGTGCTCGCCGTTGGTGACCGCAGCGCTTCACTCACTATGCAGGTTCCGCGCGCACGCCGGGACCTCTCTACCCGAACTGTCAGCTTTAATCAGGAACCGCGTCCGAGAAAGCCGGACGCCCGGCCCCCAAGGGAGCCGGGCGTCACGGTCGGGTTTCCTAGTGACGCACGACCTTCACGTAGTCGGTCGCCTCGGAACCCTTGAGCCCATGGCCGGCGTCGAACCGCACCGCCCAGGTGCCGGACCGGTAGGCCCGGACCTTGGTGGCGAAGTCGCCGTCGCCGTCGGTCTTGATCGTGTCCACGTACTGCCACTTGTGGGAGCCCGAGGACTGGAAGTAGACCTTGACGTTCTGCGAGCCCAGCCAGTGCCAGTTGTTCCAGTAGTTGTGGCTGTCGGAGCAGTAGCGGTCACCGCCGGGACGGCCGGACAGGTTGTTCCAGCCGTCGTAGTACCAGTCACCCCAGCACTGCGCGACCTGCAGCTTGCCCTTGAGGGTCAGCGCGCGGCCCTTGCGGACCGGCTCGGGCGTGGCGTCGAAGCCGGCGATGCGCGTCGCCTTCGGGCCCGACGGGCGCGGCGCGTGCCACTCCTTGCGCTTCACCGTGAAGGCGCGGTCGGCCGTGTACTTCTTGCCGTCGAGGCCGATCGCCTCGACGTGCACCCGGTAGGTGCCCGCCCGGTCACTCCAGTCGAAGCTGAACGAACGCGAGGCGCGGTCGAACTTCGGACCGTCGTTGTGACCGCCCTTCTCGTTGCCGAACCAGTGGTCGCCGCCGTGGTCGCCGTGGCTCCTCGGGCCCCACAGGTCGATGTCCACGCTCTTGACGTCCTTGGCCGTGACGCGAGCGGTGACCTGGGTGGACCGGCCCTTGCTCACCACGACCACGTTCGGGTCGACGTCGACCGACACGATGCTCGGGTGCGGCGTGTACGGCTTGTGCGAGTTGTGCCCGGTGGAGTGGCTCGGCGTGTGCGGCTTAAGGAAGTTGTGCCCAACGGTGGGGCTCGGCGTGGGCGACGGCGTGGGCACGACAGTGTCCGCGAAGGCGGGCGCAGTCGCGAGCGCCGTGGCGCCCATGGCGACCGCTACCAGGGTGGTAGCAGCTCGTTTCACCATGAGGGTTAATCCTCTCCCCGTTCAGGAACGCGCCCCCGGTTTGGGGCACGCCTACGTCATAGACGTCACAAGGGAGAGAAAAGTTGCTCCACATCTTCGGAAAATAGGTCTCGGAACGATAACTTTCCCGATATTCGCGTTATGGACGCGTGAGGAGCACCTGAGGCGTCGGCGGCCCGTTCACACTTCTCGGCGCGGGCTGGCGTCGGCGGCATACCGAGATGTCCCTGGATATTCGGCACGCCACGCGCCCTCGCCGTCCGCACGGACGCGGGCGGAGAACCAGCCGTCCCTGCGGGTGACCGCCTCCTCGACGGTCTTCCAGTGGGACGACCCCGCGGGACGGAACTGGATCCTGACCCGCTGCCCGGCGAAGGGCCGGTAGTCGACCTTCCCGACCGGGTCCACCCGCAGCAGCGTCCCGGTGACGCGCACGTCGTCTCCTTCGCGCACCACCTTGAGCCCCTCGATCTCGGTCGCCCGGCGCAGGTTGAACTCCCCCCGGGCGACGGCCCGCTCGCCCTGCGCGTTCACCGCGGTCGCCGTGACCGTCCACGGGCCGTTCGGATACCACCGCGACAGCGGCTTGTCCGGGAGGAACCGCCAGGTCTCCCACTCCCCCGACGAGATCCGGCGGACCGGCCGGCCGTCCCGCGACGCGCCCATCACGCGGGGCATCGCGGCGGACGCCAGCCCGCCCAGGCCCGGCAGGGGCACGGTCGCGGGCAGGGCGGCGCCCGGGGGGACCACCGGGTTCGGTGAGGCGGACGGCACCGGCACCGGCACCGGCACCGCGTCGCCGGACGGCGGCGAGGGCGTCACGGCCGGCTCCGGCTCCTTGCCTGGCTCTCCTCCGGGCTCGTCGCCTTCCGAGGGGGCGCGGCCCGGTTCCAGGACGACGGAGACGCGGTCCGCTCCGCGCGCCACCACGTCGACGACCAGCCGCACCGACCCGCTCGGGCCGACCACGGGGTCGGACGGGCGCACTTCGACCGAGCGGACGGCCAGGTCACCGGAGGCGGGGGCCGGCGCGGCCGCCGCCGTCGTCGCGGTCGCGAGGACCAGCGTCGCGAGCAGAGGTCTCATCATGCCCCGTGACCGTACGCACACCCGCCGGGCCCCCGGCCCCCGACACACTCCCGGGCCGGTAAAGATTCGCCCCGGGGAGAACCCGCCCCGGGATCAGCCGGTCGCGTACAGCTCCTCGATCACCTCGGCGTACCTGGCGTGGACGACCCGGCGCTTGAGCTTCAGGCTGGGGGTGAGCTCGGCGGTCTCGGCCGTCCACTCGACGGGCAGCAGCCGCCACCGTTTGACCTGCTGCACCCGGGCGAGCTTGCGGTTCGCGGACTCGACCGCCGCCTCGACCTCCTTGAGCACGTCCGGATGCGCGGCCAGGTCGGCCAGGGAGCCGAAGGCGATGCCGCGCGCCCGCGCCCACTCGGGCGCCACCTCGCCGTCCAGGGTGAGGATCGCCACCGGGTAGGGCCGGCGGTCCCCGTACGCGAGGGCCTGCCCGATGAGCGGATGCTCCGTCAGATGGCCCTCGATGGCGGCCGGGGAGACGTTCTCGCCGCCCGAGGTGATGAACAGCTCCTTCTTGCGGTCGACGATGCGGACGAAGCCGTCCTCGTCGACCGACCCCACGTCGCCGGTGTGCAGCCAGCCGTCGTCGTCGAGGAGTTCGGCGGTCGCCTCGGGCAGGCCGAGGTAGCCCCGGGTGTTGAGCGGGCTGCGGGTGAGGATCTCGCCGTCCTCGGCGATCCGCACCTCGACGCCCGGCTCGGCCCGGCCCACCGTGCCGAGTTTGAAGACGTCCGGCGAGTTGACGGTGAAGGCGCCGGTCGTCTCGGTCATGCCGTACACGTCGATGACCTTCAGGCCGAGGCCGGCGAAGAACCGCTGCACCTCGACCGGCATCGGCGCGGCGGCGGTCGCGCACCAGCGGGCCTGGTCGAGCCCGATCAGGCCGCGCACGACCGACAGCAGCGCGGCGTCGGCCCGCTCGTACGCCTCGCGCACCTCGGGGGTGACCGTGCGGCCGTGCTGCAGCCCCTCGACGTACGCGAGCCCGGCGGCCATCGCCGCGCGCACGCTCTCCTGCTGCTCGGGCGGCTGGGTGGCCATCAGTGCCTGCAGACGGGACGTCATCTTCTCCCAGACGCGGGGAACGCCGAAGAACAGCACGGGACGCACCCGGCCGAGCGTGGCGCCGAGGTTCGCCATGTCCGTGCAGAAGTGGACGTGGTTGACCTTGACCAGCGGCAGGTACAGGCTGAGCACCCGCTCGGCGATGTGGGCGTAGGTGAGGTAGGAGATCTGCGTGCCGTGGATGGGCAGGTGGATCATCCGCTGGGTGGAGGCGATCTCGAACAGCACGTTGGCGTGCGTCAGCGGGACGCCCTTGGGGGTGCCCGTCGTCCCCGAGGTGTACAGGACGGTCAGCGTGTCCTCCGCGGTCACCGCGCGCCAGCGCGCCTCCACCGCGGCCGGGTCGGCGGCCAGCGCGCCGGCGCCGAGCTTCAGGAACGCCTCCCAGCTCAGGAAGCGCTCGTCGCCTTCGGGCGCGCCCTCCAGCATGACGACCTTCGTGAGCGCGGGCAGCTCACCGAGGACCGGCTCCCAGCGGGCCAGGTCGGCCGGGCCGCCGAGCACCGCGATGCGCGCCCCCACGTCGCGGGCGACGTACGCGACCTGCTCGGGGGCGAAGGTCGCGTAGATCGAGCAGGGGACGGCGCCCGCGTGGACGGCCCCGAGGTCGGCCAGCACGTGCTCGCTGCGGTTGACCAGCATCAGCGCGACGGAGTCGCCCGGCCGCACGCCCAGCGCGGCGTAGCCCGCGGCGATCTGCAGCACCCTCCTGCGCGCCTCGGCGTAGGTCAGGGTCGTCCAGCCGTCCCCGGCCGGATCGGAGTAGGCCGGCGAGTCCGGATGCCCCTGCGCGGCCCACCTGAGCTGCTCGCAGATCGTCCTGCCCGCTATCTCCCGCTCGATCGCGGCCCGTTCTTCCAGTACGCCGGTCATCGCGCCTCCCAACGGGCATTTCGCACGCGTGGCATGCATCGCACCACATGAGATCACCGTCGGCAAGACCCCGGCGGAGAGCCGGCGCGAGCGAGATTCAGCCCTGTGAAGCGACGGCCACGCCGACGAACTCCTGGATCAGCGGGCTGCGGCGGGTGGCGTCCCAGGCCAGGTGGACCTGGTTGGGCGGCAGGTCGCACACGGAGACGTGGACGACGTCGGGACGGGTGTAGAAGGTCGCCGTGGACAGCGGGAGGATGACGATCCCGCGTCCGGCCGCGACGTGTTCGAGCTTCTCCTCGACCGTGCGGATCTGCGGCCCCGCGCCCCGTGAACCGGTGGCCATCTCGGTGGCGACGTCCCGCCACTCGGGGACGGCGTCCGGGTCCTGCAGCAGGTGCTCGTCGGCGAGGTCGGCCGCGTTGATCACGTCCTTGCCCGCGAGGCGGTGGTCGGCGGGCAGGCTGACGACGCGGGGCTCGGACAGCAGGTGGCGCGTCCGAAGGCCCCGCCGATCGATCGGCAGGCGGACGTAGCCCACGTCAACATGGCCGTCGCGGATCAGCTCGGCCTGGTCGTCCCAGCTCATGCGCAGCACCTCGACGGTCAGGCCGGGGTGGCGGGCCGACAGCGCGCGGACCGCGGGCGTCACGATCAGGCCCGGCATGAACCCCACGGCGAACACGCGCGGGCCGCGTGCGGCCCGGCCCACGCGGCGGCGCAGCGCCTCGGCGGAGGCCAGCAAGGGCCGGGCGTCCTCCAGCAGCTGCCGGCCCGCCGGGGTCAGCTCGCTCGCCCGCCTGTCCCGGACGAACAGCTGAGCCCCGAGCTCGCTCTCCAGCGCGCGGATCTGCCGGGACAGCACGGGCTGCGCGATGTGCAGCGCCTGCGCGGCGCGGCCGAAGTGCAGCCGCTCGGCGACCTCGACGAAGTAGCGCAGCTTGCGCAGGTCGACGTCCACCGGCATCTCCTCCGCTCCGTGATGCCCTCAGGGTATTACAGCGGCCCGGAAGGGTCTTGGACGGCGGGGCCGGTGCGGCGGCATCGTGAAGGGGACAGAACGGCACTTATGGAAAGGCCCGTCTCATGAACCTCAAGGGACAGCGCGTCGTCGTCCTCGGCGGCACCTCCGGCATCGGCTTCGCCACCGCCGAGGCCGCCGCCGCCCGGGGCGCGGAGGTCGCGGTGGTGTCCAGCAGGCGTGCGGGCGTCGACCGGGCGCTGGCCGCCCTCCCCGGCGGGACCGTGGGCAAGGTCGCCGACCTCGCAGACCCCTCCCGCGTGCGGGCGGTGCTCCAGGAGATCGGCGAGCTCGACCACCTGGTGTTCACCGCCGGGGAGGCACTGGATCTCATGCCTGTCGCCACACTCGACCTGGCCACGGCCCGGGACTTCTTCACCGTGCGCTACTTCGGCGCCCTGGCCGCCGTCCAGGCCGCCGTCCCCCTGATCCGCGCCGGCGGCTCGATCACCCTCACCACCGGCATCGCCAAGGACCGGCCCGGCCCCGGCTGGGCCGTCGCGGCGAGCATCTGCGGGGCGATCGAGTCGCTGGTCCGCGCCCTCGCCGTCGAGCTCGCCCCCGTCCGCGTCAACGCCGTCTCGCCCGGGGTCGTACGGTCGCCCCTGTGGGCGTCGATGAGCGAGACCGACCGGCAGGCGATGTATGAGGGTGTCGGCGCGGCCGTCCCCGCCGGACGGGTCGGCGAGGTGGGCGACGTCGCGCCCGCCTACCTCTACTGCATGACCCAGGGGTGGGTCACCGGCACGGTCCTCACCGTGGACGGCGGTGCGATCCTGGTGTGACCCCGCTGCTACCGGGCCCCTCACGACGCCATCACAATCGGACAAAAGGGACATAAAGCCAGGTAAGGTACACAGGATGGTGCGTGATCGGGGGGATCGCATGGCATCCGGAAGATCGGGCCCGCCGCTGGGCGAGCAGACGTTCTTCGGCCATCCACGGGGGCTGGCCACGCTGTTCGGCACGGAGATGTGGGAGCGCTTCAGCTACTACGGCATGCGCGCCGTCCTCGTGCTGTTCCTGACCGCGCCCGTCACGCGCGGCGGCATGGGCCTGCCCGAGACCACCGCGGTCGGCATCTACGGCGTCTACATCGCCTCGGTCTACCTGCTCGCCATCGCGGGCGGCTGGCTCGCCGACCGGCTGCTCGGGGCGCGCAGGACCGTGCTGTGCGGCGCCCTGGTCATCATGGGCGGCCACGTCAGCATGGCGATGCCCATGGGCGGCGGGTTCGTCTGGCTCGGCCTCGTGCTGATCGCGCTGGGCAGCGGGCTGCTCAAGCCGAACATGTCGGCGCTGGTGGGCGAGCTGTACCGGCACGAGGACGACGCCCGGCGCGACTCCGGCTACACGATCTTCTACATGGGCATCAACCTGGGCGCGTTCCTCGGCATCATGATCGTGCCCTGGCTCCAGACGGGCGACCGCTGGCACCTCGCCTTCGGCGCGGCGGCGCTGGGCATGGCCGTGGGCCTGACGCAGTACGTCCGCGGCCGGGCCACCCTGTGCGGCGCCGGCGAGGAGCCGGACCACCGCCTGACCCCGGACGAGGAGCGGCGTTTCAAGGTCGTCGCGGGCGTCTGCCTCGCCGCCGGCGCGGGGGCGCTGGCCCTGTGGGCGCTCAGCGGCACGCTCACCGTGGACCGCTTCGCCCTCGTGCTCACGGTCGTGACGGCGGCCGTGCCGGTGGCGTACTTCGCCTTCCTGTTCTCCTCGCGGGAGGTCACCGAGCAGGAGCGGAGGGGGCTGTTCGCGTACGTCTGGCTGTTCCTGGCCGCCGCGATCTTCTGGCTCGTCTACGACCAGGCAGGCAGCGCCCTGCTGCTGTTCGCGAAGAACGACACCGACCTGAACGTGCTGGGCTTCACGATCCCCCCGGGCTGGGTGGGCAACATCAACTCGCTGGCGATCATCCTCGTCGCCCCCCTCTTCGCGGAGATGTTCCTCAAGGCGGGCACCCGGATCAGCACGCCGCTCAAGTTCGCGGTCGGCCTGGTGTGCGTCGGGGTGAGCTTCGTCGTCATGTCGGTCGCGGCCGGCGCCGCCTCCGGCGGGGTGAAGGTCTCGATCATGTGGCTGCTGTCGGTCTACCTGATCCAGACCGTCGGCGAGCTGTTTCTCAGCCCGGCCGGGCTGTCGGTCACCAACAAGCTCGCCCCTCGGGCGTTCGAGAACCAGCTCATGGGCCTGTGGTTCCTCTCCATGGCCCTCGGCGACTCCGTCGGCGGCCAGGCCTACCGGCTGACCACGGTCGTGCCGATGCCCGTCTACTACCTCGTCCTCGCGCTCGCCGCGATCGCGGCAGGGCTCGTCATGCTGCTGTTCGTGCGCAGGCTCCGCACGCTGATGGCCGAGCACCACATGCCGTCGGTGCCCGCGGCCGGCTGAGCGGAGCAGGGCCGGACAGAGGCAGGGCCGGAAACGCCGCTCACAGGGTCGGCGTGAGCGGCTCGGACGGGCGATAGCCGGCGGGGTCGCGGGCGATGCGGCGCACCGCCTCCTCCAGCACGGCCGGCGGCTGGGTGAACGGCAGCCGCAGGTAGCCCTCCAGCGTGCCGTCCACCCCGAACCACGGTCCGGGAGCCAGCCGTACGCCACGGGCGGCGGCGGCCCCGGCGACCGAGCTCGCCACCGGCCCGTCGAGCCGCACCCACAGCGAGCCGCCGCCGCGCGGCACCCTGAACGCCCAGCCGGGCAGTTCCTCGCGCAGGACCGCGGCGAGCGCCGCGCACGAGGCGCCGAGGGTGCGGCGGCGCTCCGCACGCGCCTCCTCGATCCGCTCGAACAGGCGCGCGACCACGAGCTGCTCGAAGACCGCACCCGCGATGTCCACGGCGGCCCGCAGCACGGCCAGGCGGCGGACGGTCGCGGCGCTCGCCCGGATCCAGCCGACCCGCAGGCCGCCCCACCACAGCTTCGAGGCCGAGCCCACGCTGATCACCCGGCCGTCGGTGTCGAAGGCGGCGAGCGGCGCCGCACGCGCCGTCTCGTCCAGCACGATCTCCGCCCAGCTCTCGTCGGCGATCAGCGTGACGCCGTGCCGGCGGGCCGCCTCCACCAGTTCGGCGCGGGTGCCGTCGGCCATCAGGTGGCCGGTCGGGTTCTGGAAGTCGGGGATGACGTAGGCCAGGCGGGCCGCCGACTGGCGCATCGCGCCGCTCACCAGGTCGAGATGCCAGCCGTCCTCCTCCACACCGACCGGCACCAGCCGGGCTCCCCGCATCCGGGCCACGTCGAGCGCGTGCGGATAGGTCGGCGACTCGACCAGCACCGGGTCCCCCGGCCCGGCGAACACCGACATCAGCAGATGAATCGCCTGCTGGGCCCCGGCCGTGACGAGGATCTGCTCGGGCCGGGTCGGCAGCCCCCGCTCGCCGTACCTGCGGGCGATCGCCTCGCGCAGCGGCGCGAGCCCCGCCGGGTGGTAACCCATGCCCAGCGCGTACCGATGGTAGGCCCGGCCCGCCTCCTCGATGGCCTCGCCGAGCAGCGCGGTCGCCGCGGGCGCGGCCGCGTGCAGCGGCAGCAGCCCGTCGTCCGACGCCAGCCACGGATTGTCGGTCCCGAGCGCGCCCGCGTCGGGCAGGGCCGCCCGGCTGCCGGACCCCTGCCGGCTCTCCAGATAGCCCTGCTCGCGCAGCCGGTCGTACGCGGCGGTCACGGTGGTGCGGCTCACTCCGAGGGACTCGGCCAGGTGCCGCTCGGCCGGCAGCCGCACCCCCACGGCGAGCCTGCCGTCGAGGACCAGGCCGCGTACGGCCTCCGCGAGCGCCCGGTAGTAGGGCCGGGCTTCCGGCGCGTCTCCCGCGCCCTTCCCGATGCCCTTCCCCGTACCTTTCCCGGTGCCGTCGCCGATGCCGCTCCGGACGAGCCTGGCCAGTTGGGGAGCGCTGAGGTGCCGGTCCATAAAGGCCAATTTCTCCGATTGGCCCTTTTCCCGCAACCCCACCCGCGTCCACGATGGGCCGACTATGACCGAACTCTCCCTCCCCAGCCCCCGTTCGCTCCCGTTGCGGCTCATCCGCCTCTACACCGGCCTGGCGCTGTACGGCGCTGGGATCGCCCTGCTCGTCAGGTCCGGGCTGGGCCTCGACCCCTGGGAGGTCTTCCACCAGGGCATGTCGGTGCGCACCGGGTGGTCGATCGGCCTGTGCATCAACCTGGTGGGCGCGCTGGTGCTGCTGCTGTGGATTCCCCTGCGGCAACGCCCCGGCCTCGGCACGATCAGCAACGTCCTGGTGGTCGGCACCAGCGCCGACGGGGTGATGGCGCTGGTCCCCGCGCCCACGGCCTGGCCGGTCCAGTGGGCCTTCCTCCTGGGCGGCATCGTCGCCATCGCCGCCGCCTCCGGGCTCTACATCCACGCCGGCTTCGGTCCGGGGCCGCGCGACGGCCTGATGACGGGCCTCAACCGGCTCGGGCTGTCCATCCGGCTCGCCCGCACGGTCGTCGAGATCGGCGTGCTCGCCGTGGGCTGGCTGCTCGGCGGCACGGTCGGGATCGGCACGGTGGTGTTCGCCCTGGCGATCGGCCCGCTGACGCAGGTCTTCATGAAGCTGTGGGCCCCCGCCGGGGACACCGCCCGGCCACCGGGTACGTAGCGGTCATGATGAGGCGAGCGCTCTGGGAAGGCCTGGTCGCCGGAGCGGCCGGGGCGGCGGTGATGACCCTCGGCGAGAAGGTGGAGCAGCGCCTGACCGGGCGGCCCGGCTCCTACGTCCCGGCGCGGGTCCTGGAACGCCTGACCGGCATGGCCCAGCGGTCCGGGCGCGCGTCCGACGCCGTGAACTGGGCCATGCACTACGGCGAGGGCGCGCTGCTGGGGGTCCTGCGCTCCGTCATGGCCCACGCCGGGCTGAGGGGCCCGTGGTCGTCGGCCAAGTTCGCCGTGGTGCGGCTCACCAACGACCAGATCCTGGAGAACGCCACCGGGGTCGGCGCGCCGCCCCCCACGTGGCCCCGTCTCGAACTCGGCGTTGATGTGCTCCACAAGGCCGTCTACGCCTTCGCCACCGGGGTCGTGGCCGACGCCCTGGCCGGCCGTACGGGACCGGGCTCCGGGCAACGGCACGCGCGGATGCGCCCGGGACGGCGGGCCGGCGTGGGCCCGCTGCCGAGGGAGGAGGCCCACACCCGGCGCTGAGGGGGACACGCCGTACGCAGGGGGAGGCGAGCGCGGGGAGGCGAGCGGGTGCGGATCGAGGACTACGCCCTGATCGGGGACACGCAGTCGGCCGCCCTCATCGGCATGGACGGCTCGATCGACTGGCTGTGCCTGCCGAGGTTCGACTCTCCCTCCTGCTTCGCCCGGCTGCTCGGCGACGAGCACAACGGCTTCTGGCGGCTGGCCGCCGCGGAACGCGACAGGGCCACCCGGCGGGCCTACGTCGAGGACACGCTCGTGCTCGCGACCGACTGGGAGACCTCCACCGGGAGGGCCAGGGTCGTCGACTTCATGCCGCCCCGCTCCGGCAATCCCGACCTCGTGCGGATCGTGGAGGGCCTGTCCGGCGCCGTGGAGATGACGACCGAGATCCGCATCCGATTCGACTACGGCCGCATCGTGCCGTGGGCCCGCCGGGTCGGCGGTCACCTGCACGCCATCGGCGGCCCGGACTCGGTCTGGGTGCACTCCCCGATCTGCCTGGAGGGCGGCGACTACCGGCACGAGGCGACGTTCACGGTCGCCGCCGGCGAGCGGGTGCCGTTCGTCTTCACCTGGCACCCCTCCCACCGGCCCCAGCCGGAGCGCATCGACCCTTCGCGCGAGCTCGGCCTCACCGTCGCCGGGTGGCGGGAGTGGATCTCCCGTTGCGGCTACCGGGGTCCCTGGCGCGACGCCGTGGTCCGCTCGCTCATCACGCTCAAGGCGCTCACCTACAGCCCGACCGGCGGGATCATCGCGGCGCCGACCACCTCGCTGCCCGAGCACCTCGGCGGGGTGCGCAACTGGGACTACCGCTACTGCTGGCTGCGCGACGCGGCGATGGCACTCGACGCGCTCCTGCGATGCGGATACGTCGAGGAGGCGGACGCCTGGCGCGTGTGGCTGCTGCGCGCCATCGCGGGCCGCCCCGAGGACCACCAGATCATGTACGGCGTGGCCGGCGAGCGCCGCCTGCCGGAGACGACGCTCGACTGGCTCTCCGGCTACGAGGGGTCACGCCCCGTCCGGATCGGCAACGGCGCCGCCGGCCAGTTCCAGCTCGACGTCTACGGTCAGGTGGCCAACGCCCTCTACCGGGCGCGCAAGCAGGGCATGCCGCCCGACGACTACACCTGGTCACTAGTGATGAAAGGGGCCGAGTTCCTCGAACACAACTGGGACCGGCCCGACGAGGGACTGTGGGAGGTGCGCGGCCCCCGCCGGCACTTCGTCCACTCCAAGATCATGGCGTGGCTCGCTCTGGACCGCGTGACCCGGGGGGCCGCGGAGCTGGGCCGCACCGGGCCGTTCGACCGGTGGAGCGCCCTGCGCGACCGCATCCACGCGCAGGTCTGCGACAAGGGCTACGACCCCGAACGCAACACCTTCACCCAGTCCTACGGCTCCCGCGAACTGGACGCCGCCCTGCTGCGGATCCCCATCGTCGGCTTCCTGCCCCCCGACGACCCCCGCGTCATCGGCACCGTCGAGGCGATCGAACGCGAACTCATGACCGACGGCTTGGTCCTGCGCTACCCCCTCGCCGAAGACAACCCCGTCGACGGCCTCCCCGGCGGCGAAGGCGCCTTCCTCGCCTGCAGCTTCTGGCTCGCCGAGGCCAGAGCCATGATCGGCCGTCACGACGACGCCGTCGAACTGTTCGAACGCCTCATCGCCCTGTCGAACGACGTCGGCCTCCTCGCCGAGGAATACGACCCCAGAACAGGCCGCCAACTCGGCAACTTCCCCCAGGCCTTCAGCCACGTCCACCTGATCCACACCGCCCAGGCGCTGAGCGGAGCACGAACATCGGCACCACCCGCACCGGCCGTGGCCCGCACCCGCACCCGCACCCGCGCGAGGTGAGCTCAAGGACGTCTTTCTCGGGAGGTCCTGAAGCGGCATCGACCCTGCTCGCGCGGCGCTGCCCGTCGACCCACACCTCGTCAGGAGTCCGCCCCAGCCAGGACAACCGGCCCGGGCGTCGGTGACTCATGCACCGGGGAGTGTCGCGACGGGCTACTTGTGCGGGTCGTCGACCTTGAGCGGATCCCCGGTTGTGGAGACGAAGACGACGAGGAGCTCGGCCGGCTCCTTGATGCTGACGTTCTCCGTGGCGACGTGGTGGGCTCCTGGCTGCTCGGTCCAGTTCTCGCCCTGGTGGTATGTCCGCATCGGTGCGCCTTCAAGCCGGCTGCGTACCGTGCCCTTGAGCACATAGGCGTAGACGAACGCGTCGCCGTGCCGGTGCGGCGTGGCTCGGGCGTCCGGCGGCAGGGTCACGATCGCCGAGGTGAAGGTCTTGCCGGGGACGTTCGGGAGCGCCTTCTGGATCAGGACTTTCAGGCTCTCCGAAGGGTGTCCCGTAGCCATCGCCGCGCCGGCCTGTTCCTGTGTCGCGTGTGTCGCCTGGGTGACGGTGGTGACCTGGGCCTGTGACGCCCGGACGGCCTGCGCGGCCGGTTGCTCCGTCCCGGGGGCGCAACCGAGGATCGCGGCAGCAGTGCCGGCGATCAGCACTCCGCCGGCGATTCGCTTACTGATCATGAGTGTTGTGCTCCTTGTTCGTCCGTGACCTGGATGATGGTCTTGCCTGGTGTGCGGCGGTGACGGGCGAACGCCGCGGCCGTTTCGGCCAGCGGTCGCACGTCGCCGACGATGGGGTTGAGTCGTCCGGCCCGCAGGCGCTCGGCCAGGTCGGTCAGCCGGGCGCGGTCGGGCTCGACGACGAAGAAGACGGCTCGCCCGTCCTTGGGCTGCACGGTGGGCGGCATGGCGATGGTGACGAGGGTGCCGCCCGGACGTACCAGCTCGGTCGATCGTGCGAGGATGTCGCCGCCGATCACGTCGAGCACCACGTCCACCTCGCCGACGCCCCGCAGGTCATCGGCGTCCAGGTCGAGGAAGGTCCGCGCGCCGAGGCCGAGCACGACATCGCGGTCGTCGGCCCGGCCGGTGCCGATCACCCGGGCGCCTGCCTCTCGCGCGAGTTGGACGGCGATCGAGCCGACGCCGCCCGCGGCGCCATGGATCAGGACGGTCTGGCCGGTCGTGAGGTGGGCGTGGTCGAACAGGGCCTGCCACGCGGTCAGTCCGGAAATGGGCAGCGCGGCGGCCACGGTGTGGTCGACGTCGGCCGCGAGGGGGGCGAGGTTGCGCGCCTCCACCGCGGTGTATTCCGCCAGGGATCCGTTGCGGGCCCAGTCGGTCAGTCCGAAGACCCGCTGGCCCACGGTCAGGCCCGTGGTTCCGTAGCCGAGCTCGACCACGACTCCGGACAGCTCGTGCCCCGGAATGGTGGGTGTCCGGTCGCGGCCGGCGCGATCGGTCCACGTCGCCGGCCAGTCGAGCTCTCCGGGGGTGAAGCCCGCGGCGTGCACGCGCACGATGACGTCGTTCTCCGCGGCGTGCGGGTACGGCATGTCGGTCAGGGTGAGACCGCCGACATCAGCGTCACGATCACGCACGGTGATTGCTCGCATCTTTGATCCTTTCGTCCCGGATTGGTTGCGGGCGGCTCAGTACGGGGGTCCGCCTGTGGCGCGACGGGGTCCGCCTGTGGCGCAGGTGGTGGCGGCTCCCCACCGCCGAGGTCGCGGACCGCCCGTCGCCGGCGCGCTCGTGAGCCCGCGGACGCCCGGCGTCAACTCCGGCGATCACGGAGAGCACTCCGCGAATGCGATGTAGAGGCAGGCCGTGGCCCCCGGCCCCCGCCATCACGGACCACCCCGCGACGATGGCGGGGACCGAGGCGAGGAACTCCGGCCGGGCTTCCCGGGGTACGCGGACCCGTGGTCGCAGCGACGCCAGTCCACCGGCGCTCCGATATATGTCTGTTATGGCCTTTATGTCCGCCTCCAATTTGCCCGACCGGCGGCACCCCATGCCGCCTCCATCCGGCCAGGAAGCACTCGTTTTTGGACGGACCGGATCACAGTCGTACGCTCGGCCATGACCGCTACACCGACTCTCATGACCACCGCGATCATGAGAACAGCGGACTCCAGCACGATCGGCGCCAAGTGGCAGACGCAGAATCCGTTCGCGTCCTGCATCAGTGAATCCATCCGATCGACAGGGCAATCCGCCCGCGGATGAGCGGACGGCCCGCGCCCGGTAGCGTGACGGGCATGCGGATCGAGGACTACGCCCTGGTGGGTGACATGCAGTCGGCCGCCCTCGTCGGCCGGGACGGTTCGATCGACTGGTTGTGCCTGCCGAGGTTCGACTCCCCCTCCTGCTTCACCCGGCTGCTCGGCGACGAGCACAACGGCTTCTGGCGCCTGGCCCCCGCCGGACACGAGCAGGCCACACGCCGCGCGTACGTCGAGGACACGCTCATCCTCGAGACCGTCTGGGAGACGCCCACGGGCGCGGTCAAGGTCATCGACTTCATGCCGCCGCGGCACGCCAACCCCGATCTCGTCCGGATCGTGGAGGGCCTGTCCGGCACCGTGGAGATGACGACGGAGATCCGCATCCGCTTCGACTACGGCCGCATCGTCCCCTGGGTGCGCCGCAGGAACGGGCACCTGCACGCCATCGGCGGCCCCGACTCGGTCTGGATCCACTCACCCGTCCCGCTGCGCGGCGGCGACTACCGGCACGAGGCGACGTTCACCGTCACCGCCGGGCAGCGACTGCCGTTCGTGTTCACCTGGCACCCCTCCCACCAGCCGCAGCCGGAGCGGATCGACCCGCTGGAGCAGCTAGCGGAGACGAGGCTCCTGTGGGAGGAGTGGGTCTCCCGATGCGGTCACCGGGGTCGCTGGCGCGACGCCGTGGTCCGCTCGCTGATCACGCTCAAGGCGCTCACCTACAGCCCGACCGGCGGCATCGTGGCCGCGCCGACCACGTCGCTGCCCGAGCACCTGGGCGGGGTGCGCAACTGGGACTACCGCTACTGCTGGCTGCGCGACGCCTCCATGACGCTCGACGCGCTGACCGGCGCCGGTTACGTCGAGGAGGCGGACGCCTGGCGTTCCTGGCTGCTGCGCGCCATCGCCGGCCGCCCCGAGGACGTCCAGGTCCTGTACGGCGTGGCCGGCGAACGCCGCCTGCCGGAGATGACTCTCGACTGGCTGTCGGGCTACGAGAACTCGACGCCGGTGCGCATCGGCAACGGCGCGGCGACCCAGCTCCAGCTCGACATCTACGGGGAGTTCGTCGACGCCCTCTTTCAGGCGCGCAAGCAGGGCATGCCGCCCGACGACCACGCCTGGGCCCTGGTCACGAAGATCATGGAGTTCTTCGAGCACAACTGGGACCAGCCGGACGAGGGACTGTGGGAGGTGCGCGGCCCCCGCCGCCACTTCGTCCACTCCAAGGTCATGGCCTGGGTCGCGGCCGACCGCATGGTCCGTGTCATCGAGGAGCTGGGCCGGAAGGGCGACGTGGTGCGCTGGCGTGCCCTGCGCGACCGCATCCACGCCGAGGTCTGCGACAAGGGCTACGACCCCGAACGTAACACCTTCACCCAGTCCTACGGCTCCCGCGAACTCGACGCCGCCCTCCTGCAGATCCCCATCGTCGGCTTCCTCCCACCCGACGACCCCCGCGTCATCGGCACCGTCGAAGCCATCGAACGCGAACTCATGACCGACGGCTTCGTCCTGCGCTACCCCCTCGCCGAAGACAACCCCGTCGACGGCCTTCCCGGCGGCGAAGGCGCCTTCCTCGCCTGCAGCTTCTGGCTCGCCGAGGCCAGAGCCATGATCGGCCGACACGACGACGCCGTCGAACTCTTCGAACGCCTCATCGCCCTCACCAACGACGTCGGCCTCCTCGCCGAGGAATACGACCCCAGAACAGGCCGCCAACTCGGCAACTTCCCCCAGGCCTTCACCCACATCCACCTGATCCGCACCGCCCAGGCGCTTGCGGGCTACGCCGGGCAGCGGTAGCCGAGGCTCCTCGTGCACTCCCGGAACCCGAGCGACCGGTAGAGCCGCGCGGGCACCGGATAGGCGTCGTCGCCGCGCGGGCTCACGCCGCCGGCGTCCCAGAGCATGGTGGGCCACTCGTGCTCCCGGCCGGCGTGCCCGCGCATCCGGTTTCCGGCTCGCCGGCTACGACTGGCCGGCGATGCGGGCGAGCAGCCGGGCGAACTCCGGCGGCGGTGCGACGACCAGCCGGGTCTGCCCGTCGTGACTGATGAGGTCGGCCTGGATGCGGGTCAGCTTGCCCCGGCGCCACCAGTACACGTGGGGGCTCAGCCCGTCGGCCCGGCCGGCGTGCTCCCGGTGGGCGAAGATGCGCAGGCGCTCGATCGCGCGGACCACGCCGATGCCGGCGACCGGGTGCACCGCGACCATGCCTCGATGCGGCAGCACGGCGAGCGTGCCGTCCTCGGGCACGTCCATGTACGCCGTGAGGCGGCGCAGGTGGGCCGCCGCGCTTGGCGCGGACAGCAGCGAGACCTCGGTCCCCGCGAGGTCGAGCTGCGACACGGTCGGCCGCTCGTCGGTCAGGGCGTTGCCGATCGCCACGTCGAGCGCCTCGGCCGGCGGGATCGGCCAGCAGAAGGCCTCCTCCGGGCGCACCGGGCGGGCGCCGATGGTCAGCACCTCGATCAGGTCGGCGCTGAGGTGGCGGCCGATGATCCGGGAGGGGTCGGGGAAGGCGGGGTCGTCCGCGGCGTGGACCCGCGTGCGCAGCAGCGGCTTGATGGGCGTGAGGTTGCAGGCGTCGAACGGCTCGCCCGACACCGCGTGGGCCAGGTGCTCGGAGACCAGCATCGGCCAGTCCTCGCGGGCGCGGCGACCGGCCTCTCTGCGCAGGCCGATGAGGTTCACCGCCCGCTCACGCTCAGGCGAGGTCAGTGTCAGCGACGTGCCGTCGGCCGCGAACGCGCAGGTGTAGCCCATGGTCTCGGCGACCAGGGCCAGCAGGGAGTCGAGATCGACGTCCTCGACGGCTCTCAGAGCGGGATGGTCCGGTCGCGTCCGGCTAAGCAGTCGCCGCAGGAGTCCCAACGCACCATCCCTTCACCACGGCCCGGGCATATCCGGGCGCGTCTCAGGTTGCCGCGTCAGAGTCGCGGAAGGTGGACGCGACAGAGCACGATTCGGTCACAATAGCCACATTCGTCTCTAACCACATCGCCATCTGTGGTGTGCCATGGCCGACGGGCAGGCCCGCGACGACCGGGACGCCCAGCGGGGCCAGGAGTTCCGTCAGCACGGGCAGCGGGTCGCCGCAGTCCACCCACGATCCCAGCACGATGCCCGCCGCGCCGTCGAGACACCCGGCCTGCAGCAGTTGCGTCACCATGCGGTCGATCCGATACGGCTCCTCGGTGACGTCCTCCAGCAGCACGATGCGGTCCCGCGCACGCAGCGCGTACGGCGTGCCGCACAGGGCGGCCAGCAGGGCGAGGTTCCCCCCGGTGAGCCGGCCCTCGGCCCGGCCGGGCACGATCACCCGGTCGCCCGTGACCGGAGCGGGCGTGCCGCCTTCGAACAGGGCCTCGCGCAGGTGGGCGAAGGTGACCCGCTCGGGCCCCTCCGGGTCGCTGATCGTCGCGCCCGCCGGCATCGGCCCGAACAGCGTCGCCAGGCCCAGCCGGTCGGCGAAGGCCCGGTGCAGCGCGGTGATGTCGCTCGACCCGAGCAGGATCTTCGGACCGGCCGCCGCCATGGCGTCCCAGTCGAGCAGCCCGAGCAGCCGGGTGGTGCCGTAGCCGCCCCTGGCGCAGATGACCGCCGCCACCCCGGGATCGCACCACGCGTCCTGGAGGTCGGCCGCCCGTGCGGCGTCCGGCCCGGCCAGGTAGCCCTCCCGCGCGAGGATCGACGCCCCGTGCACGACCCGCAGTCCGAGCCCGGACAGGACCTCCGTGCCGCGCTCGAGCCGTACGGGATCGACGGGGCCGGCCGGCGCGACCAGCGCGACGGTATCGCCGGGCCGCAGCCGCCGGGGCAGGCTCGGGACCGTTACCGAGGCGTCACCGTCCGCCCCGCCGCGGAAGCGCTCGCTCACCCTTCAAAGGGTGTCAGACTTAGCGGTATCTATGCGACCTCCGACGCACATCCTCGTGGTCAACGGTGTCAAGGTCCGTCGTCCGGTGTTCGTTGTCGCGGCGCCGCACTCCGGCGCGGACCTGCTGAGCCGTGCCCTCAAGCGCTCGCCGGGTTTCCACGTGACCATGGGCAGGGGCCCGGTGGCACGGGTCGTCCACGCCTTCGCCAGGAGGCCGTCGATCGCCCGCAGCGGCGGCGCCCCGCAGGTGCTGCGCGACGTGCTGGCCGAGGCGTGGCAGGTGGTGCCGGCGGCGTGCGCGGACTGCACGGCCACCTGCCGGGAGGCGGGCGGCATCGTCGGCGCGGGGCCGTGCGTCGGGCCGGGCGCGCTGTCGCGCTTCGGCGACGCCAGCCCCGACCTGCTCTACAGCGTGCCGGTGCTGCTGCGGGCGTTCCCCGACGCCCGGCTCATCCAGATCATCCGCGACGGCCGCGACGTCGTGGCCGACATGCTCGCCGACCCCGCCTGCATGACCTGGGTCAAGCCCCACATGCTGAGCGAGGACGCCGAGTTTCCCAACCCGTTCCTCGGCGTGCGCTCGGCCGAGCACCGCGAGCGCTGGGCCGGCATGCCGCCCGCGGGCAAGTGCGCCCTGCGCTGGCGCGGCGCCGTGCGGCTGAGCGCCGCCCTGCGCCGCGAACTGCCCGGCGAGCATCTGCTCACCCTGCGGTACGAGGACATGGTGGCCTCGCCGGGAGAGGCGATAGACGCGGTGTCGTCCTTCCTGGAATCGAAGATCTCCACGATCGCGCTGTACGGCAGGACGATCCCCCGGCCGGGAAGCTGGCGCAGGCGGCTGTCGGCCGAGGACGCCGAACTGGTGGAGAAAGTAACCAGGGACGAGCTCGCCCGCCTCGGCTACCGCTGAGCCGTGTCCCAGGCTCCGCTGACGCCGAGCTGTGTGTCAGGCCAGGCGTCTCGGGTGCGCCTCAGGCGCCGCCCGGGCCGGAGCCGGTGAACTGCGTGCGGTACAGCTCGGCGTAGGCGCCGGCCCGCTCCAGCAACTCCTCGTGCCGGCCGCGTTCGACGACCCGGCCGTCGTCGACCACCAGGATCGTGTCGGCCTCGCGGATGGTCGACAGTCGGTGGGCGATCACCAGCGACGTCCTCCCCCGCAGGGCGGTCTTGAGCGCCTGCTGCACCGCGGCCTCGGACTCCGAGTCCAGATGGGCGGTCGCCTCGTCCAGCACCACCACCCGCGGCGCCTTCAGCAGGAGCCGCGCCAGCGCGATGCGCTGCTTCTCCCCTCCCGACAGCCGGTAGCCGCGGTCGCCGACGACCGTCTCCAGTTCCTCCGGCAGGTTCTTCACCAGGTCGGCGATCTGGGCCGCGCGCAGGGCCTCCCAGATCTCCTCGTCGGTCGCCTCGGGACGGGCGTAGCGGAGGTTGCTGCCGATCGTGTCGTGGAACAGGTGGGCGTCCTGCATGACCACTCCCACCGTGTCCCTGATGCCGTCCAGGGTGGCGTCGCGGACGTCGACGCCGTTGATCCGGACGGCCCCCTCATCCACGTCGTACAGCCGGGACACCAGTGAGGTGATCGTCGTCTTGCCCGCGCCCGAGTGACCGACGAGCGCCACCAGCTCGCCCGGGTGCGCGGTGAACGACACGCCCTTGAGCACCTCCTGCGAGGGCCCGGTGTCCGGGCGGGCCACCGACTCCAGCGACGCCAGCGAGACATCGGAGGCGGCCGGGTAGCGGAAGCGGACGTCGTCGAACTCGATCGTGACCGGTCCTTCGGGGATCGGTCCCGCGTCCGGCTTCTCGGCCACCATCGGCTTGAGGTCGAGCACCTCGAAGACGCGGTCGAAGCTCACCAGCGCGGTCATCACGTCCACGTGGACGTTCGACAGGCTGGTCAGCGGGCCGTACAGCCGCATCAGCAGGGACGACTGGGCGACCAGGGTGCCGAGCGCGAAGGCCCCGGAGATCGCGAGCACGCCGCCGAGACCGTAGACGAGGGCGGTCGCCAGCGCGGCGACCAGGCCGAGCGCGATGCGGAACACCGCGCCGTACATGGCGACGATCACGCCCACGTCGCGGACCCGTCCCGCGCGGTCCGCGAAGTGGGCCGCCTCATCGTCCGGCCTGCCGTACAGCTTGGCGACCATGGCGCCGGCCACGTTGAACCGCTCGGTCATCACCGAGCTCATCTCGGCGTCGAGCTGCATCTGCTCGCGGGTCAGCGTGGACATCCGGCGGCCGACCCACTTCGCCGGGAAGACGAAGATCGGCAACAGAACCAGCGCGACCAGCGTGACCTGCCACGACAGCACGAGCATGGTGACGAGCACCATGACCAGGCTGATGACGTTGGACACCACCGACGACAGCGTGCTGGTGAGGGCGCGCTGCGCCCCGATGACGTCGGTGTTCAGCCGGGACACCAGCGCGCCGGTCTGGGCGCGCATGAAGAACGCGACCGGCATCCGCTGCACGTGGTCGAAGACCTCGGTGCGCAGGTTGTAGATCAGGCCCTCGCCGATCCGGGCGGAATACCACCTCTGGAGCAGGCCGAGCCCGGCGTCCAGCACCGCCAGCCCCCCGATCACCACGGCGAGCCACATCACGACGTCGACCCGCCCAGGGGTGATGCCGTAGTCGATGATGGCCTTCATCAACAGCGGGTTGGCGACCACGATGACCGCGTCGACCATGACCAGCGCGAGGAAACCGGCGATCTGTGTGCGGAACGGCCGGGCGTATCCGGCGATGCGCCGGACGGTCCCCGGCGCGATCCGCTCCTTCGTCACGGAGCTGTCACGCCGTAAGGACCGCATCACCTGAAGGCCGTAGCCCCCGTTCATCATCGACATATGTCGTACATCCTCCCAGCCGTGCAGCGGTGAGAGGACTCCCCCGATTCCCCGGTCAGCTCGAAGCGAACAGCATTTGTCCGTCCGACTCCGGCAGCACCTATCCGTTCGCCCCGAACAGTGCCCGGATGCGCACCACCTGCTCGGCCCGCTCGGCGGCCGCCTGCTCCTCCAGTGTGCGTCCCGGCGCGGCCTGCAGCAGCCGCTTCGTGGCGGCCGCGGCGGCGCGGTCGGTCCCCAGCAGCGCCGCGGCCAGGTCCTCCACGGCCTGGGCCAGCTCGGACGCGGGCACCGCGATCTCGGCCAGACCGAGGCGTACGGCCTCGGCGGCACCAACGGTACGCGCGGTCAGGCACATCTCGATGGCCCGGGGAACCCCCACGATGTCGGCCAGGGGCTTGGTCCCGGTCAGGTCGGGAACCAGCCCCAGCGCGGGCTCTTTCATGCAGAACTTCACATCGTCCGCGACGACACGCAGGTCGCACGCGAGTGCGAGCTGGAAGCCCGCCCCGATCGCGTGGCCCTGCACGGCCGCGATCGACACGATCTCCGGCCTGCGCAGCCACAGAAAACCCTTCTGAGCCTCGGCGATGCGCTGCTCGAACTCGGTGTCGGCGAGCGCCGCGGCGCTCGCGAACGATTCCTGTCCGGGCACCCCCTCGGGCGTGAACATGCGCAGGTCGATCCCGGCTGAGAAGGACGGCCCCTCGCCTCTGACCACGACCACTCTCACCTGCTCCGGAAGGGTCTCCCCGATCCGGGCCAGGGCCGACCATGTCGCGAACGTCTGAGCGTTGCGCTTGTCCGGCCGGTCCAAAGTGACGGTCGCGATCTCGCCGTCCACCTCGAAACGCAGTCCGACCCCGGCCGGCGCGGCCGCCGAGATCGTCGACGCATCGGAGCCGTCGCCCGTCACACGGGCGTGCTCCGGATATCCCCCCATTGCCGCTTCCGCCATGCCCCGCTCCTGCTTCAGTGCGGAAGACGTCGCCTCGCACGGCCGGTCCGGTGCGGCGCACCGTCCGTGCCGGGCGTCCGCCCTCCTGTTCATCTCGCGGTCGCGCCCGAGCTTACCGAATATCGTTCTGGCTGATCGGACACGACCGCCCCTCCTGCAGGAACGAGCGGCTGCGGTCGCGCGTCTTGAGGTGGATCTCTAGCGCTTGGACTTGCCCCGGGTCGCGCCGCCGCGCCCGCGCAGAGTCACCCCGGACTCGCTCAGGATGCGGTGGATGAACCCGTACGAGCGGCCGGTGGAAGCAGCCAGGGCGCGGATGCTCTCACCCGCGGAATAGCGCTTCTTGAGATCGGCGGCCAGCTTTTCCCGGTCGGCCCCGGTCACCCGGGTGCCCTTCTTCAGAGTCTCGGCCACGAGTACCTCCTGTAGTGCCAGACTTCCGCAGCGTTACTTCAGCCCATGATCAGTCATTTCGACGGGATCGGCTACCTACTCCGCGGGAAAAGATCCCTACCCGCTCAAATTAAGATCAGGCAAGCGCCACAAGATCGGAAAATTCGTCACTCCATGCGTCTTCTACTCCGTCTGGCAACAGAATCACCCTATCGGGCTGCAGCGCCTCCACGGCCCCCTCGTCGTGTGTGACCAGCACGATCGCGCCCGTGTAGGAGCCGAGGGCCGCGAGCACCTGATCGCGGGAGGCCGGATCGAGGTTGTTGGTGGGCTCGTCGAGCAGCAGCACGTTGGCGCTCGACAGCACCAGCGTCGCGAGGGCGAGACGGGTCTTCTCGCCGCCGGACAGGACCCCGGCGGGCTTGTCCACGTCGTCGCCGGTGAACAGGAACGACCCCAGCACCTTGCGCAGGTCGACGTCGGCCAGGTCGGGCCCGGCCGAGCGCATGTTCTCCAGGACCGTACGCCCGGGGTCGAGCGTCTCGTGCTCCTGCGCGTAGTAGCCGAGCTTGAGCCCGTGACCGGGCATCACCTCGCCCGTGTCGGGCTTCTCGATGCCCCCGAACAGCCGTAGCAGGGTGGTCTTGCCCGCGCCGTTCAGGCCCAGGATGACGATCCGCGAGCCCCGGTCGACCGCGGCGTCGACGTCGGTGAACACCTCCAGCGAGCCGTACGACTTGGACAGGCCGCGGGCCGTCAGCGGGGTCTTCCCGCAGGGCGCGGGGTCGGGGAAGCGCAGCTTGGCGACGCGGTCGGAGCGCCGCTCGCCCTCGACGCCGGACAGCAGCCGACGGGCGCGCCGCTCCATGTCCTGGGCCGCCTTGGCCTTGGTGGCCTTCGCCCGCATGCGGTCGGCCTGGGTCAGCAGGGCCGACGCCTGCCGCTCGGCGTTGGCCCGCTCACGCTTGCGCCGCTTCTCGTCGGTCTCCCGCTGGGCGAGGTAGGCCTTCCAGCCGACGTTGTAGGTGTCGATCACGCAGCGGTTCGCGTCGAGGTGGAGCACCCGGTTTACCGTCGCTTCAAGAAGGTTCACATCATGGCTGATGATCACCAAGCCGCCCTGGTGCGAGCGCAAAAACTCACGAAGCCAGCCGATCGAGTCCGCATCGAGGTGGTTTGTCGGCTCGTCAAGCAGGAGAGTCTCCGCTCCGGAGAACAAAATCCGGGCAAGTTCCACCCGCCGTCGCTGGCCGCCGGACAGGGTCTGCAGCGGCTGGCCGAGGACGCGGTCGGGCAGCCCGAGGCTGGAGGCGATCGAGGCCGCCTCCGACTCCGCCGCGTAGCCGCCGAGGACGTGCAGGCGGTCTTCCAGGCGGCCGTAGGCGCGCACCGCGCGGTCGCGTACGCGCTGGTCGTCGGACGCCATCCCGGCCTCGGCCTCGCGCAGCTCGCGGAGCACCTCGTCGAGGCCGCGGGCCGCCAGGATGCGGTCGCGCGCCAGCACGCTCAGGTCGCCGGTGCGGGGGTCCTGCGGCAGGTAGCCCACGCTGCCGGAGATCGTGACCGTGCCCGCGGCGGACAGGCCCTCTCCCGCCAGGACCTTGGTGAGGGTGGTCTTGCCGGCTCCGTTGCGGCCCACCAGGCCGATCTTGTCGCCCGGGTTCACCCGGAACGAGGCGCCCTCGATGAGCAGGCGCGAGCCGGCGCGAAGTTCGATGTCGGTAGCGATGATCATGGTTAAGGGGACACTCCCGTAGGTGATGAGGTCGGCGTCGGCACCGGGAGCGATCAGTCGGGAGCGCGCATGGGCTCAAGTGTAGTGCCGCCGTGTCCACCGCCGTCTGCGGTGAAACCCCGCCCTCGCCCCGCCGCCGCCCCGCCGCCGCCGCACGGCCGGTCAGGGGTCGATCAGGCGGATCCGTACGGCGCGGAACAACGCGGGGGCGCCCTCCAGGACCGCCAGCCGGGGATCGGGGACGGTGAGGAAGGGGCCGGTCTCCAGGGCGAACAACGGCGCGAGGCGCCGGTCGCGCCTGATCTCGTCGATCGAGCGCCGGTCCCCGCCGAGCACGACGGCCTCCAGGTCCGCGAGCCTCGGCAGGAGGACGCGGGCGGCCACCTCGGCGGCGGCCCCCAGCGCCTCGGCCGACTGCTTGTCCCTGCGCCGCGCGAAGCGCTGCTGCGACCACCCGCCGGCCGCGCTACGCCCGTGGACCTGGCGCGAGCCGACCTTGCCCGTGACGAGGCGGGCGCCGGTGAAGACGCCGGCGGCGTGCCCGCCGAGCCGGGCCAGCAGCACGCCGACGGTCCGCTCACGGCGCACGTGGGCCACCAGCGCCGCCGCCGGCGGGGGCAGGCGCGGCTCGTCCTCGTGCCCACCGTCACCTTCACCGTCGCGGGAGGGGCGCAGCGGCGGGAACGGCATGTGGCACTCGGCGACCGCGCCGTCGGCGGCGTCGAGACGGACCAGGTCGGGCAGGACGACGGCCTCGATCGCGCCGTGCCGCCCGGCGAAGCTCGCGATCCATCGGGCGAGCCGCTCGGGGGCGACCGAGATCCATCTGCCGCCTCCAGCGGCGGGCCCTGCCGTCATGGCTGATCAGCCTACTCGTGCCCCGTCTGTAGGATTCCGTCCAACTGACGGGGAAATATAGGTGAATTTCCCCCCGTAGACGGCAAGTGCGGGGATCCGGCGTCCCACAATTCAATTGTGTCGCTCCCCTCCCCTCCGACGGCGCCGCTCGCCGCGGCTTCGCAACGCACTCCGGCGTCCGGTCCGGCGTCCGGTCCGGCCCCGGCGACCCCGTTCCCCCGGGACAGCGTGCGAGAACACGGCCCCGCGGACATGACGGGGGACCACGACCCGGCCACCATGGTGCGCAGATACACCCCGGCGGCGGCCGCCCCGCCATACGACCAGCGCGTGTACCCGCCCGAGGGTCACCAGCCCGGCCTCCCCGGCCCGGCCGCCCCGCGCTTCCTCCCGGTGGTCGACCTCGACACCGGCGGCGCCGTGGCCATCGAGGTGACCGCCGAGCGGGCCTCCTCCGGCGGCCCTGGTGGCCCGGGCGTCGCGGGCGTCGCGGGCGTCGCGGGCACGGTGAACGGCCTGCTGGCCGCCGCCCGCGAGGAGGCCCTGCTGCCGCTGGTCCTGCCGATCCCCGCCGCCGCCGTGGCCGGGGGCACGGCCGGCCTCGCACCCCTGCACGAGGCCATGCGCGTGTGCAACCGGCGTCCCCGCGAGGTCATCCTCGTGATCGAGGGCGATCCCGGGCCCGTGGAGCGTACGGCCCTGCTGTCCGGGATCGACGGCCTGCGCGCGGTGGGCTACCTCATCGCGTTCGGCGGGGTCGGCACCACCGCGCTGCCGCTCGACCTGCTCGCCGACGCCTCGCCGTACGTGATCGCGCTGTCCTCCGACCTGGTGAGGCGAGGGCCACGCGATCCCCGGCGCGGCGCGCTCGCGGAGTCGCTGGTCCGGCTCGCGCGCGGCGTCGGTGCGCACGTGCTCGCCCCGGGCGTGCGGGACGAGACGGAGCTGGCGGCCGTACGCGGCTGGGGGATCCGGCTCGCGCAGGGTCCCCTGCTCGCGCCGTCCGACTGGCGGCCCTCCCACGGGTACAACCGGGTCCACGTGCCGCTGCCGGTGCCGGAGGCGGCCGCCGCCACCGCGTCGCTGGGCCCCCGGGTGCAGGAGCTCCTGCTCCCCGCGGTCACGCTGCCGGCCGAGTCGACGGCCGAGGAGGTGGTCGCCGTGCTGAGCGCCGAGCCCTCGATCACGAGCGTGATCCTGGTGGACGAATACCAGCGGCCGCAGGGCAGCATCGACCGCAGCCGGTTCCTGCTCTTCATGGCCGGGGCGTACGGCCACGCGCTGCACGCGAAGAAGTCCGCCGCCCGTCTGGCGGACACCGCGAAGATCGTGGCGAAGACGACCCCGGTGATCGCGGCCATGCAGGTGGCGGGGCAGGACAACGCCCGCGTGTACGACGACCTCGTGGTGGTCGACGAAGTCGGCAGGTGCATGGGCGTGGTGCGGGTCGGCGACCTGCTGCGACACGCCGCCGCCCTCCAGGCGCAGCCGGCCCGCTGAGCCCGCCTCGCCGGTCAGAGCCAGCCCTGCGCCTGGGCCTTCTGGACGGCCTCGATCCGGTTGCGTGCGCCGGTCTTGTGGATGGCCGCCGACAGGTAGTTGCGCACCGTGCCCTCCGACAGGTGCAGCCGCAGCGAGATGTCGTTGATCGTCGAGCCGTCCGCGGCGGCGGACAGCACGTCGCGCTCGCGCGGCGACAGGGGGTTCGGCCCGGCGCTGAGCGCGGCGGCGGCCAGCCCCGGGTCGATCACGCGCTCGCCCCGCAGCACCCGCCTGATCGCGGCGGCCAGTTCGCTCGCAGGGCTGTCCTTGACCAGGAAGGCCACCGCCCCGGCCTCCATCGCGCGGCGCAGGTAGCCGGGCCTGCCGAAGGTCGTGAGGATCACCACCCGGCATCCGGGGACCCGGCGGCGCAGCTCCTCGGCGGCGGAGATCCCGTCCCTGCCGGGCATCTCGATGTCGAGCAGCGCGATGTCCGGCTTGGTCGCCTCGGCGACGGCGATCACCTCCTCGCCGTCCGCCGCCTCTCCGACCACCTCGATGTCGGGCTCCAGGCCGAGCAGGGAGGCGAGCGCCCCCCGCACCATGCTCTGGTCCTCCGCCAGCACGACCCTGATCACTCGCCCAACCTATCCGTGATCATCTCCGTCGTGTGGTCCAGGGGCGGCGGAACCGCCACCCGCACCCTGAACCCCCGCTTGCCGCCCTCGATCTCCAGGCTCCCGCCCGCCGCGCGCACCCGCTCGCCGAGCCCGGTGAGGCCGTTGCCCGGCTCGTACGCGCCGCCGCCGTTGTCGGCGATCTCCAGCACCGCGCCCTCCTCGCCGTACGCCACGTCGATCTCGCAGCGGGTGGCCCCGGAATGCCGTACGACGTTGGTGGTGGCCTCGCGTACGGCCCAGGCGAACAGGCCGTCGAGGTCCTCGGGCAGCGGGGTGCCGCGGGTGCGCACGGTGAGGGCGACGCCGGCGACGCCCAGCGAGGACCTGGCGCCGTCGATCTCCTCCGACAGGCGGCGCCGGCGATATCCGCTGACGGCCTCGCGCACCTGGGCCAGCGCCTGCCGCGCCACCGACTCGATGTCGGCCACCTCCCCGGCGGCCTTCGGCGAGCCCTGCTCACCGAGGCGGCGGGCCAGCTCGCTCTTGAGGACGATGAGCGAGAGGCTGTGCCCCAGCAGGTCGTGCAGGTCGCGGGCGATCCGCAGCCGCTCCTCCGTGGCGGCCAGCCTGGCGACCTCGCTCTGCGCCTGTCTGAGCTGGACGACGAGGACGGTGGTGTTGCGGACGCTCACGAACAGCACGCCGAGCGTGACGATCTGCAGGACGAGCGCCCACACCGTGCCGTCGTCGGCGCCTATGACCTTGCCCTCGGCGACGACGAGCCCGGCCATGATCGCCATCCCCAGCAGGGCGCGGCGGGGCGGCAGGCCCATCGCGTAGACGACCACCATGTAGATCGGCAGGGTCAGCCAGGAAGGGCTCCTGAAGATCAACGGGAAGACGGCCGCCATCACCGTCACGACGCCGAGCAGGGGGAACATCCACCGGGGGTGATGGTCGAAATCGCGCGGTGCCAGCACGACCGACAGATAGAGGGCCACGAAGACCGCGAGCGCGCCCATCCACCAGACCGCCCGCGCTCCGCTCACCGTGCCGTTGGCCACCTCGGACACCGGGTAGAAGAGGTAGATCAGCCCCAGCGACATGCCCATCAGGCGCCTCAGGCGGGAGGGACGCTCGTCGAGCCCGCCGAAGGTGAACACGTTGGCCAGCCGGCTCATCCGCTGTCCTCCGAACCGTGGTGGAGTCAGGCGCGCACTGTTCCGGTCAGGCGCGCACCGTTGCACGACGGTAGGCGAAGAGCGCCAGCGCCACCAAGGCCACCCCCCAGGCGAGGATGCCGGCCGCGTCGGCCGCGTGCGGGGTCTCGCCCGCCGCGATCTGCCATCCGATGCGCGCGTAGTCGTACGACGGGGTCACGTGGGCGATGCTCTTCATGGCCGCGGGCATCATGTTCTCGGGGAACCAGAGCCCGCCGAGCAGGGCGAGCCCGAACATGCCGATCATCGCGACGGGCTGCGCGGTGTCGGGCGGCAGCAGGGACCCGATCGCCAGGCCCAGCGCCGCGAACGGGATCGTGCCGGCCCACATCGCCAGGATCAGCCCCACCCACTGCCCGGGCGACAGCGAGACGTCCTGGGTCAGCACCGCGGCCAGGCCGACCAGCAGCAGCGACGGCAGTACGAGCAGCATCGAGGAGATCAGCTTCGTCAGGATGATCGCCCGGCCCGGCAGCGGGGTGATCTGGAGCTGCCGCAGCCAGCCGCTGTGCCTCTCCTGCGACCACGGCACGGCCGTCGACATCATGGCGGCGGACAGCGCGCCGTACGCGGCCATCGAGACCATCAGCAGGACGCTGCCGCGCAGCCCGGTCGCCTGGTCGGACTCCGACCCCCAGAGGTTGGAGTAGAGGAGGTAGAACCCGACGGGGAAGGCGACCACGAAGATGATGTAGCGCTTGTTGCGCAGCATCCGCAGCATCTCGACCTTGATGTAGTGCCGCATGGTCAGGCCTCCTTGGTGAGGGCGAGGAAGGCGTCCTCCAGGTCGGCGCCGTGGAGCTGGAGGTCGCGGACGTCGAGGGTGGTCTTGCGATAGAGGGCGGCGACGGTGGCGTCGAGGTCGGTGCTGCGCAGCGTGACCCGGCCACTCTGGAGCTCCACGCGGGTCGTCCCGGGCAGGGCGTCGAGCCCGGCCACCGGCTGGTCGCCCAGCAGGAAGCTCACCGACTGACCGGCGACTCCGGCCTTGATCTCGGCGGCGCTGCCGTCGGCGACGACCCGGCCGCGGGCGATCACGACGACCCGGTCGGCGTTCTCGTCGGCCTCCTCCAGGTAGTGGGTGGCGAACAGGATCGTCCGGCCCCCCGCGGCGTACGCCCGCATGTTGTCCCAGAACGTACGGCGGGACTCGACGTCCATGGCCGCGGTGGGCTCGTCGAGCAGCAGCAGCCTCGGCCCACCCGCGACGGCCAGCGCGAACCGCACCCGCTGGGTCTGGCCGCCGGACAGCCGGTCGGCCCGCCGCCGGGCGAGCTCGGTGAGGTCGGCGAGCCGGAGGATCTCCTCCAGCTGCAGCGGACGCGGGTAGAGCCGCCGGACGAAGTCCACGGTCTCGGCCACGGTCAGCTCGGGGATCAGCGCGCCTTCCTGGAGCATCGCGCCGATCTCCCCGTCGGCGACCGCCGTCTCCGGCGGCGAGCCGAAGACCCGGATCTCCCCGGAGCTGGGCCGCAGCAGGCCCAGCAGCATGTTGATGGAGGTGGACTTCCCGGCCCCGTTCGGCCCGAGGAGGGCGACCGTGGCGCCGGCCGGGATCTCCAGGTCGAGGCCGTCGACCGCGAGCACATCCCCGTAACTCTTCGTGACGCCGGTGAAGGCGATGGCGTTCATGCCCTCACGGTAGGGATCGGACGTGCCGATCATCAGTGCCGCGTCTCCGGCCTTCGCGGTGACATTTGTCATCCACGGGCCCCGGGGGTCAGGCCGCCTCGGCACTGAGGGTCGGCGCCACGGGACGGCGGGCCGCCAGGCGTGCGGGGAGGGCGGTGAGCGCCGCCGTCGCCAGGAGGACCGCGAGCGCGGCGGAGATCATCCAGGACATGGGAGGCGCGGTCGTCTCCCCGGCGCTGAACAGCCAGTACACGAAGACGCCCAGGGGTACGCCGGCGACGGCGCCGAGCAGGGCGGGCAGAAGCTGGGCGGTGGACAGCCCCGCGCAGACCTGCCCCGGGGTGGCGCCGAGCGTACGCGCGACGGCCATGTTCACCCGGGCCTCCGTCGCGGTGGTCCAGGTGAGCGCGAGGGTGTTCACGGCGGCGAGCGCGATCAGCAGGACGGTGACCGCCAGCAGCAGCCGACGGTCGTGGACGTCTCGCAGGTTGGGCAGGGCGGAGGAGCCCAGGCCGTACTCCCGCGCGGGCTGGGCGTGGACGGCCAACAAGGCGACGACCGCGATCAGCGTGGTGGCCGTGGAACACGCCTGCAGCACGGCGCGGCCGGGCCGCCGTGCGGTCAGCCGTAGCCCGAGCAGAAGCGGGGCGGGCAGCAGCCCGGACAGCGCGGTCAGCAGGGGGTGGTGACGGGGGCGGCGGGCGGCGCCCCCCAGTGCGGTGACGGTCGCGGTGCGCAGGGCGCGCAGCGTAGGACGCAGGGTGGACAGCCCCGCCACCGCCACGGCGAGAGCGGTCGTCGCGACGACGGTGGCTCCGGCCGGGCCGGCGACGTCGCCGATCCGGCTGGCGGTGGGGCTCGCGATGGCGGGCTCGGCCAGGCGGGCGAGCACCAGACCCAGCGCTTCGGCCAGCAGCGCCAGCGCCAGATATTCGGTGAGCAGGACCGCGGCGATCAGGCCGGGGCCGGCGCCGACGGCCTTGAGCAGTCCCGCCCGCCGTGACTGCTCCCCGGCGCGTCCCGCGGCCAGAGCCGCCACTCCCGTGACGGCCAGGAACCCGAGCAGCCAGCTGCCGACGACCAGGATCGGCTGACTGTTGCGGAGCATGACGGCGTCCTGCTCGGCCTTGAACTGCCAGGTGTGGAAGGTGACCCTGACGGTGGGGTGGTGGTGGGCGTCGACGAAGGCCTGGGTGGCGTCGGGGTCGCGCAGCTTGAGGTCCATGGCCGTGGTCACCGGCAGATCGTTTCCGGCGGCCAGCGCGCGGGCGTCCGATCGGGTGAGCCAGGCCAGGCCGGTCGGGTCGCTGGGCCCGCCGCCCGGGCCGATCTGCGCCGCCCACGGATAGATGGAGGTGGCCGCGGTGACGGCGATTCCGACGACGGGGTACGCGCGGCCCTCGATGGTCACCCGGTCGCCGACGCGCACACCGAGCGCGGCGGCGAAACCCCGTTCGAGCACCGCGCAGCCGGAACGCACCCAGCGGCCCGAGGTCACCAGCGGGCGGTCGACCGCGCCGGGCTTGTCCGCGGCGCCGTGCACCACCACCTTGGAGGTGGCGTCGCCCGCGACGAGAGTGGCGTAGACGATGCGGTAGGGACCGTTGTGGGCGACGACCTCGGGGGCGCGCGCCAGCGAGGTCAGGGTGGGGGCCACGTCGGGACCCGGATCGGGGGCGAGCGCCACCACGTCGGGGCCGGCGGTGGCCTCCCGGGTCTGCTGGTACAAGGCCTGGCTCACCCCCTGCAGCGACAGGCCCAGGGCGTAGGCGGCGGTGGCCACGGTCACCGCGAGCAGGAGCATCGCGGCCTGGGCCCGGTGCCGGCGGATGTCGGCCAGGACGAGCCGGAACACGATCACGGCGCTGCCCATCGCGGTCAGCCGTCCAGCCCGATCAGGCCGCCGAGCCACCCGGTGCCGGTGCCGGCCAGCCGGGTGTCGTCGACGAACATCCCGTCGCGCATGGACACGAGCCGGTCCGCGGTGGCCGCGACGCGCTCGTCGTGCGTGACGATCACGAGGGTCTGCCCCGCGGAGCGCAGTTCCTCGAAGATCCTCAGCACGTCGTGCGTCGCCGCGGTGTCGAGGTTGCCGGTCGGCTCGTCGGCCAGGACGACCAAGGGATCGTTGGCCAGCGCGCGGGCGATGGCGACCCGCTGGCGTTGTCCGCCGGACAGCTGCGAAGGCAGATGCCGGGCGCGGCCGGTGAGCCCGACCCGCTCCAGCAGCAGGCTCGCGCGCCGCCTCGCCTCGCGCCGTGAGCGCCCGGCCAGCAACGCGGGCAACTCCACGTTCTCGGCCGCCGACAGCTCCTCCATGAGGTGGAAGGCCTGGAAGACGAACCCCACCGACCGGCGCCGCAGCCGCGCCAGAGCCCGCTCGCTCAGAGTGTCGACGCGCCGCCCGGCCAGCCACACCTCCCCGTCGGTCGGCCGCTCAAGGCCGCCCAGCAGATGCAGCAGAGTCGACTTCCCGCAGCCGCTGGGCCCCATCACCGCCAGCGTCTGCCCTTCGGGGACCTCCAGGTCGACCGCGTCGACCGCGCGGACCCGGCTCCGTCCCTCGCCGTGCTCCTTCACCAGGCCGCGAACCCCGATCAGCGCGTTCATGCATCCTCAGCTTCGTCGTCGACCGCGGACACCGGGGACCAGGCCCGCTCACAGGCCTCCAGCCAGCGCAGGTCAGCCTGCAGCCGCAGCACGACCCCCTCCAGCAGCAGGACGGCGGCAGAGCCCTCCGGCTCGGCCAGAGCGGCGTGCTGCGCCTCACGCAGGCGGCGCAGCAGCTCACGGCGCTGTGCCGCCACGAGCTCGACCGGGTCGGCGAGCCTGGCCGCGGCCGCCACGACGAGCTTGAGATGAAACTCCGCCAGGTCCGGTTTCGGCCAGCCCACCTCGGTCAGCCAGACGGCCACCCGCTCCTGCCCGGCCGGCGTCAGCGCGTAGACCTTCCGCTCCGGCCGCTCGGGCAGGCCGCTCGCCCGCTCGGAGACGATGAGCCCGGCCTTCTCCAGCCGGGTCAACGTCACGTAGACCTGACCGGGGTTCATCGACTCGCCGAGCGGGCCGAGACTGCGCCGCAGCCGGGCACGCAGGTCGTACCCGTGCGACGGCTCTTTGGCGAGCATCGCCAGCACCGCGTCCTGCATGCGACCCCCTCTAACGGTTATCCAATGGATAGCGGTTAGCCATTAGAAGTGTCAAACGGTCCCCGCCCGGGACCTCCCGCAAAGGGAGGCCACGGGTTCACGCGTGGAACCGAGTGGAAACGAAGGGACGGACAGGCGGGCGGAGACGGCCGCCGCCGCCCGGCCGGAAGGCGCGGGCGGCTCCCCGGCCCCGCCGGGGTGACCTCACCCGGCCGGCTCGGCGACTCAGAGGCGGCGGGTCAGACGCGGCGGGTCAGACGCGGCGGGTCAGAGGCGGCGGCTCAGACGCGGCAGGTCAGACGCGGCAGGTCAGAGGCCGCAGGTCAGAGGCGGCAGGTCAGAGGCGGCAGGTCAGAGGCGGCAGGTCAGAGGCGGCAGGCGAAGATGGCGGTGACGAGGATCGCCTTGGCGCCGATCTCCCAGAGCTGGTCCATCACCAGCTGGTGGCCCTTACGCGGGACCATCGCCCGCACGGCCACCCAGCCCTCGCGGTGGAGCGGGGAGACGGTCGGCCCCTCCATGCCGGGGGTGATGGCGATGGCCTCGTCGATGCGCTCGGCCCGGATGTCGTAGTCGATCATCACGAAGTCGCGAGCCACGATCACGCCCTGCAGGCGGCGGATGAGCTGCTGGAACCCGTTGGTCTCGGGGGCGCCGGCCCGCTTGATCAAGATGGCCTCGGAGTGCGCGATCGGGTCGCCGAACACCTCAAGGCCGACGTTGCGCAGCGTCGTGCCGGTCTCCACCACGTCGGCGACCGCGTCGGCGACGCCGAGCCTGATCGCCGTCTCGACCGCGCCGTCGAGCTTGATGACCCGGGCGTCCACGCCCTGGTCTGCGAGGTACTTGCCGAGCAGCCCGGGGTAGGAGGTGGCGATGCGCAGGCCGGACAGGCCGGCGACGCCGGAGTAGGCGCCCGGCGTGGAGGCGAAGCGGAACGTCGACTGGCCGAACCCGAGGGGCACGACCTCCTCGGCCGGGGCGCCGGAGTCGAACAGCATGTCGCGCCCGGTGATTCCGGCGTCCAGGGTGCCCTCGCCGACGTAGACGGCGATGTCGCGCGGGCGGAGGAAGAACAGCTCGCAGGAGTTCTCGGAGTCGACGAGCACGAGTTCCTTGCTGTCCCTGCGCCGGCGGTAGCCCGCCTCCTTCAGCATGGTCTGGGCGGCCTCGGAGAGCGCGCCCTTGTTCGGTACGGCGATGCGCAGCATGAGTGGAAGATCCTTTCGGGAAGAACGAGGTCGTTGGTCGATCTGCGGCCGCCGCGGCGGCTACAGATGCTTGTAGACCTCGTCCAGCCCGATTCCACGCGCCAGCATCAGGACCTGGACGTGGTAGAGCAGCTGCGAGATCTCCTCGGCCGCCCGGTCCGCCGACTCGTACTCGGCCGCCATCCAGCTCTCCGCGGCCTCTTCGACGACCTTCTTGCCGATGGCATGGACGCCGGCGTCCAGGGCGGCCACGGTGCCGGACCCCGCGGGCCGGGTGCGCGCCTTCTCTGCCAGCTCGGCGTACAGCTCTTCGAAGGTCTTCATGGTCTCTCTCAGGTCGTGGGCCTGCGCGTTCAGGGTATCGGCCCCAGGGTAGTCGCGGGGGGCGGGCCGCCGCGCCCCGCGTCCACCCTGCGAGATCGGCACCTGCCCGGACGCGGCGGGATCAGGGGTCAGCCGAGGATCTTCCTGGCCAGCCTGAGCTGCTCCAGCGCCTGCTGGGACTCCCCGCCCTCGTGGCCGTTGAACGGCCAGACCGTGATGTCCTTGGGGCCGGCGTAGTGGTTGTAGGCCCCGAACACGGTCGAGGCCGGGGTGACGCCGTCGCGCAGGGCGACGGAGAACCGGGCGGGCGTGCGGGCCCGCGCCGCGAAGTGCAGGCCGTCGAAGTAGTCGAGGGTCGCGAAGATGTCCTCGACCCGGGTCCTGTGGATCCCGCAGAACCGGCCCAGCTCGCCGTACGGGTCCTCGTCGGTGATCTCGACCGCGCGCCGGATGTCGCACATGAACGGCACGTTGACGAACGCGTAGGCGAGGTCCGGCACGAGCGCGGCGGCGGCCAGCGCCATGCCTCCGCCCTGGCTGCCGCCGGTCACCACGACCCGCCCGGCGTCCACCAGGGGGTGCGACCTGGCCGCCTCGACCGCACGCACGACGTCGGTGTAGAGCCGCCGGTAGTAGTAGTCGTCCCGGTCGAACACCCCCTGGGTGAGCTTGCCGGGGATCTGCGCGCCGTTGCCGCCCACCGGGTCGGGTGTGTCGCCCGAGCGCCAGGTGCCGCCCTGCCCACGGGTGTCCATCACGAACGTCGCGTATCCGGCGGCCGGCCACAGCAGCCAGTCGTGCGGCCGGCCGCGGCCGCCGCCGTACCCGATGAACTCCATCACGCACGGCAGCGGGCCCGACGCGCCCGCGGGCGCGATGAACCACCCCTTGATCGGATGCCCGCCGAACCCCGCGAACGTCACGTCGGCCACGTCAACCAGCGCGAGATCGGCCTCGTACGGCTCGAAGACGGGGTTCAGGTCGTGCACGCGCGCCTCGGCGAGCGTGCGGTCCCAGAAGGCGTCGAAGTCGGCGGGCTCCCGGCGCTCGGGCAGGTACGCACGCAGCTGGTCGAGGGGCAGATCGACGAACATGGGGGCTCCCGTGGAGTGGTGGGCCTGGCTCGTGTTACGCCGCAAGGTTACACAAGTGCCTTGTTTCAGACTTCTGACCCGGTTAAGGGCCATCCACTCAATCCACCTCATCACTGTTCATCGAGTTGAACTGGGGCAACACGCCCCGTACGGCGCGGCGTCCGGTCGGCGGGATGAAACAGCCTCTAGAAACTGATCCGGTTTAGTGCCGGTCTCTGCGCGAATTCGAAGCGCGGCGGGATGCGCCCGGCGCTACTTCACCCGCGGGATCGCGCTGAGCGGTCTAAGGGCTGATCTGAGGGGCTGACCTGGGGGGCTGACCTGGGGGGCTGACCTGGGGGGCTGACCTGAAGGGCCGAACGGCAAAGCCGGCCCCCCACATGCCACCGGCCCCTCACATGCCACCGGGCCGCCCGTACGGACGACCCGGTGGAAGTGGTGCTCAAGACGACGTGGCGAGGAGGACTCAGCGGCCGGTGAAGCGGCTTCCGCGCCCGCGGCGCCCGCTGTAACCTCCGCGGCCGCCCTGGCCGCCGTCGCCGCCGTAACCTCCGCGGCCGGCCTGGCTTCCGTATTCGGCCTGACCGCCGCCCTGGCTTCCGTACCCGGCCTGACCGTGCCCGGCCTGACCGCCGCCCTGGCTCCCGAATCCGGCCTGACCGTGCCCGGCCTGGCCGCTGTGCCCGCCCGCGCGGCCACGGCGGTGGCCGGCGCCGGGCTCGGTGCGGCTGTCGCCGCGATGACGCTCCCCGTTGTGTCGTCGGCGGCCGGGCGCCCGGTCGTCCCGCGCGGGCCGCAGCGGCCTGCGCACGTCGGGCTCCCACACCGGCACGGCCGCGCCGCTCGGCCGCCGGGCCCCGGCGATCTCGGCCAGGACCGGGTCGCCCGGCGTCACCCGGTGACGGGACGGGGTCACCCCCGCCTTACGGGTCATCGAGTCGGTGGCGCGGCGCTCGCTCGGCAGGACCAGCGTCAGCACCACGCCGCGCTCGCCCGCGCGGGCCGTACGGCCGCCCCGGTGCAGATAGCTCTTGTGGTCGGCCGGCGGGTCCACGTGCAGCACGAGGCTCACGTCGTCGACGTGGATGCCGCGGGCGGCGACGTCCGTGCAGACGAGCACCCCGATGGTGCCCTCGCGGAACCCGTCGAGGATGCGGGTGCGCTGGTTCTGCCGCTTGCCGCCGTGCAGACCGCCCGCGCGGACGCCCGACCGGGCGAGCTGCTTCACGACGCGGTCCACGCCGTGCTGGGTGCGCACGAACATGATCGTACGGCCGGCCCGGTTGGCGATCTCCGCCGTCACGTCCGCCTTGTCGTCGCGGTGCACCTGGAGCAGATGGTGCTCCATCGTCTCCACGGAGGAGGTGGCCGGGTCCAGGGAGTGGATCACCGGGTCGGTCAGGAAGCGCTTGACGAGCGTGTCCACGTCACCGTCGAGCGTCGCGGAGAACAGCAGGCGCTGCCCGTCCGCGGGCGTGCGGGCCAGCAGCGCGCTGACCACGGGCAGGAACCCGAGGTCGCACATGTGGTCGGCCTCGTCAAGGACGGTGATCTGGACGTCGTCCAGCGCGCACTCGCCCTGCTCGATGAGGTCGACGAGGCGGCCGGGCGTGGCGACGACGAGGTCGACCCCCCGGCGCAGGTCCTCGATCTGGCGGCCCATGGACATGCCGCCGACGACCGTGCGGGTGCGCAGCGACAGCCCGCGGCCGAGCGGTTCGAGGGCGTCGGCCACCTGCAGGGCCAGTTCACGGGTGGGCACCAGGACGAGGGCCCGGGGCCGTCCGGGGCGTGCCTTCTCCCCCGCGATCCTGGTCAGGGTCGGCAGGCCGAAGGCGAGCGTCTTGCCGGAGCCGGTCTGGCCCCGGCCGAGGACGTCGTGCCCGGCGAGGATGTCGGGAATGGCCGCCCGCTGGATGGGGAACGGCGCGTTGATGCCCTGCCGGGTCAGCCCCGCCACGAGCGGCTTGGGCAGACCCAGCAGTGCGAACTCGGCGCGGGTCTCGGTGCCCTCACCGAGGTCAAGCATGGTCACGAAATCGTGCCTTTCGTAGAAAGAAACGTGCCGGAACACGTGGGCGCGTCACTTCTGCGAAAGGACGAGCCTGAACACATACGGCAGCCGAGCCGTACCGATCGGGGCGCCGCGGGCCGGAAATTGAAGCGGCCTGCGCCCGGGTGATGCCGTGAGCGCGTCCCGCAGAAGTGGAGGCCGCCGGGTGGCGGCATCCCACGGACGCCCGACACTCACGTCGCGCAAAGCGAAGCAAAGAACAACTGTACGGCATTCCCGCACCGCTACGGCGGTTCCGCGGAGGGAAGGCGGCGAATGCGCCGCGTCGAGAGCATCATGTCACGAGCACAGCGTCCTGAAAGCCACGTCCTGAAAGCCACGTCGTGAGCACTCGGGGAACGACCGCCGGAACGCGTGCGTCCGGGGTGTGAGGCCCCGGACGCACGGGGCGGTGACAGGACCGGGCCCGGTCGGCCGGTCAGACGTTGAAACCGAGCATGCGAAGCTGGTCGCGGCCCTCGTCGGTGATCTTGTCGGGACCCCACGGCGGCAGCCAGACCCAGTTGATGACCACGTTGGAGACCAGATCGGCGAGCGCCGAGTTGGCCTGGTCCTCGATCACGTCGGTCAGCGGGCAGGCGGCGCTGGTCAGCGTCATGTCGATGGTGGCGATCGGACGCTCGCCCTCGCCGGCCGGGTCGAGGTTGACGCCGTAGACGAGGCCGAGGTCCACCACGTTGATCCCCAGCTCGGGGTCGACGACGTCCTTCAGCGCCTCGAGCACGTCGTCAAGGGAGCTCTCTTCGTCGTAGGTCCCGGTCGGCGCGTCGGTCGCGGTTCCCGTGGGGGTCTCGGTCGGCTTGCTCACGTCGTCTCCTCACCTCTCGGCGCCCGCGGCGTGGCGCCGTCCATCGCAACGCGGCCGGGGCGGCCGGTCATCCCTGGCTCCTCATCAGCGCGTCCTTGTAGGCCATCCAGGCCAGCAGCGCGCACTTGACGCGGGCGGGGAACTTCGCCACACCGGCGAACGCCACCGCGTCACCCAGCACGTCCTCGTCGGGCTCCACCTGGCCCCTGCCCTGCATGAGCCGGGTGAACTCGTCCACCACCGACAGCGACTCCTCCACCGTGGAGCCGGTGGCGAGCTCGTGCAGCACCGAGGCGGCGGCCTGGCTGATGGAGCAGCCCTGGCCGTCGTAGGACACGTCGAGCACCTTGCCGCCGTCGGCCACCTTCACGCGCAGCGTCACCTCGTCGCCGCAGGTGGGGTTGACGTGGTGCACCTCCGCGTCGTACGGATCACGCAGTCCCCGCCCCTGGGGATGCTTGTAGTGCTCCAGGATCAGCTCCTGGTACATGGATTCACCGATCATGGGTCAGCCGAACACCTTCTGCACGTGGTGGAGGCCGCGGACCAGTGCGTCGATCTCGGCCGTCGTGTTGTACAGGTAGAAAGACGCCCGCGTGGTGGCCGGAATTCCGAACCTGAGGTGGAGCGGCCGGGCGCAGTGATGACCTACCCGCACCGCGATCCCGTACACGTCGTCGAGGATCTGCCCCACGTCGTGCGGGTGGATCCCCTCCAGCGTGAACGAGATCGTGCCGCCGCGGGCGATGGGGGTGTGCGGGCCGATGATCCTGAGCCCGGGGACCTCCGGCAGCGCCTCCAGCGCGTACGCGACCAGCTCCTTCTCGTGCGCCTTGATCTGGTCCATGCCCACGGCGGTCAGGTAGTCGGCCGCCGCGCCGAGACCGATCGCCTCGACGATGGGCGGCGTCCCCGCCTCGAACTTGTGCGGCACCGGCGCGTACGTCGAGTGGTCCATCCAGACCGCCTCGATCATCTCGCCGCCGCCGAGGAACGGCGGCATGGCGTCGAGCAGCTCGCGGCGGCCCCACAGCACGCCGATGCCGGACGGCCCGACCATCTTGTGGCCGGTGAAGGCGACGAAGTCGACGCCCAGCTCGGTCACGTCCACGGGCTGGTGGGGCACCGACTGCGACGCGTCGAGCATCATCAGCGCGCCGACCTCGCGCACGCGCGCCAGGATCGGCGAGACCGAGTTGACCGTGCCGAGCACGTTCGACTGGTGTGTGATCGACACGATCTTCGTGCGCTCGTTGACCAGCTCCTCCAAGCCCCCGATGTCGAGGCGGCCCTCGTCGGTCACGGGGAACCAGCGCAGCGTCGCGCCGGTCCGCTGCGCGAGCAGCTGCCACGGCACGATGTTGGAGTGGTGCTCCATCTCCGAGATGACGATCTCGTCGCCGGGGCCGATCCGGAACCGCTCGTCCTCGCCGACGGGGTTGCCGAAGGCGTACGCGACGAGGTTGAGGGCCTCGGATGCGTTCTTGGTGAAGATGATCTCGTCGCGCGACGGGGCCTGCACGAACGCGGCGATCTTGTCGCGCGCGGCCTCGTACGCCTCGGTCGACTCACTGCCCAGCACGTGCAGCGCCCGGCCGACGTTGCCGTAGTGCCAGGTCAGGTGGTCGCGCATGGTCTCGACCACCTGGGCCGGCTTCTGGGAGGAGTTGCCCGAGTCGAGGTAGACCAGTGACCTGCCTCCGGGCAGTTCGCGGCCGAGGACCGGGAAGTCCTTCCTGATCCTCTCCACGTCGAAGCCGGGCGCACTCATCAGGCGGACGCCTTCGACGTGTACGCCTCGTAGCCCTCGGCCTCCAGCTTGTCGGCCAGCTCGGGGCCGCCCTCCTCCACCACGCGCCCGCCGGCGAAGACGTGGACGAAGTCCGGCTTCACGTAGCGCAGGATGCGGGTGTAGTGGGTGATCAGCAGCACGCCGGTGTCGCCGCTCGCGCGGAACCGGTTGATCCCCTCGGAGACCACGCGCAGGGCGTCGACGTCGAGGCCGGAGTCGGTCTCGTCCAGCACCGCGATCTTGGGCTTCAGCAGTTCGAGCTGGAGGATCTCGTGGCGCTTCTTCTCACCGCCGGAGAAACCCTCGTTGGTGTTGCGCTGGGCGAAGGCCGGGTCGATGGACAGCGCGTCCATGCCCGCCTTCAGCTCCTTGGCGAACTCGCGCAGCTTGGGCGCCTCACCGCGGACCGCGGTGATCGCCGAGCGCAGGAAGTTCGACACGCTGACGCCGGGCACCTCGACCGGATACTGCATGGCCAGGAACAGGCCGGCGCGGGCGCGCTCGTCCACCGACATCTCCAGCAGATCCTCGCCGTCGAGCAGCACGGAGCCGGAGGTGATGGTGTACTTCGGGTGGCCGGCGACGGCGTAGGCCAGCGTCGACTTGCCCGAGCCGTTCGGGCCCATGATGGCGTGCGTCTCGCCGCTGCGGATCGCCAGGTCGACGCCGCGCAGGATCTCCTTGTCGCCCACGGCGACGTGCAGGTCACGAATCTCAAGGGTGGACACTTGTATTTACTCCTTCGAGAGCGAGACGTACACGTCGTCGCCTTCGATCTTGACTCGGTAGACGTTGACGGGCCTGGTGGCGGGCGGCCCGGTGGGCTTGCCGCTGCGCAGGTCGAAGCAGGAGCCGTGGAGCCAGCACTCCAGCGTGTGGTCGTAGACCTCGCCCTCGCTGAGGCGGACCTCGGCGTGCGAGCAGACGTCGTGCAGGGCGAAGACCTCATCGCCGGTCCGCACCAGCGCGACCGGCGTCTCCCCGACCTCCAGGCCGATGACGCCGCCGTCGGGGATGTCGCCGACCTGGCAGACCTTCTCCCAGTGGGCGGTGTCGGCACTCATCGGGCCAGCTCCGCCTCGACCGCGGACAGGACCCGCTCGCGGATCTCCGGCACCTCGATCTTCTCCAGCATCTGGGCGAAGAAGCCGTGGATGACCAGGCGGCGGGCCTCGTCGAACGGGATGCCGCGGGCCTGCAGGTAGAAGATGTGCTCGTCGTCGAGGCGGCCGGAGGCGGACGCGTGGCCCGCTCCCGCGACCTCCCCGGTGAGGATCTCCAGGTTGGGCACCGAGTCGGCGCGGGCGCCGTCGGTGAGGATGAGGTTGCGGTTCAGCTCATAGGTGTCGGTGCCCTCGGCCTCGGCCCGGATGATCACGTCGCCGATCCAGACCGCGTGGGCGCCGTCGCCCTGCAGCGCGCCCTTGTAGGTCACGTTGCTGCGGCAGTTGGGCACGCTGTGGTCCACCAGCAGGCGGTGCTCCAGGTGCTGGTCCGCGTCCACGAAGTACAGGCCGGTCAGGTCGGCGTCGCCGCCCGGCGCGGTGTACGACACCGAGGGCGACAGCCGTACGACGTCGCCGCCGAGGGTGACCACGAACGAGCGGAACGTCGCGTCCTTGCCGAGCCGCGCGTGGTGGTGGGAGACGTGCACGGCGTCGTCGTCCCAGTCCTGCACGCTGACGACCTTGAGCGTCGCTCCCTCGGCCACGTCGAACTCGACGTTGTCGGCGTAGACGGCGCTGCCGCGGTGGTCCAGGACCAGCACGGCCTCGGCCATCGGCTCCACCGACACGAGGATGTGCCCGTAGGCGGCGGCCCCCGCGCCGGATCCCCGCAGCGTGACCACGGTGGGCCGGGAGGCGGCCGTCATCTTCGGCACCGTGACGACGGTGGCCTTCTCGAACGACGAGTAGGCCTGCGCGCTCACCCGGTCGGCCGGCGTGTAGGCCCGGCCGAGCCGGGCGTCGTCGCGGCCGACGGTCTCGACGCGCACCTCGGGTGCGGCCTCGACGTCCACCACGACGCCGCCGGTGACGGCGGCCGTGCCGTTGTGCAGCCCCTTCAGCCGCGACAGCGGCGTGAAGCGCCACTCCTCCTCGCGGCCCGTCGGCACCGGGAAGTCGGCCACGTCGTACGACGACTTCTCGTGCAACGTCGACAGCGGCTTGGTGTCCAGGCCCATCAGCCGACCGCTCCTTCCATCTGCAGCTCGATCAGGCGGTTGAGCTCCAGGGCGTACTCCATGGGCAGCTCGCGGGCGATCGGCTCGACGAAGCCGCGCACGATCATGGCCATCGCCTCGTCCTCGCCGAGGCCGCGGCTCATCAGGTAGAAAAGCTGGTCCTCGGAGACCTTGGAGACCGTGGCCTCGTGGCCCATCGACACGTCGTCCTCGCGGACGTCCACGTAGGGGTAGGTGTCGGAACGGCTGATCTGGTCGACCAGCAGCGCGTCGCACTTGACGGTCGAGGCCGAGCCGGCCGCACCCTCCTCGATCTGCACCAGGCCCCGGTAGGACGTGCGGCCGCCGCCGCGCGCCACGGACTTGGAGATGATCGTCGAGGACGTCTTGGGCGCGAGGTGCACCATCTTGGCGCCCGCGTCCTGGTGCTGGCCCTCACCGGCGAAGGCGACCGACAGCGTCTCACCCTTGGCGTGCTCGCCCATCAGGTAGACGGCCGGGTACTTCATCGTGACCTTGGAGCCGATGTTGCCGTCGATCCACTCCATGGTCGCGCCCTCGTACGCCACGGCGCGCTTGGTGACCAGGTTGTAGACGTTGTTCGACCAGTTCTGGATCGTCGTGTAGCGGCAGCGGGCGCCCTTCTTCACGATGATCTCGACGACCGCCGAGTGCAGCGAGTCGGACGAGTAGATCGGCGCGGTGCAGCCCTCGACGTAGTGGACGTAGGAGTTCTCGTCCACGACGATCAGCGTCCGCTCGAACTGGCCCATGTTCTCGGTGTTGATCCGGAAGTAGGCCTGCAGCGGGATCTCGACGTTCACGTTCGGCGGCACGTAGATGAACGAGCCGCCCGACCACACGGCGGTGTTGAGCGCGGCGAACTTGTTGTCGCCCACCGGGATCACCGTGCCGAAGTACTCCTTGAAGAGCTCCTCGTGCTCGCGCAGACCGGTGTCGGTGTCGACGAAGATGACGCCCTTCTCCTCGAGGTCCTCACGGATCTTGTGATAGACGACCTCGGACTCGTACTGGGCGGCGACGCCGGCGATGAGGCGCTGCTTCTCCGCCTCCGGGATGCCGAGCTTGTCGTAGGTGTTCTTGATGTCGGGAGGCAGCTCGTCCCAGGACGCGGCCTGCTTCTCGGTCGAACGGACGAAGTACTTGATGTTGTCGAAGTCGATGCCGGTGAGGTCGGAACCCCAGGTCGGCAGCGGCTTCTTCCCGAACAGCCGAAGGCCCTTGAGGCGCAGGTCGAGCATCCACTCCGGCTCGTTCTTGAGCGCGGAGATGTTGCGGACGACCTCTTCGGACAGCCCACGCCGGGCGGTGGCCCCGGCCACGTCCGCGTCGGCCCAGCCGAACTTGTAATTCCCGAGGCCTTCCAGCTCCGGGCGGTCGGTGACAGTCACCTTCCGGACTCCTTGCTCGTCGATGTGCTCGATGGATGTGCGGCCGATAGATCGGTGGTCGACGAATCGGCGGTCGATGAATCGGCGGCTGATAGATCGGGACGCGCGTGCCGGGCGGCGAGCGCGTGTGAACTCACGTGGGTGGTGCAGACCCCGTCGCCGTTGGCGATCGTCGCCAGGCGCTGCACCGGCGTGCCCAGCAGCCGGGCGAAGGCCTCGGTCTCCGCCTCGCACAACTGCGGGAACTGCTCCGCGACGTGCGCGACCGGGCAGTGGTGCTGGCACAGCTGCTCGCCGCCCTTGCCCATCGCGGACGCCGAGGCCGCGTAGCCCTCGGTGGACAGCGCCTCGGCCAGCACGCGGACCCGCTGGTCGGCGGGAACCTCGCGCATCAGCGCCTCGAGCCGGCCGACCAGCCCGGACACCTGCGCCTGAGCGAACTCCGACACCGCCGCACCGCCCAGGCGCTCGGCCAGGAAGCGCAGCGCGCTGCCGGCGAGGTCGTCGTAGGCGTGGACGAAGGCGCTGCGGCCCGCGTCGGTGATCGCGAACATCTTCGCCGGCCTGCCGCGCCCCCGCTGGCCGCGCGGGCGGGCCGTACGCGGCTCTATCATGCCTTCGGCCAGCAACGCGTCGAGATGGCGGCGCACCGCGGCAGGGGTAAGCCCGAGCCGCTCACCGAGCGCCGCCGCGCTCACCGGGCCGTGCTCCAGGATGAGCCGCGCCACCCTGGCCCGGGTGCCGCGCTCGGCACCGATGTCCATGTGCACGGGGGATGCCGAAACGGGCCGCGTCACCACGGCCTTCTCGGCGTCCTGCTTCCCCTGCACGTTTTTCACAACATCAGTGTGCCGTAATTCCTTCCCCGGCGACAAACCCAAGATGGGGTCGATGGAGATGCAATTTCTCACGCAGGCAAGCCTTACCTAACCTGCGACGATGAGACTTTTCCGCATCCTTTGCCTCCCGGGGCTGGAATGGCGGCACTCGCCGACGAGAGCGCGCCCCCCGCTCCCTAGACTCGATGCCGTCGACGACCGACCAGGGCGGCCCGCATCCAGCCCGCTCCGGCGGTCGGTCCTGTGAGGGGGGGCCGGTGGGAGTGCCGGAGGTTGACAGCGCGTTCGACAGCACGCTCGGCGGCGCGGGCGGCGTCGCGCCGGCGGTCGAGATCGACGGGCTGGTCAAGCGCTACGGAAGCACCACGGCCGTCGACGGGCTGACCCTCACCTGCGCGCGGGGCGCCGTCACCGCGATCCTCGGGCCGAACGGCGCGGGCAAGACCTCGACGATCGAGATCTGTGAGGGCTTCCGGAGACCGGACGGCGGGACCGTGCGCGTGCTCGGCCTGGAACCGGCCGACCCCGCCCTGAGGCCGCGCCTGGGAATCATGCCGCAGACGGGAGGGGTGCCTCCCGCCGCCCGCGCGGGCGAGTGGCTGCGGGTGGTCTCGGGGTTCCACGCCCACCCGCTCGACCCCGGCGCCCTGCTCGGCGTGCTCGGCCTGACCGACCACACGCGCACGCCGTACCGGCGGCTGTCGGGCGGCCAGCAGCAGCGCCTGTCGCTCGCGGCGGCGGTGATCGGACGGCCCGAACTGGTCTTCCTCGACGAGCCGACCGCCGGGCTCGACCCGCAGGCACGGCACGCCTGCTGGGACCTGGTCGCCGCGCTGCGCGCGGCCGGAGTGTCGGTGGTGCTGACGACCCACCAGATGGACGAGGCCGAGAAGCTCTCCGACCACGTGGTGATCATCGACCACGGCCGGGTCGTGGCCGAAGGCACGCCCGAGTCGCTGACCGGCGCCGAGCGTCAGCTCAGGTTCCGCGCCCGCCCGGGACTCGACCTGGAGGAACTGCTGGCCGCGCTGCCGCCGGGCAGCGCCGCCAAGGAGTCGCCCTCGGGGCACTACATCATCGAGGGGCAGGTCGGCCCGCAGCTGCTCGCCACCGTCACCGCCTGGTGCGCCACCGAGGGCGTCACCACCGAGGACCTGCGCATCGAGCGGCGCACGCTGGAGGACGTCTTCCTCGAACTGACCGGCAGGGAGCTGCGGTGACCGCGATCGCCACGCTGGACCTCACGCCGCGGCCGGGAGCCGCGCCGCTGCACCGGATGGTCCTCGCCCAGGCGGGCGCGGAGATCCGCGCCATGCTGCGCAACGGCGAGCAGCTCCTGCTCACGCTGATCATCCCGATCCTGCTGCTCGTCGGTTTCTCCACCGTCCCGCTGGTGGACGTCGGCGCCGGCGCGCGCATCGACTTCGTCGCCCCCGGCATCCTCGCGCTCGCGGTCATGTCGACCGCGTTCACCGGGCAGGCGATCGCGACCGGCTTCGAGCGCAGGTACGGCGTGCTCAAGCGCCTGGGCGCGACCCCGCTGTCGCGGACCGGGCTGCTGCTGGCCAAGACCGTCGCGGTCGTCGCCGTGGAGGCGCTGCAGGTCGTGGTGATCGTCGCGGTGGCGCTCGCGCTCGGCTGGTCGCCGCACGGCGACCCGCTGTGGGCGGTGCCGCTCCTGTTGCTGGGCACGGCCGCCTTCAGCGGCCTCGGCCTGCTCATGGCCGGCACACTGCGGGCGGAGGCGACGCTGGCCGGGGCCAACCTCGTCTACCTGGTGCTGCTCGGGCTCGGCGGCGTGCTGTTCCCGCTTGACCGGTTCCCCGCCGGGGTGCAGCACGTGCTCGGACTGCTGCCGATCAGCGCGCTCACCTCCGGCCTGCGGACCGTCCTGAGCGCCGGCGGCGGCTTCCCCGGCGGCGCGCTGCTCGTGCTGCTGTGCTGGACGGTGGCCGGGCTCGTCCTGGCCGCCCGCACCTTCCGCTGGGAGTGACGCGAGCCGCCGGGACTGCCACCGGGCGGCCTGAACGACCCCGGGCTCCGGAAGTGACGGCGCGGGAGCGACGCCGGGGGGCCGCACCGGCGAGCTGCTGCTCAGCGCATATGATTGCGGCGTTTATTCGTGATCTATGCCATTTTGTGGGGCCGCCGGCATGACCGCTGAATCCCTTCCGGGAGCCGAGCCGTATCGCATGAGGCCGTCGCCGGGCAGGGCCCTGCGGGCCGCCTCGGACGCGATACCCCCGTCGGGGCTGGTGCTGCTGGGCATCCTGTCGGTCCAGGTGGGCGCCGGACTGGCCAAGAACCTGTTCACGCAGCTGCCCCCCTCGGCCGTGGTCTTCCTGCGCATCGCCACCGGCGCCGTCATGCTGCTGGCCGTCGTCCGGCCCAGGGTGCGCGGGCTGTCGTGGCGCGACGTCACCGTCGGCGTCGCGTTCGGGCTCAGCCTCGGGCTGATGAACCTGTCGTTCTACGAGGCCCTCGCCCGGCTGCCGATCGGGGTCACGGTGGCCATCGAGTTCCTCGGGCCGCTCACCCTGGCCGTGGTGTCCTCCCGCCGCCGGGTCGACCTGCTGTGGGTGACGCTGGCCGCCGCGGGCGTGATCCTGCTCGCCCCCTGGGGACAGGCGGGGACCGTGAGCTGGGCGGGAATCGGTTTCGCCGCGTTGGCGGGGACGTTCTGGGCCGCCTACATCGTGTTCTCCCAGGCCACCGGCGCCCGCTTCCCCGGCGCGAGCGGGCTGTCGTTCGCCATGATCGTGTCCGCGATCGTCGTCGCGCCCATCGGAGTCACCGCGGGCGGGAGTGATCTGCTGCGGCCCGAGATCCTGCTGGTCGGCGCGGGGGTGGGCCTGCTCTCCTCCGTCATCCCCTACTCGCTGGAACTCGAGGCCCTGCGCCGGATGCCCAAGCGGGTCTTCGGCATCCTGATGAGCCTGGAGCCCGCCGCCGCCGCGCTCGTCGGCCTGTTCGTCCTGCACGAGGTGCTCCAGATTCGCGAGTGGGCCGCGATCGGCTGCGTGGTCGTCGCCTCCATCGGCGCCACCCGCGCCGACGCCTGAGCGTCCGGTCGGCCGCGGGATCGCGCGTTCGACGCGGTGTTCGACCCGGCGTTCGACCCGGCGTTCGACCCGGCGTCCGACGCGGTGTTCGACGCGGTCACCAGGGCGACGCCGGCCCGCCCGACCAGATCGCGCGCACGTGCTGGAGATGGTGGTTCATCAGGCTCTCGGCCGCCGCGGCGTCGCCGCGTACGAGGGCGTCGAGAAGGTCGAGGTGCTCGCACGCCGAGGCCGCCATCATCCGCGCGTCGGGCAGCCCGCGCAGCCCGTAGAGCCGGGCCCTGCCGCGCAGGTCCCTGACCGTCTCGACCAGCCGGGCGTTGCCCGACAGGGCCAGCAGCGCGAGGTGGAACCGCTGGTCGGCGGCCACGTAGGCGAGCAGGTCGCCCCTTCCGGCGGCCGAGACGATCTCCTCGGCGATCGGGCGCAGCGCCTCGGCCTCCGCGGCCGGGCACTGACCGGCGAGCCGGGCCACCGTCGGCACCTCGAGCAGCCGTCTGATCTCGATGATCTCGTCGAGGTCGCGCTCGGACACCTCCGCGACCCGGAATCCCTTGTTGCGCAGGGCCTCGAACAGGCCCTCCTTGGCGAGATCGAGCATCGCCTCGCGCACCGGCGTGGCCGAGACCCCGAATCTGGCCGCCAGCGCGGGGGCCGAGTAGACGACGCCGGGCCGCATCTCCCCGGCCACCAACGCGTCGCGCAGCGCCTGCGCGACCCGCTCGCGCAGGTTCTGCCGCGCTCCGGCGCCCGGCGCATGGAGGTCGTCACACGCGCGGTCCACCGGTCCGTTCCCCGCCCCGCCCATCGACCGGCCCCTCCTCGGTCCCGTACGGCCGATCGTACCGGCCCTGCCGGGAAAACGATCAGCGCGGACGCGGCGGGCCCGAGGCGGCGGAGGCCCGCGCGGCCCGGGAGAGGGACCGCCCACAGGGCCGCCTACGATGAATTCCGTGAATCCCACGACTGACCGGATCCGCGGCACGCTGCTCGCCTTCTACCGCTCGTTCATGTTCCCGACGAGCGAGTCGATGCGGCGGTGGGCCCTGGCGGCGATCGTGGTCAACATCGGCATCACCGTCACCGGCGCCGCCGTCCGCGTCACCGGCTCGGGCCTGGGCTGCCCGACCTGGCCGCGCTGCACGCCCGACAGTTTCGTGCCGGCGAGGATCGACACGCACGCGCCGGTCAACATGGCGATCGAGTTCGGCAACCGGCTGCTGTCGTTCCTCGTGCTCGCGGTCGCGGTCGCGTGCGTGATCGCCGCGTGGCGACTGTCGCGGGGCGAGCGCGGCCGGCCGGTCCTGCTGCGGCTCGCGCTGGTGCAGCCGGCCGGCGTCCTCGTCCAGGCCCTGTGGGGCGGGGTCGTGGTCCACACGCTGCTCAACCCGGTGACCGTCAGCGTCCACTTCCTGCTGTCCATCGGGATGACCGCCGCCGCCGTCGTGCTGTTCGCCCGGGCGGGCGAGGGCGACGCCCCGGCGCGGCGGCTGGTCCACAAGGACATCCGCACCCTCGCGTACGTGCTGGCCGCGGCGGCCTTCGTGCTGCTGCTGGCCGGGGTCGTGGTCACCGGCACCGGGCCGCACTCGGGAGACGAGGCGGCCTCCCGCTTCGGCTTCGACATCCAGAGCGTGGTGCGGCTGCACACCGACATCGTCTACGTCGTCGTCGGGCTGACGTTCGCCCTGCTGTTCGCCCTGCACGTCACCGGCTCCCCCGTCCGCGCCCGGCGCGGCGCGCTCGTGCTGCTCGGGGTGGAGCTGTCCCAGGGCGTGATCGGTTACGTGCAGTACTTCCTCGCCGTCCCCGCGGCCCTGGTGCTCCTGCACGTGCTGGGAGCCACGCTCGTGTGGATCTGCGCGCTGCGCGTCGTCTTCCTCATGCGGAGCCGGGGCCCCGCACCCGTCCCCGCTCCCGAGCAGCCGGAGCCGCACCACGCGGGGGTGTGACCCGAGGTGGAGGGGTCACCGGGCTCCTCGTCGCGCGGAGGTCTCCTGTCTCGGGTCGTCCGCCCCTGGACCTGGTCGCGTACGGGCCTGCGCCGGGGGTTCCAGGGGCTCGTCGCCCTGACCGTGCTGCCGCTGGCACCGATGACCTGGGCCTGGCTGACGAGCGCCGCCCACCGGGTGACGGCCGAGCCGGGCACGCGCTGGACCGCCGAGGTGCCCGCGATGCCGGCCGCGCTCGTGCTCGGCGCGGGCGTCTGGAACGGAAAACCCAGTGCGATGCTGGGCGCCCGGCTCGACATCGCCGCCGAGCTGTACCGCACGGGCAAGGCGCGGGCCCTGCTGCTGTCCGGCGACAACAGCCGCAAGGACTACGACGAGCCTTCGATCATGCGTGACTACCTGATCGCGCACGGCGTCCCGGCCGCAAAGATCGTGCTCGACTACGCCGGATTCGACACGTGGGACTCCTGCGTACGGGCCAAAGAGGTCTTCGGCGCGTCCCGCCTCCTCGTCGTGACCCAGGTGTTCCACCTTCCCCGGGCCGTCGCGCTGTGCCGCGCGGCCGGGCTGGACGCGTTCGGCGTCGGCGACGACTCCAGCCGCGACTGGCCGCTCGAGACGGTGGTCTACGCCGTCAGGGAGTTTCCCGCCTCCGCCAAGGGCCTGCTGGACAGCGTGATCCTGCACTCCTCACCACGCTTCCTCGGCCGTCGCGAGACCGCGCTCGACCGCGCGCTGGCCGGCCGACTCCCCGTCTCGCCGGGGCGCGGCGGGCGGCGCGCGAAACTTTCACCGGGCGGCCCGCCCTGAGCTGGGCCGACGGAACGGGCGGAGGTCCGTCCACTGGCCGGTGACGGCGTGACGCGTTAGGGTCCGGGCGACGTGGGAGCGCTCCCACCATCCCCAGAGGGAGGTGAGGCCACACCCACAGTGGCTATCGCACCGCGGGTACGAGGCGGATCCTCCTCCGTCCACCCATCGCGCAACGCCCGGGGGGCCGCCATGACGGCCCCCCGGGCGTCTCCCGCGGACTCGGCGCCGGGCCGTGCCCGGCGAGGTCGGGCCTCGCTCAGCCGCAGCTGATGTCGCTGATCGACGGCGTGGCCGACCCGCTGCCGAGGAACCCGGCCGTGGCCGAGGCCCCCGGAGCCAGCGAGGAGTTCCACTCCGGGGCGTGGATCATCGCGAACGGCCCGCTCTGCATGGACGTCCCGTTCCAGGCCTGGGTGATCGTCGCGCCGTTCGACATCTGCCACTGGATGTACCAGCCGTTGAGCGGGCCCGTGCCGGTGTTCTTGATCGTGACCTCGCCCTGGAAGCCGCCCTGCCAGGTGTTGGTCAGCTTCACCGTGGCCGTGCACGCCGGGTTCCCGGACGTCGGGGAGGCCGAGGGGCTCGGCGACGGGCTCCTGGTGGGCGACGGGCCGGGCGACGGGCTCCTGGTGGGCGAGGCGCTCGGCGAGGGACTGGGCGAGGGACTGGGCGAGGCGCCGTCGCGGAGGAAGTTCACGTCCGAGCAGCCGTAGAAGGTCTCCTGGCTGTCCGACCGGTACCAGACCGCATAGATGATGTGCCGGCCGCTCTTGTCGGGCAGCTTGCCGGAGAAGCGATAGGCGCCGTTGCTCACCTCAGGCTCGGGGTCGGCCGTGAGGAACGGCTGCTCCTCCATGTCGTCCCACGTGAGCGGCTGGGTCGGGTCCCAGCCGTCCTTGGTGACGTAGAGCTTGAAGCCACCGGGGTGCGGCACCCAGGCGCCGTAGACGAAGTTGTAGGTGCTGTTGGCCTTCAGCGTGGTGGTCGGCCAGTCGGTCCGTGGCGCGTCGTAGGCGGCGTACTTGCTGAAACCACCGCTGCACAGCTGGCCGTCGGGGATGAAGCCCCGGGTGCGGCCGCCTCCGTCGGAGCGGAGCACGCCGTACCAGTCGTAGAGAGGCTGGGTGCCGCCGGCCGCCACGGCGTCCTTGCAGGCGGGGTTGTTCGGGATGATCTGGCCGCCGGTGAGGCCGTCGGTGTAGCAGGCGTAGGTGCGGCTCGCGGGGGCCTGCAGGGCGCCGTGCGCCTCGGCCGCGGTCTGCGTCAGGACCGCGATGAGACCGGCGAGCACGGCCGCGACGGCGGCGAGGACGGCGAATTTTCGCCCGGATGTCATCGACAGCGATCTCACACGCGCGGACTGCCGTGTGAGTCTCGTGCCGGGGGTTTTCTCGCTGGGGGTTCCCATGGTGGGGGGTTCTCCTCATGGTGGGCGGGCACGCCTTCGCGGGAAGGTCGCGCCGTCTCGGGCTGTCGTACGAGAAGAACGCATGCGGCATCGCCACACGCCCTCCTGGAGCCCACCCATCAAGTGGCCACCGCGCACTGTGATTGAAACACGCACCGCCCGCCTGGGCCAAGCGGCACCGCGATCGTGCCGCCGCGTGGACTCAGCGCGGCGTGGACTCAGCGCGGCGGGTCACCGGGCCCGGCGCCCGGCTCGGCACCCGGCCCGGGACCGCCCTGTGACGGGCCCGGCGGCTGTCCGTACCAGGGCGGCACGGCGGGGCCACCGCCCTGCCATCGGCCCGGGGGCGGGGCGCCCGGCGCGTACCCCGGCGGAGGCATCCCCCGCGCGGCGTTCGCCTGGTGGCGCTCCGGCAGCGGGAACGACAGCCTGGCGTAGGCCATGAGGTCCGCGAGCGAGCGCTGCTGGGCGCGGAAGGCCTCCTCGTCCACCCCGCCCCGGGCCGCGCGGGCGTGCAGCAGCCCGAGCTCGGTGGAGGCGACCTGGTAGTCGATCATCGCCCGCGCCCCGGCCCTGCCGCCGTGGGCCTTGGCCCACACCCTGGCCTGCCGACGGCGGCGCAGGGACGACAGCATGAAGATGTCGGCCTGGTTGATCAGCCCGTTGCGCTCGTACGGCGGCAGGTAGTGGTGGATCAGGCCGACGATCCGCCGTCTGTCCCGGAAGATCACGATGAGCTCGACGATGAGCAGGATCATCAGCAGCAGGTAGGCGATGGCGAGCCCGCCGAGGCCGGCGAACGTGGCGAAGCCGTTCCAGAGGCCGTGCAGCACCATCGCGCCGATCCACCCGATGACGATGACGACGACCCCCACCGCGCCGCCGCGCTGGGCGGCGTACGCGACGGCGATGCCGATCAGAGAGGTGAACAGCGGATGGGCGAACGGCGACAGCACGGCCCGCAGCACGAGTGTCGCGGCGAGCCCCTGCGCGCCGTTCTCCTCCAGCGCGGCGAGGTAGTAGCTGACGTTCTCCGACATGGCGAAGCCGAGCCCGACCATGCTGGCGTAGATGATCCCGTCGGTGGGCCCGTCCAGCTCCTGCCGCCGGAACCACAGCAGCCCGAGCAGGACCAGCCCCTTGGCCGTCTCCTCCACGGGCGGGGCGCCGAAGGTGGCGACCAGGTTGCGCGCGCTCGTCGCGTCCCCGAGCTGATGGGCCACGTAGACGAGGTTGAGCGAGTTGAGCACGCCGGCGAGCAGCACGGCGATGCCCGCGCCCCAGGCGAACGCGAAGATCAGGTTGGTGCGCGGCTCAGGTTCCATGCGGTCGAGGGCGAGCACGCCAGCGAGCAGCAGCGGCACGGGGGCCACGGCGAGCCCGAGGGCGATGAAGAACTGGACCGGATCGCCGTTGATGATGTCGAAGGAGAACGACACCAGGGCGCAGATTCCGGCGACGACCAGACCCACGATGAGGCCGATGGACGGACGCTCTCTGAGAACGGCGCGGGGGTCGAGGCCTGCCACTGTGCGACTGTAACCGACCACGCCCGCCGCGGTCCTCCTCCGGCCTCAAAAGATCCCTACGCATTCCGTGCCATGGCAAGTATCCCGCAGGCACGCGGTCGTCCCGAGCACGTGCCGGTTGCGGGCACAATGGGCGATCATGGATGTCGCACCACGTGAGGGGCTCGGACGACGCGGTTTCCTCCGTGTCGCGTGCGCCGCCGCCGTCGGCTCGGTCGCCGCATGCGCGCCCGGGTCCCGGGAGGGCTCCACTCCCGCCTCCCCTTCGCCCTCTGCCACCTCCTCGTCGCCGGCCAGGAAGGCGACGGCGGAACGGCTGCTCCCCGGCGACGCGGACTGGCGGCTGCGCAGGCGGGGCCCGGACGAGGCGATCGAGGGCTACGGCGACCGCGCCAGCGTGCTGCCCGGCGAGTCGTTCGGGCTGCACGTCTCCACCACCGAGGGCCGCTACCGGGTCACGGCCTACCGGATGGGCTGGTACGGCGGGACACTCGCCCGCCGGGTGTGGCGTTCGGGCTGGATGAGGGGACACGACCAGGGCCGCGGACGGCTCGCCGGCGACACCCGCACCGTACGGGCCGGGTGGCGGCGCTCCCTGAGCGTGTCCACGGAAGGCTGGCCGGAGGGGGCCTACCTGCTGCGTCTGGACACCGAGCGCGGCCACCAGCGGTACGTGCCGCTGGTCGTGCGCTCGGCCTCCGCGGCCGGCCGGACGGTCCTGGTCCACGCCACCCCCACCTGGCAGGCGTACAACCGGTGGGGCGGCTACAGCCTCTATTACGGCGAGGACGGCCGCTACGAGAGCCGCTCGCTCGCGGTCAGCTTCGACCGGCCCTACGACAGCACCGGGATGGAGAAGTTCCTCATCCACGAACGGCCGGTGGTGGCCCTCGCCGAACGGCTCGGCCTGCCCCTGGCGTACACGACGGGCGGCGACCTGGAGGCCGGCGACGACGTGCTCACCGGCGCCTCCGCGGTGATCTTCCTGGGGCACGACGAGTACTGGACGCCCGGGATGCGCCGCACGGTGACCGAGGCCCGCGACGCCGGCGCCAACCTGGCCTTCCTCGGCGCCAACACCTGCTTCCGCCGCGTCCGGATGGAGGAGGACGGCAAGCTGGTGGTCTGCTACAAGACGGCGGTGGACCGCGACCCGCTCGTCCGGACGCGCCCGTCGCTGGCGACGACCGACTTCCGCGCGGCGCCGAAGGCCGATCCCGAGTCGTCGCTCATCGGGGTCTACTACGACGGATATCCGGTGGACGCGCCGTTCGTGGTGCACGAGCCCCGTCACTGGATCTTCGCGGGCACCGGCGTGCGCCGCGGCGACGCGTTCGCGCACCTCGTGGGCGTGGAGTACGACCGGGTGAACACCGACGTGCCGACGCCCAGGCCGCTGCAGATCCTCGCCCACTCGCCGGTGACCTGCGTGGGGCGGCCCAGCTTCGCCGACGCGGCCTACTACACGGCCCCGGGCGGGGCCGGGGTGTTCGCCTCGGGGACCATGCGGTGGGCCGAGACGCTCATGGCGCGCACCCGCGACCTGCCGCGGGCCCACGGCATCGACGCGCGTACGCGGGCCTTCGTCACCGCGGCGACGACCAACCTGCTGAAGGGCTTCGCCGAGGGACCGGCCGCCGAGCGCCTGCCCGCGCCCGACGACAACGTCCGCCGCACCTATCGCGCCTGACGCTCAGGGCGTCGCCGGGGGTTCGCCGAGTCTTCGCGGGTTGGGCCGGATTGACCGCCCGCCCGCTCAGAGCGACGCACAGACGAGGTCCCGTCCGAATCCCGGACGGGACCTCCTGGGTGAAGCGAGTGAATCAGGCGAACAGGGAGTCCAGCGCGACGGCGAGGAACAGCAGCGCCAGGTAGATGTTCGACCAGTGGAAGAACCGCATCGGGCGCAGGTCGACGCCGGTCTTGCCGGCGTTGACCCGGCCGAGCAGGCGGTAGACCTCCACCAGGCAGACCGCGCCGAGCACGAGCGCGGCGGCCGGGTAGAGCAGGGAGGTGCCGGCGATCGGCCACAGCAGCAGCGAGCACAGCACGGTGGCCCAGGTGTAGACGACGACCTGCTGGACGACCCGGCGCTCGGTGGTGACCACCGGAAGCATCGGCACGGCGGCCGCCGCGTAGTCCTCGCGGTAGCGCATGGCGAGCGTCCAGGTGTGCGGCGGCGTCCAGAAGAACACGACGCCGAACAGCACGACCGGGGCCCACGACAGCCCGCCGGTGATGCCGGCCCAGCCGATCAGCACCGGCATGCAGCCGGCGATGCCGCCCCACACGATGTTCTGCGACGTGCGCCGCTTGAGCACCAGCGAGTACACGAAGACGTAGAACAGGATCGCGCCCAGCGACAGCGCGGCGGCCAGTCCGTTGACCGTGAGCGCGAGCCCGAGCGTGGAAAGAGTGCCGAGAATCACACCGAAGACCAGCGCTCCGGCCGGCGACACGTCGTGCTTGGCGAGCGGCCGCCTGCGGGTGCGCCGCATCGTCCGGTCGATGTCCCGGTCGATGTAGCAGTTCAGGACGTTCGCACTGCCCGCCGACAGGGTGCCGAAGACCATGGTGGCGGTCGCGGTCCACAGGTCGGGCAGGCCATGCGCCGCGAGGAACATGACCGGCAGGGTCGTGATCAGCAGCAGCTCGATGATCCGGGGCTTGGTGAGCGCCACGTAGGCCTTCACGAGCGCCCCGATGGAGCGGGGAGCCGTGGCCGTGGCGGCGGACCCGAGGGGGGTCACCGTCTGCTTGTTCGTCAGGACCGTCAAGGCGCTTCCATCACATGCGGGGTCAACGCGTAACCTCTGATTAGGGCGGATCTCCGGGCAGCCTGTCTGCGGGCGGCAGCCGGCACTTGGTCAATCACTGTAGTCGCCACCGCAGGTGGTCCCCGAACCGGGGCCGAAGCCGCAGGCGCTGTTACCGAGGTGGCTACCAAACGGTATTACGAGGAACCCGTTAGGGTCCCCTGTGGGCGGGAAATGCCAGAACCGGCGCGAAAAACAAGAGGGGATCGAGCAGTTGAGCAGCGCAAGCCTTGAGTGGAGTGATCTTGACCGGCAGGCGGTCGACGTCGTGCGGGCCCTGGCGATGGACGCCGTGGAGAAGGCGGGATCGGGTCACCCCGGCACCGCGATGAGCCTCGCGCCCGCCGCCTACCTTCTGTTCCAGCGGATCCTGCGTCACGACCCCTCGGATCCCAAGTGGGCGGGACGAGACAGGTTCGTCCTTTCCTGTGGGCATTCGAGCCTCACGCTCTACATTCAGCTCTACCTGTCCGGCTACGGCCTGACATTGGACGATCTCAAGGCGCTCCGGCAGTGGGACAGCCTCACCCCGGGCCACCCCGAGCACGGCCACACGGCCGGCGTGGAGACCACGACCGGCCCGCTCGGCCAGGGCCTCGGCAACGCGGTCGGCATGGCCATGGCGGCCCGCCGCGAGCGCGGCCTGTTCGACGCGGACGCCGCGCCCGGCGCCTCGCCGTTCGACCACATGATCTGGTGCTTCGCCTCCGAGGGCGACCTGGAGGAGGGCATCAGCCACGAGGTCAGCGCTCTGGCCGGCCACCAGAAGCTCGGCAACCTGGCCGTGGTCTTCGACTCCAACCACATCTCCATCGAGGACGACACCCAGATCGCCCTGTCCGAGGACATCGCGAAGCGGTACGAGGCGTACGGCTGGCACGTCCTGGAGGTCGACTGGACCGCGACCGGGGAGTACAAGGAGGACGTCCAGGCGCTGTACGACGCGCTGGAGGCGGCCCGCGCGGAGACCGAGCGGCCGACGTTCATCAAGCTCCGCACCATCATCGGCTGGCCCGCGCCGAACAAGCAGAACACCGGCAAGATCCACGGCTCGGCCCTGGGCGCCGACGAGGTCGCCGCGACCAAGCGCGTCCTCGGCATGGACCCCGACAAGAGCTTCGAGGTGCCCGCCGACGTGCTCGACCATGCGCGTGAGGTCGTCGCGCGCGGCCGGGCCCTGCGCGCCGAATGGGACAAGGGCTACCAGAGCTGGCGCGAGGCCAACCCCGAGCGGGCGGAGCTGTTCGACCGGATCTCCAAGCGCAGGCTGCCGGAGGGCTGGGACAAGGCGCTGCCGTCGTTCGAGATCGGCTCGCAGGTCGCGACCCGGAAGGCGTCCGGCGAGGTGCTGAGCGCGCTCGCGCCGGTGCTGCCGGAGCTGTGGGGCGGCTCGGCCGACCTCGCGGAGTCCAACAACACCACGATGAAGGGCGAGCCGTCCTTCATCCCGGACGAGTACCAGACCAAGGAGTTCCCCGGGAACCGGTACGGCCGGACGCTGCACTTCGGCATCCGGGAGCACGGCATGGGCGCGATCCTGAACGGCATCGCGCTACACAACGGCACCCGTCCGTACGGCGGCACGTTCCTGGTGTTCAGCGACTACATGCGTCCGTCGGTGCGGCTGGCCGCGCTGATGAAGCTGCCGGTGACCTACGTCTGGACGCACGACTCGATCGGCCTCGGCGAGGACGGCCCGACCCACCAGCCGATCGAGCACCTGTGGGCGCTGCGCGCGATCCCCGGCCTGGACGTCGTCCGCCCCGCCGACGCCAACGAGACGGCGGCCGCGTGGAAGGCCGTCCTTGAGCACAACGACCGCCCGGCCGGCCTCGCGCTGACCCGGCAGAACGTTCCCACCCTGGACGGCGCGGGCGACCCCGACGCCGTCGCGCGCGGCGGCTACGTCCTGCAGGACGCGTCCAACGGCCAGCCCGACGTCGTGATCATCGGCACCGGCAGCGAGGTCCAGCTCGCCGTCGAGGCCCGCACGATCCTGGAGTCGCAGGGCATCGCGACCCGCGTGGTCTCGATGCCGTGCGTGGAGTGGTTCCGGGAGCAGGACGCCGCCTACAAGCAGACCGTGCTGCCCCCCGCCGTCAAGGCCCGGGTCGCGGTCGAGGCGGGAATCACGCTGGGCTGGCGCGAGTTCGTGGGAGATGCGGGCGAGGTCCTGGGTCTCGAGCACTTCGGCGCGTCCGCACCGTACAAGACGATCTACGAGCAGTTCGGCCTCACCGCCGACCGCGTCGTCGCCGCCGCCAAGGCCAGCCTGGCCAAGACGGGCGCCGACAAGGGCGAGACGACCGGAAACTGAGGGACGAAGGATGAATGAGAATCTGAAGCGGCTGACTGACGCCGGAGTCTCCATCTGGCTCGACGACATCAGCCGGGAGCGCCTGCGCTCCGGCAACCTCGCCGCCCTGATCCGCGACAAGAACGTGACCGGAGTCACTTCCAACCCCACGATCTTCGCCTCCGCGCTGAGCAAGGGCGACGCCTACGACGCGCAGCTGCGCGACCTCGCCACCCGCGGCGTGACGGTCGAGGAGGCCGTACGCGCGATCACCACGTTCGACATCCGCTGGGCGGCCGACGTGCTGCGGCCGGTCTTCGACGCCACCCGCGGCGTCGACGGGCGCGTGTCGATCGAGGTGGACCCGCGCCTGGCCCGCAGGACCGAGGCGACGATCGCCGAGGCCCGTGCGCTGTGGTGGCTGGTCGACCGGCCCAACCTGCACATCAAGATCCCGGCGACCGTCGAGGGCCTGCCGGCGATCACCCAGGCCATCTCCGAGGGCATCAGCGTCAACGTCACGCTGATCTTCTCGCTGGAGCGGTACCGCCAGGTGATGGACGCCTGGCTGAGCGGCCTGGAGAAGGCGAAGGCCAACGGCCTCAACCTGGCCACGATCGAGTCGGTCGCGTCGTTCTTCGTCAGCCGCGTCGACACCGAGATCGACAAGCGCCTCGACAAGATCGGCTCGCCGGAGGCCGCCGAGCTGAAGGGCAAGGCCGCCGTGGCCAACGCCCGCCTCGCGTTCGCCGCGTACGAGGAGATCGTGAACTCGCCGCGCTGGCAGACGCTGCGCGCGGCCGGCGCGCGCCCGCAGCGCCCGCTGTGGGCCTCCACCGGTGTGAAGAACCCCGACTACCCCGACACGCTGTACGTGGAGCAGCTGGTCACGGCCGGGATCGTCAACACCATGCCGGAGAAGACGCTGGACTCCTCGGCCGACCACGCCCGGATCTCGGGCGACACGATCCGCCCCTTCTACCAGCAGGCGTGGGACGTCATGGCCTCGCTGAAGCAGGCCGGCATCGACTACGACGACGTCGTCCGCGCGCTGGAGGAGGAGGGCGTCGAGAAGTTCGAGGCGTCCTGGACCGAGCTTCTCGAAACCGTCGACAGCGAGTTGCGGAAGGCCTGAGCTGCATATGTCAATCGAGGTGACCCTCGGCGACGAGGCGGACGCCGTCGCGGCGGTCAAGGACAAGCTCGTGGCCGAGGGGGTGCCCGCGGCTCTCGCCGCGGGCGACTCCGCGCTGTGGGGCCCGCAGGCGCAGCCGGAGGCCGCGATCCGGCTGGGCTGGCTCGGCCTGCCCGGCAGCAGCCGGGAGCTGCTCCCGGAGATCGCCACGCTGGTGGAGCGGGCCCGCGCCGAGGGCCTTGACCACGTGGTGCTCGCCGGCATGGGCGGCTCCTCCCTCGCTCCCGAGGTGATCTGCGCAACCGGGGACGTGCCGCTGACCGTCCTCGACACGACCGACCCGCACCAGGTGCGGCGCGCGCTCGCCGACCGGCTCGACCGCACGATCGTCGTGGTGGCGAGCAAGAGCGGCGGCACGATCGAGACCGACAGCCACCGGCGCATCTACGAGCAGGCGTTCCGCGACGCGGGGATCGACCCTGCCGAGCGGATCGTGGTCGTCACCGACCCCGGCTCGCCGCTGGAGCGGACGGCCATCGAGGCCGGATATCCGGTGGTGCTCGCCGACCCGAACGTGGGCGGCCGCTACAGCGCGCTCACCGCGTTCGGCCTGGTCCCGAGCGCCCTGGCGGGCGCCGACGTGGCGGGGCTGCTCGACGACGCCGCCGCGGTGGCGCCGCTGCTCGCGCAGGACGAGGGCAACCCGGGCCTGGAGCTCGGCGCGCTGCTCGGCGCGCGGGCGCTGCAGGGGCGCGACAAGCTCATCCTGCGCGACGCGCCCTCCGAAATCACCGGCCTGCCCGACTGGATCGAGCAGCTCATCGCCGAGTCGACCGGCAAGGAGGGCAAGGGCATCCTGCCCGTCGTCGGCGCCGAGGCCGCCGAGGCCCGCGACCAGTTCCTCGTCACCATCGGGCCCGACAGCGGCACGACCGTCGACGGCCCGCTCGGCGCGCAGTTCCTCGTCTGGGAGTACGCGACGGCGATCGCGGGCCGGGTGCTCGGGATCAACCCGTTCGACCAGCCCAACGTCGCCGAGTCGAAGGAGAACACCACCCGGATCCTGCAGGAGGCCGGGGACGGCCCGCTGCCGACCGGCACCCCGGTGCTCACCGACGGCCCGGTCGAGGTGTACGGCGACCTGCCCGGCGACCTCAAGAACCTGGCCGACGTCCTCACCTGGCTGCTGCGCGCGATTCCCGAGCGCGGCTACCTGGCGATCATGGCGTACCTCGACCGCGAGGCGGCGTTCGACGCGGCGGTCATCGGCGATGCGTCCTTCGAGGAGATGACCGAGACCTGGGCGAGCGCCGACGTCGCCACCCTGCGGGCGCTGCTCGACTACCGCACCGACCACGCGATCACGTTCGGCTGGGGCCCGCGCTTCCTGCACTCCACCGGCCAGTACCACAAGGGCGGGCCGGAGGCCGGGGTGTTCCTGCAGATCACCGGGGTGGTGACCGACGACGTCGAGGTCCCCGGCAAGCCCTACACGCTGGGCCGGCTGCAACTCGCGCAGGCGCTGGGCGACCTGGGAGCCCTGACCTCCCGCGGCCGGCCGGCCGTGCGCCTGCACCTCACCGACCGCGTCGCCGGGATCAGGCATTTGCTCTCCGTGGCGGAGGAGCTCTGACCATGCGATGCGTTACTGGCGAAGGGCCCGTCCGCAGGGAGGACACATGACGGAGCAACAGGAGCCGCAGGCCCCCGCCGACGACGCTCTGCAGGCGCCGGACTCGTCCGGCGCCGCGCAGGAGGCGGGGGACGAGCTGACGAACGCGGAGCGGGTGATCCTGGCCGCCGCTCAGGCGGCCACGACCGCGACCACCGAGCTGACCATGGCCGCCAACCCGCTGCGCGACCCGCGCGACCGGCGCCTGCCCCGGGTCGCCGGGCCGTGCGTGCTCGTGCTGTTCGGCGTCACCGGCGACCTCGCCAAGCGCAAGCTGCTGCCGGCGATCTACGACCTGGGGAACCGGGGGCTGCTGCCCCCGGGCTTCTCCCTGGTCGGCTTCGCCCGCCGCGACTGGGCACACGAGGACTTCGCCCAGGTCACGTACGAGGCGGTCAAGGAGCACGCGCGGACGCCGTTCCGCGAGGAGGTCTGGAAGCAGCTCAGCGAGGGCATCCACTTCTGCCCGGGCGAGTTCGGCGACGACGGCGCCTTCGACGTGCTCGCGATGATGCTCAGGGAGATCGACGAGACCCGGGGCACCGGCGGCAACTACGCGTTCTACCTGTCGGTGCCGCCGAAGTTCTTCCCGCTCGTGATCGAGCAGCTCAAGCGGACGAACCTGGCCAAGGGCCCCGACGGCTCCTGGCGCCGGGTCGTCATCGAGAAGCCGTTCGGGCACGACCTGAAGAGCGCCCAGGAGCTCAACGCGATCACCAGCGCGGTGTTCCCGGAGAGCTCGGTCTTCCGGATCGACCACTACCTCGGCAAGGAGACCGTCCAGAACATCCTGGCGCTCCGCTTCGCCAACACGCTGTACGAGCCGATCTGGAACCGCGGGTACGTCGACCACGTCCAGATCACGATGGCCGAGGACATCGGCATCGGCGGCCGGGCCGGCTACTACGACGGCATCGGCGCCGCCCGTGACGTGATCCAGAACCACCTGCTCCAGCTCCTCGCGCTGGTCGCGATGGAGGACCCGACCTCCTTCGACGCCGACGCGCTGCGCCGGGAGAAGGAGAAGGTGCTGCGGGCCGTCAAGCTGCCCGCCGACCTGGCCACCGGCACCGCCCGCGGTCAGTACGTCCGGGGCTGGCAGGGCGGTGAGCCCGTCGTCGGCTACCTGGAGGAGCAGGGCATCTCCTCGGACTCCGCCACGGAGACGTACGCCGCGGTCAAGCTGGAGGTGGCCAACCGCCGGTGGGCCGGAGTGCCGTTCTACCTGCGTACGGGCAAGCGGCTCAGCCGCCGCATGACCGAGGTGGCCATCGTCTTCCAGCGGGCGCCGCACCTGCCGTTCAGCAAGGACGACACCGAGATCCTCGGGCACAACGCGCTGGTCATCCGCGTCCAGCCGGACGAGGGCATCACGGTGCGCTTCGGCTCCAAGGTGCCGGGCACGGCCATGGAGGTCAGGGACGTCAACATGGACTTCGCCTACGGCGAGTCGTTCATGGAGTCCTCCCCCGAGGCCTACGAGCGGCTGCTGCTCGACGTGCTCATCGGCGATCCGCCGCTGTTCCCGCACCAGCGGGAGGTGGAGCTGTCGTGGAACATCCTCGACCCGATCGAGGAGTTCTGGGCCTCCCAGGGCCAGCCCGAGGGGTATGCGTCCGGCTCCTGGGGTCCCGCCTCGGCCGACGCGATGCTGGCCAGGGACGGACGCGCCTGGAGGCGGCTGTGAACGCGGCTGTCAGCACGGCGCATCTGGGGTCAAGCGAGCGGAGAGCGGTGTGACGACCTTCAACCTGACCGAGACGACCGCGTCGAGGATCTCCTCGACGCTCACCCGGCTGCGGCACCAGATGGGCGCGCCCGCCGTCGGCATGGTGCTGACCCTCGTCGTGGTGGTGGACGAGGCGGGACAGTACGACGCCCTGCGCGCGGCCACCGACGCGGCGCGCGAGCACCCCTCGCGCATCCTCATGGTGATCATCCGCGACCCGGCCGAGCCCAACCGGCTGGACGCGGAGATCCGCGTGGGCGAGTCGGCACCGGGCGAGGTCGTGCTGCTGCGCCTGTACGGCGAGCTGACCGAGCACGCCGATTCGGTGATCACGCCGTTGCTGCTCACCGACACGCCGGTGGTGGTGTGGTGGCCGGGCGAGTGCCCGGAGATTCCCGCCAAGCACCCGATCGGGCACCTGGGCAGCCGCCGGATCTTGGACGCCAGATCGGCCGGGGAGGCGGTCGCCGCCATCTCCTCGCGGGCCGGCAGCTACGTCCCCGGCGACACCGACCTGGCCTGGACCCGGCTCACGCCGTGGCGCAGCCTGCTGGCCGCCGCCTTCGACCAGCCCATGGGGAAGATCACCGGGGGCGTGGTCGAGGCCGCGGCGGGCAACCCCAGCGCGCCGCTGCTGGCCGCCTGGCTGTGCGACCGGCTGGAGGCGCCGATCGAGATCGCCGACTCCGCCGGCCCCGGCCTGACGGGCGTGCGGCTGTCCATCGAGGGCGGTGGCGAGCTGACGGTGAGCAGGACCGACGCCAGGCTCGCCACGCTGTCGCGGCCCGGCAACCCCGACCGGCGGGTCGCCCTGGCCCGCAGGCCGACCTCGGAGCTGCTGTCCGAGGAGCTGCGCAGGCTCGACCCCGACGACATCTACGCCGCCGCGATCCGCCGGCTGGCGGAGATGAAGGGGCGGGGACGGGCGTGACCGGCGTTCCCACCGTCCTCGTCCACCGCGACGCCGAAGTGCTGGCCCAGGCCGTGGCCGCCCGCCTCATCACGCGGCTGGTGGACACGCAGGCGGCCCGCGGTTCCGCGCACCTGGTGCTGACCGGCGGCACCGTGGGCATCGCGACGCTGGCCGCCCTCGCGGGGACGGCGGCGCACGACGCCATCGACTGGCGGACGCTCGACGTCTGGTGGGGCGACGAGCGGTTCCTGCCGACCGGTCATCCCGAGCGCAACGAGACCGGGGCGCGTCAGGCCCTGCTCGACCACGTCGACGTGGACCCCGCGCGGGTGCACCCGATGCCCGGCCCCGACTCGGGGATGACCGCCGAGGAGGCCGCCGACGCGTACGCGGTGGAGCTGGCCAAGGCGGCCAGGCCGGAGGACCACGGGCCGGTGCCGTCGTTCGACGTGCTGATGCTCGGCATGGGCCCCGACGGCCACGTGGCCTCGCTGTTCCCCGGCCAACCGGCCGTCTACGAGGAGGAGCGGCCGGTCGTGTCCGTGCACGGCTCCCCCAAGCCGCCGCCGACCCGGCTGTCGCTGACGTTCCCCGCGCTGCGGGCCGCCAGGGAGGTCTGGGTCGTCGCGGCGGGCGAGGAGAAGGCGCAGGCGGTCAGGATGGCGCTGTCCGACGCCGGGCCGTTCCAGATTCCGGCCGCCGGGGCGCGCGGGCGGCAGCGCACGCTGTTCCTGCTCGACCGCGCCGCCGCACACAAGATCCCACCATCGCTGGGGCGGATCGCCTCCCCCTGACGGGAGATCACCGGAACGGCCGGGCCGGGGCACACGCCCCTGCCCGGCCGTTCCGATGTGAGACGTCACCAAGGTGAGGCAGCACCGCCCGCTGACCGACGTCACTGCGCCGGGTGTTGCGCCGGGCGTGAGGTCCGGCCCTCGCGAAGCCCGCCGCACAGGCAGAAGGTCCGGTCCTCGCGAAACCCGCCGCGCCGGGCGTAAGGTCCGGTCCTCGCGAAGCCCGCCGCGCCGGGCGTAAGGTCCGGCCTTCGCGAAGCCCAATGCGCAGGGCCTTCGCTGTGGGCCTCCCTCCCTCCTGCCCGCTCCTTCCCGCCGTGCCTTCATTCGTGGCCTGAGCGGGCCTCGTCCAGGGCGGCGCGGGCCTGGTCGGCGCGCCGGCGGGCGGACCGCGCGGCGCGTTCGGCGGTCGTCTCCTCGCGGTGGGCGACCTCCAGCCGGTGCTCGGCCGCGTTCAGCTTGTCCTTGGCCTTGGCCAGCTTCGCGTTGAGCGTCTCGACCCTGGCCGTCCGCCGCTCGCGCTCGCGCGCGGCCTCTGCTCGCTCGGCTTCCCAGTCGGCGCGGCCACGCTCCGCCTCCAGCGCGGCCCGCTCGGCCTCGGCGAGGGCGCCTTCCAGCTCCTTGATCCGGCGTTCCCGCTCCGCACTGTGCTGTTCCCGCTCCGCACTGTGCTTTTCCCGCTCCGCACTGCGCTTTTCCCGCTCCGCACTGCGCTTTTCCCGCTCCGCTGTGTGCCGTTCCTGCTCGGCTTCCCGGCGTCCGGGCTTCTTCCGCGCTGCCGGTTCGGGTGCGGGCCGTACGATCGGCGCGGGTGTGAAGCCGCTGTAGCCCAGAGGGCGGGTCAGCCGGCCCAGACGCACCTGCTCGGCCGCGTCCTCGTCCACCACGGCGGCGTCGAGGGTCTGCTCGATCTCCAGGTCGGCGGCCGGGGCCAGCGGACGCCCGGCCTCCTCCGCCGTCTCGCGCACGGACCGGACGAGACGGGCGATGAGCGGGGTCCGTTCGCGGCCCGCCTCGGCCAGGGCGTCGGCGTCCTGGGCCCGCCACGCGTCCCGCAGCCGCCGGCCGAGGTCGAGCAGCCGGCCGAGTTCCTCGCTCCGCTCCCGGGCGGTCCGGTTGACGGCCCAGGCCACGACGGTCGGCTTGCGCAGCGCCTTGATCCGCTTGGCCAGCGCCGCGTCGCCCGCCGCCTTCGCCTCCTTGGCCAGCGCGTCGCGGGCCGAGGTGAACTCATCGGGCACCATGCCGTAGAGCCGGTCGGCGGCCTCGTCGACGTCCACAGACCACGTGTACCCGACTTCTCCGCCGCGTTCCACCATGGTAGGTACTCCTCCCATGGAGTTCTTCTGTTATCACCGCGACCGGCCCGGCTCGGGGGCGCTGCGCGACGAACTGCTGGAAGAGCATTGGTCCTACATGGACCGGTACGACGCGGAGCTGATCGCCCGTGGCCCGACCTTCGACTGCGTCACCGACGTCGCCACCGGCAGCGTGCACATCGTGGACCTACCGGATCCCGCCGCGGCGCGTGCGTTCGCCTTCGACGAGCCCAACTACCAGGCCGGTGTGTATCGGGACGTGATGGTACGGCGTTGGCGCAACGTGCTGGGTCGCACCATGTGGGACTTCCCCGGCGGCAGGGACGGCGGCAACCGATACCTGGTGCTGGGCCTGGGCTCCGGGGAGGCCGCCGACCTCGTCCCGCCGCCCGGCCGGGACGAGCTGATCGCCTATGGGCCGCTGCTGTCCGATGACGGCGCCACCTGGCTGGGTACGGCGGTGCTGGTCCGGGCGCCTGACCCGGACGCGGCACGCGCCGTCCTGACCCAGGGCCGGTACGCCGACATCGAGGTGCACGACTGGGAGTTCGGCGGGCGGCGCTGACGCACCGCGGCGACCAAGCACGGCGACCCGTCCTGGTCCGGTGCCCTGAGCAACACCGGACCAGGAGGATCACCTGTGATGACGTCAGCTCGGGGAAGCCGTCGCCATCACGCCCACGGCGATCCGCGCCTCCATCACACCGGGATCCTCGGTGTGGGTGAGCGTCGCGCCGAGGGAGCCGAGCAGCCTGCGCATGCGCGTGTTGTCGTGCAGAAGGGTCGCCCGCACCTCGGCGAAACCGAGGTCCCTTGCCTGGGCGAGGAGCATCCGCGCCAACCGGCCGCCGAGCCCCCGGCCCTGCCAGCGGTCCTCCACGAGGAAGGCGATCTCCGCGATGCCGGGGTCCGCGGAGAACGTCAGCGACGCGAGCGCCACCACCTGGCCGTCGTGCCCGACGACGAGCGACTGGCCGCGGGCCCGATCGCACAGCCGGTCGAAGACGCGCGGCGGCAGGGTGGGGTTGGCGGTGAAGTAGCGGAACCTGCGCGTCTCTGGTGAGCAGCGCTCGTGCAGGTCGCGCAGCGCCTCGCGGTAGAGCGAGGTCAGCGGCTTGACCTGAACCTCCGCGCCGTCGGCGAGCCGCACCGGCCCCTCGGCCGCGGACGGTTCCGCCGGCGGCTGCGTCAGCCGCACCATCGCCGCGGCGCGGGCCGCCTCGGTCAGGGTGAACGGGAGCCCGGAGCGGCGCAGCCGGATGGACCGCCGCGGCGCCACTGGCACTACGAGCAGGGTCGGGTCGGGCAGCTCCAGTGCCTCTCCCTCGGCCCGCTCGCCGTCCTCCTCCCGCGAGCGCACGGCGTTCGCGCCGTACACCCAGCGGGCGTCGTCGGCGCGCAGCAGCTCGCCCAGGATCTCCGGCAGGCGCCAGGGAGCCGAGCGCAGCCGGGCGGCCAGCAGCAGCGTGCGGGTCGGCTCGTCGGTCAGTTCGTGCGCGGTGGCCGGCACGATCCGCACCCGCCTCCCGCCCGCGGCCTCCAGCGCCTCGCGTACGGCCTCGGGGGAGGCGGGGATGTCCGTGACGAACTCGTCGACCGTGCCGTCCGTGTCGGGCTGCACCGACAGGCCCAGGATGTTGCCGCCCTTGCCGGCCAGGGCGGTCGCCAGCGACGCCAGGCGCCCGGGCCGCTCGTCCACGGTCGTACGGATCCGGAAGAACCCCATCGCTACCCGCTCCCTCCGTTGTGCCGGCCTTCAGCGTGCCGGAGCGCTGTTACGCGCCTGCTACACGGCGGTGAGCCGATGGTTTCCTTCCGATGGAGGACGTTACGAATACTGTTATCCGCATGTGTCCTCGTGAATCTCCACGACATCCGTCGCCGAATGGCGGGATGAGTACGGATACAGCAGGATGTGCACCATGACCGCTCCTCTGTCCCCCGGTTTCGTCAACGGCGAGGTGTCCTTCTGGTACCGGTCGCGGGGGATGCCCGCGCCCGGAGAGCCGCTCGGCGGCGACCTGCGGGCCGACGTGGCCGTGGTCGGCGCCGGCTACACCGGACTGTGGACCGCCTACTACCTGAAGAAGGCCGACCCGTCGCTGCGGATCGTCGTGCTGGACAAGGAGTTCGCCGGGTTCGGCGCGTCGGGACGCAACGGCGGCTGGCTGACCGGCGCGCTGGCCGGCTCACCCGAGCGGTACGCCAAGACCCACGGACGGGACGGGGCCCGGCGGCTGCAGCGCGCGATGTTCGAGGCTGTCGACGAGGTCATCCGCGTCGCCCGCGGGGAGGGCATCGACGCGGACATCGTCAAGGGCGGCCTGCTCACCGTCGCCCGCGGCCCGGCGCAGGACCTGCGGCTGCGCGAGGAGCTGGCGGGCCAGCGCGCCTGGGGCTGGGACGCCGACGACGTCCGGTTGCTGACCACCGACGAGATGAACGACCGGCTGCGCGTGGCGGGCGCCACCGGGGCCACCTGGAGCCCGCACTGCGCCAGGATCCAGCCGGCCAAGCTCGTCCGCGGTCTGGCGCGGGCCGTACGGGACCTGGGCGTCGAGATCTACGAGCAGACCCCGGTGACCGCGATCACGCCGGGTGGAAGGACACACCCGGCGGCGGCGGTCACGCCGTACGGGACCGTGCGGGCGGACCACGTGCTGCGCTGCACCGAGGGGTTCACCGCCACCATCACCGGTCACCACCGCGACTGGCTGCCCATGAACAGCTCCATGATCGTCACCGAGCCGCTGCCCGAGCGGGTCTGGGCGGAGATCGGCTGGCAGAGCCATGAGCTGCTCGGCGACATGGCGCACTACTACATGTACGCCCAGCGCACGGCCGACGACCGCATCGCCTTCGGCGGGCGTGGCAGGCCCTACCTGTACGGATCGAGGATCGACGAGCGGGGGCACACGCACGACTGGACCGTGGACGCCCTGTGGGACCTGCTGGTCGCATTCTTCCCCGCCGTCGCCGGGTCGCGGGTGGAGCACGCCTGGTCGGGCGTGCTCGGCGTGCCGCGCGACTGGTGCTCGGCCGTCCACCTGGACCCCGTGACCGGCCTCGGCTGGGCGGGCGGCTACACGGGCCACGGCGTGACCACCACCAACCTGGCCGGGCGCACGCTGTGCGACCTGGTGCTGCGCCGCGACACCGACCTGACCCGGATGCCGTGGGTGGACCGGCGGGTGCGCGCCTGGGAGCCCGAGCCGCTGCGCTGGCTCGGCGTCCACTCGATGTACCGTCTCTACCGCCTGGCCGACGCCCGCGAGAACAGGGGCATGGCCAGGACGTCCGTACTGGCCAGGATCGCCGACAAGATCACCGGGCACTGAAAGGCTGATTTGTGAGTTCCTCCCTCCTGTTCCGCGGCGGCCGCGTCTTCGTCCCCGGCGGGTTCGCCGAGGCGGTGCTCGTCCGTGACGGCGTCATCGCCGCCGTCGGCGCCGAGTCCGACCTCGTACGGCTGGCGCGGGACGCCGAGCCGGTGGACCTCGGCGGCGGCCTGCTGACCCCGGGATTCACCGACGCCCACATCCACCCCGTGCAGGCCGGGCTGGAGCGGGCCAAGTGCGACCTGGCCGAGGTGTACGGGCTCGACGCTTACACGGCGGAGATCGGCGGCTACGCCGTGAGCAATCCGGACAAGGCGTGGATCGACGGCGGCGGCTGGGACATGTCGGCCTTCCCCGGCGGCCTCCCCCACCGCTCCCAGCTCGACTTCCTCGACCGCCCGGCGTACTTCGTGCAGCGCGACCACCACGCCGCCTGGGTCAACACGCGGGCTCTGGAGCTCGCCGGCATCACGAAGGACACCCCCGACCCCGCGGACGGCCGCATCGAGCGCGACCCGGACGGCACGCCGAGCGGCGTGCTGCACGAGGGCGCCATGGACCTCGTCGGCCTGCTCACCACGCGCCCGACCCCGGCCGACGTCGACGCCGCCCTGATGGACGCACAGGCCCACCTGTTCTCGTTGGGCATCACCGGCTGGCAGGACGCCATCGTCGGGTCGTACGCCGGGTCGGACGACCCGCTGCCCGCCTATGTCCGCACGGCCGCCTCCGGGCGGCTGAAGGCGCGCGTGGTCGGCGCCCTGTGGTGGGACCGCGCGCAGGGGGCGGAGCAGATTCCGAGCCTGATCGAGCGGCGCGCGGCGACCGAGGGCCTGGACCGGTTCCGGGCGAACTCGGTCAAGATCATGCAGGACGGCATCCCGGAGAACTTCACCGCCGCCGTCATCGAGCCCTACTGCCGCTGCGGCGGCACCGGCCTGTCGTACATCGACCCCGCGCTGCTCGGCGGGTACGTCAAGGAGCTCGACGCCCTGGGCTTCCAGGTGCACTTCCACGCGATCGGGGAGCGTGCCGTGCGCGAGGCGCTCGACGCGCTCACCGGCACCGACCCCGCCAACCGGCACCACATCGCGCACGTCCAGATCATCACGCCGCAGGACGTGCCGCGCTTCGCCGAGCTCGGTGTGACGGCCAACCTGCAGGCGCTGTGGGCCACCCACCACCTGCAGATGGACGAGCTGTGCATCCCCTACCTCGGCGAGGAGCGCACCTCCTGGCAGTATCCCTTCGCCGACCTCCTGCGGCACGGCACCCGCTTCGCCGGCGGCTCGGACTGGCCGGTCTCCTCGGCCAACCCACTGGAGGCCATGCACGTGGCGGTCAACCGCACCGAGCCGGGCAGCTCCGTCCACGCGACGTACCCCACGGCCCAGACCCCGTTCCTGCCGGAGCAGAGCCTCGACCTGCGTGCCATCATGACGGCCTACACCGAGGGCTCGGCCTGGATCAACCGCTCCCCCGCCGGGGTGATCGAGGAGGGCCGCCCGGCCGACCTCGTCGTGCTCGACCGCGACCCCTTCGCCCTCGATCCGAAGGACATCTGGACGACCGGAGTCGTCATGACGTTCCTCGACGGCGAGCCCGTGCACGGCGGATGACCGTTGCCGGCGCCCGCGGCCGGACGCAGGGGGTGACGCCGACGGCCCGCGCGCTCATACGGGGTGCTCGGCGCACAGGCAGCCGACGCCCTTATCGATCCATTCCCGGCCGGCCCACTCCGGGTGCCGCTCGATCATGAGCGCCCTGACCTCCTCGACGATCGTCTGCTCGCTCACGGCCGAGTCCCGGCGCGCCCAGGTCTCGTCGCGCAGCAGCTCGAGGTAGTCGCGGACGTCGGCGAGCAGCTGCGGGCCGCCGACGTCGCCGTGACCGGGCACCACGACCTGCGGCGACGCGTCGGCCAGCCGCCTCATCACGCTGATCCAGCGGATGCCGGAGACGTCGGTGTCGTACGGCGGGAACCACGGGAAGATGGCGAACTGCCCAGCCTCCACGAGATCGCCGGTGAACATCACCCCGGCGTCGGGGACCGTGATCACCTGGTCGCCCCTGCTGTGCGCCCGGCCGGCGGCCCGCAGCCGCACCACCCGCCCTCCCAGGTCGAGGTCGTACGCGTCGTCGTAGACGACGTCCGGACTGGCGATCTCGACGCCCTCCAGCTGCCGGGCGACCGGCTCGCCGAGCCCCCGGAACATTTCGAGGTAGGCGGCGCCCTTCGCGGCCAAGTCCTCGGCCTGCGCCCGGTTGACCAGGAATGTCGCCTTCCCGGCGAACACCTGCGCCCCGAACGCATGCTCCGGGTGGAAATGCGTCGTGGTCAGATAGAGCCTGCGACCTGCCGCGTACTCCGCCGCGAACGCGAGGACGGCCTCGGCGTTCCGCGGGCCCATGCCGGTCTCGACGACCAGCACGGAATGGGCGCCGCCGACGACGCCGATGTTGGGCACCAGCGGCACCCGGCGATTGGGGATCACCAGCAGGTCGCGGGCGAGCTCCCGCACGTCCTCGATCCGCACGACGGGCTCGGGCAGCACGAATTTCGACATGACATCCACTTTCCGGAGAGCCTGGCAATCTGGCCGCTCCAGTCCATTACCGGATGCTGTGCCGCGTCCAACACCGGTTGCGCACGCCCGATACCGTCCCGGTATCGTCGCCGGTGATGGACCTACGCTCGCTGCGCTACTTCGTGGCGGTCGCCGAGGAGCGCCACTTCGGGCGGGCCGCCGCGCGCCTGCACATGACCCAGCCGCCGCTGAGCCGCGCCGTCCGGCAGCTGGAGGCCGATCTCGGCACTCTCCTGCTGCACCGATCGCCCACCGGCGTCACGCCGACCCCCGCCGGGGCCGCGCTCTACGAAGAGGCACGCGCGCTGCTGGAGCAGGCCGAGCGGGTGCGCGCCCGGGTCGCCGCCGCGGCCGGCGCCGCCACCCTGACCATCGGCACTCTCGCGGACAGCGCCGAGCAGGCCGGGGCCCGGCTCGCCGCGGCCTTCCGCCGGCGTCACCCGGGAGTCCAGGTACGCGTCCGCGAAGCCGACTTCACCGACCCGACCACGGGCCTTCGCGCCGGACTCGTCGACGTCGCCATCACCAGGGAGCCGTTCGACGACGCCGGGATCACCACCCGCCTGCTGCGCTCCGACCCCATGGGCGTGGTCCTGCGTGCCGACGATCCGCTCGCCTGTCGCGAGACCCTGCGGCTGAGCGATCTCGCCGGCCGCCCGTGGTTCCGGCTGCCCGACGGCACCGATCCCGTCTGGCGCGCCTACTGGAACGCCACCACACCGGGCGGCGAGCTCAGGGACGGCCCGGTGGTGCGCACGGTCCACGAGTGCCTGCAGGCGGTTCTGTGGAACGGCACGGTCGGGCTCGCGCCGGCATCCCATCCGCTCCCCGAGGGGCTCGCGTCGGTGCCGCTGGCGGACATGCCGCCCAGCCGCCTCGTTTTGGCCTGGAACAGCGCCGACGCCGGCCCGCTGATCCGCTCGTTCGCCCACATCGCCACGAGCGTTTACCGCGCCGCCGAGCGGGGGCATGCGGATACGTGAAAGGCCCTCCCCGCCTGAGCGGAAAGGGCCTGCACGGTTGTCCGGATCGATGAACCGGGAGTCCGGATCAGTAGATCGGGCGGGAGGAGGAGCGCAGCCGCTCCAGCGCCTCGGCGAGAATCTGCGCGCCGTCCTTGTCGCTACGGCGCTCCTTCACGTATGCGAGGTGCGTCTTGTACGGCTCGTTCTTCGGCGGAGCAGGCGGGCTCGACTGGTCCTGCCCGGCCGGCAGCCCACACCGCGGGCAGTCCCAGAACTCGGGGACGGCCGCGTCACTGGCGAAGCTCGGGCGCGTCTCGTGCATGTTCGCGCACCAGAACGAGACCCGCACACGGGGGGCGGCCTCGCCGCGTTCGGCCTCTCCCATGGGGCCGGCGCCGACTCGGCTACCACGGATCGCGTTGCCACTACCCACCGATGAACTCCTTGCTCGATCGCCCCGCGGACGGGGGGAGGTGAATCTCTGCCACGCGTGGCCGGAGGCCGTCCGCTACGGCTTGAGCAGCAGGCCCAGCGCGATGATGCAGACGAACCAGACGACGCCGGTGATGACGGTGAGACGGTCCAGGTTACGCTCCACCACCGACGAACCGCCGAAAGAAGACGTGAACCCGCCGCCGAACAGGTCGGACAGGCCGCCGCCCTTGCCCTTGTGGAGCAGGACGAGCAGCACCATCAGAGCGCTCGACAGGATGAGGGCGATGGAGATTCCGATTGTCACCGTAGACCTGTTCCTATGTCCGGGCGTGCACGACGGGTTGTGCACGATGCCATCGGCGTGACGATTCAATTGTGTTCTTTGAGGGTACGACGTCATGTCAAGTCGTACCCCCCAAACGGCTCAGCTAGCCGGCGGTCTCGCCGAGTCGGCAGATCTTGGCGAACTCTCCCGCGTCGAGGCTGGCCCCTCCCACGAGGGCGCCGTCGATGTCGGCCTCCGCCATGATGCCGGCGACGTTGCCCGACTTCACCGAGCCACCGTAAAGGATACGGACAACGGAGGCTACATCGTCACCGTAGAGCTCGGCGAGTCGCGTCCTGATTGCGCCGCACACCTCCTGGGCGTCCTTCGGCGTGGCGACCTCGCCGGTGCCGATCGCCCAGACCGGCTCGTACGCGATCACGATGGACTTCACCTGCTCGGCGGTCACGCCCTCCAGCGCGCCGTCGAGCTGCGCCAGCGTGTGCTCGACGTGGCGGCCCTCCTGGCGCACCGGCAGCCCCTCGCCCACGCACAGGATGGGCGTCAGCGAGTGCCGGTAGGCGGCCTTGACCTTGGCGTTGCACAGCATCTCGGCCTCGCCGTGGTACTCCCGCCGCTCCGAGTGCCCCACCAGCACGTACGTGCAGCCGAGCTTGCTCAGCATGCTCCCGCAGATCTCCCCGGTGTACGCCCCGGAGTCCTGCGCGGACAGGTCCTGGGCGCCGTAGGTGATGCGGAGCTTGTCGGCGTCCACGAGCGTCTGCACGCTGCGCAGGTCGGTGAACGGCGGCATGACCGCGACGTCCGCCTTGTCGTAGTCGCGGTCGGTCAACGTGAACGCCAGCTTCTGCACCAGGTTGATGGCCTCAAGGTGGTTGAGGTTCATCTTCCAGTTGCCGGCGAACAGCGGCTTGCGAGCCATCTACTCCTCCAGCGCCGCGAGTCCGGGCAGCGTCTTGCCTTCGAGGTACTCGAGGCTCGCGCCGCCACCGGTGGAAATATGCGAGAAGCCGTCCTCGGGCAGGCCGAGCCTGCGCACGGCCGCGGCCGAGTCGCCGCCGCCGACCACGGTGAACGCCTTGGAGTTGACGAGCGCCTCGGCCACCGCGCGGGTGCCGCCGGAGAACGCGTCGAACTCGAACACGCCCATCGGGCCGTTCCAGAACACGGTCTGGGCGTCGGCCAGCTTCGAGGCGAACAGCTCCCGGGTGCGGGGGCCGATGTCGAGGCCCTCGCGGTCGGCCGGGATCGCGGTGGCGTCCACGACCTCGTGCGGCGCGTCGGCGCCGAACTCCGTGGCGGCCAGCACGTCCACCGGCAGCACCAGCTCGACCCCGCGGGAGGCCGCCTCGTCGAGGAAGCCCCTGACCTGGTCGATCTGGTCCTCCTGCAGCAGCGACTTGCCCACTTCGTAGCCCTGCGACTTCAGGAACGTGTAGGCCATGCCGCCGCCGATAAGCAGGCGGTCCACCTTGGACAGCAGGTTCGCGATCACGCCGAGCTTGTCGGAGACCTTCGCGCCGCCCAGCACGACGACGTACGGCCTGGCCGGGTCCTCGGTGAGCTTGCGCAGCACCTCGACCTCGGCGAGGACCAGGTCGCCCGCCGCGTGCGGCAGCCGCTTGGGCAGGTCGTAGACGCTGGCGTGCTTGCGGTGCACCGCGCCGAAGCCGTCGCCGACGTAGAGCTCGGCGAGGTCGGCCAGCTTACCGGCGAACTCGCCCCTGACCGCGTCGTCCTTGGACTCCTCGCCGGGCTCGAAGCGCAGGTTCTCCAGGAGGGCGACCTGCCCGTCCTGCAGGCCCGCCACCACGCTCTGCGCGGACTCGCCGACCACGTCGGTGGCGAAGGCCACGTCCTCGCCGAGCAGCTCGGCCAGCCGCCGGGAGACCGGGGCGAGCGAGTACTTCGGCGTGACGGAGCCCTTGGGACGGCCGAGGTGGGCCGCGACGACGACCTTCGCGCCGCGCTCGATCAGCTTCCTGATCGTCGGCACCGACGCCCGGATGCGACCGTCGTCGGTGATCGTCTCCCCGTCGAGGGGGACGTTGAGGTCGGCGCGCACGAACACGCGCCGGCCCTTCACGTCGAGCTCGTCGATTCCGATCATCAGAGGGAGGCGCCCACGTACTCGATGAGGTCCACGAGGCGGTTGGAGTAGCCCCACTCGTTGTCGTACCAGCCGACGACCTTCACCTGGTTGCCGATGACCTTGGTCAGGCCGGCGTCGAAGATGCAGGACGACGGGTCGGTGACGATGTCGCTGGAGACGATCTCGTCCTCGGTGTAGCTGAGGTAGCCCTTGAGGTAGCCCTCGGCGGCGGCCTTGAGCGCGGCGTTGACCTCCTCGACGGTGGTCTCGCGGCCGACCTCGACCGTGAGGTCGGTGGCCGAGCCCGTCGGGATCGGCACACGCAGCGCGTAGCCGTCGAGCTTGCCCTTCAGCTCCGGCAGGACCAGGCCGATCGCCTTGGCGGCGCCGGTGGAGGTCGGGACGATGTTCAGCGCGGCGGCGCGGGCGCGGCGCAGGTCCTTGTGCGGGCCGTCCTGCAGGTTCTGGTCCTGCGTGTAGGCGTGGATGGTGGTCATCAGGCCCTTCTCGATACCGAAGGTGTCGTTGATGACCTTGGCCATCGGGGCCAGGCAGTTGGTGGTGCAGGAGGCGTTGGAGATGATCGTGTGAGCGGCGGGGTCGTACTTCTCGTGGTTCACGCCCATGACGATCGTCACGTCTTCGTTCTTCGCCGGCGCGGAGATGATGACCTTCTTCGCGCCGTTGTCGGCGTGCACCTTGGCCTTGGTGGCGTCGGTGAACAGGCCGGTCGACTCGACGACGACGTCCACGCCGAGGTCGCCCCAGGGCAGCTTGGCGGGGTCGCGCTCGGCGAACGCCTTGATCGCCTTGCCGTCAACGGTGATCTCGTCCGCAGAGGCCTTCACCTCGTACGGCAGGCGGCCCAGGATGCTGTCGTACTTCAGCAGGTGGGCCAGCGTGGCGTTGTCGGTGAGGTCGTTGACGGCGACGACCTCGATGTCCTTGCCGCTGGCCGCCACAGCGCGCCAGAAGTTACGGCCGATACGGCCGAAGCCGTTGACGCCTACGCGGATGCTCACGGATCCGATCTCCTCGTACGTCGTGCGCCGGAGTACCGGCGCCAGGGCTGTGTTAAACCTCAATGACAGACCTTATCGGACCCAAATTGGTGTAGACCACCGGGCCGCGCTTTGACGGCGTGTCAGCCCGGCCGAGCCGGTGAGCGGGCCCTTCCCGCACGACGACGCCCCCGTCGCACCGTTCCACCGCGCCCTCGCCCCCGGGACGGGATCGCGACGGAACCGCGGTGGCGGCGCTACTGCACGAGCATGTCCGCGGTGAGGTTGGCCTCGGTGTTGGCGATGCCGAGATCCTGGGCGCGCTTGTCGGCCATCGCGAGCAGCCGCCGGATGCGCCCGGCGATGGCGTCCTTGGTCAGCGGCGGGTCGGAGATCTGGCCGAGCTCCTCCAAGGACGCCTGCTTGTGCTCGACCCGCAGCCGACCGGCGATCACCAGGTGCTCGGGAGCGTCGTCGCCGAGGATCTCCAGCGCCCGCTGCACCCGCGCGCCCGCGGCGACGGCCGCCCTGGCCGACCTGCGGAGGTTGGCGTCGTCGAAGTTGGCCAGGCGGTTGGCGGTGGCCCGCACCTCGCGGCGCATCCGCCGCTCCTCCCAGGCCAGCACGCTGTCGTGGGCGCCGAGCCGGGTCAGCAGCGCGCTGATCGCGTCGCCGTCGCGCACGACCACGCGGTCGACGCCGCGCACCTCGCGGGCCTTGGCGTGGATCTTGAGCCGCCGGGCCGAGCCGACCAGGGCCAGCGCCGCCTCCGGACCGGGGCAGGTCACCTCCAGCGACATCGACCGGCCGGGCTCGGTCAGCGAGCCGTGCGCGAGGAACGCGCCCCGCCAGGCCGCCTCGGCGTCGCAGGTGGCCCCGGAGACGACCTGCCGGGGCAGCCCGCGCACGGGACGCCCGTGGTTGTCGATCAGGCCGGTCTGCCGGGCCAGCGCCTCGCCGTCCTTGTAGACGCGCACGACGTAGCGCGAGCCCTTGCGCAGCCCGGCGGGGGCCAGGACCAGCACCTCGGCCTTGTGGCCGAACACCTCGCCGATGTCCTTGATCAGCCTGCGGGCGGTGGCGTTGGTGTCGAGCTCGGCCTCGATCACGATGCGCCCGCCCACCAGGTGCAGCCCGCTGGCGAACCGCAGCAGCGTCGAGACCTCCGCCTTTCGGCAGCAGGGCTTGAGCACCGGAAGGCGGCTCAGCTCGTCTTTCACCACACCCGTCATGGCCATCAGCTCGTGTCCTCCCCCAGACAGACTCTGCCCGTCAGTCTCTCGCACCAGGCGAGCACGCAATCACCGCTTCTCACGGAAAATCTCATCCAGGACAGTGGCAAGACGTGGTCCGTCGTGCCGCACAGATCCGTCAGGGGCGGCCACATCGGCCAAAACGACCCGGCCGCCCATCGACCAGGCCGCCTTCTCCAGCGCCTTCGGGTCGGCGACCACACCGCCGTCGGCGATCACCGCGTCGACGACCAGCGCGGGGGCGTGCTCCCTGAGCACCTCCAGGTGCCGTTCGGGCGAGAAGCCGTCGGTCTCCCCCGCCTGCGGCGCGAGGTTGAGGATCACCAGCCGCCTGGCGCTCGTCTCGTGCAGCGCCCGCGCGAGTCCGGGCACCTTCAGGTGCGGCAGCACGCTGGTGAACCAGGAGCCCGGCCCGAACACCACCCAGTCGGCCGCCTCGATCGCCTCAATCGCCTGGGGGCAGGCGGGCGGATCGGACGGCACCAGCGAGATGGAGCGCACCCGCCCCGGCGTCAGCGCGCAGGCGACCTGCCCGCGCACCGTCGTGACCGTCCCGTCCAGCTCGACCTCCGCCTGGATGTCGAGCGGCACGGAGGCCATGGGGAGCACCCGGCCGTGCGCGCCGAGTAGCCGGCCCACCCATTCCAGGCCCACGACGGGGTCCTCCAGCAGCTCCCAGAGCGCGACGATGAGGAGGTTGCCGACGGCGTGGCCGTGCAGATCGCCCTCGCTTCTGAAACGGTGCTGGACGACTTCGCTCCAGGTCTGGCCCCACTCGTCGTCGCCGCACAGGGCCGCGAGCGCCATCCGCAGGTCACCGGGCGGCAGAACCCCCAGCTCGCGCCTGAGACGCCCACTGGAGCCGCCGTCGTCGGCGACCGTCACCACGGCCGTCAGATCGTCCGTGACGGTCCTGAGGGCCGACAGGGAGGCGTACAGGCCGTGGCCGCCGCCGAGCGCGACGACCTTGGGACCGCTCGCGGGGGCGGCGGGGCGCGGGGAAAGCATCGGGCTGCCGGGGGTGGGGGACTTCAGGGGATCGGGGGCGGAGGGGTCCGCGGGTCTTTCCGGGGCGGGGTCCTTCATCGTCCTCCTCGCCTCGCCACGAGCACCGCCCTGCGGAGCCGTGGCGCTCATGTCGTGCCGATCGGCCCGGCCCCGGGGCCCGCCGGGGCCGGCCGTACGGGATACCGCCCGCGGACCCGCCCGCGGACCGGGCGGGGGCCGTCACTCTCGGCCCGTGTCCCGGTGGCTGACCTGGACGTCCATGCCGCGCTCGCGCAGGCGGGCGCCGAGCTGCTCGGCCATCGCGACACTGCGGTGCTTGCCTCCGGTGCAGCCCACGGCGAGGGTGGCGTAGCCCTTGCCCTCGCGCGCGTATCCGGCGGCCACGATGCCGAAGACCTCCTCGTAGCCGTCGAGGAACTCCTTGGCCCCGGGCTGGCCGAGCACGTAGTCGCGCACGGGGGCGTCGAGCCCGTTCATGGGCCGCAGTTCCGGCACCCAGTGGGGGTTGGGCAGGAACCGGCAGTCCACGACGAGGTCGGCGTCGACCGGCAGGCCGTACTTGTAGCCGAAGGACACCACGTTCACCTTCAGCCCCGGGCGGTCCTCGCCGCCGAAGAACGACACGATCTTCTTGCGGAGCTCGTGGACGTTCAGCAGGGACGTGTCGACGACGAGGTCGGCGTTGGCGCGGACCTCGCGCAGGATGCCGCGCTCGCGGTCGATCCCGTCGACGAGCCGCCCGTCACCCTGGAGGGGGTGGGGACGCCGGACGTTCTCGAACCTGCGGACCAGTTCCTCGTCGCTCGCCTCCAGGAACATCACCCGGACGCCGACGCCGCGCCCGACGAGTTCCTCGATCGCCGCGTTCAGGTCGGTGGTGAAGGCGAGGCTGCGCACGTCGACGACCGCGGCGACGCGGTCGGTCGCCATGTTCACCCGGCCCGCCTCCTCGGCGAGCGAGGACAGCAGCCCCGGCGGCAGATTGTCGATCACGAACCAGCCGAGGTCCTCCAGAGCCTTCGCGGCGGTGCTGCGCCCCGCCCCCGACATTCCGGTGATCACCACGAATGCCGGCTCAGTCGTGCTCATCGCCCGCTCACCGCCTTGCCGCCCATGTCAGCCCGCCCAACGTCAGCCCCGTCCACCCCCATGCCGGGGTGGCCGCCCCGCCCGCCGGGACGGGGCCCGCTCCACGCGGGAGGGACCATCTGGTGCCGGAGCATGACACCTCTTCACCTGATCGCGCCACCGCCACGCCGCGCGGCTCCGGCGGCGCCCTCCCCGAAGTCCTCCCCGGGACGGGACACGCCGAGGTGCTCGCGCGAGCACCTCACGACCCCTGCTCCGCCGGGGACGGGCTCTCACCGCGGAGCGCCGCGACGATGGCCTCGGCGGTCGCACGGCCGATGCCGGGGACCTCACGGATCTCCTCCGCGCTTGCCTCCCGCAGCCGCTTCACCGAGCCGAAGTGGCGCAGCAGGGCCTGACGGCGTGCCGGGCCCAGACCCGGCACGTGGTCGAGCGCGCTCTCTTTAAGCGATTTCGACCTCTTCGTCCGATGGTAGGTGATAGCGAACCTGTGTGCTTCATCGCGGACGCGCTGTAACAGATAGAGGCCCTCGCTGCTGCGCGGCAGGATCACCGGCTGGTCGTCGCCGGGCAGCCAGACCTCCTCCAGCCGCTTGGCCAGCCCGCACACCGCGATGTCGTCGATCCCGAGCTCGTCCAGGGCGCGCTGGGCCGCCGCCGCCTGAGCAGGGCCGCCGTCCACCACCACGAGGTTGGGCGGGTAGGCGAACTTGCGGGGACGGCCGGTCTCCGGGTCGATCGGCGTCCCGGCGCCGCCGCGCTCGGCCGCGCCGTACCCGTCCTCGTCGTGCACCGCCCCGCCGTTCACAGTCCCGTCGTTCACCGTCCCGTCGGGAGCCGCCTCGCCGTTCGCCGCCGCATCGCGCCCTGCCCCGCCGTTCGCCGTCCCGTCGGGAGCCGCCTCGCCGTGCGCCGCCGCGTCCTCCGTCCCCGCGTCCAGCTCGCCCGTCGCCGCCCGCTCTTCCAGGTAGCGCTTGAACCGCCGGCAGATGACCTCGTATATCGAGGCGACGTCGCCTTCCCCGGTCCTGATGGAGAAGCGGCGGTACTCGCTCTTGCGGGCCAGGCCGTCCTCGAAGACCACCATCGAGGCCACGACGTTCTCGCCCTGGATGTGCGACACGTCGTAGCACTCGATCCGCAGCGGCGCCTGGTCCAGGTCGAGAGCGTCCGCGATCTCCTGCAGGGCGCGGCTGCGAGTGGTCAGGTCGCTCGCGCGGCGCAGCTTGTGCTGGGCGAGCGACTCCTTCGCGTTGCGCTCCACGGTCTCCATGAGGCTCTTCTTGTCGCCGCGCTGGGGAACGCGCAGGTCGACGCGGGAACCCCGCTGCTCGCTCAGCAGCTCGATCAGCGCCGCCTCGTCCGGGGGCCGCGCCGGCACGAGGATCTCGCGGGGAATCGTCGCCTCGCCGTACATCTGGAGCAGGAACTGCTCCACCAGCTCGCCGGGGCCGGCCTCCTCGACCTTGTCGACCACCCAGCCGCGCTGCCCGCGGATCCTGCCGCCGCGCACGTAGAAGACCTGGACCGCCGCCTCGAGCGGGTCCTCGGCGAGGGCGATCACGTCGCAGTCGGTGTCGTCGCCGAGCACGACCGTCTGCTTCTCAAGGGCGCGTTGCAGCGCCTGGACGTCGTCGCGCAGCCGCGCGGCCCGCTCGTACTCCTCCACGGCCGCCGCCTCGCGCATCTCGCGCTCCAGCCGCTTGATGAAGCGGCCGGTGTTGCCGGCCACGAAGTCGCAGAAGTCCTCGGCGAGGGCGCGATGCTCCTCGGGGGTGACCCGGCCGACGCAGGGCGCCGAGCACTTGTCGATGTATCCCAGCAGGCAGGGCCGCCCGATCTGGCCCGCCCGCCTGAAGACCCCCGCCGAGCACGTCCGCACGGGGAAGACACGCAGCAGCAGGTCGACGGTCTCCCGGATGGCCCAGGCGTGCGAGTAGGGGCCGAAGTAACGCGTGCCCTTCCGCTTGGCCCCCCGCATCACCTGCACCCGGGGGAAGTCCTCCCCCATGGTCACGGCCAGGTACGGATACGACTTGTCGTCGCGGTACTTGACGTTGAACCGGGGGTCGAACTCCTTGATCCAGGAGTATTCGAGCTGGAGCGCCTCGACCTCGGTGCCGACCACCGTCCAGTCCACGGACGCCGCGGTCGTCAGCATGGTCTGCGTCCGCGGGTGCAGACCGGCGAAGTCCGCGAAGTACGAGTTGAGCCGCTGCCGCAGGCTCTTCGCCTTGCCCACGTAGATCACCCGGCCGCCCGGGTCGCGGAAGCGATAGACGCCTGGCGACTCGGGAATCGATCCGGGCGCCGGTCGATAAGTTGCCGGATCCGCCACGTTCAAAAGACTACTGGCCCCCGCCGACATTCCCGCCGTCCCCGCCGTCCCCGGCGGACCGGGCAGATCCGGCGGGCCCGGCGACGGCGAGAACCGCCAGCGCCTCGCCGCCGGGCGAGCCGCCCGCCATCGCGCCGGCTCGCACACGATGTAGGGCGGCGGCGCCTCGTGTCACCCCTCAGGCGCGGGGGTTCGCCCGCCCGCGGCCGTGGACATCACCGCCATGGCCACCAGCCATCGAGCCCGAGCCGGCGCCGGACCCGGCAGCCGCCGTCAGGCGAGGGTGATGCTCTCGCCGCTCACCGTGATCTTCTTCTCGGCCAGTGGCCTGGCCGCCGGGCCGTTGACCACGGAGCCGTCCTTCGCACTGAACCTGCTGCCGTGACACGGGCAGACGATCTCGTTGTTCGAGACGCTGCCGACCGGGCAGCCCTGGTGGGTGCAGGTCGCGCTGAACGCCTTGAACTCGCCGGCCGCCGGCTGCGTGACGACGACGTCCTGATCCTTGAAGACCTTGCCGCCACCCTCGGGGATGTCGGAGGTCTTCGCGAGCTCGCCCCCGCCCTGTGCCCCCTGGGACTGGCCGCCCTGGTCCGCCGACGCCGTCGTGTCGTCCCCCCCGGAGGCGCCGCACGCGCTCAGCGCCGCCGCCAGCCCGGCGCCTCCCGCGCTGAAGATCACGGCCCGGCGTGTCGTATCCGTCATGCTCATCCTTCCCTGATGCGACGGCCCAGGACGTCCACGGTCCCGGGTCCTTCCCCTGCGCGACGCGTCACCCTGTGTGTCCTCAGGTACGGCCATCACCCCGTGGCCGGTCGGGGGTGACGCGGTCGGAAGCAGAAGAGTAGGGAGAAATAATGAGACGAATACTCATACACCCAAGATCTTGCGCAGGAACGCGCCGGTGTGGCTCTCCTCGACCCGGGCGACCTGCTCGGGCGTGCCGGTGGCGATGACCCTGCCACCTCCGGACCCGCCCTCGGGCCCCATGTCGACGATCCAGTCGGCGGTCTTGACGACGTCGAGGTTGTGCTCGATCACGATCACCGTGTTGCCTGCGTCCACGAGCCGGTTGAGCACGCCGAGAAGCCGCCTGATGTCCTCGAAGTGCAGGCCGGTGGTGGGCTCGTCCAGCACGTACACGGTGCGGCCGGTCGAGCGCCGCTGCAGCTCGGAGGCGAGCTTCACCCGCTGCGCCTCGCCGCCGGACAGCGTGGTCGCGGGCTGGCCGAGCCGTACGTAGCCGAGACCGACGTCGTTGAGGGTCTGCAGGTGACGGCGGATGGCGGGGATCGCCTCGAAGAACTCCAGCGCCTCCTCGATCGGCATGTCGAGGACCTCGGCGATCGTCTTGCCCTTGTAGTGGACCTCCAGCGTCTCCCGGTTGTATCGGGCGCCGTGGCAGACCTCACAGGGGACGTAGACGTCCGGGAGGAAGTTCATCTCGATCTTGATGGTGCCGTCGCCGGAGCACGCCTCGCAGCGCCCGCCCTTGACGTTGAAGCTGAACCGGCCCTGCAGGTAACCGCGGACCTTCGCCTCGGCCGTGGCGGCGAACAGCTTGCGCACATGGTCGAAGACGCCCGTGTACGTCGCGGGGTTGGACCTCGGCGTGCGGCCGATCGGCGACTGGTCGACGTGGACGACCTTGTCCACCAGGTCGGTGCCGACGACCCGGGAGTGCCGTCCTGGCACGGTCTTCGCGCCGTTCAGTTCCTTGGCCAGCGCGGCGTACAGGATGTCGTTGACCAGCGTCGACTTGCCGGACCCCGAAACGCCGGTGACCGCCGTGAAGACGCCGAGCGGGAACTCGACGTCCACTCCCTTGAGGTTGTGCTCACGGGCGCCCTTGACGACGAGCTGCCGCTTCTTGTCCCGCGGGCGCCGGACCTCCGGCGCGGTGATCGCCTTGCGGCCCGACAGGTACGCGCCGGTCAGCGACTCCTCGCTGGCGAGCAGGTCCTGCACGGTGCCGGACACGACGACCTGGCCGCCGTGCTCGCCCGCGCCGGGGCCGATGTCGACCACCCAGTCGGCGGCGGCGATCGTGTCCTCGTCGTGCTCGACCACGATCAGCGTGTTGCCCATGTCGCGCAGCCGGACCAGCGTCTCCAGCAGGCGCTGGTTGTCGCGCTGGTGCAGGCCGATCGACGGCTCGTCCAGCACGTACAGCACTCCGACCAGGCCGGAGCCGATCTGGGTGGCCAGCCGGATCCGCTGCGCCTCGCCGCCCGCCAGCGTGCCGGCGGCGCGGTCGAGCGTGAGGTAGTCGAGGCCGACGTCGAGCAGGAAGCCCAGCCGGGCGTTGATCTCCTTGACCACCCGCTCGGCGATGTGCATGTCCCGCTCGGACAGCCGCAGGCCGGACAGGAACTTCGCGCAGTCGGCGATCGACATGCCCGAGATTTCGGCGATCGAGGCGTCTCCGACGGTCACGGCCAGCGAGACCGGCTTGAGGCGGCGGCCCTTGCAGGCCGGGCAGGGCACCTCGCGCATGAAGCCCTCGAACCGCTCCCGGCTGGCGTCGCTCTCCGACTCGGCGTGCCGGCGCTGGACCCAGGGGATCACACCCTCGAACTCGGTGTAGTAGGACCGCTGCCTGCCGTACCGGTTGCTGTAGCGGATGTGGACCTGCTCGTCGTGGCCGTGCAGGATCGCCTTCTGCGCCTTCTTCGGCAGCCGCTCCCACGGGGTGTCGAGGTCGAAGCCGAGCGCATGGCCCAGCGCCTCCAGCAGCCGCACGAAGTAGTCGCTGGTGTGGCCGTTCGCCCACGGGCTGATCGCGCCGTCGCCCAGCGTGCGCTCGGGGTCGGGCACGAGGAGGTCGGGGTCGACCTCCATGCGGGTGCCGAGGCCGGTGCACTCGGGGCAGGCGCCGAAGGGCGAGTTGAACGAGAACGACCGGGGCTCCAGCTCCTCGAACGACAGGTCGTCGTAGGGGCAGTAGAGGTGCTCGGAGTAGAAACGCTCACGGTTGGGGTCGTCGTCGGGAAGGTCGACGAAGTCGAGTGTGATCGTGCCGCCGGACAGCTGCAGCGCGGTCTCCACCGAGTCGGTGAGCCTGCGCCGCGCGCTCTCCTTCACCGACAACCGGTCGACGATCACCTCGATGTCGTGCTTCTCGTACTTCTTGAGGGTGGGCGGCTCCTCCAGCCGCACGATCGTGCCGTCCACCCGGGCGCGGGCGTATCCCTTGGTCTGCAGCTCGCGGAACAGCTCGGCGTACTCGCCCTTGCGGCCGCGGATGATCGGGGCGAGCACCTGGAAGCGGGTGCCCTCCTCAAGTTCGAGCACACGGTCCACGATCTGCTGCGGTGTCTGGCGGGCGATCGGGCGACCGCACTGCGGGCAGTGCGGCTTGCCGATACGCGCCCAGAGCAGACGCAGGTAGTCGTAGACCTCGGTGATCGTGCCGACGGTCGAACGGGGGTTGCGGCTGGTGGACTTCTGGTCGATGGAGACGGCCGGGGAAAGGCCCTCGATGAAGTCCACGTCGGGCTTGTCCATCTGACCCAGGAACTGCCGGGCGTACGCGGACAGGGACTCCACGTATCGCCGCTGTCCCTCGGCGAAGATCGTGTCGAAGGCCAGGCTGGACTTGCCGGAGCCCGAGAGCCCGGTGAAAACGATCAGAGCGTCTCGCGGTAGGTCGAGCGAGACGTCCTTGAGGTTGTGTTCGCGTGCGCCACGCACGATCAGGCGGTCAGCCACGGTGGTCCCGATAGGTCGATGAGGTGAATGGAGGTGCACGGGCAGGCTATCCAGAGCCACCGACAATTTCGGGGGGCATCGTCCGGCGGCCGGAGAGGGCGGCCCCGCGTGCATCGTGGGACACGCTCCGTGAACCAGAGTATGAGCTTCGTCAAACCCGCGCCCGGCATCCGCGCGAAACCCCTGCTCATACAACCGCCGGGGGGACCGTCCTCTTCCCACGGGGTGACGGGGACGGCGGCCGGGGCCTTCAGGGTCCATGATTCTTCCCATGTCCTTCATCGACGAGATCGAGCGGGAGCTGGCCGAGGCGACCGAGCGCCTGCTCGCGACCGCCGCCCGCCTCACCGACGAGGATCTCCGCGCGCCGTCCCTGCTGCCCGGGTGGACGAGGGGACACGTGCTCGCGCACGTCGCCCGCAACGCCGACAGCTACGTCAACCTGCTGACCTGGGCGCGTACGGGGGTGCGCACCCCGCAGTACGCGTCGGCACAGGCCCGCGAGGCCGGCATCGAGGCGGGCGCCGGCCGCCGGCCGGGCGAACAGCTCGCCGACCTGCGCGACAGCGCGGAGCGGTTCGCGGCGGCGGCCGGGCGGATGCCCGCCGAGGCATGGACCGCGCCGGTCTCGGGGATGAACCCGCCCGACCACCCCGCCTGGTACGTTCCGATCCGCCGGCTCAGGGAGGTCGAGGTGCACCACGCCGACCTCGGGGCAGGCTACGGATGGGCCGACTGGCCCGAGACGTACGTGAGACGAGAGCTGTACGACACGATGCTCTGGCTCGGCGACGAGTGCCCGGTGGGCGAGGTCGTCGCCCTCGACCCGGGCACCGGCCGGGTCCTGAGGACGTGGACCGGCCTCAGCGACGGCCCGGCCGTGGAGGGCACGCCGCGCGAGCTGCTCGCCTGGCTCGCGGGCAGGACCGACGGCGCGGGCCTGCGCCTCACCTCCCCACGGGGCCGCCTCCAGCAGGCCGGGACACTGCCGTCCCCGCCGCCCTGGCCGAAGCCGTCCCCGGCGGGGCTGCCCGCCGAACCACCCTCGTCCTGGCCGCCCGCCGACAACTAGAGAGGAACGATCATGACCTACACCGGAAACGTCGCCAAGGGCGGGCCCGCCGACGTACGCGAGGTCCCGGGCTTGACGATCTCGAAGATCGAGGTCGGCGACTTCGGCAACAACGCCTACCTGCTCCGCTGCACCGAGACCGGCGATGGGCTGCTGATCGACGCGGCGGCCGAGCCCGAGCGGCTCCTCGATCTCATCGGCGACATGCCGATCAGCTCGATCGTGACCACCCACCGGCACCGCGACCACTGGGGGGCTCTGGTGGAAGTCGCCCGCGCCACCGGCGCGCAGACCCTCGCCCATCCCCTCGACGCCCCCGAGCTGCCGGTGACGATCACACGGGAGGTCGGGCACGGCGACCGGGTGACGGTCGGCGTGGTGACGCTGGACGTCATCCACCTGCGCGGCCACACCCCCGGCTCGATCGCGCTGCTCTATCAGGACCGCCACCTGTTCACCGGCGACTCCCTGTTCCCCGGCGGCGTCGGCAACACCCAGAAGGACCCGGCGCGGTTCGAGCAGCTGTTCACGGACGTGGTGGACCGGATCTTCGACCGTCTTCCCGACGAGACGTGGGTCTATCCCGGTCACGGCCGTGACACCACGCTCGGCGCCGAGCGGCCGCACCTGCCCGAGTGGAAGGCCCGCGGCTGGTGACGTGACGCACGCCCGGACGGTGTCCCGCCCCCCGGGGCGCTTGATCCGGTGGGCGGGCGCACGTGATTCGGGGAGCTCCTGCCGGGCAGCGGCTACCGCACGGACCGTCGGAGGAGCCCCGAATGACCCCCCTCGTGACCCACCTCGCGAGCACGACCGCGTGGAGCGGCGACGACACCCGCCTCATCGTGGCCGCCCTGGCCGGCATCGCGGTCATCGTGCTGCTGATCACGAAGCTGCGGACCCACCCGTTCCTCGCCCTCGCGCTCGGCTCGGGCGTGCTCGGTCTGGGGGCCGGCATGGCCCCCGAGAAGCTGATCGACAGCTTCTCCGCCGGGCTCGGCTCGACCGTGGCCGGCGTCGGCGTGCTCATCGCCCTCGGGGCGATGCTGGGCAAGCTGCTGGCCGACTCGGGCGGGGCCGAGGAGATCGTGGACGGCATCCTGCGCCGCAGCGGCGACCGGGCTCTGCCATGGGCGATGACGCTCATCGCGGTGCTCATCGGACTGCCGATGTTCTTCGAGATCGGGCTGGTCCTGCTGATCCCCGTCATCCTGCTGGTGGCCCGGCGCGGCGGCCGTCCGCTGCTGCTGATCGCCATCCCCGCACTGGCGGGACTGTCCGTCCTGCACGGCCTGGTGCCCCCGCATCCCGGGCCGCTGGTCGCGATCGACACGCTCAAGGCGGACCTCGGGCTCACGCTCGGGCTGGGCCTGCTGGTGGCCATCCCGACCGTGATCGTGTCCGGCCCGCTGTTCGCCCGGTTCGCCGCCCGGTGGGTGCGGCCGGCGCCGCCGGAGCGGCCCGAACGCGAGCAGACCCCAGAGTCCGAGAACGCGGAACCGGGGGACGCGGACCACCCCAGGCCGGGGTTCGGCGTCACGGTGGCCACGATCCTGCTGCCGGTCGTGCTGATGCTGGGCCGGGCCGTCGCGGAGATCGTCCTGCCGGAGGGCCACGCGGTGCGCACCGCGTTCGAGGTCCTCGGCACTCCCCTGATCGCCCTGCTGATCGCCGTGATCGTCGCGATGTTCACGCTGGGCCGCGCCGCGGGCTTCGGCCGGGCCCGGATCTCCTCGGCGATCGCCGATTCGCTGCCGCCGATCGCCGGCATCCTGCTCATCGTGGGCGCGGGCGGCGGATTCAAGCAGACCCTGGTCGACTCGGGCGTCGGGAAGGTCATCGGCGAGGCCGCGCAGGGCGCGAACGTGCCCGTGCTCGTGCTTGGCTGGCTGATCGCCGTCGGGATCCGGCTGGCCACCGGTTCCGCCACGGTGGCCACGATCTCCGCCGCCGGGATCGCCGCGCCGCTGGCGGCCGGGCTCTCCCCCGCCCACGTCGCCCTGCTCGTGCTCGCCATCGGCGCCGGGTCGCTGTTCTTCTCCCATGTGAACGACGCCGGGTTCTGGCTGGTCAAGGAGTATCTCGGGATGTCCGTCGGCGAGACGATCAGGAGCTGGTCGGTCATGGAGGCGGTCATCTCGGTGGTGTCGTTCTGCTGCGTGCTCCTGCTCGGGCTGGTGGTCTGAGGACCGCGGCACTTCGTCCGTATAGTGGTCGGCGCACATCGTCCTTCCCCTGGAGCCCTGGCACCTCATGGAGATCACTGGAATCGAACTGCGCCGGATCGCGATGCCGCTCGTCGCGCCGTTCCGGACGTCGTTCGGCACCGAGACCACCCGCGACGTCCTGCTGGTGCGGGTGGTGACGCCGCAGGCCGAGGGCTGGGGCGAGTGCGTGGCAATGGCCGAGCCCCTGTACTCCTCCGAGTACGTGGACGCGGCGGCCGACGTGCTGCGGCGCTTCCTGATCCCCGCGCTGCCCCGCGAGCCGAACCCGCAGGCCGTCGGTCCCGCCCTCGCGCCGTTCAAGGGCCACCGGATGGCGAAGGCGGCGTTGGAGGCCGCGGTGCTCGACGCGTCACTCCGGACCACCGGCGAGTCCTTCGCCCGCTACCTCGGCGCCACCCGCGACCGCGTCCCCTGCGGCGTCTCGGTCGGCATCATGGGCTCGGTGGCCGAGCTGCTCGACACGGTCGGTGCGTACGTCGAGGAGGGGTACGTACGGGTCAAGCTGAAGATCGAGCCGGGGTGGGACGTGACGCCGGTGCGCGCGGTCCGGGAGCGGTTCGGGGAGGACCTGCTGCTCCAGGTGGACGCCAACGCGGCCTACACCTTCGCGGACGCCCGTCATCTGGCCCGGCTCGACGACTTCGACCTGCTGCTGATCGAGCAGCCGCTCGCCGACGACGACCTCGTGCAGCACGCCCGGCTCGCCCGGTCGATCCGCACGCCGATCTGCCTCGACGAGTCGATCGAGTCCGCCGCCCACGCGGCTGCGGCGATCAGCCTCGGCGCGTGCTCCGTGATCAACATCAAGCCGGGGCGGGTGGGCGGTTACCTGGAGGCCCGGCGCATCCACGACCTGTGCCGCGCCCACGGCGTCGCGGTGTGGTGCGGCGGCATGCTGGAGACCGGGATCGGCCGGGCGGCCAACGTCGCGCTGGCCGCGCTGCCCGGCTTCACGCTGCCGGGCGACACCTCCGCCTCCCGGCGCTACTTCCACACCGACGTGACCCCGCCGTTCGAACTGGACGGCGGGCACCTCGACGTGCCGGACGGCCCGGGGCTGGGCGTGGACCCCCTCCCGGACGTTCTGGACGAGGTCACCACGGCGACGGAGTGGATCCGGCTGTGACACCCGAACCGGTCAGACGGCGCTGAGAGCAGGTGCGACGCGTCAGGCGTCGCCGAGTGCAGGATGCGACCCGTCAGACGTCGCCAAGTGCAGGGTGCGACCCGTCAGGCGTCGCCGAGTGCAGGGTGCGGCCGGGGCTCGCCGGTGGTGAAGACCTTCACGATGCGGTCGGCCGCGAGAGCGGGCTCCTCCGCGCTCTCCACCACATCGCCCCAGGACCACCGGTAGAACCAGCCGTCCGACATCGCGACGCAGTCCACGGTCTCGGTGAACAGCGCCGCGTCCGGGTCGCGGACCTTCAGCGACGGCGGGTCGGGGCGCAGGGACGCCTCCAGCCCTCGTAGCTCAAGCTCCCGGGCGAGTTTGCCGAGGAAGTACGTCCGGGTGTGCTCACGAGGCATGGCGACCAGGGCTCCATTGGACTAGGCGTTTTCTCCACGTCATTGGCCGGGCCCAAGATGACGGGCCCCAGCCGACCGGGGCCCTGTCCGTTCGACGACGTCAGCCCGCGTTCTCCGAGCGTCGTTCCCTGCGCTGCTGCTTTTTGAACATGAGAACGCGAAGCGGAATCGCGGACACGATCGCGATCTGCATCGTGGCGCCCACCTTGATGAGCTGGTCACCGCCCGCGAGACCGGCCGCCCAGATCGTCAGGCAGGCCACGTTGATCAGCATCCAGCCCAGCACGACGGCGGCCAGGTTGCCCTTGGGCTTGGGGTATTCGATCCGGCTGACCATGAGCCAGGCCACGGCGAAGACGGCGGCGAGCGTGACGTAGTTCGGCTGGAAGAGCAGCACGATCGACACCACGGTCATCGCGCCCATGGGGATCGGCAGGCCCATGAAGTCGCCGCTCTTGGTCTTCACGCAGGCGAACCGGGCCAGCCGTACGACGCCGGCGAGCAGCACGGACCCGGCCGCGCACAGCACCAGCCACAGCGGGAGCTTGCCGGAGAAGCCGGCCCAGATCACCACCATGAAGGCGGGCGCGAAGCCGAAGCTGATCACGTCGGCGAGGTTGTCCAGCTCGGCGCCCATCGCGGACGCGCGGAACTTCCTGGCCACCAGGCCGTCGAACAGGTCGCAGGTCGCGCCGATGAGCAGCAGCACCACGGCCGTGCCGAAGAAGCGCGGGTCGGGGGCGAACTTACCGCTGGCCTGCAGGTCGCTGATCGCCGACCAGGCGAGCACGCAGACGGCGAGGAAGCCGCTGAGGGCGTTGCCCAGCGAGAGGGAGTCGGCGGCCGACAGGCGGAACGCCTTGCCGACGGGCCCGCGTGGTTCCTCATCCACCTCCTCCACCGGCCAGGCGGCTTCGGCGCCGAGGTCAGATGTGGTCAAGGCGTGTCACCCCCGCGACGGTCCGGGTGCCGACGGTGACCGCCGGCCTGATGCCCTCGGGCAGGTAGACGTCCACCCGGGAGCCGAAACGGATCAGTCCCACCCGCTCGCCCTGGACGACCTTCGCGCCCGCGAACAGGTACGGCACGATGCGGCGCGCGACGGCGCCGGCGATCTGCACCATCTCGATGTCCCCGAGCGCGGTGTCGAAATGCCACACGACGCGCTCGTTCTTGTCGCTGTCCTTGTTGAACGCGGGCACGAAGCCGCCGGGCACGTGCTCGACCGCGGTGACCGTGCCGGCCGCGGGCGCCCGGTTGACGTGCACGTTCAGCGGGCTCATGAAGATCGCGACCCGGGTGCGGCCGTCCGGCCACGGGTCGATGCTCTGCACGACACCGTCTGCGGGCGAGATGAGCCTGCCCTCGCCGAGCGTCCGCTCGGGGTCGCGGAAGAACCACAGCATCCCGCCGGTGAGGGCGGCGAGCGGCGCCGCGGCCAGCGCCCAACGGGGCGACCTGCGGGTGAGAACGGCGGTGGCGGCTGCCGCCGCGGCGGTCGGAGCCAGCCACGGGGACACGCCGCGTGCGAGCCTGACTCGGCCCCGGGCACTTCCCGCGAGCCCGGATTCGGGGCCGCGGGGCAACGATTCGTTGGACACAGATGACCTTTGTACTCTTCGGGCGACTATGGAGCGGCATGCGAGCTAACGATCGATATTACCGATCCGGCAGTCAATGCGTGGCACAACGAGAACAAGCAAACAGGGTGAGTTCCCGTTTTGCTAGCCCTGGGGGGCTTCGGCCTGAGACGCCTCCGTCTGGGAGGGTTCCACCGGACTAATGGTTCTCTCGTCGCGACGAGCCTTGATGAGACTGGCGACGGTGGTCACGGCCATGGTCACGCCGATGACCGCCAGCGACACCCAGATGGGGATCTGAGGGGCCCAGGAGACCTCGTTCTCATGAAGTGCTTCAAGAATCAGCTTAACCCCGATGAAACCGAGGATGAACGCCAATCCGTAGCTGATGTAGACCAGCCGCTGCAGCAGTCCGCCGAGCAGGAAGTAGAGCTGACGCAGCCCCATCAGGGCGAACGCGTTGGCGGAGAACACGATGAAGGCCGCCTTCGTGAGGCCGAAGATGGCCGGGATCGAATCGAGGGCGAACAGCAGATCCGTGGTGCCGATCGCGATCATCACGATCAGCATGGGCGTCACCATGCGCTTGCCGTCCACCCGAACGGTCACCCGGGAGCCGACGTAGTCGGGGGTGGTCGGGAAGACCCGCCGGGCCCAGCGCAGGAGGATGTTCTCGTTGAACTCCTCGTCCTGCCTGTTGTGGTCCCGGACCAGCGTGTACGCCGTGTAGACCAGGAAGGCCCCGAACGCGTACAGCAGCCAGCCGAAGCGGCTCAGCGCGGCGGCCCCGATCGCGATGAAGATCCCGCGCATGACGAGCGCGAGGACGATACCGACCAGCAGGACCTTGTGCTGGTAGATCCGGGGCACCCCGAAGCGGGTCATGATGATGTAGAAGATGAACAGGTTGTCGACGCTGAGGCTGTATTCCGTCAGATAGCCCGCGAAGAACTCGCCACCTGTTCCGGCACCGGCCCAGACCGTTAACCCGATGCCGAACAACACGGCCAGGCAGACGTAGAAGCCCACCCAGATGCCTGCCTGCCGCATGGAGAACTCGCGTGGTTCACCACGATCGACGATCAACAGGTCGATGGCGACCACAACGACGAGACCCACGATGACCAGGGCCCACAACCACAAGGGCGCATGTACCACGACTACCTCCGGCGCGCGCTGAACACACTGCCGGAGGTCTCTCCCGCCCGTACGCGCACGGCGGACCGACGGCCCCGGGTGCTGACACCGTGATGACGGAACCGCCGCGAAGGGATACTCCCCCCCAACCCGTCCAGTATATGGATCAGACTTAGCCTCACCTAATCCTTGCCGGAACGTCGGCGCTGATCGGCGAGAACAGGCGACGGCTCACCGGCTCGACGGCCTTGTGTCACCGGCTCGGGAGGGCAGTCGCACCCTCCCGCCACCCCTGCCGCCGCCACCCCCTGTCGCCGCCACTCCCCGGGCGCCGCTAGGACGCCAGTCCGTACGCCGCGAGCACCGCCCGCAGCGCCGCGTCCTCGTCGGGCAGCTCACGGCCCCGGCGTTCGGACGCCTGCGCCAGGCGGGCGGCCAGGGCGGGCTCGCCGAGCAGACGGCCGATCTCCCGGCTCAGCGCGCCGGGATCCTGCGGCGGCACCAGCAGGGCCGCCTCGCCCACCATCGCGGGCACACCGCCCACCCGGGTCGCGATGATCGGCCTGCCCGCCCGCAGCGCCTCCTGGACGCTCAGCGGCTGCCCTTCCCATCTGCTGGGCACGATCACCGCCGTCGCGACCTGGAGCAGGTCGGCCGGCTCGGCCCATCCGTACAGGACCACGGGCAGTTCCTCGGCGTCGACGCGCGCCTGAAGCTCCTCGCGCAGCGGCCCGTCGCCCGCGATCACGAAGACCGGATCCCCCTTGTAGGGCCCGGCCGCCGCGTCGAGCAGCGTCTCCAGGCCCTTCTGCTGGGCCAGCCGGGCGACCGTCAGCAGGATCGGCCGCTCCTGCGCGGCCTGCGGCGCGTGTCCCGTGCTGGACAACCCCGGGCTGGACAACCCCGTGCTGGACAACCCCGCGCCGGACCACCCCGTGCCGGACAGCCGCGCGGCGATCTCGGCCCGTACGTCCTCGGCCGGGCGGGCGGGTTCGGCGAGCGGCGGCGCGGGCACCACCGCGAGGTCCACCCGCCGGGCGCCCCTGCCCCGCATGCGCTGCGCGACGTCCGGCGAGATGGCCAGGACACGGTCCGCGCGCCGGGCGACGATCCGCTCCAGCAGCCGGTAGACCACGCCGATCGCGCCGCCCGCCGTGACCGCGTTGTGCAGAGTGACCACGAGGCGCGGCCAGCCCCGCGACCCCGTGAGAGCGAGCGCGGCCAGCGCGCCGGCTCGCAGGCCGTGGGCGTGGACGACGTCCGCGCCGCGGGCGAGCCCGCGCAGGCGCAGTGCGGTCCGCAGGTCGTGCGCGGGGTGCGGCCGGTCGGCGATCTCGACCTCGGCGAAGCCCGCACCGGTGCCGGTGAAGGAGAAAGCCTCCTCGGTGCCACCGGGACCCGCGACCAGCACGCGGTGTCCCCGCGTGACGAGCCCGCCGGCGAGCATCCGCACATGCCGCCCCACGCCCCCCATGCTCGACCCCAGCACGAGCACGATTCGACTCATGCCTGCTCCTCGCCACCGGCTCGGCGTCCGGCCGTGCCGGAGGCAGGCGATCCGGCGCCGCTCCAGCCGCAGTTCCTACCGATCCGCTCGCTCATACCGCCTCCTCGGCCGGCGGGTCCGCCGGGCTCGCACCTCTCCCTCGCCGCACTCCTGACAGGGCGGCGGCCAGGTCCCCGCGGTCCACGAGTGCGGCGACGAGGACCCCCGCGACCAGGGCCGCCAGACCGGCCAGCGCGGCCGTCAGGAGGCCGCCCCACGGGCCCTCGCCCGACAGGGGAAGCCGGGCGACCGCCGCGCCCGCGAGGAAGCCCGCGCCCCCGCCCAGCAGGGCGGCCAGAGCGGCCCGCGAGACGCCGTGGGCGGCCCGCGCGCCTCGTGCCCGCACGACCGAGGCCAGCAGCAGCCCGGCCCCCACCGTCATGCCGGCCGCCTGGCCGAGCGCGAGCCCGCCCAGACCCCAGCCGTCCGGCAGCACGAGGGCGAGCGCCACCTGGGCGACAGCCACGACCAGCCACCCGGCGACCTGCCCCCGGGCCGCCGCCCTGCCCTGTCCCGCGGCGTACAGCACCCGGCTGAGGTGGGCCACCAGGCCGTATCCGATGAGCCCCGGCGCGAACAGCGCGATCCCCCGGGCGAACTCCGCCGCGGCGACCGCGGTGTCGGCCTGGGCGAGGAAGACGTGCGCGACCGGCGCCGCGACCGCGGCGAGCGCGCCGGCCGCCAGGCCGCAGACCAGCACGACCGCGCGCGTCGTCCGCGCCGCCAGCGCCGCGAAGGCCCCACCCTCGTCCCCACCCTCGTCCCCGCCCTCGTCCCCGCCCGCGTCCTCGGTCTGCGCCCGCGCGGCGAGCGCGGGGAACGCGCTGGTCGCGATGGGCACCGCGAGCACCGCGTACGGCACCTGGTAGATCGCCCAGGCGTAGTTGTAGGCGGGCAGCACGCCCCCGCCGACGCGGTTGGCGACGGGGATCAGGATCGCCGCGGCGGCCTGCTGGGCGACCAGCGCGCTCAGCCCGGCCAGGGCGAGCCGCCGCACCTGTACGGCGACGCCTTCCGGAAAGCGGAGCGTGGGCCGCCACCGCAGGCCGAGCCGTAAGGCCGGCCCGACCACGGTGACGACCAGAGCCAGCACGCCGAGCGTCGTTCCCGCCGACAGCGCGATCTCGGCCGGTCCGGGCACGGTGGCAGGATCCTTGTGACCGCCGCTGAGCGGCCCGAAGGCCAGGTAGGCGATGATGACCACCACGCTCGACACCAGCGGCGCCAGCGCCGGTCCCGAGAAGCGGCGATGGGCCTGCAGCACGCCGTAGAGCACCACGGCCATTCCATACAACGGGATCTGCGGCGCGAAGACGACCAGCATGCGCGCGGCGACGGCGGCGACCTGCCCGACGTCGCATTCTCCGGCCCCGAAGACGACGAGCAGCCGGGCGAGCGGCCCCGCGACCAGCGCGGTCAGCGCCGCGAGCGGCACCAGCAGCACGACCATCCAGGTCAGCAGCGCGGAGGCGATCCGGCCGACCTCCGCGCGCGCCCCGCCGTCCCCTCTGGCGGCTACGCCGGCGAGCACCGGGACGACCATCCCGGCGAGCGCGCCGCCCGCCACGACCTCGAAGACGATGTTCGGCACGTTGTTGGCCGTGTAGTAGGCGGTCGCCAGGCAGTTCGTGCCGACCGTGCGGGCGAACGCCAGCTGCTTGGCGAAGCCCGTCACCCGCGCCAGGACCGTGATGACTCCGATGAGGACCGCCGCCCCCGCGATCCCCGCCCCGAGCCGTCTAACCATGCCGCCTATCCATAACGCTTATCCATGCGGGTGCCGTACGCCTCCGCGCACGGCCCTGGTCGTCCAGGTCACCCGCGCGACCCCGGCGTGCCGGGGACGGTCTGCGGAGCGCGGCGGCCGAGCATGTCCAGGCGGTTGAGCACCGGGTTCCCGGCGATGACCTTGGTGAAGCTGACCTTCTCCGAGGCGGCGGTGAGAGCCGCGACGACGCCGAGGGCGGCGATCCGGCCGGGCCTGCCCAGCCGGGCCGTGGCCGCCAGGCCGAGCAGCGCGCCGAGCGCGTTCGCCCCGGAGTCGCCGAGCATCGCCCGCTCGCCCAGATCCTCGGGCAGCAGCGCCGCCGCCGCGCCCAGCGGGACGGCGGTCAGCGCGGCGGCCTGGCGGGAGCGCGGGCCGTACGGCGCGGCGATCGAGGCGGCCAGCAGGGGAACCCCGGCCAGCAGCCCCACCTTGATCGCGCGGCCGGGCCGCAGGTCGAACAGGTTGGCCAGGTTGGCGCTGCCGGCGATCAGCGCACCGTCGACGAGCGTGTCGAAGGACCGCGCCGCCACACTCCCGCTCCGAGCCTCATGGGGGGCGAGCGCCGCCGCGGCGAGCCCGGTCGCGCCGATGCCGAGGATCTTGACCGCACCGCTGGTCACCTCGCCGCGCGCGAGCGCGGCCAGATGGCCCTTGAACCCCTTGGACGAGGTCGTGCCGAACAGGTCGTCGTACGCGCCGAGGACGCCGCTGCCCGCACCGGCGAGCACGGCGGCCGCGCGGGCGCGCACCGGGAGGCCGGGGGCGAGGGCGGAGGCGGCGACGGCGCCCGCGGCGAACGCGGGGCCCTCCAGCAGCGTGACCGGCTCGCCCCGGTGGTTGACCCGGGTCCAGTACTCGTCGGCGGTCTTCTCGTCGCCGATCGGCGGGCGGCGCCGGAAGGCGGCGAAGGCGGCACGCGCGGCGGCCGCACCGAGCGCGGCGCCGACGGCGGCCCCGAGCGCCGCGGCGGCACGGGTGCCGGCCTGGGGACGTCTGGCCACGGCTGTTGCCCTTCTCTCCGTAATCGTCAGGCGTGAGGTGGCGACCGGCGGCTCAGCCCCGGCTCGCCGCCGGAGTGGGAGTCTGGCTGGGCGCGGTCACCGTGGGCTCGAACGCCGTCGCGCCGCTGCCGACGCCGTACGCGCCCGAACGGCCGGCCAGTTGCTCCCGCAGAGCGTAGACCACCACGATACGGCCCGCGGCGAAATCGACGGTGTCGACCGTCGAGACCGCCGAGGCCACACCGCCGGTGTCGTGCAGCGCCCCGATGACTCCGCCGTTGGCGGAGGCGGTGACGGTGCCGGCCAGGACGGTGCCGAGAGCGCCGCTGTCGAGGCCGGCCGCGACCGAGACGAGCGCGTTCGTCTGACGTTCGGCGTCCTCCCCCTCGTAGGGCTGGGCCGGCGCGAGCACGATGGCCATCGTCGCGCGCTGCTCGGGGTTGCCGTTCAGGGTCAGGAAGTCGCCGGCCTGGAACGCCTCCAGCACGCCGGCGGCCGCGGGGTTGGCCCGGCCCGCCTGTGCGCGGTCGTTGGTCACGATCGCGCCGGCGAGCATCGCGGCGGCCTTGTCGTACGGCGAGGCCCCGTCGGGAAAGGTGACGCCGGCCGGGGCGAGGTTGGTGGCGAGCCCGTCCACCACGCTCGCCTGCTCGCCGTCGATGAACTTCTCGGTCAGGCTGATCCTGCCGGTGTAGGCGGCTCCCGCGCTCGTGACGAGCTTCTCGACCGGGTCGCGCAGGGCGGCCGACGCGCCGGGAGCCTCGACGAGCACGACGCGCTCCCCCGCGAGCTGGCCGCGCACGAGGTCGGGCAGGTGGCTCGTGACAAGCGAGTCGCCGCCCTCCTCCCGCGTGCGCAGGTCCGAGATCTGCGTCAGGTACTTCTCGTTGGCCTGCCGCAGCGACGCGGTCATCTCCTCGGCCGACTTGAAGAACGTGGGCTCGAGCACGGTGCTGCCCAGCACGATGCCGACCGTGAGCGCGAGGAAGATCGCCACGATCGAGACGAGGTGATAACGGAAATCGATCACGAGAAGAGTCCGACCAGCCAGAAGATGAAGCCGTTCCAGGCCACGCGCAGGCCGTTGAGCCACACCTGGCCGATCGGCGATACCGAGAGGACCACGCCGATCGTGACCAGCGTGGTGGCCACGAGCAGCAACAGGGAAGGCGTGGAGATCCGGCTGCGGTAGAGCCTGCTCACGCCCTTGGCGTCCACGAGCTTGCTGCCCACTCGCAGGCGGGTGAGGAAGGTGCTCGCCGCGCCCGACCTGCCCTTGTCCAGGAACTCGTCGAGCGTCCAGTGGGTGCCCACCGCGACGATCAGCGTGGCGCCCTTGTCGTCCGCCAGGAGCATCGCGATGTCCTCGCTCGTCCCGGTCGCGGGGAACACGACCGCCTCCTGGCCCAGCTTGCGCACCCGCTCGAGCCCCGGCGCCCGCCCGTCGCGGTAGGCGTGGACGACCAGTTCGGCGCCGCAGCACAGCGCCTTCTCCGAGACGGAGTCGAAGTCGCCCACGATGATGTCGGGCGCATACCCGGCCTCCAGGAGCGCGTCCGCACCGCCGTCCACGCCGATCAGCACAGGGCGGTACTCCCGGATGTACGGCCGGAGCGTGGCGATGTCCTCCTTGTAGTGGTAACCCCGCACCACGATGAGAACATGGCGGTTCTCCAGGGAGATGCGGATGTCGGGCACGCCGACCCCGTCGATCAGGAGATCCCGCTCGCGCCGGACGTACTCCATGGTGTTCGCGGCGAAGGCCTCGATCTGGACGGCGAGGCCCGCGCGGGCCTCGGTCATCGCCGCCTCGACGCTCTCGGCGTCCTGCGGCTGCCCCTTGCCGACCAGTTCCTCGTCGAGATAGACCATGCCGTCGTGGACGCGGATCACGTCACCGTCGGCGATCCGCTCGAACAGCTCCGATGACGCGTTGTCTATCAGGGGGACGCCCGCGTCGATCAGGATCTGCGGCCCGAGGTTGGGATAGCGGCCGCTGATGCTCGCGGCGGCGTTGACCACGGCCGCCACGCCGCACGCGACGAGAGCCTCCCCGCTGACCCGGTCGATGTCGACGTGATCGATAATCGCGATTTCCCCGGGCTTGAGGCGCTTGGTCAGCCTCTTCGTCCGCCTGTCGATTCTCGCCACTGCCGTCACCCCGGGAAGGCCGTCGGCCTTCCTGCGGCGGAGGCCCGGAACATTCAAGCTCGGGACCTTCATCATGACCATCCTGCCAGAGGCGGCGACCGCCACGCTTCCACACCCCACGGCTCGTCTGATTTGTCACTGCAAGTCAGGGATGTTGCCGAGGTGCGACGACCGGGGGCAGCCGAGCCAACGCACATCTTCCGCGACGCCGTCCGCCCCCGTTCCTCCGCCCCCGCATGCCAGGGCTTGACTGCTTCCCGGCGCGCCCTGCTCCAAACGTCACCCCCGCGCGCCCCGCCGAGTGTACGTGCGCGTGCGGACCCGCAGGGCACTCCACGGCGGCGCAGGGCGGCCCTCAGCCTGCCGCGCGGCGGCCCGGGCGTTTGGCCGCTCCCGAGGACGCCCTCTCCCAGGCGGCCTTGTCGGCGGCGGCGATCGACAGCAGCTCGGCGGCGTGCGCCCGGCCGAGCTCGGAGTCCTCCAGGCCCGCGAGCATCCGCGACAACTCCCGCTCGCGGCCCTCCTGGTCGAGCGTCACGACGCCGCTGCGGACCACCCTGCCGTCGCTCGCCTTCTCGACCACGAGGTGCTGGTCGGCGAAGGCCGCCACCTGCGGCAGGTGGGTGACCACGATGACCTGCGCCGTCCTCGCGAGCTTGGCCAGCCGCCTGCCGATCTCCACGGCCGCCTTTCCGCCCACGCCCGCGTCGACCTCGTCGAACACGAACGTCGGAACGGGGTCGGCCCCGGCGAAGACCACCTCGATGGCCAGCATCACCCGGCTCAGCTCACCGCCGGAGGCGCCCTTGGTCAGCGGCAGCGGCGGCGCGCCGGGGTGGGACGCCAGCCGAAGCTCGACCTCGTCCACGCCGTGCGGGCCGAAGCCGTCGGTGGCGGTGATCGCCACGCTGACCCGCGCGTGCGGCATGGCGAGCGCGGTCATCTCCTCGGTCACCGCCTGGCCGAACCGGTCGGCGGCGACGGTGCGGATGGCCGTCACCTCACCGGCCAGCTCACCCACCCGCTCGGTGAGCTCGCCGTGTTCCCGCGTCAGCTCCTCGATCCGCTCGTCGTCGCCGTCGAGCTCCGACAGCCTCTCGGCGGCCCGCTGCGCCCAGCCGAGGACGGCCGTGACATCCTCGCCGTACTTGCGCATGAGCCCGTTCAGCGCCGCCCTGCGCTCCTGCACCGCGGCGAGCCGCGCCGGGTCGGCCTCGACCGACTCGGCATACGCGGCCAACTCGGTCGCCACGTCGGAGACCAGGTAACCGGCTTCGGCCAGGCGGCCGGCGAGCCCGGCGAGCGTGGGATCGAAGTCGCGTGCTGACTCCACGGCCGCCTTGGCCTGACCGAGCAACGACACGGCGTCCTGCATGTCCTGCGCGCTCGACATCGGATCCCCGAGCAGCGCGGCGTGCGCGGTCGTGGCGGCGGTGCGCAGCGCGTCGGCGTGGGAGAGCCGCTCGGCCTCCTCCTTCAGCTCGGCATCCTCCCCCGGCCTGGGCTCGACCTTCTCGATCTCCTCAAGGCCGAACCGCAGCACGTCGGCCTCCTGCGCCCGCTCCCTGGCCTTGACGGTCAGCTCATGGAGCAGATCTCCCACCTGCTTGTGCCGCTTGTAGGCCTGCTCGTAGGCCCGCAGGGGTTTGACCAGCTCGTCGCCGGCGTAACGGTCGAGCGCCGCGCGCTGCCTGCCGGGCTGCAGCAGCCGCTGCTGGTCCATCTGCCCATGCACGGCCACAAGGTCGTCGGCGATGTACGTCAACGTGCCCACCGGCACGGCACGGCCGCCCAGCCAGGCGCGGGAGCGGCCCTCCGCCGAGACCGACCGGGAGATGATGAGCTGTCCGTCCTCGACCTCGCCACCGACGTCGGCGACCTGCTGGGCCACGCGCCCCCCGGGCTCGATCACGAGCGTGCCCTCGATCAGCGCCTTGTCGGCGCCCGGCCGGACCCTGGCGGGGTCGGCCCGCCCCCCGAACAGCAGGCCGAGACCGGTGACGACCATCGTCTTGCCGGCCCCCGTCTCACCCGTGACGACGGTGAATCCCGGCGACAGCTCCAGCACGGCCTCGTCGATCACGCCGAGCCCCTGGATGCGGACCTCCTCGACCCGTGGCCGCACTGGTCCCTCCCGTTTGCCGACCGAACTCGCCAGAGATCCTACGCGTAACTCGTCAAGATTTTCGAGGACTGCGTGTCCGGATCGCGACCCGAACGAGAATCTGTGGACACGAAAGCCCTGCTCATCCGGCATATCATCACCAACCGCCACAACCCGCTGTGGATCGCGACGCCGCACCCGGTCAGCCGGAGCGTACGCGGCCCCGCCAGCCCTGCACCGGCAGGCCGAACTTCGCGACCAGGCGGTCGGTGAAGGGCGCCCCGGTGGTCTCCACACCGAGCAGGCGGGCCAGCCGTACGGGCACCTCACCCCTGCGGACCTCCACCCGGGCACCGGGCGGGATGTCGAAGCGGCGGCGGCCGTCGCACCACAGCACACCGGCGCTGGTGTCGGGGAGGATCTCCAGCGCGAGCGTGGACTTCGGCGACACCACCATCGGCCGGGCGAACAGGGCGTGGGCGCTGTTGGGCACCAGGAGCAGCGCCTCGACCTCTGGCCAGACGACGGGCCCGCCGGCCGAGAAGGCGTACGCCGTCGATCCGGTGGGGGTCGCGCAGATCACGCCGTCGCATCCCCAGCGCGACAACGGGCGGCCGTCGATCTCCGCGACGACCTCCAGCATGCGGTCCTTCTTCTCGACCGACGCCTCGTTGAGCGCCCAGGTCCGCGCGAGAACCGACCCGTTCAGCCGCACGATGACCTCGATCGTCATGCGCTCCTCGACCTCGTAGCGGCCCTCGACCACCAGGTCCACCACGGACGCCAGATCCTCCACCTCCGCCTCGGCGAGGAAGCCCACATGCCCCAGGTTCACGCCGAGGAGCGGCACCGCGGCCTGGCGGGCCAGCTCGGCGGCGCGCAGCAACGTGCCGTCACCGCCCAGCACGATGATCAGCTCGGCCTCCTCCAGCGCCGCCCCGTGCTCCGGGACCACCTCGACATGGGCGCAGCCGAGCTCCTCCGCCTCCTCGTCGAGCACCCGGACGTTGATGCCCTCCCCGATCAGCCGTTCCATGACCAGGCGGGCGCTGCGCACCGCCGCCTCCCGGCCCGTGTGCGCCGTCACCAGGACGGTCCTCTTGGCGTCCGCCCGGCCGCCCGCCGCGCCGCCCGTGCTCATCGCGCTCATCGTCTCCACGCCTCGCCGCCCGCGCTCACCGGGGTCCCTGCGCGACCGCCGTGTCGATGGCCGCGTCCACATCGGGAACGGGATCGTGTCCCGGCCCCTTCCCGAGCCACACAACGTATTCCACGTTGCCCGACGGCCCCGGCAGCGGGCTCGCCGTCACACCCTTCACCGTCAGGCCCAGCGAGCCCGCCGCCGCCGCGACGTCCCGCACCGCCTGCGCCCGCAGGACCGGGTCGCGGACGACGCCTCCCGCGCCCACACGCTCCCTGCCGACCTCGAACTGCGGCTTGACCAGCATCGCGAACTCGGCCGTCTCGGCGGCGCAGCGCACCAGCGAGGGGAGGACGAGCCGGAGGGAGATGAAGGACAGATCCCCGACGATCAGCGTCGGCGGCTCGCCCACCATCTCCGGGGTCAGGTCGCGGACGTTGACCCGCTCCATCACCGTGACCCGCTCGTCCGTGCGCAGGGACCAGGCGAGCTGGCCGTATCCCACGTCGACCGCGAGCACGTGGGCGGCGCCGTTCCTGAGCAGCACGTCGGTGAAGCCGCCGGTCGAGGCGCCCGCGTCGAGACACCGGCGTCCCTCGACGCGGAGCCCTTCGAACGCGCGCAGCGCGCCGAGCAGCTTGTGGGCGCCCCTGGACACGTAGTCGGGGCCCTCGGCCGTCTCGGCGATCACGATGGGGGCGGCCGTGTCCACCTGCGTGGCCGCCTTGCCCGCCAGCCGGCCTCCGACGCTGACCCGGCCCGCCTCGATGAGCTGGACCGCCTGCTCTCTGGACCGGGCGAGCCCGCGGCGCACGAGCTCGCTGTCCAGCCGGACACGCTTCATCGGGCCCGCACCGCCACGCCGTCCTGCACCGCCGCACCGCCCTGCAACATCGCGCCGCCCCGCACCATCGCGCCGCCCCGCACCATCGCGCCGCCCCGCACCATCGCGTCGTCCCGCACCGTCCCGCGCTGCGCGGACCCCCGGCTCGGGGCGTCCGCGACCGCTCCCGTGACGCTCACCGGCCACTCTCCTGGCCGCCGTGGGCTTCGGGCTGCCGCCCGCCGGCATCCTCCACGGAGGCGAGCACCGCTTCGAGGCCGGCGAGGACCTGTTCGAAGACGTCCACGTGGTCGGACACCGGCGTATGAGCCAGCCGTCCGAGAGGCGACAACACGGTCTGCACGCCGCCGGCCCCCGAGGCGAGGTGTTCCCCGGCCGCGATCCCGCTGTCCGTCATGATCTCTTCCTGCTCCGATCAACTGCCCCGTCACGCCTGCCTGCCGCGCCGCCTGCCTGCCTGCCACGATTCCTCGTGCGCGGGCGCACGCTCGCCCGGGGCTTCGGCCCGGCTCTCGCCGGACCGGGTCCCGGGCGTCGCCGGACCGGGTCCCGGGCGTCGCCGGGCGACACGCGGCCGGGCCGCGGGTCCCGCACGAGCCCCTGCGACGCCGGTCGCCTCGACGCTATCGGACCCCACCGACGGTCGTGCGCGGTCCTGGCCGTTCCGCAGGGGACCGCGGCCCTTGCCCCCCGCATGATCTCGTTTCAGGTGCCTGAGGGAGGCCATGGCCCCTCGCCGTCCCATCTGTTGCGAAATCTACGACTCGCGGACCACCGGACGCGTGCCGTGACCATTCCATGACCCGACGCGGATTTCGCGCAGCCCCCCCGTGGAAAGCTACTGTCGGTAGCTAGAGGGGAATCACATCGCCGACCGTGGTCCGGGCGCGGTTCACAAGCACCCATGGTCGGCGAGAGCACACGGTCCGCGAGAAGAAGGGCAGGCGCATGGCGACCGTCGAGGAATGCCGGGCGGCGCTGGACAAACTCGTCGAGCACTTCGACGAGATAAGCGAGGAGGACCGTGCCAAGCACGTGGTCGAGCGCCGGCTGGCCTGCCGGATCTCCGATCTCGGCGCGACCTTCTATGGTCGCATCCACCGGGGCGGGCTCGACCCCTTCAAGGAGGTGCCTCCGGAGGACGGCCGGCCCGCCGAGGTCAAGCTGACGCTGAAGAGCGAGGACCTGGTCTCGATGGTCAACGGCGAACTCGACATGGGCCGCGCGCTCCTGAGCGGCCGGATCAAGATCGACGCGAGCCTCGGCGATCTGCTGCGCCTTCGCAAGCTCCTCTGACCGCCGCGCCGGATCCGCGACGCACCCGCGCGAGACCACCCGCCGCGCGGTGGGCGGGGCCCCGAAACGGTGAAACTCGGTCACCGGGCGGTCGCGGCCGTCCCGGTGTCACACCGGTGTCACCGTCCCGATGTCACGCCGGTGTCGCCGTCCCAGCGTCACGGTCCGGTTTCACGGTCCGGTATCACGCTCCGGTGCGCGAGCAGGTGGACGCTCACCTGCGCCGAAGGGCATCGGCGAACGAGCCCTGAGAGCGGACGACACCGGTGCCGCGGCAGCCGTCCGGCGCCGTGAAAGAGGGCCTGCTTCCCACCGCCTCTGACGCCGTCCGGCACGGTGACGCGAATGCCCCGGTCACGCTGCCACCACGCCGGTCAGCGGCCGAGCGCCGCCAGAGCGCCCTTCACCGCGTCCTCGTCCGCGTGGCCGTCCCCCGCCGCCTCCCAGGTGGCTGCGCACGCCGCGCGCAGCCCTTCGACGGGGTCGCCCTCCCCGGAGAGCACGAGTTCGCCGTCCCGCCATGCTGCCGTCCACCCGCCGCAGGTCCAGCCGCCCGAACCACGCCGTACGGGGATCACGGGGACGTGCAGACCGGACAGGTCGGCGGCGATGTGGGTGGGGCGGTGATGGGGCGCGGCGGTGAGCACGTCCGCAGGAGTGGCGACGCCGGTCAGCACGAGCAGGCTGTCGACACCGGCCCGGGTCGCGCCCTCGATGTCGGTGTCGAGCCGGTCACCGACGATCAGCGGCCTCTCGGCGCGGGTGCGGATCATCGACTCGCGGTGCAGCGGCGGCTCGGGCTTGCCCGCGACCACGGGCTCGACGCCGGTCGCGGTGGCGATCACGCGGCTCATCGACCCGTTCCCGGGCTGCTCGCCCCGGCCCGTGGGCATGGTCGTGTCGGCGTTGGCCGCGACGAACCATGCCCCCTGACGTACGGCGAGCGCCCCTTCGCACAACAGCCCGTAGGACAGGTTGTCGGCGATGCCCTGCACCACGGCGGCCGGCGCGTCCAGAGCCGTGGTCACAGGTCGCAGGCCGTGCTCGCGCAGGGCCATCCGCAGTCCCATGCCTCCCACCACGAGGACGGCCGAGCCCCCCGGCACGTGCTCGGCGACCAGCCGGGCCGCCGCCTGCGCGGACGTCACCACGTCCTGCGGGGCGGCGGGAATGCCCAGGTGGCGGAGGTGCTGGGCGATCGCCCCCGGCGTGCGGGACGCGTTGTTCGTCACGAACGCGAGCCGCACGCCCTGGTCCCCGGCTTTCACCAGCGCCTCGGGCGCGCCGGGGACCGCGTGTCTGCCGAGGTAGACGACACCGTCGAGGTCGAGCAGCAGCGTGTCGTAGGCGTCCACGAGCACGCCGGTGGTTTCTGGCATGTCGGAAGTATGACCTACGGTCACGCCTGCCTCGCCCGTAGCGTGGCCCTGACCTGCTTCAGCGCGGACACGTAGTGCCGCAGGTCGGGGCGCATCGCCACCGCCACCGCGAGGGGCTCCTGCGCTCCCTCGATGTCTCCGCTGCGCCACAGTGACAAGCCGAGACCGAAGTAGGCGTAGTCCTCGGCGGGATTGGCGTCGACGATCCAGCGGAAGCTGCCCGCGGCCTCGTCGTAGCGCTTCGAGTTGAACTGCGCCCGGGCGAGGGCCTCGCGGATGCTGGGCGAGTCGGGCTCGGCCTGTACGGCATGCTCCAGGATCGCCGCCGCCGCGGCCGGACTGCCCTCCTCAAGGAGCTTCGTGCCACGCTTGAACCACTCGTAGACGCCACCGGAAGGCGTACCGCCCGGGTCATTGGAAAAAGCAGAGGCCTCGTTTCGTCCTTCGATCATTGGGTAAGCCCTCCTGCACTCCGATTTCACAAGCAACCGGGCACCGCAGCGTCGGGGAGTCCGGGCACTTATGGCAACATGCCCGGTATGGAGAGTTCTGAACGGGCGGGACTGGTGATACGTCCGTTCCACGGTGTTCGTTACGCGGTGGACAATCTGGCCGCTGTCACCTCCCCGCCGTACGATCTCATCTTCCCTGACGAACTGCGGGAACTGCTCAGTCGTCATCCGAACAACGTGGTGCGCCTGATCCTTCCCGGAACCAGCCACTACGGCGAGGCGAGCGCCACGTTGCACGAGTGGCTCGCCGACGGAGTGCTGACAGTCGACTCCCAGCCCGGCCTGTACGTGTACGAGCAGAGCGGCGTCGGCTTCCTGCAGCGGGGCCTGATCGGAGGTGTCGGGGTCGGGTCGCCCGCGATCCTTCCGCATGAAAACGTCCTGCCGGAGCCCGTCGCCGACCGGCTCGCTCTGATGAGGGCGACGCAGGCCAACTTCGAGCCGATCTTCCTGTTGTACGAGGGCGGGGGCACCGCCTCCCGGCTCGTCGACGACGTGGCGACACAGCGTTTCCCGCTCGTGGACATCCGCACCCGTGAGGGCGTGCACCACCGGCTCTGGGCGGTGACCGACCCCCACGAGATCGAAGCCGTCGCGGAGGACCTGCGTGATCGTCATGCGCTGATCGCCGACGGTCACCACCGTTACGCCACCTACGAGGCGCTGCGGAAGGACCACATGGGTCCCGGCCCCTGGGACTACGGCCTGGCGTACCTGGTCGACTCCACGGTCTACCCGCCCGACCTCAGGGCCATCCACCGCGTCATCCCGGGGCTGCCCCTGCAGGAGGCCGTCGCCCGGGCCAAGGGCGCCTGGCAGGCCCAGGAGTTCCCCCTAGTCGAGGACGCCCTCGCGGGGCTCGCCACCGCGACCGGCCCCGCCTTCGTGCTCGCCGGCGAGGGACCCGCCCATCTGCTGACGGATCCGGACCCGCTGCAGGTCGAGCGCGCCATGCCGGCCGGGCAGTCCCCGCGGTGGCGGATGCTCGACACCTCGGTCCTCACGACGTTCCTCCTGCCCAAGGTATGGGGGATCACCGACAGCGAGCAGTCGGTGATGGTCGTGCACCACGACCCGCTCGCCGCCGTGGACATGGCGCGCCGGCTCGGCGGGACGGCGGTGCTGCTGAATCCGCTGTCCACGGAGGACGTCCTCACGGTCGCCGCGCAGGGTGAGCGGGTGCCGCGCAAGTCGACCTCGTTCGGCCCCAAGCCCCGTACGGGCCTGGTCATGCGGACCTTCGCCACCGACTGATCACCTCGACTGATCACCTCGTCTGATCACCTCGTCGCCGGCTCTGTCGAGCCTGCGTCGTCCTGGTGGTCGCAGGACGACGCCTCACCGCCGGAGGGCTTCTCGTCGATCGAACAAGCGTCGGCGACCTCACCGGCGTCACCGGCCGGACCGGTCTCGGCGGCGGGGCCGTCCCCGGCGTGGGGCGTTGTCCTGCGCGGCCTGCCGCGAGGCGCGGCCGGTTCGACGCGGCGTGCCGTACGGACCTCGATCTCGTAGCGGCTCCCACCGCGCCACCAGCGGCGGCGCAGCGCGCCTTCCACCTGGACCAGATCATCGAGTCGCCAGCCGGCCAGCATGTCGCGCACGCCGTCGTCGAGCGTCGCGCACTCGATCGCGTCCGACCGCTGACGGGCCGAGCGGCCTCCCGGCCGGCGGACCGCGAGACGCCACCGCGTCAGCAGGGCTCCGCTCGGCAGCTCCCGGTGTGCCGGCTCCATGGACAGCCGCCCGGCCAGCACCACCTCGTTGCAGTGCATGTGATCTCCTCTCTGCCGTGGAGATCACTATCCGTGACCGGGTTGGGCCGGCGCGGCTCTGAATGCCATTCTGTGAATACCGGTTCTAGTTTCAGGGGTGGGCTGTGGACAACGTGACTCCACTCGGGGGCGACGTCTACGAGATCGACACGCGGATGGCGGGCTATTCCGGCATCACCGCGGGCTACCTGATCCTCGGCGACCGCCCCTGCCTCGTCGAGACGGGCACCTCGACCTCGGCTCCCGTGGTCAGGGACGCCCTGTCCTCCCTCGGGGTGGGACCGGACGACCTCGCGACCGTCGTGGTCACCCACATCCACCTGGATCACGCCGGCGGCGTGGGGGACATCGCGAGCTTCTATCCCTCCGCGGAGATCGTCGTTCATGAGAAGGGCGCCCGTCATCTCGCCGATCCCTCCCGGCTCATGGCGAGCGCCAAGATGGTCTGGGGCGACAAGCTCGACGTGCTGTTCGGCGCTCTGGCGCCCACCGACGCGGCCCGCATCAGGGCCCTCGGCGACACCGGGACGATCACCTTGGGCAACGGCCGCACCCTGGCGAGCCACTACTCCCCCGGCCACGCCAAACACCACGTCGGCCTGCTGGACTCGCTCACCGGCGACCTTTACGTGGGCGACGCCGCCGGCGTGTATCGGCCCGAGACGGGAGACCTGCGGCCCGCCACGCCGCCGCCGGACTTCGACCTCGACGTCGCCCTCGACTCGATCGGGCTGTTCGCGGCCCTGAAACCGCAGCGACTGCTGTTCAGCCACTACGGACCGGTGGAGGACGTGCCCTCGACCCTCGAACGGTCGGCCGAGGAACTCCGGATCTGGGTGGACCTCACCAGACGGGCCAGAGACGAGGGACTCGACCTCGATCACGCAGTCGCCATGGTGCGCGACCGGACGCGGGAGCGGTACGCCGCGCTACGTGCCGACGAGGCCACCGCCGAGCAGTTCGAGCTGCTGAGCGGCGCGCCGTCGAACGTCGCGGGCATCATGCACTGGCTCGATCGCACCCCGCGCTGACTTCCAGCGCTCGGAAAGACCCGGTGCTGAGGCGCGGCTTCTCCCGGGAAAAGTGAACGGGCGCCGCCGAAGCGGCGCCCGTCCGGGACATCAGGGCTGGCGCTTCGCCGGATCCTCGGTGTCCTCGGCGTCCTCGGGGTCGTCGAGCACGTCGCCGAAGTTCGGCTCGATGAACGCGGGGCCATAGGACGGCGCGCTCTTGGCGGCAGGTCGCTCGGCCCCCGCATCGGCGTCGCGTGTCTCCTCGCGACCCGATGCCGGCGTTGCCACAGGTGCCGCTGGTGCGGCCACCTCACCAGCCGAGGGCGTCACGGCCGCATCGTCGCCCGCGGCGTCGTCACCCACGGCATCGTCACCCACGTCGTCGCCGTCCGCCCGATCCCCGGTCAGATCGTCCTCGTCAGAGAGGTCGGCGTCAGAGAAATCCTCGTCGGCGAGATCCTCATCGCGGGCGGCGCCGGAGAGGTCCGCCTGGTCCTCGTCCTTGGCCGTCTCGTCCTTGGCCGTCTCGACAGTGCCCTTGTCGTCGATTTCCTCGTCGTCGTCGGGAAGGTCGTCCAGAAGGTCACTGGACTCGTCATCGGACTCGTCGTAGTTCTCCTCCAGATCCTCGATGAGTCCGCCGGTCAGTTCGGCGTAGCGTTCGGCCGCATCGGTCTCGCCGTCCTCGTCGAACGCCATGGCACGGGCGAACCAGTCGGTCGCCGCTTCCTCGTGCCCCGCGTCGGCCAGGGCGTCCGCGTACGCGAAGGCGAGGCGTGCCGACCACGGCTTCGGCTGAGGGTCGCGCAACTCCGGGACCCGCTGCAGCGTGATCACGGCGGCGTCGTGCTGGCCGAGGTCGCGACGGGCACCGGACTCCACGATGGCCAGCTCGATCTTGCCCGCGCGGTCCAGCCGTTCGGCCTCCCGCGACCGGACGAGGTCGAGAGCCTTCTCGGGCCGCCCGAGCCCGCGCTCGCAGTCCGCCATGATCGGCAGGTACTCGTCCGAGCCGCTGATCCGCCGCGCTGCCCGGAGGTCGCCCAGCGCCTCGGCGTACTCACCGGCGTGATAGGCGGCGATCCCGGTGGCCTCGCGGACCACGCCGATCCTGCCCGCGAAGCGGCGGGCCACCTTGGCGTGCTCGTAGGCCTTCTCCGGATCCTCCGCGCTCAGCGCACGGGCGGCCGCCACGAGGTGACCGGCCACGAGGTCCGCCAGGTCGTTCGGCAACGAGCGAAGCTCCGCACGCGCCTCACGGTCCAGTTCGTCCGGCGTGATGTCCGGGTCGAGCGGAGGAATCTCCTCCTGCCTCGGCCTGCTCGGCTCGTCCGGCCTGCCGTAGCGGCTACGGCTGCCGCCCCGCTCGTCGCGGCTGAAGGGACGCGCCGCGTCGCGGTCGCCGCCGAACGGCCTGGACTCGTCACGGTCCCTTCCGAACGGCCGGGCACCGCGATCGCTGCCGAACTGGCGCCGCGGCCGGTCGCCGGAGCCCGACTCACGCCCACGGAACGTCCGAGTTCCCTCTTCACGGTCGCGCCCCGGACGCCTGTCGTCACGGTCCCGGAAAGACCCCCCGGGCCGGTCTCCCGACGTACGGCTCGGCCCGTCGCGGAACGAGTCCCGGTCGCGGACCCGGTCGCCACCAGCGTTCTGCCGGTCCCCGTAAGTGCGCCTGGGCCTGTCGTCCCCGCCGCTCCTGCCGTCGCGGTCGCCTCTGCCATCGCGGTCGCCGAACGAACGCCGCGGCCGCTCCTCACCGCGGAAGCCTCGATCGCCGCCCCTGTCGCTACCTCGGTCGGCGCCTCGGTCGCCGTACGGCCGCCGGGGACGGTCCTGGCGCTCGGAGCCGCTTCCGCCTCTGTCGTCGCGGCCGTAGCCGCGCTCCTGGTCCGCAGGTCGCGGCGGGCGACTCGCAGACCCGTCACGATCGCCGCGATCGTACCGAGGCGCGGAAAAGCGCCCTTCCCGGCTCTCCCGATTCTCCCTGCCCTCACGGCCGTCGCGCTCGCGGGAGCCGTAGCGCCCGCCGAAACCGCCACCCTGCCGCTGCGGGCGGTCTCCGTACCCGCCGCCTTCCCGCCGCTGCGGGCGATCACCGAACCCGGCACCTTCCCGCCGCTGCGGGCGATCTCCGTACCCCCCGCCTTCCCGACGATCCGTGCGTCGGTCGCCGGACGGCCGACCGCCGCGGTCGTCGGAGCGGAACGGGCGTCCGCCCCGTTCCTCGCGATCCCGAGAGCCCTGTCCGCCTCGGGAGCTGTCACGGTCCCCGTAGGGGCGGCGCGGCCGATCGGAGCGGAAGGTGTCCCGGTCCTGATAGACGCGCTCCTTAGGTCCCTCGGAGGCCCCGGCTTCCCTGCGTCCCTCGAAGCCGCCGGCTCCGCGCGGCCGTTCAGCACCGCGCTCGAAGCTCCGCCCCCCGTCGCGGCCGCGGAATCCGCCGCGATCGTCGGTACGGCCACCCGCGCGATCCCCACCACCGAAGGGACGGGGACCGCGGTCGTCCCGGTCACGATAGCCGTCGCGCCTGTCCCGATCCCCGTAGGAGCCGGAAGGCCTGTCGCCGCGATCACGCGCACCGAAGCGTGCCCCGGGCGATCCGCCCTGGTCGCGGTAGCCACGCCTGTCGGACTGGAACGGGCGTTCGCCGCCTCGATCGCTGCGGTCGCTCCGGTCGCTGCGGGAGCCTTCTCGCCGCTCTCCATAGCGACCGCCGAAGCCGCCGCTTCCTCCGTTACCGCGGGATCCTCCGGTGCGCTCAGCCCGGTTTCTGGTCTCGTCGCGGTTGTCTTCGCCACGGCCCGCGCCGTCGCGCCCGTCTTCTCTGTTCACTTCTGTCCTCTGTTGCTTGCTCACCGCGTCCGGTTCGCCGGCCGCAGGGCTCTGTCTTCCGCTTATGTCGCTATTGGGGATCCGCCCCACACCTGATGAGTTCCAGGGAAGACATGTTGTTTGCGCCGCAGGTCCGCTGGGATCGCGTCCGCCGCAGCCTTGGTTTCTCGTCCGATGCGACGAAGGCCACCCGTGAGGTGGCCCGGCACTTCCAGCCTAGCGCGCCTCATCACCGCCTGGGCCTCGACAGGGGCTTTCGCACCCCGCCAACGTGGGCTTCGGCGTGATGAGGGACATGGCCTCAGAAACGCGGAAGGGCCGCCCCAACAGGGGCGGCCCTTCACAAAGATTGTCCGGCGGCGTCCTACTCTCCCACACCGTCCCCGGTGCAGTACCATCGGCGCTGGCAGGCTTAA
>NZ_JBICTF010000009.1:0-323984 GCF_043197435.1 Microbispora bryophytorum | reverse complement strand
CACACCGTCTCGCGGCTGTTCGGCTCTCCGCCCGGTTACGTCGGGTATGAAGAGGGCGGTCAGCTGACCGAGAAGGTGCGGCGCAAGCCGTTCTCGGTGGTCCTGTTCGACGAGATCGAGAAGGCGCACCCCGACATCTTCAACTCGCTGCTGCAGATCCTGGAGGACGGTCGGCTGACCGACGCCCAGGGCCGGGTGGTGGACTTCAAGAACACGGTCATCATCATGACGACCAACCTCGGCACCCGGGACATCTCCAAGGCGGTGGGGCTGGGCTTCGCGAAGTCCAACGACGAGGAGAGCACCTACGAGCGGATGAAGATCAAGGTGCAGGAGGAGCTCAAGCAGCACTTCCGGCCGGAGTTCCTCAACCGCGTCGACGACATCGTGGTCTTCCACCAGCTCACGCTCAAGGAGATCATCCGGATCGTCGACCTGATGCTCGCCCAGGTGGCCGAGCGGCTCAAGGACCGCGACATGAGCTTGGAGGTGACCCCGGCGGCCAAGCAGGTGCTGGCCGACCGCGGGTACGACCCGGTGATGGGCGCCCGTCCGCTGCGGCGCACGATCCAGCGCGAGCTGGAGGACACGCTGTCGGAGAAGATCCTCTACGGCGAGCTGCGGCCGGGCCAGGTCGTCAAGATCGACGTCGAGGGCGAAGGCGACGCCGCGACGTTCGTCTTCGCGGGCGAGACCGCGCCCGCCGCCGTCGCGCCGACCACCGCCGCGTCGAACGGCTGATCCCGGCGTATGGCCGGCCAGCAGGCGTTCTGGATCGACGGCCGATCCGACCGCGAGCGCGTCCGCTACAGCGGCGTCAGCCACTACTCCGAGCGGGTGTGGGAGAACATCGGCGAGTTCGAGGAGGTGTGGGGCGACATCGCCCCGGTCGCGTTCGCGTGCGCGGCCTGGCGCATCGCCACCCCACCCCTGACCTCGCCGGGTTTCGTGCGCTGGCACCGGCGGATCCTGTCCGCCTCCTGCGAGCGCAACACCTGGGACGGGTCGCTGACGGCGCGGGTCACGATCGTCTCTCCGCTGCCGGCCGCGCTGACGGTGTCGCGTGGCTGGTGGCGCGACCGCGGCTGGCGGGACTGGCCGGAGATCTTCGGCCAGTTCGTCGAGCCCGCCGAGCAGGACCTCGCGAAGGTCCCCTATCTGCGTCCGACCCTGCTCGTGGACGCCCCGGTGCCGCTGGACGACCTGCCCGCCGCGCCGGACGGGCCCGCGCACGACCTGGCCGAGACGGCGCACCGCGCGCTCGCGGTCCTCGTACGCGAGCTGAACGACCTGCTCGCCCCGGTCGTCACCCACCTTGAACAAAACCCCCGCTAACCCCACCCCACCCCACCCGCGTGATCTTGTAATTTGTCGCACAGGTGCCCTCCCACCTGCCCACCCTTACTTCGTGATCTTGCGTAGCTCGGCCAGCCGCCCGCCTGACCAGCAGGGTAGGCGACTCGTGATCATGCAATTGCATGATCACGAACGGTGAAATCGCAGGTGGGAGGTCTTGTCCGCGATTTTTTGCAAGATCGTCCAGGGTGTTACTGCAGGCTGCGGCATTGCGTGCGACAAACTACAAGATCACGCCAGCTTTTTTGGGCTCTTGACACTGGCCTTGCACGGCCTCAATCTGTTGCGCATAGTGCTATGTGTTTCGTGTTGCACAACTCTTGCACGCACACTGATCGAGGGAAAGAGAGACCATGGCGCACGAAGTCCGCGGGGTCGTCGCGAGGGGCAAGGGACAGCCGGTCAGCCTGGAGACCGTCATCGTCCCCGACCCGGGCCCGGGTGAGGCACTCGTGGCCGTGCAGGCCTGCGGGGTGTGCCACACCGACCTGCACTACCGCGAGGGCGGCATCAACGACGACTTCCCCTTCCTCCTCGGGCACGAGGCGGCCGGCGTGGTCGAGGCCGTCGGCGAGGGGGTGACCGACGTCGCCCCCGGCGACTTCGTCATCCTCAACTGGCGCGCGGTCTGCGGCTCCTGCCGCGCCTGCCTGCGCGGACGCCCGCAGTACTGCTTCGCCACCCACAACGCCACCCAGAAGATGACGCTGGCCGACGGCACCCCGCTGTCCCCGGCGCTCGGGATCGGCGCGTTCGCCGACAAGACGCTCGTCGCGGCCGGCCAGTGCACCAAGGTCGATCCGAGCGCGTCTCCGGTCGCGGCCGGCCTGCTCGGCTGCGGGATCATGGCGGGCCTCGGCGCGGCCATCAACACCGGCGGGGTGACCCGCGGCGACTCGGTCGCCGTCATCGGCTGCGGCGGCGTGGGCGACGCGGCCGTCGCGGGCGCGCACCTGGCCGGCGCGACCACGATCATCGCGGTGGACGTGGACGACACCAAGCTCGAGTGGGCTCGCCGCTTCGGCGCCACGCACACGGTCAACTCGCGCGAGACCGACCCGGTGGAGGCCGTGCGCGAGCTGACCGGCGGGTTCGGCGCCGACGTCGTGATCGAGGCGGTCGGGCGTCCCGAGACCTACAAGCAGGCCTTCTACGCCCGTGACCTGGCCGGGACCGTCGTGCTCGTCGGCGTGCCGACCCCGGAGATGCGGCTCGAACTGCCGCTGCTCGACGTCTTCGGCCGCGGTGGTGCGCTCAAGTCCTCCTGGTACGGCGACTGCCTGCCCAGCCGCGACTTCCCCATGCTCGTGTCTCTCTACCGGCAGGGACGGCTCGACCTCGACGCGTTCGTCACCGAGACGATCGCGCTCGAGGACGTCGAGGCGGCCTTCGAGAAGATGCACCGCGGCGAGGTGCTGCGCTCCGTCGTGGTGCTCTGACCCGGCTCTCGGCCCTGGCCGGCTCTCCACACCGGCCGGCCCCCGGGCCATCCCAGATCCTGCGACGCGCTACGCATGACCACCCGCGCTTGACCACCCTGCACGACCACCAGGAGCCCAAGTGAGCACCACGAGCCTGCCCCCGAGCCTGATGGCCACGCTGCCGGGCGAGCACTACACCGATCCCCAGGTCTTCGCGCTGGAGCAGAAGCGCATCTTCGAGTCGATGTGGTTCTGCGCGGTCCGGGCCGCCGACCTGCCCAAGCCCGGGGCGTTCAGGACCGTCCAGGTCGGCACGGAGAGCATCCTGATCAGCCGGGCGCGGGACAACTCGATCCGCGCGTTCTACAACGTCTGCCGCCACCGCGGCGCCCGGATCTGCACGGAGGAGTCCGGCGAGGTCAAGCGGGCCTTCCAGTGCCCGTACCACGCCTGGACCTACGACCTGGAGGGCAAGCTCATCGCCGCCCCCAACCTCACCAAGATGCCCGACCTCGACCGGGTCGAATACGGCCTCGTCAACGTGGCGGTGCGGGAGTGGCTGGGCTACGTGTGGGTCTGCCTGGCCGACGAGCCGCCGTCGTTCGAGGACACCGTGCTCGCCGAGGTGCGCACGCGCCTCGGCGACGTGGCCTCCCTCGACAACTACGACGTCGCCAACCTGGCGCTCGGCCGCCGGATCGTGTACGACGTGAAGGCGAACTGGAAGCTCATCGTCGAGAACTTCATGGAGTGCTACCACTGCGCGACCATCCACCCCGAGCTGACCGAGGTGCTGCCGGAGTTCGCCGACGGCTACGCGGCGCAGTACTACGTGGGCCACGGCGCGCAGTTCGGCGACGACGTCCAGGGATTCACCGTCGACGGCTCCGAGGGGCTCGACCGCATCCCGACCATCAGCGATGATCAGGACAGGCGCTACTACGCCATCACGATCAAGCCGCAGGTGTTCGTCAACATGGTGCCCGACCACGTGATCGTCCACCGGATGTTCCCGCTCGCGGTGGACCGCACGGTGGTGGAGTGCGACTGGCTCTACCTGCCGGAGGTCGTGGCCGAGGGCAAGGACATCAGCCGGTCGGTGGAGCTGTTCCACCGGGTGAACGAGCAGGACTTCGAGGCCTGCGAGCGCACCCAGCCCTCGATGAGCTCCCGCACGTACGCCAAGGGCGGGGTGCTGGTGCCCAGCGAGCACCACATCGGCCAGTTCCATGATTGGGTGCGTGGCAAGATCGGCGAGTGAGTTCGGAGGAGATGCGGCATGACACGTGAGGCGCCTCGGGAGGACGTCGGAGACGAACGTCTGGAGATCGGCCCGCCCAAGACCTGGGCGGGCGGGGTTCCGGCGGTCGGCCACGCCCTCGGCACGGCCTATCGGCAGATGGGCGCGGGACGGACGGTGCTGACCCTGCTGCGGGTCAACCAGAAGTCCGGCTTCGACTGCCCGGGATGCGCCTGGCCCGAGGGCGACGGGCACCGCAGTCCCACCGAGTTCTGCGAGAACGGCGCGAAGGCGGTGGCCGAGGAGGCGACGGTCCGCCGGGTCACCCGCGACTTCTTCGCCGAGCACCCGGTGGACGAGCTGGCCCGGCGCAGCGACTACTGGCTGGGCCAGCAGGGCCGGCTCACCGAGCCGATGTACAAACCGGCGGGCTCGGACCACTACGAGCCGATCTCCTGGGAGGACGCCTTCGGTGTCGTCGCGCGCGAACTGCGCGCGCTCGACCACCCCGGCCAGGCCGTCTTCTACACCTCCGGCCGTACCTCCAACGAGGCCGCCTTCGCCTACCAGCTTCTCGTCCGCCGTTTCGGCACCAACAACCTGCCGGACTGCTCCAACATGTGTCACGAGTCGAGCGGCTCGGCGCTGACCGAGACGCTCGGCATCGGCAAGGGGACGGTCCTGCTGGAGGACCTGCATCAGGCCGACCTCATCTTCGTGGTCGGTCAGAACCCCGGCACCAACCACCCGCGCATGCTCACCGCATTGGAACGCGCGAAGCGGGGCGGCGCCCGGATCGTGGCGGTCAACCCGCTGCCGGAGGCGGGGCTGATGCGCTTCCGCAACCCGCAGCGGCCGTCCGGAGTCGTGGGCGGTGGCACGGTGCTGTCCGACCGGTTCCTGCAGATCCGTCTCGGCGGCGACCTGGCGCTGTTCCAGGCGCTGTCGCTGCTCCTGCTGGAGGCCGAGGACGCCGCGCCCGGCACGGTGGTGGACCGCGCGTTCGTCGAGGCGCACACGCACGGGTTCGACGCCTGGGACAGGCACGTACGCGGGCTCGACGGCGCCGGTCCGAACTGGGCCGAGGTGCTTGAGGCGACCGGGCTGACCCGCGCCGAGATCGAGGAGACGGCCCGCGACGTGCTGGCCGCCCGCTCGGTCGTGGTCTGCTGGGCGATGGGCCTCACCCAGCACCGCAAGTCGGTCCCGACGATCAGGGAGATCGTCAACTTCCTGCTGCTGCGGGGCAACGTGGGACGGCCCGGCGCGGGCGTGTGTCCCGTACGCGGGCACTCCAACGTGCAGGGCGACCGGACGATGGGCATCTACGAGAAGCCCAGGCCGGAGTTCCTCGACGCGCTGGAGAAGGAGTTCGGCTTCCCGCCGCCGCGTGCGCACGGCCACGACACCGTGGAGGCCATCCGGGCCATGCGCGACGGGGACGCCGAGGTGTTCTTCGCCATGGGCGGCAACTTCGTCTCCGCGACGCCGGACACCGCCGCGACGGAGGCGGCCCTGCGCCGCTGCCGGCTCACCGTGCAGGTGTCGACCAAGCTGAACCGGTCGCACGCCGTGTGCGGCGAGCAGGCGCTCATCCTGCCCACGCTCGGCCGCACCGAGCGGGACGTCCAGAGCGGTGGCGAGCAGTTCGTCACGGTCGAGGACTCGATGGGCGCGGTGCACGCCTCGCGGGGGCGGCTGCGCCCGGCGTCGGACGCGCTGCTGTCCGAGGTGGCCATCGTGTGCCGGCTGGCCCGTGAGCTGCTCGGCGACGACCCGCACGTGCCGTGGGCCGAGTTCGAGGCCGATTACGACGCGATCAGGGAGCGCATCGAACGGGTGGTGCCCGGGTTCGACGACTTCAACGCGCGAGTGCGCAGGCCGGACGGCTTCCTGCTGCCGAACGCGCCGCGCGACGAGCGCCGGTTTCCCACGGCCACGGGGAAGGCGAACTTCACGGTCAATCCGCTGGAGGTGCTTCGCGTGCCCCCGGGCCGCCTCCTGCTGCAGACCGTGCGCAGCCACGACCAGTACAACACCACGATCTACGGCCTGGACGACCGCTACCGCGGCGTCAAGAACGGGCGCCGGGTGGTGTTCGTCCACCCCGACGACCTGGCCGAGCGCGGTCTCGCCGACGGCGACATGCTCGACATCATCAGCGAGTGGCCGGACGGCGAGCGTGTCGCCGAGGGGTTCCGGGCCGTCGCCTATTCGACGGCGCGGGGCTGCTGCGCGGCCTACTTCCCGGAGACCAACGTGCTGGTGCCCCTGGACTCGGTGGCGGAGACGTCGAACACGCCCACGTCCAAGAGCGTCGTCGTACGGCTGCGCCGCGCGGCCGAGGCGGCGGCTATCCGCCCAGGCGGCGACTGATCTCCTCGGCTCCCTCGACGAGAACGGGGGCCAGCTCGCGCATGCGGCTCTCGCTGAACCGGTAGGCGGGCCCTGACGCGCTGACCGCCGCCACGACCTCCCCGCCGAAGGAGCGGACGGGGGCGGCGAGCGCGTTCAGGCCGACCTCCAGCTCCTCGCGAGTCAGTGCGTAGCCGCGTTCGCGCACCTGCGCCAGCTCGCGCTCCAGGTCCTCTATCGAGGTCACCGTGTCCGGCGTGTAGCGCTGGAGGCCGGCGGCGCGCAGCAGGTCGTCGCGGCGCTGCCGGTCCACGTACGCCAGCAGGACCTTGCCGCTCGACGTCGCGTGCAGGGGGGTGAGCTGACCCACCCAGTTGTGGGCGGTGACGGCGGCGTGGCCGCGCACCTGGTCGAGGTTGACCGCGTAGTGCGAACGCAGGACGGCGATGTTCACCGTCTCGCCGATCTCCTCCGCCAGGCGCTGGCAGACGGGCCTGCTCTGCCGGGTGACGTCCATCCGCGTGGAGACGCCGCCGGCGAGGCGGACGAGCCCGAAGCCGAGGCGATACTTGCCGCGGTCCTCGGTCTGCTCCACGAGCCCGCGGGACTCCAGGGCGCCCAGCAGGCGGAACGCGGTCGACTTGTGGACCTCGATCTCGGCCGCGATCTCGGTGACCCCGGCCTCCCCGCGGCCGGCGAGGATCTCCATGATGCTGATCGCCCGGTCCACGGACTGCACACCGCCGCCGCTGGCCTCGGTCCTGCCGGAAGCGTCGTTGCTCATAGCCGGACTGTAGCGCTTGAGCTTCCACGTCGCCCGGCCTCCGAGCCGGGGGCCGGCCCGGGGGATGGGGCGCGTTGAACCGGGGGCTACCGGTGGCGGTCCGCCGCGGTCGTGAGGGCGTCGAGAGAGGACGCGTCCGGCTGGTCGAGTGCGGCCGCCGACTCGTCGGCGAGCCCGGTCATGCGGCTCACCTCGGCGTCGGTCAAGTCGTCGGCGACCTCCGCCGCGGTGACGTTGGCACGTAGATGATCGGGGTTCGTCGTGCCGGGAATCACGACAACGGCCGGGGAACGGCGCAACAGCCAGGCCAGAGCGACCTGGGCCGGCGTGGTTCCGAGTCGCCGTGCGGGGCCGGTCAGCTCGGCGTAGCCGGTGAGCCGCCCGGAGGCGAGCGGGAAGTAGGGCACGAACATGATGCCCTGCCGCTCACAGTCGGCGAGGACCTGCACGCCGCTGCGGTCGAGCAGGTTGAACCGGTTCTGCACGGCCGCGATCGGTGTCATCCTCTGAGCGCGGGCCAGCATCTCCGGCGACGCCCCGGACAGGCCGATGCGGCGGATGAGGCCCTGGTCGCGCAGTTCGACGAGCACGCCGAGCGAATCCTCCAGCGGCACCTCACCGCGGATTCCCGGGGTGTCACCTCCCAGCCGCAGATAGGTCAGCTCGCTGATCTCCGTACCCATGTCCTCGAGGGCCTCGTGGACCTGCCGGCGGACCGTTCGGGGGTGATCGGTGATGAGCCATGACCCGTCCGCGCCACGCCCGGCGCCGACCTTGTTGCCGACGATCACCCCGTCCGGGAACGGCTGCAGTGCCTGCCCGATCAGCCGGTTGACGGTACGCGGCCCGTAGGCGTTGGCGGTGTCGAAGAACGTCACGCCCAACTCGACCGCGAGGCGCAGCACCCGCCGGGCCGACTCGGGATCGCCCGGCGGGCCCCAGACGTTCGGCCCGGCGAGTTGCATGGCGCCGTATCCGACTCGATTCATGGGAATGTCTCCTCGATGTGGCGGATCAGTGCCACGCTCAAATATGTAGCACCGTTACGTACCAGTGATACGCAAAAATGCGTAACATTGCAACTGTGCACGAGGCGAAGAAGAGGCAGATCCTCGAGGTGGCGGCCGGCATCCTGGAGCGCGAAGGCGCCCAGGCGGTCTCCACGCGCTCGGTCGCGGCGGCGGCAGGGGTCCGCGCGGCCTCCCTCTACCAGCTCTTCGGCGACAAGGACGGACTGCTCGCGGCCCTGGCCATCCTCGCCTTCGACCGCTACCTGGACGAGAAGCACCTCCTGTCGTCCACCGGCGATCCGGTCGACGACATGCGTCGTGGCTGGGACGCCCACGTCGACTTCGGTCTGCGCCACCCGGCCTTCTACCTGCTGATGTTCGGCTCCGACCGGCCCGGTCGCCGGCCGCCCGCCGCGACCGAGGCTCACGACCTCGTGCTGAAGTTTCTGGACCGCGTCGCGGCCGTTGGCCGCCTGCGGGTCGCGCCCGTACTGGCGGCCCGCCTCTTGCAGGCCGCCGTCACCGGCGTGACCCTGTCGCTGATCGCTGACCCGGATGAGAACCGCGACCTGGAGATCTCCGCGAGGGTGCGGGAAACCGTCATCGGCTCCCTCGTCACCGACGCGCCGCCGGACGTGGATTCCGGTCTCGCCGCACGGGCACTCGCCCTCGACGCCGCCATCGCCGCCGCGGATCAGGCCGACCTTCCGCTGCGGCCCGCCGAAACGGCACTCCTGCGCGACTGGCTCCAACAGCTCGCCCGCTGACCCACGCCGGCTGCGCCCCTGATCGGCCGATCGCTCGTCGGCGGATCTCAAGAAGCGTGAGCAAGCGAAGTCGGGCCGGGCGCGCTGCGCCAGATCTATGCCGTCCCCATCGACGCGACCCGCGCCGTGGGGGAGCCGACATTTTCTATCGGTGGGTGCTTTGTGTCTCCGGGAACGCCGCGGATGCGGCCGGTACTGGTCTGCGTGGCGGCATCGGGTTGGTCGTAATTCCACATGCCGTAGCACTTTGCCGCGTTCGGCTGGACGACATCGTCGACGGCGTCCAGGGGGAACTGCTCGCATCGCTGTCGCCCGCCCAGCGGAGGCAGTTCATCGAATTGGGTCGTCTCGTGGCTGACTGGCGGGCCTGATTGACCGAATCGGCCACGGCAGCGCGCGCACGGCTTCTCCCCTGAATCCACCGATCGGTGGAGTCGCTCCACCGCGTGGGTGAGTCGCCGATTCCACCGCCCGCTCGGGAGATCGGGCGATCCGTATGGGGTGCCTCCGTTGCGACGCTGACTCTCGTCGGCGAACGAGAGGACGGAGGCACACTGACATGCGCAATGTGGTCTGGCTGATCAGCGGGTACGCCGCGGTCAGCCTGCTGACGCTGGTGGCGATGATCGTGTTCCGGCACGACGCGACGATGGTCACCACCGAGGTCTGGGTCCGCGGTGTGATCGTCGCCGCCGGCTCGCTGCTCACGCTGTTGTTCGCGGTCCGGGCGGCCCGCGGCGACCGCCGGATGCTGCTGCGGCTCCGCGTCGTCACCGCGGTCATGCTGGTCGCGATCGTAGTGATCATCGCGCTGCCCGGAATCTTCCCGCTCTGGTTCAAGCTCGAGCAGGGCGTCTGCGGCCTGCTCCTGCTGGCCGTGGTCGTGCAGATCAACCGGCGCTCAGTGGTCCGGCCGTCAGTGCGGTGAGCGAGCTCGCTCTGCTCACGTTGCTACCGTGGGCGGTCGGGGCGGCGGTCGGATTGTTCCGCTGGGAGTGGGTACGCGATGCAGAGTTGGCAGATGGCCGGGCCCGCGGGCTGGGACCAGCGGTTCCGGCCCATGGTCACCGTGGTCCCCTACGTGCTGCTGGCCGTCATGGCCGCCCTGACCATCGCCTTCAAGCACGACCAGCCCGGCTCCGTCGCCATCGACCTCGCGCTCTGTGCGGCGGCCGCGGTGTGGAGCCTGGCACTCTTCACGCTGCACCCGGCGTGGCGCGACCGGGTCGGCGTGATGGGCGTCTTCCTGGCAGGCCTGATCCTGTTCGGGCTGGTCATGGTCCTGCGCAATCCGTGGTTCGGCTTGTACACGCCGGCGCTGTACTTCTACGCGTACCGGATCATCGGCTGGCCGCGTGAGCTGTACTTCATCGCCGGCGTCGCGGTGGTGGCCGGCACGGCACAGTCGGCCGGCCTGGACACCGGCTCCTGGGTCGGCCGCCTCGAGTACCTGGGGATCCTGGTCGTCAACATCGCGCCGATGTGCCTGCTGGCCTGGATGGGTGAGATCGGCGGGCGGTACTACGCCTCCCGGGAGGCGGCGCTGCGCGAGTCACGGGAGGCCAACGCGCGGCTGGCCGCGGCGCTGGCCGAAAACGCGGCGTTGCAGGAGCGGCTGGTAGAGCAGGCCCGCGCGGCCGGCGTCCTGGACGAGCGGGCCCGGATGGCCCGCGAGATCCACGACACGCTGGCCCAGAGCTTGACCGGCATCGTCACCCAGTTGCAGGCCGCCGAGCACGCGGCGGACGACCCGGCCGCGTGGCGCCGGCACCACGCGGCGGCGACCGCGCTGGCCCGGGAGGGCCTGACCGAGGCGCGGCGCTCGGTGAACGAGTTGCGCCCGGAGCCGCTGGAGACCGGCCGTCTGGCCGACGCCGTCACCGAGGTGGCGGCCGAGTGGTCGGCCCGTCACGGCATCCCGGCCCAGGTCACGGTCACCGGCGTCACCCGCACGATGCGCACGGAGGCCGAGGTCGCCCTGTTACGGGTCGCCCAGGAGGGCTTGGCCAACGTCGCCAAGCATGCCGGCGCCGTCACCCGCGTCGGCCTCACCCTTTCCTACATGGACCAGCAGGTGGCCCTCGACGTCCGCGACGACGGCCGCGGCTTCGACCCGACCGCCAGGGTCGAGCGCGACGGCGGCTTCGGGCTGGTGGCGATGCGGCAGCGGATCGAGGCGGTGTCGGGCACGTTGCAGATCGAATCGGAGGTGGGGGGTGGGACCGGGATCTCGGCCTGCCTGCCGGCCGAGGCGCCGGAGGTGTGTTCGTGAGTGACCCGATCAAGCTGCTCATCGCCGACGACCACCCGGTGGTGCGGGACGGGCTGAGCAGCATGTTCACCCGTGACCCCGAGTTCACCGTGGTCGGCGAGGCGGCGGACGGGGCCGAGGCGGTCCGGCTGGCCGAGGCGCTCGGGCCGGACGTGATCCTGATGGACCTGCGGATGGCCGGCATGGACGGCGTCACCGCGATCGCCGAGCTGAGCCGGCGCGGCGTGCCGGCCCGGGTGCTGGTGCTGACCACCTACGACACGGACAGCCACGTCCTGCCCGCGATCGAGGCCGGCGCCACCGGCTACCTGCTCAAGGACGCACCGCGAGACGAACTGCTGCGCGCCGTACGCGCGGCCGCCCGCGGCGAGGTCGCGCTGTCTCCGTCGGTCGCCGCCCGCCTGATGAGCCGGCTGCGCGCCCCGGCGCCGTCGACCGGCTCGTTGAGCCGGCGCGAGCTGGAGGTGCTGCGCCTGGTCGCGGCCGGGCACACCAACCGGGAGGCGGCCGCCCGGCTGTTCATCACCGAGGCCACGGTCAAGACGCACCTGCTCAACATCTACGCGAAGCTCGACGTCAACGACCGTGCCGCCGCGGTGGCGGAGGGGTACAACCGCGGCCTGCTCGGTGCTCCCGAGCGTCCCTGAACGTACTCGGCAAAGGGTCAGCGGAAGACGACGGTGCGGTCGCCGTTGAGGAGCACGCGGTTCTCGCTGTGCCAGCGTACGGCCCTGGCCAGCACCTGCGCCTCCACGTCGCGGCCCGCGGTGACGAGTTCGCCCGGGTCGAGCGAGTGGTCCACCCGCGCCACGTCCTGCTCGATGATCGGTCCCTCGTCGAGGTCGGCGGTGACGTAGTGCGCGGTCGCGCCGATCAGCTTGACGCCGCGCTCGTGCGCCTGGTGGTACGGCTTGGCGCCCTTGAACCCCGGCAGGAACGAGTGGTGGATGTTGATCGCCCGGCCTTCGAGGCGCTTGCACATGTCGTCGCTGAGGATCTGCATGTAGCGGGCGAGCACCACCAGATCGGTGCCGAGTTCCTCGGCCAGATCGAGGACGCGCTGCTCGGCCTCGGGCTTGGTGCCGGGGGTGACGGGCACGTGGTGGAACGGCACGCCGTAGAACTCGGCCAGCGGTTCGAGGTCCCGGTGGTTGGAGACGATCGCGGGGATCTCGACGTTCAGCGCGCCGACCCGCTGGCGGTAGAGCAGGTCGTTCACGCAGTGGCCGAACTTCGACACGAGCACGAGGGCTCTCGTCGGCGTCACGGCGTCCTTGAGCTGCCAGGTCATGTGGAAGGAGTCGCCGACGTAGGAGAAGCCGCGGCGCAGTTCCTCGATGTCGCCGCGGCCCTCGGGCACCGCGAAGTGGACCCGCATGAAGAAGTGGCCGTTCGTCCGGTCGTTGAACTCCTGGCTCTGCAGGATGTCGCCCGCGTGCTGGACGAGGAAGCCGCTCACCGCGTAGACGATCCCCGGCCGGTCGACGCAGGAGAACGTGAGGACGAACTCGCGACCCGGGCGAGCGGACATGAAGCCTCCTGAGTGCGCTATACGCAACATGGTGTCGTATACGCAACAGAGTGACCTGCCGGATGGGACAGGTCAAGAGCTTGATGCGTAATCCGCGTAGAGTTGTGCCATGGGCAACGGGTCAGGTGAAGGGGCGGCCGTACAGTCCGTCGACCGCGCGCTCACCATCCTGAAGTTGCTCGCCCGCGACGGCGAGCTCGGCATCAGCGAGCTCGCGGCCGGCCTCGGTGTGCACAGGTCCACCGCGTTCCGTCTGGTGGCGACGCTGGAGCGCCACGATCTGGTCGAGCAGGACGGCGACCGCGGCGGATATCGGCTCGGTGTGGGCGTGGTGAGGCTCGCCGGGGCGACCAGCGCCCGGCTCGACCTGGTGCGCGAGAGCCGCACCGTCACGCCCGCGCTCGCCCGCGCGGTGGGGGAGACCGTCAACGTGGCCGTCCTCGCCGGCCGGGAGGCCCTGTACGTCGACGAGGTCGCCGGGCCGTCGGCGCTCCAGCTGCACCACTGGGTGGGTCAGCGGATCCCTCTGCACGCGACGTCCAACGGCAAGGTGCTGCTCGCGCACGCGCCCGCGGCGCTGTGCGAGGAGGTGCTCGCGGCCACGCTGCCCGTGCTCGCCGGGAGGACCGTCACCGATCCGGGCCGGGTGCGCGCGGAACTCGCCGAGGTGCGCCGTCGTGGGTACGCGACGGCGGTGGACGAACTTGAGGACGGCCTGAGCGCCGTCGCGGCGCCCGTCTTCGGCGCGGACGGCTCCGTCATCGCCTCGCTCAGCGCGTCCGGCCCGACCTTCCGCATGCCCGAGACGGCGATCACCGCGGTCGCCGAGCAGGTCATGACGGCGGCCCGAGAGGTGTCTGCCCGGATGGGATGGTTCGGCCCGGCCCAGTGCTGATCTGCGCCGTGCACGTTCGTCCGTAATCGCGGAGCCTCGTCGTTCAGCAGGCGCCGCTGCGGTAGGCGCCGGGTGGCATTCCGTACTGGCGTTTGAAGGCGTGGGTGAAGGCGTACGGCGAGGTGTAGCCGACCTGCTGGGCGATCGTGTTGACGGGTGCGTCGCAGGTGCGCAGGAGCCGGGCGGCGGTGGTCAGGCGCCACCACGTCAGGTAGGTGAGCGGTGGCCGTCCGACCAGCTGGGTGAAGCGGCGGGCGAAGGCGGCGCGGGACAGGCGTGCCTGCCGGCCCAGCTCCTCGACGGTCCACCCCCGGCCCGGGTCCGCGTGGATCGCGCGGAGAGCGGCCGCGACGGACGGATCGTGCAGAGCCGCGACCCACCCTGTGCGGGAGTCGTCGCAGGAATGCCCGTCGCTGAACCAGGCCCGCAGTAGGTACAGCAGGAGCAGGTCCAGCAGCGTGGGGAGTGCGGCGTCGGCGCCGGGACGAGGCGGGCGCTGCAATTCGGTCCCCAGGAGGTCGACCGCCGCGCGCAGCTCGGGATGCCGGCCTACCCGGGCGGGCAGGTGGATGACCTCGGGCAGGTCGCCCAGGAGTGGGTGGGGCCCGGATCGGTCCAGCAGGTAGGCGCCGCAGAGCATGACCGCCGTCGGCTGCCCGGCGGCGGGGCGCTCTGCGTCGCCGTAACGGATGCCGGACAGGGGCGCGGATGAATCGCTCATCGGGGTCGACGGGACGTCGGCCAGGCCATGGGCGGAGCCGCGCGGCAGGAACGCCACGTCGCCGGGCCCCAGCGCGACCGGCTCTGCCTCCGGTGGCAGGAGCCAGCACGTGCCCTGGAGTACGACGTGGAACCCGGCGGCCTGCGAGGCGGGAAACCAGCGGCCGAAAGGAGCGGATCGCGTGACCAGGGCCGCGTGCGGCCGGCCGGTGCGCGCCGTGCTGACGACGTCTGAGAGGACATCCACTCGATCACCGTAACCGAAGGCGATCAACGGAAGACGATGACGCAAACAGCCGAGCGGTTCGGCCATTCAGTCGTCTTCATGCACGGCTTTACGGTGCGATGGGCGCTGTGACCCGCACGGCGCCGGATCGCACCTCCGGGAGACCTCAGATGAAGATCGCCGTATTCGGCGCGAACGGATACCAGGGGAAGCTCGTCGTCGCCGAGCTGGCACGGCGCGGCGTCGAGGCCGTCCTGGTCGGCCGTGACCCCGTCCGCCTGGCACAGGCCGCGGCCTCGGTCGGCCTTCCCGACGCGGAAAGACGTGTGGCCGCCGTCGACGACCATCCCGGGCTCGTGGGGGCGCTGCGCGGCTGTGATGCGGTCGTCAACTGCGCCGGGCCGTTCACTCCGTCGGGCGCGGCAGTGGTACGCGCCGCGATCGCGGGCGGCCTGCACTATGTCGACACCGCAGGTGAGCAGCTCTACATAAACGGCGTCTTCGCGACTTTCGCGGCGGCGGCCGAGGCGGCCGGTGTCACCGTGGTGCCCGCCACCACCGACGCATGCCTGCCTGCCGACCTCCTCGCCCACCAACTCGCCGCCCGGCTCGGGCCGTTGGACGAGCTCATCAGCACCCACGTGATCGCCGGGGGTGGCGGGCCGTCACGCGGCTCGCTGCGCTCGGTGATCGAAACCATCGAGTCGGTCAGGGCGGGCGGGCTCGCCTATGACGACGGAGTGTGGCGGCCGGGCGTCCCGGCGCGGCGCGGAGCGGTCACCCTGCCGGGGGAGCCCGAGGCGACCCCGGTGGCGCGCTTCCCTCTGCCGGAGGTGGTCACCGTCCCGCGGCACGTCGTCGTCCGGCACATGGAGGGACTGGCCGAGGCGGAACTGGTGGAGCGGCTGAACAGCCCGATGCCGGCGGAGGTCGTCGAGAGCCTTCCTGAAGGGCCGAGCGAGGAGAGCCGCCGGGGACAGCGCTTCACATACGTGCTCGACGCCCTCGGCGTCGACGGCCGCCGTGCCCGCGGCTTCGTGCGGGGCGCCGACACCTACGGCGCCACCGCGGCGATCGCCGTGGAGAGCGCCTGCCGCCTGGTCGCCGAGCCGATCAAGGCGGGGGTCCTCGCCCCCGCCCAGGCGTTCGATTCCCTGGCGTTCCTTGACCGTCTCGCCCGCCGCGGAATTCGCTGGAGCATCGAGGAGCCGCCGGCCGGCTGACGCCCCGGATGCCCTGCGGGCTTCGCGCCACCCCTCGCGCGGGCCCGCCCTTCCCAGGCCGCTGTGCACGCGATGAGGGGTGTGGTTTTGTCCCGTTCTTGGTCCTTGACACCCGGGGTGCGACACGTCACGCTTGTTGCGTTAAACGCATAATGTTGCGAATTGTGCAACAAAATATGCAGCAACGGAGGTGGGTATGACGGGCCCGCGCGTCGTCATCATCGGAGCAGGCGTCGTCGGTGCGGCGCTCGCCGACGAAGTGTCGGCCCGGGGCTGGACGGACGTCACCGTGGTCGACCAGGGCCCGGTGCCCGCGACCGGAGGCTCCTCCTCACACGCCCCGGGACTGGTCTTTCAGATCAACGGGTCGAAGACCATGACCGAGATGGCGCGCTACACCGTCGAGAAGCTCTGCTCGCTCGACCTCGACGGCGAGCCCTGCTTCCTCCAGGTCGGCGGTCTGGAGGTCGCGACCAGCCCGGAACGGCTCGCCGAGCTGCACCGCAGGCACGGCTGGGCCACATCCTGGGGCGTCGAGTCGCGTCTGCTCACCCCCGCCGAATGCGCCGAGCTCTTCCCCCTGCTCGACCCCGGCGCCGTGCTCAGCGGCCTGCACATCCCCACCGACGGCGTCGCCAAGGCCGTACGCGCGGTCGAGGCGCAGCTCAGGCGCGCCCGGTCCCGCGGCGTACGGGTGCTGGATCGGCACGAGGTGCTCGACGTCCGCACCGAGGACGGCAGGGTGGCCGGGGTGGTGACCGACCAGGGCGAGATCCCCGCCGACGTCGTGGTCTGCTGCGCCGGCATCTGGGGGCCGAAGGTCGCCGGCATGGTCGGGATGCCGCTGCCGCTGACCCCGCTCGCCCACCAGCTCGCCTGGACCGGCCAGGTGCCCGACCTGGCGGGACGCGAGGAGGAGGCGACGCTGCCGATCCTGCGGCACCAGGACGCCGACCTCTACTACCGCCAGCGGTTCGACGGCGTCGGCATCGGCTACTACGGCCACCGGCCGATGCCGGTCAGCCCCGAGGACCTGCTGTCCGTGGACGAGGCCGAGGTCATGCCGTCGGTGATGACGTTCACGCCGGAGGACTTCGAGGACGCCTGGACCGAGACGCAGCGGCTGCTGCCCGGCACCCGCGCGGCCAAGCTCGACGAGGGCATCAACGGCCTGTTCTCCTTCACCCAGGACCACATGCCCCTCATGGGCGAGTCGCCCGACGTGAAGGGCTTCTGGGTCGCCGAGGCGGTCTGGGTGACCCACTCCGCCGGCGTCGGCAGGGCGATGGCCGAATGGCTGGTCGACGGCCACTGCACCTCGTTTGACTTGCACGAGTGCGACGTCAACCGGTTCGAGCCGCACCAACTCGCGCCCGACTACGTGCTGGCTCGCGACTGCCAGAACTTCGTCGAGGTCTACGACATCATCCACCCGCTACAGCCGATGGAGGAGCCGCGGCCACTCCGCCTCAGCCCCTTCCACACCCGGCAGCGCGAGCTGGACGCCTTCTTCCTGGAGGCCGTCGGCTACGAGCGGCCGCAGTGGTACGGCGCGAACGCCCGCCTGCTGGAGGGCCGCGACATCCCCACGCCGGGCGACTGGGCGGCGCGCTACTGGTCGCCGATCGTCGGCGCGGAGGCCCAGGCGTCCCGCGAGTCCGTCGCGCTGTACGACATGACCGCGCTGAAGCGGCTGGAGGTGGCCGGCCCCGGCGCCCTCGCCTTCCTGCAGCGGCTGACGACGGGCCAGATGGACAAGTCGGTCGGCTCGGTGACCTACTGCCTGCTGCTCGACACCGACGGCGGCATCCGCAGCGACGTGACCGTCGCCCGGCTGGGCCGTGACGTGTTCCAGGTCGGCGCCAACGGCAACCTCGACCTCGACTGGTTCCACCGTCACCTGCCCCCGGACGGCTCGGTCATGGTCCGCGACATCACCGCGGGCACCTGCTGCCTCGGCGTCTGGGGCCCGCGCGCCCGCGACCTCGTCCAGCCGCTGACCGACGCCGACTTCTCCAACCAGGGCTTCCGCTACTTCCGGGCGAAGAAGGCGTACATCGGCACCGTGCCGGTCACCGCGCTGCGGCTGTCGTACATCGGCGAGCTGGGCTGGGAGCTCTACACCACCGCCGACATGGGCGCCAAGCTGTGGGACACGCTCTGGGAGGCCGGGCAGCGGCACGGGATCATCGCCGGCGGGCGGGGCGCCTTCGCGAGCCTGCGGCTGGAGAAGGGCTACCGGTCCTTTGGCACCGACATGACCTTCGAGCACGACCCGTACGAGGCCGGGCTCGGGTTCGCGGTGAAGACGGACAAGGGCGACTTCATCGGCCGCGAGGCGCTGGAGCGGCGCAAGGAGAACGTGCGCCGCCGCCTTGCCTGCCTGACCGTCGACGACCCCACCCAGGTGGTGATGGGCAAGGAACCGGTCTACGACGGCGAGAGCGCGGTCGGCTACGTCACCAGCGCGGCCTTCGGCTACACCATCGGCAAGGGCATCGCCTACGCCTGGCTGCCCGCCGAGCTGGCCACCCCGGGACGGACGCTGGAGATCGGCTACTTCGACCGGCGGGTGACCGCCGTGGTCGCCGAGGAGCCCCTGTTCGACCCCGCCATGGAACGGCTGCGCAGCTAGTGAGGACTGAAGTGAACGATTCGGTGATGGACGTGCCGCTCGCCGAGGCCGACCCGGAGGTCGCGGCGGCGATCGGCGCGGAGACGGAACGCCAGCGGTCCACGCTGGAGATGATCGCGTCGGAGAACTTCGCGCCCGTCTCGGTCATGCAGGCCCAGGGGTCGGTCCTGACGAACAAGTACGCCGAGGGCTACCCGGGCAGGCGCTACTACGGCGGCTGCGAGCACGTCGACGTGATCGAGCGGCTGGCGATCGACCGGGTGAAGGCGTTGTTCGGCGCGGAGGCCGCCAACGTGCAGCCCCACTCGGGAGCGCAGGCCAACGCGGCGGCCATGTCCGCGCTGCTGGAGCCGGGCGACACGATCCTCGGCCTTGACCTCGCGCACGGCGGCCACCTCACCCACGGCATGCGGATCAACTTCTCCGGCCGGCTCTACAACGTCGTGGCCTACCACGTCCGCGAGAGCGACAGCCTCGTGGACATGGAGGAGGTCGAGCGGCTCGCCCGCGAGCACCGGCCCAAGCTGATCATCGCGGGCTGGTCGGCCTATCCCCGGCACCTCGACTTCGCCGCCTTCCGGCGCGTCGCCGACGAGGTCGGGGCCTACCTCATGGTCGACATGGCGCACTTCGCCGGGCTGGTCGCGGCGGGGCTGCACCCGTCGCCCGTCCCGCACGCGCACGTCGTCACCACGACCACCCACAAGACGCTCGGCGGGCCCAGGGGCGGCGTGATCCTTTCCACGGAGGACCTCGCCAAGAAGATCAATTCGTCGGTGTTCCCCGGTCAGCAGGGCGGCCCGCTGGAGCACGTCATCGCGGCGAAGGCCGTCGCGTTCAAGATCGCGGCGGGTGAGTGGTTCCGCGACCGGCAGCGCCGCACGCTGGAGGGCGCGCGGATCCTCGCCGACCGGCTGCTCGCCCCCGACGCCGCCGAGGCGGGCGTACGGGTGCTGTCCGGCGGGACGGACGTCCACCTCGTGCTGGTGGACCTGCGCGAATCCGAGCTGGACGGCCGTCAGGCCGAGGACCGGCTCCACGAGGCCGGGATCACGGTCAACCGCAACGCGGTGCCGTTCGACCCCCGGCCCCCGATGGTCACCTCGGGGCTGCGGATCGGCACCCCGGCCCTGGCCACCCGGGGCTTCGACCGCCCCGAGTTCGAGGAGGTCTCCGACGTGATCGCCCGGGTGCTGCGTCCCGGCGCGGACCTGACGGCGCTGCGCGCCCGGGTCGAGGCCCTCGCCGCCAAGCACCCGCTCTACCCCGGCCTGAACGGGGAGGCCCGATGAGCCCCGGAACTACGAGCCCCGAAACCCAAGGGCGCAGGACTCCGGGAGCCGACCTGCCCGACCACCCCAACCGGCTGTGGCGCTCGGCCGAGCCGAAGCGCGCGTACGACGTGGTGATCGTCGGCGGCGGCGGCCACGGCCTGGCCACGGCCTACTACCTGGCCAAGAACCACGGGATCACCGACGTCGCGGTGCTGGAGCGCGGCTGGCTCGCGGGCGGGAACATGGCCCGCAACACCACGATCATCCGGTCGAACTACCTGTGGGACGAGAGCGCGGGCATCTACGAGCACGCGCTGAAGCTGTGGGAGGGGCTGGAGGAGGACCTCGGCTACCCGCTGCTGTTCAGCCAGCGCGGCGTGCTCAACCTGGCGCACAGCCTGCAGGACGTGCGTGACAGCGTGCGCCGGGTCAACGCCAACCGGCTCAACGGCGTGGACGCCGAGTGGCTGACGCCGGAGCAGGTCAAGGAGGTCTGCCCGATCGTCGACGTCTCGCCCGACGTGCGCTACCCGGTGCTCGGCGGCACCTACCAGCCCCGGGCCGGCATCGCCAAGCACGACTATGTGGCCTGGGGCTTCGCGAAGGCGGCGGCCGACCTCGGGGTCGACATGATCGAGCACTGTGAGGTGACCGGCCTCGACGTGCGCGACGGCCGGGTGACCGGCGTCCAGACCACCCGCGGCCCGATCGCGGCCGGGAAGGTCGCGCTCGCCGCCGCCGGGCACTCCTCGGTCGTCGCCGGATACGCCGGGGTGTCGCTGCCGCTGCAGAGCCACCCGCTGCAGGCGCTGGTGTCGGAGCTGCTGGAGCCGGTGCACCCCACCGTGGTCATGTCCAACGCGGTCCACGTCTACGTGAGCCAGGCGCACAAGGGCGAGCTGGTCATGGGCGCGGGCATCGACGCGGCCAACTCCTACCGCCGGCGCGGCGCCTTCCACATCATCGAGCGGCAGATGTCGGCCGCGCTGGAGCTGTTCCCCGTCTTCGCCCGGGCGCACGTGCTGCGGACCTGGGGCGGCGTGGTGGACGTCACCCCCGACGCCTCGCCCGTCGTCGGACTCACCCCCGTCGAGGACCTGTACGTCAACTGCGGCTGGGGCACCGGAGGGTTCAAGGCCACCCCGGGCGTCGGCTGGTGCTACGCCCACACCGTGGCCACCGGCGAGCCGCACCCCCTCAACGCCCCCTTCTCGCTCGACCGGTTCACCACCGGCAAGCTCGTCGACGAGCACGGCGCCGCCGCCGTCGCCCACTGATTGTCTCGGAGTGCCAATGCTGCTGATCGCCTGCCCGTGGTGCGGGCCGCGGGACGAGGCCGAGTTCCACTACGGGGGGCAGGCTCACGTCGCCTATCCGGAGGACCCGGCCGCCCTCTCCGACGAGGAGTGGGCCCGCTACCTGTTCTTCCGCGACAATCCCGAGGGCCTGTTCGCGGAGCGGTGGAGCCACACCGCCGGTTGCCGCCGCTGGTTCAACGCCGTGCGTGACACCGCCACCAACGAGATCCACGCCGTCTACCGGGCGGGCGAGCCGCGGCCGGTGATCGCATGAGCGAGCGTAGCGAGCGAACCGGCGGGGCCGCCGCACAACCGCACCGTCGTGAGGGAGCGAGCGGGCGAGTGCTGCGCTTCCGGTTCGACGGCCGGGACTACGAGGGCCTGGAGGGCGACACGCTGGCCTCGGCGCTGCTCGCCAACGGCGTGCGCGCGGTGGCGAGCAGCATCAGGCTCGGCCGCCCGCGCGGCGTGTACGCGGCGGGCAGCGAAGAGCCGAACGCGCTCGTCCAGATCGAGGAGCCCTTCCCCGAGCCCATGCTCCAGGCGACGACCGTCGAGCTGTACGACGGCCTGGTCGCCACGGGCCTGCCGGGACAGGGCAGGCTGGCCGATCGGCCCGACCCGGCGCGCTACGACGCCGTGCACGCGCACTGCGACGTGCTCGTGGTCGGCGCGGGACCGGCCGGCATCGCCGCCGCAGGCGTCGCCGCGCGGGCCGGGGCCCGGGTGATCCTCGCCGACGAGCGGCCCGAGCCGGGCGGCAGCCTGCTCGGCACGGCCGAGACGCTCGACGGCAGGCCGGGCCGCGAGTGGGCGGCCGAGGAGGTGGCCGCGCTGGCGGCCCTGCCGGAGGTGCGCGTGCTGCGCCGCACCACGGTCCTCGGCCACTACGACGACAACCACGTCATCGCGGTCGAACGCCGGACGAACCATCTGGGCGCCGCGGCCCCCGCCGACGTGGCGCGCGAGCGCGTGTGGCGGATCCGGGCCGGGCGCGTGGTGCTGGCGACCGGCGGGCACGAGCGGTTCGTCGCCTTCGCGGGGAACGACCTGCCCGGGGTGATGCTGGCCGGCGCGGCCCGCACGTACGCGAACCACTACCGCGTCCTGCCCGGGCGCCGGGCGGTGGTGTTCACCACCAACGACAGCGCGTACGCCGCGGCGCTCGACCTCGCCGACGCGGGGGTGGAGATCGCCGCGATCGCCGACGTGAGGCAGGCTCCCGGCGAGGCGTGGGCGGCGCGCTGCGCCGAGCGCGGCATCGAGGTCCTGACCGGCCACGTCGTCACCGCGGCGAAGGGCGAGGGCGAGGTCTCCTCCGTGGAGGTCGCCCCCCGCCCGGAGACCCCCCGCTCGGAAACACAGGGCGGTGCGGGCGGGGCGCGGGAGATCCCGGCCGACCTGCTGCTCGTGTCCGGCGGCTGGACGCCGGTGGTGCACCTGTTCAGCCAGGCCGGGGGCACGCTGCGGTACGACGAGGAGCTGGGCGCGTTCACGCCCGGCGAGACGCGTCAGGCGGTGGAGGCGGCGGGGTTCGCCAGGGGCGTCCGCACGCTGCGGGCCTGCCTGGAGGACGGCGCCGAGGCGGGCCGCCGCGCGCTGGCCGCCGCCGGGTTCGCCGTGCCGGCCGAGATCACTCTGCCGTCCGGGACAGCCGTGCCGTCCGCCGGGGAGGAGCCGGCCGCCGCGCCCGCCGAGCACCTGTGGCTCGTCGAGGCCGCAGGAGACGGCGGCGACTACGGCACGCACTTCGTGGACCTGCAGCGGGACGTCACGGTGGGAGAGGTGCTGCGCGCGGTGGGCGCGGGGCTCACCTCGGTCGAGCACGTCAAGCGCTACACCACCGCCGGCACGGCCCACGACCAGGGCAAGACGTCCGGCCTGCTGACCGGCGGCGTCGTGGCGCACGCGCTCGGCGTCGACGTCGCCGAGCTGGGCACCACGACGTTCCGCGCGCCGTACACGCCGGTCTCGTTCGCCGCGCTGGCGGGCCGCGACCGGGGACCGCTGCACGACCCAGTGCGTGTCACCGCCATGCACGAGTGGCACGTGGCGCGCGGGGCGCTGTTCGAGAACGTCGGACAGTGGAAGCGGCCCTGGTACTACCCCCGGCAGGGCGAGGGCCCGGGTGAGGACCCGGGTGAGGACATGGAGGCCGCCGTGCTGCGCGAGTGCCGGGCGGCACGCGAGGACGTGGCCGCGATGGACGCCTCCACGCTCGGGAAGATCGACGTGGTCGGGCCCGACGCGGCCGTGCTCCTCGACCGGCTCTACACGAACATGATGAGCACCCTCAAGGTCGGGTCCATCCGCTATGGCGTGATGTGCCGCCCCGACGGCATGGTCTTCGACGACGGCACCGTCATCCGCCTGGCGGACGACCGCTTCCTCGTCACCACGACCACCGGCAACGCGGCGGCGGTGCTCGACTGGATGGAGGAGTGGCTGCAGACCGAGTGGCCGGACCTGCGGGTCTGCTGCACCTCGGTCACCGAGCAGTGGGCGACCGTGGCGCTCGTCGGGCCGCGTTCCCGCGAGGTGCTGGCGCGGCTCGCGCCCGGCCTCGCGGTGGACAACGACAGCTTCCCGTTCATGACGTGGCGGGACGCCGAGGTGGCCGGGATCGAGGCGCGGGTCTGCCGGATCAGCTTCTCCGGCGAGCTGGCCTACGAGATCAACGTGTCCTCCTGGTCCGGGCTCGCCCTGTGGGAGGCGGTTATGGCCTCCGGTGAGGTCACGCCGTACGGCACCGAGACCATGCACGTGCTGCGCGCCGAGAAGGGGTTCCCGATCGTCGGCCAGGACACCGACGGCACGGTCACTCCGCAGGACCTCGGCATGGAGTGGATCGTCTCGAAGAAGAAGGCCGACTTCGTCGGCAAGCGGTCCTTCGCCCGGGCGGACACCTCCCGGCCCGATCGCAAACACCTGGTCGGCCTCCTGCCGGAGGACCCCGGCGTGCTGCTGCCCGAGGGCGCCCACCTTGTGGAGACCTCGGCGCTGCCCGAGCCGCCGGTGCCCACGCTCGGCTTCGTCACCTCCAGCTACCGCAGCGCCGCGCTGGGCCGTACGTTCGCGCTCGCGCTGGTGAGCGGCGGGCGCGAGCGGGTCGGCGAGCGGCTGTACGCACCGGTCGGGGCGGACCTGGTGCCCGTCACCGTGACCTCCCACGTCCTGTACGACCCGGAAGGAGCGCGTCGCGATGGCTGATTCGGTGGCTGCGTCGGTGGCTGATTCGCCGGCCGAGCCGGTGGCTGCGTCGGTGACTGATTCGATGGCTGCGTCGGTGGCTGAGCGCAGGAGTCCGGCCGCGGCGTTCGCGGCCAGGTTTGAGGCGGCGAGCGCGGGCGGCGGCCTGCGCCTGGCCGAGATCCCGTTCCTGACCCAGATCAACCTGCGGGTGGACCCCAAGAGCCCGGCGGCGGAGCGCATCGGGACGGCGATCGGCGTGCCGCTGCCGGTGGAGCCCGGCACCGCGGCGGGCGGTGGTGACCTGGAGGTGCTGTGGCTCGGGCCCGACGAGTGGCTGGTGGTCGGTCCCGACGGCGCCGCCCCGGGGCTTGTGGAGCGGCTTACCGAGGCGGCGGACGGCGAGCACGTCTCGGTCGTCGACGTTTCGGCCCAGCGCACCACCCTGGTGGTCGCCGGGGACCGCGCGCGGGACGTGCTGGCCCACGGCTGCGCGCTGGACCTGCACCCTCGCGTGTTCGGCCCGGGCCGGGTCGCCCAGACCATGCTGGCCAGGGCGGGAGTCGTCCTGGTCGCCGGTGCGGACGGCTTCCGCCTGCTGGTGCGCTCGTCCTTCGCGGCGTACGTCGCGGAGTGGCTGCTCGACGCGTCCGTCGAGTACGTGGCCGGCGCATAAGAGGCCGCTCACGAGCGTCCGCCCGCCGTCGCACCCCGCCGCCCGTGGCCGCCCGCCGCCGCCCGTTGTCGCCCGTCGGCGCACCTTGCCGGGCCTCGCCGGGCCGGCGCGCGCCGTCGTGGAAGGCCGACGATCGGGCATTTCTGACCGTGACGTACCATCGAGGACGCTCGTGAGGAGGGCCGTCCGTACCCCGGTGGGAGATCATGTTCCGCACGCTGATGAAGTCGAAGATCCACCGCGCGACCGTCACGCAGGCCGATCTGCACTACGTCGGCTCGGTGACGATCGACGCGGACCTGATGGCCGAGGCCGACCTCGTCGAAGGTGAGAAGGTCGACATCGTCGACATCGACAACGGCAACCGCCTGTCCACCTACGTGATCGAGGGCCCGGCGGGCTCCGGGGTCATCGGCATCAACGGCGCCGCCGCCCGGCTCATCTCGGTCGGCGACCTTGTGATCATCATCGCGTACGCGCTGGTCGCCGAGGAGGAGGTCAAGGCGCTCAAGCCCCGCGTCGTCTTCGTCGACAAGGACAACAGGCCGCTGCACGTCGGTTCCGACCCCGCCGCCGTACCCGACGGCATGGGCCTGGTCCCCGGCGACCTCGCTCCGCCCGCCCGCCCCTGACCCGCCCGCCGGCGGCCACTTCACCCGCACCGTCGGCCCGCTGAGGAAGCTCGCCGCCGCACCACCCGCAGCCAGGCGCGGCAGCGATACCCAAGCAGTGCGACATCAGGTCGCGCGGATCCGCTATTGCATGCTCACGCCATGTGGATGGTCGAACGAGACCGGGCAGGTGAATATCCATAGTGCATACCCGCGGCCGATCGTGATTCCCGTCGGCTCCCACCGGTTCGGATGTTCGTGGAACTCGTTCTCGGGCCCGGCGTCCTCCAACGGCCGCCAGCGCTCCGTCCCGTCCCACTCGCTGCCGTCGATCTTCATGAGCATGTCCATGTCGGCCCCGCAGCCGTCACAGAGCATCGGGTAGGGGTCGGTGAGATTCCAGGCCGCGTAACCGCCCACCTTCCAGCCATCGGCGATGGACAAATCGTAGAAGTAGCGATGCCCGCTGGCCTCCTCCCATAGCCTGATCCGCTTTTTCAGATCAGTGGGCAGGAAGGCCTTGTAGGGGTACTCGACGACCTGCTCGGGATGCAGAACGCAGGGCACGGGCAGATACGTGTCGTACTCCATCACTTCGGGCTCGGGCTGGTCGGTAAGCACGTCGGTCACGTCGGACGAACGCCGCCAGCGCAGCATCAGCGAGGGCGAGTAGTGGGGCTCGTGGTCGCGCGGACACCACAGGATCTGGAGAACGTCAGCCCCGGCGGGTCCTGCCAGGCCGGGCACATCCCGCATGAAGAGCTGGGCGACGCCCAGCATGGTGGCAGGCGTGTCGGGGTCGGCGTAGTCCTCGTCGAGACCGTCGAGTTCGGCCTGTTCCTCAGGTGTGATGGCGAGCCGCTCGCCCTTGCGTGTCCGTCCCCAAGCCGCAGAAAGGATGCGCCTTCGGCGCCGCTCGGTGTCGAGACGGGTGAAGTAGCCCCCGGCGTCCTCGTGGGAATCGCCACACGTCGGCCAGGGCTCGTCGAAGGGCCAGAGCAGAGGGCCGCCGATCGAACTGTCGTACAGGCCTGGGGTTCCAGGGCGCGGATGAAGGCGTGTGGCCGTCCTGGCGAGCGGGGCGATCTCTGGGAAGACAGCAGCAATGTCGACAGGGTGTGGCGGCGTCGTTCGAGCCATGCCGCTAGAACTTATCGGGCCCCTCTGACAAAGAGGCGGGACGCGCCACGCTACGACGCGCTGGGCCCGATCTGGACGTCGAGCCCGTAGGAACCCTCGCCTACTGCCGCGAGGCCTGCTCGACGCCGGGGTCGAGGCTGGGTCGGGCCGGGGGCGAGGCCGGTCAGAGGAGGGTCATCTGACCGAAGCCGGCGAGGGGGTCGCGGTGTTTGCGCAGGTGCCGCCACCGGGGGAGGTCGTCGAGATACGACCACGAGAGCCGGTGATGCGGGGTCGGGCCCGTCTCCGTCAGCGCCTGCTGGTGGACGGGGGAGGGGTAGCCCGCGTTGGCGGCGAAGCCGTACGACGGGTGCGCCTCGCCGAGCTCCGCCATCATGCGGTCGCGGTGGACCTTGGCCAGCACCGACGCGGCGGCCACCGACACCGACCGCTGGTCGGCCTTGACCTCGCACCGCACCCGCCAGGGCCGGCCGAGGAAGTCGTGCGCGCCGTCGAGGAGCACCACGTCGGGCCGTAGCGGCAGGGCCTCCAGCGCGCGGGACGCGGCCCGGCGCAGCGCCTCGGTCATGCCGACCTCGTCGATCTCCTCCGGTCCGGCCGCGCCGTACGCGTGGCAGGTGACCCAATCCGGCAGGACCGCCGCGAACGCCTCACGCTGGGCCGGACCGAGCAGCTTGGAGTCGGTCAGCCGGACCGTGCGCTCCCCGCGTCCCGGCAGCTCGGGCGGAGGGCCGAAGGCGGTGACGGCCGCGCAGACCACCACCGGGCCCGCCCACGCGCCGCGGCCGACCTCGTCCACGCCCGCGATGTGGACCGCCCCCGCGGCGCGCAGCTCGTCCTCGATCTCGTATCCGGCCGCTCGCCGCGGGGATGGCGCGGGTGCGGTGGGGGATTGGGCACCGGGCTCAAGTCCGGGCAGGGCGTCGGTCATCCCCGTATCTTCCCAGGCCCGGCGAGCCCTTCCTGGCCGCTTCCGTCACAGAGCACGAATAGTTGCCCGGTGCCCCACCCGCACCCTGCCTCAGGAGCAGGTAGTGCCGTTGAGGGTGAAGGCGGCGGGCGTGGGGTTTGCGCCGGTGTAGGCGCCGTTGAAGCCGAGGTACAGCGACTGACCCGGCTTGAGCGTCTTGTTCCATTCGTAGTTCTCGGCCGTGACAGCGGCGCCGGACTGGGTCCAGACGGCCGACCATCCGTTGGTGACCCGCTGGGAGGCGAGCGGGAAGCTGAAGCCGAGCTTCCATCCGGCGATGGCCGCGGTGCCGGTGTTGGTGATCGTGACAGTGGCGGTGAACCCGCCGCCCCAGGTGGTGGGCGCGTACGTGACCTTGCACGCGGCATCGGACGGCTGGGACGGCGACGGGCTGGGTGAGGACGTTCCGCCGGACTGGGCGACGGCGGTGTACGGCGCGGAGGGGTTGCTCAGGTTGCCGGCGGCGTCGCGGGCGACGACCTGGAAGGTGTACGGCTTGCCGCCTTCGAGGCCCGAGACGATGTCGCGGGGGATGCCGTTCTCGCCCTCGTAGGCGTAGCCGTGGTCGGTCCGCCGGAAGAGGTCATACGTGGGCGGGACCCCGCTGTTGTCGCTGACGGTGTTCCAGGCGAGGAAGACTCCCCCGGGGATGTCCATCCCGCTCACAGATGTCAGCCCGGTCGGGGTGCCGGGCGGGGTGGTGTCCGTTCCGGCTCCGGGGCTCGGGCTGGCGGCGGGCGGCTCGACCATGGCCCGCTGGCGGGCCAGGTCGGAGGGTGCGCTGAGGTTGCCGGCGGCGTCCTTCGCCACCACGTAGAACAGGTAGTCGTGTCCGGGAGTGAGGTCGTACACGATCGCGAGGATCCTGTCGCCGGACTGTTCGGAGACCTGGGCCGGCACCTTGCCGAAGGCGCCGTCGATCCAGGCGTACACGTCGTAGCCGGAGACCGCCACGTCGTCCGTCGAGCGGGTCCACGTCAGGCCCGCCGCTCCGTTGATGGGGACGCTGAACGGTGCCAGCCCCTCCGGACGGGTCGGCGGGGTCCGGTCGATCGGCGTCGGGCTGGGCGGGGGAGCGGACGGCGACATGCCGCTGAGATAGTTCGCGGCCTGCGTCACCTCGTTGGACGGCGGGCCGGCGTTCCCGGCCGCGTCCCTGGCGATGACCCGGAACGTGTACAACTGCCCAAGGGTGAGGCCGCTGACGATGGAGCCCGTGCCGGTCGTCGTACGGACGGCCGTGAAGACGCCGTCCTGCTTGATCTGGACGTCGTAGCCGGTCACGCTCACGTTGTCGGTAGCGGCGCCCCAGCACAGCGACACGCCGACGCCGAGGCCCGACCCGGGTGCGCCGGGCAGCGGGCAGTGGAACAGCGTTCCCGGCGCGCTGGGCGGGGTGGTGTCTGCGGCGCCGACGGCAGGCGCGGCGGACGCGGCGAGCGCGAGGCCGGCGCCAAGGATCACGGAGGCCGGACGGAGACCCTTGACGGGCATGTGGTTCACCTTTCCGATGGGGGCGGCCCAGCGCATCGGGGGACGCGCCGGGCCGTCGGCGGGATCAGGAGCAGGTGGTGCCGTTGAGGGTGAAGGCGGTGGGTTTGGGGTTGCTGCCGGTGTAGGCGCCGTTGAAGCCGATCTGGATGGACTGGCCGGAGTTGATGGTCTTGTTCCAGTCGAGGCTGGTGGCCGTCACGTTGGCTCCGGTCTGGGCCCAGGTGGCCGACCAGCCGGGCGGCGTGATCGTCTGGGTGCCGGGGAAGGCGAACTTCAGCGTCCAGCCGTTGATCGCCGTGGTGCCGGTGTTGGCGAGCGTGACGGTCGCGGTGAACCCGCCGCCCCAGTCACTGGTCCCGTAGGTCACCTTGCACCCGCCACCGGCAGACGGTGATGGAGACGGGCTGGGCGAGGGGGACGGAGACGGAGAGGGGCTGGGCGAGCGGGACGGGCTGGGCGAAGGAGTGGGCAGGCCCGACTGGGCGGTCGCGGTGAGCGTGGCCGAGGGCTGGCTGGTGTTGCCGGCCGCGTCCCTGGCCACGACGTAGAACGAGTAGCTGGTCCCGGCCACCAGCTTGTCCGCGACGTACAGCGTGGACGTGGACGAGCCGATCTTGACGAAGCCGGAGCCCTGCTTCATGTAGACGTCGTAGCCGGTGACCCCGGTGTCGTCGGTCGAGGCCGTCCAGCACATCGGGACGGCGTTGACGAAGTCCGCCCCGCAGACCCACAGCCCGGTGGGCGCGCTCGGCGGCGTGGTGTCCACCGAAGACGACGGCGAAGGCGACGGCGATCGCGATGGCGAGGGGGAGGGGGAGGGGGAGGGGGACGGAGAAGGCGACGGGGACGGCGACGGGCTGGGCGTGCCGCCGGGCGGCGTGCCCCACACCAGCGTGTTCCCGTCGTACACCGGCACGTGCGAGGCCGCCGACGCCGACCAGTCGTTGGACGGGTCCCAGGTCGCGCCGTTCGGCACCGAGATCCGCAGCTGCGTGCCCCGCTTGTAGAGCTGGGCGTCGCCGGGGTAGATCGGCTTGCCGGTGCAGTCCACCTCTGCGTAGTAGGTGCGGTCCCCGGCGGACGACGGCCCGCTGACCGCGCAGCCGTTGCTGTCGCCGCCGGTCACCTTCACCTGGGAGATCGAGGTGGAGCCGTCGAGCGTGAAGTAGTAACGCGCCTTGCCCGACTGGAGAACGCGCGGCGGCCAGTTCGACGTGTTGGTGATGGTGACGGTCATGGAGGTGCCGTCCACGCCGGTGTAGACGTTGCCGATCTCGGCGCGGATCTCCTCGTACTTCTCCTCGGGGGCGGGGAAGCCCGCCACCGGCGTCCCGCCGTACTCCTCGGCGAACCGCGCGAGCACGTTGGTGATGCCGGAGTTGTAGTCGATCGCCACCTCGTTGCGGACGTAGTCCGTACGGCTGTCGGTGTAGGCGTCGGTCTGGTCCGGGCCGCCGGCGAGCGCGCCGTACAGGACGTGCAGGTTCGGGCCGGTGGTGTCGCTCATGTAGCCGAGATACTGTCCGCTGGCCGCGCGGTGGTGGACGTGCGTGGGCGGGTTGGTCCCGAAACCGACCATGTAGCTGGAGTGGCGGGGATTGTCCCCGAGGGCGTAGTCGACCTGCCGCTTGGCGAAGTCGTGGTAGCGGGCGTAGAGCGGGTCATCGGGCCCGAGGTGGTCGGCGTAGACGAGGGCCACCCAGGCGGTGTTCAGCGCCATGCGCAGCGACGCCCAGTTGAAGACGTACGCCAGGCCGCCGGGGGTGACCGGTCCCTTCTTGCCCTTGTATCCGGCCGTCCAGTAGTCGAGGTAGCGCTGGACGTCGTTCTTGTACGTCTGCTCGCCCGTCAGCGCGGCCATCAGGGCGTAGACGCCGTACTGCTTGTCGTTCCAGCCGAGGCCGAAGGTGTAGGCGGGCACCATGGTCCCGCCCGCGCCCTGGCCCACGTCGGGCTCGCTGCCCATCTTCGGGTAGAACTCGCGGGCCTTGTCCAGGTAACTCCCGGTGCCGGTGGCCCGGTAGAGCCACACGGCCGCCCAGGCCAGCTCGTCCCAGTACATCTTGGTCGCGCCCGGGTGGTCGGAGCCGCCCTCCCAGGTCGAGTTGTAGTAGCCGGAGATGCCCGGCACGCAACTCGTGTACGCCGTGTCCTGACCGTTGGAGCCCTTGGTCGTGTCGGCGAACGTGAACAGTTGCCTGGCGTGGGTCAGCAGCGTGTCCGCGTACGACGGATCGGCCGCGCGGAAGGCCATCGAGGAGGCTGCCATCGCGGCGGCCGTCTCGGCGACGACGTCGGTGCCCTTGCACGACGGGGTGATCTTGTAGACCGGCCGCGCCATGCCCTTGATGTCGATCACCTCGGGCGGACCCCAGTACGCGTGGTCCACGCTGCCGTCGCCCACCTGGACGTACAACGTCTCCGGCTCGGGATGGGCGGCGATCAGGTAGTCGGTGGCCCACTTGAGGTTGTTCAGCATGGGCGTGAGCTGGGTGCCGTAGCCGGTGCGGTTCTCGACCAGCCCCCAGGCCAGCATGGTCGTGGTGAACGCCATCGGGAAGCCGAACTTGACGTGGTCGCCCGCGTCGTACCAGCCGCCGGACAGGTCCACCCCGGCGGACTTTCCGTCGTTCAGCGTGCGGTCGCCGCGCCACTCCACCCGGTTCCAGGCGGGCTTCTTACCGGACTGCTGCGCCTCGTAGAAGTAGATCGACTTCTGCAGAGCCTCGGTGTAGTTGTACGAGCTCGCCGCTTGAGCGGGCGCCGGGCCCGGGACGAGCAGGGCGGCCAGCACTGCGGCCACCCCGCCCAGGGACAGGAGTCTCATCGGGGGCCTCATCTCAGGAGCAGGTGGTGCCGTTGAGGGTGAAGGCGGCCGGGCTGGTGTTGGCGCCGGTGTAGGTGCCCTGGAAGCCGATCTGGACGGACTGTCCGGGGTTGATGGTCCTGTTCCAGTCGAAGCCGGCGGCCGTCACGTTGGCTCCGGTCTGGGTCCAGGTGGCCGACCAGCCGGGCGGGCTGATCTTCTGGTTGCCGGAGAAGGCGAACTTCAGGGTCCAGCCGTTGATCGCGGTGGTGCCGGTGTTGGCGATCGTGACGGTCGCGGTGAACCCGCCGCCCCAGTCGTTGGGCGCGTACGTCACCGTGCAGCCGGCGCCGGCCGAGGGAGACGGTGACGGACTCGGCGAGGGGGACGGGCTGGGCGAGGGGCTGGGGGACGGCGATGGGCTGGGCGAGGGGGACGGGCTCGGTGAGGGGCTGGGCGAAGGCGAAGCCGACGGGCTGGGCGACGGCGACGGTGACGCGGACGGCGACGGCGACGGGCTGGGTGATGGCGACGGGCTGGGTGATGGCGACGGCGACGCGGACGGGGAGACGCTGGGGCTGGGCGAGGGCTCGGCGCCGGGTGACGTGCCCCAGATGAGGCGGCCGTCGTTACCGTACAGGGTCATGTGGTCCGCGCCCTTGGCCGACCAGTCGTTGGACGGGTCCCACGTCGCGCCGTCGGCCACGCCGATGCGCAGCTGCACCTCGCGGCGGAACTCCGACTGGCCGCCGGGGAAGATGAGCGTCCCGGTGCAGTCGACCTCGGCGTAGTAGGTGCGGCCCTCCAGCAGGTGCGGCCCGGTCGGCTGCTTGCACTGCGTGTAGGACGTGCTCACCGTGACCTGGCTCGCCGTGGTCGAGCCGTCCAGGGTGAAGTAGTAGCGGAACTTCGCCTTGTCGAGCACGGTCGCCGGCCAGGCCGACTTGTTGATGACGAACGTCTTGGCCGCCGTCTCCCGGCTCGTGTGGGTGACGGTCGGCTCCAGATAGAACTCCGGGCCGTCGGGGGTCTCGCGCGGCAGCGTGGCCAGGGGCGAGCCGCCGTACTCGCCGTAGAGGACGGCGAGCGAGCTGGTGATTCCGGAGTTGAAGTCGAGTGCGACCTCGTTCTTCACGTAGTCGCCGCGGCTGTCGGTGTAGGCGTCGGCGCCGTCCGGGCCGCCCACGAGGGCGCCGTAGAGGACGTGCCTGCTGACGGTGGGCTCGCCGTCGGGACCGGCGTTGGTCCAGGAGCCGTGCGCGCCGCGGTGGTGCGGGTTGCGCGGCGGGTTGGTCCCGAACCCGATCATGTAGCTGGAGTGGCGGGGGTTGTCGCCGAGCGCGTAGTCGACCTGTCGTTTGCCGAAGTCGTGGTAGCGCGCGTAGAGCGAGTCGCCGGAGCCGAGGAAGTCGGCGTACCTCATCGCGACGAAGGCGGTGTTGGCGGCCATGCGCAGCGAGGCCCAGTAGAAGATGTAGGCGAGGCCGCCGGGCGTGACCGTGCCCTTCTTGCCCTTGTATCCGACCGTCCAGTAGTCGAGGTAGCGCTGGACGTCGTTCTTGTAGGTCTGCTCGCCGGTCAGCTCGGCCATCTGCTCGTAGACGGCGTACTGCTTGTCGTTCCAGCCGAAGCCGAAGTTGAAGACCGGCACCTGCTGCCCGTTGCTGCCCGGGTCCTCCTGGGTGCCCATCTTCGGGTAGAACTCGCGCGCCCGGTCGAGGTAGCTCGCGGTGCCGGTGGCCCGGTAGAGCCAGACGGAGGCCCAGGCCAGCTCGTCCCAGTACATCTTCGTGGCGCCCTCGACCTGCCCGCCCTCGCCCGTGGAGTTGTAGAACCCCTGGGCGGCGCTGACGCAGTTCACGTACGCCGTGTCGCGGCCGTTCGTCCCCTTGGTCGAGTCGGCGAACGTGAACAGCTGCCTGGCGTGGGTGAGCAGCGTGTCGGCGTACGACGGGTCGGTCGGCCGGAAGACGATCGACGAGGCGGCCATCGCGGCGGCGGTCTCGGCGGCGACGTCGGTGCCCGGGCACGACGCGGTGATCTTGTAGACCGGCCGCTTGTGGCCCTTGGCCTCGACGGTCTCCGGCGCCCCCCAGTAGGAGTGGTCTTCGCCGCCGTCGCCGACCTGGACGTACAGGACGTTCGGCTCGGGGTGGGCGTCGATGAAGTAGTCGTTCGACTGCCGGAGCGTGTTCAGCAGGTACGGCAGCTGGCCCGAGCGCTCGTAGGACGCCCGGTAGTCCGCGCCGCCCCAGGCCAGCGTCGTGGTCATGGCCGCCATCGGGAAGCCGAACTTCACGTGGTCGCCCGCGTCGTAGAAGCCGCCCGACAGGTCCACCCCGGCGGACTTGCCGTCGTTGACCGTCGAGTCGGCCCGCCAGGTCACCCGGTTGGTGGACGGGAGGTGTCCCGACTCCTGCGCCTCGTAGAACAGGAACGACTTCTGCAGCGCCTCCCCGTAGTTGAAGGAGGCGGCCGCGACGGGGGCGGAGGTCGAGGTGACGGCCAGCAGGGCGCCGGCCAGTGCGGTCGCCGTGCTCGCGCTCAGCAGTCGTCGCGGTAGTCGCATCACGTGCCCCTCGGAAAGGACGACGGGCCGGCCCCGCCGCGCGGGCCGCCCCGGGAACGGGCGGGACGATCTCGTGCAGACCTCCCGCCCGGATCGTGCGTACGCGAGGTGGCGCGATCCAAGCACGCTCCGGTCACGGAGCGGTACGTCCAGGTCAGCGCGGCCGAGGGCACGCCGCGAGCTGAAACTTTCAGTTCCGCGCGGCGTTCACCGCAGCAGCATGAGCACACCCACGAGGAGGACTCCGGCGACGACCAGGGTCACCGCGAGCAGCGCCCTACTGCCGAACCGGCGGCGGATGAGTTTCGGATTGTGTGCCATCTCCAGCGCCTTCCGTCTCGCCGGGTCAGTTCCCGGACGTGTGCGTGCGGGACGCCGGATGCGTCCGCCTGAGCTCTCGTGCCCGGCGCAGCAGCGCCGCCCGGCGGGTGTGGGCCAGCACGGTCAGCACCAGTGCGGCCGCCACGAACAGCCCTCCGACCCCCAGCACGGGGGCGAGGCCGGTGCCCCGCCGCACCGCCATCGTGGCGAGGGCGGCGGTGGTGGCGAGCGAGGCGGCCAGAGCGATCCACGCGGCGATCACGCGGTCGGTGGCGAACAGCGGCACTCTGCGCATGAGCAGCCATCCGCCGTAGCCCGCCCAGGCCAGACAGGCAACGATGAGCAGGGCGAACACCACCTGCGTACGGCTGGGGAGCGGGCCGGGCTCGCCTGCCCACAGGGCGATCATGAACGCCGTGCCGGACAGCCCGGACAGCAACGACACCACCGCCCGGACGCGCCTGGCGCGCGACAGCGCCGGTTCGAGCCGCTCGATCATCTCCCGTGCCGACAGCCGCGGCTCCTCGGTCATGGCCGGTATCCCTTCTCCTCCAGATGCGCGCGCAACAGGCGACGTGCGCGGTTGAGCCGCGACTTGACCGTCCCGGTGGGGATCTCGCAGATCTGCGCGCAGTCCTCCACCGAGAGGTCCTGCAGGTAGAACAGGACGAGGATCTCCCGCTCCGGCATGGGCAGGCCCGACAGGAGGCTCACCAGCTCGGCGCGGTCCACCGCGGCGTCCACGGGATCGTCGACGGTCATGTCACCGGCCGCCAGGGCCTCGTGCACGGCCTCGTGCTCCCTGGCGTACTGGCCGCGCAGACGGTCGGTGACCGATCGGCGCGCGATGGTGAACAGCCAGGGCGCGAACCGGCCGGGTTCCCGCAGCCGGGGCAGGCCGCGGATCACGGCCAGCCAGATCTCCTGGGTGACGTCATCGGCCCGCTCGGCGTCGAGCATGCGCCGCACGTACGTCCACACGGGCAGCCGCCAGCGGGCCACCAGCTCGGCCAGCGCCGCGCGCTCGCCCAGCTGGGCGCGCACCACCAGCAGCTCGTCGGTCATCTCGTCCTCCCGTCCTCCTGCACAGTCGGACGGGGGACCACTCAGGTTCACGCCTTCCAACAGTCTCAGGGGTGGGACGGCGCGGCGGAGGCCGCCGGGGAGTGATCGGGCCGGGAAGTGATCGGGCCGAGGAGTGATCGGGCCTAGGAGGGCGACCCGCCTGCCTCGCGGCCGGACGCCCGTGGCGCCCGGCCGCGAGACGCCCTGCGGGCGGCAGCGCGGTGTGGCTACGCCTGTACCGGCGCGGGCGCGTACGTCTCAGCCTCCTCCTGGTGGTTCCGCGCCCGGTGGATCAGCGTGTCCAGCGCCCAGGCGCCGGGCCCGAGAACCGTGATGAGGAAGAACGACCAGCAGAACATCGCCGCCGCCTCGCCGCCGTTCTGGATCGGGAACAGGCCCTGCGGCATGTGGACCGTGAAGTACGCGTACGCCATCGAGCCGGAGCACAGCAGCGCGCTGACGCGGGTGAACAGCCCGACGAGGACGAGCGTCCCGAAGATCAGCTGGATGGCCGCCGCCCACCAGCCCGGCCATGTGCCGAAGGCCATGGCGTGACCGGTGCCGCGGTTGCCGCCCAGCACGCCGAAGATCGTAGCCGCACCGTGGCAGACGAACAGCAGCCCCGCCACGATGCGGAAAAGCGAGAGGACTGGTCCCCTGATCTGGTCCGTTTTCATGTGATCACCTTCTTGTCGTGCCTGCCGGACGTGCCGCGCGCATGCGCGCGGACGTGATCCGGGCCGGCCGATGGGAATGCGCCGGAAAACAGAGATCCGGCGGAAGGGAAACGGGAAACTCCGGCCGCCGCCTATTCGTAGTCATGGCAACGTAAATCGGCCGGCATTTCCTGTGTTCCGTGGCTCACATTGTCGGCGAATTGGACGTCCGGTGGCGTTGAGCCGCGCGGATGTGCGAGCAAAAGACCCAGAACCGCTGGTCAAATCCCGAAATAGGCAGCATCGTCGCTGGCGGCTTCGGCGGTTCCGGTATGGGCCACGGCTGCCGCTCCTCGCTTATTCGACGGCGAATACGCGCAGGGCGGTGTAGCCCCAAGAATGCTCACATAAGCATCCATAGTCAAGAGTTCAAGTAATCCTCCGTCAGGAAATGGCGACACCTTGTCGGCAAATCCATGACGCCACCCTGGCCACCTGCCGATTCTCCGCGGGCGCGGACGGCCCCGCGCCGGCGGGCAGCATGAAACTTTCTCGCATCACCGCCGGGAACCGGGGGGCTACCTCGTCCAGAGGCACTCCTGCGCCGTCCGCACGAGTGCCATCAACCCGGCCGACAGCCGTTCGCCCTGCCACGCGAGCGCGTACGTCAGGCGAAGGTCGCCCGCGTCCAGGGGGACGAAGGCGATGTCGTCCCTGCGGACGGACGCGACGACCAGGGAGGGCGTGGGCAGCAGGCCGACGCCGGCCGCGACCAGGTCGAGCGCGGCGGCGAAGTCGTCGATCTCGTCGGCCGCCACGTGCTGCAGGTGCGGCCCGACGCGGGCGGCGAGCCGTGCCCACATGCCGCCGGGCGGGCGTTCGCGCGGCATCAGGACGCGGTGCCGCGCGAGCCGTTCTGGCTGGAGGCGGGGCAGGCCGGCGAGCGGGTCCCCGGCCGGCACGGCCAGATGCCCGACGGGCACGTGGAAACGGGCGGCGGTGGTCAGCTCCCGCGGGAACGGGGCCGCGAGGATGGCCGCCGTCACCTCGCCGGCGGCGAGGGCCGCGACGGCGGCGGTCCGGCCGGCCGGGTACAGCTCCACTTCGGCCGGGGGGTCATGGCGCGCCATCCGGCGGGCGATCCGCGCCGCGAGGCCGCCGACCGGCGGGGGATAGGCCAGGCGGACATCGGCGCCCTCCGGCGCGGCGAGCCGCCTCGCCTCGGCCGAGAAGGCGGCCGCCGACCCCAGCAACGCCTCGGCGTACGGCAGCAGCGCCTTGCCGGCCGGAGACAGACGGACCTCCCGGCTGGTCCGCTCGAACAGGCGGACCCCGAGCGCGCGCTCGAGACGGCCGACGGCCTGGCTCGCGGCGGGCTGGGAGACGCCCAGCTCGGCGGCGGCGCGGGAGAAGCTGAGGTGCCGGGCGACGAGGGCGAAGCAGCCGATGTCGCGCAGCGGCGGGCCGGAGTCCACGCTCCAGTATGAGGAGATCAGGCGGTCCTGCGCAGACGCAGGTCACAGCCTGTCTGACGGTAGAACGTCAACTGGTCGTAGTAGACCCGCGCGCTGGCGAACACGCCGTCGTCGCCGATCGTGTAGCCGCCCGCCGCCGGGAAGATCACATGGCGGCCGGTGCCCATGATCTCCGTGCCGCCCGGCAGCAGCAGCACCCCGGTGTGGGTGGCTCTGAACGTCCACTCCGTGATGATGGTGTCGTCGAGGACGGCCCGCGTGATGAGCTCGTTGTGGATGTCGGGAAACGCCGTGAAGAGCTGCCGGAAGTACCAGCCGATCTGCTCGTGGCCCTCCAGCACCCCGGCGGGCGTGACGAAGACCGCTCCCGTGGAGAAGCAGCGAAGCACCCGCTCCTCGTCCTGGGAGTTGATCGCGTCCGTGAGCGCGTCGAGCAGCGCGCCGATCTCGGTCATGCGCCTCCTGTCCCCGTGCTGGGACTCCTACCCGCGGCAACGGGCGGTAGACGCTGGCGCACGGCGCGCAGTAGCGGGGCGCAGTGGCGGGGCGCAGTGGCGGGGCGTGCCGGGGTCAGTGCTTGCGGGCGACCCCGCACAGCGCGTCGACCTCGGAGGCCTCCCCGAACTGGCTGGGGTCGGGCCGCCACCGCGACACCGACACCACCCCCGGCTCCAGCAGCGTGAGCCCGTCGAAGAAGCGCGCGATCTGCCCGGGCGTCCGCAACCGGTAGGGGTCGCCGCCCTCGGCGCGGATGCGCTCCGCCTCGTCGGCCGCCTCGGGGAGGACGACCTTCGTGCCGTCCTCGAACACCAGGTGGCTGCCGGAGGGCAGAGCGGCCATGAGCCGGCGCACGATCGCGTACGCGTCCTCGTCGTCGAGCACCTGGCCCATGATCCCGAGCAGCATGAGCGCCACCGGCTCGCGGAAGTCGAGCGTCTTCGACGCGGCGCTCAAGATCTCGTCCGGTTCGCGCACGTCGGCCTCGACGTAGTCGGTTACGCCGGGCGGGCTGCTGATCAGCAGGGCGTTCGCGTGCACCAGGACGAGGGGGTCGTTGTCGACGTACACGACCCGGGACTCCGGCGCCACCCGCTGCGCCACCTGGTGGGTGTTGTCGGCGGTCGGCAGGCCGGTGCCGATGTCGAGGAACTGCCGGATGCCCACCTCGCCCGCCAGGTGCCGCACCGCCCGGCCGAGGAAGCCCCGCGACTGCCGTGCGATGTCGACGATGCCGGGGTATGCCTGCCGGATCTGCTCGCCGAGCTCGCGGTCGACGGTGAAGTGGTCCTTGCCCCCCAGGAAGTAGTTCCAGATGCGTGCCGAGTGCGGCACGCTCGTGTCGAGCTTGGGACGGTTCTCCTCGCCGGGGCCGTCCGCCGGGCCTTCGCTCACCGGATCCTCCTGCCGTCACATGATCGGTGCCCCACATTAGAGACTTCCGGACCCGCGGCATAGCCGGGAGAATCCGCCCTTGAGTCTCCAGCCGGTGGAGAGACCAGACTCGGTGCCATGGACGACGAGGGGCTGTTCACCATCGGATGGCTCTCCCGCCGCACCGGGATGCCCGTGCGCACGATCCGGTACTGGTCGGACGTCGGCGCGCTGCCTCCCGCGGAGCGGAGCGAGGGAGGCTACCGGCTCTACGACGCCGGCGCCGTGGCCAGGCTGGAGCTGATCAGGACGCTGCGGGATCTCGGTCTCGGCCTGGACGACGTACGGCGGGTGCTGGAGCGGAAGGTCACCCTGGCCGACGTCGCCGCCGTCCATGTGGACGCACTGGACGCGCAGATCCGCACTCTGCGGATCCGGCGCGCGGTGCTCAGCACCGTCGCGAGGCGGCGGTCCGGCACGGAGGAGACGAAACGGTTGAACGATCTGGCACGGCTGTCCGCCGAGCAACGGCGGCGCGTCATCGAGAGCTTCGTGGACGAGGTCTTCGGCGGCCCGGACGCCGATCCGGAGCTCAGGAACCGGCAGCGGCACACCGAGGCCGGCCTGCCCGACGACCCCACGCCCGAGCAGGTGGACGCCTGGGTGGAGCTCGCCGAGCTCGTGCGCGACCCGGACTTCCGGCGGCGCATGCGCGACATGGTGGAGCACAACACGCGCGGCCGCGCGGGGCAGGCGCCGGGTGCCTTCATGTGGTTCGCGAAGAAGGTCGTCTGGCAGGTGGGTCAGGCCCGGGAGAGCGGGGTGCGCCCCGACTCGCCCGAGGCCGCCGAGGTCGTCGGCCGCCTGCTCGGCGACATGAACGCCGACGGCCGGGCGGCGGTCAGGGAACGCCTGGAGGCCGGTCTGTTCGCCGAGGCCGAGCGCTACCGGCATCTCATGGCGGTGATCAACGGCAGGGAGCCGAAGCCGTCCCACGCGGACGACTTCGCCTGGCTCCTCGCCGCCCTTCGCGCCCACCCCTGACGTCCGGGTCGCACGGATCGGTCGCGATCGCCGAGATCGTCATCACCCTCCGTACGGCTCCGGGCCCGCAGGACCGCGCTGCCGCCGGGTGACCGTTCCCGTCATCGGCCGCCGGCGATCGGCGCGGGCGCCGGCAGGCCGATCCGTTCGCGTACGGCCTGCTGGAAGTGCGCGCAGCCGGTGACGTCGTCGTGGTCGCAGTCCAGCGCGCACTCGAGCATCTCCAGCGCCGCGCGGGCCTGTTCGATGCGCCGCCGGAGCTCGGCCCGCCGCCGGCGGAGGATCTCCCGCCGCTCGACCGCCGCGCGGGTGGCGATCATCTCGCGGATCTCGTCGAGCCCGAGCCCGGCCTCCTTCGCCCGCAGTATCACGGCCACCCGGAAGAGGTCGTCGGGGCCGTAACGGCGCCGGTCGCCCGCGACCCGGGAGGGCGTCAGCAGCCCCACCGACTCCCAATGCCGCAGGACGTGCGTCGCGAGGCCGAACCGGGCGGCCGCCTCGCCGATGCCGATGGTCGCGCTTGACTTCATGCCGACATTAAGTCGGACGCTGTCCCCCATGTCGAACCAATCCCTCATCGCCCTTCTCGACCGTGTCGACAGGCATCCGGGCCAGGCGGCGCTGCGCGCCCGCTCGTACGAACTTCTCGGCCTGGCCGCCGGGAGCCGTGTGGTGGACGTGGGCTGCGGCGCCGGACTGGCCGTCGCGGAGATGGCTGCCCTGGGCGCGCGACCGATCGGCCTGGACGTGGACGGGCAGGTGATCGAGGTCGCCCGGTCGCGGCACCCGGGCCTGGAGTTCCGCCGGTCGGACGCCTGCGACCTGCCGTTCGGGGACGGCGAGCTGGCCGGTTATCGGGCCGACAAGGTCTACCACGCCCTGGCCGATCCGGCGCGGGCGGCGGCCGAGGCGTGGCGGGTGCTCGCCCCGGGCGGGCGGATCGTCCTCATGGGGCAGGACTGGGACACGTTCGTGATCGACTCGGACGACCCCGCTCTCACCCGGGTCATGGTGCGGGCGAGGGCGGACGCCGTGCCCAGCCCGCACGCGGCCCGCCGTCACCGCACCCTCCTGCTCGACGCGGGCTTCGCCGACGTCACCGCCGAGGTCCGCACGGGTGTCTTCACGGACGGTTCGCTCCTGCCGATCGTCACCGGCGTGGCCGAGGGCGCGTACGCGGCGGGGGCGGTCACCCGATGCCAGGCCGACGACTGGATCGCGGAGCAGACCGGCCGCGCGCGGCGGGACAGGCTGTTCCTCGCCGTGCCCATGTTCCTGGCCGCCGCGCGGCGCCCGTGAGCGCCTTTCCCGCCTGCCGCGGGGGCGGCGTCCGGCGCTACCAGTGCGAGCGTCCATAAGGACAGTTGATGTATCCGCGCGGGACCAGACGAGGGACCCCGGCGGAGGCATTTGTAGCCGGGGCGGCGGGTTCGGACCTCGCGCGGGAGGAGATCCTCCCCGGCTCAGACCCGGGCGCCGCCGTCGACCCGCAGGACGGCGCCGGTCACGAAGGAGGCACGGTCGCTCAGCAGCCAGGCGGCGGCCTCGGCGATCTCGGCGGGGTCGGCTCCGCGGCGCAGCGGCGTCCGCGCCGTGAGCCGCTCCTGGAGCCCCGGGGACTCCGCCTCCCAGGCGCGGATCATCTCGGTGAGCGTGTTGCCGGGAGCGATCCCGTTGACGCGGATGCCTTCCGGGCCGTAGGTGACGGCGGCCGACTCGGTGAGGCTGTTGACCGCCCGCTTCATCGCGCCGTAGGCCGGAAGCTCCGGGTTGCCTCCCCAGCTGCCCACGGACGAGTTGTTGACGATGGCGCCCGTGCCCGCGGTGGCCCGGATCGCCTCCACCTCGGCGGCCATGGCCAGCCAGACGCCCTTGAGATTCACGGCGTAGACGCGGTCGAACTCGGCTTCCGGCATCTGGTCCATCGGGCCGGGCTGCTGGCCGGTCGCCCCGTTGTTGAAGGCGACGTCGAGCCGGCCGTACAGGTCCACCGCACGGCTCACGGCGGCCCGCACGCTCGACGCGTCGGCCAGGTCGCACACCACGTGGTCGGCGGTGCCGCCCGCCGCCCGGATCTCCTCGGTCACCGCCTTCAACTCGGCCTCGGTCCGGGCCGCGAGCAGCACTCGGGCGCCCTCCCGGGCGAACAGCCGCGCCGCCGCCGCCCCGATGCCGCGTCCGGCTCCGCTGATGAAGGCGACCTTGCCGGTCAGCAGGCCCGGAGCGCCGGGCGTGGCGGGGGTGGATGTGCCGGTGGTGAGTGTGTTGTCCATGGCAGTGAGCCTGGCCCGGTGCGCGCGGCCCATCCAGGCATCGGCGGTACCTGGATCGCCTCCGCGCCTCGCGCACACTGGAGGTGTGAACCGACGAGAACTGGCCGACTTCCTGCGCAGCAGGCGCGAGCGGATCAGCCCCGCCGACGTGGGACTGCCCGCCGGGCCCAGGCGCCGCACCCCGGGCCTGCGGCGTGAGGAGGTGGCGCAACTGGCGTTCATCTCGACGGAGTACTACACGCGGCTGGAGCAGGCCCGCGGCCCGCGCCCGTCGCGCGAGGTGCTGGCCGGGCTCGCCCGGGCACTGCGCCTGTCGGACGCCGAGCGCGCCCATCTCCATCACCTCGCCGGCGCCCCGCCCGCCCCGCCGCCGGGGCCCTCGCGTGAGGTGCGGCAGAGCATCCTGGACCTGCTGGCGCGGCTGCCGCAGGCCGCCGCGTTCGTGACGTCCGCGACGCTCGAAGTGCTCGCCTGGAACGAGCTGGCGGCCGCCCTCATGGAGGACTTCTCGGCCGTGTCCCGGCGCGACCGCAACCTGGTGCGCCGCGTGTTCCTCGGCCCGCACCACGAGGGACGGCGGTTGTACGGGGTCTCCGACGCCGACGACTTCGCCCGGCACGCGGCCCGGCGCCTGCGTGCGGCCGCCGCCCGCTACCCCGACGCACCCGAGGTGACCGGGCTGGTGGACGAACTCCTCGCGAAGAGCCCGGAGTTCGCGCGGCTGTGGGCCACCCACGACGTGGCGGCCGGGCCCACGCTGTGCAAGACCTTCCAGCACCCGCTGGTCGGCCCGATCGTCGTCAACTGCGATGCCCTCGACATCGCCGACCGCGACCAGCAGATGGTGATCTACACGGCCGTCCCCGGTTCGCCGTCCGACGAGGCGCTACGGCTGCTGTCGGTCATCGGCACCCAGCGCATGGACACCCCACGGTAGGTCGAAGTGATCCATAAGCATGGGTGATGGATCCGGCGCGGCAAAGCCACGTACGAGGAGGATGCGGGACGTCCTGTTCGACACATGAGGAGTGGTGATGACGTCGTCTTTTCCCGCATCGACCGTGCTGGGGTATCCGCGGATCGGGCCGGATCGGGAGTTGAAGCGGGCGCTGGAGTCGTACTGGGAGGGGCGTTCCGGCCGGGCGGACCTGGAGGAGACCGCGCGGCGGTTGCGGGAGGACACCTGGCGGCGGCTCGCCGCGCTCGGCCTGGAGGGCCTGCCGTCGAACACGTTCTCCTACTACGACCAGGTGCTCGACACCGCGGTGCTGCTGGGCGCGGTGCCCGGGCGTTACCGGCACGACGACGACCTGGCGACCTACTTCGCGATGGCCCGGGGCGCCGAGGGGATCGCCCCGCTGCGCATGACCAAGTGGTTCGACACCAACTACCACTACATCGTTCCCGAGATCGGCCCGGACACGGTCTTCTCGCTCGACGCCGCCAAGCCGCTGGCCGAGGTGCGCGAGGCCCGCGCGCTGGGGCTGGAGACCCGGCCGGTGCTGATCGGGCCGGTGACGTTCCTGCTGCTGTCGCAGGCCGCCCCCGGCAGCCCGGACAGCCCGGACAGCCTGGGCAGCCCGGACGGCCCGCACGGCCTGGACGGGTTCACCCCGCTCGACCGGCTGGACGACGTGGTCGAGGTGTACGCGCGCCTGCTGGGCGAGCTGGCCGCAGAGGGCGTCGGCTGGGTGCAGCTGGACGAGCCCGCCCTGGTCGCCGACCGCACCCCCGCCGAACTGGCCGCGGTCGAGGCGGCGTACGGGCGGCTGGGACGGCTGGAGCACCGGCCCGCGCTGCTGGTCGCCTCCTATTTCGGGGATCTCGGCGACGCGCTGCCCGTGCTGGCCGGAACGCCGGTCGAGGCCGTCGGCCTGGACCTCGTCCGGGGCACGGCCCAGGGTGTGGACGCCCTGGCCGGCAAGACGGTCGTCGCCGGCGTGGTGTCGGGGCGGGACGTCTGGCGCGCCGACCTGGACCGCGCGCTGGCCACGCTGCACGCCGCGCGGGAGCGCGCCGGGCGGGTCACGGTGAGCACATCGTGCTCGCTCCTCCACGTGCCCTACGACGCGGAACGGGAGACCGGCCTCGATCCCGAGCTGCGGGAGCGGCTGGCGTTCGCCGAGCAGAAGGTCGCCGAGGTGGTCGAACTGGCCGCTCTGCTCACGGCCGCCCCCGACCATCCCGCGCCCGGCCGTCACCTGCCCGGCCATCCCCTGCCCGGACCCGCCGCCGCACCCGGACGTCCGCGCGCCTCCCGGGCCCGTACGGCGGAGGGCCGCGCCCCCTACGCCGTACGGGCCGTGGCGCAGGCCGAGCATCTGAAGCTGCCGCTTCTCCCGGTCACCACGATCGGCTCCTTCCCGCAGACGGGCGAGCTGCGCCGGGCCCGGGCGGCCCTGGCGGCCGGGGAGATCGGCGAGGCGGCGTACGAGAGCATGGTCCGCGCGGAGATCGAGCAGGTCATCGCGCTGCAGGAGCGGCTGGGGCTGGACGTCCTCGTGCACGGCGAGCCCGAGCGCAACGACATGGTGCAGTATTTCGCCGAGCACCTCGACGGCTTCGCCGTCACCCGGCACGGCTGGGTCCAGTCGTACGGCTCGCGCTGCACCCGCCCGCCGCTCCTGCACGGCGACGTGCGGCGGCCGGAGCCGATCACCGTCCGCTGGGCGCGGTACGCCCAGTCGCTGACCAGCAAGCCGGTCAAGGGCATGCTCACCGGCCCGGTGACGATCGTGGCGTGGTCGTTCGTCCGCGACGACCTGCCGCTGCGCGAGGTGGTGTTCCAGGTCGCCGACGCCGTACGGGAGGAGGTGGGCGACCTGGAGGAGGCGGGCGTCCGCGTCATCCAGGTCGACGAGCCCGCGCTGCGTGAGCTGATGCCGCTGCGGCGCGCCGAGCAGGCCGCCTACCTGGAGTGGGCCGTCGCGGCCTACCGATGGGCCACCTCCGGCGTGAGCGAGCACACGCAGATCCATACGCACCTGTGCTACTCGGACGCCGACGAGATCCTCGCCGCGATCGACGCCCTCGACGCCGACGTCACGAGCATCGAGTCGGCGCGCTCGCGGGGGCGCCTGCTCGGCGCGGTCGGCGCGTTCCCCAGGGGATTGGGGCCGGGCGTGTACGACATCCACTCGCCGCGGGTGCCGGGCGCCGGCGAGGTGGAGCGCCTGCTCACGGAGGCGCTGCGGACGGTGCCCGCCGAGCGGTTGTGGGTCAACCCCGACTGCGGGCTGAAGACCCGCTCGTACGAGCAGGTCGAGGCGGCGCTCGCCCACGTGGTCGAGGCGGCGGCCCGCCTGCGCGAGCGCCACGCCTGAACCTCGTCGGGGCGGCGCGGCGAAAGGCGAACCCCGCGTCCCCGCGTCCCCGCGTCCGCGAGGCCGGGGAGAACGGGTCAGCCGCGCTTGGCGGAATTGCGGGGGATCACCAGGCCGGACTCGTAGGCGAAGACGACGAGCTGGGCGCGGTCCCGCGCGCCGAGTTTGGTCATCGCCCTGCTCACGTGGGTCTTGGCGGTGAACGGGCTGATCACCATGTGCGCTGCGATCTCCTCGTTGGTGAGGCCGTGCGCGACCAGGGCGACGACCTCCCGTTCGCGGTTGGTGAGCTCGGCGAGGGCGGTCGTCGGCACGGCGTCCGGCGGGCGCGAGACGTACTCGCTGATGAGTGTCCGGGTAACCGCCGGGGACAGCAGGGCGTCGCCGCGCGCCGCGACCCTGATCGCGTGGAGAAGCTCCACCGGCTCGGTGTCCTTGAGCAGGAAGCCGCTCGCGCCCGCACGCAGCGCGTCGAACACGTAGCGGTCGAGTCCGTAGTTGGTGAGGATCACCACCCGGGTGGCGGCCAGGCGGGGATCGGCGGCGATGCGGCGGGTCGTCTCGATGCCGTCCATCACCGGCATCTGGATGTCCACGAGCGCGATGTCGGGGACATGCCGCTCGGCCAGCGCCAGGCCCTGGCTGCCGTCGCCCGCCTCGCCGACCACCTCCACGCCGTCCTCGGCGTCGAGCAGCGCCTTGAATCCGGCCCGGATGAGCGCCTGGTCGTCCACCAGCAGCACCCTGATCACGCCGCCCCCTCCGTCACCGGCAAGGGCAGCTCGGCGTGGATGGTGAAACCGCCGTCCGTCCCCGGACCGGTCTGGAGCCGCCCGCCAAGCGCGGCCACCCGCTCCCGCATGCCGGTGAGTCCGACGCCCACGCGAACCGCTTCGGGCCGGACCACGGTGCCCGTTCCGGAGGCCCCGTCCGCTCCGTGCCGTGGCGTCGTCGCGGCGGGCAGCCCCCCGCCGTCGTCCTCGACGCGTACGACGAGGGCGTCGGGCAGGTAGCGGACCTGCACGGACGTCGAGGCGGGGCCCGCGTGCCGCGCCACGTTGGTGAGCGACTCCTGCACGATCCGGTAGGCGGCCAGGTCGACCTCGGGCGGCAGGGTGCGGGGCGTGCCGCTGATCGCCAGCGTGGCGGGCACGCCCGCCGACCGTGCCCGCTCTACCAGCTCGCCGATCCTGTCGGCCCGGGCCGTGCCCGGCGCGTCGTCGGGGCCGGGTTCGCGTAGCACCTCCAGCGTCGCGCGCAGCTCCCGCATGGCGTCCGCACTCGCGTCCTGGATCGCCAGCAGCGCGGCCGGCACGTCGTCGCCCCGCTTGCGCGCCAGGTGGACGGCCACGCCGGCCTGCACCTTGATGATCGAGATGCTGTGGGTGAGCGAGTCGTGCAGCTCCCTGGCGATGCGCAGCCGCTCCTCGCCCGCGCGGCGCAGCGCGACCTCTTCACGGGTGCGCTCCGCCTCGACGGCGCGTTGCTCGGCCTGACGCAGGTACGCCCGCCGCTGCCGGGAGACGACCCCCGCCACGTTGGCGGCGACGAACCAGCCGACGAGCAGGCCGATCCGGTCCACCACCTCGCGCGGGGTTCGCGTGCCGAGATCCGACAGCTCCACCAGCAGGACACCGGCGAGGTAGGCGGCGCTGACCGCCGCCGCCCACAGACGCCGTCCCGCGGTGGCCGCGGAGAACACGGTGATCAGGAGGGGGAAGGCGGTCGCGGTCTCGGGCTGCACCCGCAGGGCGTAGGTCATCATGCAGGCCGCGGCGACGACGAGCGCCGTCACGGGCGCCGTCCGCCGTGCGGCCAGGGCGGCGGACCCGCCCACCAGAAGCAGATAGCCGGCCACCCCCACCTGCGCGGGGCCGTTCGGCGAGCCGGGAAGCAGGGTGCCGCTCGCCAGCAGCACCGCCACGACAGCCGCGATCGCGGCATCCGAGGCGTAGAACCGGGGTGACTCCGGGGACGCCGATGGGCTGGGGGACGCCTGCCGTTCGCGATCACCGTCCATGTCAGAAGGGTAGACCGAGTCCCTTTCGCCCCGCCTCCTCCCGGCGGACCGATCCCGCACTACTCCCGCCGTAGTACGGCCGCCGCCTGGTGGCCGTGCCGGGAGCGGCTCGCAACGCCTTCCGCCGTACGACGACGGGGGCGGCCGCGCCCGGCAGGATCGGTCGCCATGACAGCACGACCGATGAGGAGGCCGAGATGCCGACGCCGTACCGCTATGTGACCCCGGTGCCCACGGATGCGGCGGCCGGGCTGATCGCCCAGGTCTACGCCCAGATCGCCAGTGATTTCGGCATGGCCCGCATGCCACTGTTCCTGACGTTGTCCCCGGCTCCCGAGGTGCTCGCCTCCACCTGGGCGATGCTGCGTGAGTCGCTGCTCGCCGGGCAGGCCCCGAGAGCGGCCAAGGAGGTCGTCGCCACCGGGGTCTCCCTCGCCAACAAGTGCCCGTTCTGCGTCGACGCGCACACCGTGCTCCTGCACGCGACCGGCGAGCACGAGCTGGCCGAGACGGTCGCGCGCGGGGAGAGGCCGTCCGATCCGGAGCACGCCCGGCTGTTCACCTGGGCCACCGGCACGGCCACCTCGGGGCAGGCGCCGCCGTGTCCGCCCGGCCACGCGGCCGAGTACATCGGCACGGCCCTCGCCTTCCACTTCATCAACCGGATGGTGTCGTCGCTGCTGACCGACGACCTCCTGCCCGCCGGCCTGCAGCGGTCCCGGCTCGTACGCGGCATCGGCGGCAGGGCCCTCGCCAGGACGGTGCGCCGCAGGCTGCCGCGGGGCGAGGCGCTGCCGCTGCTGCGTGGGCTGCCGTCGGGCCCGGTCCCGGCCTGGGCGGCGGGCACCCCCGCCGGGACCGCGTTCACCGCGCTGCGGGCGGCGGCGGGGGAGGGAGGCCATCTGCTGGACGACACGGCCAGGGACGCGGTCGTGGAGGCCGTCGCCGGCTGGGACGGCGAACACCCGTCGTTGTCCGGCTGGCCGGCCGGTCCGCTGGAGGACGTCGCACCCGCGCAGCGCCCGGCCGCCAGGCTCGCCCTGCTGGCCGCCCTCGCGCCCTATCGGGTGACCGACGCCGACGTCGCCGCCTGGCGGGAGGCCGGGGGCGGACGGTCCGACGCCGACCTCGTGCGGCTGCTGGCGTTCGGGGCGATCACCGCCGTCCGGCGGATCGAGGTCGCCCTCGCCGTGCCGGTCTCCTGACACCGGGCGCCCGGGACGAGGATCCCGTGCGGGCCTGCGTACGGCCGGGGGTGACGAGCGGGCGACCGTAGGGGGAGCAGGGGGAGGAGGTCAGACCTCCAGCTCGCCGGACCAGATCGTCACGGCGTGCCCGGCGAGCTCGACGCGGTCGCCGCGCAGGGTCGTGCGCACGGTCCCGCCGCGGCTCGACACCTGCTCCCCGACGAGCGCGTCCCGGCCGAGTCTGCCCGACCAGTGCGGCGCGAGCACGCAGTGGGCCGAACCGGTGACCGGGTCCTCCGGCACGCCCACGCGGGGGCCGAAGAACCGGGAGACGTAGTCGGCGGAGGTGCCCTCGCCGGACGACGTCACGATGACGCCCCGGGCATCGACCTCGGCCAGCCGCGCCATGTCGGGGTCGGCGGCCCGGACCTCCTCGGCCGATCCGACCTCGACCAGCAGGTCGAACTCGCTGCGGCCGGTCCACACCGGCGTGACGCCGAGAGCCTCGACGAGGCCGTCCGGCGGCGGGCACGGGGTGGCCTGCTTCGCCGGGAAGTCCATCGCGATCAGCCCGCCGTCCGCCTGCTCGGTCGCGAGCACGCCGCTCTTCGTGTCGAACTCCAGCCGGCCCGACTCCCCCAGGGAGTAGAGGACGTGTGCGGTCGCCAGGGTGGCGTGCCCGCACAGCGCGACCTCGACGGCGGGGGTGAACCAGCGCAGCGAGCACGGCCCGTCGCCGTGCGGCAGCACGAAGGCCGTCTCCGAATGGCGCATCTCGGCGGCCACCGCCTGCATCCACTCGTCCGGCACGGTCTCGTCGAGGAGGCAGACCGCGGCGGGATTGCCCCGGAACGGCCGGTCGGTGAAGGAGTCCACGGTGAAGATGCGCATGCCTGCGGATTCTACGGCCGCCCGCCTTCACCGGCGGGACGGCCGAGCGCGGCGAGGGTCTCCCGGGCGACCTGGAGCTCCTCTCGGGGCCGTACGACGAGGACCGGCAGGCGGGCGCCACTCGGGCTGACGACGCCGTCCCGGTCCACGTCGTCGACGGCGGGCGGCTCGACGCCGAGGAGCGACAGCCTGCGGCACACGGCCTCGCGCACCTCGGGCTGGTCCCAGCCGATCTCGCCGGTGAACACGAGCGCGTCGAGCCGGTCGAGGGCGGCGGTCGAGGCGGCGATCTCCCGGCTCACCCGGTAGGCGAACACGTCGAGCGCCAGGGCGGCGGCCTCCTCGGACGAGGCGACCAGGTCGCGGGTGTCGCCGGACAGGCCGTCGGAGAGCCCGAGCAGGCCGGAGCCGTGCTCCAGCCCGTCGCGCAGCTCCTCCAGCGTGAGGCGCGAGCCGGACAGCAGCCACAGGAGCATGCCGGGATCGACGCTGCCCGAACGCCTGCTCATGGGCACGCCCTCCAGCGGCGTGAACCCCATCGAGGTGTCCACGCTGCGGCCGTCGCGCACGGCGCAGACCGAGCAGCCGCCGCCGAGATGCGTGAGGATCAGGTTGACCTCTCCGGCCGGACGTCCGAGCAGCTCGGCCGCCCGGCGGGCCGCCCACGCGTACGACAGCCCGTGGAAGCCGTAGCGGCGCAGGCCCCAGCGGCGCCGCCATCCGGCGGGCAGGGCGTAGGTCGCGGCGGCGGCGGGCAGCCCGGCGTGGAAGGCGGTGTCGGGACACAGCACGTGCGGCACGGACGGCAGCACCCGCCGGGCCGCCTCGACCAGCGCGAGCGCGGGCGGCACGTGCGACGGCGCGAGGCCGGCGTATTCGCGCACGGCCTCCACCACGTCGTCGTCGGCGACCGTCGGCGCGCGGACGGCCTCGCCGCCGTGGACGAGCCGGTGACCGGCCGCGGTCACGTCGGCGCCGGCCTCGGACAGGAAGTCCGTCAGCGTACGCTCCGCCTCGGCGGGGTCCGGGCTGTGTTCGCTGTGCTCGGCCCGCAGCACGCGGCCGTCCCGCACCAGATGCAGCTGGAGGCTGCTGGAGCCGGCGTTGACGGTGAGCACGGTCGGTGTCATGGCGTCCGTCTTTCCGGCGACGCGGCGGGCAAACCCCCCCGCCGGACAGGGCGGTCGGGGAGACCGGCGGGCCGGGGAGGTCAGGGACGCACGGCGCAGAGCAGGCGGTTGTCGCCGCGCTGCCACAGCGTCCCGATCTCGGCGAAGCCCGCCGCGCGCAGGGCCTCGACGTGAGTGGACAGGTGGAGCGACTCCGAGCCGTGGTGAGCCGCGGTGGCCGGCCGGGGAGCCGCGACACCGGCGAGCTCGGGGTCGGCGGCGATCGCGTCCCACCACTCGCGCCAGTCCTCGGGACGGCCGCCGGCGAAACGCCGCCGCTCCTCGCTCTCGTGGATGGCCCGCTCCAGGCGCGCCAGCTCAGGAGTGGTGTCCTCGGAGCTGAAGTGGTCGCCGTCGAGGAACAGCCCGCCCGGCCGCAGCACGGCCGCGAGCTCGGCGTACACGGCGCGCAGGTCGTGCTCGGCCAGCCAGTGCAACGCGGTCGTGCTCACCGCCGCGTCCGCCGGACGGTCGAGGCCGAGCGCCCGACTCCATCCCGGTTCGCGCAGGTCCAGGTCGGCGAGGCGCAGGCCGTGGCGGTCGCCGTACGCGGCCCGGGCGAGCGACAGCAGCAGGGGATCGGCGTCGACCGCGACGATCCTGGCCCCGGGAAGGCGGTCCAGCAGGCGGGCCGACAGCGAGCCGGGGCCACAGCCGAGGTCGATCACGAGGGGGTCCGGGCGGCCCACCCCGGCCTCGACGGCGTCGATCAGCGCGGTGAAGCGCTCCTCCCGGTCGGGAAGGTAGCCCTCCTGCTGGCGGTCCCAACGGTCGATCCACCGGGTGGCCACGTCGAACGTGAGCATGCCGTCTCCTTGTAACTGGCGTGTATGCTTTCGGCAGTTACAAACGTAGAGCGCAAAGGTGTAACTGGTCAAGTGAACTTCAACAGTCACACCGATGGTGTGGTGGCGGTCGCCGTCGGCCTGGTCAACGCGCTGACCGAAGGTGAGGCACGGGGCCGGTCGTACGAGCCGCCCACGGGAAAGGCGCGGGCCGCCGCGGTCGCCGACGTCCTCGCGGCCGGCGACAGGCGGGCGCCCGCGGTCACCGAGGCGGAGGCGGACGCGCTCGCCGAGGTCGCCGGGCGGCTGCGCGGCGTGTTCGAGGCCGTGACGCGCGGCGACGTGGACACGGCGGCGCTCACCGTGAACCGCCTGCTGGCGGAGACCGACGCGCGCCCGCACCTCGACCGGCACGACGGGGAGCCCTGGCACCTGCACTTCCACGCCGCGGGCGGCACCCTGGCCGGAAACTACGCGGCCAGTTGCGCGACCGGCCTCGCCGTGGTGCTCGGCGGCGAGCTGCACGACCGGCTCGGCGTGTGCACCGCGCCGCACTGCGACCGCGTGTACGTGGACACCTCCCGCAACGGCACCCGCCGCTTCTGCTCCACGGCCTGCCAGAACCGGGTCAAGACGGCCGCATTCCGGGCGCGCGGCGCCTGACCGCTCACGGGGCCTCACAGGGCCTCGCGGGGCCCGAACGACAGGTCCGATCGCCGCCGGACCTCCCGGCGCCGATGTCGCCATGCTCGACCCCATGAACGAGCTCAACGACATGAACGGCAAGGCGGCCCTGGTCACCGGGGGTGGCCGGGGAATCGGCGCGGCGGTCGTCCTCAAGCTGGCCGAGCGCGGCGCGGACGTGGCGCTGACCTACGAGCGCGACGACGACAGCGCGGCCGCCGTGGCCGAGAAGGTGAAGGCGATGGGCCGGCGGGCGCTGGTCATCCGGGCCGACAACGGCGACGCCCCGGCGGTCGCCGCCGCTGTGGACGAGGCCGCCGCGGAGTTCGGCCGGCTCGACGTCCTCGTGAACAACGCGGCGGTCTTCCACGTCGCGCCGATCGAGGATCTGGGGCCGGACGAGGTCGACCGTACGCTCGCGGCCAACGTGCGCGGGCCGTTCCTGGCCGCGCGGGCGGCGGCGGGCCACATGACCGAGGGCGGCCGGATCATCACGATCGGGAGCAACGTCGCCGAGCGGACCGTCTTCCCGGGCTTCGCCCTGTACGCCATGAGCAAGACGGCCATGACCGGAATGACCAAGGGGCTCGCCCGCGACCTCGGGCCGCGCGGCATCACGGTCAACCTCGTCAACCCCGGCCCGACCGACACGGCCTCCAACCCGGCGGACAGCCCCATGGCCGACACCGTCCGGGGACTGACGGTCCTCGGCCGCTACGCGCAGCCCGGTGACATCGCCGAGACCGTGGCCCACCTGGCGGGCGACGGCGGGCGCTACGTCACCGGCACGACGATCAACGTCGACGGCGGCTGGGCCGTCTGACGTCCGCCCGGGGCGCACCGCTCAGCATAGGAACGCGATCTCGCGGCCCGGTCACGTAACCGGGCCGCGCCCGGTCGCCGACGAGACAGGGGTCGCGATTCGCGTGCGGGTCCTCACGTATGAAGGTCTGTCAGCGGTGTGCCTGCGCGTACGCCCTCGATCTCGTCATGTTTTTACGTCCCGGACCCTGTGTCGACAGCATCGGTGCAAGATAGTCTGAGCTCATGTTGATCAGATTTGGAGTGTCGAACTACCGATCCATCTGGGAGACGGCCGAGCTCTCAATGGTCGCGATCGATCGAGATCGGGAAGAGGCGCGTCCTGCGCCATTGCTTGGAGAGAGTCTTCTGCCGGTTGCGGCAGTGTATGGGCCGAACGCCTCCGGTAAGTCCAATTTTGTGGCAGCTCTTTCCTGGCTCCGTGACGCGATCCAGCATTCTCTGCGTTTCTGGGAGGATGAGATACCGATCGAGCTGTTCGCGTTCGGCGAGGGTCCCAGCTCCACGAGTGAGTTCAGTGTCGAGGTCACGATCAATGACGTCCGCTATGAATATGTCCTGGAGTTGCGGCGCGAGCGTGTTCTCTATGAGGGTCTCTTTCACTATCCGGAGAAGAAGCGGAGGCGCATATTTGAGCGTGAAGAATCGGAACTGAAGCTGCAGAGAGGCCTTGGCAGCCTGTCGGGGACGCGTGAACTTCTTACGGAGAGGACGCTGGCGCTCTCAGTCGCCCGGCGTTTCGACGAGCCGTTGGTGTCGGACTTCGCGCGAGAAATGCTGAGAATACAGAATCTCAGTCACACGCCCAGGCGCAGGTCGCCGGGATTCTACGGCGGGGCGTTCTCACGCCCAACTGTACGTTGGTTCGAAGAGGTGAACGACCAGGCCTTGCTCTTCACGGACGAAGACCTCGGGGTCATCGGATCTCGCCGGCAGGCGCTGGCGCTTCTACGTCTGGCCGACCTCGGCATCGAAGATGTGATCATAGATCATCAGGAAGTTAGCTTTCCTGACTCGGAGGTGCGCACGCAGCGCAGAGTTCGGCTGCTGCATACGACCGCAGAGGAGAGTGTGCCATTCGACTTGAACGTCGAGTCGGAAGGCACCAAAACCTGGTTCGCGCTGATCGGCCCGATCCTGACCGCGCTGAGGCAGGGCTCGGTTGTGCTCTTCGACGAACTGGACGCCAGCCTGCATCCAACCCTGTCCGCGGAGTTGCTGCGCATCTTCCAGAGCCCTGTGACCAATCCGCGTGGCGCCCAGCTGATCTTCACCTCTCATGACACGAGCCTTCTCAACCACTTGAACAGGGATGAGGTCTGGCTGACCGAAAAGCGCACCGATGGCTCAACCCGCCTCGGTGCGCTGGCCGACTTCGCCGGAGAACGCGTGCGTAAGTCGCAGAATCTGGAGAACGCCTACCTCCATGGCAGGTTCGGTGCTCTCCCGCAAGTGGATCAGACCCCTCTGCTGCGTGCGCTCGGATTGATCGGCTGATGGCCTCCAACGGACGGCGAAGAGGCGGAAGGCCGCTCAAGAGGACCGCCGAGAAGCGTCCCGAGCTTCGCACGATCATGGTCTTCTGTGAGGGCCGGAGTTCGGAGCCGGACTACATAAACGGCCTGAAGCGGCTGCCGCACATAGCCGACAACACCACGCTGAACATACAGATTCATCCCGAACAAGGTGTGCCGATCACGCTGGTCAGGAAGGCTGTGGAATGCGCAAGCGATCCGGAGATCGATGAGTGCTGGTGCCTCTTCGATGTCGAATGGCCGCGGAACCACCCCAACTTGGCGAAGGCGATTGATCTCGCGAGGTCGAATGGAATCAACCTCGCGATCTCCAATCCCTGCTTCGAACTCTGGCTGATCTTACATTTCGACAACTGTGGCGCGTTCATGGACACGGATTCGGCGGAACGCCGTTCCCGGTCGCTGGACGGCCGACCGGGCAAGAGTATCGATCCAGGCGTGTACATGCCTCTGCGGATGAACGCCGCCCGCTGTGCGGAGCGCCTTGACGCGCGTCACGCCGAAAATGGCACGATCTTTCCGCACGATAATCCATCTTCGGGCATGTACAAATTTCTGCGGAATCTCGAAGGCGAACAAGAGCGCTTTCGCGGGACGGGAAGGTGAGGTCTCAGGCGTCGGCGGCTTCGACGTCGGCGACCACGCACGAGATGTTGTCGGGCCCGCCGCCCTCGTTGGCCAGCTCGATGAGCCGGTGGACCGTCTCCTGCGGATCGGCGACGGTGGTGAGCACGTGGTGCAGCGCCTCGGGTTCGAGGACGGAGGTGAGCCCGTCGGAGCACAGCAGGTAGCGGTCGCCCGGGAGCGCCTCGCGTAGCGACAGGTCGGGCTCGGCCAGGCCGCTGGTCTCCAGCGCCCGCAGCAGCAGGGAACGGCGCGGATGGCGGGCGGCCTGGTCGGGGCTCATCCGCCCGTCGTCCACCAGCGACTGCACCAGGGTGTGGTCGCGCGTGATCTGGTAGAGCGCGCCGTCACGCAGCATGTACGCCCGCGAGTCGCCGACATGGGCCAGGGCGAACTTCCCGTGCCCGTCCCACAGCATCGCGGTGACGGTGGTGCCCATCCGTTCGAGCGCCGGGTCCTGCGCGGCGAGGTCACCCAGGTGCTGCCCCGCCTCCCGCACGGCGTCCGCGAGGACGGCGGCGGGGTCGGCCGGAGCCGGACCGTCCTCCAGCCTGGCCAGTGTGGAGATGACGGCCGCACTGGCGACCTCGCCGTGTCCGTGTCCGCCCATCCCGTCGGCGATGGCGAGCAGGCGCTCGCCGGCGTGCACCGAATCCTCGTTGTTGGCACGCGAGCGCCCGACATCCGACCCAGCGGCGTACCGAATACGGTTGTGCGTCATGGTTTTGAGTAAACCATTGGTTGAGTCACTTCACAAGCACAGTGCTAGGCTCGTGCCATGAGCCACGACGCCCAGGCGGACGACACGACGGACGCGACGGCGCGCCCGGCCGCCGCGAGCCCGCTCGAGGCGGCCGTCGAAGCGGCGGTCGAAGCGACCGTGAACGCGGGTGACATCGCCCGGCTCGCCGATGTCGGCAGGGCCGCGGTCAGCAACTGGCGCCGCCGGTACGAGGACTTCCCCCAACCGGTCGGAGGTACCGCCTCCAGCCCGCTTTTCTCGCTTCCCGAAGTGGAGGCGTGGCTGCGCAGGAACGGGAAGTCGTTCGAGGTGTCCCAGGGCGACCGCGTCTGGCAGCGGCTGCGCGCCTCGGCCGACGACCTGCGCCTGGGCGAGGTGCTGGGTGAGGTCGGGGCGTTCCTGCTCTACACGCTCCGCGATCCCGTCGGCTGGAAGCGGCTGTCCGCCACCCCCGGATTCGCCGCACGGCTCCGGGGCGCGGTGGCCGAGGCGACCGCCGACCTGCCCCGGCGCGCGGGGGACACGACGCAGGCCGAGCCCGGCCTGCTCCGGCTGGTCGCCGGGATGGCCGAGCGGAACGGCGCGGCCGGCACGTTCGAATTCCTCTGCGAGCGGTACGCCGAGGCGCACAGCCGCAGGCTGGCACTGACCCGGCCCGACGTGGCCGCCCTGATGACCCGGCTGGCCTGCCCGGGGGCGCGTACGGTGCTCGACCCGGCGTGCGGCATGGGCACGCTCCTGCTGGACGCCGCCGGGGCCGGTGGGGCGGGAGACGAGGCGCGGCTGCTCGGCCAGGACGCCAACGAGACGGTCGCGCTGCTCGCGGCGCTGCGGCTGCTGCTGCGCGGGCGGGACGCCCGGGTCGTCCCCGGGGACGCGCTGCGGCACGACGCGTTCTCTCCGGACCGGCCGGCGGACACGCTGGGAAACGCGCCGGGGGACGGGCTCGTGGACACGCTCGTGGACGCGGTGGTGTGCGACCCGCCGTTCAACGAGCGGGCCTGGGGCCACGAGGACCTCGTCGGCGATCCCCGCTGGCAGTACGGCATGCCCCCGCGGGGTGAGCCGGAGCTGGCCTGGGTGCAGCACTGCCTGGCGCACGTGCGGCCCGGCGGGCTGGTGGCCGTCCTGATGCCGGGCGCCGCCGCGAGCCGCCGCCCGGGACGCCGCGTCCGGGCGAACCTGCTGCGGACGGGCGCGTTGCGTGCGGTCTTCACGCTGGCGCCCGGGGGCCCCGACCTGTGGCTGCTGCGCCGTCCCGAGCCCGGGGAGCGGCAGCCCGGCGCGATCCTGGTGGCCGACGCGGGGGACGACCCGGCCTCCGCCGAGGCGGTCTGGCGGGCCCACCTCGCGAAGGCCGAGCTGCCACCTGGCGGCCGCACGGTCAGGATCATCGACATCCTCGACGACGAGGTGGACGTGAGCCCGGCGCGGCACCTGTCGCCCCGGGTCGACACACAGGGCTTTCCGGCGGACAGGGAGCGCTTCCGGTACGCGATCGCGGCGCTGGCCGACGACGTGCCCGACCTGGAGGTGCTCACCGGCGGCGCGGCGGGCTGGGACGCGTCGTGGGCGACCGTGGCCGAGATGGCCAGATCCGGGCTGGTCACCATCAGGCACTCGACGCTGCGGGCGCTACCCGCCGACGCCTCCGACGGCGAGGTGCCCGAGAGTGGTGTGCCCGACGGCGGTGCGCGCGAAGGTGGTGTGCCCGCCGATGCCCCTGACGGCGAGGTGGCCGAGGGTGGTGTGCCCGTGCTGACGGCCGACGACGTCGCGGCCGGGACGGCGCCGTCGCGGCGGATCCCGCGTGCCCCCGGCCTGGTCGTCGTGCGATCGGGAGACGTCGTGGCGTCGGCCGTCACCGCCCGGGTGGTCGCGGGGGAGGGGGCGGTCCTGGGCCCCCATCTCAGCCTTTTCCGCGTCGATCCCGGCAAGGTGGATCCCGAGTTCCTGGCCGGTTTCCTGCGCTACGCGGCGGGCGGCGGCCGGCCGCATCTGGGCAGCAGCCGCGTGGAGGCCCGCCGGGCCCGCGTCCCCCAGCTTCCCCTGGCCGTTCAGCGGGCGTACGGCACGGCCTTCCGGCGGCTGCTCGCGCTGGAGGACGGCCTGCGCGAGGCGGCCGCCGCGGGGGAGGCGCTCGCGCGGCTCGGCGTCGAGGGGCTGATCGACGGACGCCTCCGCCCTCGTGGATGACGCGGCCGGGAGCTTCCTGGCTGAGAGAGTCCTGTCCATCCGGCCGCCGAGCCCGACGTCGCGGGCGGATCCGGTAGCTTTTCCCCGATAGGCCGACTGGAGGGCGCATGGTCATCGGCGACCGGTATGAGCTGGACGACCTCCCTCTGGGGCAGGGCGGCATGGGCGCCGTGTACGGCGGGCACGATCGGCGGCTCGACCGCAAGGTGGCGGTGAAGTTCCTGCGGCTGCCCGACGGCCCGGACGAGGAGTTGCAGCGTCGCTTCATCCGTGAGGCGCGGATCCTCGCGAAGCTCGACCATCCGGGCGCGCCCGTGCTGTACGACTTCGGCACCTACGAGCAGCGGCTCTTCCAGGTCATGCAGTTCATCGACGGTGTGACGGTCGCCGATCTGCTGAGCGAGCACGGCCCGCTGCCGGTGCCGTGGGCCGCGGCGATCGCCGCCCAGGCGTGCGCCGTGCTGACCGCCGCACACGAGCTGTCGATCTGCCACCGCGACCTCAAGCCGACCAACCTCATGCTCTGCCCGGACGGCAGCGTGAAGCTGCTCGACTTCGGGCTCGCCATGCTGCGCGAGGCGGACGTCGCAGGATTGGCGGCGCAGTTCACCCGGATCGGGCAGATCCTCGGCACTCCGGCGTACATGTCCCCCGAGCAGATCCAGCGGGGTGTCGCCGGGCCGAAGAGCGATCTGTACTCCCTCGGCTGCGTGCTGCACGAGATGCTGACCGGCAACCAGCTGTTCACCGGGCCCACGGAGTACGCCGTGTTCGACAAGCAGGTGAAGGAACGGCCGCCCCGGGTTCCCGGCGTCCCCGCCGAGCTGGACCGTCTCATCGCCGAACTGCTGGAGAAGGAGCCGGACAACCGGCCGCCCGACGCGCACACGCTGTTCGAACGGCTGCAGCCGTTCGCGGTCGACCTGCCCCCGCTGCCCGGCTTCCTCAACCCGGCGTCGGTCCCCAGCCCCGGGCGCATGTACGCCCAGATGGTCGGCCGCGTCTGCTGAGAAGCCCGCAGAAAGGGCCCGCCGAAAGGGGTTCCTGAAGGGCCACTGAAGGGAGCCCCTGAGAGGTCCCCCGCACGGCCGGCCAAGGGTCCGCTCGACGAGCTCACGCGCGCCAGGCCGTCAGGACCCCCTCGACCCGGGGGCGGATCCGCTCGCGGGCCGTCATCCGCGGCGTCCCGGCCATCAGCAGCTCGTCATAGTCGGTGTCCAGGTGACGCACGCTCGCGATCACCGCGAGCGTGATGGCGTTCTCGTCCAGCACGCGGGCGGCGGCGGTGCGGCCCACCCGCCCGCTGCCGCGTACGGCGGCGTGCGCGGCGATGGCCTCGGCCCGCTCGGCCGGGCAACGGGGAAACAGACGGCGGATCTGCGCGGCCATCCTCGTCTGGAACTCGGCGTCCTCGTCGGCGCGGCGCTCGCGGTCGCGTTCGCGGCGGCGCAGCCGCGCCTCCTCGTCGGCCAGGCACTGCTCCTCGGCCCGCGTCAGCGCCTCCTCCTCGACCAGGACGCCCAGCCGCTCGTATCTCTTGCGCCGCCGGTTGAAGCGGACCACCACCGCGGACAGGCCGCTCTCCTTCTTGGCGCGGCGGCTCAGCGCCGCGTTTCCCGCCGGGAGGAAGCACAGGTGGTCCATGTCGGCGCAGGTCAGGCAGTGCGGCCGGTCGTCCTCCATGATCAGATACGGCCCGGTCTCCCCGCAGTCGGCGCAGGTCCACGGATCCAGTGGCGCGACCGCCACGAGGTCGGGGGCCTTGCTGTGCCGTTCGGTGATCTGCCGCCGCCGCGCATCGCTCAGCTCCGGAGACAGCCAGTGGACGCGGAACGCGCGCTCCAGGTCCTCCTCGCCCGCCGCCGTGAAGCGCAGCGGCCGCCGGTCGCGGGTGCCCGCCGTGTAAACCGCCTCGCTCTCCACCAGGTCGCGCGACAGGGCCCACGCGCGTAGATGCGACAGGGCCTCGGCCATCCGGCCGGTGTCCACGGCGGCCAGCCGTTCCAGGCTGTCGGCGCGGCCCTGCCGCCAGGTCTCCACATGGCGGTCGTGCAGCCACCGCAGGCCGGTGAGGACGTCGATCGGGGTCACGTACTTGCGGGTGGCCAGGGCGATCTCCGCCGCCTGGGCCACCCGTCCGCCGAGCTTGCTGCGCATTCCTCCAAGACTGCCCTATGCCGGCGTGCGCGTACGCCGGTTCACGGCGGCCAGCAGCCCCACGGCCGCCAGGCTGGAGATCGTGGCCGACCCGCCGTACGACACGAACGGCAGTGGCAGCCCCGCGACCGGCAGCAGGCCCATGGTCATCCCCACGTTCACGAACGTCTGGAACGCCAGCCAGCACACCACCCCACCGGCCACCGCCCTGCCGAACGGCGAGGGGCTTTTGGCCGCGATCCACAGGCCGCGCCACAGCAGGGCGAGCATCAGCAGGATCACGCAGGCGGCGCCCAGGAAGCCGAGCTCCTCGCCGGCGACCGTGAAGATGAAGTCGGTGTGCTGCTCGGGCACGAAGTGGCCCGCCGTCTGCTCGCCGTGGAACAGGCCCTTGCCGAGCAGGCCCCCGGAACCGATCGCGATCCTGGCCTGGGTGGCGTTGTAGCCCATGCCCATCGGGTCGGCGTCCGGGTCGGCCAGCACCATCAGGCGCTGGAGCTGGTAGGGCCGGATGAGGTCGAGCCGCCACACCAGGAGCAGCCCGGCGGCCCCGGCGGCGGCGAACGCCGCGAACCACCTTTTGGGCGCGCCGGCCACCACGATCATTCCGATGGTCAGCACCAGGAAGACGAGCGCGGTGCCGTAGTCGGGCTGCAGTGCGATCAGCCCGACCGGCAGCGCGGCGAGGCCCAGGGCGAGCAGCACGGCCCCGGCGCCCGGCCTGCGCTCGCCGTCGCGCGGCTCGCCCAGCGCCGTCGCGACCGCGAGGATCGTGGCCGCCTTGGCGAACTCGGACGGCTGGAACTGCAGCCCGTCGCCGAGCACGATCCAGGCGTGCGAGCCGTTGATCGTGCGGCCCAGCGGGGTCAGCACGGCGACCAGCCCGGCCAGCCCGAGCAGGTAGAGCACCGGGACGTAGGCCCGCAGCACCCGCAGGCCGATCCGTGAGACGGCCCACATGAGCACGAAGCCGATGGCCACGCTGAGCGCCTGCCGCTGCGGCAGCGTCGAGCCCGGTTCGTCGCGGGTGGCCGACCACACGAGCAGCAGCCCGATCGCCGACAACGCGGCCGTGGGCAGCACCAGCCCCCAGGCGGGGAAGAAGGCGAGGCGCGCCAACGCCCTGCGCCTGGTCGTCCGGCTCGCCGGCAGCCGTACGGACAGGGGGCCGAGCGCCGTCACCGCGCGCCTCCAAGGAGTCGAGCCGCGCCTGTCTGAGCCTTGCCTGTCTGAGCCTTGCCTGTCCGTGCCGAGACTGTCATCGCGCGCCACCCGCCCCGGCGAACGCGGCGGGTGCCAGGGAGGCGGATCGCGTCCCCCCGCCGTCCTTCTTATCCTTCTTGCTCTTCTTGTCGTGCTTCTTTTCGTCGTGCTTCTTCGCGTCATGGGTGAGGGCGGCGATGCCCTCCCAGATGTCGCGGGCGGCGGGGGCCGCCGTGGCCGCGCCCGTGCCGCCCTGCGAGACGACGACCACCACCACATACTTGGGCTTGTTCACCGGGCCGAAGGAGGCGAACCACGAGGTGTCCTGCCTGCCGTACGCCTCGGCGGTGCCGGTCTTCCCGGCGACCGGCAGGCGCCCGAACGGGTAGCCCTCGAACGCGCCCGCCGCCGTGCCCATGCGCGGCACGTCGGCGAGCGAGTCGCGGATGAACCGCAGCGTCTTGCGCGAGACGTCGATCTTCCCCGCCACGGGCGGGGTGATCGTGCGGACCACGGCGCCGTCGGGGCGTACGACCCGCTTGCCGATCCTGGGGCTGAAGACCGTGCCGCCGTTGGCGAGCGCGGCGTAGCCCCGGGCGAGCTGGAGCGGCGTCACCAGCACGTCACCCTGGCCGATCGAGAAGTTGGCCGCGTCGCCGGCCCACCAGACCCCGCCGGAGCCGCAGTTGTCGGCGGCGAGCGCCCTGAGGTAGGCCGCCCGCTTGCGGTCGGACATCTCCGGATAGCCGGTCTTGGCGCGGCGGCAGGAGTCCGCCTTGGTCCGCTCCCAGTTGGCCTTCTTCCAGGCGCGGCCGGGCACCCGTCCCTGAGCCTCGTGCGGCAGGTCGACGCCGGTGGGCGTGCCGAACCCGAACTCCCCGGCCATCGCCTGCATCGGGTCCTTCGGGTGTTTGACCGGCTTGAGCCCGCCGTCGCGCTGCCACATCTTCTCCGCGAAGCGGTAGAAGATCGTGTCACAGGACACCACCAGGGCCCGGTGCATGTCCATCCGGCCCAGTTCGGCGCTCTCGAAGTTGTGGAACACCCGGCCGCCGATCGTGTAGCCGCCCGGGCAGTCGTAGGAGGCCCGCAGCGAGTAGCCCGCCTTGGCGGCCGCGGCCGTCGAGGTCACCTTCCAGGTGGAGCCCGGCGGCCACTGCCCCTGCACGGCGGCGCTGACCAGCGGCAGGTCCTCGTAGTCGTGCTGGGAGATGCCCCCGGTCCACACGCCCGGGTCGTAGGAGGGATAGTCGGCGATCGCCGTCACCCGCCCGGTCTTGGCCTCCAGCACCACCACCGCGCCGCTGTCGGCGGGCTCGCCCCGCTTGCGCGCGGCGGTCACGGCCCGGGCCAGCGCCCGTTCTGCCAGCTCCTGGATGCGCGCGTCGATGCTGGTCACCAGCGTGTCCCCGGCCACGGCGGCCTCCTCGCGGATCAGTCCGGTGACCTTGCCCGTGCTGTCCACCGCCACCTCCCTGATCCCGGTGCGCCCGGCCAGCTCGCGGTCGTACTGCGCTTCGAGGCCGTCGCGGCCGATCAGCTCCGGGCCGCCCGCGGGGTCGTCGGGGGAGGGCGGCTGCAGGTAGCCGAGCACGTGCGCCGCGGCCGAGCCGAGCGGATAGGTCCTGACCGGCCGTAACGCGGTGCTGACGCCGGGGAACTCGTCCTGCCGCTCCGCGATCCACAGCGCCGTGCGCACGCTCACGTCGTCCGCGACGACGATCGGCTGGTACGGCGAGCCGGGCCAGCACGGCCGGGGCATGTCCCCGGCGCACAGCCGGGCCCGGTCGGCGATCTCCTGGTAGGGCCGTCCCAGGGCCCGGGCGAGCCGGGTCAGCACGTCCTTCCCGCCGTCGGGCTGGTGGATCAGGGCCATGTAGTCCACCGACACCTGCGGTTTGGTCTCGTTGGCCACCAGCGGCCGGCCGCGCACGTCGAGGATCTGCCCCCGCACCGGCGGCAGGACGACCGAGCGCGCCCGTGACTCCGTGGCCGCCCGGACGTACGACGGGCCGGTGACGATCTGCAGGTACCACAGCCGTCCGAGCAGGGTCAGTATGAGCGCGGTCACCACCACGAACACGAGCGTGAGGCGGCCCTGGGGCCGGGTGCGGCCCCGAACCAGCGGGGGCCGCCCGACGCTCCTACGCAAGGCGCCTCCCCCGCGCGTACGGGTCACGTGATCCACCCCGCGATCCGCCCCGTGATCCGCCCCGTGATCTCGGCACCCGCCCGAACGGCCGGCGGCGGGGCCGCAGGGCGAACGCCGCCGCCACGAGCGCGGCCAGGCCGACGGTCCAGGCGGCGGCGCCGGGCGTGAGGGCGGTGCCCCACGGCGTGCCGTCGAGCAGGGCCGCGAGCACGCCTCCGGCGAGCGTCGCGCCCAAGGCCACGACGGCGGCGACAGCGGCGCGCCGCCCGGCGGTGCCGTCCGCGGCGGCACGGGCGCACACCCACCCGGCAAGGCACATGACCAGGGCGAGCCGCCCTATGGTGTGGTCGGCGGGCGGCGCGATGTCGGCGGCCAGGCCCGCGGCGAACCCCAGGAACGCGCCCGCACCGCCCCTCGCGGCGCCCCGCTCCGGCAGACCCCCGGCCTCCGGCCCGGGCCGCAGATGCGGCGCGAGCGCGATGACGGCGACCAGCACGATGTCGGGGTGGCCACCGGGCAGCGACAGCCCGTTGACCACGGCGACCTGGAGCACCGGCGTGACGAGGACGACGAGCACGGACAGGACGATTGCCTTCATCACGCCGCCTTCGCCTTCTTCGAGTCGCTCTTCGAGTCGCTCTTCGGGCCGCCCTTCGGGGCGTCCGCGTCCGCGTCCCCGGCCCCGTCCCCGGCCGTGTCCTTGTCCGCGTCGCCCTCCGCGGTCCGGGCCGTGGTCGCGCCCCTGCCGGCGGACGCGTCGACCGCGTCCCCGTCCGCCTGCGGTCCCAGCACCACGGTGACGAGATCGAGCGCGGTGAACCGGGCGAAAGGACGCACGAGCGCGGTTCTGGTCAGCGCGTCCGGCGCGGGCTCGACCGTGGCCACCGTGCCGATCGGCACGTCCGGCACGTACGGCCGCATGTCGCGCGAGCCCAGCGTCACCACCCGGTCGCCGGGCTTCACGTCGGCGGAGGGGTTGAGCAGGCTCAGCCGCAGCAGGCCGCGCTCGGGGACGCCGGTCACCAGGCCGACCTCCCGCGAGCCCTCGAGCCTGGCCCCGATCGAGGCGCCGGAGGCTGTGGCGAGCTGGACCGTCGCCGTGCCGGGACCGGACCGCAGGATCCGGCCGACCAGCCCGTCGCCGTCGAACACGGTCATGTCACGGTCCACGCCGCTGTCGGAACCGGTGTCGACGGTGATCGTGCCGTCCCGGCCGAAGCCGATGACGTGGGCCGGCGCGACCCGGTAGCCGTCCGCCTGAGCGGGGGACGGGACCGTGCGGCGGGCGGCCAGCAGGTCGGCGCGCAGCCGGGTGTTCTCCCGTTCGAGCTCCTCCAGACGGCGCTCGCCCGACGCCCAGCGGACACCGGCGGACGCCGCGTCCTCCAGCCCGCCGTACACGGCCGACCCGAACGCACGCAGCGGTTCGAGCGGGGTGAGGGTGTCGGCCGCGATCAGGGCGACGGAGACGAGCGCCAGCAGCGCGGGCGCCCGGCGACCGGCGGCCCTCATCGACGCGTTTCGGGGAGGAACACGTCCTGCATGTCGTCGAAGCGCTCGACGCACCGGCCCGCGCCCAGCACCACCGACTGGAGCGGCTGGTCGACGAGGTGGATCGGCATGCCGACGGCCTTTCCGAGCCGTTCGGCCAGGCCGTCGAGCAGCGCGCCGCCGCCGGTCAGCACGATGCCGTTGTCGATCAGGTCGCCCGCCAGCTCGGCCGGGCACTGGTCCAGCGTGCTCTGCACGGCGTCGACGATCGTCTGGACCTGGTCCTCGATCGCCTCCCTGACCTGCGCCCGATTGATCGTCGCGGTCTTGGGCAGGCCGGTCACCAGGTCGCGGCCCCGGATCGGCAGCGAGACCTCGTCGTCGCCACCCGGCTGCGCGCTGCCCATCTTGATCTTGATGTGCTCGGCCGTGCGCTCGCCGAGCATCAGGGAGTGCTCCTTCTTGACGTAGTTGACGATCGCCTCGTCGAGCTCGTCGCCGCCGACCCGTACGGACTTCGACACGACCACCCCGCCGAGCGAGACGATCGCGACCTCCGTCGTGCCGCCGCCGATGTCCACGACCATGTTGCCGGTCGTGTCGCCCACGTTGAGTCCCGCGCCGATCGCCGCGGCCATCGGCTCCTCGATGATGTGGACGCGGCGGGCGCCCGCCTCGTACGCCGCCTCCCTGACCGCGCGCTGCTCGACGCTCGTGGTGCCGCTCGGCACGGCGACGACGACCCGGGGCCTGGCCAGGTAGCGGTTCTTGTGCGCCACCTGGATGAAGTGCCGCAGCATGCGCTCGGCCGCGTCGAGGTCGGCGATCACGCCGTCCTTGAGCGGGCGCAGCGTGGCGATGTGCGGCGGGGTCCGCCCGATCATCTCCTTCGCCGCGGTCCCGACCGCCACGATCCTGTCCGTGTGCAGGTTGATCGCCACCACCGACGGCTCGTCGAGGACGACCCCCTTCTTGCGCACGTACACGAGGGTGTTGGCCGTGCCGAGATCGACCGCCATGTCCCGGCCGAGCAATCCCCACGGGAAACCCATCGCCGACCAGCTTTCAGAGAGGAGGGAGAGCACGCGTGATCGCTGCCCGGCGGCCCCGCCTCTAAACGGAACGGTCCTTCCCCGTGCGAAGCGGACCGCTAGGCGACGCTGAGGTAGAGGTCTCTCGCCAGCTTCGTCACCCGCTCGGCCGACTGCGTGAAGGACGCCCCCGAGGGCTGCAGGGTGAGCACCACCATGATCAGCCGGTCGCCGATCACGCCAGTAGTGTGGAGCACCGGACGGCCGAAATCAACCGGGTTGCCGCCCATTGTGACTGCCCCGATACGGAACGACGTCGTCTTCGCACGGGTGCACCGGACGGGAGGAACCGCGCCGTATCCAGACCATCCCTGCTTGATCGCCCAGGGCCGGGGAACGGCGCGGGGGATGCCGAAGAACTGGTCGAAACCGTCGCGAGCGCACTGGGACGCCTTGCGTAGGTTGCCGAGGACGAAATCGCGGACGCGAGGATCGGCCCGCCGCAGCAGATACCGGTAGACGAGCGCGATGTCGGCCGCGCTGATGGCGGTGTAGCCCCAGAAACCGGGTTTGGCCGCGGGTGGCGGGGACGTATCGGTCAGGCCGATCCTGCGCGCCATCCGTCGCACGATCTCGCCCTGGCCGCCGCGCCGCCACAGGGCCGTCGCCGCGTCGTCGTCGCTACCGCGGAGCATGGGCGTCAGCAGCGCCATGTCCCGGGCCGGGATCGTCCCCCTGTGCCGCTCCAGATAGTCGGTGGCGATGAGGATCTTCACCACCGACGCCGACCGGAACCGATGGTGCGCCTGCCGTTGGGCGACCGTCTTGCCCGTGGTCACGTCGACCACGGCGTACCCCGCCGTCACCCCGGCCGGCACCCGCACCGGCGCGGGGGCCGCCCGCCGCGCCGGGACCGTCCTGCGCGCCGTCTTCCTGGACGTTTCCCGCGCTGCTTCCCGGGTCGTCTCGCGCGTCGCGTCCGCTCCCGTGGAGGTGCCCTCGGGCCGCGCGGGCGGCCGGGAGGAGCCGGGATTCGTGTCGGAACAGCCGGTCAGGAGCGCCGGGAGCATGGCGGCGGCGGCCAGGACGGCGGCGGTTCTCGATCGAGTCACGCGACCATGCCTACCAGACGGGCTCGCGGCCCGGGCCGGAAATGTCAGGCGAACGATGGTTGCCCGATGCGGGTCAGCGGCCGTCGAGGAGGGGCTGCGCGGGGTCCCAGCGGGTGCCGTCGGCGGCGTCCCTGCGGCGGCGGGCGATCGCCGACAGCGCCTCCAGCACGACCCGGTTGCCCAGGTACGCCGTGATGTCCGCGTGGTCGTACGGCGGGGCCACCTCGACGATCTCCAGGCCGACGACGGGCAGCTCGTAACAGGTCCTGCGTACGGCGTCGAGGAGCTGGCGGGCCGACAGGCCGCCCGGTTCGGGCGTGCCGGTGCCCGGCGCGTGGCCCGGGTCGCAGACGTCCACGTCGACCGACAGGTAGACCCCGTCGCAGTCGTCGAGCGCGATCGCGTACGCCTCGGTGAGGCACTCGTCGAGGCCTCTGGCGACGATCTCGGTCATCTCGTACGACCGCATGCGCTGCCCGGCCATCCAGTCGAGGATCTCCGGCCCCGGCCAGTAGCCGCGCAGGCCGACCTGCAGGAAGCGGTCGCCGCGGACGGCCCCCGACTCGATGAGCCGCCGCATCGGCTGCCCGTGGCCGTGCAGGTGGCCGAACTCGATGTCGCCGGTGTCGGCGTGCGCGTCGAAGTGGACCATCGAGATCCGGCCGAAGCCGTGGTGGCGGGCCACGCCGGTCGCGTCGGGCAGGGCGATCGTGTGGTCGCCGCCGAGGACGACGGGGATCGCCCCGGAGGCCGCGATCCTGGCGACCGCGTCCTCGATCGCGCGCAGGCTGCCCTCGATATCCCCGGCGTAGGTCTCCACGTCTCCGGCGTCCAGCACCCGCAGGTCCTTGAGGGCGTCCACGCGCAGCGCCAGGCTGGGGCGGGAGCCGTCGTGGGGGAGATAGCAGGTCTGGCGGATGGCGTTCGGGCCGAAGCGCGCGCCCGGGCGGTGGGAGGTGCCGCCGTCGAACGGCGCGCCCAGGATGACGACGTCGGCGTCCGCGTAGCCGGCCGGGTCGTCGAGGTCGCACCGCTCGACGCCGAGGAACGTGATGTCGGGACCGAACATCTGGCCGTAGCGGGACAATCCAACTCCTGAGATCGAACCGGTCTTATCGGCCATCACATGCTATTAGCTGACATGATGCGCTTTGACGAGGAACGGGTCGAGTAGGCCCGGGGTGCCCGCGGCGGCCAGGCGCAGTGCCTCGGCGAGGTCCACGTCGGGCACCTGGTAGCCCTGCTTGCCCGCCGCGGTGGTCGCCGTCAGCGTCGCCAGGCGGGCCCGGCGCTGGAAGAACGACCGCTCGATGTTCCAGCCGATGACGCCGTCGCACTCCAGCGCCACCCGGCGGCGGGAGAGCGAGCCCCAGCGGGTGACCAGATATCCGGACGTCAGAGCGTGGCCGAGCGAGCGGTAGCGGTCGGCGGCCAGCAGGGCGGTCAGCGGCAGCAGCACGGCGGCGGTGAGCCACGTCCACGAGGGCAGCCCGGCCCACCACCACAGCGCGAGCAGCACGGCCAGCACCAGCGCGTGCACGCCGTACGCCCGGGTGAACCTGCGGCGCAGCGCGGCCGGGCCGTGCGCGGTCAGGTCCGCGGTGACCGGCGAGGCCTCCACGGCGGAGGAGGCGACAGAGGCAGAGGTGGCCGGGGAGGCAGGGGTGGCAGGGGCGGCGGAGGGGGTGCCGGCAGCGCGGGGGAGCACGAGCCGGGCAACCGACACGGCGTCCGCGCGCGGCGCGGGCGGCAGCAGCATCGACCCGCCGCGCTGGGAGCCCTGCGCCGTCCGCAGCCCGGTCGTCACCGCGGACAGCCGGGCCCCGCGTACGGCGCGCAGCAGCAGCGGCTCACTCACCTCGACCCCGCGCAGTCGCCGTTCCTCGATGGTGGTGGCCCGGGTGGTCAGCAGTCCCCGGGTCACGTGCAGGGTGCCCTCGGTGTGCCGGGTCAGCCGGAAGTTGCCGAAGGCCAGGACGTAGCCGAGCGTGGAGGCGACGCTCACGAACACCACCAGCACGAGCACCACGGTCGCGATCTCCAGCAGGAGCGACATCGCGCTGAACCACCGCCAGGTCTCCTGGACCGGCCCGACCCTGCCGAGGTCGACGTTGCCCTCCGAGACCAGGCGGGACGCGAAGCCGGCGATGACGCCCACGGTGACGAGCCCGGACATCGTGAACGGCCCGAATCTCACCCACGCGGGACGCATCCGCGCGAGTTCGGTCTCCGCGGCCGGCGTGCTCCCGGCGGGGGGCGCCACGGGCGCTGCCACCGGAGCCCCCTCGGCCACCGGAGCCCCCTCGGAAGGGGTGACGGGGGCGGCGGGGGAGCGGTGCAGCAGCTCCACCCGCAGCCGTGCGGCCTCGGCGGCGGTCAGCGCGTCGAGCTTGAGCCGGCCCTCGCGCCTGCGCTCCGACGTGCCCGTCCCCACCTCCACCCGGGCCAGGCCGAGCACGCGGTGCAGCACGTGGGAGGTGACGTCCACCGTGCGGACCCGGTCGCGGGGCACGGTCACCACCTTGCGGGTCAGCAGGCCGCGGCGGACCTGCACGTGCTCGGGGGTGATGCGATAGGTCGTGGTGAACCAGCGGAGCATGCCGAGCACGACCATGAGGCCGACGCCCCCGATGCTCCACCACTGGCCCTGCCCGCCGCTGCTCGTTCCCGCGACCAGCAGGCCGAGCAGCGCCGGGGCGGCCCGTACGACCTCCTGGAACGGGTGGATCACCAGCATGCGCGGGCTCAGCCGCCGCCAGGCCAAGGTCGTCTCGATGACGTCGATCACGTCGCGTCACCCGCCGTCGCCTGCGCGGTCGCGGTGAGCTCGGCGACCAGGCGCTGGGCCGTGTCCCGGTCGAGACCGCTGACCTTGATCGGGCCGGCCGCGGAGGCGGTGGTGACGGTGACGTTGGCCAGGCGGAAGATCTGCTCCAGCGGGCCGCGCTCGCTGTCCACGGTCTGGATGCGGGAGACGGGTGCGATGCGCCACTCCTGCTTGAACCAGCCCGACTGGGTGAAGACGGCCGCGGACGTGGCCTCCCAGCGGTGCACCCGGTAACGCCACTGCGGCATGACGGTGACGTGCACCACCGCGGCGACGGCGGTGACGACGAGAACGGTCACGTGGGTGGTGACGGGCCACTTGTCGCCGTCGCCGTCGGCCACGAGCCAGACGACCTGGGCCGCGAGGAGGACCAGCCAGCCGAGGGCGGCCCGTGCGGTCCAGTACCAGACGGCGGTACGGCTCACGCGGTGCTGAGGAGATCGGAGGGTCGGGGTGTCCACGCCTCAACTCTGCCCGATCCCGCGCGTCCTGGTGTAGTGAGGCCGATCCGGGTTCTCCCGGGACAAATGTCATGTCCCGGCGCCGCAGGGCGGGTCAGAGGGCGGACAGCAGCCTGTGGACGTGGGAGAGCGGATCGGCGCCCACCGGGCGGACGGCGACCGTGGACACGCCCGCCTCCCACAGCGCCCTGACCTGCGCGGACGCCTCCTCCGGCGAACCCGCCGCCATGACGACCTCCTCCGGCGCCACCTGGAGGAACCCCGCCTGCTCCTCCGCCGCCCGCCGCATGGCCGTGCCCGCGTCGTCGCCGACGTAGAGGTGGACGAACGCCACCACCTCGTGATCGCCGGTCGCGCCGATTCCCTCGATCATGGACCGCAACCGCTCCGGGGCGAGGCCCTCGGGAAGGATGGTGCCCTGGGCGACCCGTCCCGACAGGGCCAGCGAGCGCGGGTTCACCACTCCGGCGAGGACGGGCGGCGGCTCGGCCGGCGGGTGGACGAGGCGGACGCCGTCCAGGCTCACCTCGCGTCCGTGCAGGGTGACGGTCTCGCCGCGCAGCAGCGCCCGTACGGACGTGATCGTCTCCTCCAGCAGCGACAGCGGCGAGGCGGCGGCGGCGCCCACCTGGCGCATCCACGCCTGCACGCCGTGCCCGATTCCCGCGGCCAGCCGCCCGGGGTGGAGGCGGGCCAGGTTGGCCAGCTCCATCGCCAGCAGCATCGGATTGCGCAGGGGCGCCGGAGTGATGCCGATGCCGACGCGCAGGCGCGAGGTCGCGGCCAGTGCCGTCGCGGCCGAGGAGATCGCGCCCGTCCAGCCGAGATCCTCCACCACCCACAGGTCGGAGACCGCCGTGCCGTCGAGTTCCCTGGCGAACGACGGAAGCGACTCCGGCGGCAGATCGCGGTCGAAGACGACTCCAAGCCTCACGGGCGGCCCTCCGGAACAAGCGAGATCGGCTCTGTTGCCTCCCGAGTATCCATGACGGGGAGAGGCGTCACATGCGGGGGCGGGGGGTGGAAGAGGAGGGCCGGGCCACGGTGGGCCCGGCCCGGATCATGGTGGCACCGGCCGTTCGGCCGTCACTCGCTCGCGCCCTCGGCGGGGCGGTTGGCCTTCTTCGCCTGCTTCGCCGAGCGGGCTTCCTTGATGGCCGTCCTCTTCGCCTTGCCGGTGGACTTCGCGGGCTTCTTCTTCTGAGCGTCGTCAGCCATGATTCCCCCGAATGTACGAGATGCGCCTTATGTGCGCATCTGTGGGGATTGATACCCAAGTGAGGCGTGAGACACCCGGCCGGTACGGCTCGCGCCTTGGAGGCGCGAGCCGTACCGGTGCGTCCGGTCAGACCATCTGGCGCTGCTCGGCGCTGAGCGGGGCCGCGATGTCCTCCAGCGAGCGCCGGGCCGCCTCCACGCCCATGAACCACTGCACCAGCCCGGCCGCCATCATCAGGACGGCGCCGACGACGTAACCGACCACGACGTTGCCGACGACCCCGCTCTCCACCAGGCGGCCGAACAGCACGGGCCCGATGATGCCGCCGAGCCCGGTGCCGACCGCGTAGAACAGGGCGATCGCCAGAGCCCTGGTCTCCATGGGGAAGATCTCCGAGACCGTCAGGTAGGCGCTGCTCGCCCCCGCCGAGGCGAAGAAGAAGACCACCATCCAGCAGGCGGTGAGGGTCACCGGGGTCAGCACCCCCGCGTCGAACAGCGCGGCGGTGCCCAGCAGGAGCAGGCCGGACAGCACGTAGCTGCCCGCGATCATCGTCCGGCGGCCGACCGTGTCGAAGAACCGGCCGAGCAGGACCGGGCCGAGGAAGTTCCCGATCGCGATCGGAACGAGGTACCACGGCGTGCTGCCGTCCGGCACCTTGAAGAACTTCGACAGCACCAGCGCGTACGTGAAGAAGATCGAGTTGTACAGGAACGCCTGACCGATGAACAGCGACAGGCCGACGGTCGTGCGCTTGGGATAGCGGCGCAGCAGCGTGGCCGCCACCTCCGCGAGCGGGGTGTGCGTCCGCTGGTTGATCCGGATCTCCCCCTGGGCGGGTTCGAGCGTCTTGCCGCTCTCCTCGCGGACCTTCGTCTCGATCTGCGTCACGATCTCCTCGGCCTCGCGTTCACGGCCGTGGATGAACAGCCAGCGTGGGCTCTCCGGCACCGTGCGGCGGACCAGCAGGATCGCCACGCCGAGGATGGCGCCCAGGCCGAACAGCAGGCGCCAGCCGAGGTCGGCCGACAGCAGGCTGGTGTCGAGCGCCGGGATCGCGATGAGCGCGCCGAGCGCGGTGCCCAGCCAGAAGGAGCCGTTCACCACCAGGTCCACCGTGCCGCGCACGCGGGCCGGGATGAGCTCGTCGATCGCCGAGTTGATCGCGGCGTACTCGCCTCCGATGCCGGCGCCGGTGAAGAACCGGCACAGGTAGAAGTACCAGGCGTCGTGCGAGAACGCCGTGGCCACGGTGGCGGCGAGGTAGACGGCGAGCGTCACCAGGAAGAGCTTCTTGCGCCCGAACCGGTCCGTCAGGTGGCCGAAGAAGAGAGCGCCGAGACAGGCTCCCGCGACGTACACGCCGGCGGCGATCCCGACCTCGCTGTCAGTGAGACCCAGCCCGCTGCTCGGGTCCGTGATCCGGGGCCCGATGACCCCGACGATGGTCACTTCGAGCCCGTCGAGGATCCAGACGGTGCCGAGTCCGATGAGCACGAGCCAGTGCCAGCGGGCCCAGGGGAGCCGATCCAGCCGCGCGGGAATGTCGGTGCTTATTTGCGCCATATCGTCCCCTTCTTCGGAAGATATGGCGCCCGTCTACCCCGGATCCGGCTGGAAATTCGTTCTGCTTCTCAACGGCCTCGGCCGTGGTGGCGCGGAGCGGTGTTCAGGCCGTCCTCGTGCTCCCGCTCTCCACGCCCCTGGGTGGCGGTACGGCGGTGTCGTGTCCGAGCTCGAACCACACGCAGACCCCGGTGCGGGTGGCCGACACGCCCCACCGGCGGGTGAAAAGGTCCACCAGGTGGACGCCGCGGCCCGGCGTCAGCTCGGGAGACGTCCAGCACCCGCACCCCTGTGTCGACAGCGTGACGCGGACCGCGGCGGGCGTGGCCAGGACCGACACGCCGTACCCCGGCGGGCGCCCGCAGGAGGCCGCGTGCCGGAGCGACTCGGCGGCCAGCTCGCCGATCAGCTGCACGGCGTCGTCGCGGCAGGGGTGGTCGTCGCCGAGACGGCTCGCCACGAACCGCCGGGCGGCCCGCACCTGGGACGGGTCTCCCGAGAAGGGGCGTGAGATCGCGATTCTCCCCAAGAGGTTGAGAATTGTCATCCCGTGATAACTCCCTGTGCACCCGTCTGCGGATGGCGATTCGAGGTCCGTGCAAGACTGCGTTCATCCTGCACTTTGCAAAACGGCTACGCAATATGGCGAATGCACGATGGCATAGTTTCCTTTTGCGGCGAAAGGGAGAGTTCGGCTCATGAGGGGAGTGGGTGGCCCTACAGTCCGGCTTCGCCGGCTTTCCGGTGAGCTGACGCGTCTGCGGCGTGAGGCGGGGTTCGTCCGCGAGGAGGTCGCCCGGCGGCTCGGCGTGGCGGCCTCCACCGTCTACCGCATCGAGGCCGGCCGCACCCGCCCGCACACCCGGACCATCCGCGACCTGCTCGACCTCTACGGCGTGGAGGGCTCGGCGCGGGACGCGCTGGTCGAGCTGGCCAGGGACGCCGCCCGGCGGGGATGGTGGCGCGCCTACGACGACGTCCTGCCCGGGCCGTACGTCGGGCTGGAGGCCGAGGCGTCGTCGGTGCGCAACTACGAGCCGCTGCTGGTCCCCGGGCTGCTGCAGACGGAGGACTACGCCCGCGCGGTCATCGGCGCCGCCCTGGTCAAGGACCCGGCGGAGATCGAGCGGCGGGCGGCCGCCCGGATGGAGCGCCAGCGGCGCCTGACCGGGCCCGCCCCACTGGAGGTGTGGGCCGTCCTCGACGAGGCGGCGTTGCGCCGGCCCGTGGGCGGCCCGCCCGTGATGGCCGAGCAGCTGCGCAGACTGCGGGAGACGGCCGTCCAGCCGAACGTCACCGTGCAGGTGGTGCCGTTCGACGCGGGCGCCTACCTCGGCATGGGCAACTCGACGGCCATCCTGGCCTTCCCCGATCCCGGCGACGCCGACGTTGTGCTGCTGGAGAACATGAGCGGCGAGCTCTACCTGGAGGATCCGGCGGAGATCCGCGGATATGTCCAGGTCTTCGATCATCTTCGTGCCGCCGCGCTCGGCCCGGAGAAGTCCATGGAAATGATTATTTCGGTCGAGAAGGAGATGGCTGGACGATGAGGGGACTCGTAGCGGCGGATGACCTGGCGTGCGCGGTCTGGCGCAAGGCGGCGCGCTCGAACACCGTCGGCAACCAGTGCGTGGAGGTCGCGCGCCTGCGCGACGGCGTCGCCGTGCGCGACTCGAAGGATCCCCAGGGGCCGCGGCTGATGTTCACCCCCGGCGAGTGGGAGGCGTTCGTCGACGGGGTCAAGGGCGGGGAGTTCGACCTGTCCTGAAACCTCCTGTCCCCGTACGGCATCGCGGGCCGGTCTGGTCCGGCCGGTCCGGAATGGCGGGCGCTTCATCGGGCAGGAGACCTGGCATGCGGAGGGAAGACGACCGATTCATCGATACCGAGGACGAGCCCGACATCGCCGGTGAGTGGGCTCCGTCCGAAACGGACCCGCCGAACGCGGAGCCGGACGACAACAACCCCGACGAACGCTGGGAAAAGCCGACAGAGGTGTGAGGGAGGACCGCCATGACCATGGGAGTCGACCCGCGGGACCTGGGCGACGAGGACCTGCTCCGCGAGTTGCGCCACCTGCACGAGACCCGCACGGAGACGTTCTTCCACGGATCGGACGACGCGCTGGAGCGCCACACCTCGCGGACGCAGGAGCTGGAAGGCGAATACCTCGCGCGCTTCCCGGACCGGCAGGTCGATCCGGAGCGGCTGCGTGAGGGGGCGAGACAGCGCAGTGCCTGACGAGGAACGCCTGGAAGACGTCCAGCAGATGACGGCGGCGGACATGACGGTCTACGAGGCCGTCGCCGCCCTCAACACGAAGGAACGGCCCGCGACCGCCGCCGACGTCGCCGCGATGACCGGCCTTCCGGAGGACGACGTACGGCGGTGCCTCACCAGCCTGGCCGAAGGCGGCAGGCTGGTGCCCAAGGGCGACGCCTACACTCTCGGCACCCACGACTGGGGGCTCGAATACTGACGGCCCGGCCTCTTTGACGCGCTTCGGCTCCGCCACCAGGCGGACGTGCTCAAGGGCTTGCTGTGGTTCGTGCGGGTTGCACCGCGCTTCGCGTTGACGGGCGGGCTTTGCTCCACCACTGAGCGGACGCGCTCACGGGCGGGCGGGTGCTCCGGCCGGCCGTGATAGTCGCGCTCTGGTGAGCCTCGGGAGCGGCCATCGCGGGCGCGGTGGTACAGGGCACGGTCTTACGCCGGCCTCCGCACCCGCCCGCCCCCGGCGCTCGCGCGCCGGCGGCGAGGCGGGCGGCGGAGGTCAGGAGCAGGCGGAGGCGAGCTGCTGCGTCGCCTGGGTGGCCTTCTGGCCGAACTCGGCGAGCTTGGTCGCGGCGGCCGGGTCCGAAAGGTCGATCGTTAAGGATCCCCACGAGTCGGCCATGCCGGCGAGCGCCACCTGCAGGTCGCCGTCCGCCTTGCCGGACAGGTCCTTGAGCTGCGCGGCAAGGTCGCCGGTCGCGGTGTTGATGCCCTTGATGTCGCCGGCCGCGGCGGCGGCCTTGGAGCTGTAGTCGGTGAACGCCTTGGTCGCCTCCTCGCAGACGGCCGTCTGGCCCCCGCTGCAGGCGGCGGTCAGACCGAGAAGGGCGGACGCCGCGACGACGGCGAGGCTGTTCCTGAGGATGTTCATGGTGCCTTCCTGGGTGATTTGCAACGCGTCAGACACTAGGAATCGCCTCTTTCGCAGTGCTTTCAGCCCGCTTGCAACCGTGTCGTCGAAGATCCTTGGCCCGGCCGCTCCGCGTCGTATGCTTGCCGCCATGACGCGACGGCTTGCGGAGGTTGCGAAGAAGGTCGGGGTCAGCGAGGCCACGGTGAGTCGCGTCCTCAACGGCAAGGCCGGGGTCTCCGAGGCCACCCGGGAGGCCGTGCTGACGGCTCTCGACGTGCTCGGCTACGAGCGGCCCACGCAACTGCGCGGCGAGCGCGCCCGCCTGGTCGGGCTCGTCCTGCCCGAGCTGCAGAACCCGATCTTCCCGGCGTTCGCCGAGGTCGTCGGCGGGGCGCTGGCCCAGCAGGGGTTCACCCCCGTGCTGTGCACGCGTACGGTCGGCGGAATCTCCGAGGCCGACTACGTGGACCTGTTGTTACAGCAGCAGGTGTCCGGAGTGGTCTTCGCCGGGGGGCTCTACACCCAGACCGGCGTCGTCCACGGGCACTACGTGCGGCTGGTCGAGCGGCGGCTGCCCACCGTGCTGGTCAACGCGGCCGCCGATCACTGGGACTTCCCCCGCGTCTCCTGCGACGACACGATCGCACTGGAGCAGGCGCTGGGCCACCTGCGCGCGCTCGGTCACCAGCGAATCGGTCTCGTCGTCGGCCCCGCCGACCACATGCCGTCCATACGGAAGCTGGAGGCGTTCCGGGCCGCGGGCGGCGAGCTGGTCGAGCACACGATGCACTCGCTGGAGGGCGGCCACGCGGCGGCGCTGAAGCTCGTGCGGCAGGACGTCACCGGGATCGTCTGCGGCAGCGACCCGCTGGCCCTCGGGGCCATCCGCGCGGCGCGGCGGGCCGGTCGGCGCGTGCCCCAGGACGTGTCCGTCGTCGGATACGACGATTCCGCGCTCATGACGTGTGTGGACCCGCCGCTGACGACGGTGCGTCAGCCGATCGAGGCGATGGGCCGGGCCGCGGTGGAGCTGCTGGTCAGCCAGATCGAGGGCGCCGCGGTCGCGACGGGTGAGCTGTTGTTCGAGCCGGAGCTGGTCGTCCGCTCCTCCACCGGCCGCGTCGGCGTCCCCGTCACCTGACGGCCCGCTGAGGGGGCCATGCTGTGTGGGGGAGCCCGGAGGAGGAGGCGTCCACTCCTCCTCCGGGCTCCCGTTCCGGGTTACGAGGCGTACGCCTCGAACTCGGAGATCTGGGCGGCCGGCCAGCCGGTGTTGCCGGTGACGTTCAGCCGCAGGTAGCGCCGGGCGGCGGCGGGCACGGTGACGGTGACGGTGTTGCCGGTCGCCGGGTCGAACGTGTATCCGGCGGATCCGGCGATCGTGGTGTAGTTCGTGCCGTCCGTGCTGCCCAGGATCGACAGCGTCTGGGTGCGGGCGCCCCAGGCGGTGCTCGGCGGCAGCTTGAGCACCACCCTGCCGACCGTGACGGACGCGCCGAGGTCCACGGTGATCGACTGCGGGAAGGCGTTGTTGGCCGACTCCCAGTAGGTGCCGGCGTTGCCGTCCACGGTGTTGGCCGCGACGTACACGTCGGCGTGGCTGCTCGCGCCGACCGCCTTGCCCCGGGCGAGGTTGCCCGTGGGCAGCGGGCTGGGCGACGGGCTGGGGGAGGCGCTCGGTGACGGGCTGGGCGATGGGCTGGGTGACGGGCTGGGGGTGCCGCCGGTGCCGTACACCTCGAGGGCCGACAACTGCGCGGCGGGCCAGCCGGTGTTGCCGGTGACCGTCACCCGGACGTGGCGGACGCTCGCGCCGGTGAAGGAGATGCTCGCCGTGTTCCCGGTGGCCGGGTCGAACGTACGGCCCGCAGAGGGGGACAGCGTGGTGTAGTTCGTGCCGTCCGTGCTGCCGAGGACCGCAAGGGTCTGGGTGCGGGTGGCCCAGGCCGTGCTAGGCGGCAGCTTGAGCACCACTCGCTGGACCGGAGTCACCGCGCACAGGTCCACGGTGATCGACTGTGGGAAGGCGTTGTTTGCCGACTCCCAGTAGGTGCCGGCGTCGCCGTCCACGGTGTTGGCCGCGACGTACGACTGGGTGCTGCTCGTCGCCGTGACCGTCTTGCCCCGGGCGAGGTCGCCGCTGCCGGGAACGCATGCCGTCGGGCTGGGCGAGGGGGAGGGGGAGGGCGACGAGGAGGGCGAGGTGGACGGCGACGGGCTCGGGCTGGGGTCGCTGCCGTCGTAGATGTAGTTCGGCGCGGGCCACTGGCCGGTGCAGACGGTGGAGGCCGGGCTCCAGCCGGAGTTGCCCGTGCCGTAGGTGGGGGCGAATCCGGTGCCGACGCAGTTGTGGATCGCGACGCCCGCGCCGATGTGGGCCGCCCGGACGTTGGTGAAGCTCGCCTTCGCCGCCGCCTGCGCCTGGATCATGTACGTCCCCGTGCCGTCGATGTTCACGTTCGAGAAGTTGACGGTCTGGGTGCTGCCCTCGATGAACTGGACGGCCTCGTAGGAACTGTCGATGACGTCGGTGTCGGTCACGTTGATCGTCGCGTTGACCGGCTCGTTGAGGCCGTCGAACCAGATCGCGCCGACGCCGAAGTTCCAGTTGTAGTCGCTGTTGCCGGCCCGGATGAGGGTGTTGCGGGCGACCGTGATCGTGCCGGCGACCGCCGTGCCCTGGCCGGAGTTCACCCCCGGATAGCGGTTGGCGACGTGGATGCCGCCGCCGTTGGTGACCGTGTCGCTCACCACGTTGTCGGTGATCTTTATGTCCCGGCCGCCGTACGTCACGATGTTGTTGGCCAGGACCGGCGCGACCACGGTGTTGGACGTGAACGCGTTGTTCACGTTGGCGATCCGGTCGGGCCACATCGCCAGGCCGTCGTCACCGCTGTTGCGGACGAACGTGTTGGTCACCGTGGAGTCGGTGACACCGGTGTGGAAGTTCACGCCGTCGGCCGTCTGGTCGAGGATGCGGCTGTTCTTCAACGTGAAGTCGTCCATCGGGCCGTCCATCCAGGCCCCGACCTTGGTGTGCTGGATCCACAGGTTGTCGACCACCGAATCGGTCATCGCGCCCCCGAGGGCGTTGACCTGGTCCTCGTCCACCCGCTCCGTGATGTCGCCGATGATCGCGAAGTCCCGCAGGGTGACGCCCCGGCTCGGCCCGCCCGCCTCGTGGGACCGGATCGGCCCGGTGTAGCCGCCGCCGCTGACGTACTTGCCGTAGACGCCGACGGCCCGGTTGCGCTGGGTGGGATGGCGGCCGGTGAGCACGCTGTACCAGGGGCCGGCGCCGCGCAGCGTGACCCCGTCGACGACCACGTGGTCCCACAGGGTGTAGGTCCCGGCCGGGATGTAGACCTCCTTGCCCTGGACCTTCCCGGCGTCGACGGCGGCCTGGAAGGCGGCGGTGGAGTCGCTCGTGCCGTTGCGGTCGGCGCCGAAGTCGTCGACCGACAGCGACCCGGCGGGCCGGGAGATCGCGTCCGGCACGAGCTCGAAGTCGGCCAGGTCCACGACGACCCACGGCGCGACCGAGGTGGAGGCCACCTGGATCCGCACCTTGGTGCCCGCCGCCAGGGTCGATCCGAACATCGTCCGGGTCTCGTCGTAGAAGTGGTGCGGCTTGTCGCCGGGGGTGTTGCCGAACGGGTAGCCGCCGTAGAACCAGCCGTACCGGGAGGTGAACTGCAGGTCCTTGAGCTTGGTCCCGTTGATCCTGAGATCGACCGGTGCCGTGATGCCCGTTCCGGCCGCGTTGTCCGGCACGCTGTAGCGCACGGTCATGGCGTTGGCGGGCTTGGGCAGGGTGAACTCGACGTACTCTCCCGGGGCGTCGAGGCGTACGGCCCGGCGGCCCGACGCCTCGGACGGCAGGTGGGTGTAGACGCGGTCCGGGCCGATCTGCTCGCCGTTGGTCGCGGCGGCCTCGGCCTCGATCTCGGTGAACGGCACGGTCGCGCCTCTTCCCGGGACGGAGAAGGGCGACGGCGAGGCCGCGGCCGACGACGTGCCGGGGAAGGCCACCACACTCCCCACAGCGATCAGCGCCCCCGCCACCGCGACGGCGGTTCCGGATCTTCTCATGAGGTTCCTTTCTGCATGCGAGACCCGGGAGATGCGGCGTGGACGCTGAACCGCCACACCTCCGAAGAAGGTGAGTGGCCCACACGATAAGTTGGCAAACATCCTTCTGCAATATTGCGACGAAAAGTCGCAAGATGACATGTACATTACGACGAGACGTAATCCCAGCCACGGGCCCTCTGGACCGCTCCGCATACCGTCCGGAGGACGGCGGGGTGGCGGCGTGCCGATCACCCTCGGGTGCGAAGGGCCCGCCGACGTCGGCCCCGAGCGTGGTGGGGGCCTGACCTGCTGTTCGTGAGCGTGTGCGCAAGCGGATGAAAGTGCTTGCGCTCGTTGTCGTATAGTTGCGGCCATGACACGACGGCTTGCGGAAGTGGCCAAGAAGGTGGGCGTGAGCGAGGCGACCGTGAGCCGCGTGCTCAACGGCAAGCCGGGGGTCTCCGACGCCACCAGAGAGGCGGTGCTCACCGCGCTCGACGTGCTGGGATACGAGCGGCCCACCCAGTTGCGCGGTGACCGCGGCAGGCTCGTCGGCCTGGTCCTCCCGGAGCTGCAAAATCCGATCTTCCCGGCGTTCGCCGAGGTCGTCGGGGGTGCGCTGGCCCAGCAGGGGTTCACGTCCGTGCTGTGCACCCGGACCGTGGGCGGCGTCTCCGAGGCCGACTACGTGGACCTGCTCCTCCAGCAGCACGTCTCCGGAATGGTCTTCGCCGGCGGACTGTACGCCCAGGGGGACGCCTCCCACAGCCACTACCGCAGGGTCCTCGAACGCAAGCTGCCGACCGTGCTCGTGAACGCCGCGGTCGAGCATCTCGGGTTCCCGCAGGTGTCGTGCGACGACGTCGCCGCGGCCGAGATCGCGCTGGCCCACCTCATGGCGCTCGGGCACCGTCAGGTCGCGATGCTGCTCGGCCCGCCCGACCACGTGCCGTCCCAGCGCAAGCTCGCCGCGTTCCGCGCGTACGCCGCCGCCAACGGCCTGGAGCTCGGCCCCGACCACGTCGAGCACACCATGTTCTCGCTGGAAGGCGGGCACGCCGCCGCCGCCCGCATGGTGGCCGCGGGCGTGACCGGCATCATCTGCGCCAGCGACGTGCTCGCCCTCGGCGCGATCAGGGCGGCCCGCCGGGCGGGCCTGTCGGTGCCCGAGGACGTCTCCGTCATCGGCTATGACGACTCGGCGCTGATGAACTGCGTGGACCCGCCGCTGACCACGGTCCGCCAGCCCATCGACGCGATGGGCAGGGCGGCCGTCGAGCTGCTGGTGGCCCAGATCGACGCGGCCGTGGTGCCGGGGGACGAGCTGCTGTTCGAGCCCGAGCTGGTGGTACGCGCCTCGACCGCCCCCGCCCCCCGCTCCTGACAGGCTGCGCTGGTCACCGTCACAGACCTCGGCGCGCTTGGGCCGCGTCATGGACCTTCGCGGGATCGGTGAGCGGATCGGTGAGCGTGCTGGACCTTGGCGGGATCGGTGAGCGCGTTGGACCTGGGCAAGTCGGTCACTGCGCCGGAAGGAAACTCCGGTCCTCGCGAAGCCCGCTCCGCTGGGCCTTCGCTGCGGTCCTCGCTCCCTTCCGCTCCGCTCCCTCCACCCCGATGTCTTGGGCGGCGTTCCCGTCCCGTCGAACAGCGCGCGGAGCGCCGGGGGCGGGCGGGTGCGGAGGCCGGCGTAAGACCGTGCCCTGTACCACCGCGCCCGCGATGGCCGCTCCCGAGGCTCACCAGAGCGCGACTGTCACGGCCGGCCGGAGCACCCGCCCGCTCGTGAGCGCGTCCCCGGCTTCAAGGCCCGCTCGTGGCACGTCCCGCGTGAACACGTCCGACCCAGAACCCCGCTCGTTGAGGGCGTCCTCGGCTTCACGAAGCCCGCTCGCGAGCGCCTCCAGCCGCACGAAGCCCGCTCGTGAACGCGCCCGACCGTGACATGCCAGCGGCAGACCGATCACTGTCACTTTTTTGCACAGTTAATGACGGACTATTGCTCAGTCCTGCATGCCTCTGTATGTTTCTCGCAACCGAGCGGATCGGGGCGCTCCAGTCGGCCCCGAGACGTGTGCTTCGACGGGTCGTGGTGCGCGGTTCCAGAAGGGAACGAGGATGAAATCCCACAAGCTCTCGATACTGCTGGTCTCGGGACTTGCCATTGCAGCGGCCGCGGCGTGCGGCACCGACGACAGCGGTAACGGCGGTGACAAGGCAGGCGCGGCGCCCAGCAGTGCCGGGCCGGTGTCGATCTCGGTCAACTGCGAGCCGCCGAAGACGAACAAGGCGGAGCGTGCGACCTTCGAGGAGGACCTGGCGGCCTTCCAGCAGCTGAATCCCAACATCAAGGTCTCGAAGGTCACCGACGCGTTTCCCTGCTACGACCCGCGCACCTTCGAGCCCAAGCTCGCCAGCGGCGAGCTCGAAACGGTGTTCTACGTCAACTTCCCCAACGTGGGCCGCCTGATCGAGAGCGGCCAGGCCGCCGACCTCACGCCGTACGTCAACGAGATCAAGACGTTCGCGGACTACAACAACTCGATCGACCTGTTCAAGAAGGACGGCAAGATCTACGGCCTGCCGACCGACGGCTACGGCATGGGCCTCGTCTACAACAAGGAGGTCTTCACCAAGGCCGGTCTCGACCCGAACAGCCCGCCCACGACCTGGGCCGACGTGCAGGCCGCCGCCAAGAAGATCGCGGGGCTCGGTCCCGGCTACGTCGGATACGGCGAGTACAGCGGCAACAACGTCGGCGGCTGGCACTTCACCGCCTCCATCTACGGCCGCGGCGGATCGGTCATCACCGACGACGGCAAGAAGGCCGCCTTCAACACCCCTGAGGGCAAGGCCGTGCTGGAGAACCTCCAGCAGATGCGGTGGGCCGACAACAGCATGGGCTCCCAGCTCTACATCGACTGGCCGGCCCTGATGAAGGCCATGGCCGGCGGCAAGATGGGCATGATGCTGGGCGCGCCCGACGTGCTCATCTCGCTCCGCAACGACTTCGGCGGCAAGTTCGAGAACTACGCCATCGCGGCCCAGCCCGAGGCCAAGGCCCTGTTCAACGGCGGCGCCGGCTACATGATCAATCCCAAGGCCACGCCCGAGCAGATCAAGGCCGGCCTCAAGTGGATCGAGTACAAGTTCCTCACTCCCGGCAAGGGACAGTTCGACTACGTGCGGGCCAAGGGCGCGGACCTCACCGTCGGCCAGCCGTACCCCGATCTGTACGGCGCGGACACACCGGCCGGCCAGGCCGTCAACGACCTGCGCAAGGCGAACGCGAACATCGACGCCGCGCAGTTCGCCGGCTGGGTGGAGGGCTCCAAGGGCATCCCGGCGAAGGCGGAGCCGGGGCCGTACGCCCAGGAGATCTACAAGATCCTCGACACTCCGATGTCGGCCGTGCTGACCCGCAAGGACGCGAACATCGACCAGCTCCTGTCCGACGCCGAGTCGAAGGTCAACTCCCTGCTGGCCTCGAAGGGCTGACCGCCCTGATAATCCGGGCCTAACCCGGGGCGCCGCCCGCCACCGTTGGACACGTGTGGCCGGCGCCCCGGCAATCACGTCGAGATCGGATTCACAACGATGACCACAGCGAGCATCCCGGCGGCGGGCGGCGGGCGGCGGCAGCCGACGAGACTGCGGCGCGCCGTGCGGCGCAACGTGACCGCATACGGCTTCCTGTGCGGAGCTCTGATCTGTTTCGGGTTCTTCTCCTGGTATCCGATGGTCCGGGAGGTCATCCTCAGCTTCCAGAAGACCAACTTCGTGGATCCGCCCAGATGGGTGGGGCTGGAGAACTTCCGTACCGTCGTCAACGACCCGACCTTCGGACCCGCCTGGGTCAACACCGCGCTGTTCACGGTGCTCGCCCTGGTGTGCGGCTACGGGATCCCCTTCGTCGCCGCGATCGTCCTGAACGAGCTGCGGCACGCTCGCGCCTACCTGCGCTTCGTGGTCTACCTGCCGGTCATGCTGCCGCCCGCGGTGAGCGTCCTGCTGTTCCAGTGGTTCTACAACCCCGACTACGGGCTGTTCAACCAGGTCCTGGACCTGTTCCACCTGCCCGGCCTGCAGTGGCTCAACTCGACGAGCACCGCGCTGATCTCGCTGGTCATCGTCTCCACCTGGATGAACATGGGCAGCGGCACGCTGATCTACCTCGCCGCCCTGCAGACGATCCCGAGCGAGCTGTACGAGGCCGCGGAGCTCGACGGCGCGGGCCTGTTCAAGCGGATCCGGCACGTCACGATCCCGCAGACCAAGCTGATCCTGCTGGTGATGCTGCTGCTCCAGATCGTGGCGACCATGCAGGTCTTCATCGAGCCCTACCTGCTCACCGGCGGCGGCCCCGAGAACGCCACGGTCAGCGTCGTCTACCTCATGTACCAGTACGCCTTCAACTTTGGAAACCTCAACGCGGGCAACGCGCTCGGCCTGATGCTCATGCTCCTGCTCATGGTGTTCTCCGCGATCTACCTGCGCGTCTCGCGCGACAACACGGTGTGAGGGGAGCGACCATGTCCGACACCACGGTCATGCCCGACCGCTCGGCGGAGACGCCGGCCTCCCCGGCCCGGCACGAGCGCCGCGGGCAGTGGCGGCCGCGCAAGCCGATGAACACGCAGTTCCGCACGGCCGTCTCGCCGCACCAGCTCAACACGGCGCGTGGCCGGATCATCTACTGGATCGTGCTGGTGATCGTGGTGGTGAGCTTCACCGCCGCGTTCGTCTTCCCGCTCTACTGGATGATCACCGGTGCGATGAAGTCGACCGAGGAACTCAACGCGATCCCGCCGACCTTCCTGCCGTCGCACTTCTCTCTGGACGGCTACCTGGAGGCGTGGGACCTGCTGGGTCTCGGCACGCTGCTCGGCAACACGGCCCTGTACGCCGGGGGCGCCTGGCTGCTGACGCTCGCGGTGGACGTCTCGGCGGCCTACGCCCTGTCGAAGCTCCGCCCGGCGCTCGGCAAGGTCGTGCTGGCCCTGATGCTGTCGACGCTGATGATCCCGCCCATGGTCATCATGCTCCCGGCGTACCTGACGGTGCAGGACGTGCCGTTCTTCCACTGGAACCTGCTCAACACGCCATGGGCGATCTGGCTGCCGGCCGCGGCCAACGGTTTCAACGTCTTCCTGCTCAAGCGGTTCTTCGACTCGATCCCCAGGGAGCTGCTCGAAGCCGCGGAGATCGACGGCGCGTCACCGGGCCGCATCCTGTGGTCGGTGGTGATACCGATCTCCCGGCCCATCCTCGGTGTGGTGTCCATCCTCACCGTGGTCAACGTCTGGCGCGACTTCGTCTGGCCCCTGCTGGTCCTGCCGGACAGCGACAAGATGTCGGTGAGCATCGGCATCGCCTCGCTGTCCTCCCAGATGCCGCAGAACGTGCTGGTCGCCTCCCTGGTGATCGCGAGCATCCCGACCATCGTCGTCTTCTTCCTGTTCCAGCGGCACATCATGGCCGGTCTCACCGCCGGCAGCCTCAAGGGCTGACCGCCCCCCGTCGCTGTTCACTCGTCACCCGTAAGGAGTTGTATTCAGCATGCCCGGCAACACCTCGACCCTCGATTGGTGGCGCGGGGCCGCGATCTACCAGGTCTACCTGCGCAGCTTCGCCGACGGGAACGGCGACGGGACGGGTGACCTGGCGGGGCTGCGGTCACGCCTGCCCTACCTGGCGGATCTCGGCGTCGACGCCATCTGGCTGAACCCGTGGTATCCCTCACCCATGGCCGACGGCGGCTACGACGTCGCCGACTACCGCAGCATCGAGCCGGTCTTCGGCACCCTGGCCGAGGCGGAGAAGCTGATCGAGGAAGCCCACGACCTGGGCATCCGTACGATCGTCGACGTCGTCCCCAACCACGCGTCCGACCAGAACGCCTGGTTCCAGGAGGCCCTCGAGGCCGGTCCCGGTTCGGAGGCCCGGGAGCGGTTCTGGTTCCGCCCCGGCGTCGGCGACGGCCCGCCCAACGGCTGGCAGTCGATCTTCGGCGGCCCGGCCTGGACGCAGGTGCCGGACGGTGAGTGGTATCTGCACCTGTTCGCCCCCGAACAGCCCGACTTCAACTGGAACAACCCGGCCGTACGTCAGGAGTTCCTGGACGTGCTGCGGTTCTGGTTCGACCGGGGTGTGGACGGCGTACGCATCGACTCCGCGGCCGTGCTCGTCAAGGACCTCGACAGCGTGGAGGAGTCGTACACCGACCACGACGGGGTCCACGAGATCTACCGCGAGTGGCGGCGGGTGTCCGACTCCTACGGCGGGCGGATCCTCATCGGGGAGGTGTGGCTGCCCGACCAGGAGCGGTTCGCCAACTACCTGCGCCCCGACGAGCTCCACACCGCGTTCAACTTCGACTTCCTGTCGAGCGCGTGGGAGCCGGCCGCGCTGCGCGCCAGCATCGACCTGACCCTCGCCACCCACGTGCCGATCGGCGCGCCCGCCACCTGGGTGCTGTCCAACCACGACGTCGCCCGTCCGGTCACGCGCTACGGCCGGGCCGTCACGTCCTGGGACAACGCCGAACGCCGGGACGGCATGCCGTCCGACCTGGAGCTCGGCCGCCGCCGGGCGCGGGCGGCGGCGCTGCTCGCGATGGCGCTGCCCGGGAGCGTCTACGTCTACCAGGGGGAGGAGCTCGGCCTGAACGAGGTCGAGGACATCCCCGAGGAGCTCATCGACGACCCGATGTGGGAGCGTTCCGGCCACACGGTCCGCGGCCGCGACGGCTGCCGGGTGCCGCTGCCGTGGTCGGGTGCCGAGCCGCCGTTCGGATACAGCACCGGCGAGCCCTGGCTGCCGCAGCCGGCCGGCTGGCGTGGCCTCACCGTGGAGGCGCAGGAGGCCGATCCGGGCTCGATGCTCTGCCTCTACCGCTCGGCCCTGCGCCTGCGCCGCGAATTCCTCGGCGACGGCACGCTGACCTGGCTGCCGTACGGGGACGAGGTCGTCGCGTTCCGCCGCGATTCCGGCCTGGTCTGCCTGGTCAACCTCGGCGCAGAGCCGGTCGCGCTCCCGGAGCCGGGTTCTGTGCTGCTGGCCAGCGGTCCCCTCGACGGCGAGCTGCTCCCGCCCGACACCGCGGTGTGGATCATGGAGGCCCGATGAGAATCCTGCTGGCGGCGGCCGTCGCCGTCACGGGGCTCGTGGCGCTGCAGGCCCCGGCGTCCGCCACGGCGAAGCCCCCCGTCGTGACGCGGGCCGCCCTCGACCCGGCGCTCGTCGCCGGGCGCGGGGCCGACGTCGACTTCGCCGAGCAGGAGGCGGAGAACGCGACGACGAACGGCACGGTCATCGGCCCCGGCCGCGACGCGTACACGCTGCCCGCGGAGGCGTCCGGCCGCAAGGCGGTCAAGCTGACCCCCGGGCAGTACGTCGAGTTCACACTGCCCAGGGCCGCCAACGCGATCACCGTGCGATACAGCATCCCGGACGCCCCCGGGGGCGGCGGCATCACCGCGCCGCTCGACGTCTCGGTGAACGGCCACAAGCGGGCCGGCATGACCCTCACGTCGCAGTACGCCTGGCTCTACAACCAGTATCCGTTCTCCAACGATCCGAACGCCGGGCTGCTGCACCCCGACTGGTGGATCACCGAGTGCTCCTGCGTGCCGGACGCCACCACGCCGGCCCCGGAGATCGCCAAGCCGTACCGGCCGAACCACTTCTACGACGAGCAGCGCCTCCTGCTCGGCAATACCTACCGGGCGGGTGACACGGTGCGGCTGACGGTCCCGGCGGGGAGCAAGGCGGCGTGGACGGTCGTCGACCTGCTCGACTCGCACCTCGTCGGGCTGCCGCACGTCGAGGTCCTGGCGGCGAACGTGCTGCTCTTCGGCGCCGACCCGACGGGTAGGCGCGACTCCGCAGAGGCGATCGACAAGGCGATCGCGTTCGCGAAGCGCACGCACCTGAAGGTCTACATCCCGCCGGGCACCTACCAGGTGAACCGTCACATCGTCGTGGACGATGTGACGATCACCGGTGCCGGAAGCTGGTATACGACCATCAAGGGCCGACAGGTCGATCTGGCCACCCCGGCCCCGGACGGCTCGGTGCACGCCGGTGTCGGCTTCTACGGCAAGGACGCCTCGGCGGGCGGCAGCCGCAACGTCCACCTGTCCGGTTTCGCGGTCGAGGGCGACGTCCGCGAGCGGATCGACACCGACCAGGTCAACGGCGTCGGCGGCGCGATGAGCGACTCGACCATCGACGGGCTCTACATCCGCCACACCAAGGTCGGCATGTGGTTCGACGGCCCCATGCGCAACCTCAAAATCACCAACAACGTGATCGTCGACCAGATCGCGGACGGGCTCAACTTCCACACCGGCGTGACGGGCTCCGTCGTGTCGAACAACTTCTTCCGCAACACCGGTGACGACGCCCTCGCCATGTGGTCCGAGAAGACCGCCGACGCGGGCAACACGTTCGACCACAACACGATCCAGACGCCCGTGCTGGCCAACGGCATCGCGATCTACGGCGGCACGGACAACACGGTCTCGAACAACCTGATCGCCGACCCGATCAGAGAGGGCAGCGCCATCCAGGTCGGCTCCCGGTTCGGCGCCGAGCCGTTCGCCGGCAAGCTCCGCATCACCGGCAACACCACTGCCCGCGCCGGCACGTACGAGCTGAACTGGAACATCGGCCTGGGGGCCATCTGGTTCTACGCCCTGGAGAAGGACATCGACGCCGACATCGAGGTCAGCGGCGACCACTACCTGGACAGTACCTACAACGCGATCATGCTGGTCAGCGAGTGGTCGGTGAAGGACCAGTACGCGATCCCGAAGGTCCGCTTCAAGGACGTCCGGGTCGACGGCACGGGCACCTCCGTGGTCAGCGCCCGCGTGAAGGGCTCGGCGTCCTTCGCGAACGTGGACGCCCGCAACGTCGGCGCGGTGGGCGTCAACAACTGCGGGTCCTTCAACTTCCCGCCCACGGGATCGGAGTTCTCCGTGACCGAGCTCGGCGGCAACGACGGCGGCTGGCTCGCTCCTTGGATGCTGCCCAACACCATCACCTGCGACGACCGCCCACCGGTCGTCCCCCCACCCGCCCCGTCCCCCTGGTGAGTGCGCAAGTCAAACAGACCCGGCCTAAAGCCGGTACAAATTGGACTCCCAGCCTCAATAGGGGCTGGGAGGGACTGTACAAACAACGGTGTAACTCCTGATCAAGGAGACACCTGTGACGAGTACGGTGATCCAGGCATCTGAGGCGATGGACCTGGAGGACGCCGCGGTGGCGCGGAAAAAGCATGAGGCGTCGGATCGCGAGCTGGTGGCCAGGCTGGTCGACCAGGCCCGCGCCGAAGGGCTGGAGCTGGTCGGTGAGAACGGGCTGCTGAACCGGCTGACCAAGCTGGTGCTGGAGTCGGCGCTGGAAGGCGAACTCACCGATCACCTCGGCTACGACAAGCACGATCCGGCCGGTCGTGGCAGCGGCAACACCCGCAACGGCGCCCGGACCAAGACGGTTATCACCGACGTCGGGCCGGTCGAGATCGACGTGCCCCGTGACCGGGACGCCAGCTTCGAGCCGAAGATCGTGCGCAAGCGGCAGCGGCGGCTGTCGGGTGTGGATGAGATGGTCATCTCGCTGGCCGCCAAGGGTCTGACCACCGGAGAGATCTCCGCGCATCTGGCCGAGGTCTACGGGGCGGAGGTGTCCAAGCAGACCATCTCCACCATCACCGACAAGGTGATCGAGGGCATGGCCGAGTGGCAGAACCGCCCTCTGGACCCTGTCTACCCGGTGGTGTTCATCGACGCCATCCACGTCAAGATCCGTGATGGGCAGGTCGCCAACCGGCCTATCTACGTGGCTTTGGCGGTCACCGCCGATGGCGAGCGCGACATCCTCGGGTTGTGGGCCGGCGATGGCGGCGAGGGCGCCAAGTTCTGGCTGCACGTGCTGACCGAGATCAAGAACCGGGGCGTCGCCGATGTGCTCATGATGGTCTGCGACGGCCTCAAGGGGCTGCCGCAGGCCATCGAGCAGGTCTGGCCGCAGACCGTGGTGCAGACCTGTGTGGTGCACCTGCTGCGGGCTTCTTTCCGCTACGCCGCACGCCAGCACTGGGACGCCATCGCCAAGGCGCTGCGGCCGGTCTACACCGCCCCCACCGAGGCCGCCGCGCTCGAGCGGTTCATGGAGTTCGCCGAGGTCTGGGGCGGTAAGTACCCGGCGATCGTCAAGCTGTGGGAGGACGCCTGGGCGGAGTTCGTGCCGTTCCTGTCCTTCGATGTGGAGATCCGCCGGGTCATTTGCTCGACGAACGCGATCGAGTCGGTCAACGCCCGGATCCGCCGGGCGGTCAAGGCCCGCGGCCACTTCCCCAACGAGCAGGCCGCGCTGAAGTGCGTCTACATGGCCGTCATGAGCCTGGACCCGACGGGCAAGGGCCGCAAACGCTGGATGAACCGGTGGAAGGCCGCCCTGAACGCCTTCGAGATCACCTTCGAAGGCCGACTGTCAGCAACCCGCCGCTAGAACAAACCGAAGCCGAGTTACACCGTTCACTGGACAGGCCCGGCTGGGAGTCCTTGTGTTCTATACGTGCCGCCTTATGGGTCTGTACTTTGGCTTAGAGCGACGGTTGAGGCCTTGTGGGGAAGTGTTCGCGATCCGGAGGGGAAGATGTCAAGGCGCTATCTCTATGGGTTGACAGTGGTCTTGCTGGTGGCTTTCGCAGTCATGGCATCTCCTATGTTCATGGATCTGATTTCGAGAGTGATCGCGGTAGATTGGGGCCTTGTCGGGCAGGTCGGCGAGACCTACGGAGGGGCTTCGGCCGTACTGGCCGCACTCGCATTCGTTGCCATCGCCATCTCGCTCATACTGCAGGCATCGCAACTCAGGTCTGCTCGGGTGCAGGTGGTGCGGAACATACATCGCGACCTGCTCCGCTTGGCGATGGAAAATCCGTCCCTGTACCGGCCAGTCATAGGCGCTGAAGCGCACGCGACCGACGATGACGTCCGGCAGCACTTATATGCGGTGCTTTGGATGAACTACATGAGCCTTGCCTTCGAGGAGAGAGTGGTCTTCGAGTCGTCCTTACGGAAAGAAATGCTTCGCGGCATGTTCACCAGCCAATCCGGAAGGGACTGGTGGGAGCGAGTGCGGGACGCCTGGCATGACGGAACGCGAGGTTCTCGTGCCGAGAGGAAGTTCTACGAGATCGTTGACAGCGAATACCGCAGAGCCCTGAATTCGGAGCCCTCCGGTCTCTCCTGGGAGGAGAGACCGGGCAGGCCCATATCGCCGGACTCGGCGAGGTCGAAGCGGAAGTGGTGGGTCGTCGTCGGGCCGACGGCAGTGGCGGTCGTTGTCCTCCTGGTTCCGAAGGTGGGAAGGCGCCTGTACCGCAGAGGTCAGTAAGAGTCGCGGCCGCTGGTCGGACGAGCCGAACCTCGAAGGGACCGAAGCGGTCCCCTGAAACGGCCACGTGGACGGGACGGTCCCCATGCGTCGCGCCGGTCCGGGGAGAGGTCAGGCAGGGGGCTTGTCGGCGGCGGGGACGGGGGACAGTTCGACCGTGCAGAAGGCACAGCGGTGGGCGTCGACGGGGATGTCCGACAGGCACTCGGGGCACTTCTTCTCGGCAGCCTCCTTTTTGGTGTCGAAGAGGCTCAGGAAGCGGGTCATCGGCAGGACGACCAGCCAGTAGATCACGGCGGCGACGATGAGGAACGTCAGCAGGTGGTTGACGAAGTCGCCGTACTTGAACACGGCGCCGTTGACGGTGAACTTGTAGCTGGAGAAGTCGGGTTGCCTCCCGCCGGTGACGGCCGCGATCAGGGGGGTGACCAGGTCCTGCACGAGGGCCTGGATGAGCCCGCTGAACGTCGCGCCCACGACCACGGCGACGGCGAGCTCCACCAGATTGCCCCGCATGAGGAACTTCTTGAATCCGCTCATGAGACAACGATCTATCCGGTTCTGCCTTTCCTGTGCAAGGGCGTGACCCGGACAGTGGACCGTAGGAATCAGCGAGGAAGGAGAAGAAGGTGCCGGAGCGCTCGAAAGGCCCCGCCGACGATCCGTTCGGTGGGCGGAAACCGACCAGTCATGAACGGATGACGGGACTGCCGTGGGACGCGTCGTACCACGACGGTCCCGCGCCTTGGGACATCGAACGGCCGCAGCCGGCGATAGTGCGCCTCGCATCCGAAGGCGCATTCGCCGGGGCGGTTCTCGACGCGGGCTGCGGGACCGGCGAGAACGCGCTTCACCTCGCCGCGCTGGGGCTGCCGGTTCTGGGCGTCGACGTGGCCGAGACGGCGTTGACGATCGCCCGGGAGAAGGCCGGCGACCGTGGGGTCCAGGTTGAGTTCGCCGCGGCCGACGCCCTGCGTCTGGATCGTCTGGGGCGCGGGTTCGAGACGGTGCTGGACTGCGGGCTGTTCCACACCTTCGACGGCGACGAGCGATCCCGATACGTGAGGAGTCTCGCGTCGGTGACGGAACGCGGCGGAACGCTGCACGTGTTGTGCTTCAGCGACCAGGGTCCCGGCACCGGGCCGCACCCGGTCGGCCGGGAAGAGCTTGGAGCGGCGTTCGCTCCGGGCGGCGGATGGAGCGTCGTGGCCGTCGAACCGGACCGGGTTCGGACGAGATATCACGATGACGGCGCACCGGCCTGGCTTGCGACGATCAGGCGGATCTGACCGCCGGGCGAGGGCGGGACGTCGTCGGCCGGCCCTCGGCACTAGAAGATGATTTCGGTCGAAGGGTGGCCGCTTAACGGACGCACTCGGACTTTCGGTCTTGACCGAACTCAACAGAGGGTTGTTCTGGGAGCGCTCCCACTTCAGGTGTTGCTGGCCTCGGCGAGAGCGGCTTCGACCCGATCGAGCGCGGCCAGCAGTTCCTCCTTCAGCGTGGAGGGCAGCCGTCCCTCCTGATAGCGGACCTCGATCTTGGTGCGGATGCCGGACAGCCCCTCACCGCTGGCGACGGCGTTGCGCAGCACCTGTTTGAGGTCGAGAGCGACGTCGTCGTCGATGTCGTCGGTGGCCTCCGCGCCGTCCGTGAGCAGGTTGAACTGCCGGACAGCGGTGTCGACCCGCAGCGGTGCGGCCGTGAGGGCCAGCGGCAGCGGCGCCACGTCGGACTCGGAGGTGGCCGAGGTCTTCGGCCGCCGGAGGGTGTCCCCGGCGTGCCGGTCCTTCTTGACGGCCTTGACGCTGATCGAGGGGGAGGGGTGGCGCCGGGCCGGCGCGGCGGTGCTCACGGGGTCCGCGACGGGCGCGACCGTGTGCCGGGGTACGGCGATGGCTTCGACCTGCGGCGGCGGCGAGACGATGGTCTGCGTGAGCGTGGGCGAAGGGCTGGCCAGCACGGTGACGGCCGCGACCTCCGGGCCGTGCGTCTGGGTGAACCAGAGGATGCCGCCCAGGGCCGCGGCCCCGACGGCGGCGGCGCCCCAGCCGGCTCCGCGTGGTCCTGGCGGCTTGTTCATCGTGGTCAGGGCGGCGGCGACGGCCCGCGCGCTCGGCCGGTCCACGGGATCGGGGCACAGGCAGCGCCGGCACAGGTCGGTGACCTCCTGCGGCAGGCCCGGCACCCCCTCGGGCGCCGGCGGCGGACCCTCCCGCCGCGCCGCCTCGATCGCCTCCCAGGTCTTCTCCGGGTAGGGCAGCGCGCCCGTGAGCATCTCGAACAGCAGCACGCCGAGCGCGTAGACGTCCACGGCCGGGTCGGCCGTCGTCCCCTTCAGCCGCTCCGGCGCGACGTACGGCGGGGTGCCGAAGTCGGCGACGAGGTGGTCGTCGGCGTCGCCGACGAACGCGGCGATGCCGAAGTCGAGCAGCTTGGGCCCGTCCTCGGCGAGCAGCACGTTCTCCGGGGTGACGTCCCGGTGGACGATGCCCCGGTCGTGCGCCGCCGTCAGCACCTTCGCCAGCCCGGCGGCGATCTCCACCGCCTCGGCCCAGGGCAACGGGCCCTCGACGATCCGGTCGGCCAGCGACCGGCCCTCCAGCAGGCGCATGACCACGAAGGACGCCAGCCTGCCACCGTTCGTGACCGTCTCGCCGTAGTCGTAGACCTCGATCGCGTCCGGGTGGATCAGCCGGGCGGTGGCTCTGGCCTCCCGGCGCATGAGTTCCCGTCCGGGGTTGTCGTCGTCGAGCGAGCCGTCCAGCACCTTGATCGCGACCACGCGTTGGAGTGACTGGTCGAAGGCACGCCAGATGACCGACATCCCACCCGTCGCTATCCGCTCCTGGAGCAGATAGCGACGGGTCAGGACATCGCCTTCTCGAAGCTCAGGCCGATTCACGAACCACCAGTTCCGTGGGCAGCACCGGATTGCCCTTGGGATTGTCCCCGTCCCCGAGTGTCATGAGAAGCAGTCGTGCGGCGAGCGTGGCCATTTCCTCGACGGGCTGCCTGACCGTGGTCAGCGTCGGCGAGGTGTGCCTGGCCACGGGCGCGTCGTCGTATCCGATGACGGCCACGTCGTCCGGCACCTTCCGCCCGGCGCGGCGCAGCGTCTGCATCGCCCCGGCCGCCATCACGTCCGACGCCGCGAACACGGCGTCGAGGTGCGGCGCCCGCTGCAGCAGCCACTGCATGGCGTGCGCGCCCGACGCGTGGGTGAAGTCGCCGTACGCCACGGGCATGTCGAGCACACCGGCGTCGCGGAGTGTCTGCCGGAAGCCCTCCAGCCGGTCGCGGGCGGCCGGCAGGGTCGGAGGCCCGGCGATGGTGGCGATGTGCTTGCGGTTGTTGAGCAGCAGGTGCTCGGCCGCCTGCCGTCCGCCGTCACGGTTGTCCATGTCGACGAACGGAAGGTCGATGCCGTCTGGCGGCCGCCCGGCACAGCGCACCGGGACGCCCGAGGCGGCCAGCGTGACCGCGAGGGGGTGCCGCGCCCGTGCCCCGATCAGAAGGACGCCGTCGACGGCGCCCGCGACCAGTGGCGGCGCGGCGATGGAGGCGGTCGCAGGGGTCGCGGTCATTACGACCATGGGGACCCCGTGCGTCGTCAGCACCTCCTCGCACGCGGACAGGAGCCTGGCGTAGAACGGCTCGGTGAAAAGACGTGGACTGTGCTCGCAGACGACCGCGGCGATGATCTGCTCGGCCCGCCTGCCCGCGGATCCCCTGGGGGCGCGGCGCCGGACATAGCCCAGACGCGACATGGCGTCGTGAACTTGTCGGCGGGTCGACGTGGTCACGCGTACCGAGCCGGTCAGGACCCGGGAAGCTGTTGCCGGGGAGACGCCGGCTGCGGCGGCTACCTCTGCGAGGGTGGGAAGATCGGCCATCCGGTCTCCTCGGCCCGAAGGTTCACACGGCTTGGGAGCGCTCCCAAGCGAAAGTATCACTGTTTCGCTCGTGTCAACAGAGGTTTCCTCGGTGTGAAACCTTTCGTAGAGTTTCGCTGCTGTTTGGCACAGTTGGAGGCTAGAGCACGGCGATGATCCAGGGAAGCGAATGGGAATTTTGACACGCGATGCCCAGCTTGTCCGATAATCACCGTAAATATGCCGAAACGCCGTGCCAGGCGACCGGAGTCGCCGTCCGGCGGTAGGGTCCTGCGGCAAGGGATCGCGGACGGATCCGATCGTGCCCGGCCCCGGCGGCCGTCGCGTTCGTCCGCCAGCCAGAACCGGAAAGGCCCTCCAGTGACGACCACTAACCGCCGGCTTCCCGCTGTGTCGGCTCGTGTGACGGCCGCGTTACCGGCCGCGTTACCGGCCGCGTTACCGGCCGCGTTGACGGGCGTGCTCGCGACGGCCCTGCTCGCCGGATGCGGCGCGCCGGACCTGGCGAGCGGGGCCGCCTCGCCCGCTCCGGTAGTCGCCTCGCCCGCTGCCACCTTCGAGACGCCCCCCGCTTCGCAGGCCGCGCCGAGCTCCGAGGCCACGCAGACCCCCGACTCCGCGCTCAGCGCCACGCCGGACGAGACCGGCGCGCCGTCCGCCCGGGGCGACGCCGCCGACGTGGCGTTCGCCCGGCAGATGGTCCCGCACCACCTCCAGGCCCTGGAGATGGCGAGGCTCGCGCAGACACGGGCCGGCGACCCGTGGGTCAGCGGGTTCGCGGGGAAGGTCGCCACGGCCCGCGACACCGACATCCGCACGTTCAAGGGCTGGCTCGACATGTGGGGCGCGGAGCCGCTGCCACGCGACCACGCGATGCCGGGCACGCAGACGCGGGCCGAGATCGAGGCGCTCGCCAAGCTGCAGGGCCCGTCCTTCGACCGCAAGTACGTGACGCTGATGATCGAGCACGACAACGGCGCGATCAAGCTCGCCCGGGCCGAGCAGGCCGACGGCGCGTTCGAGGGGGCCAAGGCGCTCGCCGTCGCCACCACCACATCGCTGGGCGCCGAGGTCAAGGAGCTCAAGAAGTACCGCGCACTCCTCGACTGAGTCCTCCCGCCGGACGGCCGGGGTCCCTCAGTTCTCGTACGTGTCGAGCCTGGGCGGCAGGGCGTTCCACACGCAGAACGCCGACGACTCGTGGGTGTCCCGGAGGAACGCGACCCGCAGCCACTGGTCGGCCTCCCAGACCTTGACCTCGTAGCCGTCGTTCGGGGTCGCCGTCACCATGCGGCAGTCCGCGGACGTCACCGCGATCGTCGCCCGGCCGCCCTTCAAGGTGAACGTGTGCAGGCTCTCCCCTCCGGCGGCCTTGCGCTGCCGGGCGGCGGGAGAGGACTCCGCCGATCCCGCCGGCCGCGTGGCGCGGGGCGGGCGGGGCGCCGGTGAGGTCCGCGCGGTCCGCAGCGGAGTGGCGCCGGGCCGGGCGGGGGACCGGTCGCCAGGCGTCCCGCCGGTGGGGGACGGCGGCCCGTGCGGCTTTTCGGTCGGTTCCTCGGTCGGTTCCCTGGGGGCCCCGCCGTCCGGGGTGCCCTGCGGAGTGGGGGTGGGGACGCCCGGCGAGGCGGACAGGTGCGCGACGACGGCCACCACGGGAGCGAGGGGCGCCTCGTCCAGGATCGCGCTGCGCAGCACGTCGCGCACACCGAGCCAGGACACACCGACGGCGAGCGCGGTGGCTCCGCACCAGGCGATCAGGTAACCGGCGGCCCTTCTCATGTGGCCGCTCACTCTATCCCGCGACTCGAATTGACGCTCGACCCTTTTCGGTCAAGCTCTACGGATTTGTGCATGCCTTAAATAGCCGCAAATCCCCATGTTTCGGATGGCTCTTCCTGGGACGCCGTGCCGACCGGGAGTGTACGTTTCTGCCCCATGGCGACCGTTCTGGTGGTTGAGGACGACGAGTTCGTGCGGTCCGCGATCATCCGCGACCTGACGGGGCGCGGCCATGCGGTCCGCAGCGCGGGCCGGGCGCTCGACGCGCTGCGGGAGATCGCCCACGTCGGTCCCGACGTGGTCGTCCTCGATCTGGGGCTGCCCGACCTCGACGGCGCGGAGGCGCTGAAGATGCTCCGGGCGATCTCCGACGTGCCGGTCATCGTGGCCACCGCGCGGGACGACGAAGCCGAGATCGTCCGCCTGCTGCGCGATGGCGCGGACGACTACCTGGTCAAGCCGTTCTCCGGCGACCACCTCAACGCCCGCCTGGAGGCCGTATTGCGCCGGGCCAGGCCCGGGGCGCCGTCGTCGGTCGCGAGGGTCGGCGGCCTGGTCGTCGACGCCGACCGCAGGGAGGCCCGCCTGGACGGCGCGCCGCTCGACCTCACCCGCCGGGAGTTCGACCTGCTGACCTATCTCGCCGCCCGTCCCGACCGCGTGATCTCGCGCAAGGAGCTGCTGGCCGAGGTGTGGCGGCAGTCGTACGGGGACGACCAGACGATCGACGTCCACCTGTCCTGGCTGCGGCGCAAGCTCGGCGAGAGCGCGTCCCGTCCCCGGTATCTGCACACCGTGCGGGGTGTCGGCGTGCGCCTCAGCCCCCCAGCCGAGAGCTGAGCCCCGGAAGCGGGACGGCACGAGGCCCGGAGCGGGAGCGGCGGTGAGACGGAGCCTGGCCCTGGTGGCGGTGGCCGTGACGGCGATGGTCGCGCTGGCCTTCCTCATCCCGCTGGCCGTGGCGGTCAAGGAGATCGCCGAGAGCCGCGCGCTCGCCGACGCCGAGCGCCAGGCCGCCACGATCGTGCCCGCCCTCGTGGTGACCGACGACGTGGCCGCGCTGGAGCGTGCGCTGGCCAGCACCCCGGCGGGCAGCTCCCGCCTGGCCGTCCACCTCTCCGGCGGGCGTACGGCGGGTCGCTCCCGGGTCACGCCCGCCGACGTCGCGGGCGCGGCCGAAAGCGCCAGGACCGTGCCGGTCGGCAAGGGATACGTGCTGCTCAGGCCGGTCGCGCTGGGCGGCGGGCGGCGGGCCGTCATCGAGGTGTACGCGCCCGCGGCGGACGCGAGGAAGGGCGTGTCCACCTCCTGGGCCGTGCTGACCGGCGTCGCGGTCACCCTGGTGGTGGGATCGGTGGTGGTGGCCGACCGGCTCGGGGCCAGGGTGGTCCGGTCGGCCCGCAGGCTCGGGCAGGCGGCGGCGGCCCTGGGGGCGGGCGACCTGACGGTGCGCATCGTCCCCGACGGCCCGCCCGAGCTGGTGGCGGCCGGGCGCGCGTTCAACGCGATGGCCGATCAGGTGGCGGGACTGCTCGCGGCCGAGCGCGAGCTCGCCGCCGACCTGTCGCACCGGCTGCGCACCCCGCTCACCGCGCTGCGGCTCAACCTCGGCGGCAGCGGCCCCGAGGCCGAGCAGCGCGGGCTCGCCATCGACCGGCTCGAACAGGCCGTGGACGAGATCATCGAAGCCGCGAGGCGGCCGTCCCGGGCCGTGCCGGCGGGCTGCGACGCCGCGCTCGTGCTGCGGGAACGGCTCGCCTTCTGGTCGGCGCTGGCCGAGGACCAGGCGCGGCCCTGGCAGCTCGTCGGCGCGGACGAGCCCAGCCCGGTGCCGGTCGCCGCGGCCGACCTGGGCGCGGTGGTCGACGCGTTGCTCGGCAACGTCTTCCGCCACACGCCGCAGGGCACGGCCTTCCGCGTCACCCTGCATCGGGGGAGCGGCATGGTGGGCGTCCTCGTCGCGGACGCGGGCCCGGGCATCCCCGATCCGGAGAGGGCGCTGCGGCGGGGCAACAGCGGGGCCGGCTCGACCGGGCTCGGCCTCGACATCGCCCGGCGCCTGGCCGAGTCGACGGGTGGCGGGGTGCGCATCGAGCCCTCGGCGCTCGGAGGGACCGGCGTCAACCTGTGGCTGCACACCGACGGCCGGGCGGCCGGCCCGCGTCGCCGTCTGCTGCGGCGTACCCGCGCCCGCGGCTCGCGCCACTGACCCTCGCTGCCACTGTCGCTGCCCCTGTCGCTGCCACTGTGCCGCCCTGCTCAAGGGCGTGTGATCACCCGTTCTTCAGGGCTTCCGCGAGGGTGTCGCGCAGCGGCGTCGTCGGCCGGCCGATGAGGCGGGACAGGTCGCCGGGGGTGTCGCCGAGCCAGCCGTCGGCGATGCCGGCGTCGACCTGGGCGAACAGGGCCGCGACCGGTTCGGGCAGGCCGTTCGCCTCCAGTGCCTTGGCGTACTCCGCGACGGGCAGGTCCCGATACTCGACCGGAGCGCCGGACAGTTCGGACACCACGGCGGCCAGCTCAGGCATGCTCCAGGCGACGTCGCCCGTCAGCTCGTACGCCGCGTTCCGGTGCCCTTCACCCGCCAGGACGGCGGCCGCGGCGGCGGCGAAGTCGGCGCGCGCCGCCGAGGCGACGCGGCCGTCGCGGGCGCTGCCCAGGATGACGCCGCTCTGCGCGCCCTGCCGGGCCGCCGCGATGTAGTTCTCGTGGTACCAGCCGTTCCGCAGGAAAGTGAAGGCAAGCCCGCTCGCGCGGATGTACTCCTCGGTCGCCTGGTGGTCGGGCGCGAGGCCCAGCGGAGTGGTGTCGGCGCGCGGGATGCTCGTGTAGGCGAGCAGCTCGACGCCGGCAGCCCGGGCGGCGTCCACCACGGCCCTGTGCTGGTCGACCCGCCGGCCGGGCTCGCTGCCGGAGACGAGCAGGACCCTGCTGGCGCCCTCGAACGCCGGTCCCAGCGTGGCGGGACGGTCGTAGTCGGCCTCGCGCACCTGGATGCCGCGCTGGGCCAGGTCGGCCGCCTTCTCCGGGCTGCGCACCGCCGCGACGACCCGCGAGGCGGGCACACGGCCGGCGAGATCCTCGACGACCAGCCTGCCGAGGTGCCCGGTGGCTCCTGTCACGACAATCATGGTCTCTCCTCCACAGTGCTTTCCTTTGGTTAGTGCTTTCTATCAGAAAGTACCTCAAGAGTCGTAAGCTGACGGTCATGGAGGAGTTCGAGGGGTTCGTCGCCGACGTCTTCTCACGGAAGTGCACCTCGCGCACCGTGCTGGAGACCGTCACCGGCCGGTGGGCGATCCTGGCGCTCGCGGCCCTGTACGAGGCGCCCTACCGCTTCAACGCCCTGCGCCGCCGCGTGGACGGGGTGAGCGAGAAGATGCTGTCCCAGACCCTCCAGGCACTGGAACGCGACGGCATGGTGCTGCGGGAGGCCGAGCACACGATCCCGCCCCGGGTCGAATACAGCCTCACCCCGCTCGGCCGCGAGGCCGCCGAGCGCCTGCTTCCCCTCCTCGCCTGGGCGGAGGAGCGCATGCCCGAGGTCGTCGCCGCCCGGGAGCGCCACGAGGGACGCTGACCCCCGGCACGCCCGCGCCGAGTTCGGAACACGACCGTCCGCCGAGCCAGGGGCATGGACGCACAGTGACGGGCCGGATGGGCCCCCGCGCCCGTTCACGGCGAGTCGGTCCAGGTCACCGGTGCTTTGCCGGTTGATGGGCGGTTCAACCCGTTGCCATACACGCAGTTAACGTGGCGGGACTGTCGAAGCCTTTTCTGGGCAGGCACGATGTCTTGTGAACGACACTCAGCACCACGATCTCGCACGCGGAGTTCCGGGAAGGGTACAGACCGTGGGCGAGCGCGACCATAGAGCCGGTGGGCTCCGGGACCTTCCCGGCGCGACCGCCGAGCCGGAGGGCGAGGAGGTCCAGTGAGGGAGATCTGGCCGGGGGATTCCTATCCGCTCGGGGCGACGTACGACGGAGCGGGCACCAACTTCGCCCTGTTCTCCGAGGTGGCCGAGCGCGTCGAGCTGTGCCTGTTCGACGACGACGGCAACGAGGAGCGCGTCTCGCTGAGCGAGGTGGACGGCTTCGTCTGGCACTGCTACCTGCCCGGGGTGGGGCCGGGCCAGCGGTACGGCTACCGCGTCCACGGGCCCTACTCGCCCGGCGACGGCCAGCGCTGCAACCCCAGCAAACTGCTGCTCGACCCGTACGCCAAGGCGGTGGAGGGCTCGGTGCAGTGGGACCAGGCGGTGTACGGCTACCGTTTCGGCGAGCCGGACAGCCGCGACGACAGCGACTCGGCGCCGTACGTGCCGAGGTCGGTCGTCGTCAACCCGTTCTTCGGATGGGGACACGACCGTCCGCCGGCCACGCCCTACCACGACACGGTGCTCTATGAGGCGCACGTGCGCGGCCTCACGATCAGCCACCCGAAGATCCCCGAGCGGATCCGGGGCACGTACGCCGCCCTGGGGCACCCCGAGATCATCGACCACCTCACCTCGCTCGGCGTCACCGCGATCGAGCTCATGCCGGTCCACCAGTTCGTGACCGACCACATGCTGGAGAAGCGGGGGCTGTCCAACTACTGGGGCTACAACACGATCGGCTTCTTCGCGCCGCACAACGCGTACTCCAGCTCGGGGCAGCGCGGCGGGCAGGTGCTGGAGTTCAAGGCGATGGTGAAGGCGCTGCACGAGGCGGGCATCGAGGTGATCCTCGACGTCGTCTACAACCACACGTCGGAGGGCAACCACCTGGGCCCCACCCTGTCCATGCGGGGCATCGACAACGCCAACTACTACCGGCTGGTCGAGGACGACCGGCGCTACTACATGGACACCACCGGCACCGGCAACAGCCTGCTGATGCGCAGCCCGCACGCACTTCAGCTGATCATGGACTCGCTGCGCTACTGGGTGCGCGACATGCACGTGGACGGCTTCCGCTTCGACCTCGCGGCCTCCCTCGCCCGTGAGCTGCACGAGGTCGACCGGCTGAGCGCGTTCTTCGACCTCGTCCAGCAGGACCCGGTGCTGTCGCAGGTCAAGCTCATCGCCGAGCCGTGGGACGTCGGGCCCGGCGGCTACCAGGTCGGCAACTTCCCGGCCCGCTGGACCGAGTGGAACGGCCGCTACCGCGACACGATCCGCGACCTGTGGCGGGGCGAGCCCGCCGCGCTGCCGGAGTTCGCCAGCCGCCTCACCGGGTCGAGCGACCTCTACCAGGACGACAGCCGCCGACCGGCCGCGTCGATCAACTTCGTCACCTGCCACGACGGTTTCACGCTGCAGGACCTCGTGTCGTACAACGACAAGCACAACGAGGCCAACGGCGAGGACAACCGTGACGGCGCGGACGATAACCGCTCCTGGAACTGCGGGGTGGAGGGCCCGGCCACCGGCCCGGTCTCCCAGCTCCGCGAACGGCAGAAGCGCAACTTCCTGGCCACGCTGTTCCTGTCGCAGGGCGTGCCCATGCTGTCGCACGGCGACGAGATCGGCCGCACCCAGCAGGGCAACAACAACTCCTACTGCCAGGACAACGAGATCAGCTGGGTCGACTGGGGCGCGATCCTGGAGGCCAACGCGAGGGATGAGGCGGGCACCAGGGAGAAGCGCCAGCTCCTCGACTTCACCCGGCGCCTGGCCCGGCTGCGCCGCGACCACCCGGTCTTCCGCCGCCGCCGCTTCTTCTACGGCCGGCCCGTACGCGGGTCGCACGACGAGCTGAGCGACATCGCCTGGCTCACGCCGTCCGGCACGGAGATGGCCGACGCCGACTGGACGAACGGCTACGCCAAGGCGCTGGCGGTGTTCCTGAACGGCGACGCCATCACCGAGCCCGACCGGCGTGGCCGGCGGATCGGCGACGACTCGTTCCTGCTGCTGTTCAACGCCCACCATGAGGTCATCAAGTTCACGATCCCCGACGACTACGGCGAGCTGTGGGCGACCGAGCTGGACACGGCGATGCCGGTGCTGAGCGAGTCGCGCGTGTGCCGGGCCGGTGAGGCCGTGCCCGTGAGCGGCAGGTCGGTGCGGGTGCTGCGCAGGGTCCGGCCCGTGCCGGGGTCCTGACCGGCGCCGATGCCCGAATAGAGTGCGCTTCGGCGTTAGTCCTCGTCGCGCCGGGCAGGAGGGGAGCCGGTTCTGTGCTCCTCCTGCCCGGCGCGGTGCTGGCAGGGGCGCGCCCGTGATGTGCACTATGGACACGACCTCCGGAAACGCGCTGCGAAAGGCGGATCGGTGACTTCTACCTATCGGGTGCAGTTGACGCCTGACTTCGGATTCGCCCAGGCCGCGAGCCTCGTCGGATATCTCCGCGACCTGGGGGTGGGCCACCTCTACCTGTCGCCGATCCTCCAGGCCTGCCCGGAGTCCCAGCACGGCTACGACGTGACCGACCACGGCCGCGTACGCGAGGAGTTCGGCGGCGAGGAGGGCGTTCGGGCGCTGGCGGCGAAGGGGATGCCGCTGATCTGCGACATCGTGCCCAACCACATGACCGTCCCGGTGCCGGAGTCGGACAACGCCCAGCTGTGGGCGGCGCTGCGGGACGGCCCGGGGTCGCCGGCCTCCCGGTGGTTCGACTTCCAGTGGCCCGTCACCCTGCCGCTGCTCGGCGACGACGCCGACGGGGCGCTCCGCGTGGACGACGGCGTCGACGGCAGGGTGCTGCGCTACCACGACCACGCGTTCCCGATCAGGCCCGGCACCGAGCACCTGCCGTTGCCGGAACTGCTGGAGGCCCAGCACTACCGGCTGGCCCACTGGCGCGAGAGCCCCGGATATCGGCGGTTCTTCGACGTGTCGTCGCTGATGGGCCTGAGAGTGGAGGATCCCGAGGTCTTCGAGGCCACCCACGCCGTCACCTTCCGCCTCATCGAGGAGGGGGTGATCCACGGGCTGCGCGTCGACCACCCGGACGGCCTGGCCGACCCCCGCGGCTACCTCCGGCGGCTGCGCCCGCACGTGCCCGGCCCGCTGTGGGTGGAGAAGATCCTCATCGACGGGGAGCGGCTGCCCGCCGACTGGCCGTGCGACGGCACCACCGGATACGACGCGCTCAACATGATCACCCGGCTGTTCGTCGACCCGGCCGGCCGCGACGCGCTGATCGAGACATTCGGCAGGCACACCGGCGTCCGCGACGACTACGAGACCGTGCGGCACGACGCCAAGAAGCACGTCATCGACCTGTTCTTCGGGGGAGAGGTCGACCGGCTGACCGACGATCTCGGCGATCCGGAGCTGCGGGAGGCCGTCGTGGAGCTGCTGGCCGCGATGCCCGTCTACCGGGCGTACGTGAACCCGGGTGAGCAGCCGTCCGCCGGCTCCGAGGCGATCGTCCAGGAGGCGGCCGGGCTGGCCGCCACCCGGACCGACCCCGGCGCGGTGGCCAAGGCCGCCAAGCTCGTCCTGTACGGCACGCCCGAGGCGATCACCCGCTTCCAGCAGACCTGTGGGCCGGTGATGGCCAAGGGCGTGGAGGACACCGCGCTCTACCGGTGGTATCCACTGGCCTGCCTCAACGAGGTGGGCGGGGAGCCCGACAGGTTCGGGGTGTCGCCCGCCGAGTTCCACGCGTTCTGCGCGGGGCTGCCGCCGCGGACGATGACCACGCTGTCCACCCACGACACCAAGCGGTCGGAGGACGTGCGCGCCCGTCTCGCGGTGCTGTCGGAGCTGCCCGAGGAGTGGGCGATGGCCGTCGACTCCTGGGCCGCGGCCGTGTCGTTCGACCCCAAGCTCGACTACCTCGCCTGGCAGTCGCTGATGGCGGCCTGGCCGATCCCCCTCGACCGCTTCACCGACTACCTGCTCAAGGCGGCGCGCGAGGCCAAGACGTCGATCTCCTGGCTGAACCCCGACCCGGCGTACGAGGACGGGATCAGGGACTTCGCCCGGCGGGCCATCGAGGCGTGCGGTTACTCGGTCGCCTCGTTCACCGAGGTCGTGGACCGGTATGCCCGGGTCAACTCGCTGGGGCAGAAGGCCGTCCAGCTCCTCATGCCGGGCATTCCGGACGTCTATCAGGGCAACGAGATCACCGACTTCTCGCTGGTCGACCCGGACAACCGCCGGCCGGTGGACTTCGAGCGGCGCCGCCGGCTGCTGGCCGAGCCCGACGACGGCTGGGACGGCCAGAAGATCCGCGTCACCGCCGCCGCGCTCGGGCTGCGGCAGCGGCTCGAGCCCGAGGCGCCGTACGCGCCGATCGAGGCGGGGGAGCACGCGGTCGCGTTCACGCGGGGCGTTCCCGGGCGGGGCACGGCCGCCGTCGTGGTCGCGACCCGGTTGCCGGTCGGGCTGGAGCGCAGGGGCGGATGGGGGAGCGACACGATCACGCTGCCGCAGGGGCGCTGGCGCGACCTGCTCAGCGGCGCCGAGCACGCGGGTGAGGTGCGGATGGCCGACCTGCTGTCCGCGTGCCCGGTCGCGATTCTCGAAGGCTGACGGCTTCGTCCTCTAGGGGGATATGCGCATGTTCGAGGTGTGGGCGCCGGAGGCGGCGCGGGTCGAGGTCGAGCACGGGGGCGCCCGGCACGAGATGACGCGGGGCGAGGGCGGCCGGTGGACCGCCCCCGGCGACGAGCACGACCTCGACTACGCCTTCTTCGTGGACGGCGACGGGCCGTTCCCCGACCCCCGGACGCGGCGGCAGCCGTACGGGGTGAACGGCCCGAGCCGCGTCTACCACCACGACAGGTTCGCCTGGACGGACCAGGGCTGGCACGGCCGCGACCTGCGCGGCGGGGTGATCTACGAGCTGCACGTCGGCACGTTCTCGCCCGAGGGCACCTTCCGGGGGGTGGCCGACCGGTTGGAGCACCTGGTGGATCTCGGGGTCGACTTCGTCGAGATCATGCCGGTGCCGCCCGTGCCGGGAAAGCGCAACTGGGGCTACGACGGCGTGGAGCTCTACGCGGTCTTCGAGGAGTACGGCGGGCCGGACGGGCTCAAGGACCTGGTGGACGCCTGCCACCGCGCCGGTCTCGGCGTGATCCTCGACGTCGTCTACAACCACCTCGGTCCTTCGGGCAATTACCTGGCGAAGTTCGGGCCCTACTTCCACGACGCGAAGGGGTCCTACTGGGGCGACGCGGTCAACCTGGACGGGCCCGGCTCGGACGGGGTGCGGCGCTACTTCATCGACAACGCCCTGCAGTGGCTGCGCGACTACCACATCGACGGGCTGCGCCTCGACGCCGTGCACGCCCTGCACGACAAGCGCGCCGTCCACTTCCTGGAGGAGCTGTCGGCCGAGGTCGACGCGCTGTCCACCGCGGTCGGCCGGCCACTGACGCTCATCGCCGAGTCGGACCTCAACGACCCCCGCATGGTCACCCCGCGCGAGGCCGGCGGACTCGGCATGCACGCGAGCTGGAACGACGACGTCCACCACGCCATCCATGCGAACGTCACGGGGGAGAGCAACGCCTACTACGGCGACTTCGCCACCCTGTCGTCCCTGGCCAAGGTGCTGACGTCCGGCTACTTCCACGACGGCGCCTACTCGTCGTTCCGGGGGCGCTCCCACGGCCGGCCGGCGACCGGGATACCCGGGCACCGGTTCGTCTGCTGCGCGCAGAACCACGACCAGATCGGCAACCGGCCCGAAGGCGACCGCATGCGGCCCGAGCAGCTCCGCCTCGCCTCGGGGCTGCTGCTGACCTCTCCGTTCACCCCGATGCTGTTCATGGGCGAGGAGTGGGGGGCGACCACGCCGTTCTACTTCTTCACCGACCACTTCGAGCCGCACCTGGCCGAGGGCGAGGGCGAACGGCGCAGGAAGGAGTTCGAGGGCTTCGGCTACGACTGGAAGGCCCCCGAACCGGGCGAGGAGACGACCTTCCTGAGCTCCAAGCTCGACTGGGAGGAGACGGCCAAGGACGAGCACGCCTCGCTGCTGGGCTGGTATCGCGACCTCATCGCCCTGCGCCGGTCGCGCCCCGACCTCACCGATCCGCGCCTGGACCGGGTGCGGGCCGAGGTGGACGAGGACCGGCGCGTCGTGGTGATCGAGCGCGGATCGCTGCGGATCGCCGCCAACTTCGCCGAAGGCCCGGTGCCCGTACGGCTGGCCGCGTCGCGGATCCTGCTCGCCTCCGACGAGTCCGCCCGCCTTTCCGGCGACGTGCTCGACCTGCCGGGCCGCTCCCTGGCCATCGCGGAGGTCTGACGGAGCGACGAGCTGGCATCCGCACAATCGGTGCCATAGGCTGGTTCGTGCAGGGAGTCTGCATGAAAACGCAGATGACATGTGGGAACCAGGCATCGATGGGGAGGTCGTGGTGCTGCTCCGCTTTCGGGTGGCCAATCACCGATCCATCCGGGATGAGCAGGAGCTGTCGCTCATCGCCACGGAGTTCGACGAGGGGACGGCGCGGTCGACCGGCCTCCGCCATCGGGGGCGTGATGTCCTGGCGCAGCCCGTGGTGGGCGTTTTCGGGGCCAATGCCTCCGGCAAGTCCAACCTGCTCAGCGCGCTTCTGGCCATGAGAGAGGCGGTACGGAACTCATTCGCCGACTGGGCGAAGTCGCCGGAGGCGGTGCCCCGGGAGCCGTTCAAACTCGACGCCGAGTCCCGCGAAAACACCACCCTCTTCGAAGTCGACCTCGTGCTTGGGCGGGAGCCAGTCCGTTATACCTACGGCTTCGAGTTGTCGGATGAGCGCGTGGAGGCGGAATGGTTGCATGCCTACCCTCACGGCCGCCGGAACGTCTGGTTCGATCGTGAGGCGGCTCGGCCCGGAGCGGAAGGCGGGGAGTTCGTCTTCAAGGGAGAGGGTTTCAAGGGTGAACGCGATGCCCTGGTGAAGTTCACCCGGCCCAACGCGCTGTTCCTGTCCACCGGTGTCACGTTCAACGATCCTCAGTTGTCCGCGATCCACCGGTGGTTTCTGCGCGACCTGCGTGCTGTCTGGCCGGGAAGAATCAGCAAGTCCCGGTCGAACTCGACACGCCATCTGCTGACGCATCCGGAGCTCACGGATCACTACCACGCACGGATCACCGATCTCCTGCAGTCGGCCGATCTGGGAATCACCAGGCTTGACACGGACCCGGATACCGGGGAGATCAGACTCTGGCACCGTACGTCAAACGGTGGCGAGGCTCCTCTGGACTTCTACTCGGAAGAATCCTTGGGCACGCATGCCTGGTTCGTCTTCCTTGGCCCCATGCTTACCGTTCTGGATCAGGGTTCGGTTCTTGTGGTCGACGAACTGGATTCGAGTCTGCACCCCACACTCGCGGCGGAAGTCGTGCGCGTCTTCCAAGATCCAGATGCCAATCCCCGTGGCGCGCAATTGCTTTTCACGACGCACGACGCGACCCTACTCGGCGGTGCGGTCCTCGACCGTCCGCTCGGTCGGGACCAGGTGTGGATCACCACAAAGAAGCACTCGGGGGAGACCGAGCTGTACCCGTTGAGCGAGGCGAAGCCGCGCAAGGAGGAGAACCTCGAGCGTGGTTATCTCCGTGGCCGTTACGGTGGGATTCCGCGTGTGACGGCGGGTGAGATCGTTCGTGAGGTTGCCCGGCAGGAGGCGAAGGCGACAGCGTGAGCAGGCGCACCGAGGGCGGCAAGGAGCAGAGCGTACGGAGGAGACGCGGGCGGCTGGACGACGAGCGCCCGCTCACGCGCAGGCCCGAGTCGCGTAGGCGGGAAGTGCGTGTGCTGTACGTGGCATGCGAGGGCGAATCGACAGAACCGGACTATTTGCAGTATCTGAACGAACAGTTCGGCGACGGCGACGGCCGGGAACGGCAGCCGTTTCGTATTCAGCCGGTCTATCGAAAGAACGGGATGACCCCGTCCCAGGTCGTTGAAGCAGCCAGAGCAGCGGCGGGCCCCTTTCGTGATTACGACAAGAGAGGCGACAAAAGCATCAAGGGCCCTCGGCGTGACGCCCTGAAAGGGTTGGAGCACAAGGCGGTGGCCCGTGCTCGCAGCCTCATCGCCTCCTGCCCCCAGGGGGAGTGCGCTCCCGCCCGGACAGAGCCGGATCGTGCCGGTCGCGATGCCCAACCGCTCCCGTCCAATCAGTGGGCCGCTCGCTCAGGACACGCCCAGGACTGTCCGATCCTGCGCCGCGATCCGTCCACCGACGTGTGGTGTCTGCTGGTCGCACTGGGAATCGTCTGAGACGTGGTTCGGTGGGGCAAGGCGCACGCCGACGAGCCGGATGCTCCTCTCCCCAGCACGCATGGGTCAGGCTCTGTCGAGGATGAGGTCGGCGGCGTGCCAGGCCATCGCCATGATGGGGCCGTTCAGGTTGCCGGAGATCATGCTGGGCAGCACCGAGCAGTCGACGATCCGCAGGTTGTCGAGACCGCGCACGCGCAGCCGCGCGTCGACCACGTCGTCGTCGCCCGGGCCCATGGCGCAGGTGCCCATGGCGTGGTAGCCGCAGTAGCCGCCGCCCAGCGCCGCGTCGATGATCTCCTCGTCCGAGCCGACCCCCGGACCGGGGAACGTCTCCGACGCCAGCCGTCCCGCAATCGGCTCCTGGGCGAAGTATTCGCGCATCCGGCGGAACAGGTCGACGCCGACGCGCCGGTCGTGCTCCGTACCGAAGTAGTCAGGCTCGATGCGAAGCGGCGCGCCGGGGTCGGCGGAGGTGATGGCCACGCTGCCCTCCGAGGTCGGGCGGAGGATCTCGGCGACGACCGAGACCCCGGGCTGCCGCTCGACGGCGACCGTCTCGCCCGCACGGTACGTCGCCACCGACCACGGCCCCATCAGCAGTTGGGCGTCCGGCCGGTCCAGCTCGGGCCGGGTCTTGAGGAAGGCGATCACGTCGTAGGCCGGCGCGGCGAGCGGACCCCCGCGGTTCATCAGGTAGCGCAGCGCGGTGACGCCCTGCCGCAGCGGCGTGGACAGCATGCGGTTGTAGCCGAGGTCCTCCTTCAGCCGGAACTTCAGCGCCAGGCACCGGTGCTCGCGCATGCGGGCGCCGACCATCGGCCGGTCCAGCCGGACCTCCACACCGGCCGCCCGCAGCACCTGCGCGGGGCCGATGCCGGACGACTGCAGCAGCTTCACCGTGCCCAGGCTGCCCAGGGACAGGACGACCTCCCGGGTGGCGCGATATTCGACGGTGGCGCCGCCGGCGTCCCGGGCGGTGACCCCGACGACCTTGTCGCCGTCGAACAGCAGCCCGGTCACCGTCGTCCCGGTCACGACGGTGAGATTGCTCCGATGGCGCACGGGGTGCAGGAAGGCCCGGGCCGCGCTGAACCGCCGCCCGTCCTTGATGGTCGCCATCGCGTGGCCGACACGTTCGTCGTCGGACTCGTTGACGTCCGGCATCGCGGTCAGGCCGAGCGCGGCCCCGGATGCGATCATCTCGTCGCAGAGGGGATCGGGGTCGCGCGGAGGGGACACGTGCAGCGGCCCGTCCGCCCCGCGGGTCGCGGTGGCGCCCAGGGCGTTGTCCTCCATCGCCCGGAAGATCGGCAGAATCGTGTCCCAGCCCCAGCCGGGGTTGCCGAGTCGCAGGAGTTCGTCGTAGTCGGCGCGGTGGCCGCGGTTGTAGACCATGCCGTTGATGGAGCTCGACCCGCCGAGGACCCGGCCGCGCGGCCATATCTCGGCCTGCCCGTCGGGACCGAACGGCTGTGTCCGGTAGTGCCAGACCTTCCGCGGATCGTCGAAGAGCTTTCCGAATCCCTTGGGCACGTGGTAGAGCGGGTGGCGGTCGGCGCCGCCCGCCTCGACGAGCAGGACGCGGACGGCCGGATCCTCCGACAGCCGGTTGGCCAGGACGCATCCGGCCGACCCGGCTCCGATCACCAAATAGTCGATCATTCCCTCATGGTGCCCCCGGCTCCGCGGCGAGCGGTAGGCCTCAGGCGGCCTGGGGGACGGGCAGTTCGAAGGTGACGGTGTCGGGGACCGCGGTGTAGAGCCGCCAGCTCAGGCAGGTGCGCTGGGAGACGACGGTGACGTGCAGGCCGCAGCCCGCCAGCCAGAGGGCCAGGTCGGCGAAGTAGCCGTCGCCCGAGCCGATCACCGCCCGCTCGAACCGCAGGTCCACCCGGGTCGTGCGGGCCGCCTCGTCGAGGGCGTGGTCGGCGCCGTCCGGCCCCGAACGGGCCAGCAACTGCACCCCCCGCAGCGCGATCCCCACGGAGACGAGCGCGTTGTGGTTGACCGCCACGATGAACTGGTCCAGCGGCCCGACCGGCACCCTGTGCTGGTAGGCGCCCATCACCCGCCGTACGTCGTGGGTGGTCGGAAGGGGGGATCCGGTCAGGTTCTCGATGTCCAGGAGGTGGATCGCGCGGCCGCGGCGAAGTGACCTGAGGCGAGTGATGGGAGTGCTCACGATCCTTGCTCCCTTCCACGATGACTTATGGCGTCCATTAGAGCATGTGTTGACACAATCAACCAGCCCTTGGTGCGACGTTGCCCATGTCCGGGGCATCGGATATGGTCCGGTCTGATCGGAGAACTGGCGGAAGGCGGAGCGGCGTGCGGCGAGACGTACACGTCACCGCGGCGGACATCGCCCGCCTGGCCGGCGTGGGACGTGCGGCGGTCAGCAACTGGCGGCGCAGGCACGACGACTTTCCCGAGCCCGTGGGAGGCACGTCCACCAGCCCGGCGTTCTCCCTCGCGGAGATCCGGGAGTGGCTGCGCGGCCACGCCGAGGGCAGGGACCTCCCTCCGGACGAGTGGCTCTGGCAGGACCTGCGCACCACCGTCGACGACGACGACCTCGCCGACCTGATCGCCGACCTCGGGGCCTTCCTCGTGTACGTGCGGCATGAGGCGGACGACTGGCGCAGGCTCTCGGCCGGGACCGACGAGGAGGTGGCGCGGGGACTTCCGGCCCGGGTGCGCGCGACGTGCGCGAAGACTGTCAGCGCGGAGGCGTTTCCCGAGTCCGTGCCGGTGACCAGGGTGCCGCTGGTCCGCTCCATCGCCCGGCTGGCCGCCGAACGCGGCGTCCGCGACACCTTCGAGTTCCTGCGTGAGCGGTACTTCGAGGTGCACACCCGGCGCGTCTACTCCACTCCCGCCGAGATCGTCACGCTCACGCTCGACCTCGTGGGCGACGGGTTCGGCTCCGTGCTCGACCCGGCCTGCGGCTCGGGCCGCATGCTCGGCCGCGCGCTTGAGCGCGCGCCCGGGGCCCGGCTGCTCGGCCAGGACGTCGATCCGGTGGCCGCCCGGCTCACCGCCGTACGGCTCGCGCTGCGCTGCGACAACGCGCGGATCAGGCCGGGAGACTCCCTGCGCGCGGACGCCTTCCCCGGCGAGCTGGCGGACGCCGTGGTGTGCAACCCCCCCTTCAACGACCGGAACTGGGGCTACGCGGAGCTGACGGCCGACCCCCGGTGGGAGTACGGCCTGCCGCCGCGCGTGGAGCCCGAGCTGGCCTGGGTGCAGCACGCGCTCGCCCACCTCGCGCCGGGAGGCGTGGCCGTGCTCCTCATGCCCCCGGCCGTCGCCAGCCGCAGATCGGGCCGCCGGATCAGGTCCCAGCTGCTGCGGCGCGGTGCGTTGCGCGCGGTCATCGCGCTTCCGCAGGGCGCGGTGCCCAACGTGGCGGTCGGCCTGACGTTGTGGATCCTGTGCCAGCCGTCCGAAGGCGGCACGCCGAGCCATGTGCTGATGGTCGACACCTCCGGCAGGCCGGACGACTACGCCGGGGTGGCCGTCGGGGCGTGGCGGGAGTTCGGCGCGGGGCGCGAGCTGGACGAGCCCGGCGTCAGCAGGTCGGTCCCGCTCGTCGATCTGCTCGACGAGGACGTGGACCTCACCCCCGCCCGCTACCTGTCCACGGGGGCCGACGACCTGTCGCCGGAGCGGATCGCCGGCGCCCGGTCCCGGCTCGCCGAGCTGTTGGAGACCGTCGGCGGGCTGCTGCCGTCCGTCGCGGCTGCGCCGGCGGACGAGCTCGCCCTGGTCCCGCTGCCCGAGCTGGTGCGGCGCGGCATGCTCGCCGTGGAGCAGCAGACGCCGGCCCGGCCGGGACAGGAGGCTCCTCGGGGGATGCCCGTCCTCACCGTCGAGGACGTGCTCGACGACCGGGACGCGACGGGATCCTCCGAGCACGCCGGGGCGAGACCGATCGTCACGCGGCCCGGCGACGTCGTGGTGCCGCAGGTCGTGACCGCCCCGGTCGCGCAGGTGCTGACGAAGGGCGGCGCCCTGCTCGGCCCCTACCTCTCCCTGCTGCGGCCCGATCCCGAGGTGCTCGACCCCGACTTCCTCGCGGGTTTCCTCTGCGCGTCCGCCAACGTCCGCCACTACACCGCCATGTCCTCGCGCTATCGGGTGGACGTACGGCGTGCGGAGTTGCCGGTGCTGCCGATGGAGGACCAACGCAGATACGGCGAGGTGTTCCGGCGCCTGGCCGGTTTCCGGTCGGCCCTGCGCGAGGCGGCGGCGCTCGGTGAGGACCTGTCCAGGCTGGTGGCCGACGGCCTCACCCACGGCGCCGTACGGCCGCACGAGCACGGCCGCCGGCCGTACAGCTGATGGACCTCGGCGCCCCTCCTCCGTCAGCCGGAGCCGGTCGGCGGAGATGCCGAACATCTCGTGGGCGACGCCGAAGGCGAGATCGTCGACCAGCCGGCGCTTCTATGGGCGCTGCACGATGGCGTGGGTGAGCCGCCGGGCCGCCTGCGGGCTCCTCATGATGCGCTCGGCGATCTCCCGCGCGCGGCCATGAGGGCCAGGGAGCTGGGCGTGGGGCCGAACGTCCGACGCGAAAACCGACTAGAAGAGGAGGCCGTGGCTTCCTATCGTCGGCTGCCGGAGCAGTCCGGGCACTGGACCGGCGGCCTGCCTCGGCCTGAGTAGATAAGGGCGGCACCGCAGGTGCGGCAAGCGCGCTCTCCAACAGGCTGGAGGATTGTGGGCTCGGCCGCTTCTCTCTGAAGTGGGACGAACTCCGGCAAGGGGTGGATGTGGACCCGGCCGGGGGGAATCGCCTCACGGGCGAGATCAACCAGATGGTCGTGATGGGTGAACACGATCATCTGGAATCGATCCGCCATTTCGTTCAACACTGCGAGGGCGGCACGAGCTCGCTGGTCGTCGAAGGTCATGAAGATGTCGTCGACGGCGAAGGGAAGGGCGCGGCCCTCCTCGGCGTACCGCTCCAGGGTAGCGAGCCGCAGAGCCAGGTAGAGCTGGTCGGCGGTGGCCTCGCTCAGCTGGCCGATCCGGAGGAGGCCGCGGGCCGTAGAGCGTGCCAGCACTGTGGGGGAGTCGTCCTCGGGGTCGAGTTCCAGCCCGCTGAACCGGCACAACGTCAGCTCCCGGAACAGCCCGCCGGCGCGAGTGAGGACGGGGTCCTGCTGGGCGTTGCGGTACTCCTCCATGTGCCTGCGCAGGATGGTGCGGGCGATCTCCAGGCGGAGGTACTCCTCCGTCTCCTCCACCAGGCTCGCGGCAGCGGTCTCGACTTCCTCAGCGGCCTGGGCGGCGAGTGCGGATCCGTCGAGCCGCAGAAACTCCGCCCTCTTCACGCCAAGGAGCGTGGACTGCTCGCTCCGCTCCGCGTCCAGGTCGTCGATGCGGCCGTTGAGGTCTGCCAGCTCGGCGGTGAGCTGGTCCGGGTCGGTCTCCTGGGCCTTCGCCATGAGGTCGTGCAGGCTCTCCCCGCCGGTGGCGATGGTGCCGCTCACCTCCGAAAAGGAGCTCTCCAACTCGGTATGGCGGACGCGTCGCCGTACGGCGAGGTCGAGCTCCTCGACGCTCTCCACCCCCGCCTTCGACACCAGTTCGGTCAGTTCCGCCTCCGCCTTCTCCGCAGACGCGCGGTAGCCGTGCGCATCGGCCCGGAGCCCCTCCTGCTCGGTGAGCAGCGACTCCCGCTTCTCCGCGTTCGAGCTGTTCCGCAGGGCATCCGCGTGAAGCCTGTCGGCGAGCAGATAGCGTTCGGCCTCGTCCTCAGGAACCTGGTATCCGCAGGCGCCTGCGGTCGTCCGCAGCAGCGTGTGGAACTGCTCGACTCTGGCGGCGGCCTGCGTTGTCTCGCGGTCGGTCTTACTGGCCTCGGCCGTCTTGTCCGCCACCTGCTTGAGCAGTTCCAGGTCGGCAAGGGCGCCGACCGCGTCGCGACTCGCGGGCAGACCGGCCTGCGTCAGCACATGCTGCCAGCCGGTCTCCCATTCGATCAGCTCGCGCTCGTGCTCGGCGACACGATCGGCGGCTTCGCTTAGCTCGGCGCGCTCTACGGCGACGCGCTCCTCCTGCGCGGCACGATCCTGGATCGCCTTGTCCTGCTCCTTGAGCCGCTGCTGGGCGATTTCCAGCAGATTGGGGAGCTCTGCCAAGACGTTCTCGGCGCCCAGGCTCGTCATGGCACCCGATCCTTCGGGGTCACGCAGAACTTCGCGGAGCCGCGCGATGTGCTGGACCGCCTGCGCGTGAAGTACGGCGAGCCGGGCGCCCGCCTCGCCGAGATCGTCGACTGTCTCCCGGAGCCTCCTAGCGTCGTCCAGGATGGCGACAGCGGCATCGGTCCTGGGGACGGGACCGGTGAAGTCCTCCCACAGCCGGGCCCACTCGGCTTCCATACCTTCCGCCTGGCCGGCGAGATCCTCTTGCTCCGTGGTCAGCCCGGCCAACTCCTGCTCGGCCTTCGCGATCTCAAGCTCCAACTGGAGACGGGCATTCACCTTCTGGGCGTCGCGGCGCATCTGGTCGGCGAGCTGGTCGGCCTGGCTCATGGCCAGCTCGAACTCTCCGGCCACATCCCCATCCGAGCCCTGCTCGTCGCGAATCCTCCGCCAGAGGTCGTCCCGGCTCAATCGGGCGGAGGCGAGGTCGTGTTCGGTCGGCGGAGGATCGTTGCGCAGGAGCGATGCCAGCTCCAGATGCTTGTCCCGCAGTTGCTTTGTGCAGGTCTTGATCTTCTTGGCGATTTCGCGCCGGTCACGCTTGAGCTCGTTGCGGGCGTCGGCGTGCGCGTCGACCTGCTCGCGCGAAGGCGTCATGACCGACCCGGCTTCCTCGACCGGGAGAGTCCCCAGCTTCAGGTCCCGCAGGAATTGCCTGGCGCGCTGCTGGTGCCGTTCTTTGTCCGCCTCGGCGGTGGACATGCCGTTGAGCAGATCGTGCGGGACGGCGGCGAGGGCGGCGCGCAGCGGTTCGATCTCCTCGGCGGGAGGCAGTTCGATGAGCTTCTTCTCCGCCTGCTCCAGCTTGCGGCGCCTGGCGGCCAGAGCCTGGTGGCTCTGGTCCAGGCTGTTGTCGATCAACTTACGCTGATCATGGAGATCCTGCATCCGGGACCGCACGGCCCTCGGCACCCGGTACCGTGCCGTGTCGCTGAGGGTGGCGTCGGGGTGCACCTGCTGCAGCAGGCTTTCCGCGTCTTCCCGGAGGCGGGCCGAGTCGCCGCTGGACCTACCAAGGCGGCGACTGGCCTCCTGTACGGCCCTGCGGTCCTGGAGTAGGTTTCCGATCGTGTCGGCGTGGGCCAGGAGGTCATTGTCTACCACAAGCCCCGCCAACTCCTGCTGGACCTGGTCGAGCTTCCCCTCCGCTCCGGCCAAGCGGCTCGTGGCCTCTCTCAACTCCTGATGGAGAGCGGGCAGGCGCTCGGCTGCCTCGGCCGGGGCTAGAATCCCTTCCACGCACACGCTTTCCATCTCGTCGAGGAGTTCTCGGCACCGGAGCAGCGCCGGGAGAGTCTGACTGAGCCGGGCGAGGCGGGACTGTCTGCTCCGTGCGCCCATCAGTTCGGCGGCGAGCCGGTCAAGCCGCTCCTGCGCTGCCTCGACCTCTTTCTGCAGCGTGAGGTACTCCTCTGGGCGGAGCGACGCGTTCCGCTTGCGTTCCCGCGCGTCCCTCAGAACGTTGAGCTGCGCGTTGATCCGTGGGCGGGAACCGGCCCGCTTGTAGAGCTCCCCGATGCGCGCCTCGATGTCCCGCAGCGCATTGGTGAGGCTGAGCCCCGATCGGGAGGCGGCCAGAGCTTGACTGAGATCCCCCTTGCCGCTCACCAGCGCCTGACCGCCCTGCCGCAGCTCGGCGCTGTTCAGGGCGAACACGGTGGTGAAGGTGAGCCGCTCGACTCCGCCCAGGACGGATATGAGATCCGCTTCGGCGAGAGGGGAACCGTCCGGCTTCTGAAGTGGTGCCCTACGACTCTTTGTCCGGACCATTTCCAGGGTGCCGCCGGGGTGTCGGAGCAAGGCGCCAAGCCGTAGTTCCGGCTTCGGGTGGACGAAGTCGTACGGCGACTGCTGATCGATGCCGTAGAGGAGCTGGTCGAGGGCGTGCAGCGCGGTGGACTTGCCCGCCTCGTTGGGCCCCGCGATCACATGGACGCCGGGGGCGGAGAGGTCCAGCGTTCTCCCGCTGAAGGGGCCGAACGCGGTGAGGTCAAGCCTGTCGATTCTCATCGGCCCTCCCGGCCTTCCGTGATCACAGCTTCCAGCAGGTCGACGGCCTCGTCGCCAATCCGGCGGAGCCACTCGGAGTCACTGGGATCTATCCGCCCGCGGCCACGGGCCTCATTTGGAAGCGGACCGCTGAGCAGGGCTGTCCCGGTGATCAGCCGACGGAACGCCTCCTCATCGGCCCGAAGCTCGACGGCGGTGCGGCGCAGATCCGCGAGCACACCGGCCGCTCCTTCATCCGGAGTTTCCAGCGGCCGGGTCTCGATCCGCACCTTCTCCACCCACACGTCGCCGAGGTCGTTGGCAAGCGAACGGACCTCGTTGACGAGGCGGTGCTGCTCGCTCCACAGCCGCAGGTGAGCCCCACTCCGGCCGGTGAGGCTGATCCGGACCGCCCGCAGCCGCCCGGTCTCCAGGGCTCTGAGCCGTTCGGCCACCAGATCGACCGCCGCGTCGGGATCGGTCGCCGCGCCGACGTCGATCCTGAGGTGCTCCCATCGGGCGATGTCCAGATCGCGGGGCTCGACTGAGACGACTCGCAGGTTGTCGACCGTGATCAGCGTGCAGCCCTTCGGACCGGTCTCCCGGGCATGACGGCCCTGGATGTTACCCGGAAAGACGATCCACGGGTCCTGCGACACGACCTCGCGAGTGTGCACATGGCCCAGAGCCCAATAGTCGTATCCCTTGCCGGCGAGGTGGTCCACGGTGCAGGGGGCGTAGAGGTTGTGCCCCTCCCGCCCGGTGAGCGCGGTGTGCAGCAGACCCACGTTGAACAATCCGCCGCAGGGATCCGGGTAGGCGAGTGCGAGGTTGTCGGTGACGTCACGCTGCTTGAAGCTCTGCCCGTGTACCGCCAGGCCCAGGTCCTCATCTCGCCTCGTCTCGGGTCCCTCGATGTCGAGCATGAAGACGTTGTCGGGCAGGCGCAGGCTCCGGGTCATCCTGTTCTGCGCGTCGTGGTTTCCGGAGACCAGGTAGACGCGAATGCCGGCTTCGCGAAGCTCGGACATCTGACGGATGAAGAACAGGCCGGTCTGGTAGTCAGGCCAGTCTCCATCGTAGATGTCCCCGGCCAGAAGCACCGCGTCGACGGGCTCCGACGTGGCGAGGGCGACGAGGTTCTCGAGCGCCCGCCTGGAGGCCGTGCGCAGCTCCTCCGCCGGGGCGCCTTCGTACGAGGAGAGACCGCGGAGTGGGCTGTCGATGTGAAGATCGGCAGCGTGGAGAAGTTTCACCTGGGGGCTTTCTCTCGGGGGATGTGCACGCTGATCATTGATGATGGCGTGACGTAAAGATAAATGTGATGCCAATGACAAAATGCGTGAATCGTTCCAATACATGCCGCGCGGGGGTGGACCGTTCGCCCGTCTCTCGGGCCGGTGTTCAGACGGGCGGTGACAGCTTTGTCGCGACGGTCGTAACCTCCCGATGCAGCGTCCGGAGCTCGGTGAAGGTGGGGGCGAGCTCATAGGAGTGGTAGTGGCAGGCCGCGCAGAGGGCGCCCCATGCCCCGGCTGCGATCCGTGCGGTGTCGACATCGGTGTAGGCCATCAGGCACAGGAGCTGCGCGCGCATCGTGCAGGTCTCGACGCCGGGAGCGGACCGCTTCCAGAAGCCGGTCAGGGCCTCCTCAAGGGCCAGCCGGATGAGGAAGGCCGCCGCCCGTGGCCACAACCCGGGAACGCCGGGCTTCAAGGTGTCGGAACGCCCGCGAAGGAGCAGGTCGGCCTGGTCGAGAAGGTCCATGTCAGTGCTCCTTTTTGATCTTGCTGGCCAGCTTGCCGACCAGCTGGATCGGGTCGTCGCCCGAGCCCCGCAGTGCGTTCCGCCCTGCTCCGTGGAGGCAGGCCCGGTAAACGTCCGCGGCCCAGCCTCCGTAGGTGCGCTTCAGCCAGCCCATGACGTCACCTGACCGTCCGATGTCGCCGAAGAGCGCGAGCGCGGAGATCTGGCTGAGCTTCCGCGCCGAGGCGACCTTGCGGTCGACCTCGTCATAGCCGATCCCTGCGGCGCCCAGCCTGCGGCGCGCCAGCCCGAGGAACGCGGCCTCCAGCGCCACCCGGCACAGTCCAGGGACGACGGTATCGGCCACGTCCCGCGGAACGCCCGGCGTGCGGGCCAGATCACGGGCGTCCCGCAGGGCGCGCGAGACCGGATCGGTGCACTCGACGACGGAGACGATCGAGCCTTCCTTCCGCATCACCTCGAGGATCGTGGCGGGCAGCGCGAGCTGCTTGACGACGTTGGGCAGCCGGGTGTCATGGGTGAACACGATGACCTGACGCGTCTGCGCGACCATCGAGAGTGCCTTGGCCAGGCCCTCTACTTTGGCCGGATCCATCGACTGCACCGGGTCGTCGATGACGATGAAGCGGAACGGGCTCTCCGGCGTGGCCGCCCGGGGCAGGAACAGCGACAGCGCCAGCGCGTGCAGCTCGCCCTGGCTCATGACGCCGAGACCGGTGGCGGGGGCGTCGTCCACGGTGACGTCCAGCTGCAGGCGGCGCATGTTCCCCGTTCCGGCGAGCTGGATGGGCCCGAGGCTGACGTTGCTCTCCTGCCGCAGCACCTGCCAGTAGAGCCCGGCCTCCTGGGCGTGCGGTTCCATCCGGGCGTCGCGAATCTCGTCGTGGACGGCGCGCAGCCACTGGGTGGCCTTCTTCGCGTCGGTCAGGCGGGGCTTGGCCTGCGCGGCGGCTCGTGCGTCGCCGATCCATGAGGCGACGGATACGGCGCACCGCCGCCAGGTCGCATCCAGGTCGGCGAGCCGCTCGCGGGCCTGCATCGCGGCGTCGTCGCCCGCCAGGCGAAGCCGTTCGGCGCCTTCCTCGAACCGGTCGGCGAGATCCGCGTCGTCGGTGAGGCCTCGGCAGGACAGCAGAGCCTGCCATGCCTCCCTCACCGGCTCGGGCAGCCAGCCCGGCGCGACGCCGAGTAGCCCGAGGAGGGCCTCGCGGGCCGTGCGGCGCGCGGCGTTGGCGCGGTCCGCCGCCGCGGCCTCACCCCGCAGCCGGCCGACCTCGCGTCCGGCCTGCTCGGCCCAGACGGAGTCGATCCGGTCCGGGGTGGCGCAGACCGGGCAGGCACCGTCGAGCGGGTGGCGCCGGTGGTGACTGAGAGCGAGGTCGAGGAGGTCCGCGCGGTGCCTGGCGTCCTCGGCCGAGGTGCCGCTCAGCGCGGCCACGGCAGCCGCCGCGATACGCAACCGCTCCGCGGCCTCGTGTACGGCTTCAGCCTCCGGGACGACGAGTTCGGCGATGCGCCGCAACGCTCCCATATCGCTGTCCGCCTCTGGCTCCCAGCCACTCACCAGGGCTTCGAGCTGATCGAGATCGGGAGCGCGATCGCCAAGCAGCGCGACGGCCTTGGCTGCGCGCGGATCGTTCACCGGCTCCAGCTCGCTGATCAGGCCGGGCAGCAGCGCCGCGGGACGCTTGACCGTCTCGTCGAGTTCCTTGACCAGCCGTTTGATCCGCTCGATCGCGTCGGCGACGGGACCGAGGCCGAGGATCTTCGCGATGTTCTCGTACAGGCCGGTGGGCTTGTCGAGCACCTTGCTCAGTTGGGCGTAGGGCAGGAAGGGGCGGAACAGGGCAAGGGGTCCGGCCAGGCCGGACTCGCCCAACGGTACGGCGGGCTGCCCCGGGCGCGCGATGGTCGAGACGGCCTCGTCCACTTTGGCTCCCGTCCACTCGTGGCGGACGATGCTGGGTTCCCTGTCGCCGTCGAAGAGCAGTTCCAGCTCGATCTCGGCCGATGCGTCCTCGTGGACGTTGCGGAAGGTCTGCCAGACCTGCGACTTGCCGATCCATCGGGAGTTCTCCCCGGTGAGGGCGACCTCGATGGCCTCGGCGAAGCTGGACTTGCCCGAGCCGTTCCGCCCGGTGACCAGCGTGAGCCCGGGTCCCTTCGGGATCTCCAGCCGTGCCGTGCGGCCGATTCCGCGGAAGCCGTGCACGGTCACCGCGTTGAGGTACACGTGCGGGAGCCGGACTTCCAGGCCGTGCTCCTCCGACTCGCCCACGATCTTCTCGACGAGTTCACTGGCGGCCCCGGGAAGGTCGGAGTGGGACAGCCGTGCGTGGACGATCTCGTGGATGGGTCCGGAGGTCCGGAGGTCCGGTGCCGTGCTGGGGGAGGTGGCGGACACGAGGCGACTCCTTGATGGAGGATCCTTGTTTCAACGCGCTCATTAGATCAGAGTGTTAGCGCAGCAAACAATAAATCACCTGTTCGAGTGGCGCGAACAACCCATTTGGGCTAGTTTCTAGCTAACGCTGACTAGAGGGAGGTGGTTCATATGGGGGATCAGGTGACGGTGACCGCTGCCGAGATAGCGCGGCTGACCAAGGTGGAACGGGCCGCCGTCAGCAATTGGCGGCGTCGGCATGCGGACTTTCCGTCTCCTGTAGGCGGCACAGCGGCCAACCCGCTGTACGCGCTACAGGAAGTCGAGCGCTGGCTCGCCGCTCGCGGCCGGGCGGCTTCGATCGAGCCGCTCGACCGCCTCTGGCAGGAGCTTCGCGTCTACAGCGAGGACGGCTCATTGGCCGAAGCATTGGGCGACGTGGCCTCGTTCCTCTCCTGTGAGGGTCTGTGGGATGACTGGGCATCCCAGCCGGATGAGGTCATCGCGCAGCGACTCCCTGGCGCGGTCGTCCGGAAGTCGCGACTGCCCGGTCAGGCGCCCTTCCCGCAGGGGCTGCGTCCGGCGCAGGTGCCCTTCTGGCGCAGGCTCGCCGACATCGCCGATCAGCATCCGGCCGACGACCTCTTCGAGGAACTGCACAGCCGCTACCTCGACTCGACCTCGCGTACGGCCCCCGCCACCTCTGTCGAGCTGGCGTCCCTGATCGCGACCATGGCTGAGCCGGGCAGCACGGCCTTCGACCCCGCCTGTGGGTCGGGCAATCTGCTCCGGACACTGGCGGCCAAGACAGGCGCATCCCCCGCCGGGCAGGAGATCGATCCGGCTCTTGCCCGGATCGCCGCGTTCCGCCTGGGACGGGGTGATGTCAGAGCCGGTGACTCGCTGCGTGACGACCGGTTCCCCATGGCACCCGGCTATGACCTCGTCGCCTGTGACCCGCCGGCCGGGGTCAAGGAGTGGGGATATGAGGATCTCGGCTACGATCCGCGCTGGGAGTTCGGGCTGCCGCCCCGCGCGGAATCCGAGCTGGCCTGGCTCCAGCACTGCTACGCCCACCTTCGGCCGGGTGGCACCGCGATCATGGTGATGCCGATTGCGGCGGCTTCCCGTAGGTCGGGGCGGCGCATCCGGGGCGAGCTGCTACGCAGAGGCGCGCTCCGCGAGGTTGTCGCGTTGCCCCCCGGCCTGGCGAGCGGGCACTCTCTCGGGTTGCACCTGTGGATACTCACTCGGCCCCAAACGGACGTTTCGCAATCCCCGATGACGGTGCGCATGATCGACGCTTCGGCCCTCGACCGGGACCGGCTGCGGGGCCTGGCCGACGCGATCGCCGGTGAGCCCGGCGTGATGGCCGATGTCCCCGTGGTCGACCTGCTCGACGACGAGGTGGACCTCACACCGTCCCGTCATATCCAGCGCCCGGTTCACGCTGTCGCCGACGACCACACCACCGCTCTGGCCGGCCTCGTGCCGCTGCTTCACCGGCTGGTGGGGGAGCCGCCGGTCCGCTACGGCCGTGCCGACTCGCCCGTGCCGCTGCCGACGGTGCCGATCGCCGACCTGGTGAAGGCGGGAGCCGTAGAGGTGCTGCTCAACCGCGACGCCCCGGGCTCGGGCCTCAGCCCGCGCCCCGGCGACATTCTCGTGCCGGTCCTGGATGCGGCCTCGGCGCCCACCGTCCTCACAGAGCCCCTGAACGAGCCGCCAACGGACCGCCATCTTCTCCGCTGCGACCCCGACGTGCTCGACCCGTACTTCGTCGCCGGATTCCTGCGCAGCGAGGTCAACGTCCGCCAGGCAGTCACGGGCACCGGCACGTTCCGCTACGACGTGCGGCGAGCGGTCATCCCACGGCTTCCCCTGGACGAGCAGCGGCGCTACGGTGCCGAGTTTCGCAGGCTCGCCGACTTCGCCAAGCTGCTGCACCGTGCCGCGGCTCTCGGTGATGATGTCGTACGGCTCGCGCATCATGGTCTGACGACCGGAGTATTCGACCCCCTTCCGGAAGGCGAGTGACGTGGAGACCACCCATAGGCAGTTGGCGGGCCTCATCTGGAAGGTGGCTGAGCTGCTCCGCGGCGACTACAAGCAGTCGGAGTACGGCAAGGTGATCCTGCCGTTCACCGTGCTGCGGCGGATGGACTGCGTGATGGCGCCCACCCGTGCGCTGGTGTGGGAGAAGGACAAGGCCTATGACTTCCCCGACAAGGACGAGCTGATCTGCGACCAGATCGGGCTGCGGTTCTTCAACCGGTCGAAGCAGAGCTTCGAGACCATCGGCGCCGCCCCCGCCGACGTGCGGAAGAACCTTGAGGACTACATCAACGGGTTCTCCTCGGCCGCTCGAGAGATCATCGACAAGTACGACTTCCACCGGCAGATCGTGCGGCTGGACAACGCAGGGCTGCTCTACAAGGTGGTGCAGGCCTTCGCCGGCTTCCCGCTCAGCCCGGCGCAGGTCGACAACCACGGCATGGGATACGTCTTCGAGGAGCTCATCCGCAAGTTCGCCGACGCCTCCAACGAGACCGCCGGAGAGCATTTCACGCCGCGCGAGGTCATCGAACTGATGGTCAACCTGCTGCTCGCGCCTGATCTGGGCAAGCACGACCCTGGCGACGTCATCAACATCCTCGACCCCGCCTGCGGCACCGGCGGCATGCTCAGTGCGGCCGAGGAGCACATCAGGGCGCAGAGCCGCGCCGGCGTCAACGTCGAGGTGTTCGGACAGGAGCTCAACGAGGAGTCCTACGCGATCTGCCGGTCCGACATGATGATGAAGGACCACGACCCGGCCAACATCCGGCTCGGCAACTCCTTCAGCGACGACAAGCACAAGGGCAGGACCTTCGACTACATGCTCGCCAATCCGCCGTTCGGCGTGGAGTGGAAGAAGGTCGAAGGCGCCGTCAAGACCGAGCATGAGGCGCTGAAGCACTCCGGCCGGTTCGGCGCGGGGCTGCCCCGCATCAACGACGGGTCGTTCCTCTTCCTCCAGCACATGATCTCCAAGATGCGGCCCACCTCCAAGGGAGGCACCCGTCTGGCGATCGTCTTCAACGGCTCCCCGTTGTTCACCGGAGGGGCGGGCTCGGGCGAGTCGGAGATCCGCCGCTGGATCCTCGAACGCGACCTGCTGGAGACGATCGTCGCCCTCCCTGATCAGCTCTTCTACAACACCGGCATCTCCACGTACTTTTGGATCCTGTCCAACCGCAAAGGCCCTGCCCACAAGGGCAAGGTCGTCCTGCTGGACGCCCGGGACTACTGGGCCAAGATGCGCAAGTCCCTCGGCGAGAAGCGCAAGGAGATCACAGAGGACCAGATCTTCGAGATCACCAAGCTGTACGGCGAAGCTCTTGACGCGGCGGCCGATCCGGAGCACTGGGCCCACGGCAAGGTGAAGGTCTTCGACAACGAGGACTTCGGCTACCAGCGCATCACGATCGACCGGCCGCTCCGCCAGCGGTTCGAGGTGACCGAGGAGACCCTGGAGGCACTGGCCGAGGCCAAGGCGTTCGCGGCCTATGCGGAAGGATCGTTGCTGATCGACGCGTTCAAGTCGTTGATCGGTACGGCCTGGCCGACCCGGGCCGAGGCCCGAGCAGCGCTGGCGGCGGCTGCCGCCGAGGGCGGCGTGCTCTGGCCAAGTGTGGCGGTTGACAAGGCCATCTGGAACGCGGTCGCCGTGACCGATCCCGAGGGCGAGGTCCAGATGAAAAAAGGCGCGCCGCTTCCCGACCCCGACCTGCGCGACTACGAGAACGTGCCGTTGAAGGAGGACATCGACGAGTATTTCGCCCGCGAGGTCCTCCCGCACGTCCCCGATGCCTGGATCGCCGAGACCAAGAACCCCAAGACCGGTCTCATGGAGCGCTACAAGATCGGCTACGAGATCCCCTTCACCCGGCACTTCTACGTCTACACCCCACCCCGCCCTCTCTCCGAGATCGACGCCGAACTCAAGGACCTTGAGGCTCAGATCCAGCAGTTTCTTGGGGAGGTGACGGGATGAATAGCGAGTGGCCTGTTGTTCCTCTTCGCGCAGTATCTAAGGAGGCACAGACCGGTCCTTTTGGATCTCAACTACATCAGCATGAGTATGTTGAGGGTGGGACGCCAGTCATTAACCCATCCCACATCAAGAATGGAAAGCTGGTCCCCGATTGGCGGGTAACCGTCGATGAGGAGAAGGCGGTCTCACTTAGTAGGCATCGTCTGGTTGCTGGTGACCTTATCTTTGCGAGGCGCGGCGAACTCGGAAGGTCTGCTGTCGTTAGTGACGAGGCGGCAGGATGGCTGTGCGGCACCGGGTCTATTCGGGTTAGATTGAAGTCGGGCAGCATTGATGCGGGTTTTGCCGGATATGCTCTACAGAGCGCCGAAGTGCGTCGGTACTTCGAGATGCAATCTGTTGGCAGTACGATGGACAATCTCAATACTGGGATCATTTTGAGAATGCCAATTCCCTTGCCTGCTATGGAAGAGCAACGGCGGATCGCCGACTTTCTTGATGGACAGATCGCGCGGATTGACAGCTTGATAAGCGTGCGACTGCGGCAGTGTCGAAGTATCGAAGAACGGATTTCTGCCGAAGTCTCAGAAGTCCTTGTTCCTGGAATCCTGGGCACCCCCGGAAGATCTAACGCATGGCCATGGCTGCCTGATCTGCCTTCGGGGCTGCCCATAGTTCGCCTTGGATACCTGAGCAGGCTACAGAGCGGCATCACCGTTCACGAGGGGCGCGAATTGGACGGTGACATCGTCACCCGACCTTACTTGCGAGTGGCCAATGTCCAGGCCGGACAGGTCGACCTTTCCGAGGTGAACGAGATCCGCCTTCCTCGCGCTATGGCGAGGCGCAGCACGCTCCGTCCGGGGGATGTACTGATGACAGAGGGCGGTGATCTCGACAAGCTTGGCCGCGGCACTGTGTGGCGGGGGGAGATTCCTGGTTGTCTTCACCAGAACCATGTGTTCGCCATCAGGCCTGATCGAGACAAACTCGATGGCGAGTATTTGTCGTTGGTGACACAGTCCATGCATGGTCGTTGGTATTTTGAGAGCACGGGCTCGAAGACGACAAATCTGGCTTCGACGAATAGCAGTAAGATTATGGGCTTCCCTATTCCTCTGCGAGAGCTCGATGAGCAACGACGGATCGTTCGGAGCCTTAACGCCAGCAGGGAAACGATGAACCGTGTCCTGAGAACGATCGACAGGCAGTTGATGCAGCTCGCCGAGCGGAGGCAGGCGCTGATCACGGCGGCGGTGACTGGGCAGATCGATGTGACGACGGCGCGGGGGGCGTGATGGGGCAGACGGTGCCGTTTCTGCAGCGGGTGCGGGTGACCAACTACAAGAGCATCGCCTCCTGCGAGGTCACCTTTGGTCCGCTGCTGGTCCTGCTGGGCCCCAACGGTGCGGGAAAGAGCAACTTCGTCGACGCACTGCTGTTCGTGGCGGACGCGCTGGGATCGACCCCCGCCGACGCCCTGGCCAAGCGGGGCGGTCTTGACGAGGTGCTCCGCCAAGTCCCCCAGCCCGCCGACCACTTCGGCATCCACTTGGAGTTCACGGTCCACCTGGACGGCGAACCGACCCCCGTCGAATACGGCTTCCTGATCGGGCGAGACCACACGGAACGCCGGTCACTCGTGGTCCGGAGAGAGTACTGCGTCGTTCATCTCGGGGAGGATGAGGAGGGAGTTTCGTCGGCTGGGTTCGGCATGGAAGCCGGGATGATCGACGGTGGCGGTGAGATCGAGCAGGATCGGCTCTACCTGCCACTGGCCGCCACGCAAGGTGACTACAGCGATGTCTACCACAGTCTGCGGGCGATGCTCTTCCACCACCTGGACGTGGACCGGATGCGGCAGATCGAGCCGTTTCGGCGGGGCACACAGTTGGGCTACTCGGGGGAGAGACTGGGAGTAGTGCTTGGGGCGCTCGCACGCGCGCATCCGGTGTTCAAAGCCCGGATTGATGACTATCTCAGGGCGATCGTTCCCGAAGCGGTGAGCGTGAACCAGCGTGTGATCGACAGCTATTCGACTGTGGAGTTGCATACCCGGGAGGGTGAGCGGCCTTTTGGCCCCGACGCCATCTCCGAGGGGACGCTGCACGCGGCGGGCGTGCTGGCGGCATTGTTCCAGCCAGTTGTAGTGGATGGGCAGGCGACACTGGTCGCCATCGAGGAGCCGGAGACCGCCCTCCACCCGGCCGCTGCCGGAGCGCTGTTCGACGCGCTGACCGAGGCGAGCGAGCGCGTCCAGGTTGTGGTCACCACACAGAGCGCTGACCTGCTCGATCGTGACGAGTTCGATCCGGCCTCCGTACGCGTGGTGGCGATGACCGGGGGAGTCACCGTGATCGGCGAGATAGACCACGTCAGCCGGCGTCTTGTCGAGGACAAGCGGACCACCCTTGGTGAGCTGATGCGGAGTGGCCAACTTCAGCCGGAGGTAGGTGAATGAGCTACCCGATCGCGGCAGCCTCCACCATGAACCAGCAGGCGGGCGCATGACCGACCCGATCACCGCATCCCCCCAGGTGACCGGCCCGATCACCATCGCCTCCGTCGTGGAGGGAGAGGGCGAAGTGTCCGCGCTCCCCGTGTTGCTGCGCAGGATCGCCGGCACACTGTCGCTCTGGAACGTCCGGATTCCTCCACCTCGCCGCGTCCCGCGAACCAAGCTCGTCGCCCCCGGAGGCGTCGAGGATGCTGTGCTGCAGGCCTCGTACCAGGTGACCGGTGCGGGCGGAATCCTGCTGCTCATCGACTCCGACGATGATTGTCCCGCCACGCTCGGACCCGCACTCCTCGATCGGGCTCGCCGCGCACGCGGTGACAAGGAGATCTCGGTGGTGCTCGCTCACCGCGAGTTCGAGGCGTGGTTTCTGGCCGCCGCGCCGTCGCTGGCCGGACACCGCGGCCTCGCCGACCCGTTGGAGCCGCCCCCGGATCCCGAGGCGATTCGCGGTGCGAAGGAATGGCTGAGCGCGAGGAAGATCGACGGCACGCCGTACAAGCCGACCGTGGACCAGGCTCCGCTGGCCGGTGCCTTCGACCTGGAGTTGGCGCGCAAGGCAGCGCCATCGTTCGACAAGTTCTGCCGAGACATCGAACGACTCTTGCGAGCTGGCTCATGAGCGGCCTGCGTGCGTGGCGGAGATCGCCGCGGCCGTAGACGTCTCCCCGCGGACCTTCAGAGGCGAGAGTCCCTCGTTCGTGACGACTTCGATCCGGCCTTCGTGTGGGTGGTCAGGGCCAGGCCACGAGTTGGAACCAGACGGACTTGCCGCACGGGGTGATGGTCCAACCCCAGTTGTGGGAGAAGGTCTGGACGATGGCGAGCCCTCGGCCGCAGGTGTCGAGGTGACCGGCCCGGCGCACGCGCGGGAGCACGATGCAGGAGTCGTAGACAGCCACCACGATCAACTCCTGCTCGCGGCTGACCGAGATGCGGATGGTGCTCGCGGCGGGAACGCCTTCGGCCCCGTGCGTGAGCGCGTTGGTGACGAGTTCGGAAGCCAGGAGTTCAGCTACTTCTGGGACGTCGTCTGCGGCGTCCCAGTCGGCCGCCACATCACGCACGAACCGGCGGGCGGATGCCAGACATTTTTCGTTGCGCGGGATCCACTTCTCGCCCAGGACGGGAACGAGTCGGTCCGGCTCGTACCGGCATTCGGCGGGTGCCGTACGGGCACTGAGTGCCTCTCCCATGGATGTCTCCCGGTCTCGGATTTTCTAGGTCCAGGTTGCCGAGTCGGGACTACTGTGAGTAAAGGATTCGTTACCAAGGTCGCGTTTTGAAGGGCGCGTTCGTGTCGTTGAACTCCGGCAAAGGAGGCGCCGTGGGGGATGTCTACTCACCACAGGCGATATGGGGCAGGGAACTCCGCCACTACCGGCAGGCGGCGGGTCTCACCCAGGCCCAGCTTGCTGAGAAGATCCACTTCAGCGAGTCCCTGATCAGCGGGGTCGAGACCGGCCAGCTCCCGGCCAGCCCGGAGTTCGCCGAGACCTGCGACCAGGCCCTCGGCACGGGTGGCGCTCTGCACCGCCTGCTCGACTGGCGCAAGGGGCAGGTCTTCCCCTCCTGGTTCGGCAAATGGCGTGACAAGGAGCAGATGGCCACGACGCTGCGGACCTATCAACCACTCGTGGTCCCTGGATTGCTCCAGACCGAGGCGTACGCCTACGCACTGTTGGGCGAGGACGACGCGGTCGCGACACGGATCCAGCGTCAAGCGATCCTGACCCGGGAGGATCCTCCGCCTCCAATCCTTCGATGCGTGATCGACGAGTCGGTTCTCCATCGGCTGGTGGGAAGCCCAGAGGTCATGCGCGACCAGCTCGAACATCTCGTGTCGATCGCCGGGCCGCAAACCAGCGTGCAGGTCGTGCCTCCAGGTCGCGTGCGTTCCGGGCTTCTGGCGGGTTTCGTGATCGCGACCCTAGAAGGGGGAAGCGAGGTAGCGTACCTGGAAACGGCTGTCCGGGGATTGACGACCGGCGACCACGACGAGGTCGCGGCGGCCGTCGCCCAGTTCGAGGCCATTCGTATCGAGGCGTTACCGCTGAGCATGTCGATAGACCTCATCAGGAGAACGGCGGAGGACCGATGGACCTGAGCAAGGCCCGCTGGCGCAAGTCGAGCTTCAGCGGCAACAACGGTGGGGACTGCGTCGAGGTCGCGGAGGTGACCGGCATGGTCGACGCTGACGAGACGGTCGGCCACGGCGACGGCCCTGATCGCCAAGTCGGGCATGTCGATGGCCCTGATCACAAGGCGGGCCACGCCAGGCTGATCGCCGTACGCGACTCGAAGGACCCTGATGGCCCCAAGCTGTTCTTCACCCCGGCCGAGTGGGACGCCTTCCTCGCCGGCGTGAAAGCCGACGAGTTCGACCATGGCTGAACACACACCCCGTAAGGATCGACGGCCGGAGTCGCCACTTCGACAGTCAGTTCTGTCGTAGGTTCTCCGTACGATGTCGGTTCTCGCAGGGATTCACGCTTGTTCGTGAGTGTTCCTTGCGGAGGGTAGTCGACTTCCTTTTGGGGTGGATGCATGAGCAGGGCGCACACCGAGAAGCCGTTCGAGGACGTGATCGAGAGCGCGCTGCTGAGGTCCGGCTGGGGGAAGGGCGCCTCCTCCCACTACAACCGGGAGCTTGGGCTCGACACCAGCGAGATGTTCCCATTCCTCGGCGCGACGCAGGCCGAGGAGTGGGAGGAGCTGTTGCGGCGCCGGGGCGCGCGCGAGCTGTACGATCCGGGCAGAGACCCGCAGCCGGTGGAGACCGAGACCGCGATGCGGGAGTTCACGAAGCTGGTCGCCCGGGAGATCGACAGCCGGGGAGCACTGGACGTGCTGCGGCATGGAGTGAAGGACCATGGAGTCAAGATCAGGCTGGCCTACTTCCGGCCTAGCCACACCTTGGCCGCCGAGGCCCTCAAGGAATATGACGCGAACCGGCTGACGGTCACCCGGCAGTTGCGCTACTCGGCCGACGACACGCACAAGGCCCCCGACCTGACGTTGTTCCTCAACGGCATCCCCGTCGCCACGGCGGAGCTAAAGAACCAGGGCAGCGGGAGTGACGTCACCCACGCCAAGGCGCAGTACCGGAAACGCGACCCTAAAGAAGTGCTTTTCGCCCGCCGCACCCTGGTGCACTTCGCGGTCGACCAGGACATGGTGTTCATCACCACCCGCCTCGCCTGGGAGAAGACGCGGTTCCTGCCGTTCAACACGGGAAGCCGCGGACCCGGGAAGTACGGCGGGGCGGGCAACCCGCCGCTTCCTGAAGGAGCCACCGGCTACCGGACGTCCTACCTGTGGGAGCAGGTATGGCAGCCCGATGCCTGGCTCGATCTGATCCATCGGTTCCTGCATGTCGAGGACGAGAGCCTGAAGAAGGGCAAGGCGCCGGTCGTCAAGCGGGGCGACGCACACCGCAAGCCGCTGATCTTCCCCCGCTACCACCAGTGGCATGCCGTACGGGCACTGACCGAGCACGCGGCCCGGCACGGGGCGGGTGACAACTACCTGGTGGAGCACTCGGCGGGGTCCGGCAAGTCGAACTCGATCGCCTGGCTGGCTCACCGGCTGTCCTCCTTGCACACTCCCGCGGACGCCGCGTTGATTGCTCCTGAGGCTCGGGACAGGGGAGTCGGGCCGAACCAGCCGGTCTTCGACAAGGTCATCGTGATGACCGACCGGCGGGTGCTGGACAAGCAACTCCAGGACACGATCCACCAGTTCGACCATGTGCTCGGCGTGGTGGAGCGGATCGATGAGGACTCCGAGCAGCTCGCCCGCGCTCTCATCGGGCAGACCGCGCGGATCGTCATCACCACGCTGCAGAAGTTCACCTTCGTCCAAGAGAAGGTGGCCGCGCTCAACGACCGGCGTTACGCGATCATCGTCGATGAAGCGCACTCGTCGCAGTCGGGGGAGTCGGCCGACGCGGTGAAGCGGCTGCTCGGCAGCGGCAATGGCGACGACGAGGCGGACGCGCTGACCGCCGCGGCGGCGAAGCGAGGTCGTCACCCCAACCTGTCGTACTTCGCCTTCACCGCGACGCCCAAGGACAAGACGCTCAACCTCTTCGGCATCCCGTCCGATGAGGTGGACGAGCACGGAGAGCGGGTCCGCAAGCCGTTCCACACCTACTCGATGCGGCAGGCCATCGAAGAGCGCTTCATCCTTGATGTGCTCGGCAACTACAGCACGTACGACACCTACTTCCGGCTGCGCAACGCCGCTCTCGAGGCCGAGGTCGAAGCCGACCCGAACGTGGACGCCCGTAAGGCCAAGGCGGCGCTGGTCCGCGCGGTCAAACTGAATCCCGCCGCGCTCGACCAGCAGGCGCAGATCATCGTCGACCATTTTCGCGAGCACATCATGCACCGGCTCGCCGGGCGGGCCAAGGCGATGGTCGTTACCGGCAGCCGCAAGCATGCCGTACGGCTCTATCAGGCGATCCGCGCCTACGTGGACAAGCGGGAGTTCACCGACTGCGGCGCCCTGGTCGCCTTCTCCGGGGTGCTCACCCTTGATGAGAACGACTACACCGAAGGGAAGCTCAACGGGTTCTCCGACCGGGAGACGCCGGCCAGGTTCGGCTACGTGAAGACCGACGACCCGCACGCCGCCACCCGTGACCAGGCCGAATATCGCATCCTCGTCGTGGCGGACAAATACCAGACCGGGTTCGACCAGCCGCTTCTGACCGCGATGTACGTGGACAAGAAGCTGGAGGGGGTGGCAGCGGTCCAGACCCTGTCCAGGCTGAACCGCACCCACCCGCTGAAGCGGCAGGAAGACGTCTTCGTTCTCGACTTCGCCAACGACGCGGAACGGGTCCAGAAGTCGTTCCAGCGTTACTACGAGGAGGCCAACGCCCAGCCCGCCGACCCCAACCTGCTCTATACCAAGGAACACGAGCTCAGGGGCTATCAGCTGCTGGACGACAGCGAAATCGAGGCGTTCGCCCTGGTGCAGTTGGAAGCGGAGAGTCCGCAGGCCACAAGGGCGCAGATCGAGAAGGCGCACGCTCAGCTCAACCGGCTCACCGAGCCTGCGAGAGATCGCTACCTCCACGTCGAGGAGACGGACCCGGAGGCGGCCGAAGAATTCCGCAAGGCGCTCGACCAGTTCGTCCGCGCCTACAGCTATCTCTCCCAGGTCGCCGGCTATCCCGATCGTGAGCTGGAGGCGCTCTACCGCTTCGCCCGATACCTCGCCAACCGCATCAGGCCGGACGCCGGGGCCGGTGTCGACATCGGCCCCGTAGACCTCACTCACCTGCGGATCGTCCGATCCGGCCAACAGGACGTGAGCCTCGAACCTCAGGGAGCGCAACTGCTGCCCGGCTTCTCCGCCGATGGGGGCGGGGGCGGGCGGGAGGATGAGGAAGTGCCGCTTTCCCAGGTCATCGCCGAGATCAACGACAGGCATGGCTGGAACCTCGACACCGGTGACCAGATCTGGTTCGGCCAGCAGGTCGTCGCGCTCGCCGAGAACGAGGCGATCCAACAGGCGGGTCTCGTCCTCGACGATCTCGACAAGTTCGGCCAGGTCTTCGACAAGCATCTGCGCAGGGTGGTCGGCGAGCGAGCCGAGGCCAACGACACCCTGGTGAAGCGGTTCTTCGGTGAGGATCCGGAGTTCAAGGAAGTGTTCACGCAGGTGGCGAGGAAGCAGGCCTACGACCTGATCCGCCGTCCGGCTCGCAGGGAAGCCGAACGAAGGCTCCGCCAGACGCGCGGAATGTCAGCTAGCACCCAGTCGGAGGGGTAAGTCCCGCTTGCCGTAGCTTGATCGCGGCTGTCACGCTGGCGGGTATGACCGATCTCACCAGGGCCCGCCTGATCGCTGATCGGTATCGGCTCCACCAGCCGATTGGTCAGGGCGGCATGGGCGAGGTGTGGGCGGCCTACGACCCCGTGCTTGACCGCCGCGTCGCGGTCAAGCTGATGAAGGAACCGCATGTCCTCTCCGGCGATCGGGAGACCGCACGCAAGAGGTTCCTGCGTGAGGTGAAGACAGCCGCGAGCCTGAGCTGCGTGGGGATTCCGGCTGTTCACGATGCCGGAGAGGACCGCGACAGCGGGCAGCTCTACGTCGTCATGGAATTGCTCACCGGGGCCGAGGTCCACGACCTCATCGGTGAACAGGACTACGGGGACGACCCGCCGTCGATCGCCTGGGCGGCGGCGATCGCGGCGCAGGTCGCGGCGACCCTCGCCGAGGTGCACCAGGTCTCCGTGGTTCACCGGGACATCAAGCCGCGCAACCTGTACGTCTCGAACGGCGGCGTGGTCAAGGTGCTGGACTTCGGCATCGCCGCCCTGCTCGACGGGGGAGACGGCGCCAGGCTGACCATGGTCGGGCAGACCATCGGCACACCGCCCTACATGTCCCCCGAGCAGTGCCTTTCCAGCGGCCTGGGTTCCGCAACCGATGTGTACGCACTGGGATGCGTGCTGCATGAGCTCCTCACCGGTGAGCTCGTCTTCGAGCCGGACGTCTCCATCAGGTACAACCACGTGCACACCCAGCCACCCGCGGTCACGACGCTCCGCGCGGACGTCCCTTCGCCCATCGAGACGCTCATCTTGCGGATGCTCGCGAAGAACTCCGACGAGCGCCCTGACGCCGAGTCCGTCTACGATGCGCTCCTACCGTACGTGAGAGCGGACGGGGCGCAAGCCGTACGCCCGGAGTTCGACCCCACGCGGCCCTTCACCAAGCCCATGGCGGCGGCGCCGCGCAGAAGGCCCGCATCGCCGCCCGTGTCTCACAAACCTCTGCCGGTCGAGGAGGCCGACGAGATCAGGGAGCGGGCCGCCCGGTTGGCGGAGGCCGAGCAGTTCGCCGAGGCCACCGACCTTCTGACGGAGGCAATCGCTAGAGCCGGGCACGATCGAGGGCTCGCGGCAGATCTACGGCTCGCCCTCGCGGGCGTGCTCTTCGCCGCCGGATCCTACCGGCGCGCGCTGGGCGAGTTCGAAGCCGCCGGAGCAGCGCTCACCGCTCTGTACGGGGACGGCGACATGGACGTGCTCGAATGTCGCTACTACGCCGCAAGCTGCAGATCTCTCCTGGGGGAGGACACCGCCGCGCTGGCGGCGTTCCAGGACCTGCTGCCGGCGTGGCTTCCGGTCGTGGACGAGCACGATCCGCGAACTGATGAGATCCACCTCCAGGTCGGTGTGCTCTTGGCCCGGACGCGGCGTTTCCCCGAGGCGCGAGCCGCATTCGAGGAGATCAGGGACGAGCGGGCCGAGCGTTTCGGGGATCGTTCACCCGAGGTGGTTGAGATCGACGGGTATATCGCTCGCCTCGATCAATACGACGAGTAGAAGGGCGGGTCAGGGCCAGGCGAGAAGCTGGAACCAGACGGACTTGCCGTACGGGGTGGGAGCCCAGCCCCAGTGGTGGGAGAACGCCTGGACGATCGCGAGGCCCCGGCCGTACGCGTCGAGTGAGTCGGCTGCGCGCAGCCGGGGGAGCGCGGGGCAGGGGTCGTGGACGACGACTGCCTCTGCCATCGCTGTTCTCCTGATGTCGGAAATCCACATTTAGGCTATCGAGACTCGGCTACTAAAGTATCGATTCCGTTACCAAGGCTGACATTTGAAGACTCTGTCCTTGTCGTCGCACCATGGTGGGAGGTCGCAGTGGATAGCTACTCCCCGCAGGCGATATGGGCAGGGAGCTGCGCCACTATCGGCAGGCGGTCGGGCTGACGCAGGCGCAACTGGCCCAGAAGGTGCACTTCAGCGAGTCCCTGATCAGCGGTATCGAGACCGGTCATCTTCGCGGTGGTGGCTCGCCTACTGCCGCTGACCATGTCCCTCGAACTGATCAGGAAGGCGATGGAGGACAAATGGACCTGAACGACGCCCGCTGGCGCAAGTCGAGCTTCTCTGGGTAGAACGGCGGCGACTGTGTCGAAGTGGCGGAGGTCGACGGAGGACCCGATCACAAGAGCGGCCGGTTGATCGCCCTACGCGACTCCAGGGCTCCGGCGTAGTTGCGGTTTGATGCTTTCTGTCCGGATCGTGGTGGGGTATGCCGGAGAAACATGCGAGCGGGCACAGTCTTCGCGATCATGAGGTTGTCGAAGCCTTGATCGTGAGAGAAGACCGTGCCCGCTCCCTCATCATCCCCGATCTTCACCGTCCTCGGCCAGTTGGCCGCGTTGCCGCCGGCCGGACGTGAGGCGCTCGCCAGCCGGATGCCACAGTTGATGCCTACCTGGCGTGGGTCCCCGATCCGCGTGACCCGAGGGGAGTGCGACACTCACTCGTATCACTGCTGGCCGGTGCGGTCGCGGCGACACTCACCGGGGCAACGTCATGGGCGGTGATCGGCGACTGGATCGCCGGTGTGCCCGACCACGTCCTTGCAGCGCTGACGATCCGCTACGACCCGTTCGCCCGCCGCTATGAGGTGCCCGAGGAGTCCACCTTCCGGCACGCGCTGGAAGCACTGGACGCCGTAGCCCTCTGCGCCGCGACCGGCGGTTGGTTGAACGACCTGGCCACGACCCGGGACACGGCCACACAGACGACCGGCCATACGCCACGCCGCCGCCCGCGCCGGGTACTGGCGGTCGACGGTAAGGCATTGCGCGGCACCCGACACCACACCGCCACCGGCCGTGCCGCCCATCTGCTCGCGGTGATCGACATCCGTACCCTGGCGGTCCTCGGTCAAGTCGAGGTCGACGGCAAGAGCAACGAGTTGACGGCATTCGCTCCGCTGCTGCAGCCGCTGGACCTGGCCGGCGCGCGATCGTGGACGGGCACGGCCGGAGGTCTGCGGTGGTTCAGCCCTGCCGGCCGTCTGTGCACCAGTCAGCGCGCGGACATGACCTTCTGCCATCTCCGGATCGTGTGCTTGTACGGATCGGGCATGTGCAGAGAAGGTACGTCGGCGTACGTGAAAAGACCGAGCTTCTTGTGCTCGTTGGAGTTCCGAATCTCCTCGTCCCCGGTGTAGGTCGCACCATAGCTCACGACGAACGTGTGACGTAGCGGACTTATCTCATAAACCCACGTGTCGATGATATCCTCGACGGTGACCGTGATGTTGAGTTCCTCAAGAACCTCGCGACAGACGCAGACTTCAGGGGTTTCTCCAATTTCCAGTTTTCCGCCGGGCAGCTCCCACTCGTCGCGCTCGTTCATTAGCAGTGGAACCGTTCCGCCCATGTCGATGACGAGCTTCACCGATATCGGTAGCTGGTATTCGAAGTATCCCGGGTTGCGCTCGACAAGATACTCGGGCATGCCGTTGTTGCGGAGGCGGTCAGGGCCATCCATTTCAGGTCTCTCTTTCGATGCTCACAATAATTGCCGCCAAGTCGTCGGCGTTCTTGAATTTCGGCGTCTGTGTAGCCGGGTCGGGATCTGACTCGTGTCGTCTGATCCGGGAGGTGATCTCTTCGAGTCCTTTCTCGCCGGCACAGCGGCGCAGCCCTCGCCAGTCCGGAAAAAGCGCGTAGTCCGCGATCGCCCGCGCGAAACCGTCGGTGCAGAGAAGAACGCTGTCCACGCGGTCGAGAGACAGGATCGCCGAATGTATTTTGAAAACCGCCTCGGGATGCCCTGAGAATACGGACTCCGGATGTACGCCTCTGATGTACTCAAGGCGCCGGGCGAACATCTCGCCGATGATCTCCTGCCTGCTCTGCCGCTCTGTCCGGGACCGCTCGACCGCACCCGCTTCGCGCCTGTCGAAGAACGCTGTGCTGACCTCGCAGACGACCTGCGATCCTCGGCAGGCAATCAACGTGGCGTCGCCGATCCGGCCGAGTTCCAGGCGGTCCGGCAGCAGGGCCGCGACACCGATCGAGCAGCAGGGGTGATTGCGCAGACCTGCCGGGGCAACTTCCGCCAGTCTGCGCCGGACCTCTTTTCCCAGGTCTTCCAAGACGAGGCGTACCCCTGTGAACTCGTTGGTGCGGCCGATTTCCCGCAGGCGTTGGTCGACGAAGTTCACCAGCCACTGGACGTCGGAGTCGCCGGGGAGAGTTCTCTCTTCGGTGAAGTCGGTCGCCCCGTCTACCACCCACGCCAGGTCCCCCGACGAGCCGACGCGATCCTCGGTCGGCCGCACACTCGCCCCAGGGCTCTCTGTGAGATCCACAATGTGCACGCCCTCACCGCCCGAGAATATAGGGGACCGTTATCAGCGCTGCTCCCGCGACGAAGGAGACGAGTACCCGCCACAGAGATCGCGCCGTCATCAGGGAGAACGCCGAGAAGACGATGACGACGGCTCCGGCCATCACCTGGATGAGGATGACGCCGTCCGCAGGTTTGCTTTGGCTTGCGATGTTCCCTCCCGCGGCGATCAGGGCCACCACCGCGGCGAGCAGTCCCATCAGCTGGAGCTGCTGGTTCTTGAACTCGGTCAGTTCGCGCTTGCCGCTTTCCTGCAGTTCGTCCCAGCGGGCCTGCTGCTCAAGCAGGTCTATGCGTATCCGGGTGGTCTGGTACTGCGTCAGCCGCCTGTGGTGGTCGCGGCCCTGGCGCGGCTCCAGCTCGATGGCACGATTCAGCGAGACGCGCGCGGAGTCAAAATCACGGCGAAGCGCAAGAACGCGCGCTTTCGTCTCATGATAATGCGCGATCTGCCCGTTGGTCGCTGTGATTGCCTTGTCCACGCATCGCTCGGCTTCCGCGATCTCGGCCGTCGTCGGCGGGGCCGCCCGCCGTTCGAGATACTCTGCCATGAAGACCGCCACCTGATGGACGACCCCCGCGACCTCGGGCATGTCGCTCGCGGCTTGACGAGAAAGTTCTACGGCTTTACGCAAGCTCGCCACATCTCCGCGATTGCGTTCTGCTATGGCGAGGAATGTGATGAAGTACGGTTCTTTGGAAAACTGCTTCGCGTAGCGGGCAACCGTCTGTTCGTAGTCGCTGTGCCGCTCCTCCCGCCGCATCCGCAGGAGCAGGCCGTACAGGGCGTAGAAGCGGATCGACGTGGTCAGCCCTGGCAGCTCCAGTATGGCCCGCAGGGTCTCTTCCGGATCGGCAATGCGCTCGATCACAGCCCGGATGGCCTGGGGGAAGTCCGGGGTCGTCTGCTCAGGCAACCCCTTCAGGTCCCGGATGATGTCGGCGTATCGCCGATGGGCGCGCACCTTTCAACCTCCGTGTTCGTCGCGTAAGCCGAAACCCCTGTTGATATGCGCGTATTCGGAGGACCGCGCAACTGTCGCAAGAATCCGCAGGGCTGTGCGTCGTCCGCTGAATGCGGCGCGGCCGTGCAGGAATCGCTGATTATGGATGAGGTAACCCTGTCCGGGTTCAAACAAGCGCACGCTGGGTGCCCATAACTCACCCGATATGGTCGTCAACAGAGGGCGGGCGCTCCTGGTGGCGGCGTGCGGCCTCGCCACCTGGTCGTTTCTGTAGCGGATGCGGCAGCGGTGCCCGTCCTTCGCGAGCTCGATGACTGGGAGCCAGGGTCGTCCACGGGAGCGGAGGACGACGTATGCACTCTCACCTAACTGGCTTCTCTCGCCGGCCGCGCGGACGAGATCCTTTCCGTCGAGCAGTAGCGATTCGCCACCGGTGGATGATGTCCGCAGGTAAAGGCAGCCGAGTATCGTCGGCGGAGCGAGCGACTGTGCCCGGTCGGTGTGGAGAGAAAGGAAACCGCAGGTAAAGCCGTTGCGGTTGTCGCCTTCGGGTCTCCCGGGTTCAATGACCGTTACGCCGGGACTGCTTTCGTGTGGATGTGAATACGGCACCGTCCAGTCGTCGAGAAACGACGTAACCTCCTTCAACGTGGCGTCGGCCACCAGGACGACACCGTTCACGGCCAGGTCTCTTCTCGCCTCTGAGGGGCTCAGCCGGAGCCCCGTCGGGGTCAGGAGTCTCATGCTGCGGCCCCTGTCATATCGGCATCGGGGAGTGGGCAGTGTTGTCACGGCAAGTACAGCGCACAATCATCGCCCCAACCAGTCCCGGCACAGAAATCGGGGGGAAATCGCCCTCGGCAAACACCTATATGTCCCGCCCTTTTAGGGCCGGATAGTGCCCTGTCGCAGTGCAACGAGTGGCTTCTTCCGCCTAACGGGCTCCTGCCGAGGTGTGGCGATGATTCACCAGTTCTCGCAGCTTGCGAAACGTAGTGCTTCCCGCTCTCCCCGTCCCGAGGCAGCAGATGGCACAGATGCATCAGGAGGAGGTCTCCGAGGACGTGATCGAGCGCGCGCTGCTCGGCTCGGGGCAGTCGTGGCGCAGGCCATCGGCGACGGTGGGGCGCTGGGAGCGCTATGGCACTCGTCGAGGACTGCGGGGGAGGGGGCACGTTCCGGCTCGTCTGTTTCCAGTCGGCGCACTGGAGCCGTACAGCAAGAACATCCTCAGCGTGGTACGTCAGTTCACTGTTCTTCACTTTCTGTAGAGAACGTTTCTCCTCGGCGTACAGGCCCATGAATCGAAGCCGAGCCGCTGACAGGCCCTCGCGCCGCCCGCTGGGGTGGTCCGTACGCGAGGGCCGGGCGCGGGGTCAGCTCTCGATGAACTGGTGATCGGTCCTGATCCGGCCGTCCTCGCCGAGCGTGAGGAAGTCGAACCCGACCGAGTCCACCTCGCCGGAGGCGGTCCGCACCATCTCCCAGTTGAAGCGGACCGCGTCGTGGTGGCCGTTCGCGTTCTCCACGGCCCGGAAGACGTACGTGCCCGGCTCGACCCACTTGTCGTACGACGTGGCGATGCGCACCTCCAGTTGCGCGTGGCCGTGGGCCTCCACGGACGGGGTGTAGTGGGCGGCGTCGGGGGCGAACAGCTGGGCGATCATCTCGCGGCGTACGGCGGCGTCGGGCTCGTTCCACACGGCGACGTAGTGGCGGGCCAGGTCGTTGAGGTCGTTCATGATTCTCCTTCGGAACAACGGTCAGGCCGCGGCTCTGGCGCGGGGGAGCCACTGGACGAGAGCGGCGATGGCCAGGGTGATGACGATGAGGTAGACGAGCCCGTGCTGGAACGCCACGGTGACGCCGCCGGACAGGGCGCCGTAGAAGACGATGCCGATGATGCCGACGCCCAGCGCGCCGCCGACCTGCTGGGCGGTGGTGAGGGCGCCCGCGGCGCCGCCGGCGTGGTGTGGGGCGACCCTCGACAGGACGGTGCCCATGATGGGCGACAGCACCAGCCCCATGCCGGCGCCGTCGACGGCCAGCACGGGCACCAGCCAGCCGATCGGCGCGTTCTGTGTGACCGCGACCAGCAGGACGGCCAGGCTGACGGCCCTGGTCAGGCCGCCGAACGCGATGATCTGGCGGCCGAAGCGCGCGGCCAGGCGCGGCGCCGCCAGCGACGCCGCGAGGTAGCCCGCACCGATCGGCGTGAAGACCAGGCCGGCGTGCAGGGCGTCCAGGCCCCGGCCCTCCTGGGAGTACATGGCGAAGATCAAGAAGTACGCCGCCATGCCCATGGAGAACGCGAGGTTGGTGAGCAGCCCCGCAGTGACGGCGCGCTCGCGGAACAGGGTGAGGTCGATCAGCGGTGAATCGTGCCGCCGCCGGGCGTAGGCCAGCAGCAGTGCGACGGCAAGGGCGAAAGACACCCAGGTCCACACCGGCCATCCCTGCTCACGGCCCTCGATCAGCGGCAGCAGCGTGGCCGCCAGCGCGAGCGTGACCAGGGCGGCCCCGCCGAGGTCGAGCCGTACGGCGCCGGCCGCGCGGCTCTCCGGGATCACCCGCCAGGTCGCGGCGAGAGCGGCGGCGCCGATCGGCAGGTTGATCAGGAAGCAGGCGCGCCAGCCGAGCCCGAACAGGTCGGCCTGGATGAGCAGGCCCCCGACGAGCTGGCCGAACACCGCCGCCAGCCCCATGGTCAGCGCGTACGCGCTGACGGCTCTGGCCTGGGCGGCGCCGCTGTAGGCGGTGCGGATGACGGCGAGCACCTGCGGGGCGAGGACGGCGGCCGCGGCCCCCTGGACGACGCGGGCGGCCACCAGCGAACCCGCGTCGGGGGCCAGTCCGCAGGCGACCGACGCGAGCGTGAACAGGGCGAGGCCGAGGGCGAACATCCGGCGCCGGCCGAACACGTCGCCGAGGCGTCCGCCCAGGATCAGCCCCGAGCCGTACGCCAGGGCGTATCCGGCGACCACCCATTCGATCGCGGCCGGCCCGGCGTGCAGGTCCCGCTGCATGGTGGGGATGGCCACATTGACGATGAAGAAATCGAGGATGGCGACGAAAACGCCGGTCAGCACGGTGGGGAGAGTCCCCGCGCGGGCCATTGGCACTCCTGAGGTAGATAGAACGATCGGTATATGCCGCCTAATTAGATAGACCGATTGATCTACTGTCAAGCGCGTGCCAGAATCGTCCCGTGACGACGAGACCCGGCCCCCGCGAGCGGCTGCTCGACGCCGCCAGGGAGCTCACCTACAGCCAGGGCGTTCAGGTGGGCGTCGATGCGATCCTCAAGCAGGCCGATGTCGCCAGACGGTCGCTCTACCAGCACTTCGGCGGCAAGGACGGCCTCGTGGCCGAGGTGCTGCGCAGCGACGACAACCTGGACCGCTACCGCCGTGTCATGGATGAGGCCGGGGACGACCCGCGCGAGCGGGTGCTGGCCGTGTTCGACGAGCTCGACGCCATCGCCTCGCAGCCGTCGTTCCGCGGGTGCCGTTACACCGCGGCCGAGCTCACGCTCACCGACCCCGGGCATCCGGCGCACGCGGAGGTGCGGGCCTTCAAGGAGGGACTGCACCGGCTGATGGCGGCGGAACTGACCCGCCACGGGCACCCCGCCGCCGACGCGGGCGCCGACCAGCTTCTCGTGCTCATCGACGGTGTGCTCGCCCACGCCGTCACCCGGCCCGGCGCCCGTCCCGCCCTGGCCGCGCGGGCGCTCGCGGAGGCCGTCCTCGCGGCACGGGCCTGACGGCGCGACCTGACCGCCCGCTGCGCCGGATCCAGGGCAGGCGCCGCTCCGGCCTGGATCGCTCCGGCCCGGCGCCGCTCTGGCCCGGCGCGGGCCGGGCCGGTCACGGTCAGCGGACGGCGCAGGGCATGCCGTTGAGGGCGAAGGCGGTCGGCTCGCCGTTCGCGCCGGACTGACTGGCGATGAAGCCGAACGCCGCCGTGCCGCCGGCCGGGATAGCGGCGTTCCAGCCGGCGTCGGTCACGGTCACGGCGCTGCCGCTTTGACTGTAGGCGCCGTTCCACGCCTGGCTGATCTGCTGCCCGTTGGGGAAGGACCAGGTCAGCCTCCAGCCGCCGACCGCCGCGCTGCCGGTGTTCGCGATCGTCACGTCGCCCTGGAAGCCGCCCTGCCACTGGTTGGTGATGGTGTAGGTCACCGTGCAACTTCCCGCGGCGGTCGGTGTCGGCGTGGGACTGGGCGACGGGCTGGGTGTCGGGCTGGGGGACGGGCTCGGCGTGGGACTGGGGGACGGGCTCGGCGTCGGGCTGGGTGACGGTGAGGGGGACCCGCCGAGCTTGGCGGAGATGATCGGGGTCAGACGGTCGGCGATCGCTTGATGACCGGCGTCGTTGGGATGCACGGAGTCGCTGAGCTGTGCGCTGGTCAGCCATCCCTCGGTGTTGACGTAGTACACGTCGGCGTCGCCGCCGTCGTTGAGGGTCTTCACCGCGGCCTGGGTCTGGGCGGCGAACCGTTTGCTGAAGGTTTCGAGCGCGAAGACGGCCGCCTTGGGATATTTCGCTCGCACCTGCCGGAGGAGGTTGGTGTAGGAGGTCTGGAATTCCGGTGTGTGAACCCCATGGCCGGAGTCGTTGGTGCCCAGGTTGATCACCACGGCGTCGGCGGTGTAGCGGGAGAAGTCCCAGTCGGGGGTGGACGTGTTGGGGTCGAGCTTGACGAACTGCCTCTCCAAACCGACACAGCCGTCGGCGGTGGCGACCAGACAGGCGCCTCCCTGGGCGATCTGGGTGTGCCGCGCGCCCAACCGCTCTCCGATGAGCCAGCCGTACGCGGTGAGCGCGTTCTTCGAAGTCGTCGTGCCCACGGTGATCGAGTCGCCGACGAACTCGATGAGCGCGCGCGGAACCGGCGGGGCGACCGTACCGGCGCCGGAGTCGAGGACGAGCCCCCGGAAGACGGCGTCACCGTGATAGGACCCTGCCACGACTCGGTAGGACACGCGCAGGGTGTGGGTGCCGGCCCTCAGCGGGGTCGGGGTCAGATTCACCGTGCCGCTGACGTTCGTGTAGTAGGTGTACGGACCTCCGTCGATGCTGGCGTACAGGTCGATGGTGTTGCGCTGTTTGAGCTTGACGGTGGTGCCGGTGAAGCCGGTGGTGAGGTAGGCGCCGGCCCAGTGCGGCGTGTACGCGGTGGGGTCGGCCGTGTCCCACCGCCCGGTGAAGGAGATGTTGGGATCGGTAGGCGAGCCGTCGCCGGTGGCGGCATGCGCACGGGGAGGCAGCGTGATCGAGACAGCGGCGAGGGCCGCGGCCAGCGTGGCGACGAGCGAGGAGCGAAGCGCCCGTCGCGTGGGATAGGGCACGGACGGCCTCCGTTAGGGGACGGAAACACCGATCTTGGGGGCGATGACGGGGGCGAGACGGTTGGCGATCTTGATGTGGCCGGCGTCGCTGGGGTGCCCGTCGCCGTCGGCGTAGTCGACGCCCGGAGTCAGCCAGCCCTCGGTGTTGATGTAGTAGACGTTGGCGTCGCCGGAGGCGTTGCGAGCCGCCACCGCCGCCTTGGTCTCGGCGACGTAGCGCTGCTTGAACGTCTCCATCGCGAACAGGGCCGCTCTCGGGTGCTTCGCCCGGACGGCACTCAGAAAGGAGGTGTAGGCCGCTTGGAAGGCGGAGCCGGTGACGTGATGGCCGATGTCGTTGGTGCCGAGGTTGATCACGACGGCGTCGGCGGTGTAGCGGGAGAAGTCCCAGTCCGTGGCGCCCGTGCTCCCGAGCTTGAAATACTGCGTGCTCTGCCCGACACACCCCTCCTGTGCCACGAGGCAGTAGCCGGCGCGGGCGATCTGGGTGTGCCGGACGTGCAGCTTTTCGCCCAGGACCCAGCCGTACGCGGACAGCGCGAGCTTCGAATCGAGGTAGCCGGCGGTGATGGAGTCGCCGACGAACTCGATGAGCTTGGTGGGCGGGTGTGGGTCCACGGTGGTCGCTCCCGGATCGAGCACCAGCCCTTGGAAGACCGTGTCCCCTGAGCGGTAGGACACGCGCAGCGTGTGCGTGCCGGAGGGCAGCGGGGTCGGGGTCAGGTTCACGGTGCCCCTGACGCCGGCGTAGAACACGTCGTCGCCCCCGTCGATGCTGACGTACATGTTGACCGCGTCCCGCTGTTTGATCTTCACCGTGGTCCCGGTGAACGCGGTCTCGAAGTAGGCGCCCGTCCAGTTCGGCACGTACCCGGTGCTCGATCCGGTGTCCCACCGCCCGGCGTAGGCGATGCGGGGGTCGGCCGGGCTTCCGTCGCCGCCACGCGGGCTCGGTGTGGGGCTCGGTGTGGGGCTCGGTGTGGGCGTGGGGCTGGGCGTGGGGCTGGGCGTGGGGCTCGGTGTCCGGCTCGCGGAGGGGCTGGCGGAGGGGCTCGGCGTGGGGCTCGGTGTGGGGGTGGGGCTCGGTGTGGAGGTCGCCGACCCCGCGCAGGGGGTGCCGTTGAGCGTGAAGGAGAGGGGCAGGGGGTTGGCGGAGTTGTTCCAGGAGCCGTTGAAGCCGAACGCGGTGGAGCCGCCGGTGGCGAGGGCCGCGTTGTATCCGGCGTCGGCCGCGGTGACCTGGGCCCCGTTCTGCGTGAGGGTGACGTTCCACGCCTGCGTGACCGTCTGACCCGCGGTGAAGGACCACGCGAGCTTCCAGCCGGAGACGGGGTCGCCGAGGTTCGTCACCGTGACGGCGCCGGTGAACCCGCCGGGCCACTGCGACGTGACGGTGTAGTCGACCCGGCAACCGGTGGCGGCCGCCCCGGCCACCGCCTGGTGGGACATGGTGCCGATCACTGCGGTGAGGGCGGCCACGGAGCACGCGAGGACCGTGCGCATGCGGGCCCGCACACGCGAGCCGTGCGTCCGGATTCCGCTCCGGACCTGCGTGTGCGGTGTCGCCTGGCGACGGCTGCTTCCTCTGCCGAGCATTCGACCTCCGTCATGTGCGCGTTGACAGGAGCAGCCGCGAAGATCACCACGAGTTCGGCCTCACACGCGGGAGCGGCGTGATCCCATTGGTCGTGTGCTGCGGGAGGAGCCGCCGGAGGAAGCGTCAGCCGTCGGCCCGGGCAGGGTCAAGCCTTCGGTGGAAGGGCCTCGTCGTTCGGCTCTTCAGGGGCCGATGAGGGCGTTTCGTGCTGAATGTTTCACCCGCCGGACTCGATTTGGGCGGCCTATCAGGTGATGCACCGGTCAGGCCTCTCCTGCGCCCTGCCGGCGCGCTGAACGCGATTCGTCTTGCCCGGATTTGACTGTTTCGGTCATCTCCTGGTTGATGATCCGCAAGGATGATCGCCAGGACGCCGCCCGGACGGAGGGCGGCGGTTGGGAAAGGACAACGTATGCGCAGGTCCGCGAGTACGGTCGTCGTTGCAGCGGCGCTGGCCGTCGGAGGGCTCGTCGCCAACCCGGCATACGCGATCTCCGCCGGCTACACCCCCGAGGGGGTGTGCGGCTCCGGCTTCGGCCGGGTCACCCACGACGGCAGCCGGGCGGTGAAGACCCCCTCGGGGCAGGTCTTCGGGCGCGTCTACCTGCTCTACAACCGCAAGACCGGGCAGAACTGCGTCGTCACCATCAAGTCGGCGTACGTCGGCACGCCCACACGGACGTCCGCCCAGCTCATGGTGCGGCAGTCCAACGGGAGGACGGCCGAGAAGATCGACCACCTGAAGAAGTACAAGTACTACGCCGGTCCGGTGAAGATGAACGCCAAGGGCAAGTGCGTGAAGTACTACGGCACGGTCGCCGACACGCGCGTCGACGGGGAGATCGCGAGCGGTGGCCGCCTGACGTGGGGCAACTGCAGCTGATCCCGGACGTTCCCGCCACGGCCCGGCGGGGCCGGACACCGGGGTCGCCCGGCCGGCGCCGGGCGGGGACCACGCCGCGACGCCGTACGGGCGGACGAGCGGCGCACCGGGAGCGTGCGGGTCGCCTACCGTCGTCGTGACGGTGGCGACCCGGTCGCCGCAGCTGGAGCCGAAGGGCCACTGGCCTGCGGTCTCGCCGGTGGAAAATGATTGGCGCACCAGGTGGCGCGTCCGATAGAACAGGCGCGGATCTTCGACGACGATTCTTCGACGACGAGAGGAGGGACGAGCCGATGTGTGCCAAGAACGTCGTGCCGGTTCCTTCCCGGGGTGCGGCCGGACGCTGACCCCTGGGCGCGAGCGGGCACGCCTCATCTGAGGAAGTGCAGTGAACCCCGAAGACTTGATCATGCGCCCCATCGCGGGACGCGAGGAACTCGGCCTTTTCCGCCGCCTGCCCTACGTGCTGAACGACGAGCTGGACGACGACCTCGCCTCCGGCCGCCGGCGGCCCGAGTGGATGTGGATGGCGCTGTGCGGCGACCGCCTCGTCGCCAGGCTGTCGTGGTGGGCCCCGCGCGCGGGCGAGGCCCCGGCGCTGTTGGACATCCTCGACCTCGACGACGCCACGCCAGGACCGGCGAGCATCGACGCCGGGGTCCGGTTGTACGAAACCGCGAGCGCCGCCGTGCTGCCGGCCGGAGCATGCCCGCCGGAATACAACGCGTTCGTGCCTTCGCGATGGCGCGACGATGCGACGGCGAGGCCCGCCGTCGAGAACCGCATGGCCGTGCTGGAGCGGGCCGGCGCCCGGCCGCTCGTCGAACGGCTGCGGCTGGAGTGGCGTCCCGGCACTCCCGTCGCGGCGCCGAACGGGCGGCTGACCTTCCGTCCCGTGGCCGGCAGGGAGGAACTGGTCGCCCTGATGACCCGCGTCCTCGACGGCACGCTCGACGCCCACAGCCGCGCGGACCTCGCCCGCATGCCCGCCGAGCGGGCCGCCGCCCAGCACTACGACGACGAGCTCGCCCACTACCGGAGCCCACGGGAATGGTGGCGAATCGGCACGTCGCCCGAGGGCGAACCGGTGGGATTCGTCATCCCGGCGCGCAACGAATACAACGCGATGATCGCCTACATCGGGGTCGTGCCCGCCCATCGCGGCAAGGGCCATGTCGACGACCTGCTGGCCGAGGGGACGCGCGTCCTCGCCGGGCAGGGCGTCCCGCGAATCCGCGCCGCCACGGACGTCGGCAACGTCCCGATGGCCCGGGCGTTCCTCCGCGCTGGATACGAGATCATCGGGCAGCGGATCGACATGACCTGGAGTGACGGCGGGTCGCGGTAGGGCGGTCGCCCCGCGCTAAGTGGCACGGGGTCGGGCGCCCGGCCTGTGATGATGTCCTTTTCGCCGCTGGAGTGACCGTGGACGAAGGGGCTCGTGGACGAAGGGACTCATCGTGAACGATCTGGTCGCCCGGCTGTGGCGGAGCATCGGCGGCTCGGTGCAGTGGCGACTGCTGTGGCTTTCGCAGGCGAAGTTCATGGTCGGCGTCACAGGGATCGTCCGGGACGGAGACGGGCGGGTGCTGCTGCTCCGGCATCGGTTGTGGCCGGAAGGCAGGCAATGGGGGCTGCCCACCGGCGGCGCCATGAAGGGGGAGACGTTCCAGGAGACGGTCGTCCGGGAGGTGCGCGAAGAGACCGGCTTGAAGGTGCGTGTCGGTGAGCTCGTCCAGCTCAAGAGCGGCTACCGGCTGCGGGTAGAGGTGGCGTACGAGGCCGAGTTCGCGGGCGGAACGATGAAGATCGACCCCAAGGAGATCCTGGAGGCGCGGTGGTTCGCGCTGGACGACCTGCCGGAAGGGACGCTGGAGTCCCATCGGCTCCTGATCTTCGGTAAGGCCGGTTAGGCGATCGCCCGGCAGGCCCATTGACGAGCCACCTGTGGAATAGGGCGATGTGGCGCGGGGATTCGCCCGTTCTGTTCGCCGGCTGTCCACAGAGCGCCGTTCGGGTGGGGCGGCCGGCGACGAATTCGCGCAGGCTGTGGCCCTGCGGCAGTGCGAGGAGCGGTGGGCGTGGGGCCGGCTGCTCCTGCGGCGCTTCCGCGGCCGCTTCGGCGGTTGTAGGTGCAGCACGTCGCGGAGGAGGAGCCATGCTAATCACCTATCCCGTGCCCGCGCAGACCTCGTCGGTCTTCGTCGTCGCCACGGACCGCACGCCGACCGATCTCTCGTCGGTCGTCCCCTGGCGGATGGGGCCGTCCCACCGGCGTGCCGCCAGGGACGCGCTCGGCACGCCCCGGCTGACGCTGGAGGCGTTCCGGTCGGCGCGGTCCCCGTGGCGGCGGATGGACCTGAACGCGGAGGACCTCAGACAGGTGAGACGGGCCCGTCATCACGTGGTGGTGACGAGCACCGCTCCCGTCGAGGAACAACCCGAGGCCGCCCAGGTCGCCCGCGCGGCCGCGCGCGGGATCGCGGAGGCCTACCACGGCGGGTTGTACGACCCGCTCACGGGAGCGGCCGTCTACCACTGCGCCGAGTGCCCGGGGGAGCGGCGTGACTTCCGCCTCGGCGACGACTGGCTGGGCTGGAAGGTGTCGTGCGCCGACGAGGATCACACCTGCGGCCTCGGCGCCGCCGCACCCCCGGGAGCCGATGTCGACGAGGGCTGTTCGTGCCTCGTGACGACCTCGCGCGGCCTACGGCGTTTCGGTCTGCCGGAGATCACACTGACCGGCCTCGCCTGTGCCCACAGCCTGTGCGCGGTCACCGTCCTGCGCACCGTGGCCGAGTCGCTGCTCGCCGGCCATTTCGCCTGGCTGTCCACCGGCTCCCATTGGCAGACCGAGACGCATCCGCCCCGCCGCGGCGTCGCCCGCCGCCTCCGGGTGGCGGGGCTGGACCATATGGCGGGGCAGGACTATGTAACGGAACTGGACTATGTGGCGGAGCTGGACTGTGCCGTGCTGTCCGGCGGAGCGGATCGGGAAAGCGGGCCCTTCCCCGTTCCCGCAGGCGAGGACGGGTCCCCGCCCGGCCTGCCGGACGAGGAGAGCGGGCTCCTGCGCGCACGCCTCACGCCGGCCGCCGCCGCCCGGTCCTGTCTCAGGCTCCGCCTGCCGGGCGGTCACGACGGAAGCCCCCACCCCCGTCATTCCCCGGGCCTGTTGGTCGCCTGAGCCGGCTTCTGCGGGCCGACCGGCAGAACCACCGGCACGATCATGCCGGTTCCCTGACCAGGTGATCAGGCGGCGGGGCGGGAACGTTCGGGTGTCTGCCGGACGTCTGTTGAAGTGTGACCCTTTTCGCTGCTATCGATGACGAGATCCGGGACGCACGGGACCGCGCCAGACGCCGGGACCAGCTCACCCGGCAGCGTGCCACTCTCCTGACTCAGATCGAGGAGGTCCGAGGCATGCTCGCGGACCTGGAGCGGCAGCTTGCCAAGGAGGACCGCGACGTCGCCAAGCTGGAACAGGGCGGCTTCGCCGCCCTCCTGGCGGGTCTGACCGGGAGCAAGGAGGAGCGCCTGGCGCGGGAGCGGGCCGAGGCGGTGGCGGCCCGCCAGCGGGTCACCGGGCAGCGCACCCGCCTGGAGTGGCTCACCGGCGACCTGCGTACGACCGACCAGGCCCTCGCGGAGCTCGGCAACCCGCATCACGAGCTGGAGGCACTGCTCGTCCGCAAGGAACGGATGCTGGTCGAGTCGGGCGATCCGCGCGGGCGGGAGCTGGCCGACATCGCCGCCCGGCTGGCGAGTGTGAGCGCCGACCTGCGTGAGCACCAGGAGGCGCAGCAGGCCGGGGCGGCCGCGGGCCAGGCGGTCGGCTATGTCATGCGGCATCTGGGCGGCGCTCGCGGCGCCTCGACCTGGGACATGTTCAGCAGCGGCGGCGGTTTCGCCGACATGGTCGAGCACGGGCATCTGCGCCAGGCCGACGAGGCGGCCTGGCACGCGCAGGGTGCGCTCGACCGGTTCTCCCGTGAGCTGGCCGACATCGGCGTCCGCGCCGCACCCCAGTTGCCGAAGGTGGACACCCGCTGGTTCGCCGACGTCTTCTTCGACAACATCATCACCGACGCCATCAAGCACCAGCGGATCGCCCGTACGGCGGAGGCGGTGCGCGAGGTGGCCGAGTGGGTCGCGGCGATGGTCAACCAGGTGTCCGCCCGCTGCGGTGAGCTGACCCGCCAGCAGGACTCCCTCGCCCGGCGGCGCCAGGAGGTCCTGAGCTCCTGACCGACCCCGTCCGGGCAGACCGGTCGGGAAGTCGCCGGCACCGTGGGCCGGCTCTGCGTGGTCCGAGCGGCCGGGGGCCTCAGGTCGAGTGGCCGGTCGATCCGGCGAGGCCGGCGAGCACCGCGAGGGTGCGTTCCTGCTCGCGCGCGTCCCCGTAGGGCGACGCGGCGAACTCGGTGACACCCGCCTCGGCGAGCTCCCCGATTAGGTGGACAACCGCCTGCTCGTCGCCGACGATCACGACGTCCTCCGGGCCGTCCACGCCCTCCCGGTCGAGCACGGCCCGATATTCGGGCACCTGGCCGGCCAGCCCGAACTCCCCGGCGATCCGCCGCCGCACACCCTCTTCGTCGTCCGTCACGCAGACGATCAGCCCGGCGACGACGCGAGGGGATGGGCGCCCCACGGCGTGGGCCGCCCGCGTGACCGTCGGGACGATATGGCCGGCCAGGGTGCGAGGGCCGGTCATCCAGGTCACCACGCCGTCCGCGTGCTCGCCCGCCAGGCGCAGCATGGCGGGGCCGAGCGCGGCCAGCAGCACGGGCGGCGGCGCGGCGCCGGGAACGTTCACCGTGCCCTCCACTGTGAACATCTCGCCCCGATGACTCACCTGCTCGCCCCTGAGCAGGGGACGGAGCACCGACAGGTATTCGCGCATCCGGGCGACGGGCCGGTCGGCGGAAAGGCCGAACATCGTCCGCGTCATCATCGCGATCCCCACGCCGATGCCGAGGGTCAGCCGGTTCCCGGTCGCCGCCTGGACGCTCAGGGCCTGGCTCGCCAGCACCAGCGGATGACGCGCGGGCACCGGAACCACGGAAGAGCCAAGCGCGATGCCCGGCACCTGGGCGCCCGCCACGGCCAGCGCGGTCAGTGCGTCCCATCCGAGCGCCTGAGCCGACCAGGCGGTGGAGAGACCGGCGTCCGCCGCCGCACGCACCTGGCCGGCGAGCTTCCCGGCCGTCACGGCTCCCCGGACCTCCCCGACGAAAACGCCGATCCTCATCGAACACCTCCACGATTCCGACCGGAGAACCTCTCCGGTTAAGTTGCGGCTAGAATACGGAGATCCTCTCCGGATGGCAATGCGAGGGTGAAGTGAATACCGAGAGTGCCAGGGCCCCCCGGCGGCGGGCGAACGAGACGACGAGCGACGCGGGGCCACCGGCCCCTGCGACGGCGGGCGACACGAACGCGTCGGCCGCTCGGCCGGCCGACGCCGTGGGCTCGCCCGGCGATGCTCCCGGGAGCCGGCGGATGCGGGCCGACGCGCGCGACAACCGCGAACGCGTGCTCCGCGCCGCCAGAGCCGCCTTCGCCGAGCACGGAGCTCAGGCGTCGCTCAACAAGATCGCGCAGAGCGCGGGGGTGGGCCCGGGCACCTTGTATCGCCATTTCCCCACCACCGGAGCCCTGCTCGTGGCGATCATCGGGGACGACGTGGCGGCGCTGTGCGAGAAAGGACGCGACCTGCTCGACCACACGTCGCCGGCGCAGGCGTTGCGCACCTGGCTGCGGGCCGTGGCCGAGCACGCGACCGAGATGCGGGGCCTGGTGGCCGCCCGGATGGCCGCACCGCCCGCGCCGGACACGGACGCGGCGCTCGCGGCGTGCCACGAGCGGATCCGGGCCACCGGCGCCGCCCTGCTCGAACGCGCGCAACGGGACGGCGCGGTGCCCGGCGACATCGAGATCGCCGACCTCCTCACGCTGGTCAACGCGATCGCGTGGGTCAGCGAGCAGGCCCCGTGTGACGAATATCTGCTTGACCGCCTCCTCGCCCTCGTGCGCGGAATGGAACCATCGCCCCAAGAGGAGGAGACGTGACGAGCAGAGTGACGGCGGTGAGCCGCAGCGCCGCCCACACCTTCAGCAAGACGTCGCTGGAGTCGATCCGGCTGCTGGCGGGCCTGGGCGTCGAGGGGGACGCCCACGCCGGCGTGACCGTGAAGCACCGGTCGCGGGTCGCCCGCGATCCCAGTCAGCCGAACCTGCGCCAGGTGCACCTGGTCCACGCGGAGTTGCACGACGAACTGCGCGAGGCGGGCTTCGCCGTGCGGGAGGGGGACATGGGGGAGAACGTCACCACCAGGGGTGTCGATCTGCTCGCGTTGCCCGCCGGGACCCGGCTGCATCTCGGCGAGACGGCCGTCGTCGAGGTGACCGGTCTGCGCAACCCCTGCGTGCAACTCGACGGTTTCCAGGACGGGCTGATGAAGGCCGTGCTGGACCGGGACGAGGAGGGCAATCTGGTGCGCAAGGCCGGGGTCATGGGTGTCGTCGTCGCCGGCGGCGAGGTCCGGCCCGGCGACCCCATTCGTGTAGAGCCGCCGGCCGCACCCCACCAGGCTCTTCGGCCGGTATGAGCGGGGCACACGTCTACCCGCCGGTCCCCGACGCGTACGCGGTTCCGTGACGCTCACGCGGTCCCGTGACGCCCACGCGTCCTATGACGTCCACACGGTCTGTGGCGCGTACGCGGTCTGTGACGTCCATGCGGTCCTGTGACGTCATGCGGCAGGGACGCGCCGGCCTGTGTGAGGGGCCCGGCACGGACGCGCCGGTCGGGCCGGCGCGTCCGGCCCGACGCCCTGTCGTGGACCGGCCTCAGTGGATGTGGTCGGGCCTCAGTGGATGTGACCCGGCTCGTCGTGATCGTGATCGTGATCGTGGTCGTCCTCGTCCTCCAGGACGCCCTCCGACGGCTCCACGCCGAGCATCGCCTCCCTCGGCTCGATCTCGGCGACGTGCTCGACCAGGCCCAGCACGTGGTCGGGCTCGATCAGCCACTGCAGGGCCGCCGCGCCCGTCTCGTCGGAGTTGACCAGTTCGATCTGCTCCTGCCGCTCGGCGTCGTCCAGTTCGGCCTGGGGGTCGCGGATCTCGGCGAGCGCCGCGGCCTGCAGCGCGTCTACATCAAGGACCTCGACCACCAGGTCGACGGTGAGCCGCAGGTAGCGACCGGTGTCCGTTCCATCGCTCATGGTGGTGATCCTATCGGCAAGCCGTCACGGCAGTTTCCACTCGACCGGCGCCCCGCCCTGCTGCTCCAGCAGGGCGTTGGCCCGGCTGAACGGACGGGTTCCGAAGAACCCGCTGCGCGCCGACAGCGGGCTGGGGTGGGCCGACTCGATGCACGGCACGTCCCCCAGCATCGGCCGCAGGTTGCGGGCGTCGCGGCCCCACAGGATCGCCACGAGCGGTCCGCCCCGCTCGACCAGCGCCTTGATGGCCTGCTCGGTCACCTCTTCCCAGCCCTTGCCCCGGTGGGAGGCGGGCTTGCCCGGCATCACCGTCAGCACCCGGTTGAGCAGCAGTACGCCCTGCTCGGTCCACGGGGTGAGGTCGCCGTTCGAGGGCGGCGTGGGATGGCCGAGGTCGGCCATGTACTCCTTGAAGATGTTAACCAGGCTGCCCGGAAGCGGCCGTACGTCGGGGGCGACGGAGAAGCTCAGCCCGACCGGGTGCCCGGGGGTGGGGTAGGGATCCTGGCCGACGATCAGCACCCGGACCTCGCTCAGCGGCTGCTGGAACGCGCGGAGGACGTTGTCCCCCGCCGGGAGGTACTGGCGGCCTTCCGTGATCTCCTGCCTGAGGAAGTCGCCCATGGCGGCGATCCGCCCGGCCACGGGTGCGAGGGCCTCGGCCCACCCGGCTTCCACGAGTTCGTGCAACGGACGTCCTGACATGTCCGCGGACTCTATCGGCTTTTCGGCCCCCGTTAGGCCCGGCGACGGAAAGATCGGATGCCCGCTTACCCCCGTGAAGCGGGCATCCGACGCCCTTCCGGCATGGCTCGCCACACACGGGACATTTCCCGTGTCAACCGCGGTGATACCGGAGGCCCCGGACGATTCGGGGCCTCCGGCCGGTCACTTGACCGAGCCCGCGAGCATGCCCTGCACGAAATACCGCTGGAAGGCGAAGAACAACACCAGCGGGATGATGAGCGACAGGAACGCGCCCGGCGCGAGAATGTCCACGTTCGTGCCGAACTGCCGCATCTGGGATTGCAGTGCCTTCGTCATCGGCTGGTTGCCGGTGTCGGCGAAGACCAGCGCGACGAGCAGGTCGTTCCACACCCACAGGAACTGGAAGATGCCGAGCGACGCGATCGCGGGCTTGGCCAGCGGGAACACGACGGTGGCGAAGATCCGCCACTCCGGCGCGCCGTCCATCCGCGCCGCCTCGAGCAGCTCGCGCGGAATGCCCACGAAGAAGTTGCGCAGCAGGAAGATGGCGAACGGCAGGCCGAACGCCACATGGAACAGCACGACCCCGAGAATCGAGCCGAAGATCCCGAGCGCTCCGTACAGCTTGGCGATGGGGATCAGCGCGATCTGCACCGGGACGACCAGCAGGGCGATGACCACGAGGAACACCAGGTCCCTGCCGGGGAACTCGATCCAGGCGAACGCGTACGCCGCCATGGCCGCGATGCCGATCACCAGCAGCGTCGCCGGCACCGTGATGAGGACGGTGTTCCAGAACGACGAGCCGAAGCCCGACGCGAGCAGGTTCGAGTAGTTGTCGACGGTGAGCTGCGCGGGTTTGGTGAACAGCGTCCACCAGCCGGAGGAGTTGTTCTCGGTCTCGCCGCGCAGCGAGACGACGAGCAGCCCGAGGGTCGGGAGCAGCCAGAAGAGCGCGACCAGGATCATGAAGACCTGGACCAGGCCGCCGCCGAGGCGGTCGACCGCCCGCGCGATCAGGCCGCGCCGCATGGACTGCGCGTGCAGGGGTTCGGCCAGGGTCGTCATCCCTCGTCCCTCCTGAACCGGCGGATGTTGAAGATCATGAACGGCACCACCAGCACGAGCAGGAAGATCGACAGCGCGCTGCCCAGACCCTGGTTGCCGCCGCCGCCGAACGACACGCGCCACATCTCCAGCGCGATCACGTTGGCCTGTGGCTGCACCGAGCCGGGAGCGATGATGAACACCAGGTCGAACACCTTCAGCACATTGATGATCATGGTGACGAAGACGACGAGCAGCACCGGCGACAGCAGCGGCACGGTGATCCGGCGGAACACCTGCCACTCGGTCGCGCCGTCGATCCTGGCCGCCTCCAGGGCGTCACGCGGGATCGCCGACAACCCGGCCGCGATCAGCACCATCGCGAACCCGGCCCACACCCAGATGTACGCGCCGATGATCGCGGGAGTGATCAGCGACGGCCCCAGCCAGGTCAGCCCGTTGAAGGGCGCCGTGAAGTTCGACTGCGGCAGCCGTACGACATAGGAGCCGGCCGGGAGGCCGGAGAAGCGGAACGTGCCGTCGGCGGCCGTCTCGGTCGTCGCCTTGACCGCGCCGCCGGAGACCGCCTCGACCGTGACGCCGGCCAGGCCCTTCTCCTGCGGGTCGATCTGGTTCAGTGTGCCTCCGCCGCCGCGGACGACGTCGAGCCAGATCGTGCCGCTCAGGCCGTCGCCGCCGGGGGCGGCCTTGGCGGGCGCGGTGTTCTTCACCGCGTCCTGGGTCAGGCCGACGAGCGGGATCAGCACCGGAGTGCCGGCCTGCGCCTGCTGCTTCGTCACCACCGCGCCGCCCTGCACGACCGCGGGCGCCTGGTCGTTCTCCCGTGGCCGGGCCCCGGGATAGCCCGCGCCGGCGGAGAAGGCGTCGTGGACGGTCGTGATGACGGCGTTGGCCACGCCCTTGTCCGGGTCCTGCTCGTACACCAGGCGGAAGATGACGCCGGCGGCGAGCAGGGAGACGGCCATCGGCATGAACAGCACCAGCTTGAACGCCGTCGACCAGCGGATGCGCTCGGTGAGCACCGCGAAGATCAGACCGAGCGCGGTGACGATGACCGGGGCCACCACGACCCAGATGATGTTGTTCCTGATCGTGGTGAGCGTCGAGGAGTCGGTGAAGATCGACAGGTAGTTGCTCAGCCCGACGAAGCGGTCGCCGGCCGAGTCGTAGAGGCTGCGCCAGATCGAGTAGACGATCGGATAGATGACCCACGCCGCGAGCAGCAGCAGCGCGGGCAGCAGGAACATCACCGCCAGTCGCGGGGACGGGCCGAGGCGCACCAACGCCTTCGCCGCGCCTGCCGTGCCGCTCGCGTCTGCCGTGGCGACCGCGCCGGGCGGGGCCGCCGTCGCATACCCCGCCGCCGGACCCGCCGGTGGCTCCTCGGAAACGGTCGGGGAGTCCGAGGCGGCCGGGGAGTCCGGGGGAGGGGTGTCGGCGTCGGAGCCGGGAAGGGGCGCTCCCGGCTGGGGGGAGTCAGCGGACTGGGGAGTCTCGGAGGACTCGGGGGAGTCGGAGGGCTGGGGGGAGTCGGAGGAAGGATCTGCGGGGGTTTCGCTCGGGCCGGAGGAGGCCCCGGCGGCGGAGTCTCCGCCGCCGGTGGCCTGCGGGCCGTCCAACCGTTCGGTCACGGCCGTCCTTCCTTTACTTCTTGAAGGCCTTGGCGGCGTCCGCCTCGAGCTTCTCCTGCGCGCCCTTCACGTCGGAGGGGTCGCGGAGGAAGTCCTGCAGGTCCTTCCACTCGCCCTTGCCGTCGGTGCCGCCGAAGGCGCTGGGCGCGAGGTCGGACATGTCGTACCGCACCGACTCACCGGCCGAGATGATCGTCTGGGCGAGCTGCTTGGTCAGGTCGTCGGGGTAGTTGTCGGGGGAGACGTTGCGGTTGGGGGACAGGTAGCCGGGCTGCTTGGCCCAGACCTCGCCGCCCTCCTTGGAGGCCAGGAACTCCACGAGCGCCTGCGCGCCCTTGCTGTCCTTCATCACCACCGCGACGTCGCCGCCGAGGATGACCGGAGCGGTGTCGCCGGCCTTCGGGAACGGCATGATCTTGGCTTCCTCGCCCACCTTGGCGCCCGACTGGCCCAGGGAGGCGGCGACGAAGTCGGCCTCGATGACCATCGCGGCCTTCTTCTGGGCGTACACCTGCGTGACGCAGGTCGGGAAGTCGGTCTGCAGCGCGCCGGACGAGCCGCCGAGCATGAACTCCTTCTTGCCGAAGACCTGCGCCAGCTTCTCCAGGGCGGTCGTGACCGAGGCGTCGGTCCACGGGATCTCGTGCTTGGAGAGCTTGTCGTAGTTCTCCGGGCCCGCGGTGGACAGGTAGACGTTCTCGAACAGGTCGGTCAGCGTCCAGCCGGAGGCGGCGCACAGCGCGAACGGCGCGACGCCGGAGTCGGACAGCGTCTGGGCGTTCTTGATCAGGTCGTCCCAGGTGGAGGCGGGCTGGGCGCCGGCGTCGTCGTAGGCCGACTGGCGGTACCAGACGAGCGACTTGTGCGCCGCCTTGACGAGCACGCCGTACACCTGGCCCTTGGCGGAGCCGAGCTCCTTCCAGTACGGCGTGTAGTTCTGGTCGATCTGCGCCTGCACCTCGGCGGACAGCGGCTTGAGCGCGTTCTCGTCGGCGTACTGCTGCACCAGGCCCGGCTGCGGCAGGATCGCGACGTCCGGAGGGTTGCCGCCCTGGATGCGGGGCCCGAGGTAGGCGCCGGTGTCCTCACCGGTGGAGGCGTAGGTGACCTTGGCGCCGGTCTTGTCCTCGAACGCCTTGAGCACCTTCTCGAAGTTGGCCTGCTCGTCGCCGGTCCACTTCGCGGCGACCTCGACGTTCACACCTTCCAGGGCCTTGGCGGCGCCGCCGGCGGCGGCCGAGGCGCTGCCCGGGGCCGCGGGCTCGCCGCCGGAGTCGCTGCCGCACGCGGCGGCGGCGGCGAGAGCGAGGCACGCGACCATGATGGGGGGAAGTTTCCGCATATCTATCCTCCGAACTGGATGACCTCGCCGAGCCCCTGCTTCAGGTCGGCGACGGTCTCGTCCACGGGTTGGGCGAGGGTGAGCGCGCCGGAAACGGCGCTGGAGATCAGCAGGCTGACCTGGTTGTAGTCGGCGGTGACCGGCCTGGGCCGGGCCGAGACGATCGCCTCCTTGAGCGCGGGCAGATAGGGGAACCGCTCGATGAGCTCCGGGTCGTCGTACAGCTCCGCCCACACCGGCGGGAACGAGCCCTCGGTGAGCACGAGTCGCTCGTTGTCGAGGCCGGTGAAGTAGCGGATGAAGTCGAGTGCCGATTTCTGCCGCTTCGAGAAGGCGCTGACGGCGAGGTTGTAGCCGCCCAGCGAGCTGGACCCGGGCCCGTTCAGACCGGGCAGCCGGGCGACCGAGAACTTCCCGGCCAGTTTCGAGTGGGCGGCCGGTCCGTACGCGTGGGGCCAGTTGCGGGCGAACAGCAGCCGCCCCTCCTGGAAGGCGAGCCGCGACTCCTCCTCCTTGTACGTCAGCGCCTCGCGGGGGATCCACCCCTCCTTGACGCCGCCGACGAGGAAGTCGAGCGCGGCCCGCGCGCTGCCGAGGTCCATCGTGACCGTGCGGGCGTCCGGGCCGAGGATCGACCCGCCCGCCGACTGGACGGCCTCGGCGAAGTTGACGGTCAGTCCCTCGTACGGCAGGAACTGCCCGGCATATCCTCCGATGTGATACTTCGCGCTCAGGCGGGAGGCCTGATCGCGCAGCTCCGCCCAGGTCTTGGGCGGCTTCAGGTGCTCCTTCTTCAGGATGTCCGACCGGTAGTAGAGCAGGCCGGCGTTGCTGGTGTACGGCGCGGCCCACAGCCTGTCGCGGTAGATGGCGGTGTCCGCGACGCCCTTGAGTAGCTTGTCCAGGGGGAACAGGCTGCGGTCGAGCGGCACGATCCAGCCGGCGTCGGCGAACTCCGCCGTCCATATGACGTCGAGCGCGAGCACGTCGTAGACACCGTTGTGCGCCTGCAGGTTGGCCACCATCTGGGCGCGCTGCTCGTCGGCCGCCTCGGGCAGTTCGAGCAGCGACACCGGCTCGTCCGGGTGCGCCTGGTTCCACCGGTCCAGCAGCGGGCGGAGATACGCGGTGGTGTCCCGGCCGATCGCCAGGGTGATCGGCCCGGTGCCGTCGCTGCCCACTGCGGAGTCGGCGCCGGTGTCGGCGAGCCCCGCGCACCCGGCCACCAGGAAGGCGGCCAGAACGGCGAGGGCTCGGCGAACCATGTGGCCTCCGTATGAAAAGCGGGTTACATACGTGTTAGGTAAGTGCATGCATGTTATGCATAGCGATAATGTGAGCGTCAACGGATGAGCTCGTAACGCTCCGATAACTGCTCGATACGGCTGGGGGGGTGGGCGCGTGCGGCAGTCGCTGCTGGCGCTCCTTGCGAAGGAACCTGCCCACGGCTACGAGCTGAAACAGGCACTCGAAACGATCTTCGGTGGCGCCTACCCGTCGCCCAACATCGGCCAGATCTACGTGACCCTGGGCCGGCTGGAGAAGGACGGGTACGTCCGGTCGGTCGACGTCGAGCAGGCCAACCGGCCGAACAAGAAGGTCTATTACATCACCGCCGCCGGCAGGGAGGCGCTGGAGACCTGGGTCGAGGAGCCCTCCGAGGGCCCCCGGGTGCGCGACGAGTTCTTCATGAAGCTCGTGCTGGCTCCGATGACCGGGCTGTCCGACCGCATGGCCTTGGTGAACCGGCAGCGACGGCACTACCTTGCGCTCATGAGAGACCTCCGCGAGCTGGCCGAGCGCACCGACCCGGCCAACCGCGTCGCGCTGCTGCTCATCGAGGGGGCCATGCTCCACCTGCAGGCCGACCTCGACTGGCTCGAACGCTGCCAGGAGGATCTGCCGTGACCGCCGACGCTCCCGTCGTACAGGCCGTCAACCTGGTGAAGATCTACCAGACCGGCGGACTGCCCGTGCCCGCCGTGCGCGGGGTCGACCTGACCGTCGAGGCGGGGGAGTTCGTCGCCATCATGGGCCCGTCCGGGTCCGGCAAGTCCACGTTCGTCCACATGCTCGGCGGCCTGGACACCCGTACCAGCGGCGAGATCTGGCTGGACGGCAGGCGGGCGGACACGCTCTCCGAGAGCGGGTGGGCGGTGCTCCGCCGGGAGAAGATCGGCTTCGTCTTCCAGTTCTTCAACCTGGTCGCCAACATGACCGTGGCCGACAACGTCGAGCTTCCCGCGCTGCTGGGCGGCGTCTCGCCCCGGCAGGCGAGAGAACGGCGCGAGTATCTCCTCGGCGAGCTCGGCCTGGCCGACCGCGCCGAGGCGTCGCCCGCGCAGCTCAGCGGAGGTGAGCAGCAGCGGGTCGCGCTGGCCCGCGCGCTCGCGAACCAGCCCCGGCTGCTGCTGGCCGACGAGCCGACCGGCAACCTCGACAGCCGCAACACCCGCGACGTGCTGCGCCTGCTCGGCAAGGTGCACGGGCAGGGCCAGACGATCGTGCTGGTCACCCACGACGCGCGAGTGGCGAGCATGGCCGACCGCGTCGTCAGCCTGCTGGACGGTCAGATCGTCGACGACGGCGCGATCCCGAAGTCGCGCCGGCGCCCCCTGGGAGCGGCCGGAGACGTCGTGGAGCTGCGCAGTTGAGACCGTCCGGCCACCAGGCTCCCCCGGCCACACGCCCGGACGGTTCGCAACGCCCGGACCGGCGCGAGGGGGTCGCTTGATCACGACGAGGACCGCGGAGCTGCGGTGGATCCGCGCGGACCTGCGGGCACGCCGGGGCCAGGCCGCGCTCACGGTCCTCGCGGTGGCGGGGATCGTCACCGCCCTGATCATCGCGGCCACGCTGCTGGAGGACGGCACCAACCCCTGGCGCGGCCTGTTCGAGCGCAGCAACAGCGCGCACATCTGGATCCACAGCAAGGACGTCCCCGACGCGTCCGCGCTGCGCCGCCTGAACGGCGTGACCGACGTCGCCGGGCCCTACCGCAGCGCGCCCGCCACGCTGGTCACCCGCGGCCGGCGGGTGCCGATCACCCTGCAGGAGACGCCGTCGGCCTTCCCGGCCGTGGCCCGCCCGCTCCTGCGCGAGGGTCGCTGGCTCGACGTGCACACCCCGAACGGCGTGGTCGTCGAGCGGTCGTTCGCCCGCGCTCTCGGCCTGCGGCCGGGCAGCCCGTTCACCGTCACCGGACTGAACGGCGCGACCCACGCGCTGACCGTCGCCGGGCTGGCGGAGAGCGGCGACCAGGGGTTCTACCCGGAGTGGACCCCGGGCCTGGCCTGGACGCTCGCGCAGACGCTGAGCGTGGTCGAGCCCGCGCCCGGTCGCACCGAGACCGTGACCGGGCTGCGGCTGGCCGACCCCGCCGCCACCGATCTCGTCGTCCAGAGGGCCGTCTTCACGATGCGCAACCAGGTGCAGCGGGTGACGACCTGGCGCGAGGTGCGGGCCTCCATGGAGCTGGACAACCGGCTGCTCGGCCTGCTGCTCGCGCTGTTCGGCGGCGCGGGCCTGGCCGCCGCCGCGCTGGCGCTCGCCAACGCCGCCGGAGGCCGGGTGCTGATGCAGTTGCGCGACATCGCCACGCTCAAATCGCTCGGCTTCACCCGGGGCCAGGTGATCCGGATGCTCGTCGCCGAGCACGGCACGCTCGGGTTGCTCGGCATCGCCGCCGGCGCGGTCGTCGCGCGGCTGATCACGGCGTACGCCATGGGGGAGACGGTCGCCGTGCCGCTGTCGGCCGGCCCGCTCGCCGCGATCATCGTGGGGACGTCGCTGACCGTGCTGGTCGCGGTGCTGATCCCGGCCTGGCGCGGCGGGCGCACCCCGCCGATCCCGGCCGCCCCGGCGGCGCCGCCGCGCGGGCACCTGTCACGGCTGGCCCGGGTCGCCCTGCTCGTACGGCTGCCGCCCGCGCTCGTCCTCGGCGCCAGGGACGCCTTCACCCGCAGGACGCCCGCCGCGCTCACGGTGTGCGGCGTCGCCATCCCGATGATGATGATCGCGATAGGGCTCGGCTGCTGGACGACCCTGGACGACTTCATCCGCCACCCGGAGAGCGTGGGCCAGGCGGCGGCCCTGACCGTCCGGCCGGGCGAGCTGCCCGCCGAGGAGGCGCGCGGGCGCGCGATGGCCGATCAGGACGTGGTCGCGGCCTACCCGGGCGCCGAACTCGACGCGCTCGTCCCCTGGCAGACCAGGACCGTGCGGACCAGGGCCCTCGGCCTGTCCTCCGACCCGTACCCCTTCCCGGTGGTGGAGGGCCGGATGTTCGCCGACCGGGGCGAGGCGGTCGCCGGGCAGGGCCTGCTCGACCTCCTCGGCGTACGGATCGGCGACCGGGTCCGCATGACGATCGGTGGCACCCCGCTGATCGTGCGGATCGTCGGCCGGGTGGTCGAGCCGGAGCAGGACGGCGAGGTGCTGTCGTTCGGGGTGGACAGCCTGGCGGCCAAGGACGCGATGCCGCCCCAGTTCTACGCCCTGGTGCTGCGGCCCGGCGCCGACGCGGCCCAGGTGCGGGCCCGCCTGCAGGGGCAGGGGCTGGAGGTGGCCCAGGCGGTGAACCCGGCCGACCGGCTCGCGGTCATCCGCGTGATCATCGTCGCGCTGGTCGCCGTGCTGGCCCTCATCGGGCTGGCCAGCCTGTTGACGGCCAGCGCGCTCGGGCTGCGCGACCACGTCCTCGACCTGGCCGTGCTCAAGGCGATGGGCCTGACTCCCCGGCAGGTGATGGCGACGCTGGTCACCGCCACCGGCCTGCCCGCGGCGGTGGGGGTCGTGCTGGGGGCGGCGGCGGGGGCGTTCTGGTCGCGGTGGCTGATCGACCTGGAGGGCCGCGGCAGCGGCGTCGGCGCCGGCATCGGCCGGGCCCCGACGCCCGGCATGCTCGCCGCGACCCTCGTCATCGCGATCGGCGCGGCGTTGCTGGTGGCGCTGATCCCCGCCAGGCGCGCGGCGCGGGCGCAGGTGCCCGTCACCGCCCGCTGAGGGAAACGGCGGACCGTGCGAAGGACCCGCCAAAGCCCATGCGGAGCGCCCGCCGATGCCGATGCGGGAAGCGCCTGCCGATACTGATACAGATGAGGCCCGCCGGTCTTCCCGCTGGTCTTTCATGGCCGCCCGTGCCGCTCAGGCCCTCTTGAAGACCCCGCAGGCGATCCGGCCGCCCGAATCGCCGGCCTTGCGCGTCTCGGCGTCGGGCCCGGCCGTCCCCGAACGGCTGTAGCGGTCGGGGACGTTCGCCTTGTTGTCCGACTTGGCGTGGACGACGATCGAGCTGCCGTCGCCGCTCAGCAGGTCCTCCACCGTGAACCGGTCGGTGACGAAGGTGGCCTGGCCCACGCCGTCGCCGCGGACCAGGAGATCGGGCAGATCCCCGGTGTGCCCGGGATGCGCGCCAGAGCCCAGATGCGGGCCCGCGCTGAAGAAGGGGCTGCCGGTCGCCGGGTCGATCGACTTCGGGTCGCAGACGCCTTTGGTGTGGATGTGCACGCCGTGGAATCCGGGCGGCAGGGCGGTGGCCCTGATCTTCACCTCGGTCCCGCCGTTCTCGTCGTTCTCCACACTGACCGTCCCCACGTTGCGGCCCTGCGCGTTCGTGAGGGTCGCGGAGGCGTCGAGGTCGCGCGGTGCCGCCGGCGTCTGTGCCGTGGCGATCCCGGAGACCGCCGCGCCCGCGACCAACGCGGCGGCCAGGGACAGGTAGGTGTGCCGGAGCATGACGCTCCCCTCTCGCCGATGCGAGCGATCCGTCCTTCTACCTCACGGTAGGCGCGTCGGGCGGAAGGGGTGGGCCAAGACGGCGTCAAGTCTGTCGCCGGTGCGACGGCGCCCCGCCCAGGGCCCCGCGAAGGGCCCGAGGGCGGGGATGCCGGACGGCCGGATCAGGACGAGGGCCGCAGGGACAGCCAGTAGAAGCCGTAGCCCGGCAGCGTGAGCAGGTAGGGCAGATCGCCGACCGTCGGGAAGGAGACGCCGCCCCGGCACTCGACCGGGGTGACCCCGGCGAAGCGGCGCAGGTCGAGCTCGACCGGCTGGGCGAAGCGCGACAGGTTGTTGACGCACAGGACCACGTCGTCGCCCTCCTCCCGCAGGAAGGCCAGCACGCTGAGGTTCGGCGACCACAGCTCGGTGTAGTCGCCGGTGCCGAAGATCGCGTGCTCTCGCCTGATCTGCAGCATCCGCCGGGTGAAGTGCAGCAGCGACGACTCGCTCTTGGTCTGGGCCTCGACGTTGACCGACTGGTAGCCATACACCGGGTCCATGACCACCGGCAGGTAGAGCCGGCCGGGGTCGGCCTCGGAGAAGCCGGCGTTGCGGTCCGGGGTCCACTGCATCGGCGTGCGGACCGCGTCGCGGTCCTCCAGCCAGATGTTGTCGCCCATGCCGATCTCGTCGCCGTAGTACATGACCGGCGAGCCCGGCATGCTGAGCAGCAGCGCGGTGAACAACTCGATCTGGTCCCTGTCGTTGTCCAGCAGGGGGGCCAGGCGCCGCCGGATGCCGAGGTAGGCGCGCATGCGCGGGTCCTTGGCGTACTCGGCGTGCATGTAGTCGCGCTCTTCCTCGGTCACGGTCTCGAGCGTCAGCTCGTCGTGGTTGCGGAGGAAGATGCCCCACTGGGCGCTTTCCGGCAGCTTCGGGGTGCGCGACATGATCTCGGAGATCGGCTCGCGGCTCTGCCGGCGCACCGCCATGAAGATGCGCGGCATCAGCGGGAAGTGGAAGGCCATGTGGCACTCGTCGCCGCCCACGGTGGGGTCGCCGAAGTACTCGACCACGTCCTCGGGCCAGCCGTTGGCCTCGGCGAGCAGCACCCGGTCGGGGTAGAGCCGATCCACCTCGGCGCGGATCTTCTTGAGGTAGTCGTGCGTCTCGGGCAGCCCGGCGCAGGAGGTGCCCTCGCGCTCGAACAGGTAGGGCACCGCGTCCAGCCGGAACCCGTCCACACCGAGGTCGAGCCAGAAGCGGATGACCTCCATCATCGCGTCCCGGACGGCCGGGTTGTCGTAGTTCAGGTCGGGCTGGTGGTGGAAGAACCGGTGCCAGTAGTACTGCTTGCGCACCGGGTCGTACGTCCAGTTGGACTCCTCGGAGCCCACGAAGACGATGGGCACGCCCGAGTATTTGTCCGGGTCGTCCGACCAGACGTAGAAGTCTCCGTACGGGCCGTCCGGGTCGGTGCGGGACGCCTGGAACCACGGGTGCTGGTCGCTGGTGTGGTTCATGACCAGGTCGGTGATGACCCGCAGGCCGCGCTCGTGCGCGGCCTCGATCAGCTTCACGAAATCGCCGAGATCGCCGAACTCCGGAAGGATCTTGAGGTAGTCGGCGATGTCATAGCCGCCGTCCTTGAGCGGGGACTCGTAGAGCGGCAGCAGCCAGAGGCAGTCGACCTCGAGCCACTTGAGGTAGTCGAGCTTCTCGATCAGCCCGCGCAGGTCGCCGGTGCCGTCGCCGTTGGAATCCTTGAAGCCGCGGACCAGTACCTCGTAGAAGACCGCGCGCTTGTACCAGCGTGGGTCCTGTGAGGTGAAATCGGTGATCTCCGGCAGATCGCCGGAGGACGCACCAGTGGTGGCGCCGAACGACCCGGGAACCGAGTCAGGGCAGGGCGCAGCAGCGTTCATTGGTTCTCGCTTGAGGAAAGAAGGAGCGCGTTGTCAGGTCACACCCGAGCTTTGAAGCTCTCGCCATGAAGTTTGGCTCTATTTGACCAAAACTACCACTAAGAGTGGCCTGACCGAAAAGGCTGACGACGGTCTGACATGCAGTTTTTACCTGTTTCCAGGTGATCACGGACTGCTACCGCACACACGCGCCCCAGGACTGTGCGGGGTTACCAGCCCTACGGCGCAGGCCAGGGCGGGGTGAGGTCGCCGAGCGCGTCCTCGTAGTCGGCGAGCCAGGCCCCGAACGCCGCCAGGGCGCGCAGCCAGAACCGCGAGTTCCACGACCCGAAGGCGGTCAGCGCGTCCGGACCGCCGGCGATCGCGTCCAGCATCTGGGGCGACATCAGTCCGGGGATCGCCGCGGCCCTGACCAGCATCCGATGGTTCCACTCGCGGGCGACCGGCCCGTTCGAGCGCAGCGGCACCCGGCGGTTCGGCAGCAGCGGGGTGTTTGTCGAGGGCAGCGCCGCCACGCGAGGGTTGGCGGCCCGCAGGACCTCCCGGTAGAACCTGCCGCCCTCCTTGCGGCCGACCGGCACCGACAGAGCCGCGTCGAAGAACTCCGGGTGCAGGAACGGGAAGACCGGGGTCGCCTCCGGGCCGACGAGGTTGACCGGGGACCGGGCGATGCCCCGCACGGTCCGGGTGTGGAGCACGCTCAACGGCAGCTCGGCCCGGTGCCCGTGCAGCATCGAGGTCGCCCGGGTGAACGCCGTACGGACCCGGTCGCCCATGAACGCGGCGGCGGCCTCGCCGAGCACGGGGATGTGGGCGTCGCCGGTCGCCAGCGCCTTGAGCAGGGCCTCGCGGCGGGTCGCGCCCGTCCCCGCGCCCACGGCGTCCGCCGTGATCAGGAAGTTCTTCATCAGCGGGCCGCCCGCCAGGCCGTCCACCAGCGCCCGGCCCGCGCCGTGCACCTCACGGGCGAAGGGGGAGTACCACGCGTGGTGGCTGGTGAGGAACTCCAGGCGCCGGGCCGCCCACAGCGCCTCCTGCGGGTAGGCGACAGGGTCCTGCGGCATGATCCGGTGCGGGATGCCCAGCTCGCGGGTGATGTAGCGGGCGAAGTCGATGTCGTTGTCCAGCCCGTCGTCGGGGCTGGTGGTCCACGACTCGACGTCCATCTTCCTGGCCATCGCCACGCTGGCCAGCAGCCGCGAGTCGTACCCGCCGCTCACCGGCACCAGCACCCGCTCGTACGGCTTGAGCGCGTCGTGCAGCAGCGCGACCAGGTCGCCGCCCGTCACGCCCCGGTCCACCGGCTCCTCCCGCACCCAGCGCGGGGTCCGCCGGTCCACCCTCAGCCTGCGCTCGCGCCGCGACCAGGTCAGCGCGGTCGCCCCGGGCAGGCGCCGGATCTGGCGGTACGGCGTGTCCTCAAGCAGGGGGTAGGTGAGCGTGAGGATCGCCGCCCACGCGTCCCAGTTCACCTCGTAGGGCCGGGCGAGCGCGAGGAGCGGCTCGATCAGGGAGGAGAAGTAGACGGCGTCGCCGTCCTGAAGGTAGTAGACGTCGACCAGGCCGAGGCCGCCCGTGTGCAGGCTCACCGCGTCGGGCTCGTCCACCAGGCCCGGGGTCTCGTACGTCTCCGCGACCCGCAGCCACGCGTTCGCCCGGGGCTCGGCCCCGGTCTCCGGCGTGCGACCGCCCCACGCGTACGCGGTAGTCCGCTCGCCCGTGGCGTACGGCGCAAGAGGAGCCGACGCGAGCAGCGCGGCCGCCGGGGCGGTGTGCACGGCCTGGACGGCCGGCCCCGACCGTGCCAGCACGTCGAGCGTCGCCTGCTCGAAGGGCCCGACGGCCCCGCAGACGTACGGCCTGGCCTGGAATCGCGGCCACTCACCCTTGCGCACGGTTTGCCCTCCCTTGAAGCCCAGCCGAGTCTACGGACCTCGGGGCCGGCAGGGGGACCGGAGCCTGCCACGGCCGCGGGCTGGAACGGCGGCTGTCCGGGGAACCGCACGCGGGCGGGGAACGACACCTTCACCTACGACGAGCGCAACCGCCTCACCTCCGGCGCAGGGGTCAGCTACACCTACACCCCGCGCGGCACGCTCGCCTCGGCTTCCAAGGACGGGGCCGTCAGGGCCTTCTCCTTCGACGCGTTCGACCGGATGGTCGGGGACGGGAACGCCGACTACACCTACGACGCCCTCGATCGCATGACCGGCCGCACCAAGGGCGGCGCCACCACCACGTCTACGCCGACATGAGCAACGACCTGGTCGCGGTCACGGACGGAGCCGGAGCGGCGCGGGAGACCTACAGCCGGGGCGCCTTCGGCGACGTCCTGTCCGCCAAGATCGGCACCGGCACGGCCCAGTTCCAGATGGCCGACCGGCACGGTGACATCGTCGCGGCCTTCACGGCCGGAGCCACGAGCCTGGCCGGCTCCACCGCCTACGACCCCTTCGGCAAGGTCACCACCAGCACCGGCACCCAGCTCCAGCTCGGCTATCAGAGCGAGTGGACGGACGCCGACACCGGTCAGGTCAACATGCACGCCCGCTGGTACCAGCCCGGCACCGGCACCTTCACCAGCCGTGACACGGCGAACCTGGATCCGGTGCCGTCCGTACAGGCCAACCACTACACCTACGCGGGCGCCTCGCCCCTGAACTATGTCGATCCCACCGGGCACCAGCAGGTGGAGGTGTGCCTGTCCGGCTTCTCCTGCGGCGGATACGTCTGCTCCGGCGACACCTGCTATGAGACCGATGCCCACGCGCGATGGTGGGAAGAGTACATGCAGTCGCCGTGGTTCAAGGAGTCTCAGCCCCGGTTCACTGACGAACGGGCCAAGGAACTGGGCGTCATGCCGGACGGCCACCAGGCTCCAAAGGACTTCTGGTCAGTTGACGAGAAGCGTAGGGAAGCCTACATGCTGGCGTACGACGGGCGGCTCACCAACCAGCAACTCGACCTGATGTGGCAGCTGGTGAAGGCGATGCCGATGAACGAGAAGGACATGGAGGGCATGCTCCCCTCGGGAGGCGTGAGTGACTGGCTCAAAAAGCTGCAGAAGAAGGTCGGCGAAGGCGCTTGGAAAGGTATCAAGGCCGCGTTCTGTGCGGTCGTCGGAGGTGAGGGTCAGTGCGGCAAACTGCTGAATGGTGATAAGGCCATATGGGACAAGTATGGTAACATGCTGGCAAAAGCGGCGGACATCGTTTTCCGGTCCTGGGTTTCTCTGACTTCCGTGATGCTCGAATACAACGCGAAGTTCAAGCTGGCCGATGTCGAAAGGCAACTCAAGGCGTGGACGTACAAGCTGACCGGGGCGCCGTGCGGCAGCGCCTTGGGCGGGAGACTGTCGGTCTGCGGTGGGCTGCCGGAATGGTTGTTCCCCGCCGGCCGCAGCGGCTACACCATCGGGGCCGTTTTCCTGACCAAGATTTCCACTGCGGCCGCTCTGAAGAAGACGGACCTCTTGCAGCACGAATATGTGCACACGCAGCAGTGGTACACCTACGCCGACAGAACTGGTTGGTGGTTCTCGTTCGCCGTCGCCTACTGGCTCGCGGGGCCGAATCCCTGTACCAACGGGTTCGAGATCCAAGCAGGTCTGGTCAAGGGTGGATACGGCTCCCAGTGCGGCCTGACATGAGAAAGATTCTGCGGCTCGTGGTCGCGCTGGCAGTGGCCTTCATGCTCGCCGGCTGTGTACAGAAACAAGTAGGAGTGGTGGGGCTGACGCGCTCGCAGGACGGTGGCATCAACATTCCTGTCGCGTGGTGCGGAAGGGCACCTCACTCGATGACCATGACCATTCTCGTGGACGAGTCCTGGACGCGTGTCGCCAAATTCAGCACCACGCGCGTCGGAGACGGTTCCGTGACGCTTGATCTCGATTCGCCGTCGCCGGATTGGAAACTGATCTCGGGCGATCCTCGCCTGCGCCCCGGCGTCACTTACTACGTCGAGGCGTACCCTGATTCCGGAAAGGACGCGATCGTGGGTCAGCTCACCTTCAGCCTGAACGACGCGGTCACGCTCCAGCCCGGAGACGTGTACGTCGGCGACAAGGACGACCTGTACACCTGGAACGAGTTCCTTGAGAGTGCGAATAGCATGTGCGCGTGAGGCGAAGAGGGCAGGTCAGGGCGGCTTGCGACAGTGCACGCCCGCCCTGACCGCCTGTGCGCGCGACTCAGCCGTCAGACCTGCCACAGGGCGCTGACGGGCATCGCGCGCAGTCGCGGGCCGAAGGGGAGGGTCTGGGTGCCGGTGTAGAGGACGATGCCGGCCACGAAGTCGTCGCCCAGGCGGTCGGCGAGGTGGCGCAGGCCGCGAAAGTCGTCGGTACGAACTGTGGAAGATGCCTTGACCTCGACGCCGACGACGCGGCCCTGCCGGTTCTCCAGCACCGCGTCGACCTCGACCTTGTCCTTGGTCCGGTAGCGGAAGAGTTCCACGCGCTCGTCCGACCAGGTGAGCTGGCGGGCGAGCTCCATCAGGACGAATCCCTCCAGCAACGGTCCGAACTGACTGTCGGGCCGCATCAGGCTCCTCGCGTCGGCGCCCAGCAGGTTGGAGACCATGCCCGAGTCGACGGAGGACCCGGGGCGTGTGCGCGGTGGATGTGTCAAGCCGACGTTCGGCTTCACGCACTGGGCTAACTTGCCTCCCGGAAGGGCTGGAACTGCACGCTCAGCCGTACCTCGAGGGCTTCGGCGAGGCGTTCCAGCATTGGAATCGTGGGCATGGTGCCGCCGGCCTCGAAGCGGGCCACCGCAGGTTGTTTGAGGCCTGCGCGAGCTGCCAGCTCCGTCTGCGTCAGGCCGAGCTCCTCGCGCCGCCGCCGCACCGTGTCGCCAAGTTCGAAGCGGAGGCGAGCGGCCTCGTAGGCGGCTCCGGCGCCGGGCCGATTCATGATCTCGGAGCGCTTGTCGGACCACGCTCTGCGCTCGCTCACGTCGATCACTCCTCGTCTGCCGTGTGCGCTTCCGCGACGCATCGCCGCATGGCCCGCACAGCTCGCTCGATCTCTGTCGTCTCCCGCATCCGCTGCTTGCGGAAGACCGTGAGCAGAATGATGCGCCTTCCCGGAGCGATCCAGTAGGTGATGCGGACCGCATTCCGGGAGAGGTGGAAGCGCAGCTCCCGAAGCTTGCCGCACAGTTGCCGGGTGTACGGCTCATCGAGAAGCACGCCGCGCTCGGCCAGCAGATCGACATAGAAGACGGCAGTCTCCTGGTCGTCCTGGCTGAGCGAGTCGAACCACTCGTCGACCTCGGGTTCAAGCTCCACCTTCCCCCAACTCATAACACGAACGTTATAGTCAGGGCAAGTGGCATGTCCTTCGAATTGGAAATCGGTTCATCGCGCGATGGTAATCGCGACCTTCCAGCAGATCCGCGCCCGGCCCACTGCACCCGGGTCGGCTCACTCGCGCCGGCCTGTCAACGTACGCGAGGCGCTCGCTGTGGCCCGGCGGAGGCGTCAGACCTGCCACAGGGCGCTGACGGGCATCGCGCGCAGTCGCGGGCCGAAGGGGAGGGTCTGGCTGCCGGTGTAGAGGACGATGCCGGCCACGAAGTCGTCGCCCAGGCGGTCGGCGAGGTGGCGCAGGCCACGGAAGTCGTCGGCGCGGACCGTGGAGGATGCCTTGACCTCGACACCGACGACACGGCCCTGCCGGTTCTCCAGCACCGCGTCGACCTCGACCTTGTCCTTGGTCCGGTAGTTGAAGAGCTCCACGCGCTCATCTGACCAGGTGAGCTGGCGAGCGAGCTCCATCAGGACGAATCCCTCCAGCAACGGTCCGAACTGGCCGTCGGGCCGCACCAGGCTCCTCGCGTCGGCGCCCAGCAGGTTGGCGGCCACGCCCGAGTCGACGAAGGCCACCTTGGGAGTGCCGACCGCTCGATTGCTGAGGTGGCGCGACCAGGCGGGGACGCGCTTGATCAGGAACACCTCTTCGAGCAGGCCGAGGTAGCGGTTCGCGGTGCTGGGGGACAGTCCGATGTCCGCCCCGAGCGCGCCGGTCACGAGCAACTGTCCCGACCGGGCGGCCACCGACCGCACCAGGGCGCGTATCTCGGGCGTCCGCTCGATCTCGGACAACTGGCTCACGTCCCGCGCGATCAGGTCGGAGACGTACGAGTCGAAGAAGCGCTCGCGTCTGCGCGGGTTCGTCCGGGCCACCGCCTCCGGAAAGCCCCCTCGGACGACCCGTTCGGCATAGTCGGCGCGCGACAACGAGGACGTGTGACGGAGGTCCTCGCCCTTGGCGAAGATCGCGTCCACGAACCTGTCCGGAGTGTCGTCGATCTCCCCTTGCGAGAACGGCCACAGCTCGATCGTCTCCATGCGTCCGGGCAACGCGTCGGGGAGGGCCCGCAGACTGAGCACTCGCGCGGATCCGGTGAGCAGAAACCGCCCCGGCCGGGGGTCGGCGTCCGCCTGTTCCTTGATGGACAGCATGAGTTCGGGCACGCGCTGGATCTCGTCGATCACCATCAGATCGGGGAACGCCACGAAGCCCGCGGGATCCTCCTGCGCTGCCTGGCGAACGACCGGGGTGTCCAGACTGCGCCACTCTGCCGTCCGTTCCTTGGCGAGGAGGCGCACAAGGGTGCTCTTGCCGCTCTGGCGGGCACCGTTGATCAGTACGACACGGGTGTCGCTCAAGGCGTCCGCGGCAGGCTTTTCCGCGTGTCTCGGAACCACTCGGCCGAGAGGGGTCCGCGAAGGGCCTTTCACCAGCTCAGGATGGCATTCCGGACCCTCCTCGTGGAACAACGGTCGCATGCTCGGTGGCCGTTTGGTCGCTGGTGTCGTGGTGATTTGGTCGCAGAGCCTGTGGCGATCTGGTCGCGAGGTTCGTGGGCCACCGGTCGCGGGGTGGTGTGGCGGAGGAGGTGGACGAGGTCTCGGCTCTGCCTGAGAGCGATCAGGGCGTTCTGCGAATATTGTGACTCTGGTCCTGAAGGTCTACCGCGGAGTCAGCCCTTATGAGCGAGGTAAGCGAGCCGGCAGCCGGACAGCCCGAGCGGAGCGACCCGGCGGCGCTGCGGCAGGCGCTGGCGGAGGCGGTGGAGCGGGCCTCCGGCGCGGCGGAGCTGGCCCGGCTGATCACCGACTATCAACGGCGGCTGGAGGAGGTGGCGCGCTCGGAGGCCGAGGCGCTGACGAAGATGCGTGAGGCCGAGGCGCGGCTGAAGACGGCCGAGCGGCAGAACGCGCAGCTCGCCAAGCAGCTCGCGGAGCAGAAGTACCAGACCGAGGTCGCCAACTGGAAGTTCGCCTCGCTCCAGGAGAGCCGGTGGAGCAAACTCGGCGACGCGATCCACAGCAAGAAGCCCGGCACGGTGGCCAGGACGCTCAAGGCGCCGATCAGGAAGCGCCCCGCGCCCAGGCGATCGGACTTCAAGCCCGAGATCCCCGCCGTCCCCGAGATGAAGGCGGCTCCCGCCGCGCCCGAGCCCAAGGCCCCGCAGGTCTCCGCGCCGCTCGCCGAGTCGTTCACGGTCCCCAAGGGCCCGACGGCCCGGCCGTACATGACGGTCGCCGCGATCGTGGACCGGCAGACCGAGGCGCTGCTGCGGTATGAGTGGCGGCTGGTTACCAACTTCGGCCCGGACAACTGGGAGGCCATGCTCGACCAGCAGCAGCCGCACGTGCTGTTCGTCGAGTCCGTACGGCCCGGCCCCCGCCAGGGCAACGGCGGGCGCTGGCTGGAGGCGCTGGCCGGGGAGACGCGGGCGCTGCGCGACCTGGTGGCGGCCTGCCACAAGCGGGGGGTCAAGACGGTCTTCTGGCACTCCGGCGGCGCGGTGTCGCGGGCCGTTCCGGCGGCCGAGCACTTCGAGTACGTGCTGGCCACCACCGAGGCCCGCGCCCGCGAGTGGCGGTCGGCGCTGCGGCACGACCGCGTCGGCGTGCTCCCGCTCGCGATCCAGCCTCGCGTGCACAACCCCATCCCCGCCGACGGCGGCAGGACCGGGGAGATCGTCACCCTTGGCACGGTCACTCCTCCGGCCGGCGGCGCGGCCTGGCAGCCGCTGGCGGGGCAGGACGACGACACGACGGCGTACGACGACGTGCTGACCGCCTACCGGCGGCCGGCCCTGGTGATCGCGGGCGCCGACGCCGAGCCGAGAGCGATAGAGGAGGTCGCGGCCTGCGGCACTCCGGTGCTCCAGGTGCGAGCCGGGGCCAAGGGCGAGGAGATCCTCGCGGCGGCCGAGGTCCTCATGGCCGACGCCGGACACCTGGCCAGGGAGGCGCATCTCGCCTGGCGGGCCCGCACCAGCGTCACCCCGCTGCTCGACCCGGTCCTCGACACCCTCGGCGTGCCGAGCGTGCGGGGCAGCGGTGCGATCACGGCGATCACCGCTGTCTCCGACCCGGCGGAGCTGGACCGCCTGCTCGGCCAGGTCACCCGTCAGGTGGAACGGCCGGGCCAGATCGTGGTCGTGGCGGACGGCCTGGACGCGGGTCTGGTGGACAAGACGGTCCGTCAGTCGTGCCCGGACCTCGACGTCGTGGTCCGCGCGACCCAGGAGCCGGTCACCCGGGGCGCCGCTCTCGATCGTGCGATCAGGCTCGCCGACGGCGACTACGTCGCCGTGCTCGACGCCAGGGACCTGTACGGCGAGCACTACCTGGCCGACCTCGTGCGGCACTTCGCCTCCACCGACGCCGAGGTGCTCGGGAAGGCGTCGTTCTACGCCCACCTGCCGCAGACCGGCGCGACCCTGCTGCGCCAGCCGGGGGCAGAGCACCGGTTCCTGCCCGAGGTGGCCGGCGGCACCGTCCTGGCCCGCCGTCAGGTCCTCACCGGCCTCGGCTTCGCCGACGTCTCCGAGGAGTGGGGCGAGGTCCTGATGCGGCAGTGCCGTACGGACGGGGTGCGGGTCTACTCGGCCGACCAGTACTCCTACGTCTGCGTCCGCGACTCGGCCGAGGGCTCGCTGCTCGGCTCGGCGCGTTTGGAGGGCTACGTCCCAGCCGAGCCCCTCGCCCTCATCTAACCCCCCTCCCTCCCTCCCCACCCCTCGTGATCTTGTAGTTTGTCGCATGGATGGGCCGTCACCTGCACCGATCCCTTTGATGATCATGCAAGTGTGCGCCGCTATGCTTCGTGACCTGGCGTTATCGCCGCCGTGACCTTGCGATTGCAGGATCACGAGTCGTGTTTCCCCTGGTGGGCCCTCTGGCTGTGTCAATTCTGCAAGATCATGAAAGGTGGAGGCCCAGCTCGGCGGGGATGTGTGCGACAAATTACAAGATCACGGCGGTGAGGGGGTGTGGGGTGATTATGGAGGCGTTGTGTGGCGTCCTTGGCGCGCCGCCGGTGCCGCAGGGGTCGTGGGAGCGGGACGCGTGGTTCGTCTCCACGGCGGCGCTGCGGGGAACGGCGGAGGCGCCGGCTGAGGTGGCGGAGCGGCTCGCGGCACGGCTGCGAACGGTGCCCGGCATCCGGCGGGTGGACGTCCGGCCCAACGGCTTCCTCGTCATCGGCGTCGCCACCCCCGGAGAGATCGTCGAGGACGTGCTTGCCGCCCCGGTCGCCGTCCCCCCGCCGCCGGGAGCCTCCGTGGCGCCGTGGCCGGACTTCCCGCGCACCTGGGACAACCCCGGTTTCGCCGTGCGGTACGCGTACGTGCGGGCGGGTGCCGTACAGCGGTGGGCGCGCGACCTCGGCGTGCCGGCCGGCGTGCGGGCCGGTGCGGCGGCAGGTGGTGCGGCAGGTGCGGCGGTGCGGCCCGAACTGCTCGACGGCCCGTTCGACCGGGCCGTGCTGCGGGTCCTGGCCGAGCTGCCGAGCAGGAGGGACAGCCGCGACCCGGGATGGGCGGCCTATCTCGAACGGCTGGCCGAGGCCTACCACACCGCCGTCGAGCGCGCGGCCCCGATTCCCAGGGGCGACGAGCCGCCGACGGGGGTCCACGCGGCCCGGGTGCGGATGGGGGAGGCGGTGCGCCGGGTGCTCGGCGAGGGACTGGCGGAGCTCGGCGTCGCCCCTCCCGGCAAAATCTGAACAAAACCGGCGGTTCGCTGAAAGTGCTGTCGCCGATGACCTGCGGATGTGAATATCTTCCGCCGGGGCCGTCTCGCAGGATGAACAGCGGGCGCGAGTGAATCGCCGGGTCGGCTAGCCTCGTTGGGTGAGTCGATTCGCCCACCCTGCCGGCGACCTGCACGCCGCCTCAACGATCGTCGCCGTGACCGCCGGACTGCCCGAGGAGCGTCCGCAGCAGCACGTGCCGGCCGACCTCAACGCGCTCGAACCGGCCATCTGGCCGCGAACGTCCGGCCGGGCCGACGGAGCCGTCACGATCGGCGGAATCGACGTTCGCGACCTGGCGAAGGAGTTCGGCACGCCTCTGTACGTCGTCGACGAGGAGGACTTCCGCTCACGCTGCCGCGAGTACCGGTCCGCCTTCCACGACGGCGAGGTCCACTACGCCGCCAAGGCGTTCCTGTGCCGCGAGATCGCCCGCTGGATCGACCAGGAGGGCCTCGGCCTCGACGTGTGCAGCGCCGGTGAGCTCGCCGTGGCGCTCAGCGTCGGCTTCCCGCCCGAGCGGATCACGATGCACGGCAACAACAAGTCGCTCGCCGAGCTGGACAGGGCCGTCCTGGCCGGCGTGGGCCACATCGTGGTCGACTCGTTCGAGGAGATCGCCCGCGTCGGCTTCCTCGCCGACCAGCACGGTGTGCGGCCGAAGGTGATGATCCGGGTGACCGTGGGCGTCGAGGCGCACACCCACGAGTTCATCGCGACCGCTCACGACGACCAGAAGTTCGGCCTGTCGCTGAGCAGCGGCGCCGCCGCCGAGGCGGTGCGGCGCATCCTCGCGCTGCCGCAGCTCGAACTGGTCGGCCTGCACTCCCACATCGGGTCGCAGATCACCGACACCGGCGGTTTCGAGGTCGCGGCCCGCCGCCTGGCCCGGCTGCTGGTCGAGATCAAGGAGGAGCACGACGTGGTGCTCCCCGAGCTGGACCTCGGCGGCGGATACGGCATCCCGTACGTCGTGGGCGACGAGTCGCTGGACGTCAAGGTCATCGCGGACGGCCTGCGGGAGATCGTCACGAAGGTGTGCGAGTCGGCCGGGCTGCCGGTGCCGCGCCTCACGGTCGAGCCGGGCCGGTCGATCGCCGGAGTGTCCGGCGTGACCCTGTACGAGGCCGGTACGGTCAAGGACGTGGAGGGCCTGCGCACGTACGTGAGCGTCGACGGCGGCATGAGCGACAACATCCGCACCGCCCTCTACGGCGCCGACTACACGGCCGTGCTCGCGTCCCGGGTGAGCCAGGCGGCGCCGATGCTGTCGCGCCTGGTCGGCAAGCACTGCGAGAGCGGCGACATGGTCGTGCGCGACCTGTACCTGCCGGGCGACCTGGCCCCCGGCGACCTGATCGCCGTCGCCGGCACCGGCGCCTACTGCCGGTCGCTGGCCAACAACTACAACTATCTGCCCAAGCCCGCCGTCGTCGCGGTGTCCAACGGCCAGGCGCGGGTCATCATCCGCAGAGAGACCGAGGACGACCTGCTCAGGGGGCAGATGTGACAGGCCGTCCCGGACAGTCCGGCGGCGAAGCGAGGAGGGGTCGTGACTAGAGCCAAACCGGCGCTCAGGGTCGCGCTGCTGGGCTGCGGCGTCGTCGGGTCGCAGGTCGTGCGTTTGCTCCACGAACAGGCCGACGACCTCGCCGCCCGCGTCGGAGCCCCGCTCGAACTGGCCGGAGTCGCCGTGCGGAGAATGGGCCGCAAGCGGGACGCCGACGTGGACCCCGCCCTGCTCACGACCGACGCGGAGGCCCTGGTCACCCGCGACGACGTGGACATCGTCGTCGAGGTGATCGGCGGCATCGAACCGGCCAGATCGCTGATCCTCGCCGCGATGGCGCACGGCAAGTCCGTGGTGAGCGCCAACAAGGCGCTGCTGGCCGAGGACGGCGCGACGATCCACCGGGCCGTCCGCGAGAACGGCGCCGACCTGTACTTCGAGGCCAGCGTCGCCGGGGCGATCCCGCTGCTGCGCCCGCTGCGCGAATCGCTGGCCGGCGACCGGGTGCGCCGCGTGCTGGGCATCGTCAACGGCACCACTAACTACATCCTCGACAAGATGGACTCCACCGGCGCCTCGTTCAACGACGCTCTGGAGGAGGCCCAGGCACTCGGGTACGCCGAGGCCGACCCGACGGCCGACGTCGAGGGCTTCGACGCCGCCGCCAAGGCGGCGATCCTGGCGGGCATCGCCTTCCACAGCCGGGTGACGGCCGCCGACGTGCACCGCGAGGGCATCACGGAGATCACCGCTGCCGACGTGGCCTCGGCCAAGGGCATGGGATACGTCATCAAGCTGCTGGCCATCTGCGCCCGCTCAGACGACGGCCGGTCGGTCGGCGTCCGGGTGCACCCCGCCATGATCCCGAGGTCGCACCCCCTGGCCGGCGTGCGCGAGGCGTACAACGCCGTCTTCGTGGAGGCCGAGTCGGCCGGGCGGCTGATGTTCTACGGCGCGGGCGCGGGCGGCGCGCCCACCGCCAGCGCCGTGCTGGGCGACATCGTCGCCGTGGCGCGCAACCGCATCGCCGGCACCCGCGGGCCGGAGGAGTCGACGTACGCCGACCTCAAGGTCCATCCGATGGGCGACAGCGTCACCCGCTACCACGTGTCGCTGGACGTGGCGGACAAGCCGGGTGTCCTCGCCCGGGTGGCCGAGATCTTCGCGAGCCACGACGTGTCGATCCAGACGGTGCGGCAGGAGGGCCGGGGCGACGACGCCCAGCTCGTGCTGGTGACCCACCGGGCCAGCGACGCCGCCCTGTCGGGCACGATCAAGGACCTGCGCGACCTGAACATCGTCCGCGCGGTCGCGAGTGTCATGCGGGTCGAGGGCGACGACACGCCCTGACGCCGAGGACGGACGCTCTGTCCGGAGGAACTCCCGGGTGCTCCACCCGGGAGTTCCCGCTGCCGCGTCGCGGTCGGACTACAGGGTGACCTTCGCGATCTGGTCGACGTAGTTCTCGGTGAGCCAGACGTTGTCGTCGGGCCCGCTGGTGATGTCGAAGGGCCCGGCGAGCGTGGTCGGCATGTTGTACTCGATGATGATTCCCGAGGTGGTGACGCTGGCCGCCGCGTTGCCGAGTTGCTCGCTCACCCACAGCCTGCCGTCGGAGCCGCTGGTGATGCCCCAGGGGAAGGCGTTGGAGTCGTCGAATGAATACTCGGTGAAGTCGCCGTCCGTGGTGACGGAGCCGACCTTGCCGTTGGCGTCGGCATACCACAGGTTGTCGTCCGGCCCGGTGGTGATCCCTATGGGCGTCGCCCCCGAGGAGGGGACGGCGAACTCGGTGATGTCTCCGTCCGGGGTGATCTGGCCGATCTTGCCGACGAACGACTCGGTGAACCACAGGTTGCCGTCGGGACCGGACGTGATCCGCATCGGGTAGGCGTCGGCGGTCGGCAGGGCGTACTCCGTGATGGTCCCCGAGGTGGTGATCCGGCCGATCTTGTTGCCGATCGTCTCCACGAACCACAGGGCGCCGTCGGGGCCCGCGGTGATGCCCCAGGGGTAGGATCCCGCGTTGGGCAGCGCGTACTCCGTGATGACCCCGGAGGTGGTGATCCGGCCGATCTTGTCGCCGGTCGCCTCGGTGAACCACAGGGCGCCGTCCGGTCCGGTGGTGATGTGCCCCGGCTCGGGGTCGTCGGTCGGCACGGCGTATTCCGTGAAGTCGCCGCCGGTCGTGACGCGCCCGATGTTGCCGGCGTAGTTCTCCGTGAACCACAGCGCGCCGTCGGGACCCGAGGTGATGCCGACGGGCCCGGACGTATGGGTCGGGGTGTCCAGTTCCGAGACCGTGGGGACCCGGGCGGCGTCGCCGGAGCCGGATGTCCTGACCCGCGGGCGCGGCGGGTGGAGCGGACACCGCATGTGCCGGTGCTCCGGCATCCGCTTCAGCTTCTGGCAGATCCGCACCCAGGGCGGCGGAGGCTTCGGGCGCTCGTCCGGCCCGGCGGCGGCCCCGGCGGGCAGGCCGGTGAACAGGGGCGCGGCCGTCGCCAGGGCCAGCGCCATCGCCGCGAGCGGGCGGCGGAGGTGTCGTGAGAAGCGGGGCATGGCATTCCTTCGGCTGAGGAGCGACACGAGACGCCGGATCGGAAGCCGTGCCGCCGGCCCGGCGGGCCTCACTATCTCCGACCCGCCCGACCGGCCGCCGAGCCGTCGCGTCCGTGGCGGGTCACGAGACCCTCAACTCCTGTGCCGGAGCGGGGACGGTCAGGCGACCGAGTGCGTGATGGTCCCGGTGTAGACGCCGGCGGCGGCGTTGGACGGGATGGTGATGACCAGGGTGGGCTGCCAGCTCGTCGACATCGGCGGCGCCTGCTTGCGTCCGCTGAACGCGACGACCGGCGAGGTGAGGGCCACCCGGCTGGCCGCGGTGGGCTCACCGGGATTGCGGGTGCCCACGCCGGACGACGCGGTGACCGGCCCCGACCAGTAGGCGATGTTCGCCGTCGTGATCGTCTGCGCGGGCGTGCCGCTCCCGGTGGTGAAGTTCGTGGCGGACACGGTCGCCGTCCACGGAGGGATTCCTCCCCTGGAGTCGATCACGGTCACGGTGCCCATCGAGGCGCTGATCGTGCCGCCCCGGGAGCCGCTGCCGAGGCTCACCGAGCCGGGCACGGTGATCGTCAGCGGATCGGCCCGCAGGGGCACCAGCGCCGTTCCCGTGCCGGCCTGCGCCGCCGGTGCGAGGCCGGGTACGGCGGACAGCGGGGCGGACAAGGAGGCGGGCAAGGAGGCGGGCAAGGAGGCGGGCAAGGAGGCGGACAGCGCGACCGGCAGCGCGACCGGCAGCGCGACCGGCAGGGTGGTCGACCCGGCCAGCGTCGCCGTCACGATCACCCCCACACCGACCCGCCGCATGTGTGACCTTCCTCGTCGTCGTGCCGTCGTCGCGCCGCCGCGCGGCAAGATCTCGCGGCGAACGACCCACGGCAGGCTAGGACACCCGGAGGGCCCTCTTGCTGTCGCCACGCCGGAACCAGCCGTAACCGTGGACGGCGGACCGCGCGTCTCCGCCGGTCGTCATCTGATCACAAAGGGTCTCCAGACGCCGGCGTAAGAACCCTGTCCTACGCCTCGGACCGGCCAGGATGTCACCGACCGCGGCCCGCACGAGGCGGCGCATCCTCGAAGGAGATCGGCAGATGGGCAACAGGAGTGTCGCGGCGCCGTCGGCGGCTGTCGCAGGGCTGGCGCTGGTTACGGCGCTGACGATGACTACGACGGCGCCACCCGCCCTGGCCGCCACCTGTCCCGCCTCCACGACCTGTGCCACGACAGTAACCTTCACCGTCAACGCCCCCGACGGCCTGACGATCAACGTGCCCGACGGCCCCGTCAGCATCGGCAGCGGTGCGCCGGGAGCTCAGATCAGCGGCTCGCTCGGGCCGGTCACGGTGTCCGACCAGCGCGCGGCGCTCACCGCGACGTGGGAGGCCACGGTGTCGGCCGCTTCGGGGGGCTTCACCACCGGCGGCGGCACCCCTGCCGAGACCGTGCCTAACACCGCGGTCCTCTACTGGTCCGGCCCGGCGACGGCCACCACCGGCACGGGCACGTTCGTGCCGGGGCAGGTGGACGCGGCCGCCGCCCAGTCGCTCGACGTGTCGCGCACCGCGTTCAGCAAGACGAGCGGCTCCGGCAACAACTCCGCCACGTGGGACCCGACCATCGTCGTCAACGTGCCCGCCCAGGCGGTGGCGGGGACTTACACCGGCACGGTGAACCACTCCGTTGCCTGACCGTTCAGCCAACAGGACCATCGCCGCGAGTCTGCTCGCGATCGTGCTGCATGCGGTGGTCGTCGCGCCGGCGGCCGCCGCCGGCGCGAACGGGCACCGCCAGGAGAGGTTCGGCATCCGCCTGCTGGAGATTCCCGAGAACCGTCTGGACGACCCCCGCTCGCACGCGTTCATCGTCGACCACGTGAACCCCGGCACCACCTTCACCCGGCGTCTCGAAGTCTTCAGCACCTCGCCGCGGCGGCAGCACGTGAGCCTGTACGCCGCCGCGGCCCGGGTCGGCGACGAGGGCTTCACGTTCGCCCCCGCCCGTACCGCGAACGAGCTGACCTCCTGGATGACGCTCAACCGGACCTCGGCGGACCTGCCGCCGCGCGGCCATCTCCCGGTGACGGTCACCGTCGCGGTGCCGTCCACGGCTTCCAAGGGCGAGCGCTACGCCGTCATCTGGGCGGAGATCTCCTCGCCCTCGCCTGGCCCGTCGGGCAACGTCGCGCTGGTCAACCGAGTCGGCGTCCGCACCTACCTGGACGTGGGCCCGGGCGGCGAACCGCCGACGAGCTTCCGGATCGGCGAAGTGACCGCCGGGCGCGCCGGCAACGGGCAGCCGCGGCTGGTGGCCGAGGTCGGCAACACGGGGGAGCGCGCCGTCGACCTGGAGGGCGAGGTGCGGCTGTCGGAGGGGCCGAGCGCGCTCAGCGCCGGGCCCTTCCGCGGCGCCCGCGCCGTCACCCTGCCTCCCGGCGGCCACGGTCAGGTGACCGTGCTGCTTGGCCACGACCTGCCCGCCGGGCCCTGGAAATTCCGGCTCACCCTGCGCAGCGGCCGGGTCAGCCATACGGCCACCGGGACGATCACCTTCCCCGCGGCCGGAGAGCGGGCGGCCGCGGAGGACGACCCCAGCGTGCCGGTCCTCGCCGCCTGCGCCGCCGTGGCCATCGCCGCCGCGGTCCTCCTGGTCGTGAACCTGCGCAGGTTCCGCCGCCGCCCCTTGGACGGCGAAGCGGCCTGACCCGCTCGCCGGCCCGTACGGGCACCACGCCTTCGGGGCGAGGGGCGGGTCAGCGCCCCGCCAGGGCACTGCGGACCGCGTCGAGGGCCTCCTTCTCGGAGGCCCCGAGGTGCCGCACGGCGCCGGCGAACACCTCCGCCGACGCGGAGCCGGGTGTGGGCCTGGAGGACCAGGAAGACCGTGAGAAGCGCCGCCATGGTGGGCGGCTGCCAGAAGGGCGAGAAGCCGGGAGCCCAGAACCAGGCGAGGGCGAGGAACGCCGCGCCCGCCGGAGTCGCCCACATCTGTCGCGGCGCCGGGCCCTCGGCGTCGATCAGCGCCGCCACCGCGAAACCGTTCGACGCCCCATGGAGACGCCGAAGGCCAGGCGATCACCAAGCGCTGCAGCTCTGGCCAGCGCCCGTAGTGCATGAACATGGCGACGAGCGCCACTTCTGCGAGGAGTCCCCGCGGAGATCTCGTACGGTGGAGCCCGGCATGTCCGGAACGGATGGCTTCGGAACACTGGCGCGACAACGACTCGATCGGATAACGGCCCGCCGATCCGCGCGTCCGTGCGTGTTCGATGTCCTTGATGTCGCCAATGATCAGTTCTGTGGGGGGAAGCGTGGTTGCGGGCGAGGCGGTCCGGACGTCCGGCCGGAGGATGGACGCGGACGCGAAGGACTGGCCCCGCTGGGTCCCGCTCCTCGCGGGCCTGCTCACCACCTGTGTCGCGATCTCCGGCACCACGGCGTCGCTGTCGGCCGACGAGGTGGCGACCTACAGCGCCGCGGTGGCCCGGCCGCTGAGCGGGCTGTGGGGGCTCGTCCAGCAGATCGACGGCCACTTCCTGCCCTACTACCTGCTCATCCATGTCTGGTCGTGGCTGGGGGAGGCCGAGTGGTGGCTGCGCCTGCCCTCGGCTCTCGCGGCCGGTGTGGCGGCGGGCTTCCTGGCCGACCTCGGCCGCCGGCTGGCCGGTCCCCGGGCGGGCGTGCTGGCCGCGGCGCTGTTCGCCGTGTTGCCGTCGGTGTCCTACCACGGCGCGAACGCCCGGCCGTACGCGTTCGCGGCGGCGGCGGCCGTCGTCTCCGCCTGGGCGCTGCACCGGGTGGCCGAGGCGCCCACAGGCTCCCGGATCCGCTGGTACGCGGCGTCGGTGGCGCTGCTCGGCTGCACGCACCTGTTCTCGGTCCTGGTGCTCCCGGCCCAGTTCCTGGCCGCCCTGCTCGTCCTGCCCCGCCGTACGTTCCTGACCAGGATCGTCCCCGCGACGGCGGTGGGCTGCGTGCCCCTCGCGGTCCTCGCCCTCGTGGGCTGGGGCGAGCGCAACGCGATCAGCTGGATCCAGCCGCACGAGCTCGACGTGCTGCTGAAGTTCCCCAAGCACGCGGCGGGCTCCGACCTCGCCGGGCCGCCGCTGTTCGCCCTCGCCGTCGTGGGGGTGGTGGTCCTGCTGCGCAGGTCGGTCGCCTGGGGCGTCCTCGCCGGCGGCTGGCTCGTCCTCCCGCCCGTGCTGCTTCTTGCGATCGACGAGCTGGTGACCCCGGCCTACGTGGACCGTTATGTGTTCGTCGCGGCGCCCGCCCTGGCCCTGGCAGGAGGCGTGGCCCTGGCCTCGGTCCGCCTGGCCCCCGTCCCCTTCGCGCTGGTCGGCGTGCCCGTCGTCCTGGCGGTCGCGCTGCTGGGGCTGCCCGACCAGGCCGACTATCGGCAGCGCAACGGCCACTACGACGACTTCCCCGGCGCGCTCGGCGTGATCCAGGCGCGGGAGCGCCCCGGCGACGCCATCGTGTACGGCCAGAGCCGGTTGCGCACCGGCTTCGTCTACTACGGCCGCGAGGGTCTCCCCGAGGACGTGCTTCTCAGGGGGCAGGGCCCGGCCTTCGAGTACGCGGAGCGGGACGACCTCACCGAGGCCCTGGCGGGACACCGCCGGGTCTGGGTCGTCTGGCGGGGGACGAAGCAGGCCGGACTGACGGGGAAGAAGATCGCCAAGGTGGCCGCCGTACGCGCGGCCGGGTATCGTCTGTCGACGGCCTGGCACTCCGCGGAGTTGCCGGGCCTGACCGTCGCACTGTTCGAGCGCGGGCGCGACAAGGGCTGACAATTGTGGACCGTTTCATCACGGTTGGACATCACGCGCAAGAGTAATTGCCAATATGAGTAAAGTTTCTCCTCATGCGACTTACGGTGAAGAGACTCTTGCCGGCCTGTCTCCTAACCGCGGCGACGATCGCGGGACTTCAGCATCCGGCCGCGGCGACGCCCGGCTCGGCTGGTCTCGGGCAGGCGGCTCAACAGCAGGCACGGGCGGCCGGGGTGCCGACCGTGGTCCTCACCTTCGACGACGGCACGGCCGACCACCTGGCCGTCGCCAAAATGCTGAGCAGGCGCGGCCTCAAGGGCACCTTCTACGTCAGCAGCGGCCGCCTCGGCAAGCGCGGCTACCTGAGCGTGGCCGCGCTGCGGGCGATCGCGAAGCAGGGCCATGAGATCGGCGGCCACACCCTCCAGCATCCGCACCTGCCGGAGATGTTCGACGCGGCGCAGCAGGCGCAGATCTGCGACGACAGGCGGGCGCTGCTGAAGATGGGCTTCGCCGCGCGGTCGTTCGCCTATCCGTTCGGCGCCTTGGACGAGGGGAGCAAGCGGATCGCGATGAGCTGCGGCTACAACAGCGCGCGCGACATCAACGGCCTGTACCGGCCGGACAGCTGCCGCGCCTGCCCCGTCACCGAGACGATTCCGCCCGCGGACCTGGCCGCCGTACGCGCCACGAGCCAGACCCGCCTGCCGCGCACGGCCCGCACGCTGCGTGAGTTCGTCACCCGCGCAGAGCGGGAGGGCGGTCCCGGCATGGTGACCTTCGTGTTCCACGAGATCAAGAACGAGCCGCGGGACAAGTACGCGACGGCGCCCAAGGAGTTCGCCGCCTTCATCGACTGGGTGGCCCAACAGCGGAAGGCCAAGAAGATCGACGTGAGGACGCTGGGCGACCTCGTCGGCGGGAGCGTGTCGCCCGTTCCGTGATCCCGGCTGCCGCGGCAGTTCACAGCGAGCCGTCAGTTTGACCGCAAGGGTCACAGGGATTCACAAGGTTCGGCTGATAAGAGTTCAACAGCCTGTAAATGCTGCTAAGAGTTCACCAGCCTGTAAAACGGACGCGCGGGAGGGACACCGTGACGGTGACGACCGGCATGTGCTCGCCGTACGGCTTCACGCGCAGTCCCACCGAGGAGATCGCGACGCTGGTCTGGAGCGACGGTCGGTGGACGATGGAGGGCCGGTCACTGGCCGTCCCTCCGCAGGCCGCCGACGTCGCCGCTCTCCGGCCGCTGCGCGGGCTTCGGGTGGAGTGGCCGGAGGAGCACGCCGCCGAGGCGCTGGACGCGGTCGGCGGCCTGGCCGCCGCGGGGGTGCCGCTCACCTTTCATGATCCACCGAGGTGGGTGCGTGAGGCCGATCCCGTGCTCGCCGACGTGGCCGGGGCCTGGACCCCCGAGGCCGACGACGGAAGGCCCGACTCGGTCGCCGACCTGCGCAGGGAAGAACACAGTGTGCGTCTGCGCAGGCACGCGCTGCGGGCCAGGGGCGTCGGCACCGGCCTCGCGCCGGTGACCGTCGTCATGGCCACGCGGCGGCCCCACTACGTGGGCCACGCGCTGCGGCAACTCGCCCGCCAGCGCGGCGTCAGTCTGGAGGCGATCGTCGCCCTGCACGGGTTCCCGGCCGCGCGGGTGCGCGAGGCGGTCGAGGAGTTCCCCCACCCGATGACGGTGATCGAGGCCGAGCCGGACGCGCCGCTCGGGACGGTGCTCAACATGGCGGCGGCACGGGCGTCCACCGGCATCGTCGCCAAATGGGACGACGACGACTGGTACGGCCCCGAGCACCTGGCCGACCTGCTGCTGGCCATGGCCTATTCCGGGGCGGAACTGGTCGGGACCGCGCCGGAGTTCTTCTACCTCCAGCCCCTCCGCACGACGATCCGACGCGTCGACTACAGCAGCGAGGTGTGGGCCGACCACGTCGCGGGCGGCACGATCCTGGTCGGCCGCGAGATGTTCGAGCAGGCCGGCGGCTTCGGGCCGAGTGGCCGCGGGGAGGACGCGCACCTCCTGCGCGCGGTCGAGGCGGCCGGCGGCCGCGTCTACCGCACCCACGGCCTGGGCTACGTCCTGCGGCGCTCGGTCGGCGCCGACCATTCCTGGAACCTTCCTCTTGCCCACTTCCTGCGACTCGCCGCGAACCAGTGGCGCGGCTTTCGCCCGAGTGTGATGTTGGAAGCACCATGACGCCACGTATCAGGGGAAACGACTACACCGCCCTCCAGCCGCCCGCCCTCGGGTCGTCGTGGACGCCCCGCCTGCGGGCCAGCGTGGTGATCCCCGCCTACGCTGATCAGGTCAAACTCGATCTCACGCTCGCCGGGCTGGCCAGGCAGACGTACCCGGCCGGCCTGCTCGAAGTGATCGTGGTCGACAACGGCAGCGAGCCGCCGCTGCGCCTTCCGGAGATCCGGCCGCGCGACACGCGGCTGCTGGTCTGCGCGGCGCCGGGCCGGGCCAGGGCGCGCAACACCGGGCTGGCCGCCGCGACGGGCGACGTCATCCACTGGATGGACTCCGACGTCGTGCCCGAGCCGGAGGAGGTGGAGGCGCACATGCGCTGGCACCACCTCGCGCCCTATCTGTCGGTCACCTCCTACCTGCGCTTCACCACCGCCCCGCTGCCCCGCCCCGCGGACGTCGCGGGAACGGACGACCTGGCCAAGCTCTTCGAGCCGGCGGAGCCGCACGCCTGGATCGAGGACCTGGTGCAGCGGTCGGACGGTCTGGTCCGCTCGCCGCGGCCGTTCAGCATCCACATCGGCGGCGCGTCGTCGGTCTCCGCCCGGCTGTTCGAGCGGGCCGGGCCGATGGACCCCGAGATGATCCTCGGCCAGGACACCGAGATGGGCTACCGGCTCGCCCAGGCGGGCGCGGTCTTCATCCCCGACCCGCAGGCCAGGGCCTACCACCTCGGCCCGTCCATGCGCATGCGCGACAGCGCGTCGATCAGCCGGGTCAGCCACGCCCTGGTCACCGACCGGGTCCCCGGCTACCGGTGGCTGCGCACCCATCCCTCCCGGCAGTGGAAGGTCCCGCAGGTGGAGGTCCTCGTGGACGCCGCCGCCGGGTCCTACGACGACGTCAGGGCCACCGTGGACGGCGTGCTGGCCGGCACGGTGACCGACCTCGCCGTGGTGCTGACCGGTCCGTGGGACGAGCTCGCCCCCGAGCAACGCGCCCCGCTCAAGGACCCGCGCCTCGACCTCGTGCTGCTGCGGGCCCACTACACCCACGAGGGCCGGGTACGGCTGGTCACGGCGGAGTCCGACACCCAGTCGCCGTACCGCCTGCGCGTCCCGCCCGGCTGGGTGCCGGAGGAGGACGGCATCGGCCGGCTGCTCGACGTGCTGCGCGGACGGGAACGCGGACTGGTGAGCGTGCTCCTGACCGAGGACGCCGAAGGCGTCACCGCCGCCCGCCTGGAACGCACTGAGGCGTTCTCCCGCGCGGCCCTCGTCGTAGAGGAGGGCGAGGACCTCGACGACGCCGTCGACGAGATGTTCGGCACCTACTGGGTCGACGGCGAGACCTTCGGCTTCCACGCCGCCGCGGAGGCCCCGGCCTACGTGAATCGGCGCACCGCCTATCGCAAGCAGGTGCAGGCGCAGGCCGAGGTCGAGCGGCTGACCAAGGAGGTCGAGCGGCTGCGCGGACAGGTCACCCGATGGCGCGACGAGGCGGCGCAGTGGCGCAAGTCCGCCGTCGAGTTCCGCCGGGAGATCGGCACCCTGCGGCGGCAGGTCTCGGCGCTGCGCGGGCAGGTCTCGGCGCTGCACCGCGCCCGGGGCCTGCGCGGCATCGCGCGGGGGCTCGGCCGGCCCTTCACGTTCAAGAAGACCTGACCGCCCCGGCCCGCCGACATGGGGCAGGCCGTCCCGCCCCGGCTTGGTCGGTGCGGGCCCGGCCGGTGTGGGTCGCCTGTCCCGCTCTGGCCTGGTCGGTGTGGGGCAGGTCGTCCGGCCCCGGCCCCGTGACGGCGGCAGTCCTTGTCGGCCCCCTCCACGCCGCCGCCGAGCCGGCCGCGGAAGCCGGTCATCAGAGCCGGTCATCCGAGCCGGCCATCAGAGCCGGCGATCAGAGGGGGTCAGGAGCGGCGGAACAGGCCGCGGCGGCGCGCCGGTTCGACCTCCGGTTGCGGGGCCTGAGCCGGGGCCGGTCGCGAGGCGGGTGCCGGAGCCGGTCGCGGGGTGGTCTGCGGCTCGGCGGGCGCGGCCGGTTTCGCCGCGGTCTTGGGTAGCTCCTCGAACTCGCTCGCGGCGGCGTGCCGCACGCCGTGGGTCTGGGCGATCACGTCGGCCGGGTCCTCGCCCGGCGTGGCGAGCCGGCGGGCGCGTGCTACGGCCTCGGTCCGCTCCAGGATGGCCGTGCCCCCACCGGGCAGGTCCAGGACCAGCAGGCCGATCCGCTCCTCCAGCATCGCCTTGACCGCCCGCTCCAGCAGCGCCGGAGCCGGCGGGGCGTCGACGGGCGCCGTGCAGCGGAAGGGGACGGGCGCGGCGGTCGGCGCCGCCCGCTCCGCGAACCGCACCCGCGCATCGTGCCCGAACGCCGCCCTGACCAGGGCGAGGTCGAACGCCCCGGTTCCCGGCGCCCACCTGCTTTCGCCTTCGAGCGACGACCAGGGGCCGGCCAGCGTCACCACGACGTCGGTGAGCGTGCCGCGAAGCACCGCGTCGACAGCGGCGACGATCCGCCGCTCGTCCGCCCCGGTCACATCGAAGACGACCTCGACGTACGGCACGAGCCAGCGCCGGCCGGGCTCCTTGCGCAGGTCGCGGCGGAGCGGGACCCGGTGCGCCAGGTGGGTCTCGACGAGGCGGACGATCGACTTGCCGTGCTCACCGCGCTGGGCCGGCAGGCCGAGATGCACGGCGCGGGCCTCCATGTCGGGGACGAACACCGCCCCCGCCTGGGCGAGCCGGTAGGCGAACTCGGTGTCCTGGCCGCGCACCACCTCGGCATCGAAGCCCCGGACCTCGCCGAGCAGGGCCCGCCGCAGGGAGACCGTCGGACCGGTGCACACCTGGTAGGGGTTCTTGCTGGCCCGCAGGCCGTCGAGGCGGTGGATGGTCTCCTCGGTCGAGCTGGACACCAGCGCCGACGGGTCGAACAGGTCCTCGGGCGAGCCGTGCCGTACGGCCTCGTGGACCTGCCCGGGGGTGAGGGCCGGCTCCTCGGCGAACTTCTTGCCGCCGATGGTGACGAGATAGTCGGTGAGGTGATGCCAGCGGAACAGCGCCTCCAGGTGCTCCCGCGAGATCACCATGTCGGCGTCGAGACGCTGCACGATCTCGCCCTCGGCGGCGGCGATTCCGGCGTTCATCGCGTGCCCGGCGCCCCATCCGCCGGGCGGGACGACCACGACGCGGGTGTTGCCGGGCCGCAGATCGGGCAGGCGCAGCGGAGGGTCGCTGCGGTCGTCCACCACGATCACCTCGGTGAGGTGCGCGGGATAGGTCTGCGCGGCCAGCGCGGCCAGTGTCAGGTCGAGGCGGTGCTGCCCGCCGTGCGCGGGGATGACGACACTCGCGCTGAGGGTGGGCGTCCAGCCGCCGATGGGTGGCGGCGTGAGCGGAGAGTAGTCGTTGTGGCGAATTCTCGGCCGGGGCTCCACGCCCGTCAGGTGGGCCAATCCACGTCCTCTACAGCGATGGTCAAATGGCTGGTCCACACTAGCGAAACCCACTGACGGTTCCCTAAGGTGACGCCCATTATGTCCATTTGGTGGACAACGGAGTCCGCACGTCAAACGGTTGGCCGTAGACTCGGTGACCGATACCCCTGGTGACACGCGTGTGCGCGCGTGGGAGGAGCAACCAATGTTCAGGGCTTGGCGTGGCCTGATCGAGGAGTACCGCGACCGTCTGCCGGTCTCCACGACGACGCCCGTGGTGACCCTGCTCGAGGGCGGCACGCCGCTCGTCCCCGCCAGGCGGGTATCCCAGATCACGGGCTGTGACGTCCATCTCAAGGTCGAGGGCCTCAACCCGACCGGCAGCTTCAAGGACCGCGGCATGACCCTGGCGATCAGCAAGGCCGTCGAGGAGGGCGCCCAGGCGGTCATCTGCGCGTCCACCGGCAACACCAGTGCCTCGGCCGCCGCCTACGCCGTACGGGCCGGGCTGACCTGCGCCGTCCTCGTGCCGCGCGGGAAGATCGCGATGGGCAAGCTCGCCCAGGCCCTGGTGCACGGCGCCAGGCTGCTCCAGGTCGAGGGCTCGTTCGACGACTGCCTGGAGATGACCAGGAAGCTCGCGGAGACCTACCCGATCGCGCTGGTGAACTCCGTCAACCCGCACCGCCTGCAGGGTCAGAAGACGGCGGCCTTCGAGATCGTCGACGCGCTCGGCGACGCGCCCGACGTCCACTGCATCCCGGTCGGCAACGCGGGCAACATCTCGGCCTACTGGATGGGCTACAAGGAGTACGCCGACGACGGCGTGGCCACCAAGCGGCCGCGCATGCTGGGATTCCAGGCCAGCGGCGCGGCGCCGCTGGTCGGCGGCAGCCCCGTGACCCACCCGCAGACGATCGCCACGGCGATCAGGATCGGCAACCCCGCCTCGTGGCGGCTCGCCGAGGCGGCGCGCGACGAGTCCGGCGGCGACATCCAGGCCGTGACCGATCGCCAGATCGCCGCGGCGTACAAGCTGCTCGCGCAGGAGGAGGGCGTGTTCGTCGAGCTCGCCTCCGCCGCGAGCGTCGCCGGTTTGCTCCAGGCGCACGAGCAGGGCCTGCTCACGCCGGGACAGCGAATCGTGTGCACCGTGACCGGCAACGGCCTGAAGGACCCCGACTGGGCCATCTCCGGCGCACCGGCGCCTGTGACGATCCCGATCGACGCCTACGCCGCCGCGGCCGCGCTTGGACTCGCCTGACCGGCCCTCTCATTCCCGCCCATCAAAGGGTTCAGGTGACGAATTGACGGATAGTCACGGCGTCGTCGTCCGCGTGCCGGCCACGAGCGCCAACCTCGGCCCCGGTTTCGACAGCCTCGGCCTCGCACTCGACCTGTACGACGAGGTGGAGGCCGAGATCTCCGGCTCGCCCGGCGTGCGGATCGCCGTGGAGGGCCAGGGAGCCGGAGAGCTGGACGAGGGCGAGGGCCACCTCGTCGTCAAGACGATGCGCACGACGTTCGACCGCATGGGGTTCGCCCAGCCGGACGGCATCGCGCTGCGCTGCCGCAACCGCATTCCGCACGCGCGGGGGCTCGGCTCGTCGTCGGCGGCGATCTGCGCCGGCATCCTCGCCGCCCGCGCCCTCGCGCGTGGGCAGGGCGCGGGAGACCTGCCGGACGCCGAGGTGTTCGCGCTGGCCACGGAGTTGGAGGGGCATCCCGACAACGTGGCGCCGTGCCTGGCGGGCGGTCTCACCATCGCCTGGACGCACCAGTCGGGAGCGGCGAGTATGGTGAAACTGACTCCGCATGAGGACGTCCGGCCGGTGGTTCTGATCCCGGATTTCCGGTTGTCCACGGAGGAGGCTCGGGGCCTGCTGCCGAAGGACGTGCCGCATGCGGACGCGGCTGCCAACGCGGGGCGGGCGGCTCTGCTCGTCGCGGCGCTCACGCAGAGACCGGAACCGGATATCCTGCTCGCCGCCACCGAGGACCGCCTGCACCAGGGGTACCGCGCACCCGCGATGCCCCGCACCGCCGACCTGGTGCGACGGCTTCGCGAGGCCGGGGTGCCCGCCGTCGTCTCGGGGGCAGGCCCGACGGTTCTCGCGTTGACGACACAGGAAACCAAGGATTTGATCGCGCCAGAAGTGGGTACGGACTGGCACATCCAGCCAATGAACGTCGACCCGCTTGGTGCGTACGTTCGGTTTCCCGAGACACGCTGATGCTTCTTCGACTTCAGGGAATAGCTGTGCGCGCTGGTGATGTTAGGCTGATAGCCGCACCAGGTGCCCCCGTGTTGGGTGCGTGCTTGTCATTCGCACATCGCTGCACTTCGCCTCGCGTCCTTCGACGCGGGCACGGCGATTTCCCCGAAACCGTTTCCTCCAGTCGGCACACCTTCGGGTGGCATGGCCAGAGGCGGCGTTCTCGGAGACATGCGCGTTCGAACCACCAAGACATCTGGTCGGTGGCGGCAATCCGGGGGATCGCCCCCGGGCACCTACCGCTCGCGAATCCCGAGGGTCATCGACACATGAGATTCGCGAAGCCCGACCCGGTCTGTCCCGCCGGGTCGCATCACCGGGACGCCTGGACGCACGATTCTGGCGCCCGACCCCTGGGAAGGACCCTTAGTTGAGCGACACCACCGAACTCCTCTCCGACGGCAAGGCCGCCGGCGACACCCCCACTTCCGCCACGGCCCGTCCGCGACGTCGCTCCGGCACCGGCCTGGCGGGCATGGTGCTCCCCGAGCTCCAGGCCCTGGCGACCAGCCTCGGCATCACGGGGACCGGACGGATGCGCAAGAGCCAGCTCATCGCGGCCATCCAGGAGAAGCAGGGCGGATCGGGAGAGGCCGCGGCCGAGCCGAAGGCCACCGCCGAAGCGCCCGCCGTCGCCGAGCGCCCCGCCCGTGGCCGCCGGGAACGTTCCCGCACCGCCGCGGCGCCGGCGCCCGAGGCCGCCCCCGCCGCCACGCCCGCTGCCGAGCCCGTCGTCGCGGCTCGTGAGGAGCGTCCCGTGGTCGAGGCCGCACCGGTCGTGGCCGCCGAGGCCGCGCAGAACGGTGTCGCCGCCGTCGCCGAGCCGCAGGCCGAGGCCGCCCAGTCCGAACCCCGCGCCGAGCGGCCCGAGCGCGGCGAGCGCCGCGAGCGCCGCACGCGCGGTGAGCGGGGCGAGCGGGGCCGCGAGCGCGACGGCCGCGGCGACCAGCGCGGTGACCAGCGCGCCGCCGACGCGGGAGACGGCGGCCAGAGCCGTCGTGACCAGCAGGGCCGCGGCGACAACCGCAGTGACAGCCGCGGTGACAGCCGTGACAGCCGTGACAACCGCGCCGACGGCCGTGACGGCCGTGACGGTCGGGATGGCCGTGACAGCCGGGATGGCCGTGACGGCCGCGGCGACAGCCGTACGGACAGCCGCGCCGACGGCAAGGGCGACCAGGGCGACGACACCCGCGGGCGCCGTGGCCGCTTCCGGGAGCGCGGACGCCGCGGGCGCGACCGCTTCGAGAGCAACGAGCCGGTCATCGGCGAGGACGACGTCCTGATCCCGATCGCCGGCATCCTGGACATCCTCGACAACTACGCCTTCGTGCGGACCAGCGGCTACCTTCCGGGCACGAACGACGTCTACGTCTCGCTCGCCCAGATCCGACGCAACGGCCTGCGCAAGGGCGACGTCATCACCGGCGCCGTCCGGCAGCCGAGGGACGGCGAGCGGCGTGAGAAGTTCAACGCCCTCGTCCGCCTCGACACCGTCAACGGCATGGACCCGGAGCAGGCCCGTCAGCGGCCCGACTTCAACAAGCTGACGCCGCTCTACCCGCAGGAGCGCCTGCGCCTGGAGACCGAGCCGAACGTCCTGACCACGCGGATCATCGACCTCGTCTCGCCGATCGGCAAGGGGCAGCGGGGCCTGATCGTGTCGCCGCCCAAGGCCGGCAAGACCATGGTGCTCCAGGCGATCGCCAACGCGATCACGCGGAACAACCCCGAGTGCCACCTGATGGTCGTCCTCGTGGACGAGCGTCCTGAAGAGGTCACCGACATGCAGCGGTCGGTCAAGGGCGAGGTCATCCACTCGACCTTCGACCGCCCGGCCGAGGACCACACCACCGTCGCCGAGCTCGCCATCGAGCGGGCCAAGCGCCTGGTGGAGCTGGGTCACGACGTCGTCGTCCTGCTCGACTCGATCACCCGTCTCGGGCGCGCGTACAACCTCGCGGCGCCCGCGAGCGGCCGCATCCTGTCCGGTGGTGTCGACTCGACCGCGCTCTACCCGCCGAAGCGGTTCTTCGGCGCCGCCCGCAACATCGAGAACGGCGGCTCGCTGACGATCCTCGCCACGGCTCTGGTCGAGACCGGCTCCAAGATGGACGAGGTCATCTTCGAGGAGTTCAAGGGCACCGGCAACATGGAGCTCAAGCTCAACCGGTCGCTCGCGGACAAGCGCATCTTCCCGGCGGTGGACGTGGACGCGTCCGGCACCCGCAAGGAGGAGATCCTCATGGCCAAGGACGAGCTGTCCATCGTCTGGAAGCTCCGCCGCGTCCTCCACGCCCTTGACATGCAGCAGGCGCTGGAGCTCCTTCTCGAGAAGATGAAGGAGACCAAGTCCAACGCCGAGTTCCTGCTCCAGGTGCAGAAGACCACGGTCAGCAACGACCGCGACTGACGCCCTTTCGACCGACGCCCCGGACGGCCGCGCCGTCCGGGGCGTCGGCCTGATCCGCTGATCCGCCTGTCCGCCACCCCCGGTCACCACGGTGGCCGGCCCCGGGAATAGCCCATGGCCTGGGATGGTTGGAGGATCTGGCACACTGGTAAACCGAACCGCAGCGGTACCGGTTCCCGCACTGCGCATCACAGGTGTGCCGATGCGCACAGACCGTGACAGACGGAGCGACCCGGCGACCGCGCCTAGCGTTAGGACTGAGATATGAAGCCCGACATCCACCCGGAGTACGTGGTCACCCAGGTGACCTGCACCTGCGGGAACACCTTCACCACGCGTAGCACCGCCAAGAACGGCGTGCTCCACGCCGATGTCTGCTCCGCCTGCCACCCCTTCTACACGGGCAAGCAGAAGATCCTCGACACCGGTGGCCGGGTGGCGCGCTTCGAGGCGCGCTTCGGCAAGAAGGCCCAGAGCAAGTAGCTCCTCCAGGACGCCGGCTCGGGGGCGCCCCTCTCTTGGGGGGGCGTCACCGGGTCGGCGTTCTTGGTGATTGCGGCCTTTACCGAGGAGCTTGAGCAAAGGAGTGTGCGGTGAACCTCGACGAGATCATGAGTGAGTTCGCGGATCTGGAACTGCGGCTCGCCGACCCCGCCGTGCACGCCGACCAGAGCAAGGCGCGGACGTACGGCAAGCGTTACGCGGAGCTCACGCCGATCGTCGCGACCTACCGGGAGCTCGAAGGCGTACGGCAGGACGTCGCGGCCGCGCGCGAGCTGGTGGCGGAGGACCCGGCGTTCGCGGAGGAGGCGGCCGAGCTCGAGGCCCGCATCCCGGTGCTGGAGGAGAAGCTCACCCGTCTCCTGGTCCCGCGCGACCCCAACGACGACAAGGACGTCATCATGGAGATCAAGGCGGGTGAGGGCGGCCAGGAGTCGGCCCTGTTCGCCGGAGATCTCCTGCGGATGTACCTCAGGTACGCCGAGCGGATCGGCTACAAGACCGAGATCATCGACGCGCAGCACTCCGACCTCGGCGGCTACAAGGACGTCACCGTCGCCATCAAGGGCAGGGAGGGCGTCTGGTCGCGGCTCAAGTTCGAAGGCGGCGTGCACCGCGTCCAGCGGGTGCCGGTGACCGAGTCGCAGGGCCGCATCCACACCTCGGCAGCCGGAGTGCTCGTCTATCCCGAGGCGGAGGAGGTCGATGTCCAGATCGACCCCAACGACCTGCGTATCGACGTGTTCCGCTCCAGCGGCCCGGGCGGCCAGAGCGTCAACACGACCGACTCGGCCGTGCGGATCACCCATCTGCCGACCGGCGTCGTCGTCTCCTGCCAGAACGAGAAGAGCCAGCTCCAGAACAAGGAGTCGGCGCTGCGCATCCTGCGCGCCCGGCTGCTCGTGATGGCACAGGAGGAGGCCGAGGCGGCCGCGATGGCCGAGCGCAAGTCGCAGGTGCGCACGGTCGACCGCTCCGAGCGCGTCCGCACCTACAACTTCCCGGAGAACCGCATCTCGGATCACCGGGTGGGCTTCAAGGCATACAACCTGGACCAAGTCCTGGACGGCGATCTCGACGCGGTGATACAGGCTTTGCTCGACGCCGAACTCGCGGAGAAGCTGGCCGTTCATTCGTGAGCCCGTGGCGAGCCTGATGAGGGGACGATGGGAGAAACGGTGATGGACGTGGGTCGTGGAACGACGGTGGGCCGTCCGGGCGGCCCGTCCGCCCATGACCGGCGATTCCCCGGCCACGCCGCGACGACCGTGCTGTAAGAGACCATGACCTTCCTGATCGACGAAATCGCCCTCGCCACCGCCCGGCTCGCCGAGGCGGGAGTGCCGTCACCGCGAACGGATGCCGAGGAGATCGCGGCCTTCGTGCACGGCGTCCCGCGCGGCATGCTGCACACGATCAAGGACGCCGACTTCGACGCGCGGTTCTGGGAGGGCGTCGCCCGGCGCGAGGCGCGTGAGCCGCTGCAGCACATCACCGGACGGGCCTACTTCCGCTACCTCTCCTTGGAGGTGGGACCGGGCGTGTTCGTGCCCAGGCCGGAGACCGAGGTCGTGGCCGGCTGGGCCATCGACCGGCTGCGCGAGATGGACGTCACCTCTCCCGTCGTGGTCGACCTCGGCACCGGTTCCGGAGCCATCGCGCTGTCGATCGCGCAGGAGGTCGCGCTGGCGCAGGTGCACGCCGTCGAGATCGACCCCGTGGCGTACGGCTGGGCCAAGCGCAACATCCTCGAGCACGGCCAGGGCCGCACCACCCTGCATCCAGAGGACCTGGCCGACTGCCTGCGGGAACTGAACGGCCAGGTGGACCTGGTCATCTCCAATCCGCCGTACATCCCGCCCGGAGCGATCCCGCGCGACCCCGAGGTGCGCGACTACGATCCCTCGCGGGCCCTGTACGGGTCGGGGGAGGACGGGCTGGACGAGGTGAGAGCCGTCGAGCGCACGGCGCGGCGGCTGCTGCGGCCGGGTGGGTTCGCCGTGGTCGAGCACGCCGACCAGCAGGGCAACGCCGTCTATTGGCTGTTCGCCGAGGAGAACGGCTGGCGCGACGTGCGGTTGCGCCAGGACCTGACCGGCCGGGACAGGTTCGTCACGGCCCGGCTGACGCAGGACTGACCCAACGGCCCGGTCGGTGCCCACGCGGCGGCGGAGCCGGGCGGGACACGTGGAAGGATGGCTTCGTGAGCCGACGGTTTGACTGTGCCGACCAGACGGAGCGGATGACCGGACTGGCCGAGGCGATCTCGGCGGTGCGGCGGGGCGAGCTTGTGGTGTTTCCCACCGACACCGTCTACGGGGTCGGCGCCGACGCCTTCACCCCTTCCGCCGTCAACGCGCTGCGGGAGGCGAAGGGCCGGGGCAGGGAGATCCCCGTGCCCGTCCTCGTGGGCACCGTACGGGCCGCCAACGCCCTCGTGGAGAGCCTCGGGACGTACGGGCAGGACCTGGTGGACGCGTTCTGGCCCGGGCCGCTCACGCTCATCCTCAGGGCCAACCGGTCGCTGTCGTGGGACCTCGGCGACGCCAAGGGAACGGTCGCCGTCCGCATGCCGCTGCACCCGGTCGCGCTGGACCTTCTCAAGGAGACCGGCCCGATGGCGGTCTCCAGCGCCAACCGCTCCGGCAACCCGCCGCCCGTCACGGTGGACGAGGCCGAGGAGCAGCTCGGCGAGCCGGTGGACGTCTATCTCGACGGCGGCCCCTGCGAGGACAAGGTGCCGTCCACGATCGTCGACCTGACCACCGCCGTGCCGCGGGTGCTGCGCAGGGGCGCGATCCCCGTGGACAAGATCCGCGCCCTCGTGGGATACCTCGCGACCGAGGAGTGACCGCGATCCGGGCGGGTGTCTCAAATGACGAGACGTCGTCGGGGCTCTGATCAGGGAGATCGATGCCGTCTGGCTATCGGGCTTCTTTACTGATGCCACCCCGGCTACCGTGAAGTGCGCCGATATCTCTGTGGAGGCGCGCCCATGGCCAAGCTCGACGGGATGGATCCGAAGCTCGTCCGTGAGTTGCTGTCGGAGGTTCAGCACGCAGCGAAGCAGATGGACGGCATCGAGGCCCGGGTCACCCAGTTGACGCGTACGGCCGGCGTCTCCGTGCACGTGACCCATCGGCCGTCGCAGGTCGCCGACGCGTGCTCGACGATGGTCAAGGACGTCACGAACCGCGTCACCCTGCTGGAGAAGAAGGAAAAGCAGCAGAGCACGGGCAAGACGCCCACGACCCACGGGGCCTCCTTCACGGAGGAGAGGGACACCACCGCGCCGGCGGACGATCCGGCGCCGTCCGGTGCGCAGGGCGACAAGGGCGACGGCAAGCCCGACGCGAAGACGGACGACCATAAGGGCGACGCCAAGCCTGATCACAAGGCCGACGCGAAGACGGACGAGCACAAGCCCGACCACAAGGCCGACGGCAAGGCCGACGCCAAGCCCGACGCGAAGACGGACGACCATAAGGGTGACGCCAAGCCCGAGCACAAGGCCGACGCGAAGACGGACGAGCACAAGTCCGACCACAAGGCCGACGGCAAGGCGGATGCGAAGCCTGACGGCAAGTCCGAGGGGAAGGCGGCCCACGACAAGCAGGACGCCACCCGGACGTCGTCGCATGGTTCCGGCGATTCCGGCACGGCATCGAAAGGTGAGACGTCCCACGGGGCGCACAGCGCCGCCGACGGAGCGACCCGCGCGAACGGCGACGGCGGAGGTCACGGCGTGGCCGAAGGGAAGCTCTCTGACAAGCCCTCCTACGGCACCGTCGAGGGTTCCCTCGCCCAGATGCCTTCCTCGACCCATGGTCCGGCCCACCCCGCCGACACCGCCGGTACGGCCACAGGGACGGGGACAGGAACCGGCACGGGGACGCCTCCGGCCACAGGAACCGGCACGGGGACGCCTCCGGCCACCGGCGCGAGCGGCGACACCGGCGTGGGGACCGGCTCCGGTGCGGGTCAGCCGGGTGCCAACGGCGCCGTAGGCGGCACCGGCGACACGGGTGCGACCGGCGGCGACTCCGGTCAGGGGCACCAGCCCACCGGCCAGGATCAGCCCACCGGTCCGGGCCAGCCTGTCGGTGATGGTCAGGGTGTGGGGCCAGGCGCGGGCCAGGGGCAGCCTGCCGGTCCGGGTCAGCCTGGCGGTGGTGATCAGATCGTGGGTCAGGATCAGACCGCGAACCACGCGCAGCCCGTCGCCGACAGCCAGGGCGCCGCGCAGAGTCAGTCCGACGGCGGCCCGCAGCCCGTCGCCCAGGGGCAGGACCATAACGCGGGGCAGGCGACTTCAGTCGATTCGAAGGCGGCAGGGGAGCAGCCCTCCACCGGCGACAACTCGGCAATCTACGACACCCCCGGCAAGGATCACCCGGACGACATCGACCCCGCCGGTCGGCAGGTGACCGTCGTCGACGGCGTCAAGGTCGTCAGCACTCCGCTGAACCAGCCCAGCGCTGAGCACCCTCAGGGCGTCCAACCGAGCGGCATGCCCGGCGTGGACGGGCCGACGGCGAGCGCCACAGGTGCGCACCCGGACGGGCCGCCCGGGTTGGTGCCGCCCGCCGAGCCGACCAATCCGGCGGCGAACCGGCCTCCGCAACCCGGCCTCGCGCCCGGCGATCCCATGGGCGCCTACGTCGGCACGCCTGCGGACAACCTGTCTGGTGATCCGTTCGCAGGGGACAACCCGAACGTTGTGCAGGGGACTTCCGCCGGCCACGCCGCCGTGACGGCGAGCGCTGGCGATCATGCGTACACGGGAGACACGGCCGCAAGCGGTACGGCGACCGGGACCTCGCATCCGGCGACTTCGACGGGTACCACCGGTACGGCCGGTGCGACCGCTGCGGCACCGGGGGCTGCCGGGATCACGCACCCGGCGGGTACGGCCGACGCGACATCTGCGCCGCCCGCGGGGACGAGTGCGGCGAACGGCGCTGCTCATGCGGTCGGGACGGCGGGTGTCACGGGTACGGCCGACGCGGCGCCCGCGACATCAGGCGCGACGGGTGTGGTGACCGGCAGCCTGCAGACGGTGGACACTCCCGGCGCCGGGCACACGGCGGGTACGACCGGCACGGCGACCGGCACCCTGCACGCGGCGGGGCCGGCAGCCGGCGGCGGCCAGGTGGCTGGGACGGTGGGGACAGCGGGCGCGACGGGCACCGGTGACGGTGGCGCGACGGGCCACGCCGGCACGACCGGTGTGAGCGATACGGCCGACGGCGCGGCCGGTACGAGCGGGCGAGCGTGCGACAACGATGCCGCCACGGGCGCGGCCGGGGCAGCCGGGGCGGCCGGGGGCAACACGGCGACGCAGGGCTCCGGCGCATACGGAGCGGCGACGCATGTCCATGGCTCGCACGGTGCGGGAACCCACGGTCACGGCATACAGGGTGCGGGAACGCATGGCCATGGCGTGCACGGCGCGGGATCCCACGGTCATGGCATGCACGGTGCGGGAACGCATGGCCCGGGGACGTACAGCGCGGGGACCAGCGGCGCAGCGGAGGCGAGCGGTGCAGTGGAGACGAGCGGTGCGGGGGAGGCGAGCGGTGCGGCGGGGAGGCCGGACACCGGCCAGGCTCCGGCTCCCGGTCCCCGGTCACCCGCCGCGCAGCCCGGGGACTCGCTCACCTATCCGGCCCGCCACCCGGCCGACGAGGCCGTGCCGCGCATGCCCGTGGATCACCATCGGGACATCGAGCCCGTGGACATGCCGGACGTCGGCGTCCCGGAAGGGGAGTGGGGCAAGGACGACTGGGTGGACAGGAAGATCCAGCCCGACAGTTCCGCCGGCGACGCCGAGGCCGTCGAAGTCATCGTCCAGAAGCCGGAGAAGTGAGGCGTGCGCGCGACGCTCCCGCTCGGGCGGGAAGGCCCGTCCCGCGAGGATCTCTTCCCCGCGACCCGCGCAACCTGCGCGACTCGCGCGACCTGCGCGGCCGGGCCGGATGACGGCGCGGGGCGAGACGGTGACCGGATGAGCAGAGCCGGGCGGCCCGCCGGGGTGCTCGGGACAGGGCGGGCGACGACCAACGCCGGTGTGCTGGCCGGCTTCGCACAGGAGGCGTGATCGTGAGTTATGTCGACCCGCCGGCGCCGACTCCGCTGCAGCCGGGGGAGACCCCGCCGGCGCCGTCGAGCACCGACTTGCTTTCGCCCGGCGGGCAGCCGACGGGTTGGGTGTTCAACCCGGAGTACCAGAAGCTCGTCGACCTGTGGCTGCAGGTGGTCCCGCTGATGGACCAGCTCACCAAGTCTCTGGACAAGCCATACCAAATGGCACGAAGTAGGGACGTATGGGACGCTCCGGTTGCCGAGCGGTACGTCCAGGACGTGACCGAATGGCGCAACCGGCTCGGGATGTACCGGCAGGCGGTGCTGACGGCGATCAGCGACCAGGCGGCGGACACGCCGCGCTGGATACCGGGCAAGGCCGGTGCGCCGCACGCCTTCACCTCCTGAGCGACGACCGACCATCCGCGGCAACGTCCTGAACGGCGATGACGCCCGGCTGCGCGGCGGGCTCCAGTTCATCGCCGACAAGAATCTGCCATCGCTCGTCGCGCTCGGCTCGGTGCTCAATGGCAAGTCCGCCGAGGGCTACCCGGGCCACTGGTACGACCGCGGGGGCGAGATAGCCGACCGCGCGGAGCAGATCGCCGTGGAGCGGCCAAGCGGTTGTTCGGGGCAGATGAGCCACTGTGCAGCCCTACCGCGGCACCACGGCCATCCTGGCGGCGTACGCGGCCCTTCTACGGCCGGGGGGCACCGTCGCTCGCGCCGGAGCGCGGCGGCCACATCACCCGCGGGTCCAAGGTCAACTTTTCCGGCAGGTGGCTGCACGTCATCTCCTACGACCGTGACCTCCGGGAGCAGGACCGGCACGCTCTGCGCGACCACCCAGGACACGGGCGCGGCGGAAATGAGGGAGATCGCGTCTCTCGTCGTCCGGGCCATCCGGCAGCCGGGTGCGATAACGTCGATCCTCGAACGGGTAAAGGGGCTGACCGCGACGCATCTGGCATATCCCCGTCAGGGATAGGGCGCTCTATGTCTTTTGCCTGTCACAACTGATCCGCCTATCCAGGAAACTAGGTCAGTGCGCGAATATCTCCTCTTGGCGCTCGTGGCGGCCGCGGTGACGTACCTGCTGGTGCCGATGGTCAGGGCGTTCGCCCTGCGTATCGGCGCGGCGCCCGAGGTGCGGGAGCGGGACGTGCACACGGTGCCCACCCCACGCCTGGGCGGGCTCGCGATGTTCGGCGGCATGGCGGCGGCACTGCTGGTGGCGAGCAAGCTGCCGTACGTCGGCGGCGCGTTCGACAGCGGCCAGACGGGTCAGACGGTCACGGCCCTCCTCGCGGCCGGCGGCCTGATCGTGATCACCGGCTTCCTGGACGACTGGCTCGGCATGGACGCGCTGGTAAAGCTGGGCGGCCAGATCGCGGCGGGCGGGCTGCTCGTCTACTTCGGTGTTTACCTGCAGTTTCTCCCGCTGCCGCAGTCGATGGGCGGCTCCCAGGCCCTCGACACCACCCTGCACACGATCCTTACCATCATGATCGTGGTCGTGGTGATCAACGCGGTGAACTTCGTCGACGGGCTCGACGGCCTGGCCGCGGGGATCGTCGGGATCGCGGCGATGGCGACCTTCGCCTACTCGATCGTGCTGCAGCAGACCGCGAGCGGGTCGCGGATCAACGGGACGGCCGCCATCGCGGCGATCCTCATCGGAATGTGCGCGGGCTTCCTGCCGCACAACTTCAACCCCGCCAAGATTTTCATGGGCGACACCGGCGCCATGCTGCTCGGCCTGCTGCTCGCCGCCTCGCTGATCACGAGCCTGTCGTCGGTCGAGCCGGACGCGGTCGTCGGCAAGATCAACCGGTTCCCGGTGATCCTGCCGCTGGTGCTGCCGATCGCGGTCGTGGTGCTCCCGCTGGCCGACCTGATCATGGCGGTCGTCCGGCGGACATCGGCGGGGTTGTCCCCGTTCGCCCCCGACCGCGGCCACCTGCACCACCGGATGCTCGACATCGGCCACTCCCACCGCCGCAGCGTTCTGATCATGTACGCCTGGACGTTCCTTTTCGCCTTCGCGATCGTGGGCCTGTCGATCGGCCGCGTGCCGCTCATGGTGTTCCCGCTGACGATCGTGCTCGCGGTGGCGGTGCTGGTGATCATGGGCCTGCCCCGCTGGCGGTCGCGCCGCAACGCGGCACAGGAGCCCAAGGGCGACCAGCGGTTCGCGGCGCGTCCGGCGGGGAGTCGCTCGCCCGGCGCCGGTCCCGCCAGACTCGGGACGACCGAGCACGACACGCTCGTCTATCCCATCGTCCCCCCGCCCGCCCCGCCCGTCACCCCCGGGCAAACCGCTCCCACCGGTTCCGGCCAGGCGGTCCCCGGAGGGCTGCCCGCGCAGGGTCGCCATCCCTACCCGGGTCAGGGCGCCCCGGGTTCCCCCGGGGGGCCTCCCACCACTTCCCGAGCCGACACCGGGACCTTCCTCTGAGTCGTCCCCGCAGGTCGGCACCGACCCGAAACGCCAGGTAAAGGCGGCACTCCAGGGCTTGTGATAGCTTTCACTAGCAAGGGGCGAGGGCAACGACGCCCCAGTAGGTAGCAATCGCTCGTTTGACAACCGATTCTGGAGTCCCATGCAGGCCAACGACGTGCGCGTTCTCAAGGGCGCCGCCGTGCCGACCTTGATCGTCGGTCTCCTCGCCGCGCTCATCGCGGTGTTCACGACCGGGGCCAAGGGTGCGTTGGGCGCCGGCATCGGTCTTGTCCTCGTCGCCGCCTTCTTCACCGTCGGGCTGGTCGTCGTCTCCTGGGCCGGCCGGATCTCGCCCATGGCGATGATGGCGGCGGCCGTGCTGGGTTACGTCGTCAAGATTCTCGCGATCATGGCCATGATGAACGCCTTCTCCGGCACGACCGCGTTCGACTCCCGGGTGTTCGCGCTGAGCGTCATCGCCTGCACGCTCGCCTGGACCATCGGTGAGATGCGCGGATTCATGAAGCTCAAGCTGCTTTATGTGGAGCCCGAGGCGAAGGTTCCCGGGCAGGGCGGCGGATGACCATGCGTACGGGGCAGCCCGATATGACTAGTCCGCATGGCTCCTGCTATCGTCGTGCCGCGATGAGCGAACAGGAGCGCAGGCCCGAGACCGACGGCCGCGACTTCGCTGACGCCGCCTGGTCCGTCCCGAGCTATCTGCTGTCCGGGATGCTGATATGGGGCGGCCTCGGCTGGTTGCTGAGCTGGTGGACCGGCGTGCATGCGTTCATCCCCATAGGCGTCATTCTCGGGGTCGGGCTGGCTGCCTACCTCGTCTATCTGAAGTACGGCCGCTGACAGCCGGCCCGCTTCCCACGCTCTTCTGTTGATCCAAATCGTTGAAGGGAACGCCCGTGCGCGAGCGTAGCGAACGGACGAACAAGCACATGCTTCGGGCATTCGGCCCCGAGCAGGTAGGCGAGGTGGCCAAGTGACCCCCCTCATGCTCGTCGCCGAGGACTTCACGGCGCCGGGACCGTCCATCTTCGACTTTCCCCCGCTGTACGAGGGTGCGCCGTACTGGCTGACCAAGCCGGTGCTCATGGCGATCTTCGGCGCCCTCGTGGTGACCGCCCTCGCGTGGAGTGCCTTCGCCAACCCCAAGCTCGTGCCTCGCGGCATGCAGAACGTCGGCGAGATGGGCTACCAGTTCGTCCGCGACCAGGTCGCCCGCCCGTTCCTGGGCAAGGACGCCGAGCGGTGGATGCCGCTGCTGATCAGCCTGTTCTTCCTCATCCTGTTGTGGAACTTCTTCGGTGTCATCCCGCTGATCCAGATCCCGGTCGCGTCGCACATCGCGTTCCCCATCGTCTTCGCGGTCACCATCTACGTGATCAAGATCTATCTGGGCATCAAGCATCAGGGCCTCGGTGGCTACTTCAAGAACATGATGTTCCCGCCCGGACTGCCGAAGCCGATCTACGTGCTGCTCGCGCCGATCGAGTTCCTGTCGAACCTGATCATCGCGCCCTTCACGCACGCCGTCCGGCTCTTCGCGAACATGTTCGCCGGACACCTGATCCTGGCCTTCTTCAGCGCCGTCGGATTCTGGTTCCTCTTCGAGAAGCCGACCCTGCTCGGGGCGGGCCTCGGCGTCGTCGGAGCGATCATGACGATCGCGATGACCGGCTTCGAGATGTTCATCGAGTTCCTGCAGGCCTTCCTGTTCACCCTGCTGGCTGCCATGTACATCGGCGGCTCGCTGCACCCCGACCACTGACGGATCTCTGAGACCCGCCCCTTACGTAGACCAGACCGGTGAGTTAGGCACTCACCGGCCGACCAGTAAAGGAAAAGACGAATGAGCGTTCTCGCTGCGGCCACCGGCGTCATCGGCAACCTTGGTGCCATCGGCTACGGCCTGGCCGCCATCGGCCCCGGCATCGGCGTGGGCATCATCTTCGGCCAGGGCGTGCAGGCCATCGCGCGCCAGCCCGAGGCCTACGGCCTCATCCGGCAGAACATGCTGCTCGGCTTCGTCCTCACCGAGGCGCTGGCTCTCATCGGCCTCGTCGCCCCCTTCATCTACCCCACGAGCTGACGTACCCACTCTGAAGGAAGGCTGCACTCATGACTCTGGCAGCTACGTTCCTGGCGGCCGAGGGGGCGGAGAACCCCCTCCTTCCGCACGCTTACGAGCTGGTCGTCGGCAGCTTCGCCTTCCTCGTCGTCTTCCTCGTCGTCGGAAAGATCCTCACCCCGCGCATCCAGAAGACGCTGGCCGAGCGGACCGAGGCTATCGAGGGCGGCATCAAGAAGGCCGAGGACGCCCAGGCCGAAGCTCAGCGCACTCTGGAGCAGTACCGGGCACAGCTCGCGGAGGCCCGCCAGGAGGCGGCTCGACTCCGCGAGGAGGCCCGTGAGCAGGGCGCCGCGATCAAGGCCGAGCTCCGCGAGGAGGCCCAGACCGAGGCGCGGCGCATCATCGAGGCGGCCCACGCCCAGATCGAGGCCGACCGTCAGCAGGCGATCACCCAGCTGCGCGGTGAGATCGGGCGTCTGTCCACCGAGCTGGCGAGCCGCATCGTCGGTGAGTCGCTCGAGGACGAGGCCCGCCAGCGCCGCATCGTGGACCGGTTCCTCGAAGAGCTCGAGGGCCGGCCGGAGACGGTCCGCTGATGCGCGGCCTCAGCAGGACCGCCCTGACGGAGGTCGAGGAGCGGTTCAACAGCGCCGCCGCGGCCGCCGACCTCGGTGCCCTCGCCGAGGAGCTTTTCGCCGTCGCCGACCTCTTCGACCGTGAGCACGGGCTGCGGCGGGGTCTTTCCGACTCCTCGCGCCCGGCAGAGCAGAAGGAGAGCGTCCTGCGCTCCCTGCTCCAGGGCAAGGTCGGCGACGCCGGGCTGGAGATCGCGGTCGCCGCGGTCGGGGCGAAGTGGTCCAGGGCCGGCGACCTGCCGGACGCCCTGGAGCGTGTCGGCGTGATGTCCGCGGCCGCCGAGGCCGAGTCGGAGCGCCGCCTCGACGACGTCGAGGACGAGCTGTTCCGCTTCGGTCGCATCCTCGCCGCCAACCCGCAGCTGCGCCGCGCGCTCAGCGACCCGGCCGTCCCGGCCGAGCGTAAGCGCGACTTGCTCACCACGCTGATCGGCGGGAAGGCCGCCCCCTCCACCGTACGGCTCGTCACGCAGGCTGTCGTGCACCCGCGGGGACGTAGCCTGGAGACGGCGCTGGAGGAGTTCGGCTGGATCGTCGCGCGGGCGCGCGAGCGCCTGGTGGGCGTGGTCCGCAGTGCGGTGCCGCTCTCACAGCAGCAGAAGCAGCGGCTCGCGGCCTGGCTGCGAACCACCTACGGGCGAGACGTCCACCTGAACGTCGAGGTGGACCCGGAGGTGCTCGGTGGGTTCTCCGTCAGGGTCGGAGACGACTACATCGACACCACGATCGCCGGACGTATCGAAGAAGTCCGCCGCCGGTTGGCCGGCTGAGGCGAATAGGGAGACAAGAAAGAGATGGCGGAGCTTACGATCCGGCCGGACGAGATCCGGGACGCCCTTGAGCGCTTCGTCCAGGCGTACGAGCCGGAAGGTGCCGCGCGCGAGGAGATCGGGACCGTCGTCGACGCCGGGGACGGCATCGCCCATGTCTCCGGCCTTCCCTCGGCGATGGCGAACGAACTGCTCGAATTCGAGAACGGCACCCGCGGCCTGGCGCTGAACCTCGACGTCCGCGAGATCGGTGCGGTCGTCCTGGGCGACTTCAGCGGCATCGAGGAGGGCCAGCAGGTCCGCCGCACCGGCGAGGTCCTGTCGGTGCCGGTCGGCGACGACTTCCTCGGCCGTGTGGTCGACCCCCTGGGCAACCCGCTCGACGGCAAGGGCCCGATCGCCGCGGAGGGCCGCCGCGCCCTCGAGCTGCAGGCCCCCTCGGTGGTCCAGCGCCAGCCGGTGAAGGAGCCGCTGCAGACCGGCCTCAAGGCGATCGACGCCATGACGCCGATCGGCCGCGGCCAGCGTCAGCTGATCATCGGCGACCGCGGCACCGGCAAGACCGCGATCGCGGTCGACACCATCCTCAACCAGAGGGAGAACTGGCTCTCCGGCGACCCGAGCCGCCAGGTTCGCTGCATCTACGTCGCCGTGGGCCAGAAGGGCTCCACGATCGCCCAGGTGCGGGGCCGCCTCGAGGAGGCGGGCGCGCTGGAGTACACCACCATCGTCGCCGCTCCGGCCTCCGACCCCGCGGGCTACAAGTACATCGCCCCGTACACCGGTTCGGCCATCGGCCAGCACTGGATGTACCAGGGCAAGCACGTGCTGATCGTCTTCGACGACCTGACCAAGCAGGCCGACGCCTACCGCGCCGTGTCGCTGCTGCTGCGTCGTCCGCCGGGCCGTGAGGCGTTCCCCGGCGACGTCTTCTACCTCCACTCGCGTCTGCTGGAGCGCTGCGCCAAGCTCTCGGCCGACATGGGCGGCGGCTCGATGACCGGTCTTCCGATCATCGAGACGAAGGGCAACGACGTATCGGCCTTCATCCCGACCAACGTCATCTCCATCACCGACGGCCAGTGCTTCCTGGAGACCGACCTGTTCAACGCCGGCGTCCGCCCGGCGATCAACGTCGGTGTCTCGGTCTCCCGAGTCGGTGGTTCCGCGCAGGTCAAGGCCATGCGCAAGGTGGCCGGCACGCTCCGTCTGTCGCTGTCCCAGTTCCGCGACCTGGAGGCCTTCGCGGCCTTCGCCTCCGACCTGGACGCGGCCTCCCGCGCCCAGCTGGAGCGCGGCGCCCGCCTGGTCGAGCTGCTCAAGCAGCCGCAGTACAGCCCGTTCCCGGTCGAGAAGCAGGTCGTCTCGGTGTGGGCCGGCACCACCGGCGAGCTGGACGACGTGCCGGTCGAGGACATCCGCCGCTTCGAGGCGGAGTTCCTCGACTACCTCGGCACCGCCCAGAAGGGTGTCTTCGACAGCATCCGCGAGACCAGGGAGCTGACGGACGACACGGTGACCGCTCTCAAGGACGCCATCACGGAGTTCAAGAAGGGCTTCACCACCTCCAGCGGTGAGCTGCTCGTCAACGACGAGCCGGTGGAGGCGCTCGACGCCAGCGAGGTCGGCCAGGAGAAGGTCGTCAAGCACGTTCGCAAGGTTGAGGCGAAGTAACCCATGGGTGCCCAGCTTCGACTGCTGCGGCGGCGGATCAAGTCGGTCAAGTCCACCGCGAAGATCACCCGCGCGCAGGAGCTGATCGCCTCGTCGCGCATCGTCAAGGCGCAGCAGCGGATGCAGGCGGCCGTGCCGTACGAGCGGGAGATCACCCACGCGGTGTCGGCGGTCCTGTCGAACACGACCAACGTCGACCACCCGCTCACGGTGGCCAAGGAGCAGCCGGCCACGGCCGGCGTCCTCATCGTCACGAGCGACCGCGGCTTCGCCGGCGGCTACAACGCCAACATCCTCCGTGAGGCCGAGGCGCTGAAGGGCCACCTGGTGGGTCGCGGCCTGACCGTGAAGCCGTACGTCGTGGGCCGCAAGGGCCTCACCTGGCACCGCTTCCGCGGCCGGGAGATGTTCGGCGAGTGGGACGGCTTCTCCGACAACCCGTCGTACGGCAACGCCAAAGAGATCGCCGGCGCGCTCATCACGGCGTTCAAGGCGGAGGACGGGATCGACGAGATCCACATCGTCTACACCGGGTTCGTCTCGATGCTGACGCAGAACGTGATCGTCAAGCGGATCCTGCCGCTCGAGGTCGAGGAGGCGGAGACGCCCCCGGAGGGCATCCCGCCCTACTACGAGTTCGAGCCGACGGCCGGTGACGTGCTCGACTCGCTGCTGCCGCGCTACATCGAGTCGCGCATCTACAACGCGCTGCTCCAGTCGGCCGCCTCCGAGCACGCCGCCCGGCGCCGCGCGATGAAGTCGGCCACCGACAACGCCAACGAGCTCATCCGCGTGTTCACCCAGCAGATGAACCAGGCGCGTCAGGCCGAGATCACCCAGGAAATCAGCGAGATCGTCGGTGGCGCGAACGCGCTGGCTGACGCCGCAGCGGGGAAAGAGTGAAATGACCGCACAGACTGTTGAGACCACCGTGGGCCGTGTCGCCCGCGTCACCGGTCCGGTCGTCGACGTGGAGTTCCCCGTCGAGGCCATGCCGGACATCTACAACGCGCTCACCGTCGACGTCGCGCTCGGCGGCGAGACCAAGACCCTGACCCTTGAGGTCGCCCAGCACCTCGGCGACAACATCGTCCGGGCCATCTCCATGCAGCCCACCGACGGCCTGGTCCGCGGTGCCGCCGTCACCGACTCCGGCGCCGCGATCTCGGTGCCGGTCGGCGACGTGGTCAAGGGCCACGTGTGGAACGCGCTGGGCGAGCCGCTCGACGCGGACAAGGCCACCATCCAGGTCAGCGAGCGCTGGCCGATCCACCGTCAGGCGCCGGCGTTCGACCAGCTCGAGGCCCGTACGGAGATGCTGCCCACCGGCATCAAGGTCATCGACCTGCTCACGCCGTACGTTAAGGGCGGCAAGATCGGTCTGTTCGGCGGCGCGGGCGTCGGCAAGACCGTTCTGATCCAGGAGATGATCCGCCGCGTCGCGCTGAAGTTCTCGGGCACCTCGGTGTTCGCGGGCGTCGGCGAGCGTACCCGTGAGGGCAACGACCTGTGGCTGGAGATGGAGGAGGCGGACGTCCTCAAGGACACCGCGCTCGTCTTCGGCCAGATGGACGAGCCCCCGGGCACCCGTCTGCGGGTGGCGCTGTCGGCTCTGACCATGGCGGAGTACTTCCGCGACGTGCAGAAGCAGGACGTGCTGCTGTTCATCGACAACATCTTCCGTTTCACCCAGGCGGGTTCGGAGGTGTCCACGCTGCTCGGCCGCATGCCGTCCGCCGTGGGTTACCAGCCGACCCTCGCCGACGAGATGGGTGTGCTCCAGGAGCGCATCACCTCGACCCGCGGTCACTCGATCACCTCCATGCAGGCGATCTACGTGCCCGCGGACGACATCACCGACCCGGCGCCGCACAACGCGTTCGCGCACCTCGACGCGCAGACCGTGCTGTCCCGGCCGATCTCGGAGAAGGGCATCTACCCCGCGGTGGACCCGCTCGACTCCTCCTCGCGGATCCTCGACCCGCAGATCATCGGTGAGGAGCACTACGCGGTCGCCCAGGAGACCAAGCGAATCCTGCAGAAGTACAAGGAACTGCAGGACATCATCGCCATCCTGGGCATCGACGAGCTCTCGGAAGAAGACAAGGTCACCGTTCAGCGGGCGCGCCGCATCGAGCGGTTCCTGTCCCACCCGATGTACGCCGCGGAGGCGTTCACCGGCCAGCCGGGCGAGTTCGTCCCGCTGGACGAGACCATCGCCTCGTTCAAGGGCCTGTGCGCCGGCGAGTACGACCACCTGCCCGAGCAGGCCTTCTTCATGGTCGGCGGCATCGAGCAGGCCATCGCCAAGGCGAAGGAACTCGAGCGCTAGGACGCCTTCGACGCCTGTACGGCACGGCCGTGGCCGCGCCGTACAGGCGTCCGTCGAAAGGGAGCTGAGAAGTGGCAAAGCTTCGCGTGGGCGTCGTGTCGCCGGAACGTGAGATCTGGACGGGCGAGGCCGACATGGTCATTGCCAAGACCGTGGACGGCGAGATCGGTATTATGCCGAACCACGCCCCCGTTCTCGGTGTCCTCGTCGAGGGCGGGGTGCTGCGCGTCAAGCGCGGCGACGAAGGCGACCTCGTGGCCGCGGTGCACGGCGGATTCATCTCCGTCGCCGACAACGACGTGTCGATCCTGGCGGAGGCGGCCGAGCTCGGCTCCGAGGTCGACGTCGCGCGGGCCAAGGACGCGCTGCAGCGTGCTCAGGCCTCGATCGAGGCCGACCAGGAGGACGCGGACGCACGACTGCAGGCCAAGCGTGCGGCCGCCCGGCTGCGGGCGGCCGGCGAAGAGGTCTGACACGACAGGAGGAGGGCGGCCAGTGGCGGCGCTTGGGATACTCACGGGCGTCTTCGCCGTGGTCGCGCTCCTCGTCATCCGGGGCTTCGTCCTGGCACGGGCCCGGGGCACGATCGTCTGCCGGGTCCGGGACGGCCAGGGGGGCTGGAAGAGCGGGGTCGCCCGCTACGTAGGGGGAGAGCTCCACTGGATCCCGTTCCTGGGACTCGGGCTGAGGCCGCGCCACGCGATCGCGAGGCGCGGCCTCACCATTTCCAGCCGGAGGATGCTCGACACGGGTGAGGGCCCCGCCGGCTACTGGACCGTCGTCTGCTCCGTCGAGCGCGGCCCGCTGTCCCTCGCGATGAGCGAGGACGCCCTCACCGGCTTCCTCGCCTGGCTGGAGTCGGCCCCGCCCAGCGCCCACCTCGACGCCGCCTGACCGCGCGCGGGCGGTGTCCGAACGACTCAGCGGGTCGCGCCGGGCTTCCAGAGGATCTCGTCCCCGGCGGAGGCCACGCGGCAGAGGATGAACATCAGGTCGGACAGGCGGTTCAGATACGTGGCGGTCCGGGGGTTCACGTCGTCGTGCGCCTCCAGCGCCGCCCACGCCGACCGCTCGGCCCGCCGTACGACCGTGCGCGCGACGTGGAGGTAGGCGGTGGCCGGAGCCCCGCCGGGCAGGATGAAGCTGCGCAGCGGCTTCAGTTCCGCGTTGAACAGGTCGCACTGCTCCTCCAGCCAGGCGACGTACGACTCCTCGACCCGCAGCGGCGGGACGTAGTCCCTGTGCGCGGCTCCGCCACGACCCACGTCATCGACGACCGGGGTGCACAGGTCCGCGCCGACGTCGAACAACTCGTTCTGCACCCGGCTCAGGACGGCCGTGACGTCCTCGGACAGGCCGCCTGTGGCGAGAGCGACGCCGATGGCGGCGTTGGCCTCCTCCACGTCCGCGTAGGCGGCCAGGCGGGGGTCGGTCTTGCGGGTGCGGCTCATGTCGCCCAGTGCGGTCGTGCCGTCGTCGCCCGTCTTCGTATAGATCTTGGACAGGACGACCGGGTTGTCGTTGTCGGCTCGGGTCATGCCGCTCAGCGTAGCCGCCGGGCCGCGCTCCACCGGGCGCAGCCCGCCACCGGGATCACTGGGCGGAGGCCGCCAGGGGACCCCCGGAGGAGAAGATGCGGCGGAAGATGTACACGGCGGTCTCGATCAGCTGCTCGGTGGGCGGGGACGGTTCGGTCATCACCCACTCGATGAGTAACTCGGTGATGGCGCCGATGACGCAGAGCGCCAGCAGGTGGAGGTCGAGGGGAGGCATGCCGGCCGCCGCGCCCCGCGCCGAGGACTCTATGACCTTGGTGAACGACGCCACCGCCTGCTGACGGGCGCCGCTGAGCACGTTGCCCGCCCGCCGTACCTCCAGATGCATCAGACGGGCGCGCCGTACGTCCTTGGTGACGAAGCGGATGTATTCGGCGATGCCGGCGACGATTCGGTCGTCCAGTGTGGGGGGCGCCGTGTCGATGGCCTGGGTGACCGACGCGAGGGTCTCCTCGATGCACCGCTCGTAAACCGCGCGCATCAGGTCCTCGCGGCTGGAGAAGCATTCGTAGAAGGCGCGATTGGAGATGCGTGCGGTCGCGCACAGCCTCTCGATGGTGGTGGCGTGGAAGCCGGGCTGGGCGAACAGGGCGTATGCGGCCGTTATGAGCCTTTCCCTCCTGTCTGCAAGCCTTTCGGCAGCCGACATCCCCCGATAGTCCCGTCCCGCCACTTTTCACCTCACCCTGTCATGGTCCCCCCAGAAGTCCCCATTATGAACGCAAGATCCTTTTTGTGGAAGTGCTGACAAATAAGCACTTACGGGCTATGCCAAAGATGGTCATTTGCTTGACAAGACCGTCAAGAGGTCAGCAGTCTTACCAATTACGACATGCAGATCACGCTGCAATTGCATCGGCAATTACAGCAGCCCACGCGCCAGAGCGGTGGTCACCGCGGCGGTGCGGTCGGAGACGCCGAGTTTGGTGAAGACCCGCAGCAGATGCGTCTTCACCGTGGTCTCACTGATGAACAGCGCCCTGCCGATCTCGGCGTTGGTCAGACCCCGCCCGACCAGGGACAGCACCTCCGTCTCACGCCGGGACAGCGTCTCGGTCGCCGGCGCCCGCATCCGGGTCACCAGCCGGGTCGCCACGGACGGCGACAGCACGGTCTCGCCCCGCGTCGCCGAGATGATCGCGGCCAGCAGATCCGCCCGGGAGGTGTCTTTCAGCAGATATCCGGCGGCCCCGGCTTCGACGGCCCGGACGATGTCCTGGTCGTTCTCGTAGGTCGTGAGCACGATCACCCGGGTCTCGGGCCGGGCCGCGAGGATGCGCGTCGTCGCGCTCACGCCGTCCCCGCCGGGCATCCGCAGGTCCATCAGGACGACGTCGGGTGCGAGCGCCGCGGAGCGGACCACGGCCTCCTCGCCGGATCCCGCCTCACCGGCCACCGTGATCACCGGATCGGACTCCAGCATCCCGCGCAACCCCTCGCGTACGACGGGGTGGTCGTCGACGATCAGCACGCGGACCACGGGGGCGGCGGACGCGGACGAGGCGGGCGGAACGGGCGTGGCGGCCATGGCGTGCTCCCTGCGGCTCACGGGACTGTCATGTCGGATTCGGCGAGATCACCGGGATGGGCGGCGGGGGAGGGGCGCAAGGTGACGCTGAGGGTGGTGCCCCGGCCGGGGACGCTCTCCACGCCGAATGTGCCGCCCTCCTGCTCGACCCGCGACCGCATCGCCCGCAGACCGTATCCGTGCTCGGCGCCCGTGCGGAATCCCGCCCCGTCGTCGCCGACCCGGAGCGTGACGTGGCAGGGGCCGTACTGCAGGGTCACCGCGACCGACGAGGCCGCTTCGGCGTGCCTGCGCACATTGGCCAGGCCCTCCTGGGCGGCCCGCAGGAGCACCACCTCGACTCCGGCGGGCAGCGGCCGCGACTCGCCCTCCACCGTGAACACGGCGCCGATGCCCGCCTCCTCCCCGAGCCTGGCGGTGACCCGCCGCAGCGCCTCCTCCAGCGTGGAGCCGTCGAGCGGCGCCGGTGTGAGCGCCTCGATCAGGCCGCGGGCCTCGGTCAGGTTCTCCCGTGCGGTCCGTACGGCGAGGGCGAGATGGCGCGAGGGGTCGGGCTGGGCCTGGGCCGCCTGGACGAGCATGATGATGCTCGTCAGCCCCTGGGCCAGAGTGTCGTGGATCTCCCCGGCCAGCCGCTCCCGCTCGGTGAGCGCGCCCCGTTCCGCCGACAGGCGCGCGATCTCGGCCCGGCTCGACTCCAGTTCGGTGATGAGCCGGGCGCGCTCCGCGCTCTGCTCGATGATCCGGGTGATCCACGGCCCGAAGACCAGAGTGAACGTCAGGATCAGCGCCATCGAGCCGGCGAACATCACCACCTCGTCCCGGTCCCACCGGGCGTTCACCAGGAACCGGCAGATCGGGGCGAGGTTGAGGATCAGCGCGACCACGACGGCGCGCCGCACCCGCAGCATCATGAACGCCTGCGGGCACAGGGCGAACAGCACGAACGACGCCGACGAGACCAGGATCGTCGCCGGCACGAAGACCGTCACCACCAGGGCCCAGTAGAGCAGGGCCCGGCGCTCCTCCTCGCCGTCCAGCATCATCGACCGGCGCCCGAGCAGCACGTATGCCACGGTGAGCACCGCGAGCCCGCCGACGGCCGCGGCCCTGGCCGCCACCGGCGCGTCGGCCACGGCGACGAACGCGACGGTGACGGCCAGGGTCAGGCCGAACAGGAGCTCCCACCCGGCCGAGGTCTTCCAGGCGTGCGCGTCCGTAGCGGCCCCTCCGGGCCTCTCGCACGCGGCGCCAGGGCCGGGGCCCCGCCGGATCCGGAACCTGCCGGCGTCGCGCTCCGCGATCGGGCTCATCCGTCGCGCCGCCCCTTCCAGCGGAACGTCGTCGCGCACAGCACGAGACCGCCGACCAGCCAGGCGGCCAGGACCAGGGCGATCTTGCCCAGCTCGTACGACCCGGTCAGCTCCAGGGCGGCCCCCGCGTCGCCCTGGAAGACGGACCGGAACCCCTGGCACATCCACTTCAGCGGGAAGATCGAGGCCGCGTTGACCAGCCAGTCGGGCAGCGCCGTGATCGGGATGAAGACCCCGGAGACGAACTGAAGCACCACGAAGGGCAGGGTGATCACCGCGGTCGCGCTCTTGCCGGAGCGGGGCAGGCCGCTGATGGCGATGCCGAGCACGGACGCCGCCGACACGCCGAGCACGAACACCCAGGCGAACGTCGCCCAGGCCGACACCTCGGCCGGTAGCTCCAGGCCGTAGAACAGCACGGCGATGGCGAGCAGGATGGCCACCTGGAGCACCGTCATGACCAGCACGCTGGCGATCTTCCCGATGAAGTACGCCGCGCGCGGCATCGGCAGCCCGACGAGCCGCTTCAGCGTGCCGTCCTCCCGGTCGCCGGCGATGCCGATGCCGAGGTTCTGGAATCCCGTGCCCATCACGCCCGAGCCGATCAGGCCGGCGGTGTAGAGCTGGGCGACGGTGACGCCGGTCCCCTCGGCGCTGTCGGAGAAGATCGAGGCGAACAGCACCAGGAACACGATCGGTAAGGCGAAGGTGAAGACGACGGCGTCCCGCTCCCGGAACAGCACCTTCGTCTCGACGGCCGCGCGGGCCAGCGCGATCCTGAGCGGGGACGGCAGGGGTGCGGCCGCGCGCGGGACGACGGCCGCGGGGGTGGCGGTCATGACGCACTTCCAATCGTGACGGCGGTCTCCGGGACGCCGCCGGCAGGCGGATCGGCTGAGTCGATGAGGCGGAGGTAGACGTCCTCCAGCGTGGGCCGGGCTACGGACAGTGCGGGGATCTCCCCGTCGTACCTGCGCGACAGCTCCAGGACCGCCGCTGTGGGGTTGTCGGTCTCGATCTCGCCGTCCGACCAGCTCACCCTGGCCTTCGCGCTCGCCCGGCCGCCCAGGGTGGCGGGGTCGCCCTCGGCCACCACGCGTCCCCGTGCCACGACCGCCACCCGGTCGGCCAGCGTCTCGGCCTCCTCCAGATAGTGGGTGGTCAGCACGATCGTCGTGCCGTCGTGCGCCAGCCCCTCGATGAGCTCCCAGAACCGGCGCCGCGCCTCGGGGTCGAAGCCCGTCGTCGGCTCGTCCAGGAACAGCAGTTCGGGACGGCCGATGACGCCGAGGGCGACGTCCACCCGCCGCCGCTGGCCGCCGGAGAGCTGGCGGATGCGTTTGCCCGCGCTCTCGGTGAGCCCGACCTGCTCCATGAGCTCGTCAGGATCGCGAGGGTCGGCGTAGTAGGCGGCGAAGTGCCGCAGGGTCTCCCGCACGGTCAGCTCCGCCCGGTCGTCGGCGGTCTGCAGCACGATGCCGATGCGGGACCGCCACTCGCGCGTCGGCCGGGCCGGGTCCTGCCCCAGCACGGTGACCTCCCCCGCGTCGCGCTTGCGGTAGCCCTCCAGGATCTCGACCGTCGTCGACTTGCCGGCGCCGTTCGGACCGAGGACGGCGAACACCTCGCCGTGCTCGATGTCGAGGTCCAGGCCCGCGACGGCCTGCACCTCGCCGTATCGTTTCGTCAGGCCCCGTACGCGTATGGCGTGTTTCATGCCCCAAGAATCCACCGCGCGAGGATCACGGAACACCCTCGATCGGATGATGGCCCGTGTCCTCCGAACGGTGGACACGGTGGACCCAGCGGACACGGTGGACACGGTGGATACGTGGACCCGGCGGACAGTGGGCCGGGGTCAGAACAGCGTGGGGTTCTCCGGCTCGATGCCGCGCAGGGCGTCGTAGTCGAGCGTCACACACTCGATGCCGCGGTCGGCGGCGAGCACGCGGGCCTGCGGCTTGATCTCCTGGGCCGCGAAGATCCCCTTGACCGGGGCCAGGCGCGGGTCGCGGTTGAGCAGTTCGAGGTAGCGGGTGAGCTGCTCCACGCCGTCGATGTCGCCGCGCCGCTTGATCTCGACGGCGACGGCGCCGCCGAGGTGGTCGCGGCACAGGATGTCCACGGGACCGATGGCGGTCATGTACTCCCTGCGCACCAGCGTCCAGCCGTCCCCGAGCGTGGTGATGTGCTCGGCGAGCAGTTCCTGCAGGTGCGCCTCGACGCCGTCCTTGCGCAGACCCGGATCGACGCCCAGCTCGTGGCTGGAGTCGTGCAGGATCTCCTCGATCGTCAGCACGAGCTTCTCGCCGGTCTTGCCGTGCACGACCGACCAGGTGACCACCCCGTCGATCGACTCCTCGCGGACCTTGCAGGGAGGGTTCATCCAGTTCAGGGGTTTGTACGCGCGGTCGTCGGCGTGTATCGACACGCTTCCGTCCGCCTTCATCAGGATGAGCCGAGGGGCCATGGGGAGATGGGCGGTGAGCCGTCCCACGTAATCCACGCTGCACCGCGCGATGACCAGCCGCATGTGCGCCAACCCTACCGGGGTTGCGGAGGTCAGGAGACGTTCTGGGACACTGTCCGGCATGGCGCGGACGTCGCAGGCGCTCGGAGCCGCCGGGCCCCGGGGCTCGTCACGGCCCCCGGCCGGGGCATCCGTGCGTACGCCGGTTGAGCAAGTGCTGGAAGAATGGGCCGTCATCTCCCGTTCTGCCTGACATGAACCCCCGGGAAGGATGCCCGCCGTGAGCCCCCGCCGTGCCCGCCGCCGCGGCCCGTTCGAACGCCAGGACGGCCGTGCCGTACGGCCGGTGGGCCCGCAGGTGGCCGGGGTGGACCGCGTGGAGAGCGCGCACGACGGCGAGTGGGTCGTCCGCAACGTCTCCGGCGCCGCCCAGGGCAAGGCGTACCGGTGCCCGGGGTGCGAGCAGGAGATCGGGCCCGGGCTGCCGCATGTGGTGAGTTGGCCGGCCTGGTCCGGGGGAGAGGACGAGCGGCGGCACTGGCACACCACGTGCTGGCGCAACCGGGCCAACCGCGGTCCGGGCCGCAGCCGTTACTGACACGAGCTTTCGGAGTGGGAATGGACATCAGGGCGTCCACGGTGCTGCCTGCCCGGCGCAAGGACATCGAGCTGCAGACGGCCGACGGGCTGACCCTCGTCGGCGAGGTCGCGGTGCCGGACAGCAAGCCGCCGGTGGCGACGCTGGTCTGCCTGCATCCTCTGCCCACCCACGGCGGGATGATGGACAGCCACGTGCTGCGCAAGGCGTCCTACCGGCTGCCCGCGCTCGCCGACATCGCGGTGCTGCGCTTCAACACCCGGGGCACGGCCTCCGACCGGGGCACCTCCCAGGGGGCCTTCGACGGCGGTGAGGGAGAGCGGTGGGACGTCGCCGCCGCCCTGGAGTACGCCGACTTCCACGACCTGCCGAACCCCTGGCTGGTCGGCTGGTCGTTCGGCACCGAGCTGGCGCTGAAGTGGGGCCGCGACCCGATCGTGCGGGGCGCGATCCTGCTGTCGCCGCCGCTGAAGCGGGCCGGCGAGAAGGACCTCGTCGCCTGGGGCGAGTTCGGCCGCCCTCTGGTGGCCCTGGTGCCGGAGCACGACGACTACCTGCGGCCGGAGGAGGCCGTGCGCCGGTTCGCGGCGGTGCCGCAGGCGGAGGTCGTCGGGGTGGAGGGGGCCAAGCACCTGTGGGTCGGCGAGCCGTACGTGCGGATCGTGCTGAACGAGATCGTCAAGCGCGTGAACCCGGCCGCCGCGCCGCTGCCGACCACCGTCTGAGCGTGGCGGGCGAGCCGCTGGGGTCGCGAATCGGTGACGAACGGCGGCGGCGGGCGCGCGGCGCGTTACCGTGACCTGATGCAGCTCTACTCGCGTTCCGCCGGGAGCGGCCTGCCAGTCGTCCTGCTCCACGCGTTCCCGCTGTCCTCCGCGATGTGGCTCGCCCAGCGCGAGGGCCTCGCGCCCGTCTGCCGGGTGATCACCCCGGACCTGCGCGGCTTCGGCGGAACGATGCTCGGTGACGACGAGCCCTCGATCGACCTCATGGCCGACGATGTGGCGCACCTGCTCGACCAGGAAGGTGTCGACCGTGCCGTGGTCGGCGGCCTGTCCATGGGCGGCTATGTGGCGATGGCGCTGTGCCGCCGCCACCCGGACCGCGTACGCGGCCTTGTCCTCGCCGACACCAAGGCCCAGGCCGACGCCGAGCCGGCCCGGGCGAACAGAGAGCGGATCGCCGCAGCGGTCCTGGAGAGCGGCACGGGCATCCTCGTGACCGAGTCGCTGCCCCCGATGCTCGGCGAGACCACCAGGGCGCGCAGGGGGATGGTCCTCGGGCGCGTCCGCGGGCTTGTCCAGGCGGCGCCGCCCACGGCCGTCGCGTGGGCGCAGCGGGCGATGGCCGCCCGTCCCGACGCGTTCGGCACGTTGCGGTCCCTGACTGTTCCGGCGCTGGTCGTCGTCGGCGACGAGGACGAGCTGTCGCCGCTCCCGGACGCCGAGGCGATGGCGGAGGCCATCCCGCAGGCCCGGCTCGCCGTCATCGAGAAGGCGGGCCATTTGTCCGCCGTCGAGCAGCCCGAGGCGTTCAACCACGTCGTCGCGGAGTTCGTCAAGTCCCTCGACCGGCTCGACTGAGCCCGGAAGCGGGCACGGCGACACGGGTACCGCGGCACGGGCACGGCGGCACGGGCACGGCGTCGCGGATTCGACAACGCGGACACAGCGATACGGGCCCGATGAACGCGGACATGATGCCCACGGATGCGATGAATACGGACATGAGAACGGGGCCCGGCGGTGCCGGGCCCCGTTCATTCAGCCGTCAGACTCCCCGAATGTCCCAGTGACTACTCCTGCCACCACTCCGCGTCGTCGTCGGTCTTGGCGGAGCTGATCGGCTCGACCACCGGCGTGACGGGCACGGCCGGCTTCTCCACGACCGGCGGGGCCGACAGGGCCGGCTTCGGCGGGGCCGCGGTGACGGGCGCCGGCTCCGAGTCCATGCCCGGCAGCGGAGCGCCGCCGAGCAGCTGACGGAGCTGGGCGAGGTGGCTGGTGATGCTGTCGCGCTGACGGGTGAGCTCGTCCACCTGGCGCTGCATCGACGTACGGGTGCGCTCGGCCTCGTTCTTGGCCTCGGTCACTATCGTGTCGGCGCTGGTCTTGGCGTCGGCCACGAGCTGGTCGGCGTTCTTGCGAGCGTTGGCCAGCAGCTGCTTGGCGTGGGTGTCGGCCTCGCGGCGGGTCTGCTCGGCCTGCTGCGTGGCCTTGGCGGCCCGCTGCTCGGCGGTGGCGGCGCGCTGCTCGGCCTCGGCGACCAGCTTCTGGGTGTTGGCCTGGGCGGTGGCGTGCCGCTCGGCCTCCTGCCGCTCGGCGTCCTCGCGGCGGGCGGCGAGCTGGATCTCGAACTCCGCCTCGTCCTGAGCGCGCTTGGCCTCCGACTCCTCCAGGATCCGCTGCGCCTGGGCCCGCATCTCGTCCGCCTGACGCTTGGCCGTGGTGAGCACCTCGTCGCGCTCGCGCTTGGTCGAGGCCCGCAGCTGGGCCACCTCGCGCTCGGTCGTGGTGCGCAGCTTGGCGATCTCGCGCTCGGCGTCCGCCCGCTTCTCCGCGACCTCGTGGTCGGCGGTGGCACGGATCTTGGCGACCTCGCGCTCGGTGGTGGCGGTCAGCTCGTCGGACTCACGCCGGGCCGTCGACCGGATCTCCTCCGCGTCGCGCTCGGCGGTGCTGCGCATCTCCTCGGCCTCGCGCGTCGCCAACGCCCGCTTCTCCGCCGCCTCGTTCTCCGCTGCCGCCCGCAGGTCGGCGGCGTCCACCTTGGCGGCGGCGCGGATCTCGTTCGCCTCCGACCGGGCAGCCTGGACGAGCTCGGTGGCCTGCTCCTCCGCGAGCCTGAGCAACTGCTCGATGCGGGCGCCGAGACCCGAGTACGTCGGACGCTCCTGCTCCTGCAGCTGGCGCTGAGAGTCGGACAGCTCCCGCTGGAGGGCGCCGACCTGTTCCTTGGCCTGACGCAGTTCGGTGTCGAGAGTCTTCAGGTGGTCGTGGACCTGGTGCCGGTCATAACCCCGGAGCACCACGTCGAATTCGCGAGATGGGGCGTCCTCGAAGAAGTTGTTGAGCTGGGCGTCGATGTCGGACTGCATGAGGCTCGATCCTGGTTGTCGAGACGGCTACAGGGGCCGGACGGGGGGTCGGTTCCGAGGCGGGGAAGCCGGTTTGGCGTCCACGTCCGGTGGTACGCCAGCGTACTCCGGTACTGCCGCCTTGGAGGCCCCCTCCGACTTTCTGCGCGACTTGTTACGTATGAACGTTTCTTGCGTTTGTCTAGCGCCTGGACGTCTCGACGAGCTCGGTGAGAACCCCTCCCACGTCCTTTGGATGCAGGAACGCGATCGAGGCCCCCATCGACCCGTGTCTGGGCCGCTCGTCGATCAGGCGCACGCCCTTCGCCCCGATCTTCTCCAGGGCCTCGGTGACGTCCGCCACGCCGTACCCGATATGATGCACGCCCTCGCCCCGCTTGGCGAGGAACCTGCCCACGGCGGTGTCGGGGTGTAGCGGTTCGAGGAGCTGGACATACGACGCGCCCTGGTCGCCGTCGGCCACGTGCAGCATGGCCTCGCGGACGCCCTGCTCCTCGTTCACCTCGCGGCTGACGACGGTCAGGCCGAAGACGGACTCGTAGAACTCGATCTTTTCTTCCAGGTTGTGGCAGGCCACGCCCACGTGGTCGATGCGCAGCAGCATCGCCGTCTCCCCTCGCCGTTCCCGTCTCACCGCCCGTTCCCGGGCGGCCTCACTACTCCTGGGTATGGTGACACCGTCGCCCCGATCTCGTAGTGGAGGGTCTCAATGTCTGGTTCCGTCATCGTCGCCGGAGCACGCACACCGATCGGACGGCTCCTCGGCTCGCTCTCCGACCTGTCCGCCGTCGAGCTGGGCGGGATCGCGATCAAAGCGGCGCTGGAGCGGGCGGGCGTCTCTCCGGACCAGGTCCAGTACGTGATCATGGGGCAGGTGCTCCAGGCCGGTGCGGGACAGATCCCCTCGCGACAGGCGGCGGTGAAGGCCGGCATCCCCATGACCGTGCCGTCCCTCACCATCAACAAGGTCTGTCTGTCGGGCCTCGACGCGATCGCGCTGGCCGACCAGCTCATCCGCGCGGGCGAGTTCGACATCGTCGTCGCGGGCGGCATGGAGTCGATGACCAACGCGCCGCACCTGCTGCCGGGGCTGCGCAAGGGCGTGAAGTACGGCAACGCCGGGATCGTGGACGCGATGGCCCACGACGGCCTCACCGACGCGTTCGACCAGATCGCGATGGGGGAGTCCACCGAGCGCCACAACGCGCGGCTCGGCCTGACCCGGGAGGAGCAGGACGAGTTCTCGGCGCGGTCGCACCAGCGCGCCGCCGAGGCCACCGAGAAGGGCCTGTTCGACGACGAGATCGTCCCGGTGCCGCTGCCTCGGAGAAAGGGGGCGGCGGGGCGTAGCCATGGGGGTGGGACACAGGGGGACCCGGTGCTGTTCTCCGCCGACGAGGGAATCCGCGAGGACACCACGGTCGAGACCCTGGCGAAGCTGCGCCCGGCGTTCACCAAGGACGGCACCATCACGGCCGGATCGGCCTCGCAGATCTCCGACGGAGCCGTCGCCGTGGTCGTGATGTCGAAGGCCAAGGCCGAGGAGCTGGGCCTCGAATGGCTGGCCGAGATCGGCGCGCACGGCAACGTGGCCGGGCCGGACAACTCGCTGCAGTCCCAGCCCGCCAACGCCATCACGCAGGCGCTGGCCAAGCAGGGGCTGACCGTCGGCGACCTCGACCTGCTGGAAATCAATGAGGCGTTCGCCCAGGTCGTGCTGCAGTCGGCGAAGGAACTGGGCGTTCCGCTCGACAGGGTCAACGTCAACGGCGGCGGAATCGCGCTCGGCCACCCGATCGGCGCGTCCGGCGCCCGGATCGTGCTGACGCTGGCCCACGAGCTGAAGAGGCGCGGCGGCGGCCTCGGCGCGGCTGGCCTGTGCGGCGGTGGCGGCCAGGGCGACGCGCTGATCATCCGGGTTCCCGCGCCCGGCGCCTGAACGGAGCCGCAGGTGGACGTCCGTGAGCTAGTCGGCCAGGCGCGACAGGGACGGCCGCGCGCGGTGGCGCGGCTGATCTCGCTGGTGGAGAACGCCGTCGAAAACGCGGAGAACGCCGCGAAGGCCGCGAACGCCGCGCGGCCCGCCGGTTCCGCCGGTCCTGCTGGTTCCGCTGGTTCCGCGGGGGGAGACCCGGCGGCGCCCGCGGCGGCGAGCCGTGCGCTGCGCGAGGCGATGGCCGCGCTCGCCACCGGCGCCGCGCGGGCACACCCCGCCCGGGTCATCGGCCTGACCGGATCTCCCGGCGTCGGCAAGTCGACCTCGACCGGCATGCTCATCCGGGCGTTCCGCAAACGCGGCAGCACGGTGGGGGTGCTCGCGGTCGACCCCTCCAGCCCGTTCACCGGCGGGGCCCTGCTCGGCGACCGCGTCCGCATGCAGGACCACGCGACCGATCCGGGGGTCTTCATCCGCAGCATGTCGAGCCGGGGGCACCTGGGCGGGCTCGCGTGGGCCACGCCGCAGGCGCTGCGCGTGCTGGAGGCCGCCGGATGCGACGTGATCCTCGTCGAGACGGTCGGCGTGGGGCAGGCCGAGGTGGAGATCGCCCGTCTGGCCGACACGACCGTCGTCATCCTCGCGCCGGGCATGGGCGACGGCGTGCAGGCCGCCAAGGCGGGCATCCTCGAGGTCGCCGACGTCCTGGTGGTGAACAAGGCCGACCGCGACGGCGTCCAGGCGACCGTGCGGGAACTGCGGAACATGACGGGCCTCGTCGAGACGCCGTGGCGGCCGCCGATCGTCACCACCGTCGCCTCCAAGGGCGAGGGCGCGGACGACCTGATGGCCGAGCTGGACAAGCACCAGGCATACCTGGAGGAGTCGGGCGAGGCCCGTAGGCGGCGGCTGGCCAGGGCCCGCGACGAGATCGAGGCGATCGCGCTGGCCCAGCTCCGGTCGCGCTTCGCCGTGCTCCACGGTGACCGCCTCGACGCGCTCGCCGAGCGGCTGCTCGGCGCGCAGACCGATCCCTACGCCGCCGCCGACGACCTCATCGCCGCGCTGCGATGAGACGCCGGTCCGAGGTGCCGCGCCGCGCTGCGGCGCTGGGTCGGGGCGCCGCGCTGCGCTGAGAGGCAGGGCCGAGGCCGGGCCGGTCCGGGCCCGGCCCGTACGGCTCTCGCCTCGCGGCGGCCGACGGGTCAGGGCTGGCCGTCGTATTTGACCGTGACCGTCGTGAAGCCGAGGGACTTCAGCACGCCCTCCAGCATGGCCTTGGTGTTCTGGTCGGCACGGGAGCGCAGGTCACTGGCGGTGGCCGCGTCGGCGATCTTGCGTTCGGCCAGCATGTAGAGCTCCTGCTGGTTCTGCGGCGACGACGACAGGAAGTCGGAGATCCGGTCGAAGATGCCCCGCTCCTGTGCGAAGACGTACGACCGTTTGCTGTCGAGGTTGGGCTTTTCCAGCTCGGCGTGCGGCAGTCGCACCGTCACCCTCGTGCGGTCGGGGGAGACGGTGAAGGCATCTTTGGGCAGCGTGGTGAAGTCCACATATGCGTCCACGGTGCCGGCGCCCACGAAGAGCGTGCGGGTGCCCTTGATCGCGTCCGGCACGAACTTCGCGTCCTTCTCCAGGTCGACGATGACCTGGAAGTCGCCGGTCGCGGCCTCGAAGCGGCTCAGGTTCTGCACGGACCGGAGCAGCGCGGGGCCGCTGCGGTCGATGGTCTGCTCGCCCAGCGGGTTGAGCCAGGACCAGGTCAGCCGGGCGCCGACCACGAGCAGCAGGACCACGAGCAGCAGGCCGGCGAGCACCCGCCAGCCGCGCCGGGAACGGGGTGCGGGGGCCCCGGCGCGTGCCGTGGCGTCGGTGGCGGCGCCGGAGTCGGCCGGCGTGAACGAGGGACGGGTCTGACGGTCCACGGGGGGAATCTTCCCCCTATTCCCGCGATCTCACGTTCGAGAAGATCATTTCTGTCCATAGACGGTGCTTCGGTCCTCCCCAACCCGCCTTTCGTCCGGACCGATGGCCGGACCGGCCCGCCCCGCGGCCGATTCGGCCAGTCGGCCGGTTCTGCCCCGCGGCCGGTTCTGTCGGGCGCGGGGCGGACTACGCGGCGGGCGCCAGGAGCGTGCCGGGGACGCCCATCACGCCAGGGTCGTCCCGGGGGCCCGCGTCGCGGGCGTCGGTGTCGTCCGTGGCAGGCAGGCCGGGGTCCGTGCGACCGGCGTCACGACCGGCGTCTGGACTGTTGCCCGGACCACTGCCTGGACCGCCGGAGCGTACCCCCGGTCGCGCGGTGTGTCCGGGGCGCGCGTCGTGCCCGTCCCGGCCGCGGACCGTGCCGGTGGACCGGGGCCGGCCGGGCCGGTGGTCCTGGACGGGGGAGGTGCTCGCGCCGCCGGGCCGTTCCTGCACGCCGGGTTGCGGGCGGCCGGGGCGGTCCTGCGCAGGTGACGGGCTCGCGCCGACGCCGCCGGGCCGTTCCTGCGTACCGGGCGCACCCGGACGGTCCGGGGATGCGGCGTCGTCACCGCCCCTGCCGGGCCTTCCGGGCCGCCAGGGGTGCGGCGACCGTCCCGGGCCGGGGATCCAGGGGCCGCCTCTCCGGGCGCCTTCGCCGTGCGGCGCGTCCCACGGACCGGGGTAACCCGGGCGGCCCATCGGACCCTGACCCATAGACCCCTGACCCATAGACCCCTGACCCATGGGGCCTTCACCCGTCGGATACCGGCCCGTGGGATACCGGCCGGCGGGGCTCGCGGCGGGAGACGGCCACAACGATGCGGCCGGACTCGGGCCGGTCCATCCCGGACCGGTCTCGCCGCGTGGGTCCGTCCCCTGCTCCCAGCCGGGGTCGAGGCCGGTCGGCATGCCGGTGGCGACGACCGTTCCCGGCGGACTCGGCTCGACCGGATAGTCCGGCGCGTACGCGGGGGTGGGATTGACCGGGTAACCCGACGCGACGGGGTCGGCGGGCCGGGTGCCGCCGCCGAAGTGCTTGGCCTGAAGGCCGCAGGAGACGAAGTCGGAGTAGAACATGCGCAGCCAGTCGTGCCGCTGGCCCTCACTCAGCTCGGAGAACCAGATGGCCGCCTCGTGGTGCTCGCGCAGCGGTCCGCTGGGCAGCGCGACACCCCGCAGCCAGGCGACGACGACGGCACGGTAGCCGGCGGCCCCGGCTCCCGGGCACGGGCGGGCCAGGCGGTCGAGGAACTCGGTGGCCGCCCGCTGGGCGTATCCGGACCCGAGGTCGTCGATGTGGACGACGACCACTCCCGGCCCCGTCGAGCCCTCCTCGCCGTACGCCCGTTGCTCGACCCTCGTGAAGGCGGCCGGCGTGCCGTTCAGGCGCAGCGCGAGCTTGGTGAACACGGTGGCGAGCTCGGCCAGGCCCCCGCGCAGCGCCGGATGCACGCAGACGCTGATGGGCCATTCCTGGCAGACGAGACGCTCGCTCACCGTTATCGTCCGCGGCCCGGTGACGAGCCGGGCCGCGCCGGTCCCGGCGGCCAGCACGGTGATCACCGCGGCGGCCAGTGCCAGCGTCCGCCGGGTCACCAGGGCCACCCACCCGAGCAGCAGCGCGGTGCTGAGGCCGAGCAGCCACAGCGTCTGGTCCGCGTAGGCGGTCTCGCTGACGCCGGAGAGCAGGTCGTACGGCTCCCCGGTGCCGGGCGCGAGCCGGTCGGCCCAGTTGGGCCCGGTGGCCAGCCAGGTGAACAGCCCGAACGTGCCGGCTCCCGCGATCAGCGGGACGACGACGACCGGCACGAGCCAGCCGAGGATCCAGCCGATCACGACATACAGCCCCAGCCCGGCGACGGACATCGCGAGACCGCCGGGCAGCAGCGGCCCGCCCTGCCCGGTCAGCGCGGCACGCAGCCCGAGCAGCAGCACGGTCGCCCCGAAGGAGCCGGTGACGACCGCGATGATCGACAGCGGCGCCCTGGCGGCCCGCCACGGCGTCAGGACACGGCCCTTGTCCGCGCGGCGCCTGCGGAACGCGACCCAGGCCGCGAACGCGGCTCCGAGCGGTCCCGTCAGGCGCAGCGAGCCGATGACGGCCGCCACTATGTCGTCCCAGTCCATGAAACCGGGAATGAGGACGCTCCACGCGGCGACGAGCGCGAGCACGAACAGCACGGTCGCCGCGACCAGCGCGCCGTGTCTCAGCTCACCGCGTGAACCGCCCCTATGCTCACCCACAGCAGGGCGCGGCCCCCGGCCACGCCACCGACGTCCGGCGCGCATGCGGCGCCGGGACAGCGATGCTGTCCATTGAAAATCTCCCCCGTGTCTGTGTGAGCGGTGCGCGAACCGACGCCGTTCCCCGTGGCGCTGATTCACCGGCCGGCCTCGCCTCGCCCGCCATCGGACGCGTCCCCCGCGGACCCCCGTCCGCGAGACGTCCTCTAGCAGACGGGGTTCCCCGTGCCGCCGGGTTTGCCGCCGCCTCACCTTTCGACGTCGCAACCATAACGGAGCGTGACCCGTACGGGGGGAGTTCTGGGGTCAAGGAATCAATCCGGTTACGCTCGGTGCGCCGGTCGATCGTGGCGGGCGCCGCGCTACCGTATATCGCTGTGTCCGTTCCGCCCAGCTCCGAGCCACCGCCCACGGGTGGCCCCCGGCCGCTCAAGCTCCCGTTCGACCCGATCGAAAGGGCTGCCGACACCTGGCGTTCGACGTTCGGGCCGTCGTCCGCCATGGCCGCCGTCACTTCGATCATGAGAGCCCATCAGATCCTGCTGGCGCAACTGGACACGCTGCTGAAGCCGTACGACCTGACCTTCGCCAGATATGAGGCGCTCGTGCTGCTCACGTTCAGCCGGGCCGGGTCGCTGCCGCTGTCGAAGATCGGCGAGCGGCTGATGGTGCACCCGACGAGCGTGACCAACACGGTGGACCGCCTCGAACGGGCCGGCCTGGTCCGCCGCATGCGCAACCCGCGGGACGGTCGCGGCGTGCTCGCGGAGATCACCGACGAGGGCCGGACCATCGTGCGGCGGGCCACGGCCGACCTGATGAACGCGGGTTTCTGCATGGGCATGTACGACGAGGCCGAGCTGGGGGAGATGTTCGGGCTGCTCAGGACCTTGCGCGTCGCCGCGGGCGACTTCAGCTCCTGACGCGGCCCCGCGCCGGTCTCGCGGTGGAAGACCCGGGTGGGCCGGTGACGCACCGCCACGCGGGGTGCGTCACCGGCCCGGGGCAGGCGCACGGGTGCGCCGCCGGTCGGCCCAGTCGGCCCAGTCGGCCCGGCTCGGCTAGCTCAGCTCAGCTCAGTGGCCGACGGCGCGCAGGGCGTCGACGATTCCCTTGCCAAAGAAGCCGTTGTCCGATCGGCCGCCCTCACAGGTGTGCGTGGCGGTCACGGTGGAGCCGGTCGGCAGGATGCGGGTGTAGGTGAACGCGGGCGGGTTCGGGCAGGCCGTCCCGGTGGCCGTGCCCTTGAGGATCGCCTCCACCGTGTCCGGGTTCAGCGTCAGGCCGCCGTGGGCGCGGTCGCGCTTGCCGTACCGGCTGACGATCAGCGCCGCGACGCCGGCCGCCCGGGGCGAGGCCATCGAGGTGCCCTGCAGGTACTGGTAGTAGCCGCAGGCGGCGCCCTTGCAGTCCTTCACGACGTAGTCGACGGTCGGGTCGCCGTTCGCGTCGATCTCGCCGTTGGCGACGGCGAGCGCCTTGGGATAGGCCGAGAGCGTGGCCTTGGTGATGTCCCTGGTGTTGCCGGGGGTGTCGTAGACGTCTCCACCGGGTGAGGCCACGTCGATGTAGCCGTCGCCGAAGCTGGAGTAGTACGCCTTCCGCTTGCTGACACCGGTCGAGGACACCGAGATCACGTGCTCGGACTCACTCGGCAGCGAGACGCAGGACGGGGGGACGGTCCGGGACCTGGCGGCCTGGCCGGGGAAACCGGCGAAGTCGGGACTGGCGGTGTCGACGTTCGTCTTGATGTAGTCGATCGCCTCGTTGCCGGCCGCGCTGACGACCGTCACGCCGTGCGCGTGCGCGTAGTCGATCGCCCGCTGGGTGGCGGCGACGTAGAGCCGCTGCTGGGCCTGCTCCTCGGGGCTGTCGGCCGGGTTGTCCGCGCAGTTGAACAGCCACGGGTCGACGTAGTAGCTCATGTTGACCACGTCGACGCCGATGTTCCCCGCGTAGGTGAGGGCGTCGACCGTGGGCTGGAGGAAGAAGTAGCCCGAGTCCTGGCCGGCCCGCAGGTTCACGATCGTCACCTTCGGCGCGACGCCCGAGATGCCCAGCTTGTTGATGGGCGCGGCGATCGACGAGGCGACATGGGTGCCGTGGCCGTTCTCGTCCACGTCGTTCGGGTCGGTGCAGGAGCCGTCGGGGTCGCTCTCGCAGGGGCCGTCGATCTCGGTGCCGTCGGCGTCCGCCGGCAGATCGACGGTGAAGTTCCGGCTCAGCCTCCGGTCGAAGTTCGGCGCGATGTCGGGGTGGGAGCCGTCGACGCCGGTGTCGAGGATGCCGACGAGGACGCCCTTGTCCCCCTGCTCGAACCTGTGGGCCTGGTCCGCGTGGATCTGCTTCATGTCCCACTGCAGGTCGGCCAGCGGCTCGTCCTTGACGTTGCGTCCCCACGTGCGGGCGGGGCCGCCCCGGCCCTCCTTCTCCACGGTGTGGTTCTTGGCGGCCCGCGCGACGGCCTTCCTCGCGGCGGCGGAGGCCTTGGCGTCGTCGGGCGCGCTGCCGATCGACTGGTTGCGGGCGACCGCTTCGACGGCGGCCGAGCTCTGCAGGGCACCGGCGAAGCCGGCGTTGGTGGTGCTGACCGTGGCCAGTCCGACCTCGGTGTTCACCTTGATCACGCTGCCGCCCGCCGCTTCGATCGCCTTCTGGGCGTCCGCGGCGGCCGCGCCTTCCCTGTACAGGACCACGTATTCGGCCGGGGCCGCAGACCCGGCGGCAGCCGGTTCGGCCTGCGCGGGTGTGGCGAGGGGTGCCGCCACCATCGCCGCGGTCGCGGCGACGACTGTCAAGCGCTTCACATCCACCTCCGTGTGGACTTCAAGGGCGCTGACCATGTTTGGAGATTTCCCGGCTCTGTCAAAGCTCCGTGACAATTCGCGACCAACGTGTGACATGACAGCCATGGAGACGGGGAGTCAACAGGGGACCGGTGGTGGCCGAATTTAGTAGGACGTCCTAGTATCTTCTCGGAGAGTGAGACACGGGGAGGGACGCATGGAGCCGGACGCGACGGGCGCCGAGTCGGTCGAGGCGGGCAGGGCCCGCTGGCAGGCGCGATACGACGCCGCCTTCAAACGGGACCACGAGTTCCGCACCCTGTCGGGGCTGGAGGTGGACCCCGTCTACGGGCCGCCCGGGGAGGACCCGAGGTTCGAGCGCATCGGCTGGCCGGGCGAGTTCCCCTTCACCCGCGGCCTGTACGCCACCGGCTACCGCGGCCGTCCCTGGACCATCCGGCAGTTCGCCGGGTTCGGCAACGCCACGCAGACCAACGAGCGCTACAAGATGATCCTCGGCGCCGGGGGCGGCGGCCTGTCGGTGGCGTTCGACATGCCGACGCTGATGGGCCGCGACTCCGACGACCCCCGCTCGCTCGGCGAGGTGGGCCACTGCGGCGTGGCGATCGACTCGGCCCTCGACATGGATCTGTTGTTCGACGGCATCCCGCTCGGCGACGTCACCACGTCGATGACCATCAGCGGGCCCGCCGTGCCGATCTTCTGCATGTACGTGGTCGCCGCCGAACGGCAGGGCGTGCCGGTGGGCAAGCTCAACGGCACACTCCAGACGGACATCTTCAAGGAGTACATCGCGCAGAAGGAGTGGCTGTTCGCCCCCGAGCCGCACCTGCGGCTGATCGGCGACCTCATGGAGTTCTGCGCCGCCGAGATCCCCGCGTACAAGCCGCTGTCGGTCTCGGGCTACCACATTCGCGAGGCGGGGGCCACGGCCGCGCAGGAGCTGGCCTTCACGCTCGCCGACGGCTTCGGCTACGTCGAGCTGGGCCTGTCGCGCGGGCTCGACGTGGACGTGTTCGCGCCGGGCCTGTCGTTCTTCTTCGACGCGCACATCGACTTCTTCGAGGAGATCGCGAAGTTCCGCGCCGCGCGGCGCATCTGGGCCCGCTGGATGCGCGACGTGTACGGCGCGCGCACCGACAAGGCGCAGTGGCTGCGCTTCCACACCCAGACAGCGGGCGTGTCGCTGACCGCGCAGCAGCCGGACAACAACGTGGTCCGCACCGCGATCGAGGCGCTGGCGGCCGTGCTCGGCGGCACCAACTCGCTGCACACCAACGCGCTGGACGAGGTGCTCGCGCTGCCGTCGGAGAAGGCCGCCGAGATCGCGCTACGCACCCAGCAGGTGATCATGGAGGAGACGGAGGTCGTCAACGTCGTCGACCCGCTGGGCGGCTCCTGGTACGTCGAGGCGCTGACCGACCGGCTGGAGGCCGAGGCGGAGAAGACCTTCGCGAGGATCCGGGAGATGGGCGGCGACGGCACGATGACCGCCGGCATCCTGCGCGGCATCGAGGACGGCTGGTTCATGTCGGAGATCGCCGAGTCGGCCTTCGACTACCAGCGCAAGCTGGAGAAGGGCGACAAGCGGATCGTCGGCGTGAACTGCCACACCTCGACCGTGGAGCAGCCGCTGGAGATCCTGCGGATCAGCCACGAGGTCGAGGTCGAGCAGCGCAGAGCGCTGGCCGAGCGGCGCGCCGCGCGGGACCAGGAGGTCGTCGACGCGGCGCTGACCGCCCTGCGGGCCGCGTCCAGGGGCGACGACAACATGATCCCGCCCATGCTGGAGGCCGTGCGGGCCGAGGCCACGCTGGGCGAGATCTGCGACGTCTTGCGCGAGGAGTGGGGCACCTACACCGAGCCCGCCGCCTTCTAGGCGTCCCCGAGCGAGGCGATGCGGTCGAGGAGGGCTTCGAGGGTCTTGTCGTCGGTGGCCGGGGCGATGACCGTCACCCGCAGGTGGCGGACGCCCCCGACCTCGGCCGAGGTCAGGTGGAAGGAGCCCTCCTCCAGCAGAGTCTCGCGAATGGCGGCCTGGTCGCCGTCGCCGTACCGGAAGCAGACGATGTTGCTCTCCGGCTCGTACGGGCAGTGGAAGCCGGGCCGTTCGCGGGCCAGTTCCCAGAAACGGTGCGCGGTGGCGTACCGCCCTGCCACGTGCTCACCGAGGCCCCGCTCGCCCCGCCAGGCGAGGTTGAGGAAGACCTTCAGCCCGAGCGCGCCCTTGGTGCACTCCACCGTCCTTCCGATCAGGTCGAACCCCTGGTCGCCGTAGAACAGGTAGCTGGCCTGCTGCCGGAACGCGGCGTCCAGGTCGCCCTCGCGGCGGACGAGCACGGCCGCCGCGAGTCCTGAGGTGCGCAGCATCTTGTGCGCGTCCCAGATGACCGAATCGGCCAGTTCGACGCCGTCGAGCAGGTGGCGGTGCTCCTCGGTGAGCAGCGCCGACGCGCCGTGCGCGCCGTCCACGTGGAACCACAGTCCGTGCTCGGCGCAGAACTCGCCGATGGGGCGCAGGTCGTCGTACAGGCCGGTGCCGGTGGCGCAGGCGGCCGCGACCAGGGCCATCGGCCGGCGGCCGGCTCGCCGCGCCCGGTCGAGCCCCTCGCCCAGCCGGGCCACGTCGATCCGGCCCAGTTCGTCCACGTCGAGCGGCACGACCGCGCGCTCGCCGAGGCCGAGGATCGCCGCCGCGCGGGTGATCGAGTAGTGCGCCGACGGCGGCGCGAGGAGGGCGAGATCGCCGGGCACGCCCTCGGTCCAGGCATCAGGGGCGGCGGCGGCCCGCGCGGCGAGCAGCGCGGTCAGGTTGGCCAGCGATCCGCCGTGGGTGAGCACGCCCCCGCCCTCGGGGAAGCCGATCTTGCCGAGCATCCAGCGCAGCACCTCGAACTCGACGGTCGCCGTCGCGGCGCCCATCTCGTAGATCGCCATCGGGTTGTTGATCGCGCCGTGGACGAAGTCGGCCAGTGCCGCGGGGAAGTCGGGCGCGGCCGTCTGGTGAGCCAGGTAGGCCGGATGATGCATCCGCGTGCTCTCCGCGAGATAGGCGTCGAGCCACTCCCGGTAGCTCTCCGTGGCCATGCCGCCCTCGCGGATCCAGCGGGCGAGCCCGAGCCGTCCGGCCAGCTCCCCTGGCGGCTTGCGGCGGATGACCGGCGCCGCCCCGTCCTGGCTCTCGCGGACGTACGCGGCGAGGCCCTGCACGGTCACCTCGGCGGCGTGGACGAAGTCGTCGATGTCCCAGACATGATTCGGGGTCATGACACGATGATGGCCGCAGTGGATGCCCTTTCGCCACAAGCGCCGAATCGACGAAGGGATGAAGGCGTGATAGCCGAACTGGATTCGACCGACAGGAAGATCCTGGAGCTGCTGCAGAAGGACGCGCGGCTGCCCAACAAGGATCTCGCCGAGCGGGTCGGCGTCGCCCCCTCCACCGCTCTCGAACGCGTGCGGTCGCTGCGCCGGCGAGGCCTGATCACGGCCTTCCGCGCGGAGGTCGACACCCAGGCGCTCGGACGGCCGCTGGAGGCCCTGCTGGCAATGCGCGTGCGGCCCCACACGAGCCAGCTGGTGGAGCCGCTGCGGGCGTTCGTGCTCGGGCTCCCCGAGACGATCGCGCTGTTCCACGTGGCCGGCCCGCAGGACTTCCTGGTGCACGTCGCGGTGCCCGACGCCGATCACCTGCACCGCCTGATCCTCGAGCGCATCCTGGTCCGCCAGGAGATCGTCCATCTGGAGACGACGCTGATCTTCCGTACCGAGCGCAGGACCGTCCAGGGCCCGGTGAGCTGACGAAACGGTCGGCTGAAGGGCGGGGACGGGTCGTCTCAGACGCCCACGGTCCCGTCGACGCCCTCGCGCAGGAAGTCGGCGTGGCCGTTGTGCCGGGCGTACTCGTGGATCATGTGCAGCATCACCAGCCGCAGCGAGACGTCCTCCTCCCACCGGGGCGCGTAGGCGATGACGTCGAGCGACTCGGCCGCGCGCTCGATCCTGCGGGAGTGCTCGACCTCCGCCTGCCAGGCGGCGACCGCCTCCGCGCCGGTGGACCCGCTCGGGTCGTACGCCGCCTGGTAGTCGCCCTCCTCCGACCAGACGAGCGGCACGTCCTCCTTGCCGATCACCCGGCGGAACCACGCGCGCTCGACCTCGGCCATGTGCCTGACCAGGCCGAGCAGCGTGAGCGTCGACGGCGGCATCGACCTGCGGCGCAGCTCCTCGTCCGACAGGCCGTCGCATTTCAGCGCGAGCGTGGCCCGGTGGTAGTCGAGAAACGCCCGGAGCATCTCGCGTTCACCGGCGACGGTCGGCGGGCCGATGCGTTCCATTGTCACGTCCTGCTCCCTTTATACGGTGTTTCGTGCGTCGTTCACCTTACGGCGGGCGCCGGCTCGCCCAGATCGCGGAGGAAGGCGGCGCGGATGGCACGGATCACACGGACGGGTACGGCAGGATTGGGGGTATGGCAGCGGACTTCTCTCGACCTGGATCGCTCTACGGCGCCGTGGACCTCGGCGCACGCAAGCAGACACTTGAGGCCCAGGCGCGGCGTGAGGCCGCCGGGCCGTCCGGAGCCGCTTCGGCGGACGTCATCGAGGTGACCTCGGCCACCTTCAACGCCGAGGTGGTGGAGCGCTCCCTGAGCGTTCCCGTGATCGTCGAGGCGACGGTGAGCAGGGCCGAGCAGGTCCGGCAGTTCAGCGGCGTCATGGAGAAGCTGGCCGCGGAGGCGGCGGGCGCGTGGGTGCTGGCGAGGGTCGACGTTGAGGCCGACCCGCAGCTCGCCCAGGCGCTGCGGATGCGCGCGGTGCCCACCGTCTATCTGGCCTTCCAGGGGCAGCTCATGCCCCTGTTCGAGGGCCCGTTGCCGGAGGCGCAGCTCCGGCAGGCGTTGTCGCAGGTGTTCGAGCAGCTCGGCATGGAGCCGGCCGCGCCCGCCGAGGACGAGCCCGCCGAGCCGCCGGTCGACCCCGAGCTCCTGGCGGCCGAGGAGGCCGTGGAGAAGGGCGACCTGGACGCCGCGGCCGTGGCGTACGAGCGCCTGCTGGCGAGGTCGCCGTCGGACGAGGGCGCGAAGATCGGCCTCGCCGGCGTCGGGCTGCTGCAGCGCACGCAGGACCTCGATCCGGCCGACGTGCAGCGCCGGGTCGCCGGGAACGCCGACGACGTGGACGCGCAGACCCAGGCCGCCGACCTGGAGATGGTGAACGGCCAGGTGGACGAGGCGTTCGACCGGCTCGTCGCGGTCGTGCGGCGCACCCGGGGCGCCGACAGGGACAAGGCGCGCGTCCACCTGCTGGGGCTGTTCGACGCGCTGCCCGCCGACGACCCGTCCGTGTCGCGGGCGCGCAGGGCGCTGGCCAACGCGCTCTTCTGATCGGTTCCCGCCCGCGCCCGCCCGGGCCGGCGGCACGGCTGGGTGCGGGACGGGCATGGCGCGTGGTGGGGCAGCCCGGGCACGGGCTGAAACATCCCGCCGGGGATGGCACGATGGATAGCACCCATGAGCCGTCCGGCCGGATGCGCGAGCGTGGCCGCCATGCGGAGGCCACGCCCCACTGGAGCAGCCGGGAGAGCACGGCCAGGCATCACCCGCAAAGGAGCGGATAGACGTGGCCACCGTGCCCAGCGTGTCCTACTCGATCACCGTGCGCCTCGAGGTGCCCGCAGGGGGCAAGGCGGTCAGCCTGCTCACCCACGCGGTGGAGAACGCGGGCGGCGTCGTGACCGCCCTCGACGTGACCAACGCCGGTCACGAGAAGCTCCGCATCGACGTGACGTGCGCGGCCAAGGACGCCGACCACGTGCAGGCGATCGTGGACAGCCTCGGCGCGGTCGAGGGCGTCGCGATCCACAAGGTCTCCGACCGGACCTTCCTCATGCACCTCGGCGGCAAGATCGAGATGCAGTCGAAGGTCCCCCTGCGCAACCGCGACGAGCTGTCGATGGCGTACACGCCGGGGGTGGCGCGGGTCAGCCTGGCGATCGCGCGCAACCCCGAGGACGCCCGCCGCCTCACGATCAAGCGGAACTCGGTCGCCGTCGTCACCGACGGCTCGGCCGTCCTCGGCCTCGGCAACATCGGCCCCGCCGCCGCACTGCCGGTGATGGAGGGCAAGGCCGCCCTGTTCAAGCGGTTCGCCGGCATCGACGCCTGGCCCATCTGCCTCGACACGCAGGACGTGGACGAGATCGTCGCCACCGTACGGGCCATCGCGCCGGGCTTCGGCGGCATCAACCTGGAGGACATCTCGGCGCCGCGCTGCTTCGAGGTGGAGCGGCGGCTGCGTGAGCTGCTCGACATCCCGGTCTTCCACGACGACCAGCACGGCACCGCCATCTGCGTGCTCGCCGCGCTGACGAACGCGCTGAAGGTCGTCGGCAAGGAGATCTCCGAGGTGCGGATCGCGATGGCCGGCGCAGGCGCGGCCGGCACCGCCGTCCTGCGCCTGCTGCTGGCGGCCGGGGCGAGGAACGTCGTCGTCTGCGACTATCTCGGGGCCGTGCACCTCGGCCGCGACGACCTCGACGAGTCGCTGCGGTGGATCGCCGAGCACACCAACGGCGAGGGGTACGGCGGCGACCTGCGCGGCGCGGTCAAGGGCGCCGACGTCTTCATCGGCGTCTCCGCGCCGGGGATCCTGACCGGGGACGACGTCGCCACCATGGCGAAGGACGCGGTGGTGTTCGCGCTGGCCAACCCCGAGCCGGAGGTCTCCCCGGACGACGCCCGCGAGCACGCGGCGGTCGTGGCCACGGGCCGGTCGGACTACCCCAACCAGATCAACAACGTGCTGGCGTTCCCGGGCGTGTTCCGCGGCCTGCTCGACGCTCAGGCGGACGGCGTCACACAGGAGATGCTCCTCGCGGCGGCCCGCGCGCTGGCCGCGGTCGTGACGAGCGAGGAGCTCGGCCCCAACTACATCATCCCCAGCGTCTTCCACCCCGACGTGGCCAACGCGGTGGCGGCGGCCGTACGAGAGTCGGCCGGCGGCAGGGCGCGCGGTTTCACCGAGGCCTGATCGACTCACGATTGGTGACAGAGTGTCACGCTGAGTAATATGACACGGCAAATCGGGGTCGGCGTGCACGAATCCGCAATCCTCCTTCATGATGGGATGTATGGCGGAGGCGATCTACGTCGGCGGGTTGCTTGTAGCGACGCCACTGCTCGACGACCCCAACTTCCGGCGTAGCGTGGTGCTCGTCCTGGAGCACGACGAGGACGGCGGGACGTTGGGCGTGGTGCTCAACCGGCCCAGCGAGGTCTCCGTGACCCAGGTCTTACCGTCCTGGGACGCCCTGGTCACGGGCCCTCCGGTGCTGTTCGAGGGGGGCCCGGTGCAGACGGACAGCGCGCTCGCGCTCGCCGTCGTGCTCAGCGGCGAGGAGCCGCTCGGCTGGCGCCGGCTGCAGGGCAGGGCGGCGGTCTCGCGCCTCGGCACGGTGGACCTCGACGCGCCCCCGGAGATCCTGGCGGGGGAGATCTCCCAGATGCGGATTTTCGCGGGCTACGCGGGCTGGACCGCGGGACAGCTCGACAACGAGCTTCAGGAAGGCGCCTGGTACGTCGTGGACTCCGATCCGGGCGACACCTTCCACCCGAACCCGGACACGCTGTGGCGCACCGTGCTGCGCAGGCAGAAGGGGGACCTCGCACTGGTCGCCACCTTCCCCGACGACCCCCTGCTCAACTGATCCTGCTCAACTGATCCTGCTCAACTGATCCCCGGCACGCCCCGGCCGGGTCGCGCGGTGAGACGTACGGTGACGGGCGGTGACACCCGGTGACACGCCGGGGCCGGGCGCGGGGAGCACGCCCGGCCGTGGGTGACGCGCCGTGTCTCAGCTCGCGGTGCAGCTCACCGCCGGCGCCGCGTTGGCGCCGTTCCAGGAGCCGAGGAACCCGAACGAGGTGGACGCTCCGGCGCCGAGGCCGCCGTTGTAGCTCACGTTCTTGGCGGTGATCGACGATCCGCTCGATGTCACCGTGGCGTTCCACGCCTGGGTGATCGCCTGGCCGTTGGCGTACGTCCAGGTCACGGTCCAGCTGGAGACCGCGCCGGAGCCGGCCGTGACGGTCACCTCGCCCTGGAAGCCGCCGCCCCACTGGTTGGAGACCTTGTACGTCGCCGAGCAGCCCTTGGCGCCACCGCTGGGGGACGGGCTGGGGCTCGGGGACGCGCTCGGCGAGGCACTGGGGGAGGCGCTGGGGGAGGCGCTGGGGGAGGCGCTGGGGGAGGTGGACGGGCTGGGCGACGGGCTCACCGGCGGCTGGCCGCTGTAGATCGTTGCCTCCTTGGCGGTGGACCTGACGCCGTTTGCGCCGTTGAAGAGCCGCTGGCCCCACGAGGTGAGCTGGCTGACGTTGAAGTTCGTCACCTGGTCCAGGTATTCGACGCCGCCGCCGTTGCCGCTCCACGACCAGCCGAGGTAGCCGACGCCCCGCGCCTGGGCCTGCGACATGATCGTGTCCTCGTCGGGGTCGCCGTCCGAGTGCATGTTGCCGAACTCGCCGATCACCAGCGGCAGGCCGGCGGTCTGGAACGCCTGGAGATAACCGGTGACCTCGGCCGCCGTGTCGAAGACGCCGTACATGTGGATCGAGAAGACGGTGTTCTTCTGGGGGTCGGCGGCGAGGACCGAGGCGGCGTTGTCGCGCATGACGAACTGCCAGTCCTGGCCCCAGTTCGGCGCGTCGACCATCAGCAGGTGCTGGAATCCGGCCGTCCGCATTCTGCTGATCGCGCTCTTGGTCGCGCTGGTCCAGGCGGACGGGTTGTTGTTGCCGTACGGCTCGTTGCCGATGTTGATGACGACGTAGTTCTCCTGGCCGGTCAGCACGCTCTTGAGGCCGACCCAGTAGTCGACCGCCTGGTCGAGCGTGTACGCACCGCTCTGCTCGCCGTAGCCGGTGGTGTCGTGGTTCTCCAGCACGCAGATTAACCGGTTCTGCTTGCACAGCGCGATGACGTTGGCGACGTCGCTCGCCGTGTTGGCCGTCCAGCGGCCGCCGCTCAGCACGACGCGGACGGTGTTCGCGCCCAGGGACTTGATGTTCGCGAACGAGCTCGTCTGGCTCGCGTACCAGGTGTGGGCGTGGCTGGTGCCCCGCATGATGAACTGGTTCCCGTTGGCTTCGAGTACCTTCGTGCCGCTGACGTGGAGCCCGGTCGCGGCCTGCGCGCTCTGGGTCATCGCGATCACCGACGTCAGGAGGGCGAGGACGGCCGCGCCCACGGCGATGAAACGTCTTCTCATTTCTGCACCTCGGGTGGGGGGAACGGCGCCTTGGGGGGCGCCTCACGCACGATAGGCAGGGGGAACCGGGGCCGTACAGGAGAGGGCTCCCGTGCGATCGTCGACGGGCCTGGCGCTACTGAACCGGTTCTGCGGCACGTGCCATCGGACCAGCGCGATCTCCCGCCGCGGGCCTCACCCGGGCCGCGTCATCCCGATGAAACGTTCACCGGCCGGCCGCTGCGTGCGAGGCTGCGGAGGTCGTCGGTAGAGTCGGCTGCCATGCCCGATCTCGGTGTGCCCCGTCCCGGCGTGTCCCGTCCCGGTGTGCCCCGTCCCGGCGGGTCAGGACCGCAGTGGGCGCCAGCGGGGGCCGTGCGGTTCGCCGGCGGTGTGCCGGTCGCCCTGGTGGCGCCCGGTGCGGGGCTGTCGTCGTTGCCCGCGGCCGTGGGCAACTTGGCCGCGCTGCGCCACATCGACCTCGACGGGAACGCGCTCACGACGCTGCCCGGCTGGATCGGGAGCCTGGAGCGGCTGCGGGTCCTGCTGCTCTACGGCAACCGGATCGCGGCCCTTCCGCCGGGACTGGGCCGTCTCACCTCGCTCGAACACCTCAGCGCCGGGCGCAACGCGCTGACCGCGGTGCCGGACGCCCTGTGGCGGCTCAGCCGGCTGCGGTCGCTCAACCTGGCGGAGAACGAGATCGCCGACCTTGCTCCCGGCCTCGGCCGCCTTCGCGAGCTGCGCATGCTCGACCTGGGGCACAACCGGTTGTGCGAGGTGCCCGCGGAGATCGGCGACCTGCCCTGCCTCACGGACTACCTCTACCTGAGCGACAACGGGTTCACGTCGGTGCCGGCCTCGCTGGGACGGCTCGACCGGCTCGGCTATCTCAACCTGGCGGACAACCGGCTGGCCGCGCTGCCGGAGACGATCGGCGGCATGACCGGCCTGCACGAGCTGCGTGCCCACGACAACCGGCTGACCACGCTGCCGGAGACGATCGGCCGCCTGACCGGGCTGCGCGAGCTGCACCTCAGGAACAACCGCCTCGCCGCGCTGCCCGAGGCGATCGGAGGGCTGCGCGCGCTGCGTCACCTCGATCTGCGCGGCAACCCCCTGCAACGGCTGCCCGACTCCGTCGCGGGCCTGACCGAACTGACCCACCTCGACCTGCGGGCGACCCGCCTGTCCACACTGCCCGGCGGGCTCGCGGAGCTGCCGCGGCTGGAGAAGCTCGACCTGCGCTGGATCAAGTTCGACGAGGTCCCCGCCTGTGTCCGCCCGCTGCGTGAGCGCGGGTGCGTCGTCCTGCTGTGAGGACGCGCCCCGCGGTCAGCCCGGGGCGGCGACGGGCTCGGCCGCCCCGGAGCGTACGGGCTGGTCCCAGCCGGGACACAGGGAACGCTCGGCCAGCGCGAGCAGGTCCTCCAGCCGGCGCGCCAGCACGGCGGGGTCCTGCGTGCGCTCGTCGAAGCAGGCGAGGGCGACGCTGACGAAGACGGCCACGACGAACTGCGGCTGAAGGTCGCACGGCTCGGCTCCCAGCCTGCGGGCCACCTCGGCGACCATCCTGCGCTCGTTCTCCTTGATCAGCCGCATGGTCCCGGCGAGCAGGGCGGGCGTGGAGTGCACCACCTTCTGGCAACGCAGGTACCTGCCTGCCTCCGCGTCATCCGCCTCTCGTAGTATCCGCAGTAACGAGCGCATCGCCTGACACAGCGCCGTGAACGGCGACTCCGACTCGGGGCGTGCGGCCAGCTCCGCGAGGAGCAGCCGCTGCTCGTCGGCGGTCAGCGAGAGCGCCACGTCCTCCTTGGAGGCGAAGTACCGGAAGAACGTCCGGGGCGAGACCTCCACCTCGGCGGCGATCTGGTCGACGGTCGTCGCCTCGTAGCCCTTGGTGAGGAAGAGATCGAGGGCCGCGTCGATCAGAGCGTCCCGCGTCCGCTGCTTCTTGCGTTCGCGTAGACCCACGGCGGCCACCTCCTCGAAACTGCCAGTTCACAAACTTTCAGATGTCACCGTATGTCGGATAAAAGGATTTGTCATCTGTCATCGACTGACATAAATTGCTGGCGGTTGACTCAGCGGTTCTAAGGGGGACTCTTCATGACTCAAGCCGTATCGGTGGACGCCGACGCGCCTCCGGAACGAGGCCAGGGGCATCCATGGCTCACGCTGCTCGCCGTCTCGCTCGGCGTGATCATGGTCATGCTCGACGGCACGGTCGTGGCGATCGCGAACCCGGTCATCCAGGTCGAACTCAAGGCGACGCTGGCGGACCTGCAGTGGGTGACCAGCGGTTACCTGCTCGCGCTGGCGGTCTTCCTGATCACCGCGGGCAAGCTCGGCGACCTGTTCGGGCACAAACGCGTCTTCCTGATCGGCGTCGCCGGCTTCGCGCTGACCTCGCTCGCCATCGGACTGTCGTCCTCGATCGGTGTGCTGATCGCGCTGCGGGTGCTGCAGGGACTGTTCGGCGCGCTGCTCCAGCCCGCCGCACTCGCGTTGCTCAGGTCGGCGTTCCCCGGTGAGAGGCTCAACATGGCCATGGGCGCGTGGGGCGCGATCATCGGTCTGTCGAGCGCGGCGGGCCCGATCGTCGGCGGGCTCCTGGTGGAGAACGTGAGCTGGCAGTCGGTCTTCTTCATCAACGTGCCGGTCGGCGTGGTGGCTTTGGTGTTCGGGCTGTGGGCGCTGCGGGAGAACAGGGCCTCGATGCTGTCCCGGGTCGACTGGCTCGGCGTCGTGCTGCTGTCCGGCGCGATGTTCTCGCTCGTGTGGGCCATCATCAAGGCCCCCGAATGGGGCTGGGGCGACGCCAAGACGCTCGGCTTCCTCGCCGCCACCGTGGTGATCGGGGCCGTGTTCCTGTTCTGGCAGTCGAAGGCGAGCGAGCCGCTGCTGCCGCTGAGCCTGTTCCGCAACGCCTCGGTCTCGATCGGGACCGTCCTCATGATCCTCATGTCGTTCGCGATGTTCGGCGCGATGTTCTTCCTCACGTTCTTCTTCCAGGGCGTGCACGGGCTCACGCCGCTCGACTCGGGTCTGCGGATGCTGCCGATGAGCGCCGGCATGATCGTCGCCTCGCCCATCGCGGGCGTCCTCATCGGCAAGCTCGGTCCGAGGATCACCATCGCGGGCGGCATGGTGATCACCGCCTTCGCGATGTTCCTCATGTCGCGGCTCAGCGTCGAGGCCGCCTTCGCCGACAGCGCGATTCCGTTCGTGCTGCTCGCGTTCGGCCTGTCGCCGGTGTTCGTCGGCGCCACCGAGATCATCGTGGGCAACGCGCCGGTGGAGCTGAGCGGCGTCGCGGGCGGCGTGCAGAACTCCGCGATGCAGGTCGGCGGCGCCCTCGGCACCGCCATCCTGGGCGCGGTCGTGTCCGCGAAGGTCGCCGACGTGCTGCCCGGCTACCTCGGCCCGGTGGCGCAGGGCGTCAAGCCTGAGGAGATGGCGGGGCTGAAGGCCCTCGCCTCGGTGGGCCAGGCCCCGCCGGGGCTGCCGGCCCAGGTGGCCAAGACGTTCTCCGACGCGGCGCACCTGTCCTTCATGGACGGTCTGCACCTCGGCTTCGTCGTGAGCACGGCGGTCGCCCTGGTCGCGGCGGCGCTGGCCCTGTTCGTCAAGGCCGGCCGCAAGACCGAGGGCGCCCCGGTCCACATGGGCTGACGCCAGGTCCGTTCCGTACGGCCCCCGCCACCCCGGCGGGGGCCGTACGCGCGTCCGGGGCGCGGGCGCCCGCTCGCTCAGTAGACTTGCTATCCGTGAGCGGCACGAAGATTCTTCCCGAGAGCGACGTAACACCCCGGCTCTCGCACGGCGACGGTGACCACGAGCGCTTCTCGCACTTCGCCGACAAGAACAAGATCACTGAGAGCTACGTGACCGGCGCACCGGTGCGGGCCCTGTGCGGCAAGGTCTGGGTGCCCAGCCGCGACCCGAAGAAGTATCCGGTCTGCCCGGAGTGCAAGGAGATCTACGAGGGGTTGCCCAAGGGCGAGCCCTCCGGCGAGTGAGTGTCGATACGGGATCATCGTCTCCCCGGCGGCTAGGGTCTGCCTTCTGACCAGCCGTATCGGGGGAACGAATGGTTCGGCGACCCATCGCCGTCGTCCTTGCATGCCTTTACGCGCTGGGCGGCGCGTGCGCCGCCCAGGCGTCCGCCGCCTCCGGGCCGACCGGTGGTCTCGCCGGCGCCGGACTGCGCGGATCGCCGCCCTCGCGGCCGGACGCCTGCCTCGCCCGTCACCCCGTTCCGCACAGCCGGCACGGCGTGGGCGCGCTCACGCACGGCCTGGAGCCGCGTGAGCCGGGGCCGGACGAGGTCGCCCGGATGGCGGCCGACCTGGCCCGCAGGCTTGGGACGGCGCAGCCGAGTCAACCCGCGCGGCCGAGTCAACCCGCGCGGCCGAGACAGCCCGCGCGGCAGGTAGACGCCGCGCAGTCCGGAGCCACAGCGCCACCGGGTGGCACGGCGGCTCCGGGTGGCACGTCGGGCCTGGGTGGCACGTCGGGCCCGGGTCGCACGGCGGCTCCGGAGGTCACGGCGCGGCCGGGGAGCGGTGCGAACGCCCGGCGGAGCGGTGCCGAGACCGTCGAGCGGATCACCGTCCCGGTGTGGGTGCACATCATCAGGGACCACGCGCTGGGCCTGCCCGACGCCGCCGTGTCCCGGCAGATCGCCGTGCTGAACAGCGCCTACTCCGGCGGGTACGGCGGGGCCGACACCGGCGTGCGCTTCGAGCTCAAGGGCACCACCCACACCGACAACCGGAGCTGGTTCCGCGACCCCCTCGGCTACGAGGAACCGATGAAGAAGAAGCTGCGCGTCGGGGGTCCCGAGACGCTCAATCTGTACATCGCGCAGCTGAGCCGGCTCGTGCTCGGCTACTCCACCTATCCGTACTGGTACGACGACGAGCCCGTGCTGGACGGTGTGGTGATCGACTGGCGGAGCGTCCCCGGAGGCCCGCTGCGCGACTTCGCCAGAGGCTTCACGGCGGTGCACGAGATCGGCCACTGGCTGGGCCTGCTGCACACCTTCGAGAACGGCTGCAAGGCCCCGGGCGACTCTGTGGACGACACTCCCGCCGAGGCGTACCCGACGAACGGCTGCCCCTCCAAGAAGGACACCTGCCCGGCCCCGGGCGGCGACCCGATGCACAACTTCATGGACTACGCCCAGGACCGCTGCATGCGCGAGTTCACCGCGGGCCAGGGCGTACGCGTCCACCAGATGTGGGACGCCTATCGCCGCCCCGAGCCGCAGGGAGCCGACGCGGGGCTTCATGAGGCCGCCGCCGGTGCTACCAGCGGCACCACGGACCGCGCGGAGGGTGCCACGAGCGGTGCCACGAGGGGCGCCACGGAGGGTGTTACGAACGGCACCGCGGACCGCGCGGAGGGCGCCGCGGACGACCCGGTGCCGAACCTCGCCGCACAGGGGCCCGAGGGCCCGGCCGACGACATGGAGGGCGATGCGCAATCGTCAGGAGGAACAGGGCGATGACGAATCGGCCGGAGCCGTTGACGTCGCGGCGCGGGTGTGAGTAACTCCACAGCAGCGTTCATGGTCACGAAGTCTCGCGCCCGGCCCTGAGCGCCGAGTCGCTCGCCGGTTCCGTCCCACGCGCCCGGCCAGGCCGCCCGGGGAGGCTTTGTGGATGACCAGTGGATGCGCCGGGTCTGGCCCCCAGCAGGGGAGGAGACCCCGCCGTCCAAGGAGGGCCCCACCCGCCCGTACGGCGCCCCGGGCGGGCCGCCGCGGTCGTCCACGCCGTCCACGCCGTCCGCGCCGTCCGCGCCGTCCGCGTCTCCCCAGTGGCCCACACGGCCGTACGCCGGCCGTGAACCGGACCGGAACTCCGCAGAGGAGAGCCTCACCGGCCTGTACGGTGCGCCGGTCGCCGAGCGGCGGCAGGCCGACCGCCCGGCCTGGCCCTCGCTGGGCCTGGAGTCCCCGGAGCCCGAGGACGACCTGCCCCCGTCGGCCAGCCGCTACCGCGCGCCCGAGACGCCTCCCCGCCCGATGCCGCGCTGGTTGCGGCGTCTTCTCGTCGGAGGTCTCGCGCTGGTCTGCTCGGCCGCCGTCATCGGCGCGGTGGTGGTGACGGTGCTGCACCGGGCCGAGAGCGCGCCCCCCACAGTGATCCACGACCAGATCGCCGGGGTCTCCTACACGTTGCCGCCGGAGTGGCGGGAGGGCGTGGTCGCGCCGGTGACCGGCTTCACCTCCGTCGCCGCGCGCGGGGACAGCGCCACGGTCATGGCCCGCTCCGGCGACCGGGTGGACCCGCCCAACCTGCGCTCGGCCGTCATCGACCTGAGCGATCTCTACGCGCAACTGCTGCTGCACGGGGACAAGGTCGAGGTGCTGGACGACCGTGCGGTGACCGTCGGCGGGCGGCCGGGTCACACGCGGGCCGTACGCGCCGAGTACACCGACGTGGTGAACGAGCCCGCCTTCATGCGGGTGACCCTGCTGACCCGGCCGGACGGCGGCAGCACGGTCCTGCTGGGGCTGGCCCATCCCGACCGTCCGCAGTCGCGGGCCGAGATCGAGGGCCTGATGTGGGGAGCCCGCTGATCACGCGCTTGGTCCGCCGTTCCCCGGCAACCGCTGGGGGGACGGCGTGACGCGGTCTCCCGGTGGCCGCGGTGCTCGAACGCCTGAGGCCTCCGCATGACGGCGGGCAACGCGAACTCGTGACCACCGGCCGGCGGCCCGAGGGATTTTCGATTTCCGCGGCCGCGGCCGCTCTTCATCCCGTTTGCCCGGCGTCGGCGTCCGACATTTCTCGCCGGAGTGCGCGCGAATTCTGGCATACGTGGGCGATTTTCCGGTTATGGCCTGCTGGTGCCGTTACCAGTAGAGATAGCGCTAATGTCGGGATGCCTTTGGAATAGGCGTAACATCTGTTTGCCAGCATCCGATAAGTGGCTCGCTGCCCGCGTTTCTCCGGACAGGTATCTTCGGTGTCGCATCGCACGAAAAACGCGGTGACCCGGAAAGACCAATTCTCACCATGGGGGGAAATCAAATTGATTTCTCGTAGGAGCAGTTCGGCCTCTGGTTCGCGTGGCGCCGGTCGCCTGCTGATGTGGTCCGCCGCGGCGGCGGTGACCTGCGCGGCGGTTGGACTGTCGGGCTCGATCGCGGCGAATGCCACCACGACGAAGATCGCCCCCGCCGCGCATGCGGCGACCACTCCACAGGGCGGAGGGGAGAAGCAGAAGTTCATTCCCTTCCCGCGTCTCGACAGCACGGACATCGTCACCAACTTCACATTCGCCGCCGGCGCGACGGCCATCGCCCCGACCGCCACGCGGACTTTCACCGGGTCGGCGCGCAGGGGCAACGTGTTCGTCCACGACGGCAGCAGTTGGACGAACCTGACGCCGGTCTTCGGAACCGGCTACTACTACGACATCTCCCTGGCCCGGTCGCCCAGCACGGCGGTCCCGGCCGGGGCCAACGGGGTCGCGTTCCCGGCCACGGGCGCTGCCGCGGGCCAGGTCAGGGTCACCGTGCGCAGGGCGGACGGCGCGATCCTCCGCTCCGACTGCACGGTCAGCTCCCTGAGCGGCGCCGGGACGATCGGCACGTTCCAGCCGCTCACCACGGCCAACTGCACTGCCCCGCAGACGCTGTGACGGCGGGTTCGCACATATAGCACCCAGGGCGGACAGCCGGGGAGAGCGATTGGCTCCCAGGGCTGTCCGCCCTCGTGCGTGAGGACACCGGCGACTCCGATGTGCTCGACGCCACACCAGGCGAATTCCGACCGGGCTGCGTGTGCTCGGCGCGTCCTGTCGGTCCGGCGGGCTAGTCTGAATCCACTGTGAGGGAGCGAACCGATAGAGACACCAGTGTTCCGATGAGTTCGGGGAGGCGTCGTTGAGCGTTTCGGCCGCGTCCCACCTCTCCCCGTCCTACCCCGACAGAGCCGCCTGGGGCACCGCCCCGAAGCTGCGCGCATGGCAGCAGCAGGCATACGACCTCTACTTCAGCCGTGAGCCGCGCGACTTCCTGACCGTCGCCACCCCCGGCGCCGGCAAGACGACGTACGCGCTGCGGATCGCCAGCGAGCTGCTCAGCCGCGGGATCGTGCGCGCACTGACGATCGTCACCCCCACCGAGCACCTCAAGCGGCAGTGGGCCGACGCCGCGGCCCGGGTCGGGATCAGCATCGACCCGGAGTTCAAGAACAGCCAGGGCGCCACCTCACGCGACTACGTCGGAGTGGCGGTCACCTACGCGCAGATCGCGATGCACCCGGCGCTGCACCGGGCCCGCACCGAGGCGCGCAAGACACTGGTGATTTTCGACGAGATCCACCACGCCGGCGACGCGAAGTCGTGGGGCGACGGCATCCGCGAGGCGTTCGAGCCGGCGACCAGACGACTCGGGCTGACCGGCACGCCGTTCCGGTCCGACGACAGCCCGATCCCGTTCGTCACCTACGTCGAGGACGGCGAGGGGGCGATGCGGAGCGTCTCCGACTACTCCTACGGCTACGGCCCCGCGCTGGCCGACAACGTCGTGCGTCCGGTCATCTTCCTGGCGTACTCGGGAGAGATGAAGTGGCGCACGCGCGCGGGCGACGAGATCGCCGCCACCCTCGGCACGCCGCTGACCAAGGACCAGCTCTCGCAGGCGTGGCGGGCCGCCCTCGACCCGAAGGGCGACTGGATCCGCCAGGTCATCCACGCGGCCGACCGGCGCCTCACCGAGGTGCGGCGGGGCGTTCCCGACGCGGCGGGGCTGGTCATCGCCTCCGACCACGAGTCGGCCCGCGCCTACGCCCGGCACATCCGCACGGTGACCGGCGAAGGCGCCGAGGTCGTGCTCTCCGACGACCCGGGCGCGTCCAAGAAGATCAAGGACTTCGGCACATCCGACCGGCGCTGGCTGGTCGCGGTCCGGATGGTCTCCGAGGGCGTCGACATCCCCCGGCTGTGCGTCGGGGTCTACGCCACGAGCACCTCGACCCCGCTGTTCTTCGCCCAGGCCGTCGGGCGTTTCGTCCGCGCCCGCAAGCGGGGGGAGACCGCGTCGGTCTTCCTGCCCTCGGTGCCCGTCCTGATGGGCCTGGCGGGCGAGATGGAGGAAGAGCGCGACCACGTGCTGGGCCGCCGCCGCGACGAGGACGGCCTCGACGACCTGCTGCTCGAACAGGCCCAGCAGGACAAGAAGCAGCCCGACGCCCTCGGCGACGAGCTGCCCTTCCAGACGCTGGAGGCGTCCGCGACCTTCGACCGGGTGCTGTTCGACGGCGGCGAGTTCGGCACCGCCGCCGCGCCGGGCTCGCCGGAGGAGGAGGACTTCATCGGCCTTCCCGGCCTGCTGGAGCCCGACCAGGTGGCCTCACTGTTGCGCAAGCGTCAGGCCGACCAGCAGGCGGCCAAGCGCAAGACCAAGAAGGGGAGCGAGGACGACGCGCCCGCTCTCGCGCCGCACGAGCAGCTCGCCGAGCTCCGCAAGGAGCTGAACGGCCTCGTCGGCGCGTGGAACCACCGCACCGGCCAGCCGCACGGCGTCATCCACGCCGAGCTGCGCCGGGCCTGTGGCGGCCCCGCCATCGCGCAGGCCACCGCCGAGCAGATCCGCGAGCGAGTCGCGATGATCCGTAAGTGGGCCACCCAGCGCAAGTGATCCGGCTCGTCCCTCGCCGCCCCTGACAGGACGGCGAGGGACGTCGTCAGTCTCCGTCGGGCGCGGTTCCAGGCACCGAAGCGTGCTGGTTCAGGCGGACCTGGGCAGACAGGCCGTCCAGTCGCTCGAGGATGGCCTCGAACATCGTCGCGTTGGACGCCGCCATCCTGTCCATCTGCCCACTGAGACCCTCGACGCGTTCAGTGAGTCCGTCGACTCGGTCGTTGAGGCCGTCGACGCGGTTGGTGAGGTCGCCGACCTGCTGGGTGAGCCCGTCGACTCGGTCGGTGAGCCCGTCGACGCGTTCGGTCAGGCCGTCGACGCGGTTGGTGAGGTCGCCGACTTGCTGGGTCAGCCCGTCGACCCGGTTGTTGAGCCCGTCGACTCGTTGGGTGAGTCCGTCGAAGCGTTCGTTGAGACTCTCGACGTTGCGGTCCAGCCGGCTGATCTCGCCGTCAATGCGGTCGAGCCGGATCGTTACGACGCCCATCTGCCGCTTGAGGACGCCGACGTCCGCTCTCGTCTCCCCGGCGACCTGCTCGACCCGGACCAGGCGGTCGCTCATCGCGTCGATCTTGTCCCAATTGATCTGCATCGCGTCATACGCGTGCTCTATCGCCTGCTTGCGGCAATGCACACTCAGCTCCACGAAATCATTCTCCAAGCGCTCGACGCGTTGTTCGAGGGTGGACACGGTCATAGGGCGTCCTCCAACTGTAGGGCAGCGTGGCCGGGGGCTCGCTGCGAAGGCGGGTGCATGGAGGGCATTGCTATCAGCTCCGCACCTTCATCGGAGGGTGATAATCCGGGAAATTCGCGGAGGCATTCTAGGTGGGATAAGGATTACCCATACCGGTGTGATGAATGGTCACCGCAAGCGTGAGTGACACGTGTGTTTGTTTCCACCGGCACTGGAAAACCGACAATAGCGAATCGCCATTCACTATGACATGTGAGACCGAAGTGGGATGCGGTCGCCGGTGTGGCCGTCGATGGCGACGTAGCGGTGATGGTGCCGGGTGACCGGGCTCAGCCGGAGGCTGAGGGAGGCAACGCCCCCCTCCACGCGTATCGGAACGCGGTGCGTCCCCTCCTGCCGCGCGCCCTCAGCGCCCTCCGTGCCCTCCTGCACCCAGATGCGCAGGCGATGCCCGGCCCGGTGCACCGCCACCGTCGCGGTGTCGCACTGTTGCATGGTGGCGGGCCAGTAGACGGTGAGGCCGTGCAGGGCCCGTTTGTGGAACGACAGTCGTACGGCGTCGGGGGTGGTGACCCGCTGGTCGCAGGCGGGCCGGCCGCTCGCCACGGACGGGGACGACGCCGGCGAGGGGGCGGTACCTGCCGGGCCACCCGGCGTGTCCTGCCCGTTCTGCCCGTCCTGTCCGGGCGCGGCCGGGGCGCGGTCCCCGGGGGCGGCGGCGCGGGTGTCCCGTACGGCGACCGTCCGGGCAGGCTCGGCTCCGGGCTGGGCGAACCCCAGGGCGATCGTGGCCGTCTGCAGCGCCGCCAGGGTCAGCGCGCCAGCGGCGCGAAGCGCACCCCGGTGGCCGCGGCCGAAGAGCAGCCAGACACAGGCCGGGGTGAGGACGAGCCAGCACAGGCCGAGCGAGAACGCGAACATCGGGCCCCCAATCCACGAAGGGTCGTCACTCTCGGTAATACGTCAATGACGCTACGCGGTGAAGCTGTTGACGTGGGGGCGCGCCACACCGGGAAACGGGAGACCTTGGTCAGGCCGACGGCTGGGCGGCTGTGCCGGCGTCACCTCCCGACGTGGCCCGCCAGGCGATGGTCAGGGCCGCCGCGCCGAAGACCACGCACAGCCAGAAGGCCGCTCCGCTGCCCGTCCGGTCCGCCAGCCAGCCCCCGCTGAACGCTCCGATGGTGGTGCCCGCGCCCATCCCGGACGAGGCCCAGCTCATCCCTTCCGAAGCTCCGGCCGTCCGACGGCCCAGGAGGGAGAAGCCGGAGCTGAGGGAGGGGGCCGCGCCGATCCCGGCGAGGAAGCAGGCGATCACCAACGGCAGCTTGGGACCGGCCAGCGGCAGGAGCAGGCCGCAACCGGTCATCCAGGCCATGGCGGGCACGAAGACCCGTTCGGGGGCCAGACGGCCGAGGTGGGGCCCGGCCAGCAGAGCCGCCGCCGCGCTCCCGAGGGCCCAGGCCGCCAGCGCGTAACCGGCCCAGTACGGCTCTCCGTCGGCGTCGGCGAGGGCGACGAGAAGGATCTCGATCGAGCCGAGGTAGGCGCCGATGCCCACGAAGGCGGCGACGAGGGCACGCGAACCGGCCATGGTGGTGGGACGCCGGCCGGCCGGGTGGGTGCCGCCCTTCCCGAGGGGAGGGGGGGCCGTGCCGGTCTGACCGGCGAGCAGCAGCCAGCCCACGGCCGGACCGAGGAGGACCACCGCGGGCGCGGCCCAGCTCTGCGCGGAGGTGACGGCGGTGATGGCCATGGGCGCGAGGATGAACATCAGCTCGTCGACCACGGATTCGAGGAGGAAGGCCGTCTGCTGGGAGACGCGGTCCGGCACGGCGTGCGCCCACCGGGCCCGCACCGCGGATCCGATGTCCACCTGGGCGGCGCCGGCCACCGCCGCGGCCGTGATGATTCCCGGGACCTGCCACCATCCGGGCGTGCGGCAGACCAGCATCAGGGAGGCGAAGGCGGCCGCCTGGGCGGTGCCGGCGACGAGCAGCACCCGGCGCTGGCCCATCCGGTCCATCCGCCGGGCGTGCAGGGGCGCCATGACGGATGCCGCGATCACATACAGGGCAGAGGCCGTGCCGGCGAGGCCGTAGGAGTGGGTGGCGCCGCCCGCGGCGAGGACGATCGCCACGCCCGCTCCCGCGAGCGGCAGGCGGGAGAGCGCGCCGGTGACGACCAGCCGTCGCCGGGCGCGAGGGATCAGGAGGGTGCGATAGCTGACCCGTGGGGGGTGGGAGACCTGTGCGTCCATCGACGGTGTCGGCGTGTCCCGTGATCAGCGCGCGACGGGCGGCCGGTGGGCGCCGTCGAGGCGACGGGACCGGGCCACGTAGTGGGCGGTCTCCTCGTGGTTGGTGGACGCCGCCAATTCCGCGAAGCCCGCCTTCCAGCACAGTTCCATGGTGGTGGGGCTGGGACGGGGTCCCTCGTCCCGCCGATCCTCCGGAACCCCGTGGCACATGCCCAGGACGTCGTACTCGTAGTCGCGCACCGCGACCAGCACGTGTTCGCCGTCCCGCACCTCGGTGAGGATCTCGTACGGGCCGCGCGTCGCGGCGTCCGGGAGCGGGCGGGAGTCCAGGTCGAAGCGGACGAGCTCGGACAGCGGCTCCACCCACGGCGCCGCCACGAGGGACGGGCCCTCCGCCTTCCACCAGCCCATCACGAGTTCGTCGAACTCCGGTGAGGTGAAGCAGAACTCCAGGGCCGGTGACAGGGAGTCCGGATCGGCCGTGGAGTTGGCCGCCGCCCGGCGCAGAAGCTGGGCGCCCGCGCCCTGCCGGCCTTCGACGTGGTCGGCGATGGAGAGGATCACCTCCGATTGGCGGCGGCCGCCGACAGCGCGCAGGGCCGGGAACACGTGGCGCAGGACCAGGTTCTCGGCGAGCAACCGGGCCCAGAAGAGGAACCGCTGCATGCTCAGGTTCTGCCGCAGCGTCATGTCCTTGTTCGCCAGCACGTACTCGAAGTCGTCCCGGTCGCCGCGGATGGTGACGAAGCCGTAGAGATCCTTGCGCTCCACGTAGTCGGTGTTCGGCAGGAGGATCAGGGGATAGGCCGCGATCCGGGAGACATGCCGGGCGAGTTCGTCGTATCCCTTGAGGAAGGACTCCGGCGTCTCTCCCGGAGCGCCCCAGATCAGCTCCGCGTAGATGTCCATCCCGTCCGCCGACAGGCGCTCCGTCAGGTCCTTCCAGGCGTTGATCTTCATGTTCGTGCGGTTCATCGTGGCCAGGGCGTCGTCGCTGAGCGTCTGCAGTGCGAGGGTGAAGGAACTGCGGATGCCCTCCCTGCGCATGATGTCGACGATCTCGTAGAAGGTCTTCGACTTGTTCTTGGCCCAGGAACTCTCCAGGGCCCGGGGGTAGCCGTATCTGCGCCGCACCTCGACCAGGTCCTCCACGAACTCCAGGTCCGCGCGCAGGATCCCGAAGTTCGCGTCGCACAGCACCACCGTCTCGGCTCCGGACCGGGCGAGGGCCTCCAGCTCGGCGCGCAGGCGCCCGCGGGAGAAGGACCGCACACGCTGACCGACGGCTCCGCCCCAGTAGCAGAAGGAACAGTGGTAGGGGCAGCCCCGGTTGGTCTCCAGAAGCGCGACGTCGTAACGGAAGGCGCCCGTGTCGTCCTGGAGTGGGAGCACACCGTTCAGGATCGGCGACGGGATGATGTCCAGGTCTTCGATCCGCGCCCGCTCGGCCGTGGTGCGGATGGAACCGTCGGCGTCCCGGTAGGAGATGCCGGCGACGTCGGCGAGGTCGGTCCTGCCGTCGGCGATGTGGGAGAGCAGGTCGACGAAGGTCAGTTCGCCCTCGCCGTTGACGATCACATCGACCACGGGCCACTGGCGCAGGGTGCGTTCCGCCTGGTTCGACACATGGTTGCCGCCGAAGATCACGGTCCCTTTCGGATTCACCTGCTTGAAGGTCTCGGCCAGTGCGCCGAACTGGCGGACGTTCCAGCCCAGCACCGAGAAGGCCAGGACGTCCGGCACATCACCGCCGAGGAGTCGTGTCGCCATCTCCCACTGGCCGGCCGCGCCGGGATAGTTGACGATCTCGACCCGGCTGCGCGCGGACAGCTCCGGGTCGCTCCGCACCATCGCCGCGAGGTAGCCCGCCGCCAGGGGCATCGACTCCTTGGACATGTGCCAGACACCCTGCTGAACGATCGTGACCTGTAGCACGCTTCCCCCTGGGGTGATCCCTGTGGCGTGGGCGCAACCGCCCGGAAGTAACGGTCAGATAAACTCGCGTATCGCGAGATACGCTAGCAAGATCGCTCCGGGTTGGGTAGAAGAGTTTTCGTGGATGAGACGTGGGCGCCCATTCTGAGTCGTCGCGCTCGGAGGTGATTGTTCGCGGTGACCAGGTGTTCCGGCCACCCGGAGGCCCGATGACGTGCGGTGACGGAGATCCAGAGGAGAATTTTCGGCGTACGTTTGGGGCGCGCGAATGCGGCAGAAATGGATTGCGACTAAAGAATTCATCGCAGCCGAATCGTCTGCGGGCCCGGGTTATCGGCTCGCCGATTATCGCCTGCGGGCGCATCCTCGTACGTCACGAATTGTTAAAGCCGTCTCGGCTGTGACGACACGCCGGCCGCGCCGTGCCTCCGCCGTGCCTCCCCTCAGGCTCCGTCCTGAGCGTCTCCCCAGGGCGTGCCGTTGCACGGCCGGGAGCGGCGTCGTGCGGGTCAGGAGCGGAGGACGGGCTCCCCGGTGAGCTCCACCCCGGCCTCGGCGAGGCGGGCGAGCGCCGACTCGGTCGTCTCCCTGGCCACGCCGGCCGTCAGGTCCAGCAGGACCCGTACGGCGAAGCCGTTCGCCGCCGCGTCCACGGCGGTGGCCCGGACGCAGTGGTCGGTGGCGATGCCGACGACGTCGACGGCCTCAACGCCGCGCTCGCGCAGCCACGCGGCCAGGCCCACGCCGTCGGCGGTGGCGCCCTCGAATCCGCTGTAGGCCGCCTGGTGCGCGCCCTTGCTGAAGACCTCCTCGACCTTCGAGGTGTCGAAGGCGGGGTGGAAGCCGGCACCGGAAGTGCCCACGACGCAGTGCGGCGGCCAGGAGTCCGTGTAGTCGGGCTCGGCCGCGAAATGGGCGCCGGGATCGACGTGGTGGTCGCGGGTGGCGACCACGTGGTCGTACGCGTGCTCCTGGACATGGCGGCTGATCGCGGCGGCCACCTCGGCGCCGCCGCCGACCGGCAGGCTGCCGCCCTCGCAGAAGTCGTTCTGCACGTCCACGACGATGAGCGCGGTCTTCATTGGGCCACCTCGCAACGGCGATCCTCAGCGTGGCGATCACGGAGGACCGGCGTCGTCCTCATGCGCCGGTCCTCCGCGATCACTTGAAGATAGTAGGGACTGTGGGGTCTCCGGGGGAGAGGCTGCACGCCTCCAGCGGCAACTCGGCCAAAGTCGCCCGGTGGCGGTCGCGCGCGGCCGCCAGGGGTTCGCGGCCGACGACCTTGCCGTCCCGCACGAGTTCGGCCAGCAGCGGGCGGCCTTCCGTCTCCACCGGCTCGCGGGTGACGACCTCGGCGGTCGCGGTGCCGCCGTCGGTCCTGCGGTAGGCCCACTTGCGCCCGCCGATGCTCGGCTTGCCGACCGACGCCTTGGCGACCGGCTGCAGCCGTCCCGTGCGGTCCTCCCGCGCGACGAGTTTGTAGACGAGGCTGGCCGTCGGATGGCCGGACCCCGTGGCCAGGGCGGTGCCGACGCCGTAGGCGTCCACCGGCGCCGCGGCCAGCGCCGCGATCGCGAACTCGTCCAGGTCGCCGGTGACGACGATCCGGGTGTGGCTCGCGCCCAGCTCGTCGAGTAAGCGGCGCACCTCCACCGCCACGACCGCCAGGTCGCCGGAGTCGATCCGCACCGCGCCGAGGTCGGGCCCGGCCAGCTCCACCGCGGTCCGTACGGCCTTCGCCACGTCGTAGGTGTCCACGAGCAGGGTGGTGCCGAGCCCGAGGGAGTCGATCTGGGCCCGGAAGGCGTCCTCCTCCGAGTCGTGGAGCAGGGTGAACGCGTGGGCGGCGGTGCCCGCGGTCGGCACGCCGTGCAGGTGACCGGCCATCAGGTTGGAGGTGGAGGCGAAGCCGCACAGGTAGGCGGCCCTGGCGGCGGCGACCGCGGCGTACTCGTGGGTGCGGCGCGAGCCCATCTCGATGAGCGGCCGGTCACCGGCCGCCTGGGCCATCCGGGAGGCGGCCCCCGCGATCGCGCAGTCGTGGTTCAGTATCGACAGGGCCAGGGTCTCCAGCAGCACGGCCTCGGCGAACGTCCCCTCCACCACCATGATCGGTGAGCCGGGGAAGAACGCCTCGCCCTCGCGGTAGCCGTACACGTTGCCCGAGAAGCGGTAGCCGGCGAGGAACTCGCCGGTGGGCTCGTCCACGATCCCGGAGGAGCACAGGAACTCGATGTCCTGCTCCTCGAAGCGGAAGTCCTCGAGCGCGTCGAGGAACCGCCCGGTGCCGGCCACCACGCCGTAGCGCCGCCCTCCGGGCAGCCGCCGGGCGAACACCTCGAAGACCGCCCGCCGGTCGGCCGCGCCGCCGGCGAGCGCGGCCTGGAGCATCGTCAGCTCGTACCGGTCGGTGAGCAGGGCCGTGCCCGTGGTCATGCGCACGTGTCGAAGACTACGACGGTCGTGGTGCAGGATGGGTACGTGGGTAGCCCAGCTCCAGCCGAGGTCGAGCGGCCGTCGTCGGACGTGCGTCCCGATCTGCCGTGGCTCACGATCGTGTGGAACGACCCGGTCAACCTGATGTCGTACGTCACGTACGTCTTCCAGACCGTGTTCGGCTACCCCCGGCAGAGGGCCGAGAAGCTGATGATGGACGTCCACCACAAGGGCAGGGCCGTCGTCGCCAGCGGCACCCGGGAGGAGATGGAACGGGACGTGCAGATCCTTCACTCCTACGGCCTGTGGGCGACCGTCCAGCAGGACAAATGATGAGCACGGGATTTCAGGCGACGCGCGACGGGGTGACCGTCCAGCTCGACGCGGGCGAGGTGTCGATCCTGCGCTCGCTGGTGTCGCAGGTGCTCGGCCTGGTCGAGCCGGGGACCACCGGCGACGACCCGCTGGAGCGCGCCCTGGGCATCGGCTCGGCGTCCCCGCCGGCCGACCCCGTGCTGGCGCGGCTGTTCCCCTCGGCGTACGCCGAGGACGAGGAGGCGGCGCAGGAGTTCCGGCGCTACACGGAGGCGACGCTGCGCGACGGCAAGCGCGCCGACGCGACCACGCTGCTGGAGACGGCGGCGCCGGGCAGGCTGGCGCTGACGGCCGAGCAGGGGCAGGCGTGGCTGCGGGCGATCAACGACGTCCGCCTCGCGCTCGGCGTGCGGCTGGAGATCACCGAGGAGGTCCACGAGGAGATCTCCTCGATGTCCGAGGACGACCCCCGCTATCCGGCGTTCGTGACCTACGACTGGCTGACCTACCTGCAGGACACCCTTGTCAGGGCGCTTTGGTAAATTTCCCAGCATGCTGACGATCTCACGCGAGCTGGTCGACAAGATCGTGGCCCATTCCCGGGCCGACCATCCCGACGAGGCGTGCGGCGTCGTGGCCGGGCCCGCCGGGTCGGACCGTCCCGAGCGGTTCGTCCCCATGGAGAACGCCGAGCGCTCGCCGACGTTCTACCGGTTCGACTCGATGGAGCAGTTCCGCGTGTGGCGGGACATGGACGACCGCGACGAGGCGCCTGTCGTGATCTACCACTCCCACACCGCCACCGAGGCGTACCCCTCCCGCACGGACATCAGCTACGCCTCCGAGCCCGACGCCCACTATGTGCTGGTGTCGACCGCCTCCGAGGAGGAGACGCCCTTCCGTTCCTACCGGATCGTGGACGGGGTCGTGACCGAGGAGGAAGTCAAGATCGTAGAGTCGTACGGTTAAACTTGAACCATGGCTAACGATGACGCTCGTCCCGTGTCGTCACCGGCTGTCCTGTCGCGCCGGGTGCGCCCGGAATCTCCTGTTCAGGCGTTCCTCTTCGCGCACACGCCGTCTGTCGTCGTCTACGACTGTCGCTGAACCCGGCCGCCCACTCGGCGCCGGGGAAGAAGACCGCTGGAATCGCCGCCCGCCTGCCCCTGTTCAGAGCAGGTGGACGCCCATCATAACGACGACCACTGATCAAGGAGATTGAGCCGACATGGCCATCGAGGTCCGCATTCCTACCATCCTCCGCAGCTACACCGATGGCGCCAAGGCGGTCAACGCCAAGGGAGCGACCCTCGAAGAGCTGATCGGTGACCTGGAGGCTCGTCACCCCGGCCTGAAGGACCGGCTGGTGGACGACGCCGGGCTGCGCCGATTCGTCAACGTCTACCTCAACGACGAGGACGTACGCTTCCTCGGCGGGCTCGGCACCCCCGTCGCCGACGGCGACACCGTGACCGTGCTCCCGGCCGTCGCGGGCGGAGCGCGCTAGATGCGCTTCGACTCGTTGATCGACTCGGTCGGGCGCACGCCGCTGGTGGGTCTGCCCCGGCTGTCGCCGTCCTCCGACGTACGGGTCTGGGCGAAGCTGGAGGACCGCAACCCGACGGGGTCGGTCAAGGACCGGCCGGCGCTGTGGATGATCGAGCAGGCCGAGAAGGACGGGCTGCTCACGCCGGGCTGCACGATCCTGGAGCCGACCTCCGGCAACACCGGCATCTCGCTGGCGATGTCGGCCCGGCTCAAGGGCTACAAGCTGATCTGCGTCATGCCGGAGAACACATCCGAGGAGCGCCGCCAGCTGCTGCGCATGTGGGGCGCCGAGATCATCTCCTCGCCGGCCGCGGGCGGCTCCAACGAGGCCGTCCGGGTGGCCAAGGGCCTCGCGGCCGAGCATCCCGACTGGGTGATGCTCTACCAGTACGGCAACCCCGCCAACTGGCGCTCCCACTACGAGTCGACCGGGCCGGAGATCCTCGCGGACCTGCCGACCGTGACCCACTTCGTCGCCGGGCTCGGCACGACGGGCACCCTCATGGGCGTCGGCCGATACCTGCGCGAGCAGGTGCCGGACGTGAAAATCGTGGCCGCCGAGCCGCGGTACGGCGAGCTGGTCTACGGCCTGCGCAACGTGGACGAGGGGTTCGTGCCCGAGCTGTACGACGCGTCCGTGCTGACCACCCGCTACTCGGTGACCTCGGCCGACGCGCTGCGCCGGACGCGTGAGCTGCTGGCCACTGAGGGCATCTTCGCGGGCATCTCGACGGGCTGCGCCCTGCACGCCGCCCTCGGCATGGCCCGCAAGGCCGTCCAGGCGGGCGAGCGGGCCGACATCGTGTTCATCGTGGCCGACGGCGGCTGGAAATACCTGTCCACCGGCGCCTACGAGGGAACCCTCGACGAGGCGGAGGACCGCCTCGAAGGCCAACTCTGGGCCTGACCACCCCACCCGCCGACGTGATCTTGTAGTTAGTCGCACGCACGCCTGTGACCTGCGACGGGACCTTTCGTGATCTTGCGCAGGATTGGCCTGCGGTCGCGGGATCGGTGCAAACGCGATTCGTGATCTTGCATTTCGACGCGAAGTGCAAGATCGCGAATCGTGTTTTGCCTGGTATGGCGGCTCTGGCATCGATCGCTGCAAGATCAAGATGCTGATACCCGTAGCTCACCCGCCGTTGGTGCGACAAACTACAAGATCACGGCGGGGGAGAGGGTGGGGTGGGGGTTAGTTGAAGACCAGGCGGAGGGCGAAGGTCGAGCCGTCCTCGCCGTGGGTGCCGCTCAGGCCGACCGCCCGCAGCTTCTCGGCGTCGGCGCGCCCCTGGTCGTTCAGGCCGTCCAGATACAGCTTCTCCAGCCGGTCGAGGTCGGCGTACACGGCGTAGGTCGCGTTCGCGGCGTCAGGGACGGCCAGGCGGAACGTCTCGCTCTCGCCGAGCGTGCCGCCGCCGTTCAGCGCGTCGGCGTACTCCTGGGTGCTCGCGATCACGAACCGCCCGTCGCCCTCGGCGGTGGCGATGCCGGCGGACCTCTCCATGCCGTTCAGGTGGCCCTTGAGCCGGTCCACCACGTCACGCGCCTTGGCGGTGTCCGTCGTGAGTACGGCGCCCACCCGGGGCTGCGCACCGTCGAGGTCCTGCTCGTCCAAAGCGAGCGTGAGGGAGCGGCCCAGCAGCGTCGCGAGGTCGTCCGGCAGGGACAGGCCGTACTGCGTCCGCGCCTCGGCGAGGGCCTGCTGGACCATCTCGCCGCCCGAGCCGCTCGCACTCTGCTCGACGGACGGCCACTGCTCGCGCAGCAGGTCGCCCAGGCCGGAGATCGAGGCCGCCGCGACCGTGGAGGCGGGCAGCTCGCCGATCTTCACCGGCTCGGGCCGTCCCGGTGCGGCCGTGCCGCCGCGGGTGATCCCGGCCAGCTCGGCGTAGTCGCCGGAGAACCGGAGGGCGCCGGCGAACCGCATGCCCCTGATCTGCCGCAGCACGGGCGTCGCCGCGAGCTCGCTCCAGCCGGCGGCGGCGACCTTCTCCGCGTCCATCCAGAACGACAGCACGCCCGGCTCGCCCAGCGCGTCGAGGTCGGCGGCGAAGTGCGGCTCGCCGGACAGCGGCGCCGCCTTGACGTACTCGTCGGCCAGCTTCTGGCTCATGGCGATGATCGCGTACCCCTCGCGGAACGCCAGGCCGCCCTTACCGCCGTCGAGGCCCATCTTGGCGATGCCCGTCCGGGCCGCCGCCTCGTCCTTCACCTGTACGGCGAGTGCTCCGACGGGGTCGCCGCCGCCGTCGGCGGGGAGCACGGCGAGGCCGACGCGGTCACCGAGCCAGGGTTCGACGTCCCTGGCGTAGTCGGCCTTCGAGAGACCCGGCTCACCCTTCTGCAGCGCGCTGACCAGGGCCTCGCGCGGGTCGTCCCCGCCGAAGGCGTCGCGGGTGGCCGAGAACTTGCGGGCGATGCCGAACAACGCGAGCTTCTGCCCGGCCGACGGGTCGAGGTCGAGCCGGACGTAGGCGATCGCGTTCGCGGGCAGCACGTCCTGCGGCTGCGCGCCGCCGCCGCTGAGCTTCGAGGCGGCCCACACGCCGCCGCCGCCGACCACCCCGACGAGCACGGCGGCCACCAGCGCGAGGATCCAGCCACGCCCCCGGCGGCCCCGGCCCGCAGGAGGCGCCGCCGGCCCGGATACGGTGGCGGAGCCGATCTCCTCCGGCTCCGTCCAGGACGGCAGCCGCACGGTGTGCGCCTCGTTCGCGGCGGTGCGGGGAACGCGATAGGCGATGGTGCGGTCGAGGTCGGGTTCGTCACCCGGCCGCCAGGGGCTCGGGGCGTTCGGGGAGGTGTCGGGGGACATGGGGCTCACTCACCTGCGTCGTCGTCGGGGTATGCCGCGACGCTAGGCCCGGCCGGTAGCGCCACGCTTGCAGCCCACTTGACCGCGAACCGGGTGCCCGCCCCGATGCCGCCCCGATGCCGCCCCGATGCCGTCCCGTGCCGCTCCGGCGCGGGCCCCGTGAGCCCACCGCGCGCTTCGTGGGAGCGCCACGCTAGAGTAATGAGCAGAATAATATTCGGTAGAGCGGCGAGGGGCGCATGACCAAGTTCGACGAGGCGACGCAGGCCATCCGGGTCGACGACACCACCTATGACGTGTGTCTCGACGACGGATACTCCATCGGGGGGCCGCTGAACGGCGGCTACCTCATGGCCGCGATGCTGCGCGCCGTGGTGGACGCCTCGCCGCACGCGCACCCGGTCTCCACGAGCGCCCAGTTCCTGCGGGTGGCCCGGCCGGGCCCGGCCCGGGTGCTGCTAGAACCGCTCAAGACGGGCCGTACGGCGGCGATGACCAGGGCGCGGCTCGTCCAGGACGACGCGCCGTTCATCGAGATGCTCGTCACGACCGCGACTTTGGACGGGGAGGCGGCCCCCGACTGGGCGGACGGCCCTTCGGCCGTCATGCCGGACCTGGCGGACTGCGTCCGCCTGCCCGACCCCAAGCCCGAGTCGAACATGAACTTCAGCGCCCAGATGGAGCTCGCGTTCGACCCGCCCACGATCGGCTGGCTCACCGGCGCGCCGACCGGACGGCCCGAGTCGCGGGCCTACTTCCGGCTGGCCGAGCCGCAGGACCCCGACCCGTACGTGCTGGCGCTGGCGGTGGACGCGCTGCCGCCGGTCGTGTTCTCGGCGGGGGCGCGGGGATGGGCCCCGACCGTGGAGCTGACGTGGCACCTGCGTGCCCTGCCCGCGCCGGGATGGCTGACGCTGATCGGCGGCGGACGGCTGATCAGCGACGGCTGGTTCGACGAGGAGGTCGAGGTGTGGGACTCGGCGGGCCGGCTGGTCGCCCAGTCCCGCCAGATCGCGCGTCTGGGCCGTGGCTGAGCCGCGTCTCCGGCACGCGTCTCCGGCACGCGCTGTCCGCCTGCCGTACCTCCGGTACGCGTCTCCGGTACGCGTTGTCCGCTTGCCGTACCTCCCCGCCGCCCGGCGCGCGGTGTGAGCATTCTTACCGTCGGCGGCGGGGATCAGTCCCCTAACCTTGGGAAGCGTGCCGGAGGACAACACCAGGGCGATCGGGATCTTTGACAGCGGGGTGGGCGGCCTGACCGTCGCCCGGGCGATCATCGACCAGCTGCCCCACGAATCGATCTTCTACGTGGCCGACACGGCCCACCAGCCGTACGGGCCCAAGAGGATCGCGGAGCTCCGCGCATACGCGTTGGAGGTCATGGACCACCTTGTCGAGCACGACGTGAAGATGCTGGTCATCGCGTGCAACAGCGCGAGTTCGGCCGTGCTCAGGGACGCCAGGGAGCGCTATGACGTCCCGGTCGTCGAGGTGATCCAGCCCGCCACCCGGCGGGCCGTGCGGGCCACGAGGAACGGCAGGGTCGGGGTGATCGCCACGCGGGCCACCGTGGATTCGATGGCCTACCACGACGCCTTCGCCGCCGCCCCCGACGTCGAGCTGGTCGCGGTGGCCGCGCCCCTGCTCGTGGAGTTCGTCGAACGGGGCGAGACGATGAGCGAGGAGCTCATCGAGGTGGTCAGGGGCTACCTCAAGCCGATCCAGGACGCGGGCTGCGACACGCTCATCCTCGGCTGCACGCACTACCCGCTGCTCACCGGCGCCCTGTCGTACGTCGCCGGGGACGGGGTCACGCTGGTGTCCAGCGCCGAGGAGACGGCCAAGGACGTCTACCGCATCCTGCACGACCGCGGGCTGTCCAACGGGGCGGGCGAGCCGGGGCACCGCTTCCGGGCGACCGGCGACACCGAGCTGTTCGAACGGCTCGGGCAGCGCTTCCTCGGTCCAGAGCTCCAGTCGGTGGAGCGGACCGTCTCCGGCATCGGCGACGTCAGCGGCGTAGGGAGTTCGCGATGAAGTTGACGATCATCGGGTGCTCGGGCAGCTTCCCCGGCCCCGACAGCCCGTCCTCCTGCTATCTGCTGGAGGCCGAGGGCTTCCGGCTACTGCTCGACTTCGGCAACGGATCGCTGGGCGCGCTGCAGCGGCACGCCGGGCTCTACGACGTCGACGCGATCCTCCTGTCCCACCTGCACGCCGACCACTGCTTGGACCTGTGCGCCTACCACGTCGTGCGCACCTACACCCCGGACGGCCCGCTGCCGAAGGTGCCCGTCCACGCCCCCGCCGACGCCTCCAAGCGGCTCAACGCGGCGTACGCGATGCCGGACGAGCCCGTGCTGGAGAACTCCTTCGACTTCGTCCGGCTGTCGCCCGGCATCCGGCACGTCGGGCCGTTCGAGGTGACGGCCGCCCCGATGAACCACCCGGTGGAGACCTACGGCTTCCGGGTCACCCACCAGGGCCGTTCCGTCGCCTACTCGGCGGACACCGGCGAGTCGGCCGAACTGGTCAAGCTGGCCCACGAGGCCGACGTGCTGCTGTGCGAGGCGTCCTTCCTCGACGAACCGGACCTGACCCCCGGCCTCCACCTGAGCGGCAGGCAGGCGGCCGAGCACGCCGCCCGCGCCGAGGCCGGCGCGCTCGTCCTCACCCATCTCGTCCCCTGGTACGACAAGTCCCGCATCCTGGAGGACGCCTCGCGCGGCGGCTTCGCCGGCCCGATGGAGTTGGCGCGGAGCGGGGCCGTGTATGACCTAGGGTGACCCGTATGGCTCGTTCACACGGTCGTCGTTCCGACCAGCTTCGCCCCGTGACCATCACCCGGAACTGGCTCGCCCACGCGGAGGGCTCCGTCCTGGTGGAGTTCGGGGGCACCAGGGTGTTGTGCGCCGCGACGGTGGAAAGCGGCGTGCCCCGCTGGCGCAAGGGCAGTGGTCTCGGCTGGGTGACGGCCGAGTACGCCATGCTGCCCCGGTCGACCAACACGCGCAACGACCGCGAGTCGGTCCGCGGCAAGATCGGCGGACGCACCCACGAGATCTCCCGGCTGATCGGCAGGTCCCTGCGGGCCTGCGTCGACTACAAGGCCCTCGGAGAGAACTCCGTCGTGCTGGACTGCGACGTGCTGCAGGCCGACGGCGGCACCCGCACCGCCGCCATCACCGGCGCGTACGTCGCACTCGCCGACGCGATCGCCTGGATGCGGCAGCGCCGGATGTGCCCGGGCGACCCCCTGGTGAACTCGGTCGCCGCCGTCTCGGTCGGCGTCGTCGGCACCGAGCCGATGCTCGACCTCGACTACAGCGAGGACGTCAAGGCCGAGACCGACATGAACGTGGTGATGACCGGCAGGGGCGACTACGTCGAGGTGCAGGGCACCGCCGAGGGCACGCCGTTCGACCGGACGGCGCTCAACGGCTTGCTCGACCTCGCCGCGATCGGCTGCGCGGAGCTCACCCGCCTCCAGGCCGAGGCCCTCGCCTGATCAACGGGAGAACGACACATGAACAAGGTGGTCCTGGCCACTCGGAACGCCGGGAAGATCGTAGAACTGCGCCGGATCCTCGCCGACGCCGGTGTGCCGGTCGAACTCGTCGGCCTGGAGGCGTTCCCGCACATCGGCGACGTGGCGGAGACCGGCCTCACGTTCGCGGAGAACGCGCTGCTCAAGGCGCACGCGGTCGCCTCGCAGAGCGGGCTGCCCGCCATCTCCGACGACTCCGGCCTGTGCGTCGAGGCGCTGAACGGCATGCCGGGCATCTTCTCCGCCCGCTGGTCGGGCCGCCACGGCGACGACGACGCCAACCTCGACCTGCTGCTCGCGCAGATCGCCGACGTGCCGGACGGCCGCCGCCGGGCCCACTTCGCCTGTACGGCCGCGCTCGCGCTGCCGACGGGGGAGGAGCACGTGGTGGAGGGGGCCGTGCACGGCCACCTCATCCGCGAACGGCGCGGCACGGGCGGCTTCGGCTACGACCCGATCTTCGTGCCGGACGGCGACACCCGCACGACGTCCGAGATGTCGGCCGAGGAGAAGGACGCGATCAGCCACCGGGGCAAGGCGTTCCGGGCGATCGTCCCGGTGATCGCCGAGGTCGTCTCGTAATACCGTCGTAAGACCCCGGCGGGCCGGTAGGCGTACCGTTCGGAACGTGAACGCAGCAGGCATCCGCATGCCCGCCTGGGCGGCCGCACTGTCCGGCCTCGTCGCCGGCGCGGTGGCGCTCGGGGTGGCCCAGATCGTCGCCGGCCTGATCGATCCCGGCGCCGCGCCGGTCGTCGCCGTGGGCGGTGCGATGGTCGACGCCACGCCCGCCGGCCTCAAGGAATGGGCGATCCGCACCTTCGGGTCCAACGACAAGCCGGTCCTGCTCGGCGGCATCGTCGTCGTGCTCGCGCTTATCGCCGCCGGTCTCGGCCTGCTCGCCCGCCGCCGCACGGCGTACGGCACGCTGGGGCTGGCCCTGTTCGGCCTCGTCGGCGCCGCCGCGGCGCTGTCGCGGCCGGACGCGGGGGTGGCGCACGTCCTGCCCTCGATCGCGGGCGCCGCGGCCGCGGCCTGGACCCTGTCGCGCCTGATGCGCCGCGCCATGGGTGGCGACGAGGAGGAGTACGTCGCCGCCAGCCGGGCCGCCAGCCGGGCCCCCGGCCGGGCCGCAGACCAGGCGACGGGCGCCACGGTCCTGGCGGCGCACGCGCCGGCAGGACCGTCGTCGGCTGAGCGCACGAGAGCCGCGACCGTGGGGGAGGAGCGCCGCGCGGTGGAGCCCGGCCCCGCCCTGCCGCCCGTCATGCGGGCAGGAGGTGGTTCGGGCGCGGGATCGGGCTCCGCGCTGTACACCTTCGACCGGCGCAGGCTTCTGACCGGGGCGGCCGCGGGGATCGCGGTGGCGGGCGTCGCCGGTCTCGGCGGACGACTGCTGTCGGGCTCCAAGGACGCCGAACTGGCCCGGCGCGGCGTGGCCAAGATGCTGCCGCGCGCGGCGCGCCCCGCCGCGCCGATCCCCGCCGGGGCGGACCTGCGGATTCCCGGCCTCACGCCGTTCGTCACGCCCAACGCGGAGTTCTACCGTGTGGACACCGCGCTCGTCGTGCCGTCGGTGGACCCGGCCCGCTGGACCCTGAAGATCCATGGACTGGTGGACAGGCCGGTCGAGCTGACCTTCGCCGACCTGCTCAAACGCCCCCTGACCGAGGCGGACGTCACGCTGACCTGCGTGTCCAACGAGGTCGGCGGGCCGTACGCCGGCAACGCCCGCTGGCTCGGCGCGCGGCTCGCCGACGTGCTGCGCGAGGCCGGGGTCCGCCGCGAGGCCGACATGCTGCTCAGCGTCTCCGACGACGGCTGGACCTGCGGCACACCGGTCGACGTGGTGATGGACGGCCGCGACGCGCTGCTCGCCGTCGCCATGAACGGCGAGGTCCTCCCGGAGGCCCACGGCTTCCCGGTCCGTCAGGTCGTGCCCGGACTGTACGGGTACGTGTCCGGCACGAAGTGGGTCACCGAGATCAGGGCTACCCGCTTCGACCAGGAGGAGGGCTACTGGACGCCGCGCGGCTGGGCCCCACGAGGCCCGATCAAGACCCAGTCCAGGATCGACCTGCCCCATGACGGGGACAAGGTCACGACGGGCCGTACGACCGTGGCGGGCGTCGCCTGGGCGCAGCACCGCGGCGTCGACGCGGTCGAGGTGGGGGTGGACGGCGGCGCGTGGCGGCAGGCGAGGCTCGCCGACGTCCCGGGTCTGGACACCTGGAGGCAGTGGTCGCTCGACCTGGACCTGACGCCGGGCCGCCACACGATCTCCGTGCGGGCCACCGACGCGACCGGTTACACCCAGACAGCGGACGAGCTCCCACCCGCCCCCGACGGCGCCACCGGCTACCACACGATCACCGTGACGGCCCGCTGACCGTCCCCCGCACGTCTCCCGGTGCAGAGCCGGGTCTGGAGTTGGGAAAACCCGCCGTGCTTCGGACGGCCCGCCCCTACCATCGGCACCCTGATGTGCGCGAGGAGGGGGGCCAAGCGCGTGAGCCAGGAAAGGACGCGCCGGCATGCGAGGTGGCGGCTGCCGTCCGGTGTGTACAACCCGGTCGTGTCGGCCGACGGCCGGCGATGGCGGGACTACGAGCAGGCCGCCGAGGCGCCTGCGCCTTCGCTGGAGGACCGCCGCCTGGAAGTTCGGCTCGCGGCGCTGCCGCTGGGCGCGGACACCGTGACCATGCCAGTGGTGCCGGCCGCAAGGAACGGCGAGATCGGGGGACGCGGGGGACATGGCCTGGGGGCGCCGGCCGGACGGCGTGCGGGGTCGCCAGACGTCAGGGAAACAGGGTCGCCGGACCCTTGGGAACCAAGGTCGTCTGACAGCGGGGACGACTTCCCCCCCGCGACGCCCACAGACGCCGGGAACACCGAGGACACCGGGAACACCGAGGACACCGGCGACGCCGGAGACGGGAGAGATGCCGGCGACATCCGGGACCGGAGAGGCATTGGGGAGTCGGATGACGCCGAGGATTCCGAGGATTCCGAGGGCTTCGAAGGATTAGCGGACGCCGAGGGGTTCGAGGGGTTCGAGGACCCGGTGGAGGCTCCGGAAGCGGCGGGAGAGGCGGTGGCCGAGGCGACAGACGGGGAGGCCACCGAGGAGCCCACTGGGGAGTCCACTGGGGAGACCGCCGAGGAAACCGCCGGGGAAGTCACCGCGGGGACCGCCGCCGACGCCGCACTCGACGGCTCGCCGTCGACCGCAGAAGGGGCGAGCTTGGAAGAGCCAGGCTCGGAAGGGCCGGGCGCGGAAGAGGCTGGTTCGGAAGGGCTGGGTTCGGGAGAGGCAGACGCGGAAGAGCCCGGCCTCGGGGAGTCCGGCTCGCACGACTGGGGCGACTTCGCGCATGTGGAGCAGTGCGAGACCGCCGGAACTGAGCCGGACGACGTCGAAGCCGGGGTCGGGGCCGAAGTCGGGGCCGAAGCCGGAGTCGAAGCCGGGGCCGGGGCTGGGGTCGACGTCGAAGCCGGAGTCAGGGCTGAGCACGCGGATGACGTCGAGGACCCGGCCGTGCCCGGAGATCACCTGGAGATCGCGGTCGCCGGGACGCACGACGATGCGGAGCCGGGCGAGGCCTCGACGGCCGTGGCGTTCGAGGGCGATCGGCCGGGCGATCCGCCGCCCGGGACGGGACCTGACGCCGGTGCTCAGACGGGCCAGGGCCTGTGGCTCGCGGAGACGCCCGGCGGGGCCGTGGACGACGGTCCCGCGACGGGCGACTTCGCGGACGCCGACGACTTCTGGTCGGCCGTGCTGCACGACGAGACCGAACGCGACTGGCTGGACGGTCCGGGTCGCCCGCGACGGCTGGAGGAGACCCGCTCGTACGGCAAACCCGGCGGCCTGGCCGAGGCGGATCCGGACGGTCAGGTGAGCCTCGTGCAGGCGGTGAGAGGGCGCTTCCCGGACCCGCGCGGCACGTGGATCCGCCTGATCAACGCCGAAGGCCCGACGGAGGACGCGTTCAGGTCCAACAACGCCGTCGACTGCGCGCTGTCGGTGATGTCCACCTGGCATGGCGAGGCCGTCGTGGCGGCTCGCAGGCAGCCGGAGTACGACGGGTCGGGGCGCCCGCTGCTGACCGGGGAGACGGGAGGCGTCGCCCGGGCCGAGGAGTGGCTCGGGCACCGCTTCGAATACGTGGGCCACGGCCGCCGGGCATATGTGGCGATCGCCCAGCGGCTGATCTTCGGCGGACACGGTGCCGCCGCCGTTCTCATCACCCGCTGGGCCGGAGGAGGCAGCCACGCGTGGAACGCCGTCAACTGCCGGGGCGAGGTCCTGTGGATCGACGCCCAGCGGGGTCACATGGCCGTGGAACCGCCGTACGAGGATGTCACGGGGGTCTTCGCGGTGGTGATCGACCGCCAGGGCCGCCGCCTGTGACGGCCCTGGCGGCGGGCACGGGCCCGGCGGCGACGACGGTCAGTGACGGCCGTGGAGAGCGTCGTCCGCGTCGAGCCGGTCGACGAAGTCGAGGACCCGGGCGGCGACCCGCTCGGGGAACTCGCCGTTGAGGGCGTGGGAGGCATCCGGCCACAGCTCGACGACGCCTTGGGCGAGCAGCCGGCGGGCGCGTTCCGCGGCCCTGCCCGGATGGTGGATGATGCTGCGCCCGGCGATCACCGCGAGGGTCGGTACGTCGACCGCGGCGACCTCGTCGTCCGAAGGGTACGTCGGCGGGGGGAGGAAGGCGGCGAAGTCCCGCATCCCGGCGGAGATCAGAGCGGCGACCGGCTCGTCTCCGGAGGCGTCGGCTCCTCCGGAGATCCAGCTCAGCAGTCGCATGCGCCACGGTTCCGGGAGCGGCCCGACCGTCCCCAGCGAGACGGCGACCGCCTTCCAGGTGATCCGGCCGAACAGGCAGGCGGGATCGAGCAGGCTCAGGGAGGCGACCTTCTCCGGAGCGTGCATGGCGAGCCGGAAGGCGGTCCACCCGCCGATCGACACGCCCAGGAGGTGCGTCCGGGCGAGGCCGAGCCCGGTCAGGAGCTCCGCGAGCCACACGCCGTGGTCGGCCGCGTTCGCGAACGGCCTGCTCTGCACCGAGAGGCCGGGCTCGCCGAGCAGGTCGATCGCGTAGACGACACGGCCACGGGCGCGGAGACCGGCGAGGTTCGGCGCCCACATCGGGGTGGATGCGGTGCGTCCCGGCAGCAGGAGGAGCGGCGTTCCGGCATCGGCGCCGTCCGCACCGAAGCGGTAGGCGCGGACGGTTCCGAAGCCGGTCGGCACGTCCTGGAATCCGTCGTACGGCGGGAGGCCGGCCATGGCCCGGTCGTAGATCTGCCGGTAGCGCGCGTAGGCCGGCGCGTCCCGGAAGTGCCCGAGGCGCCGCCGACGGAACTCTGCTCCGATGTTGGGCCGCACGAGGTCGTTCACGTACGGGTCCTCCCGTTCACACTTGGCGGTACGATCGTATTGCATCGATATCACAATACGTTCGTATCGCCAAAAAGGAGCGGGCCGTGCCGAAAAAGGTCGATCACGCGGCTCGGCGGGAGGAGATCGTCCAGGCGGCGCTGCGGCTGTGCGCGCGAGACGGCCTGGCCGGAGTGACCATCGGGCAGGTGGCACAGGAGGCCGGCGTCTCCAAGGGGCTCGTGCAGCACTACTTCGCCGGGAAAGCCGATCTGCTGCGCGCCAGTGCCCAGATCCTGAGGGAAGAGATCGAGCGCCATGTCCGCGAGGCCGTCCGGGACGCTCGCGGCCCGGCGGACACGCTGCGGCGCGTGCTGTTCGCGATCGTCGAACTGGGCGTGACCGCGGTGGTCCCGCTGCTCGCCGGGCACGCGTTCTTGAGCATGGCCGTCGCCGACCCGGAGATCCGCGCCCTCTATCGTGCCGGCGGCGACGCCGTCCATCGCGAGATCGCCGCGTTGCTGGCGGCCTCTGGCGCGGTGCCGGACGTCGATCCCGGCGCGGAGGCCCACGCGCTGCTCGGTCTCGCGCGTGGCCTCGCGGACGGGGTGCTGCTCGGGGAGCTCGGCGTCGACGACGCGGCCGCGATCGTCGACCATCACCTCCGCCGGATCCTGCCCGGGGTGGCGGCCGGCTCCGGCACCCCCTCCTCGCCGCCGGTCTCCGAGTGACGATCGTCAGGAGTCGGCAAGTGCCCCGACGACCGAGGCCCGGGCGGCGCGGCGGGCGGGCAGCACCGCGGCGAGCACTCCGGCCAGGCCCGAAGCGGCGATGAAGATCAGGATCTGCTCGATCGGAAGCCGGAAGGAGACGTTCTCCGTGAGCGTCTCCGTCGCCGCCCAGCCGTACGCGACGCCGAGCACGACGCCGACGATCGCGCCCACCAGGCCGAGGACCAGCGCCTCGACCGAAAGCATGCCCCGCAGTTGTCCCCTGGTCAGGCCCAGGGCGCGCAGCAGCGCGGACTCGCGGGTGCGCTCGTGCACCGACAGCGACAACGTGTTCGCGATGCCGAGCAGCGAGATCACGATCGCGAGGGCCAGCAGCCCGGTGACGATCATGAGGATCGAGTCGATGGCCTCGTCGAACTGGCCGCGGATCTCGGTGGTGCTGCCGACCTTGACCGCCGGGTAGGCCGCCGTGGCGTCGTCCACGACCTTGCGCGCCCGCTCGGGGGCCACGCCGTCGGAGGCGTCCACCAGGATCTGCGCGTCGCCCACCGTGCCGAAGTGCTGCTCGAACGCCTGCTCGGCCATGGTGAAGGGCGGCAGCAGGGACACGTCGGCCTTCAGCACCGCCACGACCTTGAGGGGGGTCTTCCGGCCGCCTGACGCGACGGTCACGGTGTCGCCCACCTTGACGCCGAGGTCCTGGGCCACGAAGTCGGCCACCGCGACCTCGCTCCCGCCGAAGCCGTCCATCGTGCCGGACGACGCCTCCGGCTCGATGGCGGTGCCGATGGCCGACTGGGTGACCGTGCCCACCTCGAACTCGCGGCCGTTCACCTTGGCCTTCTTCCCGCGGAACTCGGTCACCGCGGCCAGGTCGCGGCTCGCACGAAGCGTGTCGGCGACCGAGCGGGGGATCGTGCCCGTCTGCGAGGACAGGATGTAGTCGGCGGGGAACTGCTGGTCGAGCTGGCCGCTCACGGTGGTCCGCATCGTGGAGGTCAGGACCGCCATGAACGTCATCAGCGTCACGCCGACGGTCAGGGCCACCGTCGTGGTCGCCGCCCGCTTGGGGTTGCGCCGCGAGTTGCCCACGGCGAGCCGCCCCGGCACGCCGAACAGCCGCGCCGGCACCCAGCCGGCCAGCCCGCTCAGCGGCCGTACGATCACCGGGCCGAGGATGAGCACCGCGAAGAACACGAGCACGCCGCCCGCCATGACCGCCAGCAGCGCCGCCTGGCCCGGCTTCTGCAGCACGCCCACCGCGGTGAGGCCGGCCCCGGCCAGCAGGAACAGGGCGGCGAACACCACCCGTACGACCCCGGTGCGGAACGCGTGCTCCTCGACCTGCGCGCGCAGCGCCGCGACGGGCGGCACGCGGGTGGCCTGCCGCGCCGGGAGCAGGGCGGCGGCCATCGTCACGACAACGCCGGTGCACATTCCGACGGCGATCGTCTGCGGGGACAGGCTCACGGTGCCCGTGGGGATGTCCGTCCCGACGGCCCGCAGCACGGCGACCGCGGCGGCCCCGAGGCCGAGGCCCGTCAGCAGGCCGAGCACCGACGACAGCAGGCCGACCACGGCCGACTCCAGCACGATCGAGCCGAAGACCTGCCGCTTGGTCGCGCCGATGCAGCGCAGCAGCGCCATCTCGCGCATCCGCTGCGCGACCAGGATGTTGAAGGTGTTGTAGATGACGAGCGCGGCGACGAGCAGCGCGACCGCGCCGAACAGCAGCAGACCCAGCCGCATGTAGGACGTGTCCACGTGGTTGCGCTTGGCCACCTCGTCGGCGTGTTCCCGCCCGGTCACGGCCTCCGCGTCGCCGACCGCCGCCGCGACGGCCGTACGCAGGCTCTCCGGCGAGGGCCCCGAGGAGATGACGTCGATCTCGGTGAAGCCCTTGGCGCCGGTGACGCGCCGCGCCGTGCCGGGGGTGAAGGCGACCGCTCCCCGGTAGGCGAGGTCCTGGTCGAGGCCCACATCGAAGATCCCGACGAGGCGGAACTCCTGTCGCTTGCCGGCCTGGTCGAGCACCGTGACGGTGGCTCCGGGCGCGAACCCCTGGGCCTTGGCGGTGTTCCTGTCGAGCACCGCCTCTGCGGCGGCGGAGGGCGCCCTCCCAGAGGTGATCTTGATGCGGCTCGCCGGAATGGACACACCGGCGGTGGGGTAGTCGCCCACGACCTTGCCGTCCTTGCCGATCAGCGGCGCGTCCCCGGACACCATCGGCTGGGCGTCCTTGACGCCACGCACCGCCTTGACCGCGGCGAGCGCGCTCTCCGGCAGGTTCCCATCGGGCTCGGCGCCGTTCTTGGGCGTCACCACCACGTCCACCTTGTCGGCGTCCGCGGCGAACGACTGGGAGAACCCGGCGTCGATGGTGTCGGTGAGCACGAACGTGCCCGCGATGAAGCCGACCCCGAGCACGATCGCCAGGGAGGTGAGCACCAGGCGCAGGCGATGCGCCAGGAGCCCGGTGAGGGTGGTCCTGAACACGGCTCAGGCCTCCAGCGCCATCAGCGTGTCGAGCACGGTCTGCGGCGTCGGCCGTTCGACCTCGCTCACCAGCAGCCCGTCGCGCAGGAAGACCACCCGGTCGGCGTACGACGCCGCCACGGGGTCGTGCGTCACCATCACGATCGTCTGCCCGAGCTCGCGTACGGACCTGCGCAGGAACGCCAGCACCTCGGCGCCGCTGCGCGAGTCGAGGTTGCCGGTCGGCTCGTCGGCGAAGATCACCTGGGGCTTGCTGATGAGCGCCCGCGCCACGGCGACGCGCTGCTGCTGGCCGCCCGACAGCTCGCCCGGCTTGTGCCCGAGCCGGTCCCGCAGGCCGACCGTCTCGATCACGCGGTCGAACAACGCCTGGTCGGCCTGGCGGCCCGCGATCTCCAAGGGGAGCAGGATGTTCTGCTCGGCCGTCAGCGTCGGCAGCAGGTTGAACGCCTGAAAGATGAAACCCACGCGCTCGCGCCGCAGGAGCGTGAGCTGCTTGTCGTTCAGACCGGTGATCTCGACGTCGCCGATGATCACCTGTCCGTCCGTCACGGTGTCCAATCCGGCCAGACAGTGCATCAGGGTGGACTTGCCGGAGCCGGACGGCCCCATGATCGCCGTGAACGCCTCCGCGGCGAAGCCGACATCGATGCCGCGCAGCGCGTGCACCGCCGCGTCGCCCTCGCCGTACACCTTCGTCAGTCCCCGCGCGACGACGGCGGCGCGAACCTGGGTTGTTGTGGTCATGACGCCACGCTATGGCCGTGATCAGGGCGTTTCCTCCGCCTCGCGGACGTCCTCGGAGTGCGGCCACGGGACGGCCCCGCCGGGACGTGTGCGACTTGTGAGGTAGGCCGGACTCAGCCCCGTGGATGATCGGGGGCGACCGCGCCGGTCTCGTACGCGTAGACGACCACCTGGGCCCGGTCGCGCAGCCCCAGCTTGGCCAGGATGCGGCCGAGGTGGGTCTTCACGGTCGCCTCCGCGAGATGCAGGCGCGCCGCGATCTCGGAGTTCGACAGGCCGCGGGCCACGTGGACCATCACCTCCCGCTCCCGCGCCGTCAGCACCCCCGCGTCCTGCCGCCGCGCGTCCCCCTCCGGCAGGAGCACGGCGAAGCGGTCGAGCAGGCGGCGGGTCGTGCTCGGCGCCACCACCGCGTCCCCCGAGTGGACCGACCGGATCGCGTTGATCAGCTCGGCCGGCGGCACGTCCTTCAGCAGGAACCCCGCCGCTCCCGCCTTGATCGCGGCGAACGCGTACTCGTCGAGGTCGAACGTCGTCAGGATCAGCACCTTGGGGCCGTCCGGCGCCGCACAGATCACGCGGGCCGCCTCCACGCCGTCCATCCGCGGCATGCGGACGTCCATGAGGACCACGTCCGCCTCGACCGTGCGCAGCGCCTCGACGGCCGCCAGCCCGTTCGCCGCCTCGCCCACGACCTCGATGTCCGGCTGCGCCCCGAGGACCATCCGGAACCCGGTCCGCACCAGTTCCTGGTCGTCCACCAGCATGACGCGTATCACTGCCGCTCCGCTCGTCGTCACCGTGATCCCCGTAACCGTACGCGGCCGGGGGACAGCCGGGTCCCCGCGCTCCTGGGAAGGCCGGTCCCCACGCTCCTGGGAAGGCCGGTTCCCACGCTCGGGGGAGGGCCGGTCACCGTGGCGGAGGGACGGTGGCGTCGGGTCACGCGGCCACCCCGACGGGAATCCGGACGACTACCCGGAACCCACCGCCCGGCCGGGGAGCCGCCTGGACGCTTCCGCCGTACATCGCCGCCCTCTCCCGCATGCCGATCAGCCCGTGCCCGCCGACCAGTCGTGGCGCCGCGGCGCCCCTGCCGTCGTCGCTGATCCTCAGCTCGATCTCGCCCCCGCCGTACGTCATCTCCACCCAGGCCCGCGCGCCCGGACCGCCGTGCTTGAGCACGTTCGTCAGCGCCTCCTGCACGATCCGGTAGACGGCGAGCTGCTCACCCTCCGGCAGGGTGGGGGCGGTGCCGGACACGGTGAACTCCGTCGGCAGCCCCGAATCCCTGACCTGCCCGATCAGGTCGCCGAGCTGGGCGACGCCGGGCTGTGGAGCGTACTCCTCCGCCGGGCTGCCGGCGTCCTGCCGCAGCACGCCCACCAGCCTGCGCATCTCGGTCAGCGCCTGCCGCCCGGTCGCCGAGATCGCCTGCAGCGCGCGCCGCGCCTGCTCCGGGTCGCCGTCGATGGCGTATCCCGCGCCGTCGGCCTGGACGACCATCACGCTGACGTTGTGCGCGACCACATCGTGCAGCTCGCGGGCGATACGGGCGCGCTCGGCCGAGGCGGCGATGCGCGCCTGCTGGTCGCGCTCCCGCTCGGCCCGCTCGGCGCGTTCGACCAGGCCCTCCACATAGCGGCGGCGGGTGTTGGCGTAGATCCCGGCGAGCCAGACGGCGACGATGAAGGCCGAAGACGACAGCCACGCCCGCCCGGCCTCGGGAGTCCAGCGGATCATCGCCAGCAGCAGCCCGAGCTCCGCGACCGCCCCGGCGGCCAGCGCCCACCGGAGCGTGCGGCGCGAGACGACGTTGTACAGCGCGACGAGGACCGCGATGTTGGCGGGCAGGACGACGACGTTGAGCAGCCACTGGACGAAGCTGACGATGGCGACCACCGCGAACACCTCACGGGGGTGGTCGCGGCGCCACACCAGCGGAACGATGAGCGCGGCCGACAGCAGCAGCAGCCCGGGCACGCCGACCTGCCGTGCCCCGAACGGGCTGGACCGGCTGAAGACCTCGACGCTGATCAGGCTCAACAACGCCAGTGGAGAGACCGTGAGCGTGTCCACGAGCTTGCTGTGGCGCCGGGTCCAGGCGCGCATTCTGCCGAACACGTACCCAACCATACGTATCGGCTGCTCAGGAAGGGCTCACCCTTGCGGCGGATACGGCGGTACGACTCAGGTCGCAGCCGCCCGCCGCGTTTACGCCGTTCTTACGGATCTCGGCGCATGCTTGCTTCCGGGAACGCTTCTGTGAAGCGGGTAAAGGGAGATTTGGATGGCGGATCAGGACGCGGCGCCGCGCGGCGCAGGGGACGAGTCGCGCGGCCCGCGCCCGGAGCCGGAAACGCGGTCGGAAACGGAGCCGGAGACGGAGCCGGAGATGGGGTCGGCCGGGCCGAGTGAGCCGGCCGCGACCAGCGGATCGGCTGAGCCCGCTACGCCGGGCGCACCCGTGTCGGCCGGGCCGGCCGGTGCTGGGCCGGCCACATCCGCGCCGACCGGATCCACGTCGCCGACCGGATTTACGTCGCCGAACGGGCCGACCGCGCCGAATGGGCCCACCGCGCCGAACGGGCCGACCGCGCCCACCGCGCCACTGTCACCTCGGAACAATCCCACATCACCCTGGACCAGCCCGTTGAACATGCCCGGGGCCGCAGGGGCGGGCTCGCCCTGGTCCGGTCCCGGTAGCAGGCCCGGATCGGGATCCGTGGGCGCGCCCCCGCCCGGCAGCGGGTATGCCTTCGGCCCCGGTGGCGCGGGATGGAACGCGCCGGGCTGGCAGGACCTGCGGCCACGGTTCGCGTCCGCCCCGCGGCCCGGCGTCCCCGCGCGCCTGGCGGCCCGGCGTCCCCGCGGACACGCCGGGCAACTCGTCGCCGTCGGCGTCGCGTCCGCGATCGTCGGAGCGCTCCTCGGCGGTGGCGTCGTGGCCGTCACCAGCATGATCTGGGACCGGGCGGGCGCGGGGACGAGCTGGGACGGCGGAGGCGACCGGCAGCGTTTCTTCCCTCCAGGCAACGGTCAGGACGCGCCGCAGTCCCAGGACGGCCTGCCGCCCTGGTGCAGGCAGACCGACGCCGGAGTGCGCTGCCAGGCGCCCGGCTGAGACTTCCTTCCGGAGATCCCACAGGTGCGTGCCGGCGGAGGGGCCGGCGCGCACCTACGGGTGCCGCCGGACTCCCATGGCGGTCACTCCCGCTCGCTCTGAGCGCGGAGCAGCGCGATCGCCGTCCGGATCGCCGCGGTCCGCGAGCGCGCTTCGCCGGTGGACACGAACCACTCCAGGAAGGACAGATCGTCGGCCCCGAGCATCAGGTTCAACTTCGCGAGCGCTGGCCGCTCGGAATTCGATGACTTCCGAGTTCTCGAATGATCTCGCGGCTCGCCATTGTCATTTGAATCGCAGTGGGGTCGACGAGATTCGAACTCGCGCTGTACGGTACCTAAAACCGTTGCCTCTGCCGATTGGGCTACGACCCCTTTTCCTCTTCCTTTGCCTGCGAAATTCTCTGTTTGAGAATGGCAGTTAGGGCAAAGGAACTGCAGGTTCTCTTTTCTGTTGTCCAGCCAATTGCCGTTGATGTGGTCGATGTGCAATGTCAGCGGCCGACCCTGCCAGGCGCCGCCTATCCTACAGTCTGCGCAGACGTATGGGACTCCTACTTCCCGCAGCGCCCGCCTGAGCTTGCGAGGCTTCTCACGACCGGATCCCGGAGGCATCAGCACGAGGATCTCCACAGGCAGGTATCGCCGGGGCGTCCGTGCGCCCTTGTTCGGAGAGGGCCCGCCGAAGTGGGATGTGTCGATGCCGAAGTGCTTGAGGCGGCGACTGATGTGGGCGTGGGCGCCGCCCGACCACGGGATGCCGAGGTGGCGCAGCACGTCGGCGATGCTGCTCGCGCCGGCGGCCGCGGCGGCGAGCAATTCAGGGGTGTACTTGTACTTCGCCATGCCCCGGAATTTATCGGCCGCCGCCGACAATTCCGGGAGCGCGACGAAAGGAATATTTCAGGAAATCCCCAGCTCTTTCGTGAGCCGGGCGACGTGACCGGTGGCCTTCACGTTGTAGAGGGCCTTCTCGATCTTTCCGTCGGGGTCGACGACGAATGTGGAGCGGATGACGCCCATCACGGTCTTGCCGTAGTTCGTCTTCTCGCCGTACGCGCCGTACGCCTTGTGCACGTCCAGACCGGTGTCGGACAGCAGCGGGAAGGTCAGCGCGTCGCGCTCGCGGAACTGCCGCAGCTTGGCGGGCTTGTCCTTGGAAACGCCCAGCACCACGAAGCCCTGCTCGGTCAGCGCGCCGAGGTTGTCGCGGAAGTCGCAGGCCTGCTTGGTGCACCCGGGGGTCATCGCCGCCGGGTAGAAGTACAGGATGACCCGCCTGCCGCGGAACGACTCCAGCGAGACCTCGTTGTCGTCGGCGTCGGTCAGGGTGAAGTCCGGCGCGGCGTCGCCGGGCTGGAGCTTGCTCATCTCGTCCTCCGGAAAAAGGTGACCCGCGGCGTTCGGCGGGCAAGCGTCCACCAAACTACCGGCTCAGCCCCTGTGCGGGGCGACCGCCGGACCTGGCAGACTGATCACACACGAATACCACAGGAGGGGGATCGCATGGCGGACACCGATCCCGATGCGCTGGAACGGAAGATCGAGCGCACGCGGGCGGAGCTCGCTCGCACGGTCGACGCCATCGCGGACCGGGTGAGCCCGAAGCGGGTCGCGGAGCGTGGCGTCGAGAAGGCGAAGGCCAACGCGCGTGACTTCGTCACGTCCGTGGAGGACATGGTCCTGGGGCCGCGCACGTACGCCCCGGCCGACGGCGAGGGCGAGCAGCCCGCGGAGTATCCGGCGCCCGGCATCGCCCCGGTGCTGATCGGGATCGGCGTGGTCGTCGTCGTGGGCGCGGCCGTCGTGCTGCTGCGCCGCCGCTCCCGCCGCTCCCGCTGACCCGCCGCCCGACGACGCCGCCATGACGCGGTTCACGGCGGCGTTCGCGTCCCCGCGGGAACGATCACGAGGCCGGGCCCGCGGTCACAGGAAGGTCCTGCCCTCGCCGCGGTAGGTCGGGACCTCCTCGGCCACCCGGTCGCCCTCCACGAGGTGCAAGGCGGCGAAGCGCTCGCACAGCTCCCCGGCCTTCGCGTGGCGGAACCAGACGCGGTCGCCGAGGCGGAGGTCGGTCGCGGCCTCGCCCAGAAGCGGCGTCTGCACCTCGCCCGCCCCCTCGTCCGAGTGATACCTGAGCCCCGCCGGCAGGTACGGCTGGGGCAGCCGGGTGGGCCCGGGGGCCCCGGAGGCGGGATAGCCCCCTCCGAGCACGGTCACGACGTCGGGAGCCGGCTTGCGCACGACGGGCAGGGCGAACAGCGCCGCCGGACGGCCGGTGAAGCCCCGGTAGAAGTCGAACAGCCGGGGATGGAAGAATCCCGAGCCCGCCGCGACCTCGGTGATCGCCCGCTCGGCGACGGTCTTCTCGATGCTTCCCGTTCCGCCGCCGTTGACGAACTCCAGGTCGGCGACCTGGCGCAGGGCCTGCACGATCCGGCCGCGCCGCACGATCAGCTCGCGGCGCGACCGCTCCTGCATCCAGCGCACCGCTCGGCCGTACGGTCCCGGAACGTCGTCGCCCATCCCCGCGATCTGGGCCTCGTACGCCATGAGCCCGGTCAGCCGCACGCCGGGACGCTTGGCGATGTGAGCGGCGATCTCGGCGGCCTGCTCGGGCTCGCGGATCGGCGAGCGCAGCGCGCCCGCCCGGAACGCGCCGCCGAGGGTCACGAACCCCGCGTCGATGTCCAGGCAGACCCGGATCCGGTGGGGGAGTCGCAGGCTCTCGATGAGGTCGAGGTGCTCGGGCGAGTCCACCATGACGGTGATCTCCCGTGCCGCCACCTCGTCCGATCCGAGGGCGCGCAGCGCGGTCCTGTCCGCGGTGGGGTAGGCCACGAGCACGTCCCGCAGGCCGGTGGAGACCAGCCACAGCGCCTCGGGCAGCGTGAAGGCCATGACGCCGGAGACGCCGTCCATGGCCAGGATCCGTTCGAGCACGGCCCGGCAGCGGATCGACTTGCTGGCCACCCGGATCGGCTTGCCCCGGGCCCGGCGCACCATGGTGGCCGCGTTCGACCGGAGCGCGTCCATGTCGAGGACGGCGAAGGGCGGCTCAAGGTGGGCCGTCGCCTGGTCGAGACGCTGTCGGTCGTCCATGGGCGCAGCCTAGTACGGCGCCGCCCGGAAACACATGAGCGCGGTTCACGTTAACCGGGCCCGGGCAAAAACTCCGCAGTGGCGCCGCCATGATCGCGCAAGGCGGCGGGTGACCCGCCCGTCCCGTCACCGCTCCGTGTACCCATGGTGAGGTGACTACCGAGCGGACCCGGCACGGTGAGCGGGAAGGGTGAACGGCTGATGAGCGTCGTGCAGGGAATCCTGGCGGGTTCGTCGGCGAGGAGCGAGCAGGGCGCCGGAAGCGACTCGGGCGCCAAGGGCACCAAGGGTGGCAGCGGCGGCAAGGGCGCCAGGGGCGCGGATGTCGAGGGCGCCGGAAGCGACACAGGCGACACAGGCGACAGGGGCGCTGCGGCGGGCCGGCGGAGCGCGGTACGCGTCCTGCGGCCGGCCCGGACTCCGGCCGCTGTCATGGTCGCCGTGGTGATCGCCCTGCTCGGCTGGGTGCTCACCGCCGTGGTCGTCGCCGTCATGCTTGGCATGCTGCCGCCCTGGCGGCTGCCGTCCCGGCTGCTGAACCTCACGACGGGCGACCCGGTCGTCCCCGCCGCCGCGATCGGCATGGTCGTGTGCGGGGCGGGACTGGTGGCCCTCGCGCTCGTTCCCGGCCGTCCCCGGCTCATGCCCCTGGAATGCCGGGATCCGCTGCTCGCGATGGGACTGACCCGCGCCGGTCTGCGCCGGACGCTCGCCGCCTCGGCCCGTGAGGTCGAGCACGTCCGGCGGGCCGGCGTCCACATCCTCCGCAGGCGGATCGAGGTCGCCGTGGTGGCCGACGCGGACACGACCGGCGCCCTGCTGCGCGAGGTCGGCGCGGCGGTCGGGGACCGGCTGTCGGGCCTCGGCGTCCGGTCCCGCCAGGAGGTGGTCGTACGGCTGCGCAGGAGAGGGGGCTGAGGTGCGTCCGCGTTGGGGAAACCGCGTCGGGCTCCTGCTGGTGGGCCTCGCGCTGGTCGCGGGGGGTCTCGGCCTGCTGACCGCCGTGCGCGGGCGGCCGGGCGTGGCCCTGATCGACGCGAGCGTGGCCGACGGGAGGGTGGCCGACGGGAAGCCGTGGGCGCTGCCCCTGCTGGCCGGGGCGGCCATGGTGCTCGCGCTGGTCGCGACCCGCTGGCTCTTCCTGGCGCTCGGCTGGGGCCGGGTCGGCAGCCGCACCGGCGCCGGCATCGCCATGCTCGGCGTGGCGCTGAAGGGGATCGACGGGATCGGCCACATCTCGGTCAGGCTCGTACGCGACGGCAGGGTGCGGATTTCGGTGTCGCTGCGGCGGTCGGCCGACGTGCGGCAGGTGATCAGGCGGCTGGACGAGTCGGCGATCTCACGCGTTCGCCGCGCGGTCGGCCGCGACGACGCGCTTGCGGTCGTTCGCCTGCATGTCCGCCGCCGCTGACCGCCTCCCTGACCCCCTCCCTGACCGCCCCCCTGATCTGCCCTCTGATTTGTCCCCTGATCTGCCCTCCGCGCGCCACGGCGCGGCGGTCGCGCCCGTGCCGAGGGCGAGCCCGGCGGCCAGGCAGGCGAGCGGCACGACGGGCACCACATAGCGGTGGTCGAAGGCGGCGATCAGGGGCGGCAGCAGAAGCAGGGCCGCCGCCGCGGCCCAGGGCAGCAGCGCCGACCACCGCCTGGTCACCAGCCCGGCGAGCCCGGCCAGCAGGATCGCCGCCAGCAGCGGCCCGCGCAGGAAGCCCTGCTCCTGGTAGGCGCGCAGCCATCCCGCGAACGGCTCGACCACCTTCGTGTCCCCGGAGCTTCCCTGGTAGGCGGTGGTCAGCTCACCGGCCGTACGGCCGCCGGAGGCCACCTTGGAGGTGAACGGCTTCACCGAGGCGGGGAACACGTACGCGCTCTGCGTACCCGGGGCGGGGTAGACCTTCCGGTCCCATTCGAACGCCCACATGGCGTCGTGCAGCCCGGTCGCCAGGAAGTCGAGGGGCTGGCTGCGGATCGCCAGCGAGGCGAACTCGCTCGCCAGCCGGTCCTTGTCCTTCTTCACCCGCTGGATGGGCGAGTCGGCGGCCCAGATGTAGGCGGGCGCGGCGAGCCGGGGCCCCGACGGGCACAGCACCGCCAGTTCCTTCGGCGGCTTCATGACCGAGCAGTCGGCGAAGGTCATCGTGCGCGACCACAGCCACGTGCTGCTGCCGCCCATCCCGTACGACCCGTGGGCGTCGTGGAACCAGACGGCGTACCCGCCGAGCACGGCGGACGCGGCGGCGAGTCCGGCGAGGGCGGTCCTCCAGCGTCCGGCGAACAGCACCGGCAGCAGCGCCAGCGCGATCAGGGGCAGCCCGAGGGTGCGGGTGACCGTGGCGCATCCGAGCAGCAGCAGCGCCGCGACGACGGACCACGCGCCCGGGCGAGGGCGCCACAACAGGATCGTCACGGCGGCCACGACCAGTGCGGTGAACAGCAGGTCCGCCATGATGAGGTGTTCGAGCTGGATCTGGTGGACGTCGAGCAGCACCGGCGCCGCCGCCAGCGCCGCTCCCCAGCCCGGCAGCCGTGTCCGCCGGCGCAGCACCGCGTAGACGCAGACGGCCATGCCGAGACCGAGCAGGTGCTGGACGATCACGACGGCGGTGATACTTCCCAGCGGGCTCAGCGCCGCCAGGAACAGCGAGTAGCCGGACGGCCGCGAGGGCAGCGGCCGCAGGTCGAGGGCCGAGCTGAGGTAGGCGAAGGAATCGGCCCAGAACCACAACGCGGGCCGGTAGCCGAGCACGGCGAGCGCGCGCAGTGCGACGCCCGCGACCAGCACGACCAGGAACGCCCGATGCGGGCGCAGCGCCTCGCGCCACCTCACGTGACGGCCCTCCTCCTCGCCGGGGAAGTCACCACCTTATTGGCTCCGGCCGACGTTCTGCCCGCGTGCATGATCACGAACGGTTCCACGGCAGGTGAGGTGGGTGCTCGCCGATTTTCTGCATGATCACGAAGGGTTCCGGTGCAGGTGAGGGGCATCGCCTGCGACAAATTACAAGATCACGGCGGGGGTGGGGGGTCAGCACTCGATGACGTTGACGGCGAGGCCGCCGCGCGAGGTCTCCTTGTATTTGTCGAGCATGTCCCTGCCGGTGTCGCGCATCGTCTTGATCGCCTTGTCCAGCGACACGAAGTGGCGGCCGTCGCCGCGCAGCGCGATGCGGGCGGCGGCGATCGCCTTGATCGAGGCGACGGCGTTGCGCTCGATGCACGGGATCTGGACGAGCCCGCCGATCGGGTCGCAGGTCAGGCCGAGGTTGTGCTCGATGCCGATCTCGGCGGCGTTCTCGACCTGCTCCGGCGTCCCGCCGAGCGCCTCGGTGAGGCCCGCCGCCGCCATCGAGCAGGCCGAGCCGACCTCGCCCTGGCAGCCCACCTCCGCGCCGGAGATGGAGGCGTTCTCCTTGAACAGCACGCCGATCGCGCCCGCGGTGAGAAGGAAACGGACGACGCCGTCCTCACCGGAACCCGGGAGGAAACGCATGTAGTACGACAGAACGGCCGGGACGATACCGGCGGCGCCGTTGGTCGGCGCGGTGACGATCCGGCCGCCCGCGGCGTTCTCCTCGTTGACGGCCAGCGCGAACAGCGTGACCCAGTCCATCGCCCGCAGCGGGTCGGTCCCGTCGGTTTCACCCTGCAGCCGCCGGTGCAGCTGGTGGGCCCGGCGGCGAACCTTGAGGCCGCCCGGCAGGACGCCCTCGCGGCTGGTGCCGCGCCGTACGCACTCGGCCATGACCGCCCACAGGTGCAGCAGGCGATCCCGGATCTCCTCCTCCGTACGGCCGAAGGCCTTCTCGTTCTCCATCATCAGGCCGGAGATCGACAGGCCGGTCTCCGCGCAGTGCGCGAGCAGTTCGTGCGCGGTCGTGAAGGCGTACGGCAGCGCCGTGTCATCGGGCTTGATCCGGTCGGCGCCGGTGGCGTTCTCGTCCACCACGAAGCCGCCGCCGACCGAGTAGTACACCTTCTCGCGCAGCACCGCGTCGCCGGCGTACGCCGTGAACCGCATGCCGTTCGGGTGGTGGGGGAGCGACAGCCTGCGCTCGAAGACGAGGTGCTCGCCGACCACGAACGGGATCTCCTGCACGCCGTACAGGGTGACCGTGCCGCTCGCCCGCATCGCCGCCAGTCGTTCGTCGACGGTGTCGACGTCGACCAGTTCGGGCTTGTCGCCGGACAGGCCCAGCAGGACCGCCTTGTCACTGCCGTGGCCCTTGCCGGTCAGCCCGAGCGAGCCGTACAGGACGGCCTCGACCCGGGTGACCTTCTCCAGCAGCCCGTCCCGGTGCAGCCCGCGGGCGAACCTGTGCGCCGCCGCCATCGGGCCGCCCGTGTGCGAGCTGGACGGCCCGATCCCCACCTTGAACAGGTCGAAGACGCTGATCGCCATTGACCGTCGCCTTTCACACGTCTCCGGTGGCCGTCAGGACTCGCCGGAGGTCAGCGCGGTGTACTCCGCGGCCGACAGCAGGTCGTCCGGCTCCTGCTCCACGCGCACGCGGAACAGCCAGCCCTCGCCGTACGGGTCGGAGTTGACCAGCGAGGGGTCGTCCACGACGGCGGGGTTGATCTCGACGACCTCACCGCCGACCGGCGCGAAGATGTCGCTCACGGACTTGGTGGACTCCACCTCGCCGACCGTGTCGCCGGCCGCGACCGTCGAGCCGGCCTCCGCGTGCACCTCCACGAAAACCACGTCGCCGAGCTGCTCGGCGGCGTACGCGGTGATGCCCACCGTCACGGTGAGGCCGTCCTCGATCCCGGCCACCCACTCGTGTTCCTTGGTGTAGCTCAGGTCGTCCGGAATGGTGCTCACTTGCTCCTCCTGTAGAAAGGCAGATCGACGACGTCGACCGGTTCTTGGCTGCCCCGGATGTCCACGGCCAGGCCACCCTTGTCCAGGGCGCCCTCGTCGACGTACGCCATGGCGATCGGGCGGCCGAGGGACTGCGACGGAGCGCCGCTGGTCACCTCGCCGACGACGGCGCCCTCCCGGGTGACGGGGTAGCCGTGGCGGGGCACGCGGCGGCCGAGCGCGGCGAGCCCGACCAGGCGCCGCCTGGTGCCGTTCTCCGCTGCCCGTTCGAGGGCGGCCTTGCCCACGAAGTCGCCGGGTTTGTCGAAGCGGACGACCCGGCCGAGGCCGGCGTCGAACGGCGTGATCGCGGCGCTCAGCTCGTTGCCGTAGAGCGGCATGCCGGCTTCCAGGCGCAGCGTGTCGCGGGCCGAGAGCCCTGCGGGGACGAGCCCGGCGTCCTTGCCCGCCTCGGCGAGGGCGTTCCACAGCGGCACGGCGTGCTCGTTCGCCACGAAGAGCTCGAAGCCGTCCTCGCCGGTGTATCCGGTGCGCGCGATCAGGGCGGGCGCGCCCGCGACGACGCCGGGGACGATGGCGTAGTACTTCAGATCGTCGAGGTCGGCGTCGGTCAGCGCGGCCAGGATCCCGGCGGCGCGCGGGCCCTGCACGGCGACCAGCGCGTACTCGTCCGACCGGTCGGTCACCCGCGCGTCGTGGCCGCGGACGCGGTCGGCGAGCTCACGGGCGACGAGGGCGTAGTTGGAGGCGTTGGCGACGACCATGTACCGGTCCTCGTCGAGGCGGTAGACGATGAGATCGTCGAGGATGCCGCCGGTCTCGTTCACGATCATCGTGTAGCGGGCGCGGCCGGGCGCGAGGACGCTGAGGTGGCCCACGAGGGCGCGGTCGAGCGCCTCGCCCGCCTGTGCGCCGACGACGAAGATCTCTCCCATGTGGGACAGGTCGAACAGCCCCGCGGCCGTGCGCACCGCGTTGTGCTCGGCCGACTCACTGCCGTAACGCAGGGGCATCTGCCAGCCCGCGAAGTCGGTCAGGGTCGCGCCCAGACTTTCGTGGACCCCGCGCAGCGGGGTGGATCGGGACATGCGCACCTCGGAAGGACGGATGCTGCGTTTGACATCGGGCATCCTCCCCCTCTGTCATCGGCGCCTGAGAGCTTCGTCCGATCTTTACCGGACTTTCACCTTCGGCGAGGCCTTCCGGCCTTCTTTCCAGAGGTCACCTGGCCCGCACGGTCCTTTGCCTTGAGAGGTTCGCGGGGAGGGCTTGCTCCTTCAGGGGCCCTGACCGGATGCCAGGACGCTCTCCCGCGCGGGATCACTGGTGTCCTGCAAGCCTAGTGGTTCGCCGCCATCCCCGTAACCGGCAGGTTCGCCCCGATTTCCCCGATCGGGGTATCCGGTCCTCGCGGGGCTCTCGTCACGACCTGCGATCGCACTCGCGTGACGGCCGATGCGCCGCGCACAGACGCGTCAGAGCGGACGGAAGGTCGTCGCCGGTGAGGATCCGCTGGTGGAGGGCCTGGGTGTCGGGGGACGGCTCGGTGCCGAGGCGGTCGACCAGGGTCCGGCGCAGTCGCTGATAGGACGCCGAGGCGTCGTGGGTGCGGCCCGAGCGATGCAGCGCCAGCATGAGCTGCCGGTGCGGCCGTTCGCGCAGCGGGTGGCGCCGTGCCCACTGCGCCAGGCCGCCGACGATCTCGTGATGGTGCCCGAGCGCCAGCCGTACGTCGAAGAGGTCTTCGGTCACCGCGCGCCGGTCCTCGTCGAGCCGTTCGGCCCAGGCGGACAGCTCGTCCACGTGCCGCATCGCGGGCAGGGCGTCGCCCCGCCAGAGGCTCAGCGCGTTCTCGAACATCCTCGCCGCATTGTGGTAATCGCCATTCTCGCGAGCGATTCTGGCCTGTTCCGCGAAATGGTTGAATACTGCAGCATCCACGGATCCCGACGGGACGGAAAGAAGGTAGCCGCCGTCCAGGGTGTGCAGCGGAGAAATGTCGGGGTCGCGCGGCGAGAGGCGTCGCCGCACCTGTGCGATGTAGGTGGTAAGATTCCGCGGCGCTGATTTAGTGGGGCGGCCATTCCACAACAGATCGATGAGCCGGTCCCGGTGAACCGCGATATTGGGATTGAGCAGGAACAATGCGAGGAGTTGCCGGTGCCTCGGAGCGAGCCCGGCGATGACATCCCCTGAAGGTTTCATGGCCAGGAACGGTCCGAGCACGGCGTAAAACACGGTTCCCCTCGCATGAAAGCAGCGTGAACGCGCCGACGATGCGGCTTTGATCGCCATTTGACCATATCTCTCCCCGGCGGCTTTCGTCAAAAATACGCCGTTTCTATGTCGGCCGCTGCGGAACCCCATAAACTCCGCTCTCGCGGCCGCAATGCCCTGCCCCGTGCGCGCCGATACGCCCGATAACCCAAATGAAATCGGTTTCAGATCATGCTCTCGCCGACTGTCCATGCCGGCGGAGTGAGAGTGCGACGCCGATTACGCGATGGTCAATGATCGATTCCGGCGCTCACCGGGTCGTCGCGGCGCCGCCTCCGGCCGCGGGAGCAGGCCGGGAGCACGCGGGGCCCGGCCTCGGTGCGCCGGGCGGGTGGCCGGGCCGCTCAAGCGCGATCGGACCGCTCAAGCGCGACCGGGGCGACGCCGGCCGGCGGCGGTGACCAGGGCGTGGAACAGCGGGCCGTCCTCGTCGGCCTCCGGGTGCCACTGGACGGCCAGGGCGAACGCCGCGTCCGTGACCGCGACGGCCTCGATCGTGTCGTCGTCGGAGCGGGCGGTGACCTCCAGCCCGCCGGCCAGGCGGTCGATCGCCTGGTGGTGATAGTGGGCGGGGGTGAGGTCCTCGCCGCCGTAGATCTCGGCCAACCCCGGCGAGAGCCGTACAGGGAGGCGGCCGAACGTCCCGGGGGCGGGGGAGTGGGCGGTGTGCCCGACCACGTCGGGCAGGTGCTGGTGGAGGGTGCCGCCCAGCGCCACGTTGAGCACCTGCAGGCCCCGGCAGATGCCGAGGAACGGCAGGCCGGTGCGCAGGGCGGCCTCCATCAGCCCGAACTCCGCCTCGTCGCGGAACTCCCGGACATATCCGGTCTGTTCGGCGGGCGGCGCGCCGTAGCGGGCGGGGTCGATGTCGCCCCCGCCCGCGATGATCAGCCCGTCCAGCCGCCCGGCCAGCGCGGCCGGCTCCCCGGCGGGCGGCAGGATGACCGGCTGGCCGCCCGCCCGCGCGATGTGGTCGACGTACATGTACGGCAGCAGCGCCGCCGTCATCTCCCAGACGGTGAACCTCGCCGGCTCGACGTAGCACGTCACGCCGATCACGGGACGAGCCATGGGCTTACCCCTTACAGCGGAGTGACGTACGCGCCGGAGATGCCGCCGTCGACCAGGAACTCCGAGGCGGTGATGAACGACGCGTCGTCGGAGGCGAGGAACGCGACCGCCGCGGCGATCTCCTCGGCCCGGGCGAAGCGGCCGATCGGCACGTGGACCAGGCGGCGCTGGGCGCGCTCGGGGTCCTTGGCGAACAGCTCCCGCAGCAGCGGGGTGTCCACCGGTCCGGGGCACAGCGCGTTGACCCGGATGCCCTCGCGGGCGAACTGGACGCCCAGCTCCCGGCTCATCGCGAGCACGCCGCCCTTGGAGGCGGTGTAGGAGATCTGCGAGGTGGCCGAGCCCATCACCGCGACGAACGACGCGGTGTTGATGATCGAGCCCTTGCCCTGCCGCTGCATGTACGGGATGGCGTGCCTGCAGCACAGGTAGACGCTGGTGAGGTTGACCTCCTGCACCCGGCGCCAGGCGTCGATGCCGGTCTCCAGGATGGAGTCGTCGTCCGGCGGCGAGATGCCCGCGTTGTTGAACGCGATGTCGACGCTGCCGAACTCCTCGAACGCGGTCCGGTACATCCGGGCCACGTCGTCCTCGTTCGCCACGTCGGCCTTGACGAACAGGCCGCCGACCTCACCGGCCGCCTTCGCGCCGGCCTCCTCGTCGAGGTCGGCCACCACGACCTTGGCGCCCTCCTGGGCGAACCGGTGGGCCGTGGCCAGCCCGATGCCGCTGCCCGCCCCGGTGATGACGGCGACGCGGTCCTGCAAACGCTGCATTGTTCTACTCCGTGGAGATGAAGACGTTCTTGGTCTCGGTGAAGGCCGACAGGGCGTCGGGGCCGAGCTCCCGCCCGAGGCCCGATTGCTTGAAGCCGCCGAACGGGGTCCAGTAGCGGACGCTGGAGTGCGAGTTGACCGACAGGTTGCCCGCCTCGACGGCCCGCGCCACCCGCAGCGCCCGGCCCACGTCGCGGGTCCAGATCGACCCCGACAGGCCGTACGCCGTGTCGTTGGCGATCCGTACGGCGTCGGCCTCGTCCTCGAACGGCACGACGGTCACCACGGGTCCGAAGATCTCCTCGGTGAACGCCCTGCGGAAGGACTCCGAGGACGAGGACGACCCGGCCAGCAGGGTGGGCGGGAACCAGTAGCCGGGTCCGCTCGGGCAGGACCCGGCGGCGTACACGTCGGCCTGGTCGACGAACGACGCGACGCGCTCCCGGTGCTCGGCGCTGATCAGCGGGCCCATCTGGCTCGCGGGGTCGTTCGGGTCGCCGACCTTCACCTCCCGCACCGCCTGCGACAGGCGCACGAGGAAGTCGTCGTAGACGGAGCGCTCCACCAGGATGCGCGAGCGGGCGCAGCAGTCCTGGCCGGAGTTGTCGAAGACCGCCATGGGCGCCGAGGCCGCGGCCTTGTCGAGGTCGGCGTCGGCGAAGACGATGTTGGCGCTCTTGCCGCCCAGCTCCAGCGTCACCCGTTTGACCTGCTCCGCGGCCTTGGCGCCGATCAGTCTCCCGACCTCGGTCGAGCCGGTGAACACGATCTTCCGCACGTCGGGGTGCTCGACGAGCCGGGCGCCGGCGACCTCACCCTCGCCGGGGACGACCTGGAGCACGCCCTCGGGCAGCCCGGCCTCCAGGGCGAGCTCGGCCAGCCGCAGCGCGGTCAGCGGGGTCCACTCGGCCGGCTTCACGATCACCGTGTTTCCGGCGGCGAGGGCCGGGGCGGCTCCCCAGGTCATGACGACCATCGGGAAGTTCCACGGCACGATGATCCCGACCACGCCCAGCGGCTCGGCGAACGTGACGTCCACCCCGCCGGGCACCGGGATCTGCCTGCCGTGGTCGCGCTCGGGCGCGCCCGCGTAGAAGTTCAGCACGTCGCGGACGTTGCCCGCCTCCCAGCGGGCGTTGCCCACCGTGTGGCCGGCGCCGGTGATCTCCAGCCGCGCCAGCTCCTCCGCGTGGTCCTCCACGACCTGCGCGAAGCGGCGCAGCAGCCGGGCCCGCTCGCCCGGGGCGACCGCGCGCCAGGCCGGGAAGGCCCGGACGGCCCGCTCGACCGCGCGGTCCACCTCCGCGGCGTCCGCCATCTCGACCTCGGCGATCACGTCCTCGGTCGCCGGATTGACTATCTTCACAGCCGTTCGAACCCCCGATAGAGCTCCCAGTCGGTGACCGCCGCGTCGAAGGCGGCCAGCTCGACCCTCGCGTTGTTGGCGTAGTGCTCGACCACGTCCTTGCCGAACGCCTCCTCGGCGATCGGCGAGCCCTCCCACAGCGTCAGCGCGTCGCGGAGCGTGGCGGGCACCCGCTCGGCCCCGGAGTCGTAGGCGTTCCCGCCGAACGGCTCGTCCAGCTCCAGCCCGGCGTCGATGCCGCGCAGCCCCGCCGCGATCATGGCCGCGACCGCGAGGTAGGGATTGACGTCGCCGCCCGGCACCCGGTTCTCGATCCGCAGGGAGGGGCCGTGGCCGACCAGCCGCAGCGAGCAGGTGCGGTTGTCCACGCCCCACTTGACGGCGGTGGGGGCGAAGCTGCCGGGCACGAAGCGCTTGTAAGAGTTGACGTTGGGCGCGTAGAGCAGCGTCAGCTCCCGCATCGCCGCGAGCTGCCCGGCGACGAAGCGCCGGCCGGTCTCCGACAGCCCGTACGGCTCGCCGCCCGCCATCACGGGCGTGCCGCCGGCGTCGCGCAGCGAGATGTGGATGTGGCAGGAGTTGCCCTCGCGCTGGTTCGGCTTGGCCATGAACGTGATCGACCTGCCCTCCTGGGCGGCGATCTCCTTGGCGCCGTTCTTGTAGAACACGTGGTTGTCGCAGGTGGACAGCGCGTCGGCGTACCGGAAGGCGATCTCGTGCTGGCCGAGGTTGCACTCGCCCTTGGCGGACTCGACGTACAACCCGGCGCCCTCCATGCCGAGCCTGATCCTGCGCAGCAGCGGCTCGATCCGGGAGGTGCCGAGCAGCGAGTAGTCGACGTTGTAGAGGTTGGCCGGGGTCAGGTCGCGGTAGCCCCGCTGCCAGGCCTGCTCGTAGCTGTCGTCGTAGACGACGAACTCCAGCTCGGTGCCGACGTAGGCGGTCCAGCCGCGTTCGGCGAGCCGGGCGAGCTGGCGGCGCAGGATCTGCCGGGGCGAGGGCACGACGTCCGCGCCGTCCTCCCACACGAGGTCGGCCAGCAGCAGCACGGTGCCCTCGTGCCAGGGCACGCGGCGCAGCGTCGACAGGTCCGGCCGCATGACGAAGTCGCCGTAGCCGCGCTCCCAGGACGACATGGCGTATCCGCCCACGGTGTTCATGTCGACGTCGACGGCGAGCAGGTAGTTGCAGCCCTCCGCGGAGTGGTCCAGCACCTCCTCCAGGAAGTACCGCGCCGACAGCCGCTTGCCCTGCAGCCGCCCCTGCATGTCGGTGACCGCGAGCAGGACCGTGTCCACGCGGCCCGCTTCGACGTCATCGCGGAGTCGCTCCACGCTGAGCACGGTGCCTCCCGTCCAAAAGTCTGGAATCAGACCATTGAGGGCATGCAAGCACCATGTTCCCCTCGTCGTCAACAATGTCCGGGGGGTTTACCCTCGGTCACAGAGACGGGGGACCCGCGGTGACGGGTGGAGGGACGATGCGCATGGAGAGCACCCCGGCGGACGCGTCCGTCTCCGGCCCCCGGGCTCCGGTCGCGTCCGTGTCGCGGGACGCGACCGTGGGGATCACCGGCGTGGTGTCGCTGCTGCGGCCGGTGCGGGCGGGCAACGCGTTCGAGGAGACCGTCGAGCGCCTGCTGCAGGCCATCAAGCTCGGCGTCGTCCCGCACGGTGAGAAGCTGCCGCCGGAGCGCGAGCTGGCCACCCGGCTCGGCATCAGCAGGGTCACGCTGCGCGAGGCGATCCGCGCGCTGCAGGAGGCCGGCTACCTCGACGTGCGGCGCGGCCGGTACGGCGGGGCCTTCGTCGTCTACCGGCCGCCGAGCCCGCGCAAGGGCGACCTGCGCAGGGCCGTCACCCGCATGGGCGAGGACGATCTCGAAGACGCGCTGACGTTCCGGATGGCCGTCGAGTGCGGGGCGGCCCGGGTGCTCGCGACCGCCGACCTGACCCCGCGGCAGCGGGAGACGCTGGCCGCCCGGTTGTCCGGGGTGAACGACGCGGCGCCGGACGACTACCGCCGGATGGACATCGCGTTCCACCTGGCGATCGCGGAGCTGAGCGGCTCGCCGCTGCTGGCCGCCGCCTGCGCCGACGCCCGGCTGCGGGTGACCGATCTGCTCAACGCGATCCCCGTGCTGCGGCCCAACATCGAGCACGCGGCCGTCCAGCACGCCGCCATCGCCGCCGCGATCGTGGACGGTGACCCCGAGGCCGCCGAACGGGCGGTGGCCGAGCACCTGGAGGGCACGGCGGCCCTGCTGCGCGGCTTTCTCGCCTGACCGCTTCCCCCGCCACGTAGCATCGGAGGCCGGGGGATCGCTTCATGGCCTATTGGTTTCACGAACGCATCGTCGAGGTGCACCGTCTGCCGCTGTTCTGCTTCTTCGTCGCGCTGATCACGGCGTTCGTCTTCACGCGGGTGAACGCACGGCTGATCAGGGCGCGGGTGCGGTGGCTCGGCAACGTGAGCGTGGGCGAGATGCACATCCACCACGTGGTGTTCGGCGTGGTGCTCTCGCTGCTCGGCGGGGTGGCCGGGCTGGTCCTGTCGGACGTGTCCACCGGCTGGTATGCCTTCTCCGCCGCCGTGTTCGGCGTGGGCGCCGCCCTCGTGCTCGACGAGTTCGCACTGATCCTGCACCTGCGCGACGTCTACTGGCAGGAGGAGGGCCGCACCTCCGTGGACGCGGTCTTCGTGGCGATCGCGGCCACCGGCCTGCTGCTGCTCGGGCTGCGGCCGCTCGCCTGGAGCGGCACGGACGGCCGAGGCGGCTGGACGGCTTCGGCGTTCCTCTTCGTCAACCTCGTCTTCGCCATGATCACCCTGCTCAAGGGGAAGATCTGGAGCGGCCTGCTGGGACTGTTCGTGCCGCCGCTGCTGTACGTGGGGGCGGTGCGGGTGGCCCGTCCCGGCTCGCCCTGGGCCCGCTGGTGCTACTCGGAGCGGGCGAGGCGGCCCCGGCCGCGCCTGATGGCCAAGGCGATCCACCGGGAGGAGCGCTGGCGCCGCCCGGTCATCCGGGCGAAGATCGCGGTGCAGGAGTTCGTCTGCGGCCGCCACGACCTGCCCGCGCCCGCGCTGCCCGCCCCGCACCACCGGCGGCGGGTCGTCTCCTCGCGACCACGGCCGGGAGCGGACCACCCCGGGCGTCCCTGGCGGTCGGGCCGGCCTCGCCCCCGCTGACCCCGCCGGAACCCGTGCGACGTGCGCGGATCTCCCCTGAGTATTTCGGCCGGTTCTGTGGGTATTTCACCCTGTGTAAGAACTGTTGGGGGGCGGGAGGACGGTAATGGAGTCTCGCGAGCGGTTCGTGTTCCAACGGATGGCGGCCCAGCTCAAACGGGAGACGGCGCTGCTCACGGGGGACCGGTTGATGGCCGCCGAGGCGCGTGGCGAGGAGGCCGAGGCCGACCTGTGTCTCACGTGGTACGAGATCATGGACACCGTCCGGGAGATCCGCCTGCTCTACGGAGTGCCCGGATGACGGACCGTCACGGTGGGTGCTCGGGCGATACTGCGACGGCGACCGCGTCTTCCCCCTTACCGGCGCCGCCGTTCCACCTGCGCCTCGTCGAGGACGCGCGGCCCGTCCGGCCGGTCGTGCGAGGTCGCCCTGCCCCGTGAGCCGCTCAGTGAGCCGCTCCGTGAGCCGCTGCGCGACCGTCCCGCCGACATCGGCCCGAAATCCCCGCGCACACCGGCGTTTCCGGTGAACTAGGGTCTCCGGAAGATCGCACGCTGGGTTCGCGCGAAGGGGGCTCCATGGGGATGGAGGGCGACGGCCCTGACGGTGGTCAGCCCGCGCCACGGCCGAAGGCGTCCCTGGGGGAGCGCGCCTCCTGGCGGCTGCTGCTCGGCCAGGTGCGACCCCACCGGCGGGTGCTCCTGCTGGGCGGCCTGCTCAGCCTCGTGGGCAGCCTCGCCGGGCTCGCCATGCCGGTCATGGCCAAGCGGGTGATCGACGCGTTCGGCGCGGGCGGCGCGCTGGCGGGTCCGGTGCTCGGGCTGTCGGCCGCGGTCCTGGTCGGCGCGCTGATCTCGGCGGCCGGGCGGTTCCTGCTGGAGCGGATGGGCGAGACGATCGTGCTCGACTCGCGACGGGGCCTGGTGGACCGCATCCTGCGGCTCACGGTCTCCGACGTGGACCGGCTCAAGCCCGGCGATCTGCTGTCGCGGGTCAGCTCCGACACCACCCTGCTGCGGGCCGTGTGCACGGACGCGCTCGCGTCCCTGGTCGGGGCGGTCTTCATGTTCCTCGGCGCCGCCGTGATGATGGCGATCATGGACGGCCTGCTGCTCGGGGTCACGCTCGCCGTCGTCGGCCTGGTCGCCGTCATGGGCGTGGCCATCGCCCCGCGCATCCGGCGGGCCTCGCTCCAGGCGCAGGTGGCGCTCGGCGAGATGAGCTCGATGCTCGACCGCGCCCTCCAGGCGTTCCGTACGGTCAAGGCCAGCGGCGCGGAGGCGCGGGAGACCGCGGTGGTGGGCGCGGCGGCCGTCGAGGCGCGCGACCGTGGCGTGGCCGCCGCCGCGTGGACCTCGCTGGCCGGGATCGGCGCCTGGATGTCGGTCCAGCTCGCGTTCCTCGCGGTGCTGGGGGTGGGCGGCGCGCGGGTCGCGTCGGGGGAGATGGAGATCTCCGCCCTGATCGCCTTCCTGCTGTACCTGTTCTACCTGGTCTCCCCGATCGGCCAGATCATCCAGAGCCTCACCCAGATCCAGAACGGCCTGGCCGCGGTGACCCGCATCCAGGAGATCGCCGCGATGCGCACCGAGCCCGCCGCCGCACCCGTGGCGCGGGCCGGCGGCGAGCCCGTCGGGGTGACCTTCTCCGGGGTCGTCTTCCGGTACGGCGAGGACCGGCCGGTGGTCCACAACGGCGTGACGTTCGAGGTGCCGGTCGGCGGCATGACCGCGCTGGTCGGCCCCTCCGGCGCGGGCAAGTCGACGGTGTTCGGCCTCATCGAGCGGTTCTACGAGCCGCAGGAGGGGACGATCGCCGTCGGCGGGCGCGACATCCGCGACTGGCCGCTCGGCGAGCTGCGGGCCATGCTCGGGTACGTCGAGCAGGACGCCCCCGTGCTCGCGGGGACGTTGCGGGAGAACCTCGTCTTCGGCGCGCCCGGCGCGACCGACGAGGAGGTGGCCCGCGCCCTCGCCCGTACGCGCCTGGACGACCTGGTCGAGCGGCTGCCCGAGGGACTGCGGACGCCGGTCGGGCATCGCGGCATCCTGCTGTCGGGCGGCGAGCGGCAGCGGGTCGCCATCGCCAGGGCACTGCTGCGCCGGCCCAGGCTGCTGCTGCTCGACGAGGCGACCTCCCAGCTCGACGCGGTCAACGAGATGCGGCTGCGGGAGGTCGTGGCGGAGGTGGCGCGCGAGACGACGGTCCTGGTGATCGCCCACCGCCTGTCCACCGTGACCGGGGCCGACCGGATCGTGGTGATGGAGGCCGGTCGCGTGCGGGCCTGGGGCACCCACGACGAGCTGGTCGCGGCCGACGAGCTCTACCGCGAGCTCGCCGCCACGCAGTTCCTCGTCTCGTCCTGACCGGGCGGCCCGCGATCCGTCCGCACACGGCATGGCGAAGCCGTGAGCAGCCCTTACACCGGGCCACAGCTTCTTTCGACCGGGAACCGGGAACGTCGCAGGTGCGTAACCTCTCCTTCACCACCGCCCGGTTGCCGGTGCCATCGCGCGTGCGGGCGCGTCCGGTGACCCGGGTCGGAGGCGGGGCGCCCGGTCGGTTCGGCAGGGCGCCCCGCCGCTTACCTCTCACGTAATCGATCTTCGCGCTGCCACCCGTCAGGCTCGGACGTGTTCGACCGAGACCTGAGGAGTGCGGATGTTCTTCGAGACCGCTGACGGCACGCGACTGGCCTACGAGGACTACGGGCAGGGTGAGCCGATCCTTTTCCTGGCGAGCTGGGTGCTGCACAGCGACATGTGGGAGTACCAGCTTCCGTTCTTCGTCGAGCACGGCTACCGGTGCGTGACGCTTGACCGGCGCGGGCACGGCCGCTCCGACCGCCCCTCGACGGGCTACGACCTGGACACCCTCGCTGACGACGTGGCCGCGCTGATCGAGCACCTCGGCCTGCGCCGCGTGACCCTGGTCGGGCACTCCGCAGGGGGCTCCGAAATCGCTCGTTACCTGGTCAGGCACGGTGAGGACAGGGTGGCCCGGGTCGCGTTCGTCTCCGCCGTCCTGCCGTTCCTCAAGCGGACCGCGGACAACCCGGAGGGCGCCCCCGAGGAGGGGCTGCGCGCCACGCTCGCCCAGTTCGCCACCGACCGGCCGAAGTGGTTCGCCCGGCAGGCGCAGGTGTGGTTCGCCACGCACCTCGGCAACGACGTCTCTCCGGCGCTCGTCGACTGGACGCTCGCGCAGTGCCTGTCGACCTCGCCGTGGGCGACCGCGCGGCTGTTCGAGGCGATCTACCACGCCGACCACCGGGACGGGCTGCGCGCGATCACCGTTCCCGCGCTCGTCGTGCACGGCGCCGCGGACATGTCGGCGCGGGTCGAGACGACCGGCCGCCGTACGGCCGCCCTCGTTCCCGGGGCGGTCTACAAGGAGTACCCCACCGGCGGGCACGGGCTGTTCGTGACCCACAAGGACGCCCTGAACGACGACCTGCTGGCCTTCCTCAAGAACGGTTAGCCGGTGCCCGCCCGGCCTCGACCGCGTGGTGAAGCGGGTTGACCTGGGCCACCGTCCGCATCCACTGCGGGGCGAGTGACATCGGCAGCAGGATGCCGGTGAACAGGATCATCGGCAGCGCGAAGAACTGCAGGATCTACGACATGCCGGTCTCGTCCGCGCCGCCGGCCTGGCCGACGTACCCGATGCGGCGCCGCACCTGCCCGGGGGAGGTCGGCAGGTCGTGCCCGGCGACCGTCGTGGTGCCGGCGGTGGGCGCGACCAGCGTCGCCGGCATGCGGATCGCGGGTGATCATTTCGTCTCCTCGCCGGTCAGGGGATGTCGTCGCGTTCGATGCGAGCGACGGCCTGTTCCAGCCACTCCAGTTGGGCGCGATATTCGGCCGCGCTCAACGCCAGGCACTCGTCCACGTGCCGCGGGGCGTCCGCCGCGCGCTTGGCGTTGCGAGCCCGCTCGAAGCTCGCGAACCCCGCACGCAGCCTCTCGGTCCTCTCCCGTACGACCGCCAGCAGGTCGGCCTTCGGCAGCCGATCCATGAACGTCAGCGCGACCTGGAACGGGTCGACGATCGGCATGATCTCCGACCAGTGCTCGCGCAGTCGCCGGTCGAACTCGGCCCGTCCCTGGGGAGTGATGGCGTAGACCGTGCGCCCGCGCCCGTCGGGGGGTCCGCTGTCGCCGGCCACCTCCAGCAGGCCTTCCTGGGCCATCTTCCCCAGCGCGTGGTAGATCGAGCCGAAGGCGATGTTGGCCCAGTGCTGGGTGCCCCACAGTTCGAGCGTCTTGCGCACCTCGTATCCGTGCAGCGGCCCGTCCAGCAGCACGCCCAGGATCATCACACGCGTCGATGTCATATACAAATTTGTATACAAGTTTGAGTATCGTGGTCAACCATGAACCCCGACACAGACAGGCACGAGATCCGCAGGGACGACGACGGCGCCCTGCTCGGCTACGTCGAGCGGATCGGCGAGGAATGGGAGCCGCTGACCGTCTTCGGCTACCCCATCGGCGCGGCAGGGCCGTACGAGCGGGCCGAGGAGGAGGTGCGCCGCACCGGGCTCGACATGCTCGCCGGGCAGTGGGAGTTCCTGGAGGACGGCGAGTGGTACCGCTGCGTGATCCTGGAGGCCGCCGCGGGCGAGGTGCGAGTGCGCCCGGCCGACCACCGCTACCCGCACCACCGCTACGCCCTGACCCTGGAGCGCCCCACTCCCGAGACGCTGCGCCCGCAGCGGTGAGGCGCGTTTTCGGCTGCCTGCGGTTGTGCTTTGCCGGGGTGCCGAGTCGTGACCGGAAGCCGTCGTATTTGTCGGATTCGGTCGATTTTGAATGAGTGTGGAGGACTGTCGGCCGGCTCTACGGCGATGCGCATAACCGTGATTCAGGCGGTCCGGAGGGCTGGAAACGGCCGTTCTTTTTCGAAGCGGAAAAACTGAAAATCTCTCATTTCCCCGGGCGTACCCAAAGAAGACCTCGGTAGGAACCGCTGCTCGCGGGTGCCTCCCATCGGCCGGAAGTGGCCGACTGTGGCCACTTGGGAACTTGCCGTAAGTGGCCTATTTACATCTATTCGCCGACCGGTCACCATATGACCGTGGCCACACCCCCTCGTTGATCGGCGGCTGGCGCCGAAAAGGTCACCGAGGTCGTCAGGCGATGCGATTTCGTATTCGCTCGCGCCAACACATGAGGGGAGGACGTCCCGGCTGGCGCAATCATGGCAATTTCTGAATGGCCAGCGATTTCGAATTCGTCAGGGCATGACGCCACATCAGAAGGAATGCAACCGTGAGAATGACGCGACGATTACGGGCCGCCGTGTGCGTGGTGGCGGCCGGTGTGACGCTGGTGGCCGGGGTGGGGACGGCGTCCGCCGCGCCCGGGGTCACCCCGGCGGACGTGACGCTGAACCTGGACCCGGGGGGATCGACGACGATCGCCAAGACCGTGTCCACTCCGGCGGTCCCGCCCAAGCCGGATATCACGTTCCTGATCGACACGACAGGAAGCATGGGCGGGGTCATCTCGAACGTGCGGACCAATGCGAACACCATCTTGACCACCATCGCCTCGGCGCAGCCGGACGCGCAGTTCGCGGTCGCCGAGTACAAGGACGCGGGGGACACGACGCCGTTCCGGGTGGCGCAGAACCTCACCGCCAACCAGACCGATGTCGCCAACGGCCTCAACTCGCTGGCCGCGACGGGTGGCGGCGACTTCCCCGAGGACGGCATCAACGGTCTGTTCCAGGTCGCGTCCGGGGCGGTCGGCTTCCGTCCGAACAGCTCCCGGATCGTGTTGCTGATCGGGGACGCACCCAGCCACGACCCCAGCAGCGGCCATACGCTGGCCAACGCGATCAGCGCCCTGCAGGCGGCCGACATCACGGTGCTCGCGTTCGACCTGGCCGGGCTGGACTCGACCGGGCAGGCGACCGCGATCACCGACGCCACGGACGGTCAGCTGTTCTCCGGCCTCGACGCCTCTGAGGTCAGCGACACCATCCTGGCGGCCCTGCACAACCTGCCGGTCACGGTCACCCACCAGTTGAGCGACTGCGATCCGAACCTGTCGGTGTCCCTGACCCCGGGCAGCCGGACGGTGACCAGCGGCGATGACACCACCTTCACCGAGACCGTCTCCGTCGGCGCCGGAGCCGAACCGGGCAGCACGCTCACCTGCAAGGTGGACTTCCTGCTGAACGACGTCCTGTCGCCGGGCTTCACCGAGACGATCACCGAACACGTCCCCAAGGTGACTCCGTCGATCGCCACGACGCCGTCGGGCCAGGTGCCCGCGGGCGGGAACGTCTCGGACACGGCGACCCTGTCCGGTGGGTTCCATCCGACGGGCACCGTCGAATTCCAGCTGTTCGGGCCCGGCGACACCGACTGCGAGACGCCTATCGCGACGCGCACCGGGACGGTGTCCGGCGGCGGCACCGCCGCGTCCGGGGACATCCCCGCGGGCGGGGTGGGCACCTACCGGTGGGTGGCCTCCTACAGCGGCGACGACGCGAACAACCCGGTCACCTCCGCGTGCGGCGACGAAGAGGTCGAGGTCGTCAAGGCCACCCCGGGCATCACCACCACCCCATCGGGGTCCGTGCCGGCCGGCGGCGTCGTGTCCGACACCTCCAACCTCTCCGGCGGGTTCCACCCCGACGGCCAAGTCACATTCAAGCTGTACGCTCCCGGCGACACCGACTGCGCGACGCCCATCGCCACCCGCACCGGCACGCTGTTCGGAAACGGCATCGCCGTGTCCGGCGACGTGACCATCGGCGCGGCCGGCACCTACCGGTGGACCGCCACCTACAACGGCGACGACAACAACAACTCCGTCACCTCGCCGTGCAGCGAGGAACAGGTCACCGTGACGCCGCAGCGGCTGACCGGGCGGGCCTACGGCCTGACCGCCGGCGCATCCCTGGCCGGCATCCAGCTGGTCAACATCGCACGCACCCCGGACACCGGCCCCATCTCCACCACCTCGACCGGCACCACCTCGGTGCCCTGCACCGCCACCCTCAGCGGACTGATCAGCGCACACGCCCTGTGCGCCCAGGTGGCCACCACCGAGTTCCCCGGCAAATCCGTGGCCACCGCCTCCATCGACGACACCACCATCGGGATCACCGGCATCCCGGTGATCACCGTCAAGACCATCAAATCCAGCTCCACCACCACCTGCGCCGGATCCACCGGAACCACCACGATCGCCTCCCTCAAGGTCGGTAACACGGTGGTCATCGCGGAACCCACCAACATCCAGCCCAACACCACGGTCAACGTCGGCGTCGTCAAGCTGGTCCTCAACGAGCAGACCTCCTTCACCACCCCGGACAAGGGCCTGACCGTCAACGCCGTCCACGTCACCGTCAACGCCCTCGGCCTGGCCAAGACCAACGTCGTCCTGGCCTCCGCCGAAAGCGACATCGGCAACTGCCCGTAACCCCGCCCACCTGAACCCATCGACCCGAAGGCCGGGCGGAACACCGTCGTTCCGTCCGGCCTTCGGCCTGGCTTCAGACACCCCCGGGCACCGGAACGGGAAGGGGGGAACGTCAAGCTAGGGTGAGGTGCATGCGACCCACGGCTCTGATCACCGGCGCCTCGCGGGGCGTGGGGGCGGCGATCGCCCGTGCTCTCGCCCCCGACTACGAGCTCTTCCTGGGCGGGCGGGACGGCACGGCGCTCGACGCGCTGTGCGCGGAACTGCCGGCGGCCCGCCCATGGGCGGTGGAGCTCACCGAGCTCACCCCGGCCGACGTCGAGGGGATCGACCGGCTCGACCTGCTGGTCCACAGCGCGGGCATCGCCAGGCTCGGTCACCTCGCCGACACCCCGGCCGAGGTCTGGCGGCGGACGATGGACGTCAACGTCATCGCGGTCGCCGAGCTGACCCGGCTGCTGCTGCCCGCGCTGCGCGCGGCCCACGGGCACGTCGTGCTGATCAACTCCGGCGCGGGGCAGCGGGCCAACCCCAACTGGGGCGCCTACGCCGCGAGCAAGTTCGCCCTGCGCGCGTACGCGGACGTGCTGCGCGAGGAGGAGCACGCCAACGGAGTCCGGGTCACCACGATCTTTCCTGGGCGGGTGGACACCGACATGCAAAGGGACGTCCGCGCCCAGGAGGCAGGGCCGTACGAGCCGGGAAAATACCTGGAGCCGGAGTCGGTGGCGCGGGCCGTGCTGGTGGCGCTGACGGCCACGCCCGACGCCCATGTCACCGAGATCACCGTACGGCCGTCCGGGGGACCGACCCGCTGACGGCCGCACGAGGCGCGGGGGGACGGGAGTTCATTACAGTGGCACTACCGCCACGCCGCCCATCTGGAGGACCGGTGCACGTGACTTACTGGTGCGAGATGGCGTGGCTGCCGCCCGGCGAGGTCGTCGAGAGCGTGGTCGTCGGTGTCGAGGGCCACCGCATCGTGGAGATCAGGCCCGAGGTGGCGCCTCCCCCGGGAGCCGAACGGCTGGCCGGGCTCACGCTGCCCGGCCTGGCCAACTGTCACTCGCACGCCTTCCACCGCGCCCTGCGCGGCCACACCCAGACCGGCCGCGGCAGCTTCTGGACCTGGCGCGAGCGGATGTACGCGGTCGCCGAGGCGCTCGACCCGGACCGCTACCTCGCCCTGGCCACCGCGACGTACGCCGAGATGGCACTCGCCGGCATCACCACCGTGGCCGAGTTCCACTACCTGCACCACGGGGCCGGGGGCAGGCCCTACGCGGACCCGAACGCGATGGGCCACGCGCTGGTCGAGGCGGCCAGGACGGCCGGGCTGCGCATCACCCTGCTCGACACCTGCTATCTGACCGGCGGCATCGGCGAGGCCCTCACCGGCACCCAGCTGCGTTTCGGCGACGGGGACGCCGAGCGCTGGGCGGCCAGGGCCGACGATCTCGCCCGGGCGCACGAGGGCGAGCAGGACGTGGAGATCGGCGCGGCCATCCACTCGGTGCGCGCGGTGCCCCCCGAGCAGATGCACGTCGTCGTCGACTTCGCCCACCGGCACACCGGGCCGCTGCACGCGCACGTGTCGGAGCAGCAGGCCGAGAACGAGGCGTGCGTCGAGGTCTACTCGGCGACGCCCGTCCAGGTGCTGCACGACCACGGCGCGCTGGGCCCGCGCTCGACCGCCGTCCACGCCACCCACCTGTCCGACGTGGACGTGGCGCTGCTCGGCGGCTCCACCACCCACGTGTGCATGTGTCCCACCACCGAACGCGACCTCGCCGACGGCGTCGGCCCCGCCCGCCGGCTCCTGGAGGCCGGAGCGCCCATCACGCTCGGCACCGACAGCCAGGCGGTCATCGACCTGTTCGAAGAGGCCAGGGCGGTGGAGATGGACGAGCGGCTGGTCACCGGCGAGCGCGGGCACTGGCCCGCCGCGCAGCTCCTGCACGCCGCGACCGCCACCGGGCAGGCGTCGCTGGGCTTCCCCGACGCCGGGTGCCTGGTGGCCGGGGCCTGGGCCGACCTCGTCTCCGTCCGGCTCGACTCGGTCCGTACGGCCGGCGCGACCAAGGCGTCGGCGGTGGAGTCCGTGGTGTTCGCCGGCACCTCGGCCGACGTGCACTCGGTGGTCGCCGGCGGGCGGCGGATCGTGGAGGACGGGCGGCACGTGCTCGGCGACGTCGGGGCGCTGCTGCGCGACGCGCTCGCCCCGCTGCACCGGTGAGGTTTGCGCCGTTCGCGGGGTGGCGAGGATGAGGTGACGTGGGGCCGAGCGGCATGACATCAGTCGTTTTCACGGGGATCGGGCTGCTGTACACGGCAGACCCCGAGCGAGAGGAGATCGAGGACGCCGCGCTGGTCGTGGACGACGGCCTGGTCCGGTGGATCGGCCGTTCCGCCGACGCCCCGCCCGCAGACGAGCGGGTCGACGTGGAGGGGCGCGCCGTCATCCCGGGATTCGTGGACAGCCACGCGCACCTGGTCTTCGCCGGCGACCGCACCGAGGAGTTCGCCGCGCGGATGGCCGGACGGCCCTACACCGCGGGCGGCATCCGCTCGACCGTCGCCGCCACCCGCCGGGCCACCATCCCCGAACTCGTGTCCACCACCGCGCTGCTGGTCTCGGAGATGGTCATGCAGGGCGCGACGACGTTCGAGATCAAGAGCGGCTACGGCCTCACCGTGGAGGACGAGCGCCGCAGCCTGGAGATCGCGTGCCAGTTCACCGAGGAGACCACGTTCCTCGGAGCGCACGTCGTCCCGCCTGAGACGACCGCCGACGACTACGTCCGGCTCGTGACCGGCCCGATGCTGGAGGCGTGCGCGCCCTACGCCAAATGGGTGGACGTGTTCTGCGAGCGCGGCGCGTTCGGCGAGGAGCACAGCAGGGAGGTGCTCGCGGCGGGCCGCAAGGCCGGGTTGCAGCTGAGGGTGCACGCCAACCAGCTCGGACCGGGGCCGGGGGTGCGGCTGGCCTGCGAGATGGGGGCGGCCTCGGCCGACCACTGCACCCATCTCACCGATGCCGACGTGGACGCGCTCGTCGCGACCGGGGTGGTCGCCACCCTGCTGCCGGGCGCGGAGTTCTCCACCCGGTCGCCCTATCCGGACGCGCGGCGGCTGCTCGACGCGGGCGTCACGGTGGCCCTGGCGACCGACTGCAACCCGGGCTCCTCGTTCACCACCTCGATGCCGTTCTGCGTCGCCCTGGCCGTGCGCGAGATGGGCATGACGCCGCTGGAGGCCGTACGGGCGGCCACTCGCGGCGGCGCGCGGGCGCTGCGGCGCACCGACGTCGGCGCCCTGTGCGTCGGCTCGCGCGCGGACCTCGTCATCCTGGAGGCGCCGTCGTACGTCCACCTCGCGTACCGGCCGGGAGTGCCGCTGGTGGCGCAGGTGTGGCGGACGGGGCGCCGCCTCGTTTAGACCCTCATAACCTGGGTAATCGCACTCTTTTCCGGCCTCGCATCCTCCTTGGGGAGGAAAACGAAACCATTCCCGGGTCGTATCCACATGGGGAATCTTTGCCATGGACCGGCCGTTGTGCGGGGCAGGAGCTGAAAACCGGGGGCCGTGCCGAGCGGGGCGGACACGTCCGGTTTGTCGGCTCACATATTGCATATCGCGGCGGCGGAACGAGGTGCCATCGGATGGCGACGGGGAATCGGACGCAGGAACAGCACGTCTCTGACCGGGATCTGCTGGGGACGTATCTGGCCGAGATCGGCCGTGTCCCGCTGCTGACCGCGGAGCAGGAGGTCGAGCTGGCCAAGCGCATCGAGGCGGGGCTGTTCGCCGAGCAGTTGCTCGACAGCGGGCGGCGCGAGCCGAAGATCGCGGACGCGGCCGACGAGGAGCTGGAACGCATAGCGATCTCGGGGCGGCGGGCGAAGGACGAGTTCATCCAGGCCAACCTGCGTCTCGTGGTGGCGGTCGCGCGGAAGTATTCCGGCCGGGGGATGCCGCTTATCGACCTGGTGCAGGAGGGAAATCTCGGGCTGGTCCGCGCCGTGGAGAAATTCGACTATCGGCGGGGGTACAAGTTCTCGACGTACGCCACCTGGTGGATCCGGCAGTCGGTGGGCCGCTCGATTCACGAGCAGGCGCGGCCGGTGCGGCTGCCCACCCACGCGGGTGAGCAGATGACGCGGCTCATGCGGGTGCGCAGGGACATGCTCGCGGAGTCCGACGCCGAGCCGACCGACGCCGACCTCGCCGAGGTGCTCGACCTGCCCGTCGAGCGGGTGCAGGAGCTGCGCCGCTGGGCCTCCGACCCGGTCTCCCTCCAGCTCGGCGTCGGCGACGAGGACGAGACCGAGCTCGGTGACATGATCGCCGACGAGACCTGGGCGGACCCCGAGCAGCAGGCCATGGCCACGCTGGAGAAGGAGCGCCTGGAGCAGTGGCTGACCGGCCTGGAGGGCCAGATGCGGGAGATGCTGCGCTGGCGTTACGGCCTGGTGGACGGTCGCGAGCACACCCTCACCGAGGTGGGGGAGCGCTACGGCATCGGCCGTGACCGCGCCAGGCGCATCGAGCGCGACGCATTGGTGCGGCTGCGCAAGATGGCCAGCGCCGCGTAGTCGGCGGCCCGCCCTCGGCCAAGTGACGAAGGCGGGTGTCCGCAGTCGTCCGTGCCCGTTGCAGCGAGGGGGCGCCCCGTCCGCCGGCCGCCGCTACTCGGGTTCGCCGTCGAGCCGTAGCGCGTGAGCGTTTCGGACGCACCAGTCGGAGAAGGTGCGGGGGCGGCGGCCAAGCAGGTGGCGCACGGTGTCGGTGCGGACTCCGGTCGTGTCCGCGCGCATGAGCGCCGCGGCTTCGAGGACCGCGTCGGCAAGGGGCTTCGGCGCGCCGTTGGGGTAGCGGGACCGGACGATCTCCTCGGGGGTGGCGGCCGTACGGACCTCTATGCGGCGGCCGATGGTGGCGGCGATGATCTGGACCTGCTCGGCGATGGTGAGCGTCTCGTCGCCGGTGAGGGTATAGGTCTGGCCTTCATGGCCGTTCTCGGTAAGCACGAGGGCGGCGACGGCTGCGATGTCGGCCGGATCGATCGGCGCGGACCGGCCCGGCCCGATCCCATCGAGGACGACCCCCTTCTCCCTGATGGACGGCCCCCATTCCAGGGCATTGGTCATGAAGCCGCCAGGACGCAGGATCGTGGCGGGTATGCCGGATGCCCGCAGCAGTTGCTCGCGTTCGTGGTGCCAGCGGCCCATGGCGGGCACCGGATCTCCGAAGACCCAGATCGACGACAACAGCACGATGTGACGCACTCCGGAGTCGCGTGCGGCGGTGACGGCGTTCACGGCCTGGTCCACGCCGATGCCCGGGGTGAGCAGGAAGAGCCGGTCGATGCCGTGGAAGGCGGGGGTGAGCGTCGAGGGCTCGTCCAGGTCGCCGAGCACGCGCTCGGCGCTTGCGGGCAGGTCGGCCGCCCGGGCAGGGTCGCGGACGAGGATGCGAAACTCCGCGTTCCTCGCGTCCAGCTCGCGGACCAGCGCGCGCCCGATTCTGCCGGTGGCTCCGGTGACCAGTAACATGACACTCCTAATCGTTTGCCGTCTAGCGATTACCGTGCGAGGGAACGTTAGCCGGTAAATGATTAGCCGTCAATCGATCTGTCGTCCGGAGGTGGCGGTGGCAGAGTTCCTCGACCTGCACAGCAAAACGACGAAGGCGCTGCGTGCGCTGGCCGAGACGGCCATGCGCCGCCATGGCCTGCATCAGGGGCAGGATCACCTGCTGGCGGCCCTGTGGGAGCGCGACGGCAGCACACCCGGTGAGATCGCGGCCGCGTTGCACGTCACCACGCCCACCGTCGTCAAGATGGCCACCCGGATGAGCGCCGTCGGCCTGCTCGTCCGCCGCCGCGACGAACATGACAACAGGCTCGTGCGGCTCTGGCTGACCGACGCGGGCCGAGCGCTTCGGGGGCCGGTCGAGGCCGAGCGCCGCAGCCTGGAAGAGAAGATCACCGCCGGTCTCACCGAGACCGAGCTCCGCCAGCTGACGACCGCGCTGGCCAAGATCTACGATTCGGCCCGAGACCTACTGTGATCAGGGCGTTCGGAATCCGGGACGGCGGTCCGGCCGGGGCCGGTGGCGGCGTCTCATCGGTCTCCGCCGCGGCGTCGAACGTGGACGGGCACGGATAGAACGCACCCTCGGCCACTTCGCGGCCGGTCGCATCGAACCGAGCGGAGGGCCGACGACGCGCACCCGTTTCGGGTGCGCGTTTTGTCGTTCCCGGCATGTTCGAAACCGGCCCGAAACACGGTGGCGGCGAGTTTCACACATGTGAAACACGCATGGTCGTGGGCTGAAACGGCGGAAGAACACGCTGTCGCCAACGTCAGTGCACCAGCCGGCCAAGGTCGCCCGGGAGGAAGTCACTGCGGGAGAGATAACCGGCCACACGCCAAATTGTAAGGAGGGCCGCGTCGGTGAAGATCGATACCGGCACCACCGCCTGGATGATCACAGCCACCGCTCTGGTGCTGCTGATGACGCCTGGGCTCGCGTTCTTCTACGGGGGCATGACCAGGGCGAAGAGCGTCCTGAACATGATGATGATGTCGCTCGTCAGCATCATCACCGTCACCATCGCCTGGGTCTTGTACGGCCACTCGCTGGCCTTTGACGCCTTCGGGGACGGGGACAACGTCGTCAACAAGCTCATCGGCGGCGGGGACGCCCTGGGTCTGCAGAGCCTGGTCGACACGGCCACCAAGGACGACGGCACCGGTATGCCGAGCCTGGTGTTCTCGGCCTTCCAGCTCACCTTCGCCATCATCACCGTGGCCCTCATCAGTGGCGCGATCGCCGACCGGGCGAAATTCGGCGCGTGGGTCGTCTTCGGCCTCGCCTGGGCGACGCTCGTCTACTTCCCCGTGGCCCACTGGGTCTGGGGCGGCGGCTGGCTGGCCGGCCTCGGCATCGAGGACTTCGCCGGAGGCACCGTCGTCCACGTGAACGCGGGCGCCGCCGGACTCGCGCTCGCGCTGGTGCTCGGCAAGCGGACCGGGTGGCGCAAGGACCCGATGCGTCCCCACAACCTGACCCTGGTGCTGCTCGGCGTCGGTCTGCTGTGGTTCGGCTGGTTCGGCTTCAACGCGGGCTCCGAGCTCGCCGTCGACGGCACCGCCGGTCTCGCGTTCATGAACACCCAGGTCGCCACGGCGGCCGCGGCCGGCGCCTGGATCCTCGTGGAGAAGCTGCGCGACGGCCACTCCACCACCCTCGGCGTCGCCTCCGGCGCCGTCGCCGGCCTCGTCGCCATCACCCCCGCCTGTGGCTTCGTCGACCCGTGGGCGGCGCTCCTGCTCGGCCTCGTCGCCGGCGCGGTCTGTGCGTACGCGGTGGGCCTGAAGTACCGCCTCGGCTTCGACGACTCGCTCGACGTGGTCGGCGTCCACCTGGTCGGCGGCGCGATCGGCGCGGTCTCGCTCGGCATCATCGCCCGCTACCCCTTCGCGGACGGCCAGAACGAGGGCCTCATCTACGGCGGCCCGATCTCCCAGCTCGGTGTGCAGATCCTCGGTCCTGTCGCGGTCGGCCTCTACTCCTTCATCATGGCGTATGTCATCGGAAAGATCATCGACAAGACGATGGGCTTCCGGATCAACCAGGAGGACGAGGTGACCGGCATCGACATCACCACGCACGCCGAGACCGGGTACGACCTCGGCACCGTCCACTCCTCTGGAGTGGCCTCCGTCAACGGGCCCGTGCCCGCGCCTGCGAAGAAGGTCGACGCATGAAACTCATCACCGCAGTCATCAAGCCGTTCAAACTGGACGACGTGAAGGCCGCCCTGGAGCAGTTCGGCATCAAGGGCATGACGGTCTCGGAGGCCAGCGGCTACGGCCGGCAGCGCGGCCACACCGAGGTCTACCGCGGCGCCGAGTACCAGGTCGACCTGGTGCCCAAGGTCCGGGTCGAGGTCCTCGCCGAGGAGGACGACGCCGAGGACGTCATCGACGTCATCGTCAAGGCGGCCCAGACCGGCAAGATCGGCGACGGCAAGGTCTGGTCGGTCCCCGTGGACACGGTCGTCCGGGTCCGCACCGGGGAGCGCGGGCCGGAGGCGCTGTAACCGGATGATGAGAGGGGAGGCGCGCTCGTTCGCCGCGGTCCGCAAGGACCGGGCCGCGGACATCGACAGATGGCTCACCGATCTGTTCCGCACGGCGGCCACACGGCCGTACGCGCGGGAGGGGGGATCGGGAGGGAAGGGCGGCCTCCTCGACGAGCGCGGCCCCGCCGCCTCCCCCGGGGCCGGCCCCAGTGGTATCGGACAGGGTGGGGCCGGCCTCAACGGGATCGGCGGGGTCGCCCTGGTCGCGGTCGGCAGCCTGGGGCGGGGCGAGCTCGCCCCGGGCAGCGACCTCGACATGGTCCTGCTGCACAACGGCCGCGACGACGTGGCGAGGATCGCCGACCGCATCTGGTACCCCATCTGGGACTCCGGGATCGGCCTGGACCACTCGGTCCGTACGGTGGACGAGGCGGTGAAGGTCGCGAGGGAGGACCTCAAGGCCGTGCTGGGCCTGATCCAGGCGCGGCATGTGGTCGGGGACCCCGAGCTGACCAGGGCCGTGCGGGAGGCCGTGCTCGCCGAGTGGCGGGCGGACTCCCGGCGCAGGCTGGCCGAGCTGCGCGCGTCGGCCGACAAGCGCGCCGAGTCCGGGGGCGAGCTGGCCTTCCTGCTCGAACCCGACCTCAAGGACGCCAGAGGCGGCCTGCGCGACGTGCAGGCGATGCAGGCCGTGGCCGCCGCATGGGTCGCCTCGGCGCCCGGCCCGCGGGTCCGCGAGGCCTACGAACTGCTGCTGGACATCAGGCACGGGCTGCACCTCGTCACCGCGCGCGGTACCGACCGCCTGGTGCTCCAGGAGCAGGACGCGGTCGCCGGCACGCTGGGCCTGCTGGACGCCGAGGCGCTGATGCGCCGCCTGGCCGAGGCGGGCCGGACCGTCTCCCACGCATTCGACGCCACCTGGCGGACCGTCGACCGGCTGCTCACCGGTCCCGCGCCCCGGGGCCGCAGGCCGCTCGCCGACGGTGTCGTGGAGCACGGCGGCGAGGTCGTGCTGGCCCGCGGCGCCAACCCGCGCACCGACCCCACGCTCGTGCTGCGCACGGCCGCGGCCGCCGCCGAGGCCGGGCTGCCGCTCGCGCCCGCGACGGTCTCCATGCTCGCCGCCCAGTCGCCGCCGCTGCCCGTGCCGTGGCCCCCGGAGGCGCGCGGCGCGCTGGTCGCGCTGCTCGGCGCGGGACGCGCGGCCGTACCGGTCTGGGAGGAGCTCGACCAGGCCGGCGTGCTCGTGAAGCTCATCCCCGACTGGGAGCGCGTACGGCACCGCCCCCAGCGCAACCCTGTCCACCGCTACACCGTGGACCGGCACCTCATCGAGACCGCGGCCGGGGCCGCGGCCTTCACCCGGGAGGTGTCCCGCCCCGACCTGCTGCTGATCTCGGCGCTCCTGCACGACGTCGGCAAGGGCTGGCCGGGCGACCACTCCACCACGGGCGAGATCGTCGCCAGGGACATCGGCGCCCGCATGGGCCTGCCCCCGGCCGACGTGGAGATCCTCGCGACCGTGGTGCGGCACCATCTGCTGCTGCCGGAGACCGCCACCCGGCGGGACCTGGACGACCCGGTCACCATCTCCAGGGTCGCGGAGGCCGTCGGGTCGAGGGAGGTGCTCGAACTGCTGTCCGCGCTGGCGGTGGCCGACGGCAACGCCACCGGCCCGGCCGCGTGGAACTCCTGGAAGGCGTCCCTGGTCTCCGAACTGGTCCGGCGGGTGCGGTCGGTGCTGTCCGGCGCGCCGCCGGCGCCCGCGCCGGCCCTTTCCCCCGAGCAGACGGCGCTCGCCCGGCACGGCGGCGGCGCGGTGCGCGTGAACGGAAGCGCGGTCACCGTGGTCGCGCCCGACCGGCCGGGTCTGCTGTGGCGGGCGGCCGGGGTGCTCGCGGCGCACCGCATGGCGGTCCGCTCCGCCTCCGCCGCGTCCGCAGGGTCGACGGCCGTCATCGAGTTCGTGGTCGTCCCCGAGTACGGCACCCCGCCCGACCCCGCGACGCTGGAGGCCGATCTGCGCCTCGTCCTGGCCGGACGACTCGACATCGAGCAGCGCCTGGCACGGCGGGCGAGGTCGATGCGGCCGTCCCGGGTGCCGGTGGCGCCGCCCCGGGTCACCCTGGTGGACGACGCGTCCCTCACCGCGAGCGTGGTGGAGGTGCGGGCGCACGACAGGCCCGGCCTGCTGTGGCGGATCGGCCGCGCGTTCGGCGAGTGCGGTCTTGACGTACGTGCCGCGCGGGTGGAGACGCTGGGCGCGGAAGCGGTGGACGTCTTCTATGTGGCGGATCGCACGGGCCGCCCCCTCCTCGATGAGCAGCAGCGCATCCAGGTGCGAGAGCACGTGCTCGCGGCCCTCAGATAAGGGGTAACGATCCTCACCTCTTGGTAACAATTGGGACGCTTGGGCAGGGGTAGGGCCGCTCACCATCGTGACCTTGTGGTCGAATTGTCCCCGCTTATACAGCTGTGTCACTTCATGCTGTCCAGACGCGTGAAGGCAGGCCGAACGATGGCGGGGCCGGTGAGCATGGAGCAGTCGAAAACCGATAACCGCAGGCGGCGGAGTCGTCTCTCGCCGCGCAACTGGCGAGTGCCAACACGTCTGACCGCGCTGATCGTCGCCCCGACGATCGTGGCCGTCCTCCTCGGCGGCATCCGTGTCGTGGGTTCGATCGACAGCCTGACGGCCTACCAGCGGACCAGGTCGGCGGCGGAATACTCGGTGCACCTGCGGGACCTGGCCGAGCAACTGGCTCTCGAACGCGACCTGTTCGTCTGGGGCGGCAACAGCAGGCGCGCGTTCAACGTCGACGGGGAGACCGAGGTCACCCGCACCCAGCAGCGCGCCGCGGTCGACCCGCTGATCCAGCAGGTGAAGGCCGACCTCAACGACCTCGACACCGACTACGGCACGCGTGCGGTGGAACAGGCGCAGCAGCTCTCGAGCCGCCTTTCGAGCCTCAAGGGCATCCGCGAGAACGGCGCGCCGGAGGACTACAGCGCCCTGATCGCCAACGTTCTGCGCCTGCAGGACGAACTGGGCAACAACGATGACAACCCCGCGATCGTGGGCAACGTCCGCGCTCTCAACGCTCTCGCCCACGCCAAGGAGGAGGCGGCGCTGCAGCGCGCCACCCTCACCCGTGAGCTGCTGGAGCGCAACCAGACCTTCACCACGTTCGAGCTGCAGGACTTCCTGGCCTCCCAGTCGCGTCAGCAGAGCTACCTGGCGACGTACTACACGGAGGCCCCGGCGGCCGAGGCGAGCCGCCTGGTCACCCTCTTCGGCGACAAGGACGTGGTCAACGGCGAGCTGACCAAGTCGTGGGCGCTCACGCTCGGCCTGCACAACCAGTCCCTCAACCGCTACCAGGGCAGGGACAGGACGGCCCAGCAGTGGTTCCAGGACAGCACGAAGGCGATCGAGCAGATGGCGGCCGTCGAGGGCCGCGTGTCCGGTCTGGTGCAGAGCCGCGCCCGCGACCTGCAGTCGGCCGAGCAGCGCAACGCCCTCATCGCCGGTGGCCTGATCCTCGCGCTCCTCGTGCTCGTGCTCGTCACGACCGTGCTCATCGCGCGGTCGATGGTCCGGCCGCTGCGCCGCCTGCGGGCGGAGGCGCTCGACATCGCCGGCCGGAGGCTGCCGGAGATCGTGCGGCAGATGCGCGAGTCCGAGGAGACCGGACGCGAGTCCCAGGTGCAGCCGATCGCGGTCGACAGCACCGACGAGATCGGCGAGGTGGCGCAGGCCTTCGACGAGGTCCACACCCAGGCCGTGCGCCTGGCCGCGGAGGAGTCCCGCCTGCGCACCAACGTCAACGCGATGTTCGTGAACCTCTCCCGCCGTACGCAGACGCTGGTGGAGCGGCAGATCTCGCTGATCGACGGCCTGGAGCGGGGCGAGGAGGACGGCCGGCGCCTGGCCGACCTGTTCAAGCTGGACCACCTGGCCACGCGCATGCGCCGCAACAGTGAGAACCTCCTGGTCCTCGCCGGTCACGAGCCGCCGCGGAAGCGGAGCCAGCCCGCCCGGCTGGTCGACGTGGTCCGCGCCTCGCTGTCGGAGGTCGAGGACTACGAGCGGGTCGTCGTCCGGATTCCCCGGACGATCGCGATCGCCGGGCACGCCGCGAACGACGTCGTCCACCTGCTGGCGGAGCTGGTCGAGAACGCCATCGCCTTCTCGCCGCGCAACACCAAGGTCGTCGTCTCCAGCAGCCCCGTCGAGGGCGGCGCCGTGATGCTCGGCGTCACCGACGCGGGTATCGGCATGTCGCCCGAGGAGCTCGTGGAGATCAACCGCCGCCTCGCGGAACCGCCCACGATCGACGTCTCGGTGTCGCGCCGGATGGGCCTGTTCGTGGTCGGCCGCCTCGCGTTGCGTCACGGCATCCGGGTGCAGCTGCGCCGGGGTGACGGCGCGGGAGTCATCGCGATGGTGCTGTTCCCCGTCCAGCTCATCTCCAACGCCGACCAGCCCGTGGTGCCGCGTCCCTCCGTCCCGGCCGAGCAGACGGCGGCCGGACTGCCGGCCCGGCAGGCGTTCGCCGAGCCGGACCCGCTCGCTCCCACGCCGGGAGGCGGTTCGTTCGAACCCTGGAACTCCGGCAACGACGCGGCGGGCGGCGGCCTCGGGGCCCGCAGGTCCTCGGCGGCCAGCGGACACGCTCCCGGTGGGAACGGGTTCGGCGGCACCGGCACGGGCGGGTTCGCCCCGTTCGGCGCGCCGACGGCGGATGCGCCGCCCACGCCCGCGGATCACCCGTACGGGGAAGGCGCGTTCACCGAGCAGTCGGGGCCGCATTCGGTGCCGGGCCTGCCCGGGAGGGCGCCGGACGGCGACCCCCGCCGACCGGCGTTCGGCGAGCGGTCCGAGCCGTCGTGGCCGTCGCTGCCCACCGGGCCGACGGGACTCCCGCAGCGGGGCGGGTCTCCGGGACCTTCGGCGTTCTCTTCGTCGGACACCGGCTCCTCGTGGGACACCGGCTCCTCGTGGGACACCGGCTCTTCGTCGGACGCGGGCTCCTTGTCGGACACCGGGCCGACCGCGTTCACGGCGTCTCCGTCCAGCACCGGTCCGACCGCGTTCTCCCCGTCGGACACCGGCTCCTCGTCCAACACCGGTCCGACCGCGTTCTCCCCGCCGAGCACCGGCTCCTCGTCGGATACGGGGCCGACGGCGTTCATGCCGTCTCTGTCCGGCACGGGGCCGGCCGCCTTCGCCGGCGCCACGCCGCCTGCGGGAACCGCCGGGGAGCCGGGGTCGTCGGCCGGGCCGCTGCCGTCGGTGGAGGAGTCGCCGCTGGAGCAGGGCGAGGAGTTCCTGCCGATCTTCGCCTCGGTCGAGTCGGCGTGGTTCCGGCGTCCCTCGGACACCGGGCCGCAGGCCGCGCCCTCGACGCGGACCGGCGCGGAGCCGGACGCGGGGAGGGCCGGCGAGAAGCCCGGCGAGAGCACCGGAGAGATCGCGAGGGTGCCGCGCTCCGCCGCCACCTCCGCGACCGCCTCCGGACCCGTCTCCGCCCCACAGGCGCAGAGCGGAGGTCCCGGCGGGTGGCGATCCCGGGCCGACGGCGGCTTCCACGCCGCGGCGAGCGCCCGGGACCCCCTGCTGGGCGGCGTGACCGCGGCGGGCTTGCCGAAGCGCACGCCGAAGGCCAATCTGGTTCCCGGCTCGGTGGGCGCGGACGGCCCTGCCTCCGCCGCCCCGCGCCCCCCGGTCTCGGCCGAGGCGGTGCGCAGCCGCCTGTCCAGCTTCCAGCAGGGTGTAAGGCGAGGCCGGGCCCAGACGGCCGGAGGCTTCGCCGAAGGGTCGGGTCAAGAGGAGGAGGGCTCGTGACTGAGCTGAGCGTGGATGCACGCAGGTTCGACTGGCTGATCACCGAGTTCGTCGGCAGCACGCCTGGCGTGGCGCACGCGGTGGTGGTGTCGTCGGACGGCCTGCGGCTGGCCCAATCGGACGGCTTTCCCCCCGACCGCGCCGACCAGCTCGCGGCGGTCGCCGCGGGCCTGCTCAGCCTCACCGCCGGCGCCGCGCGGGTGTTCGAGGGGGGCACGGTGTCGCAGACCGTCGTCGAGATGCAGCGGGGACTGCTGCTCGTGATGGCGATCAGCGACGGCTCCTGCCTGGCCGTGCTCGCCGCGCCTGACTGCGACATGGGCCTGGTGGCCTATCAGATGACCCTGCTCGTCGAGCGGGCGGGACAGGTGCTCACTCCGGCGCTGCGTGCCGAGTTGCAGACGTCGCGGCGATGATCAGAGGAGAGGGCGATGCGCGATCGTGACGGGTCGGAGGACGAGCCTCTGTTCCGTCCGTACGCCGTCACCGGTGGCCGATCCGAGCCGCGTTACCACATGGCGATGGAAACCCTCGTATCATCGGTGACCTTGAAGAGCAATGACTATGCCCTGCTCAGTCCAGAGCAGGAATCGATCATGATGCTATGTCGTTCCGTACGATCGGTCGCGGAGATCTCGGCACTGCTCCGGGTCCCGCTAGGCGTGGCCCGTGTGCTGATCGCCGACATGGCCGACGAGGGTCTGGTCCGCCTGCACATGCCGCAGCTGAACCAGGGACAGCCAGACCTTAACCTGCTCGAAAGGGTGCTCAGTGGACTACGCAGGCTCTAGCCGTGGTCTTACCTCGACGAAGATCGTCGTGGCGGGTGGGTTCGGCGTCGGGAAGACGACCTTCGTCGGTGCCGTCTCCGAGATCCTGCCGCTGACGACCGAGGCCGTGATGACCGACGCCAGCGCGGGCATCGACGACCTCGGGCTCACACCGAACAAGACGACCACGACGGTCGCCATGGACTTCGGCCGGCTCTCGCTCGACCAGGACCTCATCCTCTACCTGTTCGGCACGCCGGGTCAGCACCGCTTCTGGTTCATGTGGGACGACCTCGTCCGCGGTGCCATCGGCGCGGTCGTGCTCGTCGACAGCCGCAGGCTCGCCGACTGCTTCCCGGCCATCGACTACTTCGAGGAGGCGCAGCTTCCCTTCCTGGTCGCGATGAACGGCTGGGAGGGGCAGTTCCTCCACTCGGAGGAGGAGGTTCGTGAGGCGCTGTCGCTGGCTCCGCACGTCCCGGTCGTCCGTACGGACGCGCGCTCGCGGGAGGCCGTCAAGTCCACGCTCATCAGCCTGGTCGAGTACGTGCTGACCGTGCGGGCCGCGTACGGCAGACAGTACTGAGCTTGGGAAACGTCGTGTTCCCGACAGGCCGCGCCCCGCAGACGGGGACGGCGAGGGCGGCACCCCGGAGGGTGCCGCCCTCGCGGCGTCCGGCCGACGGCGATCCGCGCCTCCGCTGGTCCGATCCCCGAGATCCCCGCCTACCCGGCGGGGCACAATTCGGTATTGATGCTGACCCGATATTTAACGAAATAACGTCATGTACATGCCTGTCTAGGCTATTTGTGCACGGGTGTTCGGTTGGCCTCCCTGGTGTCGGTGTGCTGCAATTACCCTCGCCTGCAGGACGTCTCCCACGTCACGCCAGCCACATCCGTGCTGAGACATTCCCCCCTGTGCGCACATACGGCGAGAGGTTGCAAAGCCTGTGAGGACACAAGACCCCCGGACCGACGAGAGCCCCGGGACCGGGGTTCCGGCTGAGCAGGAGCCCGACGAGGGGAGTCGATTTCTCCTGCGCAACTGGCGCGTGCGCTCCCGGCTTGTGGCGCTGATCCTCATCCCGACGCTGGCGGCGCTGCTGCTGGGCGGCCTGCGTGTCGTCACCTCGGTCACCACGGCGTCCGAGTACCAGCAGATCAGCGACCTGGCGCGGCTCGTGGACAAGGTCGCGGGCCTCACCCACGAGCTGCAGTCGGAACGCGACCGCGCCGCCTGGAACGCGACGCTCGGCCACCCGGCGAAGGCGACCGCCGCGGTCAAGGCGCAGACCCTTCTCACCAACAAGGCGGCCACCGCCGTCCGGGACCTGTCGAACGAGGTCAGGACGAAGGTGAGCAGCCGCGCCTCCGACGAGATCGACCACATCCTCGGCAAGCTCGACGGCGTGGAGGTCCTGCGGAGCCAGGCCATGCAGGGGAACCTGCAACCCAGCGCGGTGCTCGACCAGTACACCCTCGTCATCGAGACGCTGATGGCCGTGCAGGACGAGCTGGCCAAGAGCACCCAGGACGACCGGCTCGCCGCCTCGTCCGTCACGCTGGCCGCGCTCGCCCGCGCGAAGGAGAACGACTCCCTGCAGCGCGGCCTGCTGACCACGGTGCTGCCCAACGCCCGCTTCGAGCAGGCCCAGCTGCAGAACTTCCTCGGCGCCGTGTCCGCCGAGGAGAGCGAGCTGCGCGCCTTCCGCAGGAGCGCCACCGCCGGCGAGCGCGCCGACTACGACAACACCGTCACCGGCGGCAAGGTCGACCAGGCGGAGTTCATCCGCACGCTGGTGCTCGACCGTGCCAACGCGGGCTTCCCGCTCAAGGGCTTCGACCAGTCGGTGCGCGACGACACCCGCCTCTGGTACGACGCGATGTCGCAGCCCATCAACCGGATGCGCACCGTCGAGGCCAAGCTGACCTCCTCCATCGTGGCGCGCAGCCAGTCGCTCAAGGACGACGAGCAGCAGCGGGCCATCATCGTGGCCGTCGCCGTCGCCCTCCTGCTGATCGCGGTTCTGCTCGTCACCACCGGTGTCGCCCGCTCGCTCGTACGCCCGCTGCGGCGGCTGCGCAGCGAGGCGCTGGAGATCGCCGGCAGCCGCCTCCCCGACACGGTCCAGAAGCTGCGGGAGGCCGGCGACGCCGCCGAGGTCCCGCCCATCACCCCGATGCGGGTGGTCGGCCGCGACGAGATCGGCGAAGTCGCGCGGGCCTTCGACGAGGTCCACCGTGAGGCCATCCGGCTGGCGGGTGACGAGGCCCGGCTGCGCAGCAACGTCAACGCGATGTTCGTGAACCTGTCGCGGCGCACGCAGACGCTGGTGGAACGCCAGCTGTCCCTCATCGACGGACTGGAGCAGGGCGAGCAGGACGAGCAGCGGCTCGGGAACCTGTTCAAGCTCGACCACCTGGCGACCCGCATGCGCCGCAACAGTGAGAACCTCCTGGTTCTCGCCGGGCAGGAGCCCGCGCGCCGCTGGGGCCAGCCGGTGGCCATCGTCGACGTCGTGCGCGCCTCGCTGTCGGAGGTCGAGAACTACGAGCGCGTCGACCTCCAGGTGCAGGGCGGAGCGTCGGTCGTCGGTCAGTCGGTCAACGACGTCGTCCACCTCGTGGCCGAGCTGGTGGAGAACGCCATCTCCTTCTCGCCCCGCGACACCAAGGTCACGGTGTCGAGCAACCGCATCGACGGCGGCGGCCTGATCATCTCCGTCAGCGACCAGGGCATCGGCATGACCCCCGAGGAGCTGGCCCAGACCAACTACCGGCTCGCCAACCCGCCGGTCGTGGACGTCTCGGTGTCCCGCCGCATGGGCCTGTTCGTGGTCGGCCGCTTGGCGCTGCGTCACGGCATCCGCGTGCAGCTGCGCCAGCAGGACACCGGTGGCCTGACGGCCATGGTGCTGCTGCCCGAGGCGCTGCTGGCCAACGCCGGCCCGGCGTTCCCCGGCGTGCCGGGGATGCCGCAGCCCGAGCTGACCAGCCCGATGCAGGCGGTGGGAACCGGGCCGCAGTTCGGCGCCGCCATGTTCGGCAACGCGCCCGCCCTCGCCAGCCCGACGCCGTTCGAGAACCCGCCGCGCACCCCGGTGTTCGGCGCGGACGCGCCCGGTGTCGGCGCCCCCGGCGCGGACCCCTTCGAGCGCGGGCCCTTCGAGTCCTTCCCGCGGGAGACCGTCGGCTTCGACCCCGACCCGTTCGCCCGCAACCCCTTCGAGCCGCCGCAGGACCGTGGCGCCGACGGCGACCCGTTCGCGCGCAACCCGTTCGAGACGGGCGGTGCGGGGCGGCCGGGCGAGTCCGATCCCTTCGCCCGCAACCCCTTCGACACCGGCGGCTTCGGTCAGGGCGGGCAGCCCGACCCGTTCTCCCGCAGCCCGTTCGAGTCCGGACCGTTCGACCGGGCGGCCTTCGACAAGACGCCGTTCGACAAGGCGCCGTCCGAGCAGACCTCGTCCGAGCGAGACCCGTTCGAGACCACGAACTTCGACTCAGGACCGTTCGAGTCCAGCCCCTTCGACACCAACCCCTTCAGCCGGGGTCACGTCGGCGAGGCTCCCGTGGACACGCCCTGGCCCGGCCACCTGCCCCCGCCGGGAGGCGGCTCCTGGCCCGGCACTCCGCAGGACACCGGCGCCGGCTGGCCCGGACGCACCGGACACGGCGCCTTCGAAGGCGACGACAACACCGGCCCGCTGCCGGTGGTGCGGACCTCGCCGCTGGAGTCGGAGGAGGAGTTCCTGCCGATCTTCGCCGCGGTCGAGTCGGACTGGTTCAAGAAGGTCGACGTTCCGGCGGAGAAGAGCGACTCGGACGACGAGGTCGATGCGGACACCAGGACCTGGTCGTCCCCGGCGGACGTCGGCTGGCAGGCGGCCAAGGCGGCCAGTGAGCCGGCCCTGGGCGGGGTCACCTCGTCCGGCCTGCCCAAGCGGGTGCCCAAGGCCAACCTGGTGCCTGGCTCGGCCACGGCTTCCACCCCTTCCGCGGAACCCGCCGCGGCAGCGGCGGCCACCCCGCCGCCGCCCCCGCCCGTGCTCTCGCCCGAGCGGGTGCGCAACAGGCTCTCCAGCTTCCAGCAGGGCATCCGGCAGGGCCGGGCGGTCGCCCGCGGGGAGGCCGGAGAGGACCAGGGATATCCCGGGGCGGCGGCCCTGGGCACGCCCGATGCCCAGGACAGTGAGAAGGAGGACTGATGAGGGAAATGAGCCAGGCCGCGCGCGGCATCAACTGGTTGATCACGGACTTCGTGAACAACGTGCCGGGTGTGGCGCACACCGTGGTGGTGTCGGCGGACGGGTTGCCTCTGGCGTTCTCGGACGGGTTTCCCAAGGACCGGGCGGATCAGCTGGCGGCGGTTGCGGCCGGGTTGATCAGTCTGACGCAGGGTGCTTCGCGGGTGTTCGAGGGTGGCCCGGTGACGCAGACGGTCGTGGAGATGCAGCGGGGGTTGTTGCTGATCATGTCGATCAGTGACGGGTCCTGTCTGGCGGTGCTGGCGGCGGCGGATTCCGATCTGGGTCTGGTGGCCTATCAGATGACGTTGCTGGTGGAGCGGGCGGGCCAGGTGCTGACCCCCGCGGTCCGCGCCGAGCTCCAGTCGTCTCATCCGCGGTGACGGAAGCCCCCGCGAAGTGAGGCACGCGGTGGAGGACAGATCGGGGAAGACGCCCTGAGCGGGCGGCCGGGACGGCCGCCGGCTTCCGGTGCGCGAGCGGAAAGGTCAGGAGGACGCTGTGGCAGGCGGCGGCTGGAACAACGAGGCCTATCCGCCGGTGGACGACTCCCACCGGCAGTACGGCGGCATGAACCCCCCGCCGACGCCGGCGCCCACGGAGCAGAGCTCCCTGGTGCGGCCGTACGCCGTCACCGGCGGGCGTACGGCACCGCGGCTCCAGCTCGCCATGGAGGCACTCGTGTCCTCCGCCACGGTGATGCACCAGGACCTTTCCATGCTCACCCCGGAACGCCAGGCGATCAGCACGCTGTGCCGTCAGGTGCGGTCGGTGGCCGAGGTGTCGGCGTTGCTGCGGATTCCGCTGGGTGTGGTTCGTGTGGTGATCGCGGACATGGCGGCGGAGGGGCTGGTGCATGTGCATCAGCCGCAGTTGGAGGCCGGTAAGCCGGATCTGAACTTGCTGGAAAG
>NZ_JBICTF010000008.1:0-324788 GCF_043197435.1 Microbispora bryophytorum | reverse complement strand
CACACGCAAGACAACCACCGAAGTGATCGAAGAGAAGTGCGCCGAACCGCGCCGACACCAGAAGATTACCAGGGTCCGGCACCGCCATGACCCGATTGGAGAACAACGCCGCCTCGGTGCGCGCTATTCCCGTGAGGCCGTCCCGGCTGCAGGCGTCCGGCCGTCGGACACACCAGCCCGTGTCCGGTGTTCCCGCAGGTCACGGACCGAAGCCCGCTCAGTCTCCGGTACGCGGGAAAACGGGCGGGCGAGCGGGGACAACCAGATCCGTCTCTCAGGCATCTACTTAGCGCCGCGGCGATCAGCCGGCACGGCGCAGACGATCGGGGAGGAACGACGTGAGGGACGACAGCCGCGCATGGCCGGCGTCCCCGCGCTCCGCGACGGCTCCATATGGCCGTCGTTGTCCCACGCAACCGAACGTCAAGCCGCTCGCAATCGCCCCGCGCTACGAAGACGATGCGGAAGTCCCCTTACGGCGCCAACCCGGCCGCCCGGACTTCCGTCGCTGGAGGTGGCCATCATCATGCGGTCGGAGTTCGACGACATCCGCGCCCACATCACCGCCGAGCCGCCGCGGCCGAGCGAGTTGCTCGAGCTCGCGCACTCACTGCTCGACGACCTGGAGCAGCTGCGAACCCGCGAGGCGATCCTGCGCTCGCACTACCTCGCTCTGCTGACCGCCGCTCGCGCCACCATGGCCGCGGACGCCGCCGGGCACCCGGCACCGCTCACCTTCCTGCAACACGAGCTGGCCGAGCACGGGCAGCTTCCCGACGGTGAGCAGGCGCAGCGGATCCTGTCGGACGCCGTGGCCGCGCAGTCCATGCTGGCCCACCTCGACGAGCCCGCGGGACCCCGGCGGTCCCGTGTCGCCCGCGCCCCCCTGTGCGGCGGAGTCAGCCGCAGTCTGCGGGGCTGAGCGGCTCAGCCCGCGGGGATGAGCTCGTGCACGAAGACGACGTTGGGGTAGGCCGGGTTGTCGGTGTACCCCTGGACGTTGCCGAGGTAGGCCCGCTGGTAGTTGGACACCCACGGCACCGCCACCACGGCCTCCTCATCGATGAGCCTCTTCTGGAGTTCGACGTACGCCCTCTCCGCGGTGGGACGGTCGTTCGTCAGCAGTGACGGCAGCCGATCGATCTTCGAGTCGACGTCCTTGTCCTTGAGGTAGGTGAGGTTGAAGGACACCGGCTCCGCGCTGTGGAAGACGTTGAGGAACCACGAGTACGCGTCGGCGTAGTCGGGCCACCAGTACATGACGAGGATGTCCTGACGCTTGGCCAGGTCGGCGGACTTGCCCTGGTCCCACTGCTGGGTCCACTGCATCGCCTTAGCGTCGAGCTGCACGTTCAGCTCGGCGAGCGCGCTCCTGAGCTTGCCTACGAGCAGTTTCTCGTCGTCGTCCCCCTGCGCGTACGTCAGTGTCAGGCGCAGGGGCCTGCCGCCCGGACCGTACCCCGCCTCGTTCAGCAGCGCGGTGGCTCCGGTCAGGTCCTGCTTCGGGGTGAGGCCGGTCTCGTGCCCGAGCAGGCCCTCGGGCACAAGACCGGAGGCGGGCGCCCCGGCTCCCTTGAGCGCGGTGATCAGGCCGTCGTAGTCGATGGCCTTCTGCACCGCCTTGCGCAGCCGTACGTCCGCCAACGGGCCCGAGGCGGTGTTGAACAGCACGAGCATGTTCTGGAAGGACGGCACCTGGAGGGTGCGCACGCCCGCGGTCATGCGGGCCCGCCGGAACAGCGCGGGGTTCAGCCGTTGCACGAAGCTCGCCTCGCCGCGCAGCAGCAGCTGGTAGGCCCTGTCGAGGTTGGGCGTCACGCGGAACTCGACGTTCCGGTAGTGCGGGCCCTCCCATCCGCCCCAGTAGCGGTCGAAGGCGCGCAGCACCAGTTCCTTCTCGCGGCCCTTCTTCCAGCTCGCCACCGTGTACGGTCCCGAGCCCGCGTCCCGGCCGGCCTGGAACCACTTCTTGAGGTCGCCCGTACCCGCCGCCTGGGTGTCGTAGATGTACGCGGCGTAGTCGGCGGAGGCGATCAGGTCGAGCGGTGCGGCGTACTTGAGGCGGAACTCCACGGTGAGCGGGTCCTTGACCGTGATCTGCTGGACCGAGTCCCAGACGTAGGCCGCGCCGGCGCCCATCCGCTTGGTGCGCTCGATGGACGCCTTGACGGCGGAGCCGTCCACCGGCCGTCCGGTGTGGAAGACCATGCCGGAACGCAGGGTGAACGTCCAGACCTTGCCGTCGGACGAGGCCTGCCAGCGCTCGGCCAGGCGTGGCGCGGCTCTGCGCGTCCGGGGGTTGTACATCGTCAGCGAGTCGTAGATGTTCTGCATCGACATGATCTCGTTGGAATACGAGCTCGCGGGGTCCCAGTCGGTGACGATGTTGAGATTCGACAGGTAGACGAAGGTGGAGTCCTTCGCCGAGGGAAGGTTCGCGGCCGACGTCGACGGAACCTCACCCCCGCCGCAGCCCGCGAGGGCCAGCACGGCCATCACTCCCAGCACGAGTAAACGGCGCATGCGTGCGGGTCCTTTCCGTGTCTACCATGATCGACGCTACTGCAAGATCACGATCAGACACGATATTTCCGGCTAATCGATCACAGGCCCCTCATGCGACCCACCTCGCTGCTACTCTCTATCCCTGTCGCAAAAAGGTTTTATGTGAGGCTTGTCCCTCACTGGGCGAGGTGCCATGAGTCCGCGCAGGCGTGACCGGCCGATCAGGTCCCGGCTCATCGGCCTGCTGCTCGTACCGCTCTTCTCGCTGATCGCCCTGTGGGCGGTCACCGCGGGCGTCGCGATCGGCGACAGCCTGAGCCTGCGCACCTACAACACGCTGTGGTCCACGCTCCGGCGGCCCGCCGACTCCCTCATCGTCGACATGCAGGCCGAACGCCTGACCACGGCCCGATACCTCGCCTCGCAGCGGACGGACGACCGCGACATCATGGTCCTGCAGCGCCAGCGGACCGACAGGACCAGAGACAAGCTCCGCACGCTGGCCCTTTCCTCCGACTCCCGCTCGGCCACCACTCCGGCCATGCGTACGCAGGTCGACGAGATGCTGGCGGGACTCGGCCGGATCGACGAGATCCGGGCGGAGATCGACGAGGGGCTCTCCGAGCGCCTGCGTGCCATCGAGACCTACAACCTGGTCAGCGACTCGATCTACCGCATGCACTACAGCCTGGCGCTGATCGACGACATCCCGATCTACCAGCAGTCCCGCGTGGTGATCTCGCTCGGGTACGCCAAGGAGTTGCTGACCCGGGAGCAGGCGCTGGAGGCCGCCGCCGGCGCCTCCGGCCTCACCGACGAGGAACGCAAGCTGTTCACGCAGCTCGTGGGCAACCGCCGGTTCCTCATCGACCAGGCGCTGCCCGAGCTGGACGCCGGCCTGCGGCAGCTCCACGTCAACCTGATCACCACTCCGCTCTACCAGCGCCTGCGGCTGCAGGAAGAGCAGATCATCGAGGCCCCCCGGCTCTCGGCCCGTACGCAGCGGGTGTGGCAGTCGACCTCCGACGACCTGGCGGAGTCGTTCCAGAAGGCGCAGACCGAGGCGGCGGCGCTGCTCGCCGAGCGCGCGGCGCCGATCGCCGACTCGATCCTGCGCCGGGCCGTGCTGGTCGGGGGCTTCGGTCTCCTCGCGGTCGTCGCCTCGATCCTGATCTCACTGCGCGTCGGCGGACGCCTGGCCCGCGAGCTGGCCGACCTGCGGCAGGCCGCGCTCGACCTCGCGAACAAGCGGCTGCCGGGCGTGCTGGTCAAGCTCAAGAGGGGCGACGACGTCGACCTGGCCACCGAGGCGCCCCCGCTGCAGGCCGAGGGCGGAACCGCCGAGATCCAGGACGTGGGCCGCGCCTTCTCGACCGTGCAGGAGACCGCGGTGGAGGCCGCCATCGGGCAGGCCCGCCTGCAGCGGGGAGTCAGCCAGGTCTTCCTCAACCTGGCGCGGCGCAGCCAGACGCTGCTGCACCGGCAGCGGACCCAGTTGCACGGCATGCAGCGCCACGCGACCGACCCGGACATGCTGGAGGAGCTGTTCCGGCTCGACCACCTCACGACCCGCATGCGCCGCCACGCCGAGGGCCTGATCATCCTGTCGGGCAACGCCCCCGGCCGTGCCTGGCGCAAGCCCATCCCGATGTACGACGTCGTACGCGGGGCCGCGGCCGAGGTGGAGGACTACGCGCGGGTGAACGTGCTGCCGATGGAGGACCACGGGCTCGACGGCGCCGCGGTGGCCGACGTCATCCACCTCATCGCCGAACTGATCGAGAACGCCACGGTCTTCTCGCCGCCGCACACCACGGTGTCGGTGCGCGGCGAGATCGTCGGCATGGGGTTCGCGGTCGAGATCGAGGACCGCGGGCTCGGTATGACCAACGAGCGGCTCGCCGAGCTGAACGAGCGTCTGGCCAACCCGCCGGAGTTCGACCTCGCGGACACCGACCGCATGGGGCTGTTCGTCGTCGCGCGCCTGGCCACACGGCGGGACATCCGCGTGACCCTGCGGCCCTCGCCCTACGGAGGAACGACCGCCATCGTGCTGATCCCATCCGTGCTCATGGTTGGCCCAAAGGATCCCGATCTCGCCCGTCTCGCCGCGGGAGAGGTCACCCCGGAGGACATCATCCTCGCCTCGCTGCAACGGGGACCGCAGGAGAACGAGAACACCGGCGAGGAGGACCGAAAGTGACGGAACGCATGCACGACCAGTGGTTGGACGAGGAGGCCGGGCCGGTCGTGCCGGCCTACGCCCTGACCCGCGGACGCGTGCGGCCATCCAGCCAGGACATCGACCTCGTCGCCATCGTCACCGCGACCGGTGGGCCCACGCCGGTGAGCCTCGGTCCCGAGCAGTGGATGATCCTCAGCCTGTGCGCCCGCCCGGCGTCGCTGGCGGACATCGCCGCGGCGATCGACCTGCCGCTCGGCGTCGTACGGGTGCTGGTGGGCGACCTCCACGAGCAGGGTCTCCTGCAGGTGCGCCCACCGGCCAACGTCGCGCGCTTCCCCACCCCCGGCATCCTGACCGAGGTGATCAGCGGCCTTCGCGCGCTGTGACCCTCCTTCGCCTACCGGCGACGGATCACAGCGCGTGCGGGTAGTGCCGTGCGGCGTGCTCGGGCGTGATGTAGCCCTCCCGCAGGTCGGCGCGCACGGCCTCGGGGTCGCGCTCGGCTGCCGGGCCGTACCCGCCTCCCGAGCCGGTGCGCAGGTGCACGACCGCGCCCTTGGGCAGGAAGATCCGCGTCTTCAGCGAGAAGTCCTCGGCGTGCCCGTCGGGATACTCCACCGTGAGCCGGTTGGGCCGTCCGGACAGGCCGCCCTCCAGTCCCCAGGGCTCCAGCGCGGTCCTGGCCAGGCCCGCGGTGAGGTACTGGTCCTCCAGGATGCGGAAGGACAGGTCGAGCCCCAGGCCGCCGCGGTGGCGGCCGGGCCCGCCGGAGTCCTCGGCCAGGGCGAGCCGCTCGATCCTCCAGGGGTTGCGCGCCTCCCACACCTCCGCGGGAGTGAAGCGGGTGGCCGACTCCGAGATGTACATGAGCGCGCTCGCGCCGTCGGCCGACGGTGAGGCGCCCTGGCCCACGGGATGCGGCGCGCCGTCCGCCCACGGCTCTCCGGTCGCCTCGCGGTTGCCCCACCACACCAGGGCGTTGATGTCCCCGCCGCTGGCGGCCGGCACCGATTCCGGCACGGCCTCGGCCAGCGCCCTGATGATCAGCTCGATGGCGTGGTCGGAGGGGATGCCGTACATGAAACAGGGCGCGGGCCGTACCGGGTGGAACAGCGAACCGAGCCGGGTGACCAGCTCCAGCGGGCGGAAGTGGCCCTCGTTGGGCTGCTCGCCGGCCCCGGCGAGGAAGGCCACCGCGATCCGGACGGCCGCCACGGTGGACGGCAGCGGGCAGTTGACCGGCCCGCCGACCTGGTCGAGGCAGCCGGTCAGGTCGACGGTCACCGACGACCCGTCCACGACGACCCGGACGCCGAACGGGATCGGCGTGCCGTTCACGCCGTCGGAGTCGATGACGCTGGAGGCCTCGTAGACGCCGTCGGGCAGGCGCTCGAACCAGCCGCGCACCAGCGCCTCACCGTGGGCGTACATGCGGGCGACGCAGCGGCGGAAGGTGTCCAGGCCGTGCCGCCGCACCAGTGCGCCGAGGGCCTCCGCCCCGGTCCGCGCCCCGGCCACCATCGCGTTGATGTCCCCGATGACCATCTCCGGCATCCGGCTGTTGGCCAGGATCATCCGGTAGACGTCGCTGACCAGCCGCCCGGCGTCGTACAGCTTGACCCCGGGGAAGATCGTGCCCTCCTGGTGGACGTCGACCGTGTCCGTGCAGTAGGGGTCCTTGCCGCCGATGTCGAGCCAGTGGGCCTTGATGACCGAGTACGCGACCAGCGTGTCGTCGTGGAAGATCGGCACCACCATCGCCGCGTCCTGGGGGTGGGAGCCGGTGCCGTACGGATCGTTGTAGAGGATGACGTCGCCGGGGCTGAGGGTGGCGGGGCCGCCGACGCCCTCGACGGCCTCCCGCACGCAGAAGCCGAGGGTGCCCATGAACGCCGGCAGCGTCGGGGCCTGCGCCAGCATGCACATGTCGGCGTCGTAGAAGGCGACGGCGAAGTCCAGCGCCTCGTAGATGATCGGCGAGAACGCGGTGCGGATCAGCGACTGCTTCATCTGGTCGGCGGCCGCGTTGAGGCCCTGCCGGATGATCTCGGTGGTGACGGGGTCGGCGCCGTCGCCCAGGCCGGGGTGGACCTCCGCGTATCGGGTGCGGACGATGGTCATGCGCGGTCCTTCCGTGTGATCATGAGACAGCCGCTCTCGTGCGCGTCCACCGCGAATCCGGCGTCCACGTAGGTGGTCGCGGTCGGCTCCACCACCAGCAGCGGGCCCTCGGTCACGCCGTCCAGGTCCTCCCGCCGCACGACCGGGGCCTCGGTCCAGGCGCCCCGGCGGAACGACCACAGCCGCGTCGTCCCCCGCCCGCCCAAGCCGGACGGCGGGGCCGGCACCATCGGGCGGTCCGCGTCGAGGACCACCCTGGCGGTCGCCCGTACGGTGACGATCTCAAGGGGATCGGGCAGGGTGTGGCCGAAGGCCCGGTGGTAGGCCTCGGAGAACCGGGCGGACACGGCCGCCAGGTCGTCCTCCCCGAGCCGCACCGGGATGGTCAGCGTGTGCTCCTGCCCCCGGTGGCGCAGGTCGAGGTCCACCTCGCGTACGGCCCCCGGCTGCGCGAGCCGTTCGAACAGCGTCCGCGTCACCTGGTCGACCAGCGGCAGCGCCTCGTCGTCCAGAGGACGCACCATCGTGCGGGCGGCCGACCGCACGATGTCGGCCTGCACCAGGCCGACGGCGGAGAAGTTGCCCGCGTTGGGCGGCACGACCACGGTGTCCACGTCGAGCTCGTCGGCGAGCAGGCAGCCGAACACCGGCCCTGCGCCGCCGAAGGCGACCACGGCCGTGCCGCGCGGGTCCACGCCCCGCTCCACCGTCACGCCGCGCACGGCCTGGGCCATGTGCGCGGCGGCGATCCTGACCACGCCCACCGCGACCGCGTCCACGCCGTCGATGCCGGTCGGGCCCGCGAGCGGCGCCAGCGCGCGGGCCGCCGCGTCCTCGGACAGTTCGATGCCGCCGGAGATGTGGCCGCGGGGGATCATGCCGAGGTGCAGGGCGGCGTCGGTCACCGTGGGCTCGGTCCCGCCGCGCTGGTAGCAGGCGGGCCCGGGGTCGGCGCCCGCGCTGCGCGGGCCGACGCGCAGCAGGCCGCCCGCGTCGGCGTACGCCACGGAGCCGCCGCCCGCGCCCACCGACCGCACGTCCACCCAGGGACTCTGCAGCGGCAGGCCGACGACCTCGCCCTGGTAGAGCAGCGGGAGCCGCCCGTCCTCGATGAGCGCGGTGTCGAAGCTGGTGCCGCCGACGTCGGCGGCGACGGCCGTGCCGATGCCGAGGGAGGGGCCGAGCGAGGCGGCCAGGCGGGCGGTGGCGGCGGCCCCGGCCACCGGGCCGGACAGGATCGTCTCGAACGGCCGGGCCGCGGCCTCGGCCAGCGCCAGCGCGCCACCGCCGGACCGGGTCACGAGCAGCTCGCCGGCGAAACCCCTCGCTCGCAGCTCGCGGTCGAGGTTGTGCAGGTAGGGGCCCATGCGGTGGCGGACGAAGGCGTCCACGACCGTGGTGCAGGTGCGCTCGTACTCCCGGTACTCCCCCGAGACCTCGTGCGACAGCGAGACCGGCCCGGCGAACCCGGCCTGCCTGAGCAGCTCGGCCGCCCGCGCCTCGTGTGCGGGGTTGGCGTAGGAGTTGACGAGCACGATCGCGACGGCGTCCACGCCCTCGGCCGCGAACGCCTCGGCGGCCCGCCGCACGTCCTCCGGCTCCAGGTCACATGCGACCGAGCCGTCGGCGGCCACCCGCTCGGTCACCTCCAGGCGCAGCCGCCGGGGCACGAGCGGCGGCGGCGGGGTCCAGAACAGGTCGTAGGGGTCGTCGCGGTCGCCCCGGCGGATCTCCAGCACGTCGCGGAACCCGGCCGTGGTGATCAGGCCGACGGTCGCGCCCCGCCTTTCGAGCAGCGCGTTCAGCCCCACCGTGGTGCCGTGCACGAAGTGGCGGCAGCGGGCGAGCAGATCCGCCGGCACCGCCGCGTCGACCGCGGCGAGGACCCCGCGTTCCGGCGCGGACGGCGTGGTGGGCTGTTTGGCGACCCTGATCTCGCCGGTCGCGGCGTCGTGCAGGACGAGGTCGGTGAAGGTCCCACCGACGTCCACTCCGATGACCGTTGTCATGCCTGGCAACGTAGATGCGACCGCGCACCGCGTCGATGTGTCCTCACGACGACGAGATCGTCGTTGTTGTCTCCGGGAGACAGTCGTGGTCGAGCACCACGTGACAGGCGAGCTGGAGCGCGAAGCGGGTCTGCGGGTCGGACAGGTCGGCGTCGAGCGCCTCGGCGATGCGCCTGATCCGGTGAGCGACCGCGTTGGGATGCAGGCTGAGCAGCTCGGCCGCCCTGGTGCGGGAGCCCCAGCTGTCCAGGTAGGCCTTCAGCGTGGGCACCGCCTGGGCGCTGAGCACCCCGAGGTGTTCCAGCGGGGCGAGCATGTCGCGGGCGGCCACCAGCGCGCTGTCGCTGCCGCTCAGCTCCGCGAGGAGCGCGTGGACCCCGAGCCGGTCGAACCGCACGACCTCCCCGGCCGCGGCGCGTGCGGCGGCCGCCCGCGCCTGCGACGCCGTACGGCGCAGCCCGTCCGGCCCCGCCTGGCAGGTGCCTACCCCTGCCCCCGCGATCGACGGCCACGACGCTGCCCGCGGCACGTGGGGCACACCGGTGCCGACGAGGGTCGTCCGCTCGTCGGCGGTGAGGAGCACGAGCACGCCGTCCTGCCACCGGGTGACCAGCGGCGGCGCCGACAGCTCGGCCGCATCGCCGAGACCCGCATCGCCGAGCCCCTCGTCGTGAAGCCGCCCGTCGTGAAGCCGCTCGTCGCGAAGTCCCAGTCCCCTGGGCAGTGCGGCGGCGGTCCCGCGCGCCTCGCGGAGCACCGGGTCCGCCGCCCCGGGGGCCGCCCCGCCGCCGGGGTCGCGCAGGAAGACCGCCACGTGCCAGCCGTCCACCGGCACGCCCTCGTGCCGGGCACGGCGGGCGGCGGTCCGGGTGTCCTTGGCGCCGAGCAGGGCCAGCAGCGCGCGCTCGCGCGCCGCCTCCGCCTCCCGCGCGGCCGCCCGCACCCGGCCGAGCGTGGTCGCGACGACCTGGGCCACGATCGCCGCCGCCGGGTCCTCGCCCTCCCAGCACACGTAGCCGTCCGGCCGGCCCCCGACCCGGATCACGGTCGCGTTGGCCGCCGGGTCGGCCAGGTCGGCGACCACGTACGCGACCCCGACAGAGGCGGACGCCGCGCGCAGGATGTCGTCCTCGCCCGCGCCCTCCATCGCTCCGAGGCCGTCGATCGCCTCACGCGTACGGCGCAGCAGCAGCCCGGGATCGGCGCGCACGGCCGCGCTGAGGCCGAGCACGGTGTCCGACAGCGAATGGTCGGAGGCGCCGGCGAGCAGCGCGACCCGCTCCCGTCTGGCCAGCTCCACCGTCTCCGGCGTGGTGCCCGAGGGGCCGGGCAGCACGATCCCGGCCAGGCCGCCGCGTCCGGCCAGCCGCAGCGCGTCGAGCACGTCGCACGACCGCATGGCGTGGCGGGACAGGATCGCCAGCGCGCCCGGGGCCGCCGTGGCCAGTTCGCGCATCTCGTCGACGAGGACGACGCTGCCGACCTCCCGTGCGTCCCAGGGCCCGGCGACGAGCGTCAGCCTGCGGCCCGTGGGCGTCCTGAGCAGGTCACTGACGCGGCGCATCGGGGGTCTCACCTCCGTGGGGGACGCGCGGAGCCGAGGAGGCCGGGGTGTGCAGCACCTCCTCCGCGCGGTGACATGCCACTTTACGCCCCTCGACCTCGCGCACCTGCGGCGTCGCCTCCCGGCAGCGGTCCACCGCGAGAGGGCAGCGCAGCCGGAACGGGCACCCCGTCGCCGCCGCGGCCGCCTCGGTACGCCCGGCGGCGCGCGGCGGCTCGCCGCCGAGGCGCGGCACCGCGTCGCGCAGCGCCCGGGTGTACGGGTGGGCCGGGCGGGTGAGCAGTTCCCCGGTAGGGCCGGACTCGACGACCCGCCCGGCGAACAGCACCGACGACGTACGGCACAGCCGCCCCACGACGCCGAGGTTGTGCGTGATGAGCAGGTAGCCGAGCCCGTGTTCGGCGGCCAGCCTCTCCAGCAGGTCGAGGATCCTGGCCTGCACGGTGACGTCGAGCGCGCTGGTGGGCTCGTCGAGCACCAGCAGCCGGGGCTCCACGGCCAGGGCGCGGGCGATGGCCACCCGCTGCCGCTGGCCGCCGGACATCTCGTGCGGCCTGCGGGCGGCGAGCGCGGGGTCGAGCCCCACGTCGGCGAGGAGCGCGGCGACCCGGTCCCGCCGCTCGGCCCCGGACATGCGGTGGTGGGTGGTCAGGGCCTCGGTGATCGACGCCCCGGCCGTCATGCGGGGGTCGAGCGCCTCGCTGCCGTCCTGGAAGACCGGCTGCACGGCCCGGCGGAACTCGGCCCGGCCGGCCCTGCCGAGCCCGGCCAGGTCGCCGGCGCCGTACCGGACGACGCCGGAGCGCGGGCGCATGAGGCCGAGCAGGGCGCGGGCGAGCGTGGTCTTGCCCGAGCCGCTCTCCCCGATCAGGCCCACCCCTCCCTCGTCCACGGCGAGCGTCACGTCGTGGACCACCGCCGTCGCGCCGTACGCGAGGGTGACCCCCTCGGCGGCGAGCAGAGTCATGGGCCCTCCCCCTCGTGGAGATCAGCAGGTTCGGGTGGTGCGGGCACCGCTTCCGGCGCCGCTTCCGGCAGTTCGGGGACCGCGGCGATCAGTTCGCGGGTGTAGGGATCGCTCGGCCGGGCGAACACCTCGGCGGCGGAGCCGCTCTCCACCACGGCGCCGTCGCGCATCACCACGACCCGGTCGGCGATCGTGGAGACCAGCGCGAGGTCGTGGGAGACCAGCAGCACGGCGAGGCCGCGCTCGTCACGCAGCCGGCGCAGCACCGCGACCACCTCGGCCTGCACGGTCACGTCCAGCGCGCTGGTCGGCTCGTCGGCCAGCACGACCTGCGCGCCGAGCGCGAGGGCCAGCGCGATGGCGAACCGCTGGGCCTGGCCGCCGGACACCTGGTGGGGGTAGCGGCGCAGGATCTCGGGGTCGAGCAGCACCGCGCGGACCCCCTCCTCGGCCCGCTCCCGCGCGTCCGCGCCCTTGACGCCGTGCCGGGCGAGCGCGCGGCGCATGAGCGTGCCCAGGCGCATGGTGGGGTTGAGCGCGGCCTGCGGGCTCTGCATCACCAGGGCGGCCCGCGAGCCGCGGATCTCCCGCAGCCGCGCCGGGCTCGCCGTGAGCACGTCCACGTCGCCCACCATGATCCGGCCGCGGACGTCAGCGCCGTGGACGAGGCCGAGCGTGCTGAGCAGCGTGGTCGTCTTGCCCGACCCGCTCTCGCCGACGAGCGCCACGCACTCCCCCGCGGCCACGTCGAGCTCGGGAACCGACGCGATCACCCGGTCGCCGATCCTCACGACGAGGTCCCTCACGCTGATCAGATTCATCGCGACAGCCTCGCCCTCAGCCCCTCGCCGAGCACGTTGAACGAGAACGCGGTGACCAGGATGGCGAGGCCGGGGAAGGTCACCACCCACCAGTCGGTAGTGAACAGCGACTGGCCCTGCTGGACCATCAGCCCCCACTCCGAGGTCGGCTCGTGGGCGCCGAGCCCGAGGTACGACAGCGCGGCCGCGGTGAGGATGACCCCGCCGCCGTCCAGCGACAGCTGGACCAGCACCGGCGTGAGCGAGTTCGGCAGCACGTGCCGCAGCACGATGAGCGGGGCGGGCACGCCCAGGCAGCGCGCGGAGTCGACGAAGCCCCGGGTGGCCACGGACGCGGCGACCGACGCCGTGAGCCGGGCGTACCACGGCCACCACGTCACCGCGATCGCCACGATCACGGTGGTCACGCTCGGCTGCAGCACCACGGCGAGCGCCAGCGACAGCAGCAGCGCGGGGAAGGCGAGGAAGATGTCGGTCACTCGCATGATCACGTCGCGGGCCCAGCCGCCGGCGTATCCGGCGACCACTCCCAGCACGACGCCGGCGACGCCGCTGACGGCCAGCACCGCGACGGCGATCAGCAGCGAGGTGCGGGCGCCGAACAGGACCCGGCTGAACACGTCGCGGCCGACCTGGTCGGTGCCGAACCAGTGGGCGCCGCTGGGCGGCAGCAGCGCCTCCAGGGGGTGCGTGGCCGAACCGCCGTCCCCCGGGTAGGGGGCGATCCACGGCGCGAGCAGCGCCGCCAGCACGACGACGCCCAGCAGCACGGCCCCCGCCACCGCGAGGCGGTCCACCCCGGCCAGGCGCCGCAGCGGCGTACGGCGGAGCGTGGTCAGGGCCGGAGCGGTCATCGGGCCCTCACCCTCGGGTCGACCACGCCCTGGAGGAGGTCCACGGCGAGGTTGGCGACGACGTACAGCACGGCGACCAGCAGCGTGACCCCCGCGATGGCCGGGGTGTCGAGCGAGCGGATCGAGTCGGCGGCGTACCGTCCGAGGCCCGGCCAGTTGAACACGGCCTCCACGAGGAAGCCGTTCACGATCGAGTACGCGAAGACGAGCGCGATCAGCGACAGCACCGGGTTCAGCGCGGGCCGCAGGGCGAACCGGGTGAGCACCGCGGTCTCGCCGAAGCCGAGCGCGCGCTCCAGCCGGGCGTGGTCGCGCGCCGACTCGTCGATGAGGGCGGCCCTGGTCATCTGGGCCACCACCCCGGCCGGGTACGCGGCGATCACCAGGGCGGGGAGCACCAGGTGCGCCAGCGTGCTCGTGAGCATCGGCCAGTTGCCGGTGATCAGCGCGTCCACGGCCGTGATGTTGGTGAAGAGGTGCAGGGGGCTGGTCCGGTCGAGCGACGCGTCGTACTCCCCGGCGACGGGCAGCCAGCCGAGCCCGCTGGCGAAGACCGTCTGCAGGGCCAGCGCCAGCCAGAACACCGGCACCGACACGGCCAGCATCGACGACAGCCGCACCGACAGGTCGGGCAGGCGGCCCTTGTAGCGGGCGGCGGCGATCCCCAGCGGGATGCCCGCGACCAGGGCGATGATCAGCGCCGCGCCCACGAGTTCCAGGGAGGCCGGGAACGCCTGCAGGAGGTCGTCGCGCACGGGCTGCCGGGTGTGCAGGCTGGTCCCCCAGTCACCGCCGAGCAGGTCGCGCACGTAGTTCCACAACTGCACCGGCAGCGGGTCGTCCAGGCCGAACCGCTGCCGGGCCTGGGCGAGCTCGGCCGCCGTCGCCTTCGGCCCGGCGTACGCCACGGCCGGGTCACCCGGCACCAGGCGCATGATGGCGAACGTGAGGACGATCACGCCCGCCACGACCAGGACGGCCTGGCCGAGGCGGCGGATCAGGTACCTCGGCATGATCAGGCGCCGGGCTTCAGGTCGTAGACGAACACCACGTTGGGGTAGGCCGGGTTGTCCACGTACCCCTGGATCGACTTGGCGTAGGCCCGCTGGTAGTTCTGCACGTAGGGCACGGCCACCGCCGCCTGCTCATTGATGATCGTGTTTTGGAGGTCGGCGTACGCCTTCTCCGCCGCGGCCTTGTCGGTCGCGGTGAGCGCGGGCAGCTCGTCGATCTCCTTGTCGATCGCCGCGTCCTTCAGGTAGGAGAGGTTGAACTGCACGTCCTTCTCGCCGTGGAAGACGTTGATGAACCACGAGTAGGCGTCGGCGTAGTCGGGGAACCAGTACATGACGAAGATGTCCTGGCGCTTCGACGGGTCCTTCGCCTTGCCCTGGTCCCACTGCGTGGTCCACTGCAGCGGCTTGGCCGACAGCTTCACGTTCAGCTTGTCGAGCGCCGAGGAGAGCAGCGTGACCAGCAGTTCCTGGTCGGCGTCGCCCTGGGCGTAGGTCAGCGTGAGGTCGAGCTGCTTGCCGCCGGGACCGTATCCGGCCTCCTTGAGCAGCGCCTCGGCGCCCGCGAGGTCCTGCTTGGGCGTGCTGCCGGGGATGTTGCCGAGCAGGCCCTCGGGGACCAGGCCGCTGGCGGCCACGCCCGCACCCTTCATCGCCGCCACGAGGCCGTCGTAGTCGATCGCCTTCTGCAGGGCCTGCCGGAGCTTCACGTCCTCAAGCGGGCCGGCGGCCGTGTTGAACAGCACGAGCAGGTTCTGGAACGACGGCGTCTGCGAGGTCTGCACCGTGTCCGTGCTCCCCGCCTGCGCGAACAGCTGCGCGTTGAGCCGCTGGACGAACGACACCTCGCCGCGCTGCAGCAGCTGCCAGGCGGTGGTCAGCTCGGGCGTGACCCGGTAGGCGATCTTCTTGTAGTGCTGGCCGTCCCAGCCGCCCCAGTAGCCGTCGAACGCCTTGAGCGTGAGCTCGGTCTCCTTGCCCTTCTGCCAGCTGTCGATCGTGTACGGGCCGGAACCCGCGTCGTGGCCCTCGCCGAACCACTTCTTCAGGTCGCCGGAGGCGGCCGTGGTGTCGTAGACGTACGACGCGTAGCCGGCCGAGGCGATCAGGTCGAGCGGCGCGGGGTACTTGAGCGTGAACTCGAGCGTCGTGGCGTCCTTGGCCTCGATCTTCTTGACCGCGCCCCAGATATACGCCGCGCCCTGCCCCTCCTTCATCGTGCGCTCGATCGCCGCCTTGGCCGCCGCGGCGTCCACCGGCTTGCCGGTGTGGAACTTCGCGCCCTCACGCAGTTTGAACGTCCACTGCTTGCCGTCGGACGAGGAGGTCCACGAGGCGGCCAGCCGCGGCTCGGCCTTCTTGGTCTGCGGGTTGTACCGGGTCAGCGACTCGTAGATGTTCTCCATCGCGATGTTCTCGTTGGAATACGAGCTCGCGGGGTCCCAGTCGGTGACGACGTCCAGGTTGGGGACGTACACGAACGTGTTGTCGGCCGTGCCTGCGGCCGAGCCCGCCGAGGAGCCGGACTGCGGACCGGAGTCAGCGGCGCCGCGGACCTGCCCGCCCGAGCAGGCCGCGGCGGTGACGGTCACGGCGGCCACGGCCCCCGCGGCGAGAAGACGCTTGTGCCAGCGCATGTGAGGGAGTTCCTTTCCTATCCGGCCTGCCGGGCGAGGGGGCCGGCGGCCTTGACGTGCAGGCGCACCGCGGGCTCAGGAAGGTAGCTGAGAGGGATCTCACTGAGCTCGACGATCTGAACGGTTGCGGGGTCGGCCCCGGCGGCGACGGCCCGTGCGGCCGCCTCCTCCTTGGCGTTGTCGATCAATCTAGCCCTGGAGCTCCCGCTTCCAGAAGCAGGCACGATCGTTTCGAGCCTGCCGCTGGCGAGGGCGATGGCCGCGCCCACGGCGTTGGCCACCTCGGCGTGCGCCGGGCGGATCACCTCGCGGGCCCCCGGCACCTGATCGGCCAGCAGGAACGCGCCGCCGCCGACCGCCACGAGCGGCCGGTCGGCGCGCCCGAGCGCGACCCGGTCCACCGCGTCCGCGACGGCCTCGTCGGCCGCCCGCACGGCCCGGGCCAGCCGCTCGTGCCACTCCTCGGGGACCGGACGGGTGCCCACCGTTCCCCGCCCGGCCGCCACCGCGGCGTCGGTCATGGTGGGGGTGGAGCCGCCGAAGACGAGCGCCTCCGTGCCGATCCGGTAGCCCACCGAACGCGGCTCCGCCCCGATGATCGTGCCGCCGCCGAGAGCGATGGACAGGATGTCGGGCATCCGGAAGTTGGTCACGACCCCGCCGATCTCGACCGCCGCGGCCGACTCCCGGGGGAAGCCGCCGACGAGCACGCCGAGGTCGGTCGAGGTGCCGCCGACGTCGGCCACGATCGCGTCCGTCACGCCCGACAGGTACGCCGCGCCGCGCAGCGAGTTGGCCGGGCCCGAGCCGATGGTCAGCACCGGGTAGCGCGCCGCGTAGTCGACGGCCATCAGCGTGCCGTCGTTCTGCGCGAAGTAGGTCTCGACCTCCAGGCCCCGCGCGTCGAGGGCCTCGCGCAGCGCGACGGTGACGTCGCGGGCCACGCCGTACAGGGCGGCGTTGAGCACGGTCGCGTTCTCGCGCTCCAGCAGGCCGAGCGAGCCGATCTCGTGGCTGAGACTCACCGGCACGTCGCCGATCTCGGCGCGGATGATCTCGGCGACCCGGTTCTCCTGATCGGCGCTCGCCGGGCTGAACACCCCTGCGACGGCGATCGCGTCGGCGGGCGTGGTCGCGACGAACTCCCTGACCGCGTCCACGTCGAGAGGCGCGATCTCGCGCCCGTCGACGAAGTGCCCGCCCCGCACGATCGCGGTTCCCGCCGCGACGGTGTCGCGCAGGTCGTCGGGCCACTCGCTGAGCGGCGGCACGGAGGTGGTCGCCGGGGCGCCGAGCCGCAGCACGGCCACCCTGCCGAGAGCGCGTCGCTCCAGGATGGCGTTGGTGGCGTGGGTGGTGCCGAGCATCACCCGCTTCACCAGCTTTTCCAGGCCCGGCTCGGGCAGCCCGGCGAGGACCGCGTCGAGCACCGCACGCAGGCCCCCGGTCACGTCGGGGCTGGTGGGCCGCTTGGCTGTGGCCAGGACCCGGTCGTCGTCGTCCAGCACCACCGCGTCGGTGTTGGTCCCGCCCACGTCGATGCCGACCCGAAGCGTCCCACTCATGCGATCTTCTCCACCGGCAGGTAGTCCATGTCGTAGCCGAACGCCCGCGGGCCCGCCGTCTCCAGGCCCTTCGGCGTGCGCCACAGGGGGTCGCAGGGCCAGGCGAGCACGGTCACCCGCTGGCCGTACCGCAGCCCCTCGGTCGGGATCGCCGTCGCCGTCTGGCTGTCGACCACGGTGATCAGGTCGGGCACCATGGCCCTGACGCGCCCGTCCTCGACGGCGACGAGGTTCTCGTTCTGGATCTCCAGGGTCAGCGTCCTGTCCCGGTCGTCGCCGGTGCCCTCGACCGTCGCCGTGCCCCGGACGAACCCGCCGGTGGTCCTGCGCTCCAGGTCGGTCAGCTTGCCGGTGATCAGCCGTACGGCGCCGAGCTCCTCGGTCAGCGCGGCCAGCGGGTCCGCGGCGCCCTCGGTCGCCCGGCCGACCGCGATCGCCCGGCTCACCGTGCCCTCGATCACCGCGCCCGCGCACTCGCGCGCGGTCAGCACGTAGTCGGCCATCAGGGCGCTCGACCCCGCCGCCACGCAGACGGCCCGCGCGATCTGCTCCGCCCACAGGCCGTCGACCGGACGGATCGTCACGACGTTGCCGACGACGTCGGTCATGACCACGAGGTTGGCCGGGATCCCGGCCACGTACATCGAGACCATCTGGACCTCGGGGAAGGCCCGGCCCATCGCGTCGGCGTCGAGCAGCGGCAGCCCGAGCCTGGCCGCCCAGGCCACCGGGGCGACGCCGTTGCCGCCTCCGATCTCCGAGGACATGACCGCGGCGGGCCGACGGCCGAAGATCCGTTCGATCTCCTCGGCGATCCTGACCGGCTCGTCCGTGCCGTGGACCATCTCGTTGCTGACGGTCGGCGCGCCGATTCCTGACAGGGGCAGCACGAGGGCGTCGTCGGGTAACTCGTCCAGGCTGACCAGCGGCACCTCTCCGTACTCACGTATCGCGCGCCGGGCGGCGATGGCGCCGGGGCGGACGTCCCCGCCGCCGCCGGTGCCGAGCACGGCGCAGCCGCGAGCCAGCGCTGCGACGTCCTCCAGTGTGATGCGAGCCTGCATGCGGGGAGCCTTCACCACCGGACGGTCCGGCCTCAATGTCACTGTGCGACATCTATCGGGCAATTGTTGTCGCCCCACGACAAGGCCGGAAAGGCGGTGCTCAGCGCAGCGGGTCGAACTCCCGCAGGGCGGCGGGCTGCTTGCCGGTGGTGATCTGTTCGGCGAGGAGCCGTCCGGTGGCCGGGCCGTGGGCCAGGCCCCACATGCCGTGCCCTCCGCCCACGTAGACGCCCGGGGCGTCGGTCGCGCCGATCAGGGGTCGCCCGTCCGGCGTGACCGGCCGGGGACCGACCCAGACGTCGGTGCGGTCCTCCCAGCGCACGCCCCGCAGCAGGGGGCGGGCCGAGGCGATGATCGCCTTCAGCCGGGCCTCGACCGCCGGAGCGTCCGGGTCGCGGAACTCCATCGTGCCCGCGACGCGCAGCCCACCCTGGTAGGGCGTGCACGCCACCCGTACGTCCGGCAGGTAGATCGGCCCGGGGACGGGGTGGTCCACCGGCACGGTGAACGAGTAGCCGCGGCCGGCCTGCACTGGGACGCGCACGCCCCAGCGGCCCGCCAGCCGGGACAGCCAGGCGCCGGTGGCCAGCACCACCGCGTCGGCGGTCAGGACGGCGCCGTCCCGGCCCACGACGACGACCTTCCCGGCGCCGGTGCGCACGTCGGTGACCTCGTGCTTCTCGATCGCGGCCCCCCGGGCGACGACGGCCTCGCCCAGCGCGTGGACGAAGCGGCCCGGGTCGACGTAGCGCTGCCCGTCGATCCGCACGCCCGCGGTCAGTGCCTCGGAGGCGAGCGGCATGGCCTCGGCCAGTCGCCGTGCGTCCAGCGCGGTGTGATCGACCGGCTGCCCGGCCTCGGCCATTCTGCGCAGCTCGTGGAGCAGGCCCTGGGCCTGACGCGGCGTCCGGAAGCCCGCGGTGATCGGCGCGTCCTCGACCGGGGCGGCCACGCCGTCGGCGGCGAGCACCTCGTAGGCCTCGATGCACTCGTCGTTAAGCGGCAGGTTGGCGCGCACGGCCCGGGTCCACGACGACCACCGGCAGTTGGCGGCGAAACGGGTGAGGAACGCCCACAGTCCCGGATCGACGGTCGCCGGGACGTGCAGCGGCGCGGCCGGGTTGAACAGCGAGCGCAGGCCGTACCGCAGCACGGAGGGCTCGTTCAGGGGGATGGCCAGGCCGGGCGCGATCCAGCCCGCGTTGCCCCAGGACGCGCCGGCGGCCACGCCCCGGCGGTCGACCACGGTGACCTCCACACCGCGCTCCTGAAGGAACCACGCGGTGGACAGGCCCACGATCCCCGCGCCCACCACGATGACCGACCGCGGCCAGTCGTCAACGCGTCCGGACATGCCTTACCTCCACACCAGGCGACTGCTTACCCGGTCAGCATCGCCCGCGCGGGGCCGCGCAACGTTGTAGTGGCCGCACAATCGCGGCGCCCCTGTTGTGGATTACGGACAACCCTCTATTCGTCCTCGGCCGCCAGGGTGATGAGCATGGCGAGGCGCTTGCGCGGATCGTCCAGATCCAGCGGGGTCACCTCGCTCATCCTGCGCAGGCGGTTGCGGACGGTGTTGGCGTGCACGCCGAGCCGTTCGGCGGCGGCCGCGAGATCGCCCTGCGCCTCCAGCCACGCCCGCAACGTCGCCACGTAGTGGGTGTCGTGCTGCCCGTCGTGCCGGCGCAGCGCGCTCACCGGGCCACGTGCGGGGACGCGGCCCGCGCGCGCCGCGGCGCGCAGCCGGTGCAGCAGGATGTCGTCCCAGGACTCGTCGTAAGCGGGTGGCCCGCCGGCGGGCATGGCGTGGGAAACCTCGCGCGCGGGCACGGCGTTGGAGGTCTCGTGCAGCGCCAGGCACTCCTCCGCCTCCCGGCGGCTCGCCGGCAGCTCCGCCGCCTGGGCCGCCGCACCGATCCCGGCCGCGACGCGCACTCGTGGCGGCAGCCCCGCCCCCAGCGCGGCCACCCATTCCCGTGCCGCCGCCGCCCCCGCGTCCGGCAGGATCGTGTAGAGCGTGTCGCCGAGCAGCGTGCTCCTCCCGCGTCTGGACCAGCCGAAACCGGTGGTGGCCCGCTCGAAGGCCAGCAGGAGCATCGCGTGCGGTTCCTCGGAGGTGTGCGTGCGCACCGCGACGACCCGCATCCGCGCCTCCGCCAGCCCCAGGCGGCTGACCACGGTCGCCGCGTCGGCGGTGCCCTCCAGCAGCCGGACGACCAGATCGGACTCCACCTGCCGCTCCAGGTCCGCGCTCGCCCGGGAGCGCAGCAGATGCAACGCCACGGCGCGCGCGCCGTTGGCCAGCGCGGTGTGCCGCGTCCCGGTCAGGGGGTTGCCGCACGTCACCCACACCGACCCGAGCAGCTCCCGCCCGGCCCGCACCGCCACGGCCATCCTCCCGGTCATGCCGTGCGACGGGTCCGGCTCGACGAAGACCGGCTCGTCCGTCGCCGCCAGGCGGGCGAACACCCCTCGCGCGCGGAACGTCTCCCGCAGCCGCTCCGGAACCTGCCGCACCAGGATCGTCTCCAGCCGGGCCGGGTCGCCCGCCTGCTGCGAGCGGGAGTACGCCAGCACCCGCGAGAGCGGGTCCTCGATGGTCACGGCGCCGCCGACGGCGTCGGCCAGGTTGTCGGCCAGCGCGAACAGGTCCGTGGGCCCCCGCCCCGACTCGGTCTCCCGCCCTTCCAGCACCAGTCCGTAGACCACGCCGACGAGGTGGCTCCACGAGACGGCGGGGTCGACGAGCATCACCGCCACGTCGTGGCTCTCGCCGGCCACGGTCGCCTCGCGCGCCGTCTCGGCGCCCGCCCGCACCAGGACCACCGTGGCCTGCGCCGCGACCGCCCACCGCACCGCCTCGGTCACCGACCCCGCGCCCACGGCCACGAGCACGTCACCGGTGACCCGGCCGTCGGTGGCGTCCGGCATCGCCACGCTGCGCAAGCGCGCCGAGCGCCTCTCGGGCCGCCCGCACAGCCGTACGCCGTACGCGCCCAGCACGTTGACCAGGCGATCCAACGTGATCATGCGCTACTCCCGCCCGAGGCCGACGGCTGTGCCCGTATCGGCCGCGCTGGACTGGATCTGGGCTGGACTGGACCTGGACCGGACCGGCCCTGGGAAAGGCCGAAGGCCCGGTCTCCGTTTCCGGAGGCCGGGCCTTCGTTTCTTGGTAGCGGGGACAGGATTTGAACCTGCGACCTCTGGGTTATGAGCCCAGCGAGCTACCGAGCTGCTCCACCCCGCGTCGTTGTGTTCACAACCCTACCCGCCCCGCGCACAAGTGCCAAATCGGTTCCGCCCGCGGGCCGGCCGGCGGGCGGGCTGAGGCCTACGACGGCACCGCGTCCTCGGCCGGAAGGACTCCTGCCGCACTCCTCGTGACGATCGATCGACGCGGGTGCGCCGCCCCGCGAGTCACAAGATCCAGGCGCCCGTCCGGATCGAGACGCAGACGCCCCCAGGAGCGCAACCGACCCAAGGAGCACAGCCGGTCAGAATCGCCCGTGTCGATTCGAGGGGTCGGCTACCGGCATCACGGCAAAAAGAAACCCCCGGACCTGTGAGTCCGGGGGTTCCCGATGTCCTGCGACACCTTTTGGTAGCGGGGACAGGATTTGAACCTGCGACCTCTGGGTTATGAGCCCAGCGAGCTACCGAGCTGCTCCACCCCGCGTCGGCTCTACGAGACTATCCCGGCACCGGCCGGAAGGCAAACCGGAGCCCCGCGCCGTGGGGCGCGGGGCTCCGGAAGGGCTCAGCCGCTCGGTGCGGGGCTGGGAGTCGCACCGGCCGGTGGACTCCCGCTCGCACTAGGGCCGGCGCTCACACTCGCGCTCGGGGCCGGGGACGCCGTCGAGGCGGGCGTCCCGCCCTTGAGCTTGCCCAGGTCGTCCAGCGCCTTCTTCAGCGAGGTCTGCGCGTCGCCGTACGCCTTCCAGTCGGGCGGGTTCGACGACAGCGCCTTCTGCGAAGCGTCGTACGCCTGCTGGGCCCGGTCGAGGGCCGACGTCAGCGCCGAGGAGCTCTCCGGCGGAGTGACCTGACCAGGTGGCCGGTTCGCCGTCTGGTCGGGTGTCTGATCCGGCGGCGTGGCCACGGTGCCGCCGAACACCTGCTCCAGGGCGTTGCTGAGCGTGGGGCCGAAGCCGACCTTCTCGCCGTACAGCACGAGCACCCGGCGGAGGGTCGGATACTTGCCCGAGGTCTCCGCGCGCGGCTGGATGTAGACCGGCTCGACGTACAGCAGGCCGCCGCCGAAGGGCAGCGTGAGCAGGTTGCCGTACAGCACGTCGGTGCCGCCGCCGCGCAGCAGGTTGAGCTCGGTCGACACCGAGGTGTTCGACTCGAACAGGTTCTGCGCCTGTGGCGGACCCTGGATCGCGGTCGTGCTCGGCAACTGGAGGATCTCCAGTGGCGGGTTCGGCGTGGCTGCCGTCGCGTCGACCGCCATGAACGCCGCCATGTTCTGCCGCTGGTTGGGCACGAACGTGGTGGTCAGCGAGAAGCGCTCGGTCTCGCTGCCCGGCATCTTCATGGTCACGTAGTACGGCGGCTGCTTGCTCTTGCCGGTCGCCGGGTCCTCCGGGACCTTCCAGAAGTCCTGGCCGCTGAAGAACGCATTGGCGTCGGTGACGTGGTAGGAGGTGAGGATCTCCCGCTGCGCCTTGAACAGGTCGGCCGGGTAGCGCAGGTGGGCGCGCAGCCCCTGGCTGATCTGCGAGGCCGGCTTGACGACCCCGCCGAAGGCCTTCTCCCAGGTCCTGAGCACCGGGTCGGCCTCGTCCCAGGCGTACAGGGTCACCGTGCCGTCGTAGGCGTCCACGGTCGCCTTCACCGAGTTGCGGATGTAGTTGACCTCGTCCCTGGGCACCTGCGGCACGCCGAGGCGGCTCGACTGCACGTCGGTGGTCAGCGACTCCAGGCTCTTGCGCTCGGAGTAGGGGTAGGAGTCGGAGGTCGTGTACGCGTCCACGATCCACACGATGCGCCCGTCCACCACGGCCGGGTACGGATCGCGGTCCAGCGTGAGGAACGGCGCGACCTGCTGGATGCGCTGCACCGGCTCGCGGTTGTAGAGGATGCGGGACTCGTCGTTGATGCTCGAGTTCAGCAGCAGCTTGGTCTCGCCGTACTTCACCGTGTAGAGCAGGCGGCGGAAGAAGTTCCCGATCGAGACGCCACCCTTGCCCTCGTAGGTGCTGTTCACCTGGCCGGTGGTGTTCTGCTGCTCGGCGCCCGCCTGTCCCTGCTGGGGGTAGTCCAGCTCGATCGGCCTGGCCGACTTCGGCCCTCCGACGATCGAGTAGTCGGGCGAGTTCTCACCGAAGTAGACGCGGGGCTCGTAGTCGCCGAGGTCGCCGACCGGCGGGATGTCGCGCTCGCTGAACTCCGGCAGGCCGCTGCTGTCCACCTTGTTGCCGGGCGCGGCGACGAAGCCGAAACCGTGCGTGTAGACCAGGTGGTCGTTGATCCAGTTGCGCTGCCCGTCCGGCGGGCGGGCGATCTCGCGGACCGCCACCACCGTGTCGCGCGGCTTGCCGTCGACGGGATACCTGTCGATGTCGAGCTGCTCGGGGAACTGGTAGTAACCGCGGATCTGCTGCTTCTGCTGGAACGTCGGCGACAGCAGGCTCGGGTCGAGCAGGCGCATGCCGGGGATGGCCGACGCCTCGGTCTGCAGCACGGAGGCGTCGGCGTCGGTCTTGGCGCTGTACTCCGTGACCTTCGCCGTATCGACTCCGTAGGCTTTTCGGGTCGCGTCGATGTTGCGCTGGATGTACGCCTGCTCCTTGCTCTGCTGGTTCGGCTTGACCTGGAACTGCTCGACCAGCGAGGGATACACGGTGCCGATCAGTACGGCCGACAGCACGAGCAGCCCGAACGCCACGCCCGGGAACATCCCGCCCGGACGGATGACGCCGGCGAAGAAGATCAGCGCGCAGATGAGGGAGATGACCGCGAGGATCCCCTTGGCCGGGAGCACCGCGTGCACGTCGGTGTACGACGCGCCGAAGGTCTTGCCGCGATCGGAGAAGACCAGGCTGTACCTGTCGAGCCAATAGGCCGCGGCCTTGAGCAGGACGAACACGCCGAGCAGCACCGACAGGTGCCCCCGGGCGGCCCGGGTGGCGTGCACCCCGCCGGGCGACGAGATCCGGAACCCGCCGTACAGGTAGTGCACGACCGTGGCCGCGATGATCGACAGCACCACAGCCGTGAACAGGAAGTTCAGCAGCATCCGCAGGAACGGCATCGTGAACACGAAGAACGACAGGTCGAGGCCGAACTGCGCGTCCTTCTCGTTGAAGGGCGTGCGGTTAACGAACTGCAGCCAGGTCCTCCACAGCCCCGCTGTGGACGAGCCGGTGAACAGGCCGAGGACGCCCATGCCGACCAGGAAGACCAGCCGCCGGTGCGGGTCCATCGCGACGCGGTAGCGGTCGGCGCCCTGCGGCGCCCCGAACATCCCCGGCCCGAACATCGGGCGGGTGCGGTGCGCGAGCACCATGTTGCCGCCGACGATGGCGATCATCACGGCGGCGCCCACGATGAACAGCACCGCCTGGGTGAGCAGCATCGTGGAGAACACCGAGGAGAAGTTCACCGAGTCGTACCAGAGGTAGTCGGTGTAGATCCCCGAGAAGACGAGCAGTAATACGACGATCGCCACGACGGCGATCAGCACGGGTATCAGAAGGCGCGGCCGTCGGGGCAAGCGCACCGCCCGTCCGGCTCCGGGGCTCCGGAAGCTCACGCTCAACCCCTTGTCTCAGATTGGCAGGGCCATGATTGTCAGAGGGCAATGGTCCGTGCTAGGAAACCTACACTGCGACCGGCGTGGTCGTGGTAACAGATTTGATCGTTCTCGTGACACCCCGCGTCAAGACGGGCAGGTCACGGCCCCGCGCCCCCGGCGTACGCTCAGCCGGCCGGGCAGGCGGGGGCCTCGCCCTTGTGATCGCGCAGGGCGTCGATCGCCTTGATCGCGCCGTCCAGCGTCTCGACCCGCACCAGGCGCAGCCCGGCGGGCGCGGCCTTGACGGCGTCGGCACAGTTGTCGGCGGGCGTGAGGAAGACCGTCGCGCCCGCCCTGCGCGCCCCGACCATCTTCTGCTCGATGCCGCCGATCGGGCCGACCTGACCGGCCGGGTCGATCGTCCCGGTGCCCGCGACCGACATGCCTCCGGTGAGCGCACCCGGCGTCAGCTTGTCGTAGATGCCCAGCGAGAACATCAGGCCCGCACTCGGCCCGCCGACCTCGCCGACGCTGATGCCGACCGTGAACGGGAAGCGGTAGCCCGAACGCATCTGCACGCCGACCTTGGCCTTGCCGTCGTTACCCGCCACGGTGCCGACCTGCACCTGCGTCGAGGCGCCGGCGCGCCTGACCGTGAACGTCACCTGCTCGCCGGGCTTGCGGCCCTGCACGGACGCCGCGACGGACTCGAGCTCGCCCACCGTCGTGCCGTCCACCGCCGTGATCTCGTCGCCCGGCTTGAGCTTCCCGTCGGCGGGCGCCCCCTTGTCGGTCTCGGCGACCGTGACCACCTTCTCGATCGGGATCTTGAGGGCGTTCAGCGCGGCGGCGGTGGCCGACTGCTGCGAGTCGGTCATCTCCTGCGTGTTCTGCTCCTCGACCTGCTGCGCCGAGGTGGACTTCGGGAACAGCGTCTCCTCCGGCACCACGGCGACCGTCGGGTCGAGCCAGCCGCGCAGCGCGGTGAGCAGATCGAGACGGTTGTCGGGCCCGCCCTGGTAGGCGACGGTGACCAGGCTCAGCCTGCCCTGCGTGGGATAGCTCTCATGGCCCGAAATCGTGATGACCGGTTTGCCCTTGACGTCCCCGATGGTGTTCTCCGTGGGGCCGGGGCTCAGCACGACGTACGGCACCGGCAGCATGGCGCCGATCACGGCCAACGCGAGCGCGAGGAAACCCGCGACCAGCAGGGTCAGAGCGCGTCGGGACATGGACGAACTCTATGCGTTCCGGGCTCCGGGTATTTCGCGGGTGTTAATCGCAGGCACCGACCCATTCGGCGTCTCCGTCGGCGAACACCTGGTGCTTCCAGATGGGCACCTCGTGCTTGAGGTCGTCGATCAGCCTGCGGCAGGCCTCGAACGCCTCGCCGCGGTGGGGGCAGGCCGCCGCCACGACGACGGCGATCTCCCCCAGGCGCAGGTCGCCCACCCGGTGGACGGCCGCCAGCGCCGTCGCCTGGTGGTCGGCCGCCACCTTCTCCGCGACCCTGCGCAGGTGCTCCTCGGCGCTCGGGTGCGCCGAGTACGACAGGAGTGTCACCGGCCTGCCGCCGTCCTGCTCGCGCACGGTGCCGACGAAGACCGCCGTGCCCCCGGCGGCATGGTCCTCCACCGCGCCCAGCACCTCGTCCACGGACAACGGGGTGTCGCGGATGCCCAGCAATCGGATGACGTCCACGTTCCCGAGGGTAATGCCTGAGCCCGATCAGGTGCGGCGCTTGCGGCGGGCGGCGCGGACGATCGCGGCCGTGCCGATGACCGCGACGGTCGCGCCGGCGGCCGTGATCGTGGCCTCCTTGCCCGACAGGCGGCGGCCGACGACCGCGTGCCTGCCCTCGCACAGTTCGAGCAGTTCCCGCAGCACGGCCTCGTTGGTCCAGGTCGGCTTCCAGCCCGCCTCCCGCAGCGCCACGCCGTCGACCACCCAGGGATAGACCACGTAGTGCAGGTCGGTCGCCGCGGTCGGCGTAATGCCGAGCCGGTGCAACCGCTGCGCCGTGCCGAACGTCACACCGGCCGGCAGCTCGAACCGCTTCAGGCCGGAGATCTCCTCCACCTGCTCCATCTCCAGCCAGCCCTCGGAGCCGACCGCCACGACTCCGCCGACCCTGCCCAGGGCGGCGGCCTCCAGCGCGGACACCAGGTCGTCGACGTGGCAGAACTGCCAGCGCGGCAGGCAGCCCTTCACCACGAGCAGCCGCGGCGCCTCGAAGTGGCGGGTGATGACGGTGTCGACGCCCGGCCCGACCAGGGCGGCGGGCCGCAGCACGGTCACCTCCAGGCCGGGATGCGCCCGCAGCGACCGCCGTACCAGCGCCTCGATCTCCAGGTGGTCGCCCACCAGGCCGGTGTCGGGCTCGGCCGCGACCGGGGCGTCCTCGGGCAGGGGCACCGGGTTGTCGGCGGCGGCGCCGTAGACCATCGCGCTCGTCACCAGCACGACCCGCCGCACCCGGGCTGCGGCGCAGGCCGTGAGCACGGTCTGGGCGGCGCGCAGGTTGTAGCGGCGGCGCTCGGTGTGATCGCTGTCGAGCGACTCGTCCGTGCCCAGATGCACCAGGACGTCCACATCTGAGATTCGGTTCGCCAAGAGCGGATCACGAATGTCGAGGACCCGCCAGGTGACGTCCGGGACGTCGCCGCGCTGCTCGTCGATGGCCACCACGCGGCGGAAATCCGCAGACGAGGCCACTTTCGCGAGGAACGCCCGGCCGAGACCGGAGGCGGCGCCGGTGACGGCGACGACGGGGGGACGCAGGCGTTTCGAGGTAGGCACGAGGTCCTCACTTTGCACTGATCCGCCCCACGGCGGATAACGTGGCGGATGTGGACTCCTCCATCCTGCACGAGGTGGCGCGGTGACTGACCTGCCAGGTCGCGAAAACGACCCCAACGACAATCCGTTCGCCATGTTCGGCAGCCCGGAGCAGATCGCCGCGGCCATGCGGCAGTTCGCCGACATGCTGTCCGCCTCACCGGAGGCCGGGCCCGTCAACTGGGACATGGCGAAGAACATCGCACGGCACGCCGTGGTCGCCGAGGGTGATCCGAGCGTCATGGAGGGCGAGCGACGTCAGATCGTCGAGGCCCTCAATCTGGCCGACCTGTGGCTCAACGAGGTGACCACGCTGCCGAGCGGCGTGACCACCCCGCAGGCCTGGAGCCGGTCGGAGTGGATCGAGAAGACGGTCCCGGTCTGGAAACAGTTGTGCGATCCCGTCGCCGCCCAGATGGTGGAGACGATGGGCGGCACCCTCGGCGGTGCGGGACTGCCGCCCGAGGCGCAGGCCATGGCCGGGCCGCTCATGGGCATGCTCAGGCAGATGGGCAGCATGATGGTCGGCCAGCAGATCGGCCAGGCGCTCGGCTCGCTCGCCCGTGAGGTGGTCGGCTCCTCCGACATCGGCCTGCCCCTGTCGGACACCGCCGCCCTGCTGCCCGGAGGCGTCGCCGCCTTCAGCAGCGGCCTGGAGACGCCCTCGGACGAGATCCGTCTCTACCTCGCGCTGCGCGAGGCGGCGCACCACCGGCTCTTCCAGCACGTGCCGTGGCTGCGGGCGCACCTGCTCGGCACGGTCGAGGAGTACGCCCAGGGGATCACGGTCGACGTGTCCGCCCTGCAGGACAAGCTCCAGGGGCTCGACCTCAGCGACCCCGAGCGCATCCAGGAGGTCCTGGGCGGCGGCGAGCTGCTCAAGCCCGAGGAGACCGAGCGGCAGAAGGCCGCGCTCACCCGGTTGGAGACCGCGCTCGCGCTGGTCGAGGGCTGGGTGGCCACGGTGGTCGACTCCGCCGCCGAGGGCAAGCTCCCCTCCGCCGCGGCGCTGGCCGAGACCGTGCGGCGCCGCCGCGCCACGGGCGGCCCGGCCGAGCGGACCTTCGCCACACTGGTCGGCCTTGAGCTGCGCCCGAGACGGCTGCGTGAGGCGGCCGCCCTGTGGCGGGCCCTGGGCGACGAGCGCGGAGTCGAGGGCAGGGACGCCGTCTGGGGGCACCCCGACCTGATGCCCACCGCGGACGACCTGGACAACCCCGAGACGTTCGTGAAGGGCGAGGCCGAGTTCGACCTGTCGGCGCTGGAAGAGCCCAAGGAGCCCGGCTCTGACGGGGAGTAGCACCGGCCGCAGGACTCCGGCCGCGAGGCTCGCCGGCTGTCGGTAGGCTGCGCCGGTGAGTCTGCATCGTGACGCGCAAGCCGTACTGGCCGGATGGGTCGCGCCTACCCCCGAGGAGGAGCGGCTCCGCGAGGATTTCCTGACGCACCTGCGCGGCCACGAGGACGCGATGTGGCGCGAGTGCGCTCCCGGCCATCTCACGGCGACGACGGCCGTCCTGTCGCACGACGGCGAGCGGGTGCTGCTAACCCTGCACCCCAAGGCCGGGATGTGGCTACCCATGGGCGGGCACTGCGAGACGTCCGACACCACGCTCGCGCAGGTCGCCCTGCGCGAGGCCGCCGAGGAGTCGGGCATCCCCGGGCTCACCCTGCTGGGCGGGCCGCTCGCCCTCGACCGGCACAAGGTCTGGTGCCACCCCCCGCACAGCTGGCATCTCGACGTCGAGTACGGCGCGGTCGCGCCGCCGGGGGCGGAGGCGGTGATCAGCGACGAGTCCCTCGACCTGCGCTGGTTCCCGGTGGAGGAGATCCCGGAGCTGAGCGACGAGGCCACCCGGCGGCTCGCCCGCCGCGCCCGGTCGCTCTGCCGCGCCTGACTCCCCGTACGGCCGGGCCCGGCCGCGACGGGTCCACCGCTCGGACATCCCGCATGCGCCGGGACCTCAAGCTCTGCCGCCCGGGACTCGGGGCGATCGACCATGTGAGCGACAACGACACGGTCACGCCCCACGTCCAACAGGAGACAGACCATGGACATCCGCGCCACCTCCCGCGTCGCCGCCGCGGTCTCACTGATCGTCGGACCATTGGCCCTCGCCATCCCGATCGGGTTCACCGACGAGGACGCCCCGATCGCGGCCCAGCTCCAGGACTACGCGAACCACCCCACTCTCGCGATGCTGTCGAACATCGTCATCCTCCCCTTGATGGCGATAATTCCCGCGGTTGTCTATGCCGCCCGGCTGGCACGCCGTGGTGCGCCGAACCTGGCCTTCTTCGGCGGTGGACTGGCGGCGCTCGGCTGGCTCGCCGGCTTCACCACCATCGGCGCGACACAGATCGCGCTCTATCAGGGCTCCAGGCTCGCCGACCAGGCGGGCACGGCGGCACTGATCGACAAGGTGAACGGCGATCCGATTTACGGCACGCTCGTGGGCGTCTTCGTCCTCGGACACGCGATCGGCATGATCGTCCTTGGCATCGGGCTGTGGCGCTCACGTTCGGTCGCGCCCTGGGTCGCCGCGCTGTTCATCGCCTATCCGGTCGGACACCTCGTCGGACACGCGATCAGCCCGGTCATCGACACGCTCTCCGGCGTTCTCCTGCTGATCAGCGGCGTGGCGATCGCAGCGAAGATCCTGCGCACCTCGAACCAGCAGTGGGACCTGCCGGCGGGCGAAGGCGTCGCCCCGGCCGAGTCCGTCGCCGAGGTGGCGGCGTAGCCCGCGCGGTGGCGTGATGATCTCCCCCGAAGCCACTCCCACCGAGGCGCACGGCGCTCGCGATCAGGCCGGCCTGATCGCGAGTCGTGCCACCGCTTCACTCAGCGGCACACCGACGCTCCGGGACACTTTTCGACGGTCCGCCTCCGGCGCACAATCAACGCTGATGCCTTCGAAGCTCAGATTTGTCGTCTCGGCCGCGGTGACGCTGGCCGTGCTCTTCGCCGCCATGGGCGTGTCGTTGATCGGAACCGGTCACCTGAGCTGGCTGTCCAGCCTGATTTCGGTAACCGCGGTGGTGTACCTGGCGGTCGCTTTCGTCGGCGCGGCGATACTGCGGACGCAGCCGCGCAGCCGGACCGGCTGGATTTTCCTCATCTCCGGCACGGCGGCGCCGATCGGCACCGGGCTCAATGCCGCCGCCGATGCCGGGGCGCGCATCGGCAGGATCGACGCCGCGGCGTGGCTTCACCTGGTGCAGACTCCGTTCGCCGTTCTCAGCGTGCCCCTGATGGCGACCTTCGGCATCCTGCTCTTCCCCGACCGCCGCCTGGACACGCGGCGTCGACGAGTGCTCGGGCGGGTCTACGCCGTCGAGCTTCTCGTGCTTCTGGTGTGGGGGCTGCTCTCGCCGGACCCGATCGACCTGCCAGGGATCTACAACCCCATCGCAGTGCCGGGCGCCGACGCGCTGGTGATCAGCATCCTTCTCCTCGGACCGCTCAGCCTGCCGGCGTGTATCTCGCTGTTACGCTTCGCCCGGCGCGACACCGGCCCGTACACACCTGCCCTGCGTACGGCCGCTCGGGTTTCGTTCGTCGTGCCCGCCTCGTATATCGCGTGTGTCATCGCGGGATTCACCTCCGGAGACACGGCGCCCATCGCAGTCCTGGAGAACTGCGCGGCGATCGCGGTCGGAGTCGCGGCCTGGATCGGCATCGTCAGGCACGGACTGTTGAATACCCGCGTGGTGCTCAATCGGGCACTGGTGTATGGGTCTGTGAGCTTGGCGCTCGTCGCGGTCTACCTCATCGTGGTCGTTTCACTCGGCCTGTTCTTCGGCGGTCTCATGCCGCAGATCGTTGCCGCGATCATGGCCGCCCTGGTGGTGTTGCCACTGCGTGACCTGGTGCAACGCCGGATAAATCAGCTTGTTTACGGGCTTCGAGACAATCCGGCGGCCGCGTTCGCCCGGCTCGGCGACCGGCTGGACGCGGCCGGGGCGCCCGAAGAAATCCTCCCGGCCGCCGTTCGCACGGTGGCCGAAGCTCTTCGGCTCCCGTACGTGGCGATCGAAGTAGGCGGCGAGGTTCTATGCCGTCACGGGCGGGCGCTGCCCGGCGAGACGGAGGCGTTGCCACTGCCCTTCGCCGGCGAGACGATCGGACATCTGGTGTTGCAGACCCGCAGCACCGGCGACTTCTCGGCGGACGAACGACGGCTGCTGTCGGACCTGACGAAGCAGGTGGCCGTCGCGGCCCGAGCGGTGGTGCTGACCCACGCGCTGCAGTCCTCGCGGCAGCGGCTGGTGACGACACGTGAAGAGGAGAGGCGGCGGCTGCGCCGCGACCTGCACGACGGCCTCGGTCCCACACTCGCCGGCATCGCGCTGGGCATCGACACAGTGCGCCGGGCGACGCCACCGGACGGGTCGGTCGCGGAACTGCTGGGGAGACTTCGCGAAGCCACCGAGTCGGCGGTCGACGACATCCGCCGCCTCGTCTATGACCTACGCCCTCCGATCCTCGACGAGCTGGGCCTTGCCGGAGCCGTACGGGAACAGGCAGTGCGGCTGAGCGTGGCGAGCATCGATATTCCCGAGACACTTCCGTCGCTGCCCGCCGCGGTGGAGGTGGCGGCGTACCGCATCGCCGTCGAGGCCCTGACCAACGCGGCGCGCCACGCGCCGGGAGCGCCGGTGTCGGTCCAGCTCGCGGTGAACAGCCGCCTTGAGCTGTCGATCGCGGACGGCGGCGCCGGTCTGCCGGACGGATATCGCGCCGGCGTTGGACTCAACTCCATGCGGGAACGGGCCGCGGAGCTCGGGGGCTTGTGTGTGGTGAGCCGGCGCGAGCCGTGCGGAACGATCGTGCGCGCCGAGTTCCCGCTGTTCGAGGAGGTGCTGTGACGCTGCGAGTCGTCGTAGCGGATGACCATCCGCTGTTCCGGGAGGGGCTGCGGTCGCTCATCTCCGACTCGGCCGAGACCGAGCTGGCCGGGGTTGCCGCCGATGGGGAGGAGGCCGTCGCCGTCACGCTCGAGCAGCGCCCCGACGTGGTCGTCATGGACCTGCGGATGCCCGGTCTCAACGGTGTCGACGCGACCCGCAAGATAGTCGCCGCGCTGCCCGATGTCGCCGTGCTCGTGTTGACCATGGTGGAAGAGGACGCGTCGATATTCGCGGCGATGCGCGCGGGCGCACGGGGCTATGTCCTCAAGGGCGCCGAACCCGAGACCATCCTGCGCTCGATCCTCGTCGTCGCGGCAGGTGAGGTGATCTTCGGTTCCGCGATCGCGTCGCGCCTGACCCAGTTCTTCGCGGTCGGCGGCGGCACCGCCATGACGCCGTTCCCCAACCTCACCAGCCGTGAGCGCGACATCCTCACGCTCATGGCGACAGGCGCGAACAACAGGACGATCGCGGTGCGCGTCGGAGTGACCGAGAAGACGGTGCGCAACAATGTGTCGAACATCTTCGCCAAACTGCAGGTCGCCGACCGGGCGGCGGCGGTGGCGCGGGCGCGCGACGCCGGGTTGGGTTCGTTGCCGCGGTAGCGCGGGTCCCCGGCCCCTTCCGGCCTGGTCGCACGGCGGGTTCGGCCGGCTCGGCTACGGTCGAGTTCATGGCCGAGGTCGACGTGGGTGGCGAGATCGTCTCTCCCCCGCGCCGCCGGCTCCGGGTCTCCCCGCTTTCGGCGTGGATCACGGCGGCGCCGTTCGCGCTCTGGGCGGCGGCCCGGCTCGCCGGGGCCGACGGCGCCGCTCACCTCTGGGGAGTGGGCGTCGCGCTGATGACGGCCACGCCGTACGTCGCGGCCGCGTCGCTTCTGGCGGTGCTGATCGCGCTGGCCGCCCGCCGCGCGGCCGTGATCGCGGTGGCGGTGGTCGCGTCGGCCATCCTGGCGGCGGTGGTGCTGCCCCGCGCGGCCGGCTCGGCCCCCACGGCCACCGGGCCGTCGCTGCGGATCCTCACGGTCAACCTCCGCTTCGGCGCGGGCGACGCCGCGACCGTGGTGGACCTCGTACGCAGGCTGGAACCGGATGTGCTCAGCACCCAGGAGCTCACCCCCGGGGCCGTGGAGGCGCTGGACGCGGCGGGCGTGGCAAGACTGCTGCCGTACCGGCACCTGGAGGACGGGCCCGGCCCCTCGGGCAGCGGGATCTACGCCCGTCACCCCCTGCTCGGGGCGCCCGACTTCGCGCCCGAGGGCGGCCACAACATGCCGAGGGCCCGGCTCACCCTGCCGTCCGGTCCGCCCGTGGAGATCGTCGACGTGCACACCCTCGCCCCGCGGAACGGTCATGACGTGGTCCAGTGGGCCGCTGAGCTGGCGGCGCTCCCGGCCGCGTCGCCCGGCGTCGTACGCGTTCTGGCCGGCGACTTCAACGCGAGCCTCGATCACGCGGACCTGCGCGCGGCGCTCGGGCGGGGCTACGCGGACGCGGCCGACGCGACCGGCGACGGTCTGACCACCACCTGGCCGGCCAACAGGCGCTACCCGCCGCTGATCACCATCGATCACGTGCTGTACGACCGGCGGGCGGCGGCGGTGAGCACAAGCGTTCACAACGTCCCGGGTAGCGACCACCGGGCGTTGTTCGCCGAGCTTCGCCTGCCCCGGAGCCGGTGACCCTGCGCCGTGTGACCCCTGCGCCCGTGACCCCTGCGCCGTGTGACCCTGAGAGCGGGGCTCAGGTCAGCAGAGCGCGGGTGTTGTCCCAGCCCTCAAGGCCGGGGTCGAGGCGGGCCACGTCCTGCGGTTTCCTGAGCCGGTGCCAGCCGGGACCGGTGGCGACCATGCGGGGACCCGGCGCCCTGCGGCGCAGCGCCGCGACGACGTCGGGCTCGTCGAAGTCGGGCGCGGCCCACTCGGGGACCGGCAGGCGCGCCGCCACGGCGACGGCGCCGCCGCCCTCGGCCGGGCAGACCGCGAGGTGCGCCCGCCCGAGCTCCCGGAAGAGCTTCCCGATCAGCAGCGGCGGCAGATCGGGGGCGTCGGCGCTGACGATCACGCCCTCCTCCTCCGGAGGCAGCGCGGCGAAGGCGTCGGCGGGCGAGGCGATCGACAGGACGGGCGTGCCCGGCCAGGCGATGTCCTCGAGCCCCGGCACGCCGGCCGACAGGATCACCGGGCGCACGAGTTCGAGCCCTGCGACCATCTCGTAGGTGTCCTCGGCCATCGCCGTCAGGAACTCGGCCCGGTCCACGCCGGGCGGAGCCGCCTGCGCCATATCCGGCGTGACCAGCACCGCGGCGATCCGGGTCAACACTCCTCCGGGGAGCCGTTGGCGGCCATCGAGAAGCCCTCCAGGAAGCCCCTGGCACGTTCCGCCCGAGGGTAGCGCTCCACGAGGGCCCAGAACCGCGGGCCGTGACTCGGCACGAGCAGGTGGACGAGCTCGTGCATGATGACATAGTCGACGACCCAGGCCGGCATGCCCCGCAGCCGGGTCGACAGCCTGATCGTGCCCTGGTCGGGGGTGCACGAGCCCCACCTGTGGAGCTGGTTCTCCACCCAGCGCACACTGGCCGGCTCGGCCTTTCCGTCCAGGTAGCGCGCCGACAGCTCCGCCGCCCGCTCGAGCAGGTCGTCGTCGCTCGGGCGTCTTCGCTGCTCCTTGGCCGCAAGGCGGTCAAGCATGCGGCGTACCCATTGCTCCTCGTCGGTCGTGCTCAAACCAGCCGGAAGCAACACGATGGTCTTGTCTCCATCGCGGTACGCGGAAACGGTTCGCCGCCGTCGTGCGCTCCGACGAACCTCGACTGTCTCGGGGGGCACATATGAAAGGTAGCCGACACGCGCCGAATTCCACAGGGGGTGGTACACGTTCTCCCTGGTCAATCGGGCGAACGTGACCTTGCGGGCGTGAAAACTACGGGGTTGCGGATATTCACCGACCACGATCACCCCGGTAATTATCCACAGCCCCGCTGGTTCCGACGCCGGGCATTCCCTGCGTATGGCAAGGTCTGGCCATTATGAGACCTCGCCTCAAGCCCGTGCTGCGCCGGGTCGAACGAGACGGCCGCACGCTGCAGTTCGGCGTCCATCCGCTGCGGGCCGTCGTGCTCACCGGCGTCGAGCCGCCCGTACGCCGCCTGATCGACGGCCTGGACGGCACCCGCACCCTCGGGCAGGCGGTGGCCGGCAGCGGTCTCGACGAGGCCTCCGCCCGGGAGGTGGTCGCCCGGCTCGCCGCGCACGGCCTCATCGAGGACGCCGCGGTCCGGCCGGAACCCCTCGCCGATCTGCCGATGGCCGAGCGCGACCGCCTCCGCCCCGATCTGGACAGGCTGTCGCTGACCTCCGCCGACGGCGGCATGGGCGCCCTGTCGGCGCGCAGGACGGCCAGGGTCCGCGTGTACGGCGCCGGCCGGGTCGGCGCCCGGATAGTCACCCTGCTCGCCGCGGCCGGGGTGGGCCACATCTGCGTGGTCGATCCCGGCACGGCCACCGCGGGCGACGTGGCCCCCGGCGGGCTCGGCCGCGCGGAGGCCGGGATGACCCGCGAGGAGGCCGCCGTGCTCGCGGCCCGGCGGATCTTCCCCGCCGTCAACGCCTGGCCCGGACGGGCCGCCTCCCGCCTGTCCGACGGCGGGCTGCGCCCCGACCTCGTGATCCTCGCGCCCGCCGACCCCCTCGACGCAACGCTGGTCCACGAGATCGTCGCCGAGGGCGTTGCGCACCTGCTGGTCTGCGCCTTCGAGGGACACGGCTCGGTGGGGCCCTTCGTGGTCCCGGGGTTCACCCCCTGCCTGCGCTGCCTCGATCTCACCCGCCGCGACCGGGACCCTTCCTGGCCACTCGTGGGCGCCCGGCTCGGGGGTTATCCGGCGGGCGAGATCGCCTGCGACGTGGTGCTGTCCTGCCTGGTCGCCGCGCAGGCGGCCGGTCAGGCTCTGGCCTACCTCGACGAGGGACGCGTGCCCGACGGCCTGCTGGAAGTGTCGCCCGGATGGCGCTGGCGGCACCGGGCCTGCACGCCGCATCCCGACTGCGGCTGCGTCCGGAGCGACCCGATCGGCGCCGCGGTCGCGCCGCGCGCTCCCGGTCAGGCGGCGTGACCCTGCCTCGCGATCACGCCTCTCAGCGGCGGACGCTCCCGTCGCAGCGGTGGCCGTGTGACCAATCTCATAGACGGCCTATTCCCCCGGAGGGCTCGCCACCGCCGGAGCCCGAGCGGTCACCCGATCGGAAATTGTGGTCGAAAGCACCCTTCATCGCCGACAATGGGTGATGTGAGTGACCTTCCCCACCGTGCCGTGACCCGCTCGGCAAAGCTCGCGACACTCCCTCTCGGGTTCGCCGGCCGCACCGCGCTCGGACTGGGCAGGCGAATCGGTGGCGCCTCCGCGGAGCTCGTCGCCCAGGAGATCCAGCAGCGCACGGCCGACCAGGTCTTCAAGGTGCTCGGCGAGCTCAAGGGCGGGGCCATGAAGCTCGGGCAGGCCCTGTCGATCTTCGAAGCCGCGCTGCCGCCCGAGATCGCCGGGCCGTACCGGGCGACGCTGACCCGCCTGCAGGACGCCGCGCCGCCGCTTCCGGCCGCCACCGTCCACCGGGTCCTGACCGAGCAGCTGGGCGACGACTGGCGGGAGAACTTCCTGGAGTTCGACGACCGGCCGAGCGCCGCGGCGTCCATCGGGCAGGTGCACCGCGCCGTGTGGCACGACGGCCGCCCGGTCGCCGTGAAGATCCAGTATCCGGGGGCGGGCAAGGCCCTGATCTCCGACTTCAACCAGCTCGCGCGGCTCGGCAAGCTCTTCGGCGCGCTGCTGCCCGGTCTGGACATCAAGTCAGTGCTGGCGGAGCTGAAGGAGCGGGTGTCCGAGGAACTCGACTACCTCAAGGAGGCCGAGGCCCAGCACGCGTTCGCCGAGGAGTTCCGCGACGACCCGGACTTCCACGTGCCCGCCGTGATCGCGGCCAACGAGCAGATCCTCGTCTCCGAGTGGATGACGGGCACCCCGCTCTCCAGGATCATCGCCGACGGCACGCAGGAGGAGCGCAACCACGCCGGCCTGCTGCTCGTCCGCTTCCTGTTCTGCTCCCCGGCCCGGGTCGGGATGCTGCACGCCGACCCCCACCCCGGCAACTTCTGGCTGACGGAGGACGGGCGGCTCGGCGTGCTGGACTTCGGGGCGGTCAACCGCATGCCCGACGGCTACCCCGTCGCCTTCGGCAGGCTCACGCGCATCTTCAACCAGGGCGACATGGACGCGGTCGTGCGCGGGCTGCGCGCGGAGGGGTTCATCCGCCCGCACATCGAGGTCGACGTCGACGCCCTGCGGGCCTTCCTCGCGCCGTACGTCGAGCCGACCCGGGTCGAGGAGTTCGCCTTCAGCAGGGAGTGGCTGCGGGAGCAGGCGGCGACCGTGGCCGATCTGCGGCCGAACAACGTGGTCCGCCAGCTCAACCTGCCCGCGTCGTACGTGCTGGTCCACCGCGTGCACGCGGCCGGCGTCGGCGTGCTGTGCCAGCTCGGCGCCACCGCCCGCTTCCGCGACGAGGCGGTGCGCTGGGTTCCCGGCTTCGCCGACGAGACGGGCGAGTCGGAAGACAGCGCGCTCGCCCTGACCTGAGCCGGCCCGCCGCGAGCTGCCGGCGGGCTATCGGCGGGGGCTACCGGCCGCCGCCCCTGCTCTCGACCGTCCGGAGATTCTGGTTGATGACGCAGCGGTTGATCCCTCTCTTGCAGTTGCCGTTGAGGGTGTTGGTGAAGACGCTGACGCTCGACACCTGCTGGACGCCCACGAACGTGACGGCGCTGTTGGCCGCGGGGGCGTTCACGTTGCGCCGGCCCGCCGATATCTGCTTGGGCGGGCTTTTGATCGTGGGCGAGTTCGAGGTGTTGGTGCCCCCGGTGACCTGGGTCGCTCCGCCGCCGTGCCCGTTGCCATGACCGCTGCCATGGCGGGCCACCCGGAACGCCCCGGGAATCGCCGCGGCCTCGGCCCCCGGCACGACCGAACCCCACAGTCCGATGACGAGCGCGGTGACGGCGAGCCGTCGCACAGCCGCCACGAGATCAAGCGCGCCTGACGCCCGGTCGCCCATCCAAGTCCCACCCACCGCTCGCGCATCGCTTCAGCGCCGCCCGTGGCCCGCAAACCCCGGCGGCGCCCGGCTCATACCCCGTGATCCTCTCCGGCTCCCGCGACAGGCGATCTTCTGTGCGTTCGGTGATCTCCTTTTTACGAGCACAGCCATACGAGACCGGCCACACGAGAACGGCCTTCACGAGAACGGCCGAAGGCCCGGGCCGTTCACCGGCCCGGGCCTTCGTCATCGGATCACACCATTGGTGGCGCGTCAGGCTCGCGTCACATTCGCGCCAGCGCGGAAGTCAGCCGCCGGGACGCGCGCTCGGCCTGCCGGCGTGCCCTCTGCACGCTCCTGATCCGGCCGGCCAGCCGCTCCTCAGCCGCCTCTCGGTGGAGGGTTCGTATTCGCTCATGCGCCAGTTCTTGATGCAGATACAGGGCGGTGATCGGGGAGATGCTCATCTGGATCGGTTCCTTCCGGAATTGCTGTGGTTGCTGGTCAGGCAGCGACGGGGGACTTGCGCGGGCGCCCGCGGGGGCGCTTGCGGGGCACGACGACCCCCCGCAGGATGAGCTCCCCGCCCCAGACGCCCCACGGCTCCTCGCGCTCCAGCGCGCGGGCCAGGCAGGCCTTCTGGATCGGGCAGCCGCCGCAGAGCGCCTTGGCGAACTCCACGTCCTCGGGGGACTCGGCGAACCACAGGTCGGGCTCGGTACGGCAGGGGATCTCGGCTTCGATCAGGTCCATGACCGGGGCCGCCATCTGCGTCACCTCTTCGAATGGATTGGTCTGGGTGTCCTCGTTGCGGGGTGTGGATTCGTGGCCGACAAACAAGAAGGCCGCGGATCCTGGTGTGGATCCGCGGCCTGGAGGTGGAGACCGGTCAGGGTATGACTGGTTCTCTCCAGGCGTGGTGCGGACCCTGCGCACCGCCGCGAGCGGCGGTGCGGATCTGCTCATCACTCATCGGCCGGTTCACATAAACCGGGCGGTGAGCGGGGTTGCCGTGGCGGGCCGTACGGGCGAGCACGCCGAAGGCGGCCGAGCCCGCGACTCCGGTGACCAGAGCCTGGGCAGGAGCGGCCTCGTCACGCCGCAGTTTCCGCGTCGGCGTGACAGTGGCGGCCGGGCATGCGGAGGCGAGCCACAGCGTGCGGGACGTCGTCATGTTCCTCACTGGACTCACCTCCATCTCAATTCGCTCGCGCCGGACCCGAGCGTCCGGCTGACTTGTCCAAGACCCTAAACCGCCGCAGCAGGGCGGGCAACCTATTTTCTACCTGCGATTTTCACGACTTCGTGACATCGGGATGCAACGCGGGCGACACCCGGATGAGGCACTCCTGGACCACGGAAACGACGAGTTCGCCGGCGGCGGTGAACATCTGCCCGCGGGCCAGCCCGCGCGCCTCCCCCGACCAGGGCGACTCCTGGGCGTACAGCAGCCATTCGTCGGCCCGGAAGGGCCGGTGGAACCACATCGCGTGGTCCAGCGACGCGCCGGACACCGCCGAGGACCCCCAGGCGAGCCCGTGGGCCAGCAGCACGGTGTCCACCAGCGTGAAGTCGCTGGCGTAGGCCGCGAGCACGACGTGCAGCAGCGGGTCGTCGGGCAGGTCGGCGTCGTACCGGAACCAGACGTTGTTCTCGGGGGTGACTAGGGCGGGGTCGTGGGCGGCCTCCCACGTCAGCGCGTTCACATATCGCGCGTCCACCGGGCGCGGCTTGGCCAGCAGCTCGCGCCAGCCCGGCTCCTCGCCCACGACGTCGAACATCCGCTCCTGGAAGGTCGGCAGGGTCTCGGGGTCCGGCACCCGCGGCATGCGCGCGGCCTGGTGGCTCACCCCCGGCTCCTGGACGTGGAACGACGCCGACATCGAGAAGATCGCCTTGCCGTGCTGGATGGCCGTGATGCGCCGGGTGGTGAACGACCGCCCGTCGCGCACCCGATCGACGTTGTAGACGATCGGGACGGCCGGGTCCCCCGGCCGGATGAAGTAGGCGTGCAGCGAGTGGACCATGCGGTCGGACGGCACCGTACGGCCGGCCGCCACGAGCGCCTGCGCCGCCACCTGGCCGCCGAAGACCCGCTGGAAGCGCTCCTCCGGGCTGCGCCCCCGGAAGATGTCGAGCTCGATCGGTTCGAGGTCGAGCAGGTCCAGCAGCTCCTTCAGGGCCGAGTTCACGGGGGCCTCCAGCGCACGCGGATATTACTCGTCGGTAACACTATCGGCGCCGCGGCAGAGCTCGATGACCACGTCGCCGTACCGCTCAAGTTTGACGCGTCCGATTCCCGCGATCGCGAGCAGGGCCTCCTCGGAGGTGGGCACCCGCTCGGCGATGGCCTGGAGGGTGACGTCCGTGAAGACGACGTACGCCGGCACCTTCGCCTCCTTCGCCGCCGTCGTGCGCCACGCCTTGAGCCGTTCGAGCAGGGCCTCGTCGTAGTCCGCCGGGCAGGTCGCGCAGCGGCCCAGCTTCTGCTCGGCCGCGGCCGAGAGCGTCTTGCCGCAGATCCGGCAGTGCAGCGGCACCGCCGACCGCTTCGCCCGCCCGCCCGCGCCTCCCGGCCGCTCGGCCCGGGCCGCGCTCGCCGTACGCGGAGACAGCCCGTCGAGGAAGCGCGACGGCCTGCGGGCACGGCGGCCTCCCGGCGAGCGTGCGAGCGCCCACGACATGTGCAGGTGCTCGCGGGCCCGGGTGATCCCGACGTACAGCAGCCGCCGCTCCTCCTCGACCTGGTCCGGCGTCTCCGCGTAGACGATCGGGACCATGCCGTCGGTGAGGCCGACGAGGAAGACGGCGTCCCATTCCAGGCCCTTGGCGGCGTGCAGGGAGGCGAGCGTCACGCCCTCGACCGGCGGCGCGTGCTGCTCCATCGCCCTGCGCTCCAGCTCGCCGACGAACCTCGGCAGGTCGGCGCCCTCGGTCGCCATGTCCTCGGCCAGATCGGCGAGCGCCTTGAGCGACTCCCACTTCTCCCTGGCCTTGCCGCCTCCGGGCGGCTCGGCGGTGAGCCCGATGCCCGAGAGGATCGCGTGCACGGCGGGCGCGAGCGGCTCGTCGGCCGACGAGCGGGCCGCGCCGCGCAGCAGCACCACGGCCTGGCGCACCTCGGGGCGCTCGAAGAACCGCTCCGCCCCGCGCAGCAGGTAGGGCACGCCGGCGTCGGTGAACGCCTGCTCGTACGCCTCCGACTGGGCGTTGATGCGGAACAGCACCGCGATCTCGCGGGTGGGCACGCCGTCCGCCATGAGCTTCTTGACCGTGAGCGCGACGCCGAGCGCCTCGGCCTGCTCGTCGTCGTACTCGGTGAAGACCGGCTCGGGTCCGTCGGGTCGCTGGGCGGTCAGTTCCAGCCGGTGGGGCGAGCGCGCCATGACGCGGTTGGCCAGCGTGACCACCTGCGGGGTCGAGCGGTAGTCGCGCACCAGCCGGATCACGGCCGCCGAGGGATGCTCGACGGCGAAGTTGGTCAGGTAGTGGGGCGTCGCGCCGGTGAAGGAGTAGATGGTCTGGTTGGGGTCGCCCACCACGCACACGTCGTCGCGCCCGCCCAGCCAGGTGTCGAGCAGCAGCTTCTGCAGCGGGTTGACGTCCTGGAACTCGTCGACCACGAAGTAGCGGTACTGCTGGCGGATCTGCCCCGCGACCTCCTGGTGCTCGGTCATCACGGCCGCCGTGAGCTCCAGGATCGTCTCGAAGTCGATCAGGTTGCGCTGGCGGCGCAGGCTCTCGTACCCCTCGTACAGCCGCGCCACCTCCTCGGGCGCGATCGGCGGGGTGCGGCGGGCCTTGACCGCCGCGGCGGGGTAGTCCTCCGGGCCGATCTGGGTGACCTTCGCCCACTCGATCTCGCTCGCGACGTCGCGCAGCTCACCGCGGTCGGGGTTCCTGCGCAGGCGCCTGGCCGCCTCCACGAGCAGCGGCAGCTTCGACTCGACCACCTGCGGCGGGTCGCCGCCGATCACTCGCGGCCAGAAGTAGCTGAGCTGGCGCAGGGCCGCCGCGTGGAACGTGCGGGCCTGCACGCCGGGCGCCCCGAGACCGCGCAGCCGCTGCTTCAGCTCGGCCGCCGCGCGGGTCGTGAAGGTCACGGCGAGCACACCCTGCGGCTCGACCACCCCGGTCTGCACAGCGTACGCGATGCGGTGCGTGATGGCGCGGGTCTTGCCGGTCCCCGCCCCGGCGAGCACGCACACCGGTCCGCGCACCGCCTGGGCGACCTCGCGCTGCTCGGGATCCAGACCGTCGAGGACGTCCAAGGAACGGCTCCCAACATGCGTTGCGGACGTTGTTACTGGCATCATCCTTCCAGCAGCCGACCGGGCGTGTCCCGGCGACCGGTCGGCGCACGACGCGACATCGGGGAGGAACACGCCGTGGCCACCGCGGTCCGAACTGCTTTAGGCATGGGCGCCGCCGCCCTCACCGCCCTCATGATCGCCCCGCCGGACGCCCAGGCGGCCGTCTCGGCGGGCGCCCCCGTCCACCGCCCCTCCGCTTCTCCTGCGCCGTCCGCGGCCCCCTCGGCCGCGCCCTCGGCCTCGTCCCCGGCCTCCGCGAGGACGTCGCCCCCGCCGTCGTCTCCGGCCTCGCCCTCGCCGTCCCTCACGCCGTCCGACGCGCGGATCCGCACCTACGCGTACGGCTCGCACGCGCGCCAGACCATGGACGTGTGGTGGCACACCGCCGGACCGCGGCGCCCGGCCGTCTTCGTCATCCACGGCGGCTGGTGGTCGGCGGGCGACAAGAAGGACATGACGTCGATCAGCCGCGGCTACTTCCAGCTCGGCTACACCGTCGTGAACCTCGACTACCGGCTGACGGGCGATGCGGCCTGGCCGGCGCAGCGCACCGACGTGCTGTCCGCCGTCAGCGCCCTGCGCAGGCACGCGGCGTTCTTCCACACCGACCCCAACCGCTACGTCCTGGTCGGGTTCTCCGCCGGCGGCCATCTCGCCGCCGCCGTCGGCGCCTACGGCGACGGCCGGCCGGGGCTGCGCGGCGTCGTCGGGATCTCCCCGCCCGTCTCGCCGCTGTCGGCGTTCGCGGACGGCAGCGCGTTCGGCAGCAAGGAACAGCAGAAACTGCGCAAGGCGGCCATCAAGCTGGCCGGCGGCTGCACGCCCGCCAAGTGCCCGCGCATCTGGTCGAGCATGGAGGTGCCGTTCCACGCCTCGGCCGGCGATCCGCCGATGCTCGCCCTCCACTCCTCCGAGGAGTTCGTCCCGCCGTACCAGAGCGAGATGCTCGCGGAGTCGCTGGCGAGCGTCGGGGTCCGGATGACCGTCAGGACGATGGCCGGCACCCAGCACAGCTCCTCGCTGTACCGGGAGCCGGGAGTCACCGAGACCGTCCAGGCCTGGATCACCGCCCGGCTGGGGCGCGTCGCCGAATAGCCGGGAACACGCGGGGCGTTCGCGATGTTGCCATGACTGCTCTCGGCAACAGTGATGCGCACGGAAGGGACGACAGATGGCGCTGACGGTTTACACCACGAGTTGGTGCGGCCCCTGCAAGCGGCTGAAGAGCCAGCTCACCCGGGAGGGCATCGTCTTCAGCGAGGTCGACATCGAGCGCCACCCGGACGCCGCGGATTTCGTCGCGAGCGTGAACAACGGCAACCAGGTAGTCCCCACCGTGGTCGCCGACTGCCACACCATGACCAACCCCTCGGTCGCCGAGGTGAGGCGGCACCTCGAAGGCGCCTGCTGACTCACCAGCCGGTGTCGGGGATCGGCGCTCCGTACCAGGTCTCGATCAGCCGCCGGGCGATCGAGACCTGGCCGGGCAGCACCAGGTCACCCGAGCGCACCTGGGCCTCCAGCTCCTCCCGGGACAGCCAGCGCGCCTCGGCGATCTCCTCCAGGTCGGGACGCAGGTCGGTGGTGACGGCGCGGGCGAAGAAGCCGAGCATCAGGCTGCGCGGGAACGGCCACGGCTGGCTGCCGAGATACCGCGGCGCGGCGACGGCGACGCCCACCTCCTCCAGGACCTCGCGGACCACCGCGTGCTCCAGCGACTCCCCCGGCTCGACGAACCCGGCGAGCACCGACATACGGCCCGGCGGCCACTCCGGGCCGCGCGCGAGCAGGATCCGGCCCTCGTCGTCGTGCACCAGCATGATCACCGCGGGGTCGACCCGCGGGAAGTGCTGACTGCCGTCGCGGGGGCACACCCGCGTGTGCCCCGACGCGGTGACATCCGTGGGGCCGCCGCACCTCGGGCAGTACGCGTGACTCGCGTGCCACGCCTCCAGGGCCACCGCGTAGACGAGGAGCCCGGCGTCGCGGTCGTCCAGCAGCACCGCGGCCTCCCGCAGGCCCACCGCGTCCCCGGCGCCCTGGAGGGGCTCGGGCAGCGGGGCGTTGACCGCGAAGTAAGGCACGCCGTCCTCGTCCACGCCCAGCAGGTAACGCGTGCCCTCCGGCGCCTCGGCCGGCGACGTGAGCACCAGGGCCGCGCCGTCGGTGAAGCGGCGCACCAGCGTGCGGCCGTCGTGGATGAGGAAGACTCTCGTCTTCTCCGCCTCCCACGCCTTCCGCAGCCATTCCTCGTCGCCGCGCAGGGCCGCCGATCTGTCGATGGCGCTCCTCGACAGGAGCAGGGGGCCGAGCAGTCCTTCGGGGATTTCCACGCCGTCATCCTTCCACTGCCGCCGCCCCGGCAATCTTCCCGCCCTTGTCCGTGTCCTGGTCAAAAGGTCGACGTCCCCGGCTAGGATGCATTCACTTAGGTTAGCCTTACCTATGGAGGGCCGGTGCGGCTGTACCTCTCCACGCTCAACCCGACCGACTCGGTGACCGGCGGGTTCCTCCCCGCCGCGGCCGCGCTGGGCTGGGACGTGACGATACTCACCGACCAGCCTGATCGGTATCCGGGGTACGACGTCGTGGCGGCGGACGTCCATGACCCCAGGGCGGTGATCGACGCGGTGGCCGCCCACCACCGGCCCGATGTGATCTTCTCCAACTCCGACCACCTCCAGGCCGCCACCGCGCTCGCCGCCGGGTACTTCGGCCTGCCGGGCAAGGACTGGCGGGCCTGTGTCACCGCCAAGAACAAGGCGCTCACCCGCCGCGCCCTCGCCGCCGTCGAACCCGTCAGGTCCGTACGGCTGCCGCCCGGCGGAGGGGTGCCGCAGGGCCTGCCGTACCCGGTCGTGGTCAAGCCCGCGCTGGGTGTGGCCAGCGAGGACGTCGTGCTGGTGGACGGGCAGGACGCGCTGGCCGCCGCCGTCGCGGCGATCAGGGAGCGGCGGCCCGAGGAGGTCTTGGTCGCGGAGGAGTTCCTCGACGGGCCGGTCCGCACGCTGGAGACGCTCGGCGACGGCACCACCCGGGAAGTCGCCGGCGGGTTCGCCACCACGCTCGGCCCGCTGCCGCGCTTCGTGGAGGAGCGCCTGGACTGGCGGCCTCCGGACCCGGACCACCTGGCCCACCTGGGCGCCGCGCTCGACGCGGCAGGGGTCGGCTTCGGGGTGTGCCACACCGAGTATGCCGTCACCCCGGACGGTCCCCGCGTCATCGAGATCAACTATCGGCTGATCGGCGACAACTGCGACTTCCTGCTGGCGGACCTGCTCGGTGTGCCCCTGCACCAGTGGATCCTGCGCGTCCACGCGGGCGAGCCGGTGCCGGTGTTCGACCTGGGCGGCCTTCGCGCGGCGTACGGATCCGTGGTGAGCCTCGTCGCCGAGCGGTCCGGCACGGTCACCGCCGCGCCGCCGGACCTGTCCCCACCGGACCCGTCCCCCGCGGAGCCGGCGGGCGGCGTGCGGCTGTGGCACCGGGCACTGCGCCGGATCGGAGATCATGTCGAGGTGACGGGCACCAACCGCGACTATCTCGGCCTGCTCCGCGCCGTCGGCCCGGACGCCGCCGTCGTCGACGCCGCGGTCGACACCTTCAGGAAGGAGCACCCTTGGGTGCTCGCATGATCCCTGCGCGCGACCACCGGGGGGCGACGGGCGGGGAGCACTACCTGGCCGCGCGGGTGCTGAACGCCCTGCTGCGGGAGGACTACGCCGGGATCTCCGCCAGGGTCACCCACGACAAGGACGGGGTCGCGATCGTCCTCGCCTCGGGGCGGCGGGTCGGGCTCGCCGCGGGCCACCCGTTCCAGGACTTCGCCACGGCCCCGCACGAGCGTCCGCGCCTGGCGGAGGTGCTGGAGACGCTGGAGGCCGTCGCCCACCCCGCCGACGCCGAGGGGGTCGCCGCCTTCGAGCGGGAGTGCCACGAGACGCTCGCGGCCCTGGAGGCCCACCACCGGATGCGCGGCGAGGTGGCGCGGCGGCTCCGCGGGCGCCACGGCCTGATCCGCTACGAGTCGCTGGCGGCCGCGGTGGACCATCCGCTCTATCCGACGGCCAGGTGCCGCCTCGGGGTCTCCCCCGCCGATCTGGCGGCCTACGCCCCGGAGTTCGCCCCCGAGTTCCGCATGCGGTGGGCCGCGGCGCCGCGCGAGCGGGTGACGCTCTCCCGTCCTGATCTCCCGGGGTGGTGGCCCGCGCCCGGCGACGTCGGGCTGCCGCCCGGTCTCGCCCGCACCCACGTGCTCTTCCCCGTCCACCCGCTCACGGAGCCGCAGGTGGCCGGGCTGCCCGGGCTGGTCGCGGGTCCGCAGCCGTACGCGACCGTGCGGCCGACCCTGTCGACCCGGACGGTGGAGGTCCGCGAACGCGTCCATCTCAAGGTGCCGCTCCCGGTCAGCACACTGGGCCTGCGCAACCGCCGGTCGATCAAACCGGGCACGTTGCGGGACGGAGCGCTGGCCGAGTCGCTGCTGCGCGAGATCCTGGCGCGCGAGCCCGGCCTGCGCGTCCGCCTCGCCGACGAGCAGACCTTCGGGCACGCGGAGCACGAGTACCTGGGCTGGCTCGTCCGCGACCTGCCCGAAGGGGAGATCGTGCCGGTCGCCGCCCTGCTCGCGCCGCTCGCCCCGCCGCCGGAGGGGGGCTCCGGCGGACGGCTCGTCCTGCACGAGGTGGCCGACCGCCACCACGGCGGCGACGCGGAGGCGTTGCTGCGCGACTACCTCTCGGCGCTGCTCGCGTGGAACGTCACGCTGTTCGTCCGGTACGGCGTCGCGCTGGAGGCCCACCAGCAGAACCTCGCGCTGGTGTTCGGCGACGGGCCAATGCGGCTGCTGGTCAAGGACAACGACGGGCTGCTGGCCTCGCCCCGGCGGCTGCACGCGGCGGGGATCGAGACGCCCGGCTTCGGCGACGAGCGCATGCTGACCGACGACCCCTACGCGCTCGCCGACGTCTTCGTGACGATCACCCTGCATCTGGCCGCCATGGCCGTGGCCCACGGCGCGCTGCCCGGCACCGCCGCCACGCTCGTCGGACGGGCTCTGACGGCCGCGCTCGAACCGTACGGGGACGACCCGATGGCCCGGCTGCTGCGGGCCCGCACGCTGGAGGCCGCCCGTCTCACCGGCAAGTCGATGGTCGTGGCCGGGACGCTCGTGGCCAAGGACCGCACCGGGGCCCGGGACGTCAACAAATTCTACGGCACGACCGGCCCCAACTACCTGAGGGGTGCCTGAGCCATGGACCGTCTGCTCCTCGACTCGCACGCCCCTGACCGGCACGCGGCCCCGGCCGAGGAGGCGGCGCTCGGAGCGCTGTTGCGCTGCTGGCTGCGCGAGGTCGGCGGTCCCCGTGGGCACGTGCACGCCGCCGGGCCGCACCTGACGCTCCGCGTGGCCGGGACGCCGGTGCGCGTCCGCGTCAGCGGCGGCATCGCGCTGCGCTTCGACGGCCCGCCCGAGCATCTGATGGACGGGCGGTGGCGGACCCTCGGACTGCCTTCGCTCGTCGCACTGGTGGAGCGGGAGCTGGACGGCGGCAACGAGGAGTTCGCCGCCCAGGTGCGGGCCGGGCAGGAGGCGGTCGCGGCGATCCTGGCCGCCCGCGCGCGAGCCGTACCACCCGCCGATCCATGGCTCGCCTCCGAGCAGGCCCTCGTGGCCGGGCACCCGTTCCACCCCGCTCCCAAGGCACGCTCGGGCGACGGCTGGCTGGACTACGCGCCGGAGGCGCACGCGCGGTTCGCGCCGCGCCTGCTCGGGGTGCGCGCCGACCTGGTGGCCCAGGAGGGCGACACGACGGCGCTCGACGCGTTCGGGGACGCGCCTCCGGGATACGTCCCGCTGCCCGCCCATCCCTGGCAGCTCGACCTACTGGCCGCCGACCTGCGCGGGCCGCTCGCGGACGGGCGGCTGGCCGACCTCGGGACCGGCCCTCGCGCGGTCGTGCCCACGTCCTCGGTCCGGACCGTCTACGACCCCGGCACCGGCATGTGCCTGAAGTTCAGCCTGAACGTGCGGATCACCAACTGCGTGCGCAAGAACGCGTGGTACGAGCTGTCCGGCGCGGTCGAGCTGACCCGGCGGCTCGCTCCCGTCTTCGAGCTGCTGGCCCGCCGCTTCCCCGGCACGCGGTGGCTGCCGGAGCCCGGCTACCGCTCGGCCGCGCTCGGCACCCGGCTGCTGGAAGGGCTCGGGGTGATCGTCCGTACCGGCCCGTGGGCGGTGTGCGGACCGGGGACCACGCCGGTTCTCGCCGGCGCCCTCGCCGCCGGCTCGCAGGGGGTTCCCGAGGCCGTCCTGGCCCGCCGGGCGGCCGACCCCGTGGCGTGGTGGGGGGCGTACGTCGAGCGCGTGGCGTTCCCAGTGCTCGACGCCTTCTTCCGGCACGGGGTCGTGCTCGAAGCGCACGTGCAGAACGTGCTCGTCGGGTTCGACGCCGCCGGGTGGCCGGTCGAGGCGGTCTTCCGCGACCTGGAGGGCACCAAGCTGGTCTCCGGCCGGCACGACCTGGCCGGCGTGCCGGTCGAGGTGGCGGCCCCTCTTTCGTACGACGCCGCGCGGGGCTGGAACCGGGTCGCCTACTGCCTGTTCGTCAACCATCTGGCGGAGGTGGCCGCGACCGTGGCCGGCCCAGCCGGGGGCGTCCTGCGCGCGTTGTGGGCGGTCGCCCGGGAGTCCCTGGAGCGCTACGTCGCGGACCACACCGTCGGCACCGCCGAGCCACTGACGCGGCTGCTGGCCGGGGCGCCGCTGCCGGCCAAGGCCAACCTGGGCGTGCGCTGGGCGAAGGCCGCCGACCGGGCCGCCGGATACGTCCCCGTCCCGAACCCGCTCGGGTTCGCGGAAGGAGAGCACCGATGAGCATCGAGGTCCCGGCGGGTGTCCGGAAGGTCGCCGAGTCTCTGGACGACGTCCCCGCCTACGTCTACGACCTCGCCGGGCTCGACCGCCACGCGGCCGCCGTACGGGCCGCCCTGGCGGGGACGGAGATCTGCTATGCCGTCAAGGCCAACCCCGACCCGGAGGTGCTGCGGGCGCTCGCGCCGCACGTGGACGGCTTCGAGGTCTCCTCCGGCGGCGAGTTCGCCCACGTCAGGGCGGTGCTGCCGGAGGTCGCGCTGAGCTTCGGCGGGCCGGGGAAGACCGAGGCGGAGCTGGCCCTCGCCCCCTCGGCACACCGCTGGCATGTCGAGAGCCCGGCCGAGTTGCGGCGGATGCGCGAAGCCGCGGACGTGCTGCTGCGGGTCAACCTCGACGTGAACGTCACCGGCGCGGCCCTCGCGATGGGCGGCGGCGCCACGCCGTTCGGCATGGACCCCGGCGGGGTCGCCCAGTGCCTGGCCCTGCTCGGGTCCTCACCGGTGCGGCTGCGCGGCGTCCACGCGCACCTCGCGAGCGGCCTGGCCGCCCCCGATCTGCTCACGCTCGCCGAGGCCGTCCTTGCCTACGGCAGGAGCCTCGGGCTGCGCGAGTTCAACCTGGGCGGCGGCATGGCCGTCTCCTACACCCGCCCGGACGAACGGTTCGACTGGGCGGCGTACGGCGCGGGCCTGCGGGCGCTGGCCCGGCCGGGCGAGACGCTGCGCGTGGAGCCGGGACGCGCCCTGACGGCCTACTGCGGGTGGTATCTCACCACCGTGCTCGACGTGAAGCGCGTCCACGGGGAGCGCTTCGCCGTCCTGTCCGGCGGCACCCACCACCTGCGGACCCCGGTGACGAAGGGACACGACCAGCCGTTCGCCGTGCTGCCGGGGCGCGGGGAGGGAGAGGACGGGCCGGTGACCCTGGTGGGGCGGCTCTGCACGCCCAAGGACGTCTTCGCCCGCCGCGTCACCGCCTCACTCGCCGTCGGCGACGTCGTTGCCTTCGCCATGGCCGGCGCGTACGCCTGGAACATCTCGCACCACGACTTCCTCATGCACCCGAAGCCCGCGTTCCACTACCTGGGGTGACGGGCTACCAGGACAGCGTGAGTCTGCCGTCGAGGACCTTGGCGGAGTTGGCGAGGCGGGCCTGGTTAAGCGACCTGATGACGTCGAGCCGGGCCCGGTTCTGGCCGATGATCCGGTTCTCGGCCTCGACGTACACCTTGCGACGTACGTCGGAGTAGCCGGTCTCCTCCCGGCATCCCGCGTCCGCGACCGCGGTGTCGATCTCGGCCCGCGTGCCGCGCGGCTTGGGGGTGTGGCCGATCGAGTCGTCGTTGACGGTCGCCGCCCAGCGCCGGTCGCCGACGGCGTGGACGGTGCTCCGGTAGTCGAAGCCCTCCGACCGCATGCAGTCGCTCCACTCGCGCTCGGCCGCCGCGATCCGCGGGTCCTTCACGGCGAGGTCGGCCGCGCTGTCGACGTAACGCGGGACCTCGTCGTCGTCGAACCTCTTGCCGGCATCGGCCGGGGTCACGCCCCCCGCTCCCCGGTTCAGCAGGGCGTCCGCCTTGGCCATACAGCCTCCGGGCGGCACCGTACGCCCGTGGTACCGCCGGACCTTCCCGTACAGCACATAGAACTCGTCGTCGGTGACGGAGTACGACGGAATGCCGGTCATCTCATCCGGGTTCCGCCCCTTCCCCAGATATCCGGATTCGGCGGCTTGGCCGGGGTCGAGCCATCCGAGGAGATCGACATTACGCAGGTCGGTCACCGGTTCGACGGCGGGAAACCGGAAATCGAGCCCCACATGGCGCATGCATTCCTCCATCAGCATGAACCGGGCGCGTATCACCTGGGCGCGATCCTTCACCCCGAGACTGTAGGCGTCGAGAGGGAGCGTGAGATCCGGCGGTTCCGGGGGATTCACCGCCGCCGACGCCGAACACCCCGTCACCGCCGCGACGCAGAACGCCGCCATCGTCATTCGCACAACCGACATAGGCCATTAATAGCCGATCATGGACCGGCGCGTCGGCGAAAGAAACAATCGCCCTCTCGGGAAAAGTCAGATACCACAGCAGGACATTTGCGGCGGGTACGTCGCCCATGACTGATTTATGGAGCCGGTTTTCCTTCACCTGGTAGGGCTTTCCTTCACCTCGTTCTCTCTTTCGACGAATTTCCCTCCCCTCACTCCCCTGTTACTTTCCGTGGCGACCCGGAAACCTTCCGTACCATCACATGGAGGAGCAGGAGAGGATGGCGCCATGGCCCTCACGAAGCCGACCAAACGCGGCAGGCACGATCGCCCTGTCCAGCGCACGCAGGACGACCCCGTCCCCGGCGATCTCGTCTCCGACGAGCACGAGCCCCCAGAGGCGGGAAAGCCCGAAGAGCCCCAGGAGCTTTCTGACGAGGTGCTGCACCTGTGCGTGCAACTCAACGCCTCCGGTTATCGGGCGGAAATTCGTCTCGGGCAGGTCGTCGTGACGCCGCCCGCGGGAAGGGAGAGCACATACATCGTCGACAGGCTCTCCAATCTGCTGATCCCGCTGAAACTGGCGAACGGCTGGCGGTTCCACCAGACCTGGGGGGTGCACATCCCGCCGTATCAGGATCTTCGACTGCCCGATCTCCTGGTCGCCCCCGACGAGGTCGAGCAGTTCGACGACATGCGCATGCGCGGGCGCTGCGCCCTGCTCGTGGTTGAGGTGTGCTCGCCCGGGACGTACAAGGTCGACTGGCGGGAGAAGCCGCTCGACTACGCGCGGGCGGGCGTACCGCTCTATCTGATCGTGGACCCCGTGGCGTCTCCGCGCAGAGTGACGCTGATGAGCGATCCCCTCGCCGACCTGGAGCCCTTCGACTACCACCGGCAGGCGTACCGGCAGATCGTCACCGCCGAAGAGGGCGAGTTCCTGGAACTACCCGAACCATTCGGGATCAAGATCGAGACGAGCGTGCTCTTCGACCAGGTGGTCAGTCCTCCGGAACCCGCTGAATGAACGCGGTGAGGCCATCCGCGTCGAGGAGGTCCACGGGGCGGACGGTCTCGTTCGAGCGAACGTAGTGGAAGGCCGCGCCGACCCTCTCCAGCGGCACCCCGGCCAGTGCGGCCCAGGCCACCCGGTAGGCCGCGAGCTGCACCGACGCGGTCTCGGCGGCCCTGCCCTGCGGCCGTTCACCGGTCTTCCAGTCGATCACCACGTAGCCGTCGCCCTCGCGGAAGACCGCGTCCATCCGGCCGCGCAGCAGGCGGTCGCCGATCATGGTCTCGAACGGGATCTCCAGGTCGACCGGCTCACGCCCGGCCCACTCGCTCTCCTCGAACCGCTCCTGCAACTCGGCGAGCTGGACCTCCGTCTCCGACAGCTCGTCGGCGGCGCCGGGCAGCTCCAGGTCGTCGATCAGGCGCTGCTGGCCCCAGCGCGACTCCAGCCAGCGGTGGAAGGTGGTGCCCCTTCGGGCCAGCGGCGCGGGCCTGCGCGGCACCGGCCGGCGCACCTGCCGAGCGAACGCCGCGGGGTCCTGTGCCAGCGTGACCAGTGACGACACCGACAGCCGCGACGGCAGCTCCACGACCGCCCCGGCCCGCCGGCGGTTCGTCTCCCGCTCGCGCAGCAGCAGGTCCGTGTCGCGCGCCCAGGCCCGCATCCGCTCCAGCTCCCAGTCCCGGACAAGCGCGTGGTCGCCGGCCGCCGCGGGCGGGGCGTCGCCCATCATCGCCTCCTCGACGAGGCGGGCGCCGTCGAGGATCGCGTCGTTCACCGTGACGGACGGCCAGTCGGCCACCGGCGGCTCGGCGAGCAGCGGATTGTCCGAGCTGTCCGGATCCTCGGCCCACCGCACGACCCGGGCGCCCGCCTCGCGGATCTCCCGCAGGAATTCCGACGGCTCCAGCGGCCGGGACGAGGTGCCCCAGCGGTAGCCGGAGGCGATCAGCAGGTAGTGCGCCCTCGTGACGGCGACGTACGCCAGCCGCCGCTCCTCCGTCAGGTCGCGGTCGCGGCAGCGCTCGTCGAAGGCGCCCAGCGCCTCCCGGTCCAGCCCGGCCAGCTCGGGCAGGTCCGCGCTGTCCCCCCGCAGCGGGTACGGCAGCTTGCGCGGGTTCTCCGTCCACCGCGAGTTGGTGACCGGAGTCGCGGGGAACATGCTGCCTATGATCAGCCCGCCCTTCTGGGAGGTGAGCTGCGACAGGCCCGGCACCACCACGACCGGCCACTCCAGTCCCTTGGACGCGTGGACGGTCATCAGCTTGACGGTGTTGCTGTCGCCGACCCGCCCGGCCTCCAGCCCGAACTCCTCGCTCTCCGCCGCCTTCAGGTACGCCAGGAACGCGCCGAGCGTCGGATCCTCCGAGTCTCCGGCGAACCGGGAGGCGGCGTCGAGGAAGGCGTCGAGGTCGGCTCGGGCGGCCAGCGGGCTGCCTCCCCTGGCGGCGACCTCCACGTCGAGGCCGAGCCGGCGTTCGATCTCGCTGATCAGGTCGGGCAGCGGCTGCCCGGCGTGGGCGCGCAGCTGGCGCAGCTCGCGGGCGGCGGCGGGCAGCCGCAGCCGCGCGAGCGGGGAGAACCGCTCCAGCCAGTCGGGCCGGTCGGGTAGCTCGTCGAGCGCGTCGATCAGGCTGCCGCGCTCCTCGGCGAGATCGGCGACGACCTGGTCGAGCGGGTCCTCCGGGCGCGAACCTCCCCTGGCCGCCCTGATCTCCTTGTTGAGCTCCCGGGCCAGGTCGCCGAGCACCTTCAGGTCGGCGGGGCCGATCCGCCGGCGCGGCCCGGCGAGCAGCCGGACCAGCGCGTCCCCCGCGGTCGGGTCGTACAGGGCCCGCAGGGTCGCCACGATGTCGGCCACCTCGGGCACGGTGAGCAGCCCGCCGAGGCCCACGACCTCCACGGGGACCCCCCGGGCCTCCAGGGCCCGGCGCAGGGCCGGGAACTGCGACCGCTTGCGGGCGAGGATCGCGACGTCCTGCGGCTGCAGGGCGGGGCCGCGCTTGGTCCGCTCGCCCTCGCCCCAGGGCAGGCCGTCCGGGGCGTCCTCGCCGTGCAGCATTCCGGCCAGGCCCTCGGCGATCCACTCCGCCTCGTCCTCGGCCGTCTCGTGGAAGGCGCACAGCACCCGCCCCCGGCCCGCCCGGTTGCCACCCGGCACCAGCACCGGCACCTCACGGGCCTCCCGGCGCAGGGGCACCTGGATCCGGGCCGCGACGGCGAGCACGTGCTCGCCGTTGCGGAAGCTGACCGACAGCCGCCGCACCTGCGCGGGGTCTGCGGACGCCGCCGGGAAGTCGCCCGGGAACCGGGACAGGTTGCCCGCCGACGCGCCGCGCCAGCCGTAGATCGACTGGCAGGGGTCGCCGACCGCGGTGACCGGGTGGCCCCCGCCGTACAGCGAACGCAGCAGCACGAGCTGGGCGTGGCTGGTGTCCTGATACTCGTCGAGCAGCACGACCGAGAACCGGGCCCGCTCGGACGCGCCGACCTCCGGATGCCGCGAGGCGATCCGCGCGGCCAGCGCCATCTGGTCGCCGTAGTCGATGACCTCCCGGCCGCGCTTGAGCCGTTCGTACGCCTCGACCATCGGCAGCAGTTGCTCACGGATGGCCTGGGTCTCCACCGGCTTTCGTTGGTCCTTGACGATGCGCCCGGTGAGCGAGGCCAGGCGCTCGCGCAGCCAGTCGCCGACCTCGCGGACGTCCGCCGGCTCGCGCAGGTGCTCGGCCAGCTCCCCGGCCAGGTCCAGCACGGCGGCGGTGACGCTGGGCGGGGACAGGTCCACCCGGTCCATCGGCCCGTCGTACTGGCCGACCACCCGGGCCGCCATCTGCCAGGCGACGGCGGGCGTGACCAGCCGCATGGTGGGCTCCAGCCCCTCGCGCAGCGCGTGGTCGGTCACCAGCCGCGCGGCGTAGGCGTGATAGGTGGAGACCGTCGGCTCCGAGTCGAGCAGCTCCGGCTCGACCAGCCCGGCCTCCGCCAACCCGGCCAGCCGGCGGCGCACCCGCTCGGCCAGCTCGGCGGCGGCCTTGCGGGTGAAGGTGAGGCCGAGGATCTGCTCGGGCCTGGCCAGGCCGTTGGCGACCAGCCAGACCACCCGCCCGGCCATCGTCTCGCTCTTGCCGGATCCGGCCCCCGCCACCACCACCATCGGCTCCAGCGGCGCCTCGATGACGGCCGCCTGCTCGGGGGTGGGCGGAAGGATCCCGAGCCGGCCCGCCAGCTCATCCGGCGTCAGCACACCTGTCCTCCGTTGTCGTTCACCGGGCAGGCGATCTTGGCGGCACAGGTGCGGCAGCCGTCGTTGACCGTGGCGACGAACACGCCCGCGGACATGCCGGTCGCCACCGTCTTGACCAGATCCTCCGCCCAGTCGGGCTCGGAATCGTCGCCGAGCGCCCGCTGCGCCTGCTCCCTGGCGTCGGCCGACTGGCCCGCCGCCTTACCCAGGTGCAGCAGGGACGCACCGCCCGGTTGGATGAGGCCGTGCCGCTCGAACGCCCCGAGCGTCGTGGCGAGCTGGTACACCCCGAGCTGTGGATGCCGGTCGATCTCGGTGTCCTTGGGCCTGCCGCTGCCGGTCTTGATGTCGATGATCACGGCCCGGCCCGCCTCGTCCCGCTCGACCCGGTCCACCCGGCCGGTGATCTGGATGTCGTGCCCCGGCACCCGTACGGTGAACGCCTCCTCCACCGCGACCAGGTCACGCGGTTTGTCCTTCTGCCAGCGGACGAACTTGTCGACCATCTGCTCGGCGACGCGGCGCTGCTTGCGGTTGAACCACAGGCCGCCGAAGTCGAACTGGTCCCAGATGTCGTCGAGCCGCTCGACGTAGTCGGTGCCGTCCTCGGTCGCCATCGCGGCGATCGCGTGGACGACCGTGCCGAGGCTCTGGGTGACGTTCGACGTCCCGGCCCCGACCGCGTTCTCCAGCATCCAGCGCAGCCCGCATTTGGTGAAACTCTCCACCGACGACGGCGAGATCTGCACGATGTCGTCGGGCCAGCCGAGCGGCCGGTCGTCGGAGATCGGGGTCAGCGCGTACCACTCTCCGGGGTTGGCGCCGGGCACCCCGGCCCGGGCCAGCCTGGCGAGGTGCGCGGCGGCCTCGCGGCGCAGCGCCTCGGGCCTGCTCGTGTCGCACACGGCCGCGCGCAGGTCCGCGACCAGCGCGGACATGCTGAGCCACCGCGCCCGGTCGTCCACGGTCGCCGCCCCCACGCCGCCGGGCAGCAGCTCGGTGAGGAACCGGGAGGGCCGCTCGTCGGTGTCCTCGCCGCCGACGGCGGTGACGACGAGCTTCCTGCGGGCGCGGGTGGCCGCGACGTAGAACAACCGCCGCTCCTCGGCGAGGAGCTTGGACGCCAGCGCGGCCGTCGCGGCCTGCGTGGTGTCCAGCGCCGAGCCGCCCGCGAACTCCACTCCGCCCGCCAGGTCCACCAGCGCCTCGGTGCCGAGGAGCGAGCCGCGCAGGCGCAGGTCGGGCCACAGGCCCTCCTGAACGCCGGCGACCACCACCACGTCCCATTCCAGGCCCTTGGACCGGTGCGCGGTCAGGATCCGTACGGCGTCGCCCTCGGGGGCGGACTCGGCCAGCGAGTCGCCGGCGATCTCCTGGGAGGTCAGGTCGTCGAGGAACACCGCGACCCCGGCCTTGGGCAGCCGATCGGTGAAGCGGGCCACGTGGTCGAACAGGGCGACGACGGCGTCGAGGTCGCGGTCGGCCTGGGCACCCCGGGCCCCGCCCGCGAGGCTGGCCTCCGTCCAGCGCTCCGCGAGCCCGCTGGCCTGCCAGATCTCCCACAGCGTCTCCTCGGCGCCCTGGCCGTGCCGTACGGCCTCGCTGGCGGTCGCGATGAGCCGCGCGAGGCGTTCGGCCGACGCCGCGACATGCGGCTCGACGCCGCCCAGCTCCCGGGCGTCGCGCAGCGCCGCGACCAGCAGCTCGTCCGACGAGCGCGGGGTGAAGGGCAGCGCCGGCCGGCCGGCCTCCTCCGCGGCGGCGGCCTCAGCGGCGACCGCCTCGTGCTCGGCGATCCGCAGGGCGCGGCGCAGCCGGCGCACGCCGATCATGTCGGTGCCGCCGAGCGGCCCGGTCAGCAGCTCCTCGGCGGTCGCCACGTCGAGCGTGGCGGCCGTGGCCGCGATCCGCAGCAGCGTGATCAGCGGCCGGACGCCGGGCTCCTGCACCAGCGGGAGCTCGTCGCCCGCGACCACGACGGGGACCCCCGCGGTGACCAGCGCCCGCCGCAGCAGCGGCACGTGCCGGACGGCGCTGCGCACCAGCACCGCCATGCGCGACCACGGCACCCCGTCGAGCAGGTGCGCCCGGCGCAGCGTGTCGGCCACCACCGCGGCCTCCTGGGTGGCGCTGTCGGCCAGCAGGACCTTCACCTCGCCGGGATCGGCCTCCCCGACCGGGATCAGGTCGCGGTGGCCGCCGGTCCTGTTGTCGTGCCTGTTGTCGTGCCTGTACTCGTGCCTGCTTACCGGGCCCGGCACGGCCGGCAGGCGGTAGGCGACGCGCCGGGAGGCCTCCAGCAGGGCCGGCCCGCTGCGGCGGCACACCCGCAGCGCGACCACCGGGGCGTCCCGCCCGTCCCGGGTCGGGAACCGCTCGGGGAACCGCAGGATGCCCTGCACGTCGGCGCCGCGGAAGCCGTAGATGGACTGGTCGGGGTCGCCGACGGCGATCAGGTCGCGGCCGTCTCCGGCGAGCTGCCGGAGCAGGAACTCCTGCGCCGGGTCGGTGTCCTGGTATTCGTCGACGAGCACCAGGTCGTAGGCGTCCCGCTCACGCCGCCGCACCTCGCCGTCGGCCAGCAGGCCGGCCGCCTCGCGGATCAGCTCCGAGTAGTCCAGCGCGGGCACCGGATCGAGGTCGAACCGGTCCTGGTAGCGGTAGGAGAACAGCCCTGCGGCCTCCCAGTCGGGCCTGCCGTGCTCGCGGCCCAGCTGCACCAGCGCGTCGCCGTACAGGCCGCGCTCGGCCGCACGCGACAGGAAGTCGCGCAGCTCTTCAGCGAACCCCCGGGTCTTGAGCAGCTCGCGCATGTCCGGAGGCCAGTGCCGCGCGCCGTCCTCCAGCTCGCCGTGCAACAGCCGCCGGACCTCCAGCAGCTGCTCGGGACCGGTGAGCAGGCGCGGCGGCGGCTCACCGGCCAGCACCGCCTCACGGCGCAGCAGCGCGTACGCGTAGCTGTGGAAGGTGAGCGCCAGCGGAGTCCTGGTGGTCCTGCGCATCCGGGCGGTGATCCGCTCGCGCAGCTCACCGGCCGCCTTGCGGCTGAAGGTGAGGACGAGCACCCGCTCGGGGTCAACGCCGCGGCGCTCGACCCGGTCGACGACGGTCTCCACGATCGTGGTCGTCTTGCCCGTGCCCGGCCCGGCGAGCACGAGCAGGGGCCCGCTCTCGTGCTCGACGACGGCACGCTGATGTTCGTCCAGCACGGGAGCCGCGCGATGCCCCACGCCCCCGCGACGCACCAGCCGGTAGTTCTGACCACTCACAACACAGCATTCCACCAGATCACCGAGGCAGATCGTGCCCGAATGCCCACTCCGTGTCCTAGTAGGGCGGATCAGCCGGCCTAGTAGGGCGGATCAGCCGGCCGCCGCCTCCTGTACGCCGGGTTCGCGGGCCTCGCGAAGCCGGGCCAGTACGCGGCCGGTCGGGGAGGCCGGATCGGCGGTGTACATGACGACCAGCAGTTCGGGGTCCCCGGGCAGGGCCAGGGTCTCGTACGCGAAGTCCAGATCGCCGAGCTCCGGGTGGTGCAGCAGCTTGACGCCGAAGGTCTTCTCGGCGACCTGGTGCTCCTCCCACAGCCGGGCGAAATCAGGGTCGGCGGACAGGTCGGCGACGAGTGGGCCCAGCAGCGGATCGTCTGGATGCCTCCCGGCGTACAGGCGCAGGTAGGAGATGGCCTCGGCGGCCACGGCCGCCCAGTCGCGGTAGAGCGAGCGCGCCGCCGGCGTCAGGAACGTCAGACGGGCCAGATTGCGCTCACCCGGCGGCACGGCCGAGAACCCGTTGATCCGTTCGGCGAGGGCGTTCCAGGCGAGCACGTCCATCCGTGGCCCCATGACGCACGCCGGGACGGAGTCGGCCGCGTCCAGGAGCATCCGCACCCCGGGCCGGACGTGCGCGAGGGGAGCCCGCCGATCGTCCGGCGGCCGGAGGAGGCGGCGCAGGTGCGCCCGCTCGGTGCCGTCCAGGCGCAGCACCCGGGCGACCGCGTCGAGCACCTCGTCGGAGACGTTGCCGACGCGCTCCTGCTCCAGGCGGATGTAGTACTCCGCGCTCATGCCCGCGAGCAGCGCGACCTCCTCGCGCCGCAGCCCGCTGACCCGCCGGCGCCCGTGTGCCGGGAGCCCCGCGTCCTCGGGTCTGATCCGGGCCCGGCGAGAGCGCAGAAACCGTCCCAGATCACCGTTCATGGAGCACAAGCCTAGTACCGCCGTTACCAGTACCAGGCGTGAGCTGGGTAAACCCGGCCGACCCCGCCACAGTGGCTCTCGTCGAACCCGCGAACTCGAAGGAGTCACGATGAGCTACGAGAACCTGGGCGGACGCGTCGCCGTCGTCACCGGGGCCGCCAGCGGCATGGGAGAGGCGACGGCGCGGCTGCTGGCCGCCTCGGGCGCGAAGGTCGCGCTGCTCGCCCGGCGCGCCGACCGGCTGGAGGACCTGGTCCGGAAGATCGCCGCGGACGGCGGCACCGCGGTGGCCGTGACCGCCGACGTTACCCGGGACGACAGCGTGGCCGCCGCCGTGGACCGGATCCACGCCGCGCTCGGGCCTGTGGACCTGGTGGTCAACGCCGCGGGCGTGATGCTGCCCAACGCCATCGACGACGGCCGCATCGACGAGTGGACGCGGATGCTCGACACGAACGTCGCGGGCGCCCTGCGGATCACACGGGCCTTCACGGCCGACCTGCTCGCGGCGGCGGCGGAGGGCCGGACGGCCGACCTCGTCAACATCTCGTCGATCGGCTCCCACCTCCTCTTCCCCGGCTATGCCGTCTACGGGGCCACCAAGGCCGCCCTCACCCACCTGTCCGCGAACCTGCGCACGGAGTTCGGCCCGCGCGGCGTACGGGTGACCAACATCGAGCCGGGCCTGACGGCGACAGAGCTGGGCGACCACGTCGACAGCCCGGAGATCGGCGCGCAACTGGCCGGAATGTTCGAGGTCATCACGCCCATGACCGCCGAGGAGATCGCCGACCTGATCGCGTACGCGGTCAGCCGGGCCAGGCACGTCAACCTCCGTCAGGTCGTCGTGCTGCCGACGAACCAGGCCTGAGCGGTCGGCAGCGGAGGCGTCACTCGCGAGATCCCGAGACGACCCGGGTTCCGCCGAGCAGGTCGTAAGGCGTCCTGGTCGAGGGCAGGAAGAGGGCGCCCAACCAGGCGAACATGATGACGTAGACGATGATCGTCAGCACCATCAGAGACGCGGACGGGTTCCGGGCCGTGGTGGCGAAGCCGTACGCGACGGTGTGCCCCAGCTCCCACGGTAGAGCGATCTTGGCGGTGTTACGCAGCAGCGCCCGCCCGAAACCGACCGGCCGCCCGGAGTGGGCGTCGACGACGATCAGGCCCCTGGCCCTTTTACCAGGGGTGGCCTGGAAGCGGCCGGACTCGCGCCAGGCACACCACAGGGTCACCGGCGCGATCAGGAAGAGGAACGAGATGAGGTTCCACAGGCCGACCGGCAGTCGCAGTCCCGCCGAGTAGAGGGCCACGCCGACCGGGACCAGGAGCAGCGGAAGGACGAGGATCCGCAACCAGTCGATCAGCCAGGCCGCGATGCGATGCCAAGCCGGTGCGCGGTTCCCCCCGTTGATCGATGATGTAGTCGGCATGGCGTCCTCGATCCCGGCACGACAGCACGCTCTCGGCCAGGATCAGGACGTGAAGACGTGGTCGATGACCCGCGCGGTGGCCTTGCCGTTGTCATGCGGCGCGTAGGTCCGCGTGAAGGCCGCGTAGCGGTCCGACAGCTTGGCGGTCACGGCGTCGATGTTCCGCAGGGCCTCGACGACCTCCGGTGAGGTCTCCAGGCGCGGCCCCGGGCGCTGGGACTCCAGGTCGAGGTACAGCCCGCGGGACGAGCGATACTTGGCCAGGTCCGGCGTGAACAGCACGACCGGCCGCCCGGTCGCCACGAAGTCGAACATGACCGACGAGTAGTCGGTGACGAGCACGTCGGCGATCAGCAGCAGATCGGCCGTGTCGGGGTAGGTCGTCACGTCGATCGCGAAGCCGTCCTGCGCGTTGACGTGGGGGAAGGCCTGCATCATGTGACCGCGGACCAGCACCACGTGGTCGGCGCCGAGTGCCCGCTTCGCATCCGCGAGGTCGAGCTTGACCGTGGCGTTCCTTCGGTCGTAGTCGCGGTAGGTCGGCGCGTACAGGACGACCCGCTTGCCCTCGGGGATGCCGATCCGGCGCCGGATCTCCTGCGCCAGCGCGTCGCGGTCCCCGGAGACGAGGACGTCGTTGCGCGGGTAGCCCGACTCCAGGATCTCGCCCTCGTAACCGAAGGCCTTGCGCAGGACGGACGACGCCCACGGACTCTGCGACAGCAGCAGGTCCCAGCCGCGGACCTCCACGGCCTGGCGGTGCCACACCGGAGGCCGGGGCTCGCGCTTCATGTGGGCCTGGTCGCGGCCGATGTGCTTGACCGGCGTGCCGTGCCAGGTCTGCACGCACACCTGGTCCTCACGGGTGCGGAACCACTGGGGCATGAAGCCGTTGGACACGATGTAGCGGGCGCGGGCCAGCGCCTCGTAGTGCTCCCGGCTGCCCTCGCGGACGACCGTGGGCGCCACGCCGTCGCCGAGGCCCAGCTCGCGCGAGCCCGGCGGGACGAACGCGCCGTCCCTGACGACCCAGATGTGCTCGCCCTCGTCGCCGCGCCGCACCCGCTCCTCGTAGACGGCACGCGGGTTGTCGGAGTAGGCGCGGCCGTCGAAGGAGACGTAGACGGTGGCCTCGCGCAGCGGGCGGGCGCGCTCGGCCGGGTAGAAGGTGCGGCTGAGCGCCCACACGCCGGCCGCGCTCCGCTCGTCGCCGGGCCGGTCCTCGGCCGCCACCAGCACCGGCACGTCGTAACGGGTGGCGACGAACCGGTAGACCCGGCCGCCGATGAGCCGGGGGCTCTCGTCCAGCGCGTCGAGGCCGGCGTGGTCGAACCGGACGGGCACCATGGCGGGGCCGTACCTGCCGGGCGGGGCCACCGAGACGTTCCAGGTGCCCTCGGCCAGCGGCACGGCCGACCCCAGGCGCGACATCGCGCCGGGCGACAGCCGCACGGTGAAGCGCTCGCCGTCGCGCTCCAGCGGCACGCGGATGCTGAGCCCGCCCCGGTGCCGCAGCACGAGGTCGCGCGGGCCCTGGTCGGGGTCGGGGTAGCGGCCGATGAGCGTGATCGACTCGTCGTGCCACTCGGCCGAGGTGATCACGGGCAGGATCTTGTGACCGGAGATGACGACCCGGTCGCGCCGGTCGCCCTGCACCGTGACCTCGCGCTCGCCGAGCAGGAGGCGGGTCTCCTCCGCGCCCTCCAGCATGACGGCCGCGGCCGGGTCTCCCTTGGGCTCGACCCACAGCCGCCGGGACTCCGCGTTGAGCAGCGTGCCGACCCCGAGCGACAGCGAGAAGCGGCTGCCGCCCTCGACCGGGGCGAAGTCGGCCGACATGCGGTGACCGCCGACGCGGGCCTTGCCCTTGGTCACGGCCCGGCCCGGCAGGAAGCCGGTGAGCTCGATGTTGTCGCCGTTCAGCCGGACACCGGTGAGCTGGGCGCGGGTCGGCTGGAAGACCACCTGCAGCGCCTTGTCGGAGGTCCACACGGGCCGCACCCACCAGCGCGGGCGCACCTGCAGGCCGGCCGGGCGCTCGGTGCGGCCGACCACCGGACCGCGCAGCACGCCCTTGGCGCGGGCGGCACGGCTCCAGATCACGATCTCGGCCCGCCAGGTGGTGGTGTCCTGGACGACGTGGCGGCGGCGCAGCACCCGCTTGGTGCCGCGCACCAGGGCCCGCACTCCGGAGCGCCAGCGCAGGGCGAACGGATGCAGCTCGGCCGTGAAGCCCGCCCAGTCGTAGTTGCATCCGGGCTCGCGGGCCGCGTGGGTGGCCTCGGGGCGGTAGGTCCTGCGGGTCTTCATCGTGACCGGGGGCAGCCAGCGGGGGCCGCGCAGCACGACGGTGGCGCGGTTGAACCGCCCGCTGCGGACCGACAGGCCCGCGATGTAGGCGTGCCCGGTCACTTTCAGGCGGTTGCCCACCCAGGTGATGTCGTCGATCTGCGTGACCGGCACGAGGTCGGCCGCCCGCAGGCGCAGCAGCGAGGGGTCGCCGACCTCCACCGGCAGGTCGGCGTACCACCGCAGGCCGCGCCGCACCCGGCGGGAGGGCTCGGCCGCGGCGGCGGCGAGCTTGGCCAGCGCGTCGCCCTCGGCGAGCTCGCCCTGGTCCTGCGTCTCGATCAGGTGACAGGCGACCCGGCGCCCGACCGGCAGCTCCCGCTTGACCTTCGGATCGACCTCCGCGAGGTAGGGCCGGAGCGCGTCGATGGTCTGGCGGCGGCGGGCGGGCCCGCGCTTGGCTGCGGCGTCGAGGCGCAGACCCAGGGGACCGACGATCGCCTCACGGTCGACCTCCCGGCGCTGCGTGGGGCTGAGCCCCTCCGCGCGCACGAGCGCGACCAGCGCGTCGATCGGCTCGCCTCGGTCGTAAAGCTCCTGGACAGCCCGCAGTCGTTCGGCGACGGCGTCGCTCGTGGGTGCGGGTGTCATTCGGGAGGCACCACCCTTCGCAGACCTGTGTTCAGAAAATGGTAATGCCCTCAGAACACTGCCAGACCTGACTCGCGAAAGCCTGTGGATTTCCTGTGAATCAGCGGGTGACACCCCTGTGGCACCGGGTGACGAGAGGCACTACGCCGGGCGGAAGAACGCCGATCGGACCGCCCGGGGCGCGGCGTGTCAGCCCCCGAGTCAGACCGGGAACGGACAACGACGATCATGGCGACGGCCGGTTCCGGCCGTCCCAGCGGGCCGCACGCATGTCCGCCCGCACGCCGCGGAACGGGGTGCCCTCCTCGCGCCACCGGGCCAGGCATTCGGCTTCCAGACCGGGCGCGGGGGTGCCGTCGGCGCGGATCACCCGCCACCACGGCACGGCGCCGCCCCACAGCGACATCACGCGGCCGACCTGCCGCGGGCCGCCCTCGCCGAGATACTCGGCGACGTCTCCGTACGACATCACCATGCCGGGAGGGATCCGCTCGACCAGGTCGAGCACCCGCTCCGCGTAGGGCGGCGGCTGACCGCGGCCGTCCCTCAAGCGCTCCACTCGGTCGGCCCGGCCGCGATGATCTCTTCGAGCTTGCCGAACTCGTAGGTGGACGATCCGTTGATCTGCTCCACGACGCCGTTCCTGAGTCCGTACGCCTCGCCGTCCTCACCCACGAGCCGGGCCCCCATGAGATCGGTGAGAAGTGCCAGCTGGGCGACCTGCCAGTCGGACCCGGGCTGGCCGAAGAGCCGTCCCGACCAGATCGCGATCTGGTGCACGGAGTCGCCGTGGCGTGCGACGATCTCGCCCGCCTCGTGCGACCCGCGCAGCTCGAATCCGGCCGTCGCCGAGACGCTCGCGAGTTCGGCGTAGGCGAGCGGTGCATCCCGCTCTACGCGCAGCTCGTACCCCATGAGCCGGGACCCTAGCGAAATTTGACCTGGCTTTGTCACCGGAAACACGAACATCGGGAAGACCGCGTCCGAAATGCTGCAGAACGGCGGCCAACATGTGATCACCGGCGGCGCCGGGTCATCGGCAGCATCCGGTCATCGGCGACGCAGCGCCACGGCCGCGGCGCAGAAACCGCCGAATCCGAGGGCGACGGCGATGCCGTAGATCCAGAGCCTAACCGGATCCGGCCCAGGGCGTGCGGGCCCCTGCGACCCCGGGCCCTTGCCGAAATGCGCGTCGTCCCGCATCGAGGACGCGTGACCATATCCGGTCAGCTCCGCGGCCTTTCGCAGGGCGGCCGCCGCGTCTACGACACCGAATCCGACTTTGTCGTCATAACCCGCGGACGGATGAGGGCGGGAGGTCGCCGTCAAAGCACGCGACACCAATTCCGGCGACAAATCCGGATATTTAGCCTTTATTAGTGCGATAGCGCCCGCGACGAGCGCGCTGGCCACACCGGTCCCCGACACGGCTCCCCGGCGGCCCCCGGCAAGGGTGACGGGCACGCGGTCCCCCGGCGCGGCGACCAGGACCGAGAGGTTGTCGCTGCTGCCCGGCGTCTTCGCGCCCTTGCGGTCGACGGCGGCGACGCCCACCACCCCGGGGTAGCCCGCGGGGAACGCCCAGTAGGAGGTGCCGTTCTCGCGGGCGTACGGCGACCGGCCGGCGTCCCCCACGGCCGCGACGACCACCACCCCCCTCGCCAGCGCGAAGGAGATGGCGTCCCGCTCCACGCGGTCCACGGCGTACGCGGGAACGGGCAGGCAGATGACCTTGGCGCCCCGGCCGGTCGCGTAACGGATGCCGCGCGCGAGCGGGCTGTCCTGCGTCTCCGCGGGTGTCTGTCCCGCCGGGCCCCCAGGTTCGCCGGGTTCGCCGGAACCGCCGGAACCGCCGGAACCGCTCCGGACCACGGTGAGGGACAGCACCCGGGCCTCCGGCGCGATCCCGGACGTCCCTCCGCCGCGCCCGCTCCCGGCGATCGCCGAGGCCAGCGCGGTCACGTCGTCGCCCGGCCGCATCGTGTCGTCGCCGAACATCGCGCCCGTCAGGTCCGGCCCGCGCTCGACCCGGCCGCTCAACTCGGGCACGGCGTCGTCGGGCCGCCCGCTCCCGAGCAGGGCGACGGTCACGCCCGCGCCCCTGCTGACCTTCCAGGCGGCGGCGGCGTTGACGGCGTCGAGCGCCCACCGCGAGTCCTCGCCGCCGGGTGCCGGCGCCGCCGCGACCGCGGGTCCGGTCCCCAGGAGGACGGCCGTGAGCGCCGCACAGAGGAGGGCCGGCCTCAGCACACGTTCCCCTGGGTGCAGCGAGGCACGTCGGGGGGCTCTCCGAGGGCGCGCGCGATGCGCCCGGCCACGGTCTCGGCCACGGGCCACATCTCGCTGTTCACCTGTTCCTCCAGTGGGACGGACTCACGAGTCCTTCCGTCGGTGTACCCCACAGCGGAGAAGACGATGTACGGCCCGGCGCCCACCCATCCCGTGCGCTGGCGCTGGGCCGCGCCGAAGGTGTCGGTGACCGTGCCGGGGAAGGCCACGGGCCGTACGCCCACCCGGTCGTCCACGGGCAGTTCGCCCGCCGCGTCGGCGCGGGCCTGCTCGCTCGGCAGCACGGCGACGCCCACGGTGACGGCGAACGTCGAGGTCTGGTCGACGTAGGTGGCGCGCAGCACGGCCTGGCAGCCGTGCCCCCGCAGCACCGACGCCACCGGCGCGTCGGCCGCCTCGGCGCACGCGGCCTCGGGGGCGATGCCCACCCTGCGCGCGTACTGCTGGGCGCGGCCGAGCGCCGTGTACGGAAGCTCCTCGGGGAAGACCATGCCGGCGGGCCACGCACGCCACCGCCGGGCCACGTCCTCGGCCACGTAGCGGGCGCGCTCGGCCTCGGTGAGCGGCCTGGACCTGTTCTCCTGGATCAGCCCGACCGACCCCAGCAGCACGTTCACCGCGGCGACGGCGAGAACGACGCCCATGATCGTCAGATAGAGCGAGCGGAAGCGGATGCCGCGCTCGAGTTCGGCCCGCTCCCTGGCCGCCCGGGCGGCGGCGGCCCGTCCCCTCGACGCCGTCCAGGGACGCGCGCGGGCGCGGCGGGCGGACGCGCCGAGCGGCAGCGCCCGCGGATCCACCCGCCGGAGGCCGGACGGCGTCCGCGCCGTCTGCGGGATGCGGGGCTGCTCGGGCGGCATACCTCGATGCTACGTCGGCAGGCCTGTCGGCCAAGGAGCAGGCGGCAGCGCGTCGTCTTCCTCCCGCTGCCGTCTGCGTGCCCGCCGGGTGAGGAGCAGCAGGACGGCCACGCCCGCGCCGGACCCGGCGAAGGCGCCGAGCGCGATGGCTCCGTCGAGGAGGATCGCCCCCGTGTCGCGCCGTACGACCACGATCGGGTCCTGGTCGCCCGCGGCCGGGCGGACGGCACGCGAGGGGCTCTGCACGCCCGCCCCCGACGCCGTGGCGCGGTGGCGGGCGAGGGTGGCCGCGACGCTCAGCGCCCGGTAGGCGTTGACCACGCCGAACCCGGTGCCGGTGTTGTACGGCCCCTTCGTGGCCGGCGACGACGTGAGCGCCTGCGCGACGAGGGCGGGCGACATGCGGGGATACCGCGACTTGATCAGCGCGGCGACACCGGAGACGAGCGCGGTCGCCTGCGAGGTCCCCCGGCCGACCCAGTACTCGTCGCCGGGACCGGCCCCCAGGACGTCGACGCCCGGCGCGGCCACCATCACCGAGGAGTTCCGGTTGGAGAACGAGGCCCGCCTCAGTGTGGACGTGACGGCCGCGACCGAGATCACGCCGGGGATCGCCGCCGGGTAGGAGTACGGCGCGGTCCGCTTGCCCGCGCCCTCGTTGCCCGCCGCGGCGACGAGGACGACGCCCTTGGAGATCGCGTATCTGATGGCCGTGCGCTCGTCCTTCGTCGGCATGTCCTTCGACAGCGACAGGTTGATGACCTCGGCGCCGTGGTCCACGGCGTACCGGATGCCCTTGGCGACCACGGCCTCGTACCGCGCGTCGGAGTTGAACGTGCGGAACCCTGGCTCCTCGTCCTCCAGGATCACCCGCACGGACAGCACCCTGGCCTGCGGCGCGATGCCGATGATGCCGTCCGCGCCGCCGGGACCGTGTCCGTGCCCGGCGATGAGCGAGGCCATGTACGTGCCGTGCAGGCGCACCGGCTGCACCCCGCGCGGGTTGGCCCCGGCCGTGAAGTCCCTCCCGGTGACGACCGATCCCGCGAGGTCGTGGTGATCGGGATCGACACCCGAGTCGAGGACCGCGACGGTCACGCCCCTCCCTTTCGTGAGCCGCCAGGCGTTGTCGACGTCGAGCGTGCGCAGCACGTCCTGCTGGCTGAGCCGCACGTCGTCGGCCCTGGCCGGGCCGGGGACGAGGAACGCGCCGCCCGACAGGACGAGCGCGGCGGCGGACGCCGCGAGAACCCCGCGGCGCAGCGCGGTCAGCACCGCCACTCCTTGGCGGTGCAGTCCGGGGACGCCGGAGCGGTGAGGGTCGCGCCGACCTCCTCCGCCAGGTCCTCGGTGAACGAGAACATGGTCTCCCGCTGCTCCCCGAGCGCACGGGCCGGGCGGCCGTCGACCTGGCCCGCCGTCGCCATCACGAGGTACGGCCCCGCCGTACGCAGCGTCAGCGACTGGCGCCCGCTCGCGGTGAAGCGGTCGGTCACGGTGCCGGGAAACGCGAGGGCGCGCAGCCCGGGGGCGGCCGACCCGCCGCCGGGGAAGATGGGGATGGCCGAGCGCGCCCTGAGCGCGTCGGGGAAGGCCGCCACGCCGATCGTCACCACGACGCCCTGCAGGGCGTCGAGATAGGTGGCCCGCAGGACCGCCCGGCAGCCGGCCGCCGTCATCTGGCCGGCGATGGCCGTGTCGACGGCGCCGCGGCAGTCGGTGCGCGAGGAGATGCCCACCCGCCGCGCCAGTTCACGCCCGCCCTGCTCGCTCGTGTAGACCAGGGTGGCGGGGAAGATCCGGCCGGTCGGCCAGCGCTCCCACCGCAGCGCCGTCTCGGCCGCCTGCGCCTCACGCAGCTCCGCCGCGCTCGGGCCTCTCGTCAACTCGGCGACGGCGGCGCTGGCCGCGATCCCGCCGACGATCGCGCAGACGAGGGTGATCGCGGAGGCCACGGCCACGGCCGGCCAGGTCCGCGTCTCGCCCACTGCGCCTCCGTTCCCGCCGCGGCCTCCCTCCTTCAGTGACCTTAACGCGACCTACCGCCCGCCATCCCCACAAATGCCACCGGAAAGTACTTGACGCTATGGAAAGTGGAAAGTACTTTCCGAAGTGGAAAGAGCATTGGGAGGAGCCCCTATGAACCCCGAGGAAGCGGCGCGGAGCCTGGCGACGATCCGGCAGACGCAGGCGAAGGCGATGAGATCCCTACCCTGGCTGCCCACGTGGTTCATCGCGGGCATCGGCCTGCTCGTGACCGGAATCCTCTGCGTCAGCGAGCCCGGCACGCCGATCCCGATGGCCGTGGGCGGCGGGATCCTGCTCTGCGCGGCGCTGGGCGCCCTGATCGCGGTCTTCGTCAGGACGCGGCCGATGACCGTCAACGAGCCCGCGGCCAGACGGGCCTTCTCGGCCGTCTACCTGCCCTGGCTCTTCGGCGGCCTCGTGCTGTGCTGGGTGGTGTCGTTCGGCCTCCAGGCCGCGGACGTGCCGTACGGGATGGCCTGCGGCGGCGTCGCCATGACCGCGTACTTCGCCCTCGGCAGCCGGGCGATCTCCCGCCGCATCGCCCGCCGGGTGGCCCGCCGGTTCGAAGAGGCCCGGTGATGGAGCTCGATCCGGTCATCCACGCGCCGGCCCGGCTGCAGATCGTCTCGCTGCTCGCGGCGGCCGACGAGGCGGAGTTCGGGTTCGTCCGCGACACCGTCGGCGTCAGCGACTCCGTCCTGTCAAAGCACGGCAGCGCGCTGGAGGCCGCCGGATACGTCGCCGTACGCAAGGGCTACGTGGGCAAGCGGCCCAAGACGTGGTTCAAGCTCACCGGCAAGGGGCGCGCGGCGTTCACCGCGTACGTCGAGAACCTGCAGCGCATCGTCGCGCCCAGCGGCCTCAGCGTGGTGCCGGACGAACGCGTTCAGCGTGTGGACGACCAGCGTGTGGACGACCGGCGTGTTGACGACGACGACGACGGCCGCCGCCTCGTCGTGAGGCGGCGGCCGTCGTCGGTTCCGCGTCAGTAGGTCGGCAGGCTGGGGTCGACCGTCTTGATCCAGCTCAGCACGCCGCCACCCACGTGGACGGCGTCGGAGAAGCCGGCGTTCTTGAGGACCGCGAGCACCTCGGCCGAGCGGGCGCCCGACTTGCAGTGCAGCACGATCTTCTTGTCCTGCGGCAGCGTCTCCAGGGCCGAGCCGTTGAGGAACTCGCCCTTGGGGATCAGCACCGCGCCCGGGATGTTGACGATCTCGTACTCGTTCGGCTCGCGGACATCGATGATCATGATGTCCTCGCCCCGCTCGCGCATCGCCTCAAGCTCGGCCGCGGTGATCGTGCTGCCCGCGGCGGCCTGCTGCGCCTCGTCGGAGAGCGTGCCGCAGAACGCCTCGTAGTCGATCAGCTCGGTGATCGAGGGGTTCTTGCCGCACAGCGGGCACTCGGGGTCCTTGCGGACCTTGACGTCGCGGTACTTCATCTCGAGCGCGTCGTAGATCATCAGGCGGCCGACGAGCGGCTCGCCGATGCCGGTGATGACCTTGATGGCCTCGTTCACCTGGATGGAGCCGATGGACGCGCACAGCACGCCGAGCACACCGCCCTCGGCGCAGCTCGGGACCATGCCCGGCGGCGGGGGCTCGGGGTAGAGGCAGCGGTAGCAGGGGCCGTGCTCGGCCCAGAAGACGCTCGCCTGGCCGTCGAACCGGTAGATGGACCCCCACACGTACGGCTTGCCGAGCAGCACGGCCGCGTCGTTGACCATGTAACGGGTGGCGAAGTTGTCCGTGCCGTCCACGATGAGGTCGTAGCCGGAGAAGATGTCCATCACGTTGTCGGTCGTGAGAGCGACGTTGTGGATGATGACGTTGACCAGCGGGTTGATCTCGCGCACGCTCGCGGCGGCCGACTCGGCCTTGAGGCGGCCCACGTCCGACTGCCCGTGGATCACCTGGCGCTGCAGGTTCGACTCGTCCACGACGTCGAAGTCGACGATGCCGAGCGTCCCGACCCCGGCCGCGGCCAGGTACAGCAGCGCGGGGGAGCCCAGACCGCCCGCGCCCACGCACAGCACCTTGGCGTTCTTGAGGCGTTTCTGACCCGCCATGCCGACGTCGGGGATGATCAGATGGCGCGAGTAGCGGCGCACCTCGTCAACCGTCAGCTCTGCTGCCGGCTCTACCAGCGGTGGCAACGACACAGTCCCACTCCTGCTCTCCGTGTCCCGTTTTCGTGCCAATGGTCGCGCTCGGCTCCATGGGCCCAACACAAGCTCTTCTCACAACTTAACCGGGGTGGCCCCGCATTCCCCAATCAAGGCATTCCCCACTCACGCCGTTCGGCGCAGGGGCGTCCTCGTGTAGGCGAGCAGGCGGCGCGCCTCCCGGGCCACGAGCTCGGGGTATTCCATCTGTGCCACGTGACCGGCGTGCGGAAGGGTGACCAGGCGCACGTCGCGGAAGACCCGTCCGGCCCGGTGTGCCATGCGGGCGTGGACCAGCCGGTCGCGCAGGCCGTACACGACGAGGGTGGGCGCGCGGACCCGCTCGGCCTGCCGCCAGAGGTTGTCCGGGCCAACGCGGAAGTACTCGCGCACGATCGCACGGGCGCAGCCGACCATGGCCGCCCCCGCGTGCGGCAGGGCGTCGCGGTGGCGCAGCTCCTCTATCGCCTCGTGCAACCGCTCCGGGTGGACCCGCCCGGAGTCGGCGTAACACATGCTGAACGTCGCCTGGGCGCGCCGCTCCGGCGGCAGCGCGCCGAGCCAGCGGACGGCCAGCTCGCCCAGGCGCGGGGTGGCCGACATGGCGATCCTGGCGGGGCCGTACCTCGGCAGCAGGTCGGGCAGCGCCGGCGAGACCAGCGTCAGCGACCTGACGAGGTCGGGCCGCGTAGCCGCGACCCGCACCGAGACCGCGCCGCCCATGGAATTGCCGAAGAGGTGGACCGGCCCCTCCCCCAGGGCCTCGACGACCCGGACCAGCGCCCTGGCGTGGGCCGGAACCGAGTAGTCGCCGTCCGCGGGCTCCGGGGAGTGCCCCGCCCCCGGCAGGTCGACGGCGACCCCCCGCACCTCGTCGGAGAGCTCGCCCATCAGGTCGGTCCAGTTGGTCGCCGAGCCCGCCAGGCCGTGCACGTATACAGCGGTCTCGGGCGGGCCCTTCGGGGTCGTCCGCACATGGATGCGCGCGTCACCCATGTCGATGAGCCGGCCGGGCCACGGTGGAATCGGCTCGACACCCACGCGTCCTCCCCTGTTCGCCTCGTGCTTGTCGACCATAACCCTGCCTGTAGGTCACCCCGGGGGGCACTCCCACTACCCGGGGGACGCGGGATCGATCATCCGGGTTCGCCCCGATCAGCGAGAGCGACATAGGGGCAATATCGCCCTCATTCGGACATTTCGAAATGCGGATACGAATCACATTTCGGACCAAAGCGATCCTATCGGTGTTAACGATGCCAATAAAGCGATAAGTGAATGGCAAAAGCCGCCGACCGCCGTTTGTCACTCGTACGGTGAGGAAAACAAGACAATGCAGGGATGATCCACCAAGGGTCATCAGTAAGGGCATTTTCCGAACGACTTGGAAAAGGCCGGAGTGTCGGGGCAACAATCCTTCAAGGAGGACATGAAATGCCCAAGTTCAACAACCTGGTCGGGATCCTCGCGATCAGCGCCGCGCTCACCGGTGGTGCCGTGGCCCTGGGTACCACTGTCGCCGCCACCAGCGCGAGCGCCGCGACCGTCATGGGCGGCTACGTGGGTGGCGGTGGCTACCCCTACGCGAACTACAACCGCAACCGCAATGCGCAGCACCAGAAGAACAAGGGTGCGAACGCCAACAAGAACAAGAACAAGAACAAGACGAAGCAGTGGCAGCACGAGCGGCAGAACCAGGGCCAGAACCAGTTCCTGCTGCGTGACTTCACGCTCGTCCTCACGCCGTTCCAGAAGACGGACACCGACGCGCGGGCGCTTCCGTACAACTGGCAGTACGGAAACACGCAGTCGTACCCGTACACCCGTACGAACAGCTACAGCGACCAGTTCAACAACCCGCGTCAGGACCAGGACTCCCTGGCCCAGCCGAAGACGAACACGGCCACCGAGGTCAACCCGCGCGTGAAGAAGAAGGACATCGACGCGGACATCGACGTGGACGTGGAGAAGGAGAAGAACAGGCGCTACTACGGCGGCTACGACCGCGGCGAAGAGCCCGTGATCGTGCCCTGACGGGATCCGCACGAGCGGCCCATGAGCGGCCTCGGTGAACGTCCCGGCCACTGCGGGTGACGCGGCAGCCGACGGCCACCCGTACTCGTGACCGGCGGCCTTAGCTGCGCCGGAACCGCGAGCGACGGGAGACACGCGCGGGCGCGGAGCGGCGGGCACTCCGCACGGCGGAACGGACGGCGATCGGATGGCCGTGAGACACGGCTCCGGAGCCGCCCGCGTCCGCCGCTCCTTCCGCGGGCGAACGAGCAGTCGAGAGAGCAGTCGAGAGAGCAGGGCACCGGCGGCGTTTTCGAGGAGAGGACCACCGGTGCCGGGCGAACGCATCGCGCCGCGTCACACACGACGGCGCCGAACCCACTACCACCCGCCCTGGTCCCTCACGGGACCGGGCCGGGGTTGCGATATTCAGAGGAGAAACACCCAGATGTCCGTGTTGAAGAACATCGCCGGGGCCCTCGCCCTCGGCACCGCGCTGAGCGGCGCGGCCATCGTGCTCGGTGGCGCCACCGCCGGCACGGCCAGCGCAGCAACCGTCATGGGCGGGTACATTCCCGCTCCGTCCGGCGGTGTCCGCTACGTCCGGCCGAGCTACAACCGCAACTACAACACCAACCGGCAGGCCCAGGGGCAGAAGGGCCGTAACAAGAACAAGAACAAGAACAAGAACAAGAACCACGAGTGGCAGCACGCTCGTCAGTCGGAGAACCAGAGCCAGTTCCTGCTGCGTGACTTCACGCTCGTTCTCACGCCGTTCCAGAAGTCGTCGAACGGCTCCGCCGCGGTTCCGTACAACTCGCAGTGGTCGCAGAACTCCACGCTTCCGTACACCAGCACGAGCGACTACAACCAGCTGCACAACCGGCCGTGGCAGGACCAGTCCGCGCAGGCCGACCCGCGCACGAACACGGCCACCCAGGTCAACCCGGAGGCCAAGACCAAGGATGTCGACCTCGACGTCGACGCCGACATCGAGAAGAACGACGGAAAGCACCGGAGGGGTAACTACCCCCGGCCGTCGTACGACGCCATTCCCTGATTCGCAGCGTCCGCAGCGCGGCCGCGCTGACCGGCCGCGCTGACCGGTCACACTGACCGGCCACGCTGAGCCTCGGGCCGCCAGGCCCGGGTGCCGGATGAATGTGCCCGTGCTCGCCGGGGCGTAGAGATACGCCCCTCGCGAGCACGGGCACTCGTCGTCTCCCCCCACCTCGGCCGCCTCGGCCACCTCGGCCGCCTCGGCCGCCGCGGTCGCCTCGGTCACCTCGGTCACCTCGGTCGCTGCGGTCACTGTTCGCCGCGCACACCCGGGTTCATCATCGAGGTCCCGGCTCCCCGGCCGCCGCCTCCGGGTGTGACCCCGACCCCGGCCCGCGCGGGCGAAGCCCTCAGTCGCGTTCTCCGGGATTCCCGCAGGCCACCACCGCCCAGGCCGGCTCGCCCTCCGCAGCCCCTTCCGGAGCCCCACTCCACGTCCCCTCGAACGCGCCGCGCGAGACCCGGCCACTCCGCTGTGTCCTCCGGCCGCTCCGCGGTGTCCGCCGGCCGCTCTCTGCGTTCCCCGGCCTCCGCTGTATTCCCGGCCTCTGCTCGGCCTCTGCTGTGCGCCCCGGCCGGACGGGCTTGTGCCCGCGCCGTCACCTCCACCCGACGGCACGACCGCCGCTGACGCTCTGCGGCGCCTTCAGCCCGCGAGAGCTCTCACATTCAAATCGGACATTATGGGACAAGTCACCCTTTATGACTCTAAGTATCGCCATAAAGTCCTAATTGCTGATCAAAAGCGACAAGGCGGCGTTTGTCGGGCTCTCCGGTCGGACATCAACGTATCGCAGGAACCCGGCCCACGGGGGCCATAGAGATATTTCTCTCGAATCTCCAGTGAGAAATATCGAAGGATGCGGGGAATTCCAATCCTTTCAAGGGGGACAGCAATGCCCAAGTTCAAGAACGTTCTCGCCGGCCTCGCACTCGGCACCGCGATCGCAGGGGGCGCGATCGCCATGAGCGCCACAGCAGCGAGCGCCAGCGGTGGAGACGGATTCTTCGGTATGGGTGGCATGCCCTGCAACAACAACACCTTCGTTCCCATCGGTCTGAACAACAACAACTGCGACAACAACTTCAACAACTGCAACAACAACAACTGGTGCAACAACAACCAGAACAACAGCTTCTGGAACAACCAGAACTTCTGGAACCAGAGCGCCTTCTCCGACAACCTGGACAGCGACTCCAACTTCGCCATCGTCGGCCCCTGCGCCACGATCGCCTTCAGCGACAAGACCAACCGCGACAGCAACTGGTTCAGCAACGGCCAGTTCAACAACAACAGCTGGTGGAACAACAACAACTGCAACAACTGGAACAACAACAACAACAACTTCTGCAACTGAGAAGGCGGGGCCTGCAACGGCCCGTGAGACGATCGCGCCGCTCCGGATCCCGGCACTGAAGGGATGACGGAAACGGCCGGCCACACCGTCCTCCACCGCCTCGACAGGAGAACGGCGCCCTGAGGCGCAGTCACGTTCCCGCGGCGTCGCACGCTCCGTGAGCACTCCACGCTCCGGGAACGGCCGTTCGATCCAGCAGAGACAAGGGCTCCGGCGAGACTCTCGCCGGAGCCCTGACTTTTTCCCCGTACGGCCCGCTCAGGCGGTGGAGCCCGAGGCGACGGATTCGCCTGCGGGTTCCGGACGGCACGGAAGCCCCTGGGACACACCCGCTCCCGGCCCGCCCAAGCGGCCGCGGCCACACGGCAGTGGCGATGCGGCAGAGGCGATGCGGCAGAGGCGATGCGGCAGAGGCAGCGACAGTTACAGAGGCACTGCGACAGCGGCAGTGACAGCGGCCGACGGCGCCCGACGGCGCCCGCAAGGCCGTAGGCGCTCAGACTTGCCGCCTTCATTTCCGTCCCACGGCCGAGCGTCGACGCGTGAACGCCCTCGCCGGAATCGGTCAATAGGGACATTTCTCTCTCAATACCTCTAAGTCAGCTCATAAGACTCTAACTAGTGATCAAAAGGCTTAGATCGCCGTTTGTCAGGCCGTCGCGCTGGAAATCATGACAGCACAGGAAGTTAGGGCTCAATTAAGGGCCCGAAGGACATTTCTCTCAGAAATTCCTAAACAAATTCAGGGATACTGAATCCTGTCAAGGGGGACACGCATGTCCAAGCTCCACCAGATCATCGCCGGTGTCGCACTCAGCACCGCCGCCATCGGCGGTGCGCTCGCCCTGGGCGCCGGCGCCGCCGGCGCCGCGTCGGGGACCAGCGATGTCGACCGTCCCATCGCCCGGGACGGCCTGGCCAACGGCGTCGACGACAGCACGGGCGGCATCGCCCAGGGCAACAGGGGTATCGGCGAGCGCGGTGATCGGGAGAACGTCTTCCCCGTCTTCTTCAACCCGAACAACAACAACAACAACAACTTCGAACGGAACGACCGCAACCAGAACCTCAACCAGAACAACGACAACAACTGGTGGAACAACCAGAGCTTCTGGAACCAGGGGGCGTTCGCCGACCGGCGCGACGACTTCTCTGGCTTCGGCCTCGTCGCCAAGGACGTCGCGATCGGCTTCCAGGACAAGACGAACAAGGACAACACCTGGTTCAACAACAACTGGTGGAACAACAACAACTGGAACAACAACAACGACGACAACTGGTGGAACCACAACAACAACGACCGCGTGAACTGAGAAGGCAGGTCCAGCGGCTCCTGCGAGACGATCGCGCCGTTCTGAGAAGGTGACGGATCCGGAGAACCTCCCATGAGGCCTTCGACCCCGGCACACGAACCGGCGCCGTTGAGTGCAGAGACACGTTCCCCGATCGACCGGCCGCTCGCTCACGAGCGACGGCCACCGAAACGGGAACGGCCGTCAATCCTTCTACAGTGACAACCAAGGGCTCCGGCGGGAAGGTTCCGCCGGAGCCCTGCTCTTTTCCCCTGCCGCGGTCATCGCCGCCGCCTGCTTCCCCCGCGGCCCTTCCTCCTCGGCCTTCCTTCCGCGACCTTCCCTTCCGCGACCTTTCCCCGCCCCCGCCCCGGTTCACGGCCGCGGCCGCTCCCCGATCTCGTGCGGCGCGAGACGGATGAAGTACGGGCGACGGCCCGCTCCCCGCACCCGCCCCACCGCATTGCAAATACGGGCACCCCGGCACCCCCGCTCGCCGACTGTCGGTACGCGGCCGCATCAGGGGTACAAATCGTACCTATCACTACATAAGGCGCATTATCCATCGAATCAAGCCTATACGCAGCTAATCATTAATCAAAAGCAGCAGACATCAGTTTGTCGGACCGCCCGGCAGGAAATCACCCTAGCGTCGGAAGCAAGGCTCAATAAGAGCCAGGAAGGAATTCCTGTCCGCTGTATGCGGCCGGGAAATGCCGACAGACACAGGGCAATTCGAAATTGAATCCTGTCAGGGAGGAACCATAATGCCCAACCTCAAGAAGATCTTCGCAGGGCTCGCGCTCAGCACCGCCGTCGTCGGCGGGGCCGTCGCCATGGGCGCCACGGCCGCCAGCGCCGACGACAACCCCTTCTTCAAGAAGAACGTTGACCGCCCCATCGCCAAGGACGGCGCGGCCAACGGCGTCGACGACAGCACGGGCGGCATCGCCCAGGACAACAGGAAGGGAGAGGACTTCTTCCCGGGCGCGTCGTTCCCGAACAACAACAACGACCGTGAGCGCAACGACCGCGACCACAACATCAACGACCGCAACCAGAACAACATGTGGGACACCAACAACTGGTGGGGTCAGAACCTCTACAAGGATGACAAGGCCGGCCACGACGCCTTCGGCCTGGTCGCCAAGGATGTCGCCTTCGGCTTCCAGGAGAAGGACGACCGTTCCTTCAACTGGCTCAACAACAACTGGTGGGCGGACCAGAACTGGTGGGACCACAACAACAACGACTGGTGGAACCGCAACGACCGCGAGCACGTCAACAACGGCAACAACAACCGCAACAACGACGTGTGATCCGCGGGGCGTGACGCCTCGCGGGACACAGCGCCGTCCGGTCAGGTGGACGGGAGTCGGTGGGCGGGACCATCCACCGGTTCCTCTTCGCCACCGGCCGGAACGACGGCGCCGGTGAGTGCAGCCAGGCGTTTCCAGCGCATCCGCGCGCAGAGCGACGGGATGCCTGGAAGCGCCTTCCACCGGACGGCATGAGACAAGGGCTCCGGCGAGATCCTCGCCGGAGCCCTGACCTTTTCGGCGCCCGATCCGGCCCCGCGACCGCCTCGCACACCGTCCTGAGCGAGCCGGTTCCCATAGGCCGAAGCGAAGGAGAACAGGGGGTTGACGAACACCGCGAAGGGGAAGCGACGCCTGCCCTACCCCGGATCCCGCACGGACACATCAGGCATGAACGTCGATCAGGTCAGCGGTCGTCCAACGCCGGCTACCGCACCACAACACGAGCCCAAATTCCCTCCGGCCCAGTTTGCCGGCAGGCCGCATCGGTAATGAAGACGCCACGGGCGATGACCGGACATACAGGACATCGCACGGACATTTCCGACAGTTACTGGGAATGTCGCACTCGGGCACTCCATCCTTCGAGGAGGACCTCAATGCCCAAATTCCGGAACGTCATCACCGGCCTGGCGATCAGCACGGTAATGACCGGCGGCGCGCTCGCACTGGGCGCCACCACGGCCCACGCAGCCACCCCTGGCACCCCGACCATCAGCAGCAACTGGGGCCACGGCTCGGGCCACTGCGGACGTCGCGGACGCGGCTGCCGTAACACGGCTGTCAACCGCAACGACTTCCGCTTCTTCAAGTTCGAGAAGGAGAAGAAGGTCAACCGGAAGAACACGGCCTTCGCGTCCGGTGACGCCGTCATCGAGATCGACGGCGACGACGACGACTGACACTGACGGGTGACATCCAGTCGTACGGGGCCGTCGGCGCGACGCCGCGGTGTCCGGGCCCGCCCTGATCATGCCTCCGCCACCTTCGTGGCGATCGGGCGGCGGTGACCGGGCGGCCGAGAGCTTACGGCCCTGTACGGATCGCCTACTTCCACACCATGAAGAAAGCCCCGGCGGCAATGCCCGCCGGGGCTCCTTGAAGAGACCTGAACAGGCCCGGCGGGATCAGGCGGAGCGGCGGGTCTTCCGCTTCTTCGGCGCCTTCTCCTCCTCGCCCGCGCCGTCCGGCCCGGCCTTTCCGGCAGCGGCACCGGAGGCGGCCTTGGTCTTGGCGGCTCTGCCGGGCGACTTGGCCGCGGCGGGACCCTGACGCTCGCGCTTGGCCGCCTCGACACTGGCCCGCAGCGCGGCCATGAGGTCGACGGCCGGCCCGGCCTCGGCGGGGGCCTCGGGGGCGACGACCTCCTTGCCCGCCACCTTGGCCTCGATGACCTCCTGCAGCGCCTCCCGGTAGGCGTCCTTGTACTCCGTGGGATCGAAGTCCGCCACCATCGTGTCGATGAGGGACTCGGCCATCTTCAGTTCCTGGGGCCGTACGTCGACGTCCTCCTCCAGGAACCCGAAGTCGGCCTCGCGGATCTCGTCCGGCCAGAGCATGGTCTCCAGCACGAAGACGCCGTCGCGGACCCGGAGCGCGGCCAGCGACTCGCGCTGGCGCAGGGCGACCTTCACGACCGCCACCTGTCCCGATCGCTCCAGAGCGTCCCGCAACAGCACGTACGGCTTGGCGCCCTGCCCGTCCGGCTCCAGGTAGTACGACTTGGCGAAGTAGATGGGGTCGATCTGGTCCGCGGGGGTGAACTGCAGCACGTCGATCCTGCGGGAGGAGGTCAGCGGCAGGTCGGCGAAGTCCTCGTCGGTCAGCACGACCATCTCGCCGGTCGCGAGCTCGTACCCCTTGGCGATGTCGGAGTAGGGGACCTCTTCGCCGTCGACGGAGCAGACCCTCTTGTATTTGATCCTTCCGCCGTCCTCCCGGTGCACCTGGTGGAACGTGACGTCCTTCTGCTCGGTCGCCGAATAGAGCTTCACCGGGATGGTGACAAGACCGAACGAGATCGCGCCTTTCCAGATGCTGCGCATAGCCACATTCTCGTCTCTTTGTTCGAACAACGCTATGGTGGGATTCAAGGGAGTTACCTCATGGGCAGGTACCCACTATGGCGGTGCCGTATCCGATCGAGCCGATGCTCGCCGTCCCGCGGCATGCACGCCGCGCCTCCCCCGCCGGGTTCACCGGCGCGCCGCTCGGCGACGTCCTCCGCCTGATTGAGCCGCCCGAGATCGGGCAGAGCCCCTTGTCTGACGGGCTCGCGAGGGAGAACTCCCGGAACGCCCGGCGAGATGCGCGGTCACGATGTGCACCCGCGACGGGCGGCCGCGCCCCCCCCCCCCCCGTGCGGCGGCTCGTGCGCGCCGGTGAGATCCCCGCGGAGGCGCGGCGGGAGGAGCGACGATGACGGATAAGGTGCGGGTGAAGGTGGAGGGCCGCCTGCTTGTCCTGACCAACCTGGACAAGGGCCTTTATCCCGACGCCGCCTTCACCAAGGCCGAAGTGATCGACTACTACACCCGGATCGCACCGGTCCTGCTGCCCCATCTGAAGGGGCGCCCGCTCACGGTCAAGCGTTATCCCGACGGCGTCGACGGCCAGTTCTTCTTCGAGAAGAACGTCCCCGGGCACACACCCGACTGGGTCCGTACAGTGACCCTCCCCGCGCCGGGCAGCACCAAGAACCGCGAAGAGATCGACTTCGCGGTCGTGGACGACCTGCCGACCCTGGTCTACTACGCCAACCTGGCCGCCCTGGAGATCCACGTGCCCATGTGGCGGGTGGCCAAGGACGGCGAGCCGCAACCGCCCGACACCCTCGTCTTCGACCTCGATCCCGGCGCCCCCGCCACGATCGTCGACTGCTGCCGGGTCGCCGTCCTCCTCCGGCGGGCCCTGGCCGACGACGGCCTGGACAGCCGCCCCAAGACCAGCGGCCAGAAGGGCATGCAGCTCTACGTGCCCTGGGATCGCGGCCCGGACACCTCCGGCTACGCGAAGGCGCTCGCCCGGCGGATGCAGGCCGAGCATCCGTTCGTGACGAGCGTGATGGCGAAGAAGGAGCGGCCGGGCAAGGTTTTCATCGACTGGAGCCAGAACAACCCGGCCAAGACGACGGTCGCGCCCTATTCGCTACGCGCCGCCGGACGGCCGAACGTGTCCACTCCCCTGCTGTGGGAAGAGGTCGAGGCGTGCGGCAGCCCCGGCCATCTGGTGTTCACCGCACCTGACGTGCTGCGGCGCGTGGCGGAACACGGCGACCTGTTCCTGCCCCTCACCGCTTAGCCCGGCTGCTTAGTTCCGCCGCCACCCTGGCCGTAGTGTTGGACCTGTCGCAGCCGACCTTCGAACGGAAGGACAAGCAGATGCCCGAGATGGACCCCCTCGACGACGTGGTCGAGGAGATCTCGATCGAGGCGCCGGAGGCCGACGCGGTCGAGCAGCACCAGCTCCTCCAGGTCACCGACGACAGGCGCTGGCCCGAGCACGTTCCGTTCGAGGCCGATCCGGCCGACGTGGCCGAGCAGGAGCGCACGGTCGACCTCGACGACGACGACTATCGCTGATCCGGATTACCGACACGTAGGATGAGGCCCCGGGGCGGGAGCCCCCGATGCGCATCTTGCAAGGAGACTGCCGTGACCGCTACCCCGGACGCCAGGCCCCGGGGCACCCGGCTACCCCGGATGGCCCGCCGCCGCCAGTTGCTGAGCGCGGCACAGGAAGTGTTCGTGGAGAACGGCTACCACGCGGCGGCGATGGACGAGATCGCCGAGCGTGCCGGCGTGAGCAAGCCGGTGCTCTACCAGCACTTTCCGGGCAAGCTGGAGCTGTACCTCGCGCTGCTCGATCTGCACGTCGACGACATGGTGACCCGGTGCCGCCAGGCGCTGGAGTCCACGACCGACAACAAGCAGCGGGTGCAGGCCGCCATCGGCGCCTTCTTCGACTTCGTCTCCAGCCAGGGCGAGGCGTTCCGGCTCGTCTTCGAGTCCGACCTGCGCAACGTCGCGCCCGTACGGCAGCGGATGGAGCGTTCGCTGCACGAGAGCGCCGAGGCGATCAGCCGGGTGATCCAGGAGGACACCGGCTGCTCCAGCGACGAGGCACACCTGCTCGGCGTGGGCCTGGTCGGCATGGCCGAGGTGAGCGCGCGCTACTGGCTGAGCAGCCACGGCTCGATCCCCAAGGAGGCGGCGACCCAGCTGATGGCGCGTCTGGCCTGGCGCGGCATCAGCGGTTTCCCGCGCACCGGCTGACCGGAATCGTGTTCGCTTCACGCGATCACCGTGCTGACCGCGCCCCGAGGCGACGACGATGGACAGGGAACAGCCCTCCTGAAAGGGGAGCCCGATGGAAATAAAGATCGGCGTGCAGTCGGTGCACCGTGAGCTTGTCGTGGAGACCGACCTGTCGGCCGAGCAGATCGAGGAGGAACTCCGCAAGGCGCTCGCCTCCACCAAGGGCGTCTTCTCACTCACCGACACCAAGGGCCGCCGAGTGGTCGTCCCCGTGGACTCGCTCGGCTTCGTCGAGATCGGCGAGGACGAGTCGCGCCCCGTAGGTTTCGGCGGCACGCTCTAGCGCGCCTCCGCGACCGCGCCGGCTTGCCGGCGGCGCGCGCCCACCACGCGCGCCGCCCCGGCGGCTGACCGTGATCGGCGCGGGGTCAGGTGCGTCCGTACCCGCATCCGCGGGGGCGGCGGGTCAGATCCGCGTGATGGGGATCCCGCCTCCCGCTGATCGTCGGACAGCCCGCGCTTCCTCTCCGCAATACCGCACGCGGAGTCCAGGTGTTCGGCCTGCATCTCGTCAAGGAACTGCCGTAGCGGCGCGAGGCCCTCATGCTCGCACCGTACATCCGTTTGGCACGTGCGCGACCCATGAACGCCGCACCGGCCGGCGCCCGGGGCGGGCTCCCGGCCCGCCCGATCACCGCCGCTTCGGGATTCGGCCAGGTCAGCGGGGATCGCGGGCGCGAGGCGCCGCATCGACGACCCCGCCCCAAGCCGTGAAGATCACGGGCCGGGCGTGAGGCCGAGGGCGGCCATCCGCTTGCCGTGCTCCTCGGTCAGCCGGGCGAACATCCGCCCGATCTCCGCCAGGTTCTCGCCCTCCTCGCCCACCAGCAGGGCGGCGAGCTGCGGCCGGACGGCGGCGAGCCGCTGCCCCTGGCTCAGCGCCTCGCCGACCATGCGGCGCGCCCACAGGGCGAGACGGCCGCACAGCCGCGGGTCGGCGTCCAGCGCGGCGCGCACCCGCTCCACCGCGAACTCCGCACGGCTCTCGCCGGCCAGCACCTCGTCCACCAGGGCGCTGATCGAGGCAGTGGTGTTGCGCGCCGCCTCGCGGTAGAAGTCGCCCGCGATCCCCACGCCGACATAGGCCTTGATGAGCGCCTCGTACCAGTCCTTCGGCCTGGTCTGGGCGTGCCAGGCGTCGATCGCCTCCACGAAGGGGGCCATCGCCTCCTCCGGATCGACGCCGAGCGAGGCCAGCCGGTCCCGCAGCACCCGGAAGTGCCCGTATTCGGCGGCGGCCACGTCCCCGAGGGCGGCCCTGTCGTTCAGCGTCGGAGCCAGCAGGGCGGCGTCCTCGGCCAGCCGGAGGAAGGCGGTGAGCTCGGCGTACGCGAGGACACCGAGCAGGTCCACAGTGCCGGGAGAGGAATCACTCATGGGTGCAGCGTACGGCTCCCGCGCCGCCCCGCCGATGCCGCGCGCGCCACCCGGTTCCCGGCGGTTTCCCCTCCGACACAGCAAGAGCTTTTAGCGAGAAGACGCAGAAATCGGTTCCGTGTTGTGGTATCGAGTAGACTGCTTCGTGGAAGTGCGACCGCACTGTGTCGATCACCACATCGATCCCTGTGTCGATCCGGGGCCAGCCCCGGACCCCCAGGAACCACTGGATGCAGCGGTCGCTGATTCACGACGAGGGCGCGACGTTCCGCGAGGACCCGAACCGGGAAGGCTCTGCCGGTCGGATGTCCCGGAGGGCCGCCTTCGCACTGATTGAGGCAGGCCACGCTGACAACGACGTTCCGAGACCTGGGAGTCATCCCGGAGATCGCCGATGCGCTCGAGACCGAGGGCATCACTTCACCATTCCCGATTCAGGAGATGGCGCTCCCGCTGGCGCTGGCCGGCCAGGACGTCATCGGACAGGCGCGCACGGGCACCGGCAAGACCTATGCCTTCGGCGTCGCCATGCTCCAGCTCGTCGGCAAACCGAGGAAGAACCGCAAGAAGCCCCGCGGTCTGGTCCTCGTGCCGACCCGCGAGCTGGCCCTCCAGGTGACCGAGGATCTGGTCCTCGCCGCCGGGAAGCTGGGTTCGCGCATCCTCACCGTGTACGGCGGGCGCGCGTACGAGCCGCAGATCGAGGCGCTCAAGAACGGCGTCGACGTGATCGTCGGAACGCCGGGACGACTGCTCGACCTGGTCAAGCAGAAGCACCTCGACCTCGGCCAGATCACCATGCTCGTCCTCGACGAGGCCGACCGCATGCTCGATCTCGGCTTCCTCCCGGACATCGAGCGGATCATCAAGCTGGTGCCCGAGGAACGGCAGACCATGCTGTTCTCCGCCACCATGCCCGGTGAGATCGTGAACCTGTCCCGCCGCTACCTCACCCGGCCGACCCGGGTCCGGGCGGAGAGCGGCACGGCCGACGCCGAGACGACCGCGCTGACGACGCAGCACGTCTACCGCACGCACCGCATGGACAAGATCGAGATCGTGGCCCGCCTCATGCAGAGCAAGGGCGCCGGGCTCACGATGGTCTTCTGCGAGACCAAGCGTGCCTGCGACATGGTCGCCGAGCAGCTCAAGGACAAGGGCTTCGCGGTGGCGGCCGTCCACGGCGATCTCGGCCAGGGCCAGCGCGAACAGGCGCTGCGGGCGTTCCGCAACGGCAAGATCAGCGTGCTGGTGGCGACCGACGTCGCGGCGCGCGGCATCGACATCGACGACGTCACCCACGTCGTCAACTACGACTGCCCGCAGGACGAGAAGACCTACGTCCACCGGATCGGCCGCACGGGCCGGGCGGGCCGTACGGGCGTCGCCGTGACCTTCGTCGAGTGGACCGAGCTGGCCCGCTGGAAGGTCATCAACAACGCCCTCTCGCTGGACTTCTCCGAGCCCGTCGAGACCTATTCGAGCTCCCCGCACCTGTACGCCGACCTCGACATCCCCGAGGGGACCAAGGGTGTGCTGCCGCGCGCCCAGCGCTCCCGGGCGGGCCTGGAGGCCGAGGAGATCGAGGACCTCGGGGAGACCGGGCGCACCCGCACCCGCGGCAAGTCCGGTCGCGGCGATCGGGAGGAGCGCCGGGAGGAGCGCCGTGAGCGCCCCGCCCGCACCCGCGAGCGGCGGCGGACCCGTGGGGGCCGCTTGGACGCCGAGGCGCCCTCGGAGCAGACCGAGGCGCCGGCTCCGCCGGAGGCCTCCGTGGAGGCTCCCGTGGAGGCCCCTGTGAAGGCTCCCGTCGAGACTCCTGCCGAGGTCGCTGTGGATGTCACCGTGGAGACCGCTGTGGAGACCGCCGTGGAGACCGTACCCGGGCGCCGTGGGCGCAGGGGCGCGAACGCGGCGGCCCTGACCGGCGCGCTGGCCGATGCCGGAGGGCCCGTACGGCCCGGCAAGGACGGCCCGACGGACGGCCCGGTTCACGGCCCGGCTGACGACGCGGACAAGCACGCCGAGGCGGGTGACGGGCCGGAGCCGGAGACGGCGGCGACCCGCAGGACCACCCGCCGCAGGACCCGTGCCGCCGACCCGGCGCCCGCGGTCGAGGCACAGGTGGAGGAGCGCCCGGCCCGGCGCCGCAGGACCCGCGCCGCCGACGCGGTCGACGCGGTCGACCAGGCACTACCGGTGGAGGAGCAGGCCGTGGAAGCGCCCGTGAGCGAGGTCGCCGACGAGCCCACCGAGTGGCCGGCCCCGCAGCCGGAGCCGGACCGGATCGTCCCGTCCAGTCCGTTCATGATCGTCTTCAGGTCTCCCGACCTCGCGACCGACGACGACGATCTCGCGCCGTCCGCCGCGAGCGAGCGTGCCCAGCAGCGGCGCCGTCCGACCCGGCCGCGTCCACGCCGTATGGGGTGACGGGCCGGCACAGGCCCGCTCGGCGATGAGCACCACGCAGGGGCAGGGAGGGGCACCGGGCAACCGGCGCTCTCCCTGCCCCCGTTCTTTGAGGGCCGCTTCGCCCCGCAGTGGGTATGACCTGGACAGGAGGCATGCGCAATGACCATCCGCAACCCTCGTAGTCCCTTCGGCAGTGTCGCCGGGATCTTTCCTGGGTATCGTGATGCCACGTGAGTGAGCGAGCCTTCAGCAGACGGTCCAGGACGTGGGGCCGGTCCGACCCATCGGTCCCCCGGATCCGGGGTGAGGTGGAGGAGGCCTCGTGAGCACGCCACGGTTCCTGACCCTTCCTCCGGGTGTCAGTAGTGAGCAGATCGAGACGCCGCTGGGCTCGTTCGCGGCCCTCGAAGCGCTTCCGGTCAGCGGTGTCCCCGAGCGCTGGCCCGCCCTTCTCGTCCCCGGTTTCACGGGGTCGAAGGAGGACTTCATCGCCGTGCTGCAGACGCTCGCCCAGGCCGGCCGCAGGGTGATCGCGGTCGACATGCGCGGGCAGTTCGAGACGCCGGGCCCGGACGATCCGTCGGCGTACTCGTGCGCGGCCCTCGGCGCGGACATCGGCGCGATCGCCGCGGCGGTCGGCCAGGGTGAGCCCGTCCACCTGCTGGGACACTCGTTCGGCGGCCTGGTCGCCCGGGAGACGGCGCTGAACGGCGCCTCCAAGCTCGCCTCGCTCACGCTCATGAGCTCGGGGCCCGCGGGCATCGTCGGGCCGCGGGAGCGGATGGGCCGGGTCATGCTGGCCGAGCTTCCGGAATACGGCCTCGACTACATGTGGTCGAACCGGATGGAGCCCGACGCGCTGGCGGCGGGCGTCCCCGACGACATCGTCGCGTTCCTGCGCAAGCGGCTGCTCGCCAACCACCCCACCGGTCTCGTGTCGATGGCACACGAGGTCCTGGGCGCTCCCGACCGCTGCGCGGAGCTGGCCGGGTGCGGGCTCGACCTCCTGGTCCTGTACGGCGAGCACGACGACGGCTGGCCGCCGCTGCTGCAGGCCGAGATGGCCCGCAGGCTCGACGCGGAGTGCGTCGTGGTGCCCGGGGCGCTCCACTCGCCGGCCGTCGAGGCCCCCGAGACCACCGCGGCGGCCCTGACCCGGTTCTGGAACGCGGCGGAGAGCCGGCTGCTCCAGCACCAGCACGGGTGACCGGGTCGCCATGCCCACGACAGGCGGCCTGACCGCCCAGCCTCCGGAGTCCATGACGTGGCTGGTCCACGTCGACCGGACCATGTGGGTGGGCGGCGTACGCGGCCTGATGCTGCAGGCCCTGCATCCGCTGGCGATGCGGGGCGTGTGGCAGAACTCCAACTTCCGGGAGGACCCCTTCGGCCGGCTCCGCCGCACGGCGGACTTCGTGGGCCGGGTGACGTACGGCAGCCCCGCGGAGGCCGAGGAGATCGGCAGGCGGGTGCGCGCGATCCACCGGGCCCTGCGCATCCGCGACCCCGACACGGGCCGGACCCACCGGGTGGACGAACCCGAGCTGCTGCTGTGGGTCCACTGCGCGGAGGTGATGTCCTACCTGGAGGTCGTCCGCCGCGCGGGCGTCCCGATCAGCGACCGGCAGGCCGACCAGTACCTCGCGGAGCAGCGGCGCAGCGCCACGTACGTCGGGCTCCACCCCGACGACGTGCCCGGCTCGGTCGGCGAGATGAACGACTACTTCGCCCGGATGCGGCCGGCCCTGCGGGTCATCCCCGAGTCGGCCGCCGCCGTGCGGTTCCTGCTCTGGCCGCGCCTGCCGGAGACCATGCGCGTGCTGTCCCCGGCCAAGCCGGTCTACTTCCCGTTCGGCGCGCTGTGCTACTACACGCTGCCGGACTGGGCCCGCCGCCTGTACGGCACGCTTCCCGAGGTGCCCCAGATCGCGGTTACGGCGGCGCTGCGGGCCTTCCGCCTGACCATGAACACGATTCCCGACTTCATGCACCAGCAGGTGCTTGACGAGGGCACCAGAGCGATGCTGCAGGCCTCGCGCGAACGCCTGGGCTCCGCTGGATACGACGTCGGCAAGGGCCTCAGGGCGCTGGTCGATCCTCGCCGCCGTCCCGGCCCTGCGCCGGGCTGAGGCCGGAAGAGCCGGGCGTCTCGGCCAGGCCGTCCCACGGGAGCCGGTCGGGCGAGACCGCCCGTCCCTCGGGGCAGTGGCGGCGGAAGTCGCACCAGGAGCAGATGGGGCCCGGTTCCGGCGGGAACAGCCGGTCGATCTCGGGCGGCACCTCGGGCGCCCCCGCGCCGGCTTCCCGTCTCGGCGCCGGAACGGCGCCCTTGGCACGGCCCGCCCCCGCGGTCCCGGCCCATTCGCGGTAGGAGTCGTCGGCGCCGGCCGCCTCCGTCGCGATGTCCTCGGCCCGGCTCAGGTGCCGGGCGAGCGACTCGTCGGTGTGCTCCCACTCCGCGACCGTCCCGGTGGGCAGGTGGTGCAGCTCCACCCGGTGGCAGGCCCTGCGCATCATGCGGGACGAGGCGATCGCGTAGACGGCCAGCGCGATCGACGAACGGGCGTCGTCGGAGCCCGGCGGGCGGCGGCCGGTCTTGTAGTCGACCACGACCAGCTCGTCACCGCGCCGGTCGAGCCGGTCCACCCGGCCCGAGACGGCGATGACCGACGTACGCGTGGCGACCGTGCGCTCGACGCCCACCGGCTCGTCACCGGGATCGAGCGTGGCGACGTAGGCGGAGACCATCTCGCGGGCCCGGTCCCGCCACGCGGCCGACTGCTCCTCGTCCTTGAACCCCTCGCGGATCCAGCCGTTGGTGAGCAGCACGGCCGCCATGACCGGCGTACGCCGGTCGTACGGCTCCCGCCACCACGCGGCCAGCGCGTTGTGGACGGAGGCCCCCACGCTGCTGTGCGCCCACGGGGGCCCCTTCTGCGGAGCGGGCCGGTCGAGATAGGTGAAGCGGTAGCGACGCCGGCAGTCGAGCCAGCTGTTCAGGCGCGACGGAGTGCACGTGTAGAGCCGCCTCGGCATGCCGTCGAGGCCGAGCTGCTCCACGGCGCTACTCGTCGAGGTTCAGCTTGATGCCGGACGCCCCGGTGCCGTCCACGAGGGGCGGCTCCGACTCGGCCTCCTGGGCGCCGGTCAGCGACCCCGACAGCCAGCGGTCGAACTCCGGCTCCAGGTCGCCGATCCTGCCCTCCTCGCCGTGCGCGGGCAGCACCCTCGTCTCGTGCGGCAGCGTGAACAGCCTCTCGCCGATCGAGGTGAGCTGGTCGGCGAGCGCGGGATACTCCCCGCCGAGCTTGCCGGGGCCGTCCATGAGCAGGGTCTTGCCGGTGAAGACCGCGCCGAGGCCCTCGCAGTAGAGCGAGACGCCGCCCGGCGTGACACCCGGCGTGGAGAGCACCTCCAGCTCGACGTCGGCCACGGAGAACAGCCCCTCGTCCTCCATGTCGATGTCGGGCCAGGTCTCCTCCCAGGTCTGCCGCCACAGGCGCTTGTCCTTGACGTGGACCGCGATCGCGGCCTCGTCCCTGGCCGCCACCTCGATCGCGGCGCCCACGTGGTCGGGCAGGCCGTGGGTGCAGATGACGGCGAGGACCTCGCGCTCGCCGACCTTCTCCAGGATCTTGTCGGCGTCCCGCGCCGGGTCGATGACGATCACCTCGTCGTCGTCACCCACGATCCAGGTGTTGTTCTCGACCTTGTGCTCGTCGCCTTCGATGTCCACCAGGCCCGAGCTCACCACTCGTTCGATGCGCGCTGTCACGGCTCAGAACCTTACTATCCCTCGCGCTTCGGACCCGCCGTACTAGACATCCCCGTCGAGGCGCGGCGAGAAGGCCCCGAAGGGCAGGTCGAGCGCCTGGTCCTGGTCGCGCAGGTCACGCAGCGACAGGTGGGCCAGCGCGATGAAGCACCCGGCCTCGACCGGCCAGGCGACCGTCCACAACCAGTTGCCGAGAGCCTCGCCCACGTAGACGGCCCGGTCTCCCGGCACCGCCCGCCCCGCGCACCACAGCGCCGTCGGATGGCCGCGTGCGTCGATCTTGGCGTGCGGCGGCCCGGCGTCGAAGCCCGCCCCCGGGTCCGGGCCCGGCAGCCCGGCGTACGCGGCGCCGAGACCGATGCCGGGCTCCTCTGCGATGAGCAGCATGTCGGCGGGACCGTGGGTGACCGACGGGCCGGCGAGGGCGACGACGCTCGCCCTCGTGCCGCTGCGCTCGTCACCCACCTCGCCGAAGCCCGTCACCAGCCATCCGGAGGGCAGCGGCCACGGGAGCCAGACAGGCACCCTGGCCGCCTCGCACAGAGCCTCCAGAGCGGCCAGAGAGGGCCGCCGGGGAGGCTGGAAGGGCAGGACATCCCCGTGGGCGGCGCATCGCCAGGAACTCGACCAGACGTTCGGTTCGTGTAGCGACCCGAAGCACCGCGGACATGTTGGCGCGGTTCTCACAAATATTCACGGTGCTTCCGTGACGTCCGTACGTCAAGAGCCTGCCCGTTATCTAGTCGTAATCTTGGTGATGTGCGGTGCATCCGATGTGTGGGCGCGATCATCACCGACGCCGAGGGGCGTCTGCTGCTCGTGCGGCGGGGCCGCCCTCCCGGCGAGGGGCTGTGGTCGCTGCCCGGCGGCAGAGTCGAGCCCGGCGAGACCGACGAGCAGGCGCTGCGCCGCGAACTGCGCGAGGAGACCGGCCTCGACGTCACCGTCGTGCGGCTCGCCGGGACCGTGCTGCGGCCCGCCCCCGGCGGCGCGACCTTCGAGATCCACGACTACGTGGCGACCGCCTCGGGCGTACCGGTCGCCGGCGACGACGCGGCCGACGCCCGCTGGTGCGCGCCGTCCGACCTCCTGCGGCTCCCGCTGACCGACGGCCTCGCCGACGTCCTCGCCGAATGGGGGGTCGTCTCCGGGATCATCGCTCCGTGACGGTGCTGCGCCAAATCGTCAAATGATCGTCAGTGGCGGCGTATCCGGCGTCGGAGCCGGTCGACCTGCCGATGGCCACGACCCGGTCGCCGGAGACCGCCACCGCCCCGAGCCACTGCGTCCCCTGGCCGCCGAGGCCGTCCTGGGTGAGCGTCTGGCGCGACCACTCCACCCCGTCCTCGGACACCCAGGCGGCGCTGTCGGCCTCGCCGCCCTCCGCGGGCGACCGGTGCGACCCGACGGCGACCAGTCCCCGCCCGGTCGCGGTCAGGTCGAGGACCGAGGCGGCGGCATCGGCGGGCAGCGTGCCGTACTCCCAGCTCGCGCCGTCGTCGGTGGACACCGCGGAGAACGGGCGGGGACCGTCCTCGGTCATCGCGGTGCCGGCGACCACCACGCCCGCCTCGGTCGCGACCACGTGGCGCAGCCCGGCCGAGGTGGTGTCCGGCGGCAGGACCCGGCCGCGTGCGTTCCAGTTGAGCCCGTCGGTGGAGACCCAGACCACCCCCGTCTCCCGATCCGCGGTGCCCGACCCGCCGACCGCCACGAACCCCTCGGACGTCGCCGTGACGTCGTGGATGCGCACCCCCGCCCCTCCGGCCGGCATGCTGCCCGGGGCGGAACGGGTGAACCGCTTGAGGCCGGGGCTGAACCACAGGGCGGGCAGCGTCCCCGTGGCGGACCTGTCCTCCCCCGCCAGGACGTAGCCCTTCGGCCCGGCGGCCACCACCGCGGGCGCGAGCAGGAAGTGGCCCGCGGGCACCTCGATCGCGGGACCGGGCCGCCAGCTCTTCCCGTCGGCCGAGGTGACCAGCAGCGGGCGGGTCACCGCCGGGTCGGTCGTCGTGCTGCCGACGGCGAGCCATCCCCTGGGGCCGTGCACCACGCCGCTGAGCGCCTGGCGTCCCGGTCCGCCCAGCAGGTCGGGGAACGCCGCGTCCTCCCAGTTGGCCCCGTTGTTGCCGCTCGTCCAGATCGCGGCGTCGCCGTTGGCCGCGCCCACGGCCACGAACGTGCCACCGGAGGCGGCGACGTCGGCGGTGTCCCTGGCCAGCCGGTTGAGCCCGGCGATGTCCTTGAGCGGCACGGTGTGCGCCGCCTCGCCCTTCCCGGCCGTGATCAGCACAGGAAGGTTCTCCACGTCGCCGGGCCCGCGCTTGTCGCCGCCCGCCACGAGGACGCCGGCGTCGGTGACGGCCAGCCCGCGCAGCGTCCCCGGGATCGCGCCGAGGTCGGCGCTCCTGGTCCACTCGCGCCCGTCCTGGCTGGTGTAGACGGCGTACCGTTCCCACTCCGACTCGGCCACCGCCGCGACGCCCGCCGCAGAGGCGGCCAGGCCGCGCACGCCCGTCCCCTCCGCGCCGAGCGGCCCTATCGTGCCGCACTGCGTCCAGTCGGCGCCCTCCGGCGAGCAGTAGACCCGGACCTCGCCGCCGTCCGACTTCTGCCGGGTGGGCACCAGCACGAAGCCCTTCTTCGTCACGGCCAGCGCGCCGGGCTCCGCCCGCACGTCCGCCAGGGCCGCGGCCGTGCGCAGCCAGGTGCGGCCGCCGTCGTCGGAGCGCAGGACGACCGAGATGGACTCGCCCGACCCCGGATCGGCGAGCGCCACCACCCGGTCGCCCCTGGCGGCCACCGCCCGCATCGCCCTGACCTTGTCGGGGGTGCCGATCTGGTCGGTGTCCACCCTCGTCCAGCCGACGCCGTCGGGCGACACCCAGGCGACCGGGCCCGCCGTGCCGTCCCGCAGGGTCGTGGCGCCCACGGCGAGGAAGCCGGTCGCGGTCCGCGCCACGTCGGTGATCCTGTCCTGGCTCCAGAACGCGGTCAGCCGGGCGGGGTCCACCGCGGTCCAGGACCGGCCGTCGGAGGAGACCCACATGCCACGGGCGGCCGGGCCCGCGGAGCCAGGCGCGTCGGTGCCGACGGCGAGCCAGCGGCCGTCGCCGCCCGCGACCCTGCCGACCGCCCCGGGCGCGGACTCGTACCCGGGGGCGTCGGCGACCCGGCCCGTCTGCCAGTGCGCACCGCCGTCGGCGGACACGAGGAACAGCGGCCGGGCGAGCGGGCTCGTCGTGTCGCTGCCCGCCGCCACCACCGTCGCGCCCGCCGCGGCGAACGCGGTGAGCACCTGGCTGGAGCCGTTGCCCGGCAGCCCGGGCGCCGAGAACGCCGCGTCGCCCGACTGGCCGTCTCCGGCGGCGAGGCGCAGCCCGGTCGTCGACGGGCCGCCGGCCCACCTGACGACGGCCACGCCCAGCACGGCGGCCGCGACGAGGACCACGGCGATCACCGCCGGGGCGACCATCCGGGGCAGGCGCGGATGGAACCGGCGGACCGGCAGCACCCGCCTGTGGCGGCGTCCGCCGCTCCCCCGGGGCGGGCCGACGGCCACGAGCGCGTCGGGACGGGCCGGGCGGCCCCCCGGCGGACGCCCGATGCGCTCGACCGGCTCGACCGGCTCGACCGGCGGGTCGTCGTGCTCGGGCTCGACCGGGATCTCGGGGCTCATGCGGATGCCGGAGAGCTCTTCCAGCCCGTGACGGGAGGCGGGCTCGGGCGGCATGTGCGCCCACGCGTTCTCCCCCCGCTCGCCGGGGTCGTGCTGATCGGGGTTGTGCTCACGCAACGGTCCCGATGCGGGGGTGACGATCTCGGGGGCGCCGGGCCCGTCCGGGTTCTCACGGGGGATCTGGGCACGCCGCCGCCGTGGCGGGCCCGAGGCGACCAGCTTGTCCGGCCGGTTCACGATCCGGCGGCGCCGGCCCTCCTCCGGGGCTGTGGGCTCCTGCGCCGCCTCCCCCGACGACCTGGCACCCTCGCCATGCCAGGTCGTGGGGGCGCCGGCCCGGCCGGGCGGGCCGGGCGGGCCGGTCGCGCCGGCGTCGCCGGGCTCGCCGGGATCCTCGGGATCTCGCCCGCCGGAGCGGCTGTGACGGGGTTCCCCTGTTCCGGACGGCCCTGTTCCGGACGGCCCTGTTCCGGACGGTCCCGCTGCGTACGGCGCCGCGTAGGGCTTACGGCCGATCCTGGGCCCGCGGTCGCGCCGTGCTTGCGATTCCGGCCCGTCGCCCGCGTCCGTTCCGGGACGCGGGGCCCAGATGTCGCCGCGTAAGTCCCGGCCGGATAAGTCCCGGCCGGATAAGTCCGCGTCGCCGATCGTGCGGTGCGGCCGGGTGTCCTCGTCGTCCCCCGGCGCTGTGTCGTCCGGCCCCGTGTCGTCCGGTGCCGTGTCGTCCGGTGCCGCGTCCTCGGGAATCGGGGCCGCGAACGGAGGCATCGCCCACGGGGACGGGCCTGGCGGCCGGTGGTGCAGCTCCGGCGGGGGCACGGAGGAGGGTTCGCCGGCGTCGCGCCGGCGGTCACGGTCGTGGGGGCCTGAGACCACGCTCAGTACCTCCTCCCGGAGAGGTCAATCCGGACCGTTCCACCTGTCGTACGGCAAAGCGATCACAGTGATACCCCATCACGAATCCAGAGCAACACGGGAAGAGCGTGCGGGCCATACCTCTCTAGTGAGATTTATCGGGAGACCGTCTGAATTGCCCACTTTCGGGCGATTATCAGCACGCCGATGCCGAAAACCGCGAACTGGACGGCCGATCCGATCAGCGACTCCCAGGGCACCTCGCCCTGTTCCATCGCGCTTCCCATGTCCCCCGAAGCCGCGACGACTCCGAACGCCACAATGTTGTTGGTCGCGTGCAGGGCGATCGGCGCCTCCAGCCCGCCGGTGCGGACCGCCAGCCACCCCATGAGCATGCCGAACGCGAAGACGTAGACGATTCCCCAGCCCGTGTAGCCGTGCGAGGCGGCGAAGGCCGCCGCGCCCACCAGGATCGCCGGCCACGGATTGCGCAGGTATGCCCCGAACCCCTGGATGATCCACCCGCGGTAGGCATACTCCTCGGCCGCCGACTGGAACGGCACCAGCAGCAGGACCACGATGATGGCCGGGAGGAACTCCCCCCAGCCCGCCCAGCGGAATCCGGGATCCACCCCGGCGGACAGCAGAGTCATCGCCTCGACCACCTGGCCGAGCACGACCGCCACCAGCGCGACCAGCAGGCAGGCCCCCAGCCACCGCCACCGCAGCCGCAGGGCCACCGACGACAGCGACCCCGGCGGTCTTCGCTGGAGCAGCCACGCCGCGCCGAGCACCAGCGGCAGCAGCAGAGCGATGACCCCCAGCTGGAACCCGAGGTCGAGGACGGGATCGGCGAACAGCCGGGTCCCCGTCCGCACCATGGGCACTCCGGTGACGAGCGAGATCACGAAGGCCACCAGGCCGACGAAGATCGAGAGCACCAGGAAGACCGCGATGATCGCCGCCGTGCCGAGGATCGGCCGCCACCAGCGGTGCGACGCCGTACGGGCCAGGCGGTCGTAACGGGTGCCGGTCGGGGGCGGGACGACCCAGCGGGCCCGCGGGGGCGGCCCCCACGGATAAGGTCCCGCGTACGGGCCCCCGTACGGGCCTGTAGACGACCACTGTGGCTGGGCCGCGGCGGGTGGCGGCGGCTGCGGCGGACCGGCCGGCCAGGCGGTCCCGCCCGCGTACGGCCCGGGTGCCAGGTAGGGACCGGGCAGCTGGTTCGGGCCGGCGGCCTGTTCCGGGCCCGGCTGTGGTTCGTTCATATGTCCATTCTTCGCGTGCCGCGGGTGATCAGCTGGGCGGGGTGAAGGAGCCGGACCGGGTAAGGCCGGCGGCGCGGCCCTTGGCCGCCACCACCAGTGCCATCTTCCGCGACGCCTCGTCGATCATCTCGTTGCCCAGCATGACCGCGCCCCGCTTCTCGACCGTCGTGTAGTACTCGTACGCGTCGAGGATGAGCTCGGCGTGGTCGTAGTCCTCCTGCGACGGCGAGAACACCTCGTTGGCCGCCTCCACCTGCGACGGGTGGAGCACCCACTTGCCGTCGAACCCAAGGGCGGCCGACCGCATGGCGACCCGGCGGAAGCCCTCCAGGTCGCGGATCTGCAGGTATGGCCCGTCGACCGCCTGGAGTCCGTGCGCACGGGCGGCCATCAGGATGCGCATGAGGATGTAGTGGTAGGCGTCGCCCTCGCCGTATCCGGGGGGTTGCTCGCCCACCACGAGCGTCCGCATGCCGATCGAGGCCATGAAGTCGGCCGGGCCGAAGACCAGCGTCTCCAGCCGGGGCGAGGAGGCGGCGATGTCGTCCACGTTGACGAGGCCCCGGGCGTCCTCGATCTGTGCCTCGATGCCGATGCCACCCTCGGGCAGGCCGGTGGCCCGCTCTATCTGGCCGAGAAGGGTGTCGAGCCAGGCGACGTGGGAGGCGTCCGCGGCCTTCGGCAGCATGAGGCAGTCGAGCCGGTCGCCGGCGCCTTCGACGACCTCGATGACGTCCCGGTAGGTCCATCGGGTGGTGAGGTCGTTGACCCGCACGACGACCGTCTTCCCCGTCCAGTCGCCCTCCCTGAGCGCGGCGACGACGTTGCGGCGCGCCTCGTCCTTCGCGCCGGGCGCGACGGAGTCCTCCAGGTCCAGGAAGACCTCGTCGGCGGCGAGACCCTGGGCCTTTTCCAGGAAACGCGGGTTGCTGCCCGGCACCGCCAGGCACGAACGTCGAGCGCGCATGGGCACACCGTAGCGTGGTCAATAGGCTGGGAGGCATGAACCTCCCGGTGATCGAAGAGGGCGCGAAGAAGTCCGGCGTGTTGTGGCTCGGCCTGCCCTCCGGGGTCCGGCTGGCCTGGCACGTGTGGCACGACGGCGCGCTCTACCTGGTGGCCGGCGGAGGGGAGCAGTCGCTGCCCGGGCTGGCCGAGCTCGCGGCCGGGCGGAGCGAGATCGAGGTCGTGCTCCGCAGCAAGGACAACGGCGCCGAACTCGTCCGTTTCCCGGCCGTCGCCGAGGTGGTGGACCAGGCGGCCGCCCCCGAGGCCGTGGCCGCGCTGGCCAAGGAGCGCCTGAACGCCCGCGACGCCGCGGGTCTGACCGCCCGCTGGGCCGAGGGGTCCACCGTCGTACGGCTCACCCCCGCACCTGATCTACCCGGCACCTGAGCCTCACACGCGTACGGTCTCGGCCACCTCGGCGGTGTGCTGCTCCGAGCCGAGCCGTACGGTGGCGGTCTGGGCCAGCAGAGCCCCGGCGAGCACGATCACGCCACCGGCGATCTGGGCGGCTCCCAGCCGCTCCCCGAGCAGCACCCAGGCGACCACCGCGCCCGCGATGACCTCCATCGAGGCGACCGTCGCCCCGACCGCGGCCGACAGCCGCCGGACGGCCGTGACCCCGGTCGCGTACGCGATCACGGTGGCCACCACGACCAGCACGACGCCGGCCGCGGCGACCGGCACCGTGTGACCGGAGACCTCGACGGCGCGGGTGAACGCCGGCCAGTCGATGTTCCAGGGCCGGGAGAGGGGCAGCAGGACGACCGCCGAGCCGAGCATGGCCCAGCCGATCAGGCCCAGCGTGTCCACGTCGTCCCCGAACGAATCGCTCATCAGGAAATATCCGGCGCAGCAGGCGGCGGCGACAAGGGCGAGCAGCAGGCCGAGCGCGTCGAGGCGCAGCCCCTCCCAGACCTGCACGACGATCGCCAGCCCGGCGACCGCGATCAGCGCCCCCAGGTAGGCCGAGCGCGGCAGCCGCAGCCGCCGGACGAACCGCACCCACAGGACCACCATCACCGGAGAGGTGTACTCGATCAGCAGCGCCACACCGACCGGCAGACGGGTGATGGCCACGAAGTAGAGGGCCTGCACGGCGGCCACGGCGATCGCGGCGTACGCCGCGAAGAACAGCAGGCGGTCGCGGGGGATGCGCAGCGCGCGCGGCCTGACGACGGCCAGGACCGCCAGCAGGAGCACGCCGGCCCCCGCCATGCGGACCCACACGGCCTCCAGCGGCGTGAGCCCCGCCGCGCCGAGGATCTTCGCCATCGGTCCGGAGAACCCGAAACAGAAGGCCGAGACGGTCGCGATCGCCAGGCTGACAGCCCTCATCGTCACCTGCCCATGTAATTACCAATAATCGGCTTTGATCCTGTCATAACCCGGAGCCGTCCGCATCCGTGCGTAACCTGGCAGAGTGGATCGGATCTTCGTGGCGCGCCTGGCGGGACTGGCGGTCTTCGACCCGGCCGGCGACCAGATCGGCCGGATCCGGGACGTCGTCGTCTCGCTGCGTGGACCGATGCTCCCCCGGGTGCACGGCTTCGTCGTCGAGGTCCAGCCACGCCGGCGGGTCTTCCTGCCGATCACCAGGATCACCAGCATCGAGGCCCGCGCGCTCATCTTCACCGGCAAGCTCAACATGCGCAGGTTCGAGTGCCGGGACGCCGAGACGCTCGCCATCGGGGAGATGCTCGACCGCACCGTCACGTACAAGGGCGAGCGGGTGACCGTACAGGACCTGGCCATGGAGCAGCCGCGGCCGTCCGACTGGCTCATCACGAAGGTCGCGGTACGCCGCGGGACGCGGCGCAGGGGCGAGACGCTGATCGTCGACTGGGACGAGATCACCGGCTTCGCGGGGATCCAGAAGGACCAGGGCGCGGCCAACCTGCTCGCCGCCTTCGAGGCGCTGCGCCCGGCCGACCTGGCGAACATGCTGCACGAGCTGCCGACCAAGCGGATGGCCGAGGTCGCCGCCGCGCTGGACGACGACCGGCTCGCCGACGTGCTGGAGGAGCTGCCCGAGCGCGACCAGGTGCTCGTGCTGAGCCGGCTGCACCGGGAGCGCGCCGCCGACGTGCTGGAGGAGATGAGCCCCGACGACGCCGCCGACCTGCTGCAGGAGCTGCCCGCCGAGCAGGCCGAGGGGCTGCTGCGGCTCATGGTGCCCGAAGAGGCCGCGCCGGTCCGGCGGTTGCTGACCTACGGCGAGTTCACCGCCGGCGGCATGATGACGACCGAGCCGGTCGTCCTCCCGCCGACCTCCACCGTGGCCGAGGCCCTGGCGCACATCCGTCAGGAGGAGCGTCCCCCCGCCGTCGCCGCCCAGGTGTACGTGACCCGCCCGCCGGGCGAGACGCCGACCGGGCGCTTCCTGGGGGTGGCGCACTTCCAGCGGCTGCTCAGGGAGCCTCCGTCGACGCTGCTCGGCAGCGTGATAGACATCACCGTGGACCCGATCAGGCCCGAGCTGACGGTCCACGAGGTGGCGTCGTACCTCGCGACGTACAACCTGGTCGCGGTCCCCGTCGTGGACGAGCTGGGCCGCCTGCTCGGCGCGGTGACCGTCGACGACGTGCTCGACCACATGCTCCCGGAGGACTGGCGGGAACGCCCATGACAGAACGCCCATGACAGAACGCCTCGACCAGCCGCGCGAGCTGACCTACCGCCTGCGGCTCTACTACGACCCCGAGGCGTTCGGCGAGTTCTCGGAGCGGTTCGCGCGCTTCCTCGGCACGGCACGGTTCATCGTCTACATGACCGTGTTCGTCGGGGTGTGGCTGCTGTGGAACGTGTTCGCGCCGTACAAGTTCGATCCCTACCCGTTCATCTTCCTGACCCTGATGCTCTCGCTCCAGGCGTCGTACGCCGCGCCGCTGATCCTGCTGGCGCAGAACCGGCAGGCCGACCGCGACCGCATCCAGTACGAGCAGGACAGGATGACGGCCGAGCGCGACCAGGCCGAGATCGAGTACCTCACCCGGGAGATCGCCGGGCTGCGCATAACGCTCGGCGAGGTGGCCACACGCGACTACATCCGCTCGGAGCTCCAGCGTCTGCAGGACGAGTTGACCGCGGATCCGCCTAGATCGCGTGGGGCGGGTTCGGAGGATGCCCGCTGAGTCCATAGCATGGATTCATGGCACCATCCCCTGAACTGGTCATGGCCGCGCTGGCTACGGTGAACGACCCGGAGATCCGCCGGCCGATCACCGAGCTCGGCATGGTCAAGAACGTCGACATCTCCCCCGACGGGGTGGTGCGCGTTGGCGTGCTCCTGACCGTCGCCGGCTGCCCCCTGAAGGACACCATCACCCGAGACGTCACCGGAGCCGTGTCCCGGATCGACGGCGTGTCCCGCGTCCACGTGGACATGGACGTCATGAGTCCCGAGCAACGCAAGGAACTGCAGACGAAGCTGCGCGGCGACCGCGGGCCGGAGAAGGAGATTCCCTTCGCCAAGCCCGGCTCGCTGACCCGCGTGTTCGCCGTCGCGAGCGGCAAGGGCGGCGTCGGCAAGTCGTCCGTCACGGTGAACCTCGCCGCCGCGATGGCCTCCCAAGGCCTGAAGGTCGGCGTCGTGGACGCCGACATCTACGGCCACTCGGTGCCGCGCATGCTCGGCGTGAGCGAGCGGCCCACCAAGGTCGAGGACATGATCATGCCGCCGGTGGCGCATGACATCAAGGTCATCTCGGTCGGCATGTTCAAGCCCGAGGGCAACACGCCGGTGGTGTGGCGCGGCCCGATGCTCGACCGCGCGCTGTACCAGTTCCTCACCGACGTCTACTGGGGCGACCTCGACGTCCTGCTGATGGACCTGCCGCCGGGCACCGGCGACATCGCGATCTCGGTCGCCCAGCGCATGCCCACGGCCGAGATCCTGGTCGTGACTACTCCGCAGCAGGCCGCCGCCGAGGTGGCCGAGCGGGCCGGGTCGATCGCCGCCCAGACCCACCAGCAGATCGCGGGCGTCATCGAGAACATGGCGTGGCTGCCCTGCCCGCACTGCGACGAACGCATCTCCGTCTTCGGCGAGGGCGGCGGCCAGACCGTGGCCGACGCGCTGACCCGCACGCTGGGCGCTCGCGTGCCGCTGCTCGGCCAGGTGCCGATCGACATGCGGCTGCGTGAGGGGGGCGACGAGGGCAAGCCGCTCGTGCTGACCGACCCCGACGCCCCGGCGGCCGCCGAGCTGCGCAGGATCGCGGCCGACCTCGGCAAGAAGTCGACCAGCCTCAAGGGCCTGAAGCTCGACATCTCACCGGTCAAGCACTAGGGAGCGCCCGGCACGACCCAGAGCGGGTCAGGTCGCCTCGTTGTCGTACGGCGGGATCTCCCCCACGCCCAGTTCCGGCGTGGGGGCGGCGACCGGCTCGGCCGTCGCGTCCGGGCTGTTGTTCCAGTCGTTCTCGATGTCCTCGAGCAGGTGCTTGCGCACGAAGTTCTTGGGGTTGAGATCGGCCGGGTCGAAGTTGGCGAACTCGGGCCCCATGTTGGCCTGCAGGTCCGCCTTCGCGTTGTTGGCCATCTGCCGGAGCTGCCGCAGCGTGCGGCCCGCCTGCGAGGCCGCCTGCGGCAGCTTCTCCGGTCCGAAGACGAGCAGGGCGATCACCACCAGCGCCAGGGCCTCCCCCCAGCCGAGTCCGAACATGGCGATCTCCTCCTGCACGTGTGACGCTGAACTCAGACTAATGCCCGCGCCCCGAGCTGTGGACAGGGGACGCCCTCCTTCATGAGGGCCGCGCGCTGGGGGCGGGAGCCGCGCCGACCGTGACCGTGGCCGTCCGCACCTCGCCGTCGTGCCGGAACCTGATCCGCACCTGGTCGCCGGGGGCCTTGCTGCGGATGGTGACGATCAGCTCCCGGCTGTCGCTCACGGCCTGGCCGTCGACCTCCAGGATGACGTCTCCCGCGTGCAGGCCCGCCTTCGCGGCCGGGCCCCCCGGCGTGACCGGCACGGTGCCGCCCTCGGTCTGGGTGGCGATCCGCACCCCCTGGCCCTGGTAGCTCTGGTCGATCGTGATGCCGATCCTGGAGGTGCGGGCCGTTCCCGTGGTGATGAGCTCCTTCGCGATCCGGCGCGCCTGGTTCACGGGGATCGCGAAGCCGAGGCCGATGCTGCCGGACTGCTCGCCGAGCAGGGACCCGCCGACGGTGGCGATCGCCGAGTTCACCCCGATCACCTCGCCCGCGGCGTTGACCAGGGGGCCGCCCGAGTTGCCGGGGTTGATGGCGGCGTCCGTCTGGATCGCGTTGATGAGCGCGTAGTCGGACCCGGTGCTGCCGCCCGCCTCGACGGGCCGGTTGAGCGAGCTGACGATGCCGGTGGTGACCGTGCCGGACAGGCCGAGGGGCGAGCCGACCGCGATGACGGGGTCGCCGACGACCACACCGTCGGAGTTGCCGAGGGGCAGCTCCGGCGCCCTGACGGTCCCGTCCGGCTTGACGATCGCGATGTCGGAGTTGGGGTCGCGGCCGACCACGCGCGCCCCCGAGGAGGTGCGGTCGTTGTAGCGGATGCGGATCTGCCCGGCCTGTCCCGCGACGGCCACGACGTGGTTGTTCGTGATGATGTAGCCGCCCTTGATGACGAAGCCCGACCCGGTGCCGGCCTCGCTGTTGCCCTTGACCTCCAGCGAGACCACGCTGGGCAGGACCTTGGCGGCCACCCCGGCCACCGACTCGGGCGGCCGGGCCGTGGGCTGCTTCGACGGGGTGCTCAGCGCGTATCCGGGGTCGATGCCGGAGGAGGGACGCGTCAGCAGGAACGTGCCCCAGCTCGCCAGCCCGCCCGCCACGAGCGCGATGACCACGGCCAGAGCGGCGAACAGCGCGATGTTCGGGCCGCGCGGCTCCCGCTGCGGCACGACGGGATACAACGGCGGCGGAGCCCATCCGGGGCCCATGCCGTACGCGTCGGTGGAGGGCGGAGGGCCGTCCGCAGGGCCCTGCGGCTCCTCGCCCGCGGGAAGGAACTCGGGCCGGTCCGACGCGCCGTACGGACGCGTTTCGTCGGTCATCGCGGCAGTCACTCCTCGCACACGGCGTCATCCGCTGAGCAGCCGCGGTAACGAGGAACGCGGCACACGTCGGCTGTGGTGTCCGATCGTATGCCGATTCCCCGAATCAGCGCGAAAGCCCCCCGGTGACGCTGGGTGACGGGGTGGGCGACACGCTCACCACGGGCGCCCTGTTCTGGGCGGGATGCTGTACGAACATCTGGCCGGGTGTCGGGTTCGGGGTGGCCGTGGATCCCCCGGCCATGAGCATGGTGCCGAGGGCGACGGCGGCGCCGGCCATTCCCACGGCGACGTATCCCGCTCGTCTGGCCCTACCGGGCCGCCCCGGCCTCGATCGTCCCTCGTCCCGGCCCCGGGGCCGGTTGTCCATGGGCCCGGCGGCGTGCATGCCGGGCAGTCGCCCGGTGCCGAAGGCCGGATGGTCGGGAAAGGGCCGCATCCGCGGCGGCAACGGCCCTCCAGGCTCCGCCATGCGCAGCAGCGACATGGTGAGGTCCGCCGGCATGGCGGGCGGATCCATGGACCGCAGGCGGGACTTCAGCGCGCGCATCGCGTCGACCTCCGCGCGGCAGTCCGCGCAGAAGGTCAGGTGCGCGAGCGCGCGTTCCCGCTCGTTGTGACTGAGTTCGCCGTCGATGAGCGCGGAGACGCGCTCGTCAAGATGACTCACAGTCCCTCCCTGCTGATTGAAGGGGGGGTTTGATCGCCGTTCCGGTTCGCGGAGGGCGCCCGGTGGTCGAGTGCCTCCCGCAGTTGGGCGCGCCCGCGGTGAATGCGGCTGCGCACCGTGCCGAGTTTCACGCCGAGTGTCGCGGCGATCTCCTCGTAGGACAGTCCCTCGATGTCGCACAGCACCACGGCCGCCCGGAACTCCGGAGCCAGGGCGTCGAGCGCGGCCTGGATGTCGGGCTCCAGGTGTGCGTCGTCGTACGCCTGCGCCGGGGACGGCTCGCGGCCGCGCAGCCGCTCCGCGGCGTCGTCCGCCAGCCCCTCGAAGCGGATGCGCTGCCTGCGCCGCGCCATGTCGAGGAAGAGGTTCGTCGTGATCCGGTGCAGCCACCCCTCGAACGTGCCCGGGGTGTAGCTCGACAGGGACCGGAAGACCCGGACGAAGACTTCCTGAGTGAGGTCCTCGGCGTCGTGGACGTTACCCGTGAGCCGATAGGCCAGCCGGTAGACCCGAGCGGAATGAGTTCGGACGACCTCCTCCCAGGTGGGAGGCGTCCAGTCGGACACCGAAGTCTCCGCCTGGTGGTCGTGCTCGTCCACCGGCATTCCTCTCTGCAGGATCGTCGCTACAGCCATAGTGCCTGGTTTCGCCCCTTCCTGCGCACCGCGAGCCGAGCGGTCTCGAACAAAGACCGTTCAAAGCGTGCAACGTCCCCGTTGTGGCGTGAGTTCCCGTTCCGGTCCGACTCCCCTAGGCTGCGTCCAAGATGAAGCAGGGGAGGGAGAGGCCGATGGCGACACCGGCCAGCCTGGAGTACGCGGAGGAGTTCGTCCCGGAGGACGACATCCTGCGGACCGCACGCCGGCGTGGCATCGAGGTCGGGGCGCACCCGATCCTGCCCGGGTGCGGAGCGGCGCTCTGCTTCCTCGCCACCGTGGTGAACGCGCGCTCGGTGGTGGAGGTCGGCACCGGATGCGGGGTCTCCGGCCTGTGGCTGCTGCGCGGCATGCGCCCGGACGGCACGCTCACGAGCGTGGACGTGGAGCCGGAACATCAGCGCATGGCTCGGCAGACGTTCGCGGAGGCGGGGTTCTCCGGCAGCCGCATCCGCCTGATCGGCGGCCGCGCGCTCGACGTCCTTCCCCGCCTCGCCGACGGCGGCTACGACATGGTCTTCTGCGACGCGGCCAAGCAGGAGTACATCGACTACCTCAACGAGTCGGTACGGCTCCTGCGCCGGGGCGGGGTCGTCGTCTTCTCCGACGCCTTCTGCGACGACCAGGTGGCCGACCCCACCCGGCGCGACCCGGACACGGTCGCGATCCGGGAGCTGGGCAAGCTCGCGAGGAACGACGAACGGCTGCGTCCCCTGATGCTGCCGCTCGGCTCCGGGCTGCTGGCCGCCGTCAGACTCGACTGACCGGCGGCCGCCGCGGGACCGCTCCGCCCCTCAGGCCGTCGTGCGGACCCGTGAAGCGGTGGTGAGGTAGCGCAGGAGCAGGCGGACACCGAAGCCGGTGCCGCCCTTGGTGATCTCGCCCTCGTCGGAGGCGGCCCGCGCGGGCCCCGCGATGTCCAGGTGCGCCCAGGGCCGCCCGCCGGTGAACTCCCGCAGGAACAGGGCGGCGGCGATCGACCCCGCCGCGCCCGACATCCTCCTGTCGACGTTGGCCAGGTCGGCCACGTCGGAGTCGAGCATCGCGCGGTAGTCCTCGACGAGCGGCATCCGCCACAGCCGCTCCCCGCCCGCCTCTCCGGCGGCCACCAGGTCCGCGGCCAGCGACTCGTCGGTGGCGTAGAGCGCGCCCAGGTTCACGCCGAGCGCTACCTTGGCCGCGCCGGTCAGCGTGGCGACGTCGATCACGACGTCCGGGTCCAGTTCGGCGTGGGCGTACGCCAGCGCGTCGGCCAGCACGAGACGGCCCTCCGCGTCGGTGTTCAGCACCTCCACCGTGCGCCCGCCGTACTGGGTGATGACGTCTCCGGGCCGCTGCGCCGAGCCGGAGATGGAGTTCTCCGCGCACGCCACGAGCCCGGTGACCCGCACCGGGGCATCGAAGGCCGCCAGCGCGCTCATCGCGGCGATGACGGCGGCCCCGCCCGCCATGTCGGTCTTCATCGCCTTCATGCCCTCGGTGGGCTTCAGGGAAAGGCCGCCGGTGTCGAACGTGATGCCCTTGCCGACGAGCACCACGTGGGCCTGCGGGTTGTCCGGCGTGTAGGAGAGCTGGACCAGGCACGGCGGGCTGATCGACCCCTGCCCGACCGCCCGGATGCCGCCGAACTCGCCGAGCTCGGACTCCTCCCACACGCGTACGTCGAGCCCGGAGCCGGCGGCGACCGCCTTGGCCTGCTCGGCGAGCCAGGCGGGCGTCTTCACGGAGGAGGGGGTGTTGACGAGGTCACGGGCGAGCGCTGCGGCCCGCGCGACCGCCTCGCCGCGCTTCAGGTCCCGCTCGTCCCCGCCGACGAAGACGATCTCCCCGACCGGCTTCGAGCGGCCGTTGCCCACGGTGAACGCGTACGCCGCGAGCAGCGCGCCCTCGGCCAGGGCGGCCACATCCCCCTCGGACGGGACGACGACCGACAGCGACGCCCTGCCCTTGGCCCGCCTCGCGACGGCCGCCCCGGCCTTGCGCAGCGCGGCGGCCGAGCCGTCGCCGACGCCGTAGAACAGGACGCGCCGCACGCCGCCGCCGTCCCGGACGGTGGGCACCTCCACGACCTCGCCGGGCTCCCCCTTGGCCTCGTAGTGCGCCAGCAGCGCGTCCACCGGCACGGGAGACTCCAGCCAGGGCGCCGGGGCAGGGGCCGTCGGTCCGGGGCCGAAAGGCACGGCCACCAGGTCGGCGTCCGGCGCGGGCCCGGCACCGTGAGCGCCGTGAGTGCCGTGAGTGCCGTGAGCGCCGTGCGCGCTCTGGGGGCTCTGAGCGCCGTGAGCGCGGTGAGCGCTGTGAGCATCGGCGAGGACCGGCGTGGTCTCGATGGGCACGTCCACCTCCAACAGGGCGGCCCCGGGGCGGGATCTCCCGCCGCCAGGGCCGTGAATCGAACAGGTCGGCCGACGGATCAGCCGACCACCTTCTTGAGCGCGTCACCGAGGGCGCCGGCCTCGTCCGCGGACAGCTCCACGACGAGTCGGCCGCCACCTTCGAGAGGGACCCGCATGACGATGCCCCGTCCTTCCTTGGTGACCTCCAGCGGACCGTCACCGGTCCGTGGCTTCATCGCCGCCATGCGTGTATCCCTTCCCGCGTTGTCGGCCGCCCCGGAGGGTAACCGGCGTATTCACGTTTCTGTGATGTTCTATTATCCCGCCTCCGAGCTCAAAAAGGTAACGGCCCGGCTCCGGTCAGTGGATCAATGCGACGGGGCACGCGTTGTGGGCGGACCGGACGTGACCCCACACTGGGTGGGGTGAACGCCCGAGCCGCGCTTTTCGACCTCTTTGGGGACCACCTTCGCACTCGTGGCAGCCGTGCCTCGGTGGCCGCGCTCGTGAGACTGCTCTCGCCGCTCGACATCGCGGCGCCGGCGGTCAGGACCGCGATATCGCGCATGGTCAGGCAGGGCTGGCTCGACCCCGTACGGCTACCGCAGGGGCCGGGGTACGCGGTCACGCCGAAGTGCGAGCGCAGGCTCGACGAGACGGCGGTCCGCGTCTACCGGCGGGGCGCCGCGCCGTGGAGCGGCCGCTGGCACGTCCTGGTGCTCGAACCGGTCAGGGACCGGGCACGGCGCGAACGGCTGCGTGCCGACCTCGCCTTCCTCGGGTACGCCCCGCTGTCGGAGACGACCTGGATCGGCCCACGTCCCTCGCCCGAGCTCGACGCGCTGCGGGTCCCCGGCCACCGGTTCGACGCCGCGTACGAGGGCGACCCGCGGGACCTGCTCGCGCGCGCGTGGGACCTGGACGGCATCGGCAGCGCGTACGAGGATTGGCTGGCCAGCGCCGCGGACCTGGTGGGCTCGCTGCCGGAGGACGCCCCGGACGACCGGGTCTTCGCGATCCGCAGCAGATTGGTGCACGGCTGGCGCAACTTCCTGTTCCGCGACCCCGGGCTGCCCGCCGAGCTGCTGCCGCCGGGCTGGCCGGGGGAGAAGGCCCGCACCTTCTTCGAGCAGGAGGCCGCCCGGCTGCTGCCCGCCGCCGCCGCGTTCGTCGAGCGCAATCTGACGACCTGAATGGAGCCGCCCGAGATGACCGTGACGTATGACGTCGACGAAGCCGTCGCCACGATCACGCTGAACCGCCCCGACGCGATGAACTCGCTGACCGTCGCGATGAAGACCGCCCTGCTCACGGCCGTGCGACGCGCCGCCGGCGACGCGTCGGTGCGGGCCGTGCTCCTGACCGGCGCGGGCCGGGCCTTCTGCGCGGGACAGGACCTGCGCGAGCACGCCGACAACCTCGACCGGGGCCTCGGCCTGGCCAACACCGTGCGCGAGCACTACAACCCGGTCGTGCTGGCCGTCGCCTCGATGGGCAAGCCCGTCGTGGCCGCCGTGAACGGGGTGGCCGCGGGGGCGGGGGCCTCGCTGGCGTTCGCGTGCGACTTCCGCGTCGCCGCCGAAACCGCGAAGTTCTCCATGGCGTTCACCGGGATCGGGCTCGCGCCCGACTCCGGCGCGTCCTGGACCCTCCAGCGGCTCGTCGGTCCCGCGCGCGCCCGGGAGATGCTGCTGCTCGGCGACGTCGTGAACGCGACCAGGGCCTTGGAGCTCGGCCTGGTCGGGCAGGTGGTCCCGGCCGACCGGCTGGCGTCCGCCGCCCGCGACCTCGCCGTACGGCTCGCGCAGGGGCCCACTCGGGCGTACGCCGCGACCAAGGCGGCGCTGGACCACGCGGCGTCGTCCTCCCTCGCCGAGGCGCTGGAGCGGGAGGCGGAGCTTCAGGACGAGTGCGCGGCCACCGCCGACCACGCGGCGGCGACCAAGGCGTTCCTCAACAAGGAGAGGCCCCGCTTCGAAGGCCGGTAGGCGCTTCGGCGACCCGCGCGGTGACGGCCTCACGGACGTGGCAGTCGGCCACGTGGTCGTTGACCAGGCCGATGGCCTGCATCAGGGCGTACGCCGTGGTGGGGCCGACGAAGCGGAAGCCGTGCTTCTTGAGCTCCTTGGCCAGCGCCGTGGAACCGGCGGTGCGGGCCGGGATGTCGGCGAGAGTGGCCGGGACCCTGCCGGGCTCCTCGGCGTACTTCCACACCAGCGCCGACAGACCGCCAGGTGTCTCAAGGGCGGCGCGGGCGTTCGCGACGGTCGCCTCGATCTTGGCGCGGTTGCGTACGATGCCCGCGTCGCCGAGCAGCCGCTCCACGTCGCCTTCGTCGAAGACCGCCACCGCCGGGATCGAGAACCCGGCGAACGCCTTCCGGAAGTTCTCGCGTTTGCGCAGGATCGTCAGCCACGACAGACCGGACTGGAACGCCTCCAGGGTGACCCGCTCGAAGACGAGATCGTCGCCGTGGACCGGACGGCCCCACTCCTCGTCGTGGTAGGCGACGTAGTCGGGCGTCGTGCCCGCCCAGCCGCAGCGGACCAGCCCGTCGTATCCAGTCATCGCACCGTCACCATGCCTCTTCCGCGTCGGCGAGGTCGCCGTCCCGGCCCTCGCGGGCCGCCCTCGTGGGCACCTCCGGCTCACGCCCGGCGTCCTCAGCCTGCTTCGGTTCCGCCTTTTCGGACGGTTCGGCGGTTTCGGCCCGCTTCGTCTCCTCGCGGGCCTGCAGCCGCGCGTACGATAACTCGCTCACGCGCTGCTCCAGCACCGCGATGCGGGTGTCGCGCTCCCCGAGCGCGACCGAGACGCGGTGCAGCGTCTCGTCCACCGCCTGGGTGCTGTAGCCCACGAGACCGATCGGAAGCTGAAGCGCGATCAGGTCGGCGGGGGCCATCTGGCCGGCCGCGGGCAGTTCGAGCGGCGGGACGTCAGGGGGGAACTCCGCCATCTCGCCGCCGTGCCCAAGCGAGACCATGACCACGCAGGCGATCACAACGAGTCCGGCGATGACGAGTACGACCAGCACATACGAATCGTGCCACAACTCTTCTCCGTGCGAGCATGGAAGCATGACGCACGTGATCGGGCCCGGCGACGAGATCGAGTCCGGCTGGATCGAGGCCGCCTCGCTGCCGGAGGCGTCCGCGCTGGCCCGGGCCGGACACACCGTCGTGGTGACGCTCCCGGGCGAGGAGACCGAGGCGATCGCGGCCGCCGCGGCCTACGCCTGGGTGGGCGCGAGCGTCTTCCGGACATCCCACGACGTGCGGCAGGCCCTCGACATGACCGAGGCCCTGCTGGGCCGCCGGCCCCCCGCCCTGACCCGGCGCGGCCTGGCCTGAGGGCCTTCTAGCCCTCGCCGAGCTCCCCGACCGAGGGGCTGAGCAGGTGCGTGGGCTGCTCCAGCAGGTCGAGCGCCTCCTCCACCGTGGTCGCCCAGGAGATCGCGTCGAACACGTTGGGCCGCGTGAAGCCCTGCTCGTACATGCCGTCGACAAGGTCGCGCAGCGGCCCGTACAGCCCCCACGGGTCGAGGACGACCAGCGGCCGCTCGTGCATGCCGAGCACCCGGGAGGTCCAGATCTCGAACAGTTCCTCCATGGTGCCGATGCCGCCCGGAAGCACGAGGAACGCGTCGGACCTGGCGTCCATGATCCCCTTGCGCTCGCGCATGTCGGCGGTGACGATCAGCTCGTCGGAGTCGGTGTCGGCGATCTCGATGTCGACGAGGGCCTGGGGGATCACCCCGACCGTGTGGCCGCCGCCGTCGCGGACGGCTCGGGCGACCTCGCCCATGCAGGAGACGATGGCGCCTCCGCTCACGAGGCCGTGGCCGCGCAGGGCCAGCCCGGCGCCCACCTCCCGGGCGAGGTCGATGTACTTACGGTCGATCTTCTGACTGGACGAGCAGTACACACAGACGAACACGTGGCAACCCTACTGAGTGGCGGAGCGCCGGTCGGCCTCGACGATGAGGCGCACGGCCTCGTCGGGGTCGTCGGTGAGCGAGACCAGCCCGACGTCCTGCGGCGAGATCTTCCCGCCGGCCAGCAGCGTGTCGCGGATCCAGTCGATCAGCGGCGACCAGAACGAGACGCCCATCATGATCACCGGGAACGAGGTGACCTTCCGCGTCTGCACCAGGGTCAGCGCCTCGAACAGCTCGTCGAGCGTTCCGAACCCGCCGGGCAGGGCCAGGAACCCGCTGGCGTACTTGACGAACATCGTCTTGCGGACGAAGAAGTAGCGGAACTCGACGCCGAGGTCCACGTAGTCGTTGAGGCGCTGTTCGTGCGGCAGCTCGATACCGAGGCCGACCGAAACTCCACCGGCTTCGAGCGCGCCCTTGTTCGCCGCCTCCATCACCCCGGGGCCGCCGCCGGTGATCACCGCGTAGCCCGCCTTGGCGAGCGCCGCGCCGACCTTCACCCCGAGTTCGTAGTCGGGGCTGTCGGGGTCGGTGCGGGCCGAGCCGAAGACGGTCACCGCCGGAGGAAGGTCGGCGAGGGCGCCGAAGCCCTCGACGAACTCCGACTGGATGCGCAGGACTCGCCAGGGATCCTCGTGCAGCCAGCCGGTGGGGCCGCGACGGTCGAGCAGGCGCTGGTCGTGGGTGGATTCGGGGACGAGTCCGCCGCGGACCAGCGACGGACCCTGCCGGCGTTCGGGTCGGGTGTGGTTCATGACGGTCACGCTAACGGTAGGGATCGGGAACGGTGCAACACGCTCGCACTGCCCGGGATGGACCGGCCGAGGCCGCTCCCGGAAGAATCTTGAAAAGATCCTCGGGGGTACGGAACCCGTCGTCGCCGAGGCTCCGTCTAAGCAACGAGGGTGCTGCTCGGGACGAAAGTGGCTTTCCCCGCCAAATGGCCGGCGAGGAAAGCCACTTTCTTCTATGTAGGGACTATTCCGCCAGCCAGGCCGTCATCCGGCGCTCGCTCTCGGCGATCTTGGCCAGGCTCACGTTCTCCCCCGCCGTGTGGGCGATGTCGGGGTTGCCCGGGCCGCAGTTGACCGCGGGCATCCCGAGAGCCGAGAAGCGCGCGACGTCGGTCCAGCCGAGCTTGGCCCGGGGCGTGCCGCCGATCGCGGCGGCGAACGCCGCGGCGACGGGGTGGGTCAGCCCCGGCCGCGCCCCCGGCACTCCGTCGGTGAGCCGCACGTCGAAGCCGTCGAAGACCTCCTGGACGTGGGCGAACGCCTCCTCCAGCGTACGGTCGGGGGCGAAGCGGTAGTTCACGGTCACGACGCACTCGTCCGGGATCACGTTCCCGGCCACCCCGCCGCGTACGCCCACCGCGTTGAGCCCCTCGCGGAACCGGAGGCCGTCCACCACCGGGCGCCGCGCCTCGTAGCGGCCGAGGGTCTCCAGGACCGGCGCGATGCCGTGGATGGCGTTGACGCCCTCCCACGACCGGGCGCTGTGCGCCCGTACGCCCTTCACCGTGACCTCGGCGCGCAGCGTGCCCTGGCAGCCGCCCTCGATCAGCCCGTCGGTCGGCTCCATCACGACCGCGAAGTCACCCGTGATCCATTCGGGATGGGTGCGGGTGAGCCGCAGCAGACCGCTCCGCTCGGCCTCGATCTCCTCGCAGTCGTAGAAGACGAAGGTCAGGTCGCGGTTCGGCTCGGTCAGCAGGCAGAGCTTGAGCTGGACGGCCACGCCGCTCTTCATGTCGGACGTCCCGCAGCCGTACAGCACGCCGTCCTCGACCCTGCTGGGCAGGTTGCCGGCCACCGGGACCGTGTCGATGTGGCCCGCGATCACCACGCGCTCGGCCCGGCCGAGGTCGGTCCGCGCCACCACCGCGTCGCCGTCCCGCAGCACCGTCAGGTGCGGCAGCGGATCGAGCGCCTCCTCGACGGCGTCGGCCAGCGCCTTCTCCGCGCCGCTCACCGATTCGATGTCCACCAGTTGCGCCGTCAGCGCGCCCACGTCCTGGGCAAGGTCAAGCCGCATGCCATCCGACCCTAATCCACGGGCTCACGCGACCTGCACGGTGGCGACGGGCTTGGTGGTCTTGCGCCAGCCGTCGTGGCCGCTGGCGGCCGTCCAGGTGACGCCCTCGAAGCGCACCTGGCGCAGGCCGTACTTCTGCGCGTGGGTGACGTACCAGGCGGCGACCAGCCAGCCGCGCTTGGGCGCGTCGTCCGTGCCGAGGGCGCGCACGAGCTGCTTGCGCGCGGTCTCGGTCTGCGGCTCGACCGGCTTGTCGGACGGCGGGTACCAGCAGTGCACGGCCTGGGGCACGCGCCCGGCGAACGCCGCCGAGAGAATCTTGGCGTTGTACTCGTGCTCGGCGTAGGCCGAGCCGTCGGCGGAGCGCTGCACGGCCTGGGCCGCCTCGTGCAGCGGCAGGGTCCGGTAGTGCTTCACCTTCTCCAGGGCGGCGAAGAACTTCCGCGCCGCGTAGACCGGGTCCTGCAACTGCTCGGCCGTCCCCCAGCCCTGCGAGGGCCGCTGCTGGAAGACGCCCACCGAGTCGCGGTCGCCGTAGGGCAGGTTGGCCAGCTTGGACTCCTGGATCGCCGTGACGTAGGCGATCTGGAGGGCGCGCTCGGGCAGCTTGCGCCGCGCCGCGACGGCGGCGATGGTCGCGGCCATCTGGGCCTGCTCGATGTCGAGGTCAAGCGTCCCGTCAGAGGTTTTGATCATGCAGTGTTCGCCCAGCGCGAACGGCTGGGTCCGCTTCAGCAGGTGATAGGCGCCGTAGAAGATGGCCGCGCCCAGCAGGACGACGATGACCATTACGGTCACGACAGGTTTGGTAAGGCGCCGTTCCACAAGCAGAACCTACCCGTGTGATCAGGGAAGCCGATCCACCCGAATGGAACCCGGAGTGAGCGGCCGGGCGTAGGAGGCCTCCCACTGCCCGCCCTGCACGCGCTGGAACGACAGCAGGCGGCCGTCGCCCCGATAGTCGGCGAAGTCGAGCAGGCCGCGCTCGGGCAGCCCGGTGGTCCCTTCGGAGCGGAATGCGGCCGTGCCGCGCTCGATTGGATAGAACTCCAGCCCGTCCACGATCAGCATGTGCCTGGCAGGCACCATGCCCTGGGCCGGCACGTCGGTCCACAACAGGACCTCCAGGTGGAGGGGCTCGCCCTCCTCGCCCGGCCGTTCCTCGACCGACAGCCAGTTGTAGCGCCGGGCGCCCTCGTCCAGCAGATACTCCGTCCACTTCTCGCCCTGCATCGTGCAGTGCAGGGCGCCGACGGCCCGATAGCGGGCGGCCTCCACGTAGACGGTGTCCCCCACCCTGATCGTGCGCGGGTCGAAGAAGTCGGGATCGGCCTCGGGATCACGCGCCGGCGACTCCCCCGGAGCGGCGGGCGGCGTGCGGACCGGCTCGCGCGCACGCGCGCGCCGGGCCGCGGCGATCGCGCCCAGCACGACGACGACCGTGGCGAGGCCCAGCACGATCACGATCGCTGTCGTCATGGCGGGCGATCCTACTGGAGGCGGCTCACCGCCGCATCGACGCGCTCGTCCGTGGCGGTGATGGCGATGCGGACGTGGCCGTGCCCGGCGCCGCCGTAGAACTCACCCGGCGCGACGAGGATGCCCCTCTCGGCCAGGGCACGCACCTGGTCCCAGCAGCCGGTGCCGTCGGTGGCCCACAGGTAGAGCCCGGCGGCCGAGTGCTCGACCCGCCAGCCGGCCCGCTCCAGCGCGGGCCGCAGCACCGCCCTGCGCCGGGCGTACCGCTCCCGCTGCTCGTCGGCGTGGGCGTCGTCGTCGAGCACGGCCGCCGTCGCGGCCTGGACCGGGGCGGGCATCATCATGCCGGCGTGCTTGCGCACCTCCAGCAGCCGCCGTACGAGCCGGGGGTCGCCGGCGACGAAGCCGGCGCGGTATCCGGCGAAGTTCGACCGCTTCGACAGCGAGTGGACCGCGAGCAGGTTCTCGTGGGAGCCCTCGCACACGTCCGGATGGAGGACGGAGACCGGGTGCTCCTCCCAGCCCAGCTCGATGTAGCACTCGTCGGACGCGACGACCGCGCCGCGCTCGCGCGCCCACGCGACGACCTTGCGCAGGTGCTCGGCGGGCAGGACGCGCCCGGTGGGGTTGGACGGCGAGTTCACCCAGACGAGGGGCACCCGCTCGGGGCCCAGCGCGAGGAGCCCGTCGGTCGCGTAAGGCTCGGCCCCGGCCAGCCTCGCCCCCACGTCGTACGTGGGATAGGCGAGCTCGGGGAAGACCACGCGCTCGCCGGGCCGCACGCCGAGCAGCGTCGGCAGCCAGGCCACCAGCTCCTTGGAGCCGATGGTCGGCAGCACGTCGGAGGGGTCGACCGTGACTCCGTGCCGCCGCCGCAGCCAGCCCGCGGCCGCCTCACGCAGCCGCGGCGTGCCGTACGTCAGGGGATAGCCGGGGCTGTCGGCGGCGGCGGCGAGCGCCTCGCGAGCGACCGGGGGCACCGGGTCGACCGGCGTGCCGACCGACAGGTCGACCATCCCGCCGGGATGTGCCCGCGCCAGGTCCTGATAGGGCACGAGCCGATCCCATGGGAAGTCCGGCAACGCAAGCAAAGAAAATCCCCCAGTCGTCACGGACGGCGCCGGTCAGGCGTCGGTCAGTGGTCCTCGCCCTGCGGCGGGAGCGCCGCGACGAGCGGGTGGTCCTTGTTGATCTTTCCGACCTTCGAGGCGCCGCCGGGCGAGCCCAGCTCCTCGAAGAAGTCGACGTTGGCCTTGTAGAAGTCCTTCCACTGCTCGGGAAGGTCATCCTCGTAGAAGATCGCCTCTACGGGGCACACCGGCTCGCACGCACCGCAGTCCACGCACTCGTCGGGGTGGATGTAGAGCATGCGTTCGCCCTCGTAGATGCAATCGACGGGGCACTCCTCGATGCACGCCTTGTCCAGGACGTCCACGCAAGGCTGCGCGATGACGTACGTCACCTCGGGCTCCTTCTGGGTTGCACGGCTCGACCGCGGGTTGCTAGCCCCTAGTATTGCGGTGCCTGCCGACTAGCCGGAACAGGAGGGGGGCAATCGTCGTGGCCCCTCGGTTCGGAGCCCGTCTCGTGATCGCCATCAGCCCCGCCGACGTGGGCAAACGGGTGACGACGCGGCGCAGGGCGCCCGGCGGACACCGGGACGCCGTCGGCGTGTTGGAATCCTGGCGCGACGGAGTGCTCACCGTACGCAAGAGGGACGGAAGCCTCGTGGAGATCGCCGAGGACACTCTGGCCGCGGCCAAGGTCGTGCCGCCCGCGCCGCCCGCCCGGTAATCCCCGCACCTGGTGCGGACGCCGACTCGGTAATACCTCAGCGTGCCGAGGCGAACGACCGCCGTCGCGCGGGGAGCATACGCGGCGTGACCATACGTGCCTGCGCCGTGACGATCTCCTCTGCGGTCGTCCTCCTCTTCGCGGCCTCCGCGTGCTCGAAGCCGTCGTCGCCGTCCTCGCCGGACAAGCCGCTGCCGCCCCTGAACCCCCGGGCCGACAGCCTGGAGTCCGGGTTCGGCACCATGGACAGGCTCGTCGAGGCGGCCAAGAAGGAGGGCGCGCTCACGGTCGTGGGCCTGCCGGGCGGCTGGGTCGGTTACAAGGAGATCCTCGCCCGCTTCTCCGACAAGTACGGCATCAAGGTGACCTCGATCGTGCCGGAGGCGAGCAGCAAGCAGGAGATCGACACCGCGGCCCGCCTGAAGGGGACGAACCAGGCGCCGGACGTGTTCGACCTCGCCCTGGAGGTCGCGATCGCCAACGCCAAGCTGTTCGCGCCCTACCGCGTGACAGGCTGGGCGGACATCCCCGACGAGGCCAAGGAGCAGCGAGGACGCTGGTTCGCCGCCTACGGCGGATACATGTCGATCGGCTACGACCCGAGGAAGGTCCCCGCCCCCGCGTCGTACGGCGCGCTGGTCAGGCCGGGGACGATCGTGGCCCTGCCGGGCGACCCGCGGCAGATGGCCTCCGCGTTCGGCGCCGTGATGGCCGCCTCGCTCGGCAGCGGACTGCCGGACGCGGCGCGGGGCGTAAACCTGTTCGCGCGGCTGAAGAAGGGCGGCATGCTCGGCCGGCCCGACCAGGCGGCCGCGGTGGTGGACTGGGACTACATGAACGCGGCGCGGGCCGCCTCCGGCCAGGGCGCGGCGTCCTGGCGGGTGACGATCCCGAAGAACGAGGTGTTCGCCTCCTACTACATGCAGGCCATCAGCGCCGACGCGCCGCACCCGGCCGCCGCCCGGCTGTGGGAGGAGTTCCTGCTGTCCGACGAGGGCCAGAACCTCTTCCTCAAGGCGTACGCGCGGCCCGCCCGGATGGAGGCCATGGAGATGCGCGACACGCTGGACGCGGACGCCGCCGCCAGGCTGCCGGAGGCGTCCGGCGACCCGGTGATCCTGAACATCCCCGAGCAGGATCAGGCCAAGTCATACGTGACCGCGCACTGGGGCCGGATGGTCGGCTGAGTCCCCCGATCGTCCCCCGATCGTCCCCCGATCTCGCGGGGGCGGCGGAAGCCGTAAAGTGTGTCGTTATCACAGCAGTCTCACAAGTCGGCATGAGATTGCGGCAATCCCGGCACCGGGCACCACGTGTCAGAATGCGAGCCGATCTTGAGGTACGAAACTCCCAGTCTCACCCGATGGAACGCTCGCGCCTACGACAGCTCCTTCGGCTACGTCTCGGCTCAGGGCGCGCCGCTGGTGGAACTGCTCGACCCGCGCCCTGGTGAGCGCGTGCTCGACCTCGGGTGCGGCACCGGCGTGCTCACCGCCGACATCGCCAGGCGCGGCGCCCACGTGCTGGGCATCGACGGCTCCCACTCCATGATCGAGCAGGCCATCGCGCACCATCCCGGCCTCGACTTCACCGTGGGCGACGGTTACGACTTCACCGTCGCCCAGCGGTACGACGCGGTCTTCTCGAACGCCGCGCTGCACTGGATGAGCCGCGACCCCGACGCGGTGATCGACTGCGTGCGGGAGGCGCTGCGGCCGGGCGGCCGGTTCGTCGCCGAGATGGGCGGCGCGGGCAACTGCGCGACCCTGACCTCCGCCGTGCTCACCGCCTGGCGCGAGTACGGCCTGCCCGAACCCGAGCTGCCGTGGTACTTCCCCAGCCCCGGTGAGTACGCCCACCGCCTGGAGAAGGGCGGGTTCACGGTCCGGCTGCTGGAGTACTTCGACCGTCCCACCCCGCTCGACGAGTGCCCCAACGGCGCGGCCGACTGGGTCCGGACGTTCGCCGGCTCGCTGCTCGACCGGGTCCCCCCGGCGGCCGTGGAGCCGCTGCTGCGCCGGGTCAACGAACTGGCCGCCCCCGCGCTGCGCAGGGAGACCGGCTGGATGGCCGACTACGTCCGCCTCCGGTTCGCCGCAGAACGTCACTGACATCTCCACCACGACGGGGCAATTTGCCAGACTATGGACTGGTCTTCGTGAGTGATGGGGAACGCATGAACTTCTGCCTGAGTGACCTCGTGCCACCGCTGCGCTGGAGTGACGCTGCCCGCATCACGGCCCTGGCCGACCGGCCCGGCCTGCCGGACGCCTGGTGGCGGACGCTGCCCCTGCACCGGGTGCTCGCCGTCCTGGACGCCGAGGCGCTGGGCGACCTGCTCACCGAGCTCGCGGTCGACCACTGGCCGGCGGCGGCCGTCGGCGACGTGCTGCCCGCGCTGCACGTGCTCGACCCCGACGACGCCGACGACCCCCAGGTCGCGATCGCGCTCGACCGGGCGGGGTCGTGGCCCGGCCTGCTCGCGCTGTCCGGCCGGGAACTGGCCGACCAGCCGTTCATCAGGGCCCGCCCCGTGCTGACCGCTCTGTTCAGCGCCGTGTTCTTACGGATGTCCCCGGAGGGGGCCCGGCAGGTCTCCGCGCCGATCTCCGCGCCGATCTCCGCGCCGATCTCCGCGCCGGTCGAGGATCCCCCGGACGAACAGGCAGCGGAGGAAGAGGACCCGGACATCCCCGAGTTGATCGACGCGGCGTTCGGCGACCTCGACGACCAGACCTGGATGGTGGCGCAGAACCGGGTCTTCGCCGGCGAGCCGTCCGATCCCGAGCAGCTGGCCAGGCTGCTCGCCGTCCCTCCCGACGTCATCCACGACCTCGATGCGGCCCTGCGCGACCGGCTGTCCCGCTGGCTCGCGCTTCCGGAGGCGAAGCCGTACAACGAGCATCTGGCCTGGCTCACCGACACCTTCGGAGTCGCGGTCCCCGAGCAGCGGTTCGTCACGGCGGCCGAGTGGCACGAGCGCGAGCTGCGCTCGCTGGAGCTGCCCGCCTGGCGGTTCGTGCTCGCCACGCTCCCCGGATACCGCCTCTCCGGCGACTGGATCGTGGCCGGTGACATCGAGGAACTGCGGGAGAGCACGCGGAGCCTGATCGCCTCGGCCGAGCGCCCGCCGACCGTTCCCCAGGCGCTGGAGATGATCGGCTCTCTCGGCGTCCGTCCCGACGTCGCCAGGCAGTGGCTGGAGAGCGTGCCGCAACTGCGCGCCCAGAAGGCGTCCCAGGTCGACCCCGACCGGCAGCAGGACCGGCAGCCGGGCGGGCAGCAGGGCGGGCTCAAGGACGTTGCGCTGACGCGGCGGTGCTTCCGGCAGCCGGACGGCCGGTGGTGGCTCAGGGTCGACGTGTCCGGCGACCACCTCCACGGCGGCGAGGTGCCGCTGCCGAGCGGGTTCGCGGCGTACGTCCATCTGGCGCCGGGCGAGGACCGCACGGTGCGCAGCGCGGCCGGGGAGGTCGGCCTGTCCTGGCACGCGCGGCCGGTCCTGGGCTCCCTCCAGCGGATTCTCGGCGAGGTCTCGGCCGAGGAGGGCAGCCACATCTTCCTGACCCTGTCCGAGGAGGGCATGCTGCGCGTACGGCACCTACCAGCGGCGAACGGCGGCGACCAGACGAGCCGCGCGCTGCGCCTGGTGGGCTACACCGCGCCGAGCGGCACGACCGAGCAGGCCGCGCGGGTGATCGCGGCGCGCGTCGGCCTCACCGCACCCGCCGGACGGCCCGAACTCCTCGCGCGGCTGCGAGAACGCGGGGACCGCGACCTGCTGACCCTGCTGGGATAGCCGATGCCCCGGCTCGCGATCTCCCCGGAGTTCCTGCGCGGGCTCGGCGCGCTCACCCGCCCGGTCCGCCGCGACGTCGCCGTCGCGGTGCGCCGGTTCCTGCTGAACGCGTCCGCCGCGCCGCACCCCGAGAGGGTGCGCAACTGCCGCGATCCCCGCGTCGCCACGCTGCGGCTCGCCGACCGCCACCGGGGGGTGGTGGTGCGGCAGGAGGACGTCTACTGGCTGCTCACCGTGCTGCCGGACGCCGAGGCGTGGGCGTACGCGCAGCGGCACAGGTTCGGTGTCAACACGGCCGTCGGGATCGTCGAGATCTGGGACGCCGAGGCTCTGGAGCGGATCGAGCCGGCTCTGCGCCGCGCGTCGAGGACCGGTGGCCGGCCGCTGTTCGAGAACTGGTGCGACTCCGATCTGCTGAACGTCGGCGTCGACGCCCAGCTGCTGCCGCTGCTGCGGCTGATGACGTCGGAGTCGCATCTCGCGGCCGTGGAGCCGCTGCTCCCGCACAGCCAGTACGCGCCGCTCGCCGCGCTCGCCCGCGGCGGCTCGCTCACGGCGGCCTGGCGCGAGCTGGACGCCTGCCGCTCCCGCGTCGCCGACGAGATCGACCCCGAGGACCTCCTGACGGCGCTGCGGCGCAGCCCCGACCGGGCCGCGTTCACCGCCGACGCCGCTGAGCTCGAACGCGTCCTCATGCTGCCGGGCTGGTGCACGTTCCTCTATCCGCCGCAGCACACGTACGCCAACTGGCCGGCGTACGAGCAGCCGGTGCTGATCACCGGGGGCGCGGGCACGGGGAAGACGGTCGCCGCGCTGCACCGGGCGGCCCTGCTGGCCCGCGCGGCCACCGGCCCGGTGCTGCTGGTGACGTTCTCCCAGAGCCTCGCGACCGAGCTGTCCGCGCGGCTCGACATGATCATCGATGACGAGGTGGTCCGCAAGCGCGTCGAGGTGGGCAACGTCGACAGGATGGCGCACCGCATCGTCGCCGAGGCGGAAGGCCGCGCCCCCGCCCTCGTCTCCTCCGACGACCTGGCCGGGCTGTGGCAGGAGGCCGCCGTCGGGCGCTTCGGCAGCGCGTTCCTGCTGCGCGAATGGGAGCAGGTGATCCTCGCGCAGGACCTGCGGACGCTGGAGGAGTATCAGTCCGCCGCCCGGCCCGGCCGCGGCGTCCGGCTCGACGCCGAGGCCAGGACGACGGTGTGGGAGGCCGTCCAGCAGGTCGTACGGCACCTGCGCGAGTCCGGCCGGCGCACCCTGCTCCAGCTCGCCTCGGAGGCGGCGGGCCTGCTCGGGCGGGCCGTGGGCGACCTGCTGGGCGACGAGGCGCCGGGGCGGGAGCCGTACCGGCACATCGTGGTGGACGAGGCGCAGGACCTGCACCCGGCCCAGTGGCGGCTGCTGCGGGCGGCGGTCCCCGCCGCCCCGAACGACCTGTTCATCGTGGGAGACCCGCACCAGCGCATGTTCGACACGCGGGTCGCGCTTGCGGACGTCGGCATCCCCGCCCGTCAGTTCCGGCTGAAGATCTCCCACCGGCTGCCCGCCGAGATCCTCTCGTGGGGAGTGCGCCTGCGCGGCGGCGGTCCGGCCGACGGCCTGGTCGCGGGCAACGCCGCGATGTACGGCTACCGCGCGCTCGACTACGGCGCGCGTCCGATGGTGCGCGGGTACGTGGACGCGGAGGCGGAGATCGCCGGGCTCGTCTCCACCGTGGCCGAGTGGCTTGAGGAAGGGGTGCCGACCGCCGAGATCGCGGTGGCCGCGCGTACCTCGAACCTCGTGCGTACCGCGCGCACCGCACTACGCGAAGCGGGCATCACGGTCAAAGTCACCTCCCTTCATGGCATGAAAGGGCTGGAATTCCGCCGGGTGGCCGTGATAGGCGTGGCTGACGGAATCGTGCCGGCGCCGGACGCGCTGACCCCGGCCGACGAGGACCCGACGGCCCGGGCGCACGATCTGCAACGCGAACGGGGGCTGCTCTACGTGGCGTGCACACGGGCGGGAGAGCTGCTCTACGTGTCCTATTCGGGGCGCGCCAGTCCCTTCATCCCGGCCTGACGTCCGATCCCCTAGTCTGAACTGCGGATATATTCCCCTTGCCGGTTGGACCTGCATGAACCTCAGCCTTAGCGACATCGTGCCTCCGCTGCGCTGGACCGCGCCCAGCCAGGTAGAGCCGATCGCGAGCGACCCCGGTCTTCCCGACGCGTGGTGGCAGGCGCTTCCCCTCGGCCGGGCCTGCGCGGCGGTGGGAACCGGCCAGGTCGCCTCCCGGCTCGCCGACCTCACCACCGCCTGCTGGGCGCACCTGGTCCTCGGCGACATCCTCCCGCTGCTGAGGTTCACCCACCCGGAGGAGAGCCTCCAGACGCCCGGCCCCCGGGAGAGCGTCCGCGACCTCTACGTCGAAGTGATCGACAAGCTGCTGGCCACGGAGCCTGTGGGAGAGCAGGCCGGGGTGCCGGTCCCGCCGGCCCTTCCCGACCGGCCGATGCCCGAGGTCATCGACGAGATCTTCGCCCGGCTCGACGACCGTCAGCGGGCCATCGCGCGCGACCGGCTCTACTTCGACACATCGCTGCACCCCGGCCAGGCCCAGCGGGCCACGTTGGACGAGCTGGCCCAGCGCTTCTCGGTCACCCGCGAGCGGATCCGGCAGATCGAGCGCGACCTGCGCGACCACGTGGCGGGCTGGCTGAACGGCCCGTCCGCCGCGCCGCTGAACGCCCACCTGTCCTGGCTGCGCACCCGGCTGGGCTCGGCCGTTCCCGCCGACGACCTCGCCGCCGCCGTGCCCTGGCACCGCACCGAGCTGATCACGCTCGCGATCCCCGCCTGGCGGTTCGTCCGTACGCTGCTGACCGGGTACGAGCAGGTGGACGGCTGGATGATCGCGGGCGGCGCGGACGAGCTCAGGGACAAGACACGGCAGCTGTTCGCCGACGGCCCCCGGCCGCTGGAGGAGGCGGTCTCCCTCGTCGCCCAGCTCGGCATCCGGGAGGACGTCGCCGACCGCTGGCTGGCGTCGGTGCCGCATCTGCGGGTCATGGACGGCCACATCGTCCCCTGGCCGCGCAGCATGGGCGACAAGGCGGAGGCCGTGCTGACGGTCGCCCACGCCCCGCTCACCCCCGAGGACATCCAGGGGCGCATCGGCGAGGACTACAGCCTCGTCGGCATCCGCAACCAGCTCGCCGCGGACGAGCGGTTCATCCGGCTCGACCGCAGCAAGTACGGCCTGCGGAGCTGGGGCGGCGACGAGTACCTCGGCATCCGGGAGATGATCATTCGGGAGATCGAGCGCGCGGGCGGCGAGGCGTCCGTGAGCACGGTCGTGGACAACCTGACCTCCCACTACGACGTGAGCGAGAGCTCCATCAGGGCGTACGCCGGAGGGCCCGGGTTCGAGCGGACCCAGCGCGGCTACATCAGGGTGGCCGGCCAGGACCAGGCCGAGCCGTACCAGCCGCGACGGGACGTCTCGATGACCCGCCGCTGCTTCCGCAGCAGGGACGGCCGCTGGTGGCACCGCGTCGACGTGAACGCCGAGCACCTGCGCGGCTCGGGCTCCCCGCTGCCGACCGGCTTCGCCGCGCACCTCGGCATGGCGCCCGGCGGGCAGCTCACCGCCTCCACGGCGTCGGGCGAGGTGGTGATCAGCTGGCACAACCAGCCGACCATCGGCTCGATCAGGCACGTTCTCGCGGAGTACAACGCGTCCGAGGGCGACCATGTCTTCCTCACGGTCTCCGACGGCGGGGAGCTGCTGACCCGCTTCCTGCCGGCGGCGGGGGCCGGGCTGCCCGCGATCAATCACGCGCTGCACCTGATCGGGTACACCGCCCCGGTGGCCTCGGAGGCCGAGGGCCTGCGTCTCATCGGCGCCCGCATCGGCCTGCCCGAGGGGTCCGTCCGCGAGGACGTCCTCGACCGCCTGCGCGAGCGCGGCGACCGCGACATCATCCGCTTCCTGCCCTGATTCCGGCCCGGATTTCGGCGCTGTTTACGGCGCTGATTCCGGCGCGGGGGCCGGGGCGGGGATGTCGGGGGGAGCACGTAGGCTCGGAGCATGTTGCGGCTCCAAGACACCCTGACCCGGCAGATCGTGCCCGTCGCCCCGGCCGGTTCGCGGGTTCTGCGGATGTACACCTGTGCCGCGCACGGGCCCGCCGGCCTCGCCGACCTGCGCGCCGCCCTGCTCGCCGACCTGGTCCGCCGCATCGCCGAACGCTCCAATCTGCGGGTCCTCGCCTGCCGCAATGTCTCCGATCTCGTTCACCGGGACGGCGGCGATGGTGGTGACGCCGGCGATGCCCGGGACCCTCGGGGCCCTCGTGGCGGGAACGGCGCGTCTCTCGACGCCGACATGCTCGCGCTCAACATGCGCGCCCCCGAGCACTCCCCCAGGACCAGCGAGACGATGGGCCTGGTGATCGAACTCATCGGGCGTCTCATCGAGCGCGGTCACGCCTACGCCACCCCGGAGGGGGCGGTGTTCTTCGACGCGGCGTCCTTCCCCACATACGGCGAGATCTCCGGCAAGCCGGGCTCCGCGCCCGACTGGCCCCTCTGGGAGCCGGCGGCGGAGCCCTCAAGGGATTCGGCCGCCGGCGACGCCGGAGCGGTCTGGGACGCGCCCTGGGGCCGCGGTCTCCCCGGCCGCGACCTGGAGTGCTCCGCCACGCCGCTGCGGTTCCTCGGCCCCCGCTTCGACCTGTACGTGGGCGGGGCCGACCTGTGCTTTCCTCACCACGAGAGGGCGCGGGCCCAGTCGAACGCCGCCACCGGTCAGGAGGCCGCCGCCCACTGGGCGCATTCCGGTCGCCTGCTGTTCGAGGGCCGCCCGGCCGGCGCCGGTCACGTCGTGCCACTGTCCGGCTTCGTCGACGCCGGTCTCGATCCCCTCGCCGTACGGCTGGCCCTGCTGGAGCACCACTACCGGCGACCGATCGACCTCAGCTGGGATGATCTTCGTGCCGCCGACGAGGAGTTGCGGCGGCTTCGGCGGCGGGTGGCCGAATGGGCGGAGTTGCCGAGCCGCCCGATCGACGACGCCCACTCAGGGCGCGTCCAGCGGGCGCTGGAGGACGACCTCGACACGCCCGAAGCGCTACGCCTGCTGCGCGACCTGGAGGCCGACGAGTCGGTCGCGCCGGGGTCCAAGTTCGAGACCTTCCTCCACTTCGACCACGTGCTCGCCCTCGGCCTGCCCGCCGACATCGGCCGTATCTAGTGCGCTGTCCACCGTCGTTCATCGGGGTGGAGGGAGCGGAGTGGCTTCGCGAGGACCGGAGGTTCCTTCCGGCGCAGTGATCGACCCGGCCAAGATTTGTGGACGCTTTCCTAGCGGGCACTTCTCACGCGTGCAGGGACCGGCCGGCCGATCCGCTTCGCGCACCTGACCGAACCGACCACCGGCCCCCCTCTCGTCGCCCGAACGGGCCACCACCGGCCCCCTTCTCGGCACCCGAACGAGCCCACCGCCGGCCTCCTTCGCGCGTACTGACAGCTGGCCCGGCAGCGGATTCGCCTGCCGCCCAGAGTGAGGGCCGAAGTCACGTCAGCGCCTGGCCTGTTGAACGGCTTCGACAGTCGCCTCCGCCCCTTTCCTGCGAGCTCGCCCGTCCAGCTCGGTATCCGCGCCCGTAACCCGCAGACCGTTGAACGCGGCTGCGAGAGGAGCACCCCGGACAGCCGACCCCTTCCGGGCCTCAAGCACCCGAGAACAACCGGCGACTCAACCTGCTGCTCCAACTATTCGCTTCTGTCGGTTGCTCAGAGTGACGAGCGGATGGAAGAATTCATACAAGGGTTCGAAATTGAGCGAGGAGGGTGCAGTGGATCTGTTAGATCTGGATTCCGGCCGTCATCGTCGTTCGAGCTCCCGACAGGGACTGGTGGGATCGGCTGACCGCCGATTCCCCTCTGTGGTCGTCGGAAGGTTCGCTCGCCCGCGAGCACTTTCCGATCGCCGACCCCCAGCCGGCGCGGCACGCGAGCCACACCAAGGCTGACACCAGCACCAAGAGCACCGGCAGCAGTGCCAGCAGCACCGGCAGCGGGCTCACAGACGGTGAGGTCGCCGCTGTCGCCGCGCCCGGCGCCGCGAGCGGCGACAGCGGCGACAGCGGCGACAGCGCTGGTGCCCGTGCCGGTGCCGGGAGCGCCCGTGGTGCAGGCGGTGGCCGGAGTGCTGGTGGTGCCGGTGCCGATGCCGATGCCGGGAGCGCCGGTGGTTGTGAGGCCGGTCCCGGTCAGGGCAAGGGCCGGTCGTCGTGGGTTTTGGTGGGTTCGTTGCGTGAGTCGGCGCAGGCGTTGGCGTTGGCGGTGTTGCCGGGCGATGCGGACATCTGCGTGGCCGAGGCCGAGGATTTGCTGTTCGCGCGGGATCGAATCACGTGCGCGTTGGCGGATCGGGTGGGGCAGGTACATCGGGCGGGGCAGGCCAAACAGCATGGGCATGCCTCCACCCGCAGCTGGCTACGCACCGCCGCCGGGATGAGCGTGGCCGGAGCGGGCCGTCTGCTGACCCTGGCGGTGGAGCTGGCCCGCCTGCCGAAGGTGCGGGAGAAGTTCGCCGCCGGGGACCTTTCGGCGGGGGTGGTGGAGGCGATCTGCACGGCCACCGCGCGGTTGAGTGATGAGCACGCGGGCCTGGCCGAGCCGATCCTGCTGGAGTTGGCGGGTAAGGCGGGGCCGGCGGAGGTGGCCAAGGCCGGGCGGTATCTGCGGGCGGTGCTCGACCCCGATGGTGAGGAGCGGGACGAGCAGGCCGATTACGGGCGGCGGTTTCTGCGGGTCCGCCCCACCGCGGGTGGCGGGTTGGAGGGGGAGTTTTATCTGCCGCGTGAGGCGGCGGCCCGGTTGCGGGCGCTGCTGGATGCTTATGCCAAGCCACGCGCGGAGGACGATGACCGGCCGCTGCGGGTCCGCCAGGCGGATGCGTTCATCGCGTTGATGGAGCAGAAGATCGTCGCTGAGCTCCTGGTCCTGGTCAACGCCGAATCCCTCCCCACCGACCCCGAACCCGACCACCCCGCCCCCGACCACCCCGAAGGCCCCGACCCCGACCCCGACCCCGACCACCCCGAAACCACCGAAGCCACTGAGGCAATCGAAGACGCCCAGGACGCTGAGGATGCGCAGGGTGCCGAGTGCACCGAGGATGTCCGGGGTGCGGACGCCGAGGACGGCGAGGGTGCGCAGGGCGGCGAGGGTGCCGGGGACGGCCGGGACGCCCAGGACGCCGAGAACGCTCAGGGTGCGGACAGTGCCGGGGACGGCTGGGACAGCGAGGACACTGGCGCCTTTGGCGACCCAGATAGCGTTGCCGGGCCCTGCTGTGTGGAAGACGACGACATCCAAGACGCCATCCCCACCGACGACGCCCCCGGCAACCTCGACCCCGCCGACCCCGGCGACGCGGGCATGACCGGTGCTGCCGCACCTGCTCAGGGTGAGGGCCCCCACCGGCCAGATGACCCCGGCACCGCCGAAGCCGAGACAGCAGCCGGTCCGACAGCCGATGCCGGGGCAGCAGCCGATGCCGATGCCGGGGCGGTCGCGGAGGCCGCTGCCGGGAGCACCGACCTTGACCTTGCCTCTGCCGAGGGCGACGACACCGCACCGCCCAGGGGCGCAGACCGAGACCACGCGGCGGCCCACGCTGAAACAGACCCCGAGCGCGCAGCCGCACGGCCCGCCTACGGCGGTAGCACGCCTCCAGACGCAGCACCTCCACACGGAGCGCCTCCACACGTAGCGCCCTCACACGCAGCGCCACCACACGTAGCGCCACCACACGCGGTGCCTCCGAGCGAAGCGCATTCCTGCGCGGCGCAATGGCCGGATCCTCCTCCCGAGGACGCCGCTGCGCACCACACTCACGCCGGGCGTCAGCCTGCGGGGGACTGCTGGCATGGGCAGGGCACGCCCGAAGGCCGCAACGACGTACACCATGAGCAGTCGGGAGCAGAGACGGCGCGAGGCGCGGCACCGGGAGCGCCGAGACCGGAGCCGGGGAGACCATCGGAACCAGAGCCCGGGACACCGTCGAGCGAGCCTGGGCCGGGGACACCACCGGGCAAGCCACTGGGGGCGGCGCCGGGGTTGTTGCTGGCGACCGGGCAGATGCTGCCGGTCTCCAGTGTGCATCGCCTGGCCCGCACCAGCAGCCTGGTGCGGTTGGTGATGGATGCCGAGGGGCAGGTGCTGGACATGGGCCGCAAGGTCCGCCTAGCCACCCCCGCCCAACGACGAGCCGTCTACGCCCGCTACGCCACCTGCTGGATCGACGGCTGCCCCCTGCCCGCCACCATGTGCCAGATCGACCACGCCGACAACTGGAGCACCGGCGGCCTCACCGACCTGAAACTCCTCGGCCCCGCCTGCCAGTTCCACAACCGCGACCGCTACCAGCACCCCGACCGCTACACCCGCCACAAGACCGGCACCGACCGCTGGACCTTCACCTACCACCGCCAGGCGGGAGCCCGGCGACTACGGGAGTGAGAGAGCCGCCGGGTGGCGGCACCGGCAGCAGCCGGAAAGCTCAGACGTCGAGGCGCTGGTCGCTGACGAGGATGCCGTCCTCGTCGCTGTAGAGCCATGCACCTGGGCGGAAGGACACGTCGCCGAAGTTCACCGGGACATCGATCTCCCCCAGGCCGGTCTTGGCGCTCTTGCGCGGGTTGACGCCGAGCGCCTTATTACCAAGGTCGAGCCTGGTCAGGGCTGCCGTGTCCCTTACTGCGCCGTTGATCACCACGCCCGCCCAGCGGTTCTCCACCGCCGAGGTCGCAATCATGTCGACGAGCAGCGCCGTACGCGGCGATCCGCCGCCGTCGGCCACCAGCACCCGGCCCTCGCCCGGTGTCGGGAGCACCTGCTGACGAGCGCGTTGCCCTCCAGGCAGCGGACCGTGACGATATGGCCGGAGAATCGCGTCCGTGAGCCGTACGAGCGGAACTGTGTGACACAACTGCGCAGCGCGTCACCGCGGGCGTCGTAGAGATCGGCGGTCGCGAAGCTCATGGCCGCATGGTGCCAGGGCCCGCGCGGTCGTTGCCGCCGAACGGAAACTCGAGGTTTGTCCTTCCGTAAATGCCCTGATTATGCGAGCGAAGCCCACTGGGAAAAGAATGCAGATGTGCCTTATGTTTCGCGTTTCCGCCCGCTTCCGCTCGCCGTGCTCGCCGCTGTCGCGCTCAGTGGGTGCCAGGCGAGCCGAACCGCCGCCGCAGTGGGCACCACTGCCACCGCGTCGCCCGTGCCGGACGGCGGGCAGGCGGCTCAGAAGGCGGTACGGACGGTCGAGAACGCGGTGTTCCCCCTGGACACGTTCGAGCCGACACCCGAACAGCGAGCCCGGCTCGTCAACGCCGTACGCCATTCGATGGCCCTGTGCACGAATAGGTTCGGAATGAAGGGATACGACGACACTCCGTTGCCACCGCAGCGCGACACGACGCCGAGAGCCCGCCGTTACCTGTTCGTCGATCCTGCCCTGGCCGCCCGATACGGGTATTGCTGATCCCCGGGTGAAGGCGGTGAACACGGCGTGGAGCGCCTGCATGAAGAGGGCCGGCTACACCTACCCAACGCCCGTCAAGGCGTGGGAGGACCCGCGCTGGCGGAAACCGGGTGACACGCGGGAGGAGGCCACCGCGGCGGCGGACATGCGCTGCAAGCTGCAGGTGGACTATCTGAGCGTGCGGCTGACGAGTGAGATCGATGCCCAGCGGACGATCGCGGACAGACACGGCCCCGAACTCCGGGCGTTCCGGCGGCAACTGCGGACGCGGCTGGTCAACGCCGCGGCGATGCTCGGAGAGCGGCCCTAGCCACAGCCGGAGCCACAGCCGGAGCCGCTCTCCCGCAAGCGCCATCCCGGCCGGCCCGTCAGGGGAGGGTACGGCTCTCGCCGACGGCGAGGTCCCACAGGTCGGCGGGGTCGAGGCCGCGTGCCTCCCACACGGCGCGGGCCTCGCGTACGGGCTCCAGCAGCGGCTCGCCCGACAGCACGAACGTGCCCCAGTGCATGGTGGCCATCCGCCGCGCGCCCACGTCGAGGCAGCCCTGCACGGCCTGGGCGGGGTCGACGTGGGAGACCTTCATGAACCAGCGCGGCTCGTAGGCACCGACCGGCATGAGGGCGAGGTCGATGCCCGGGTAACGCTCGCCGATCTGGGCGAACCGCTCTCCGTAGGCCGTGTCACCGGCGAAGTAGACCCGGCGCTCGGGTGAGGTGAGCACCCATCCGCCCCACAGGGTGCGGCAGGTGTCCCAGAGCGTACGGCGGCTCCAGTGGTGCGCCGGGACGAAGTCGAACGTCACGTCGCCGAGGCGGGCCGACTCCCACCAGTCCAGTTCGGTCACGTCGCGGAAGCCGCGCCGCCGGAACCACCCGCCGAGCTTGGCGGGTACGAAGACGGCCGTGTCCCTCGGCAGGCGGCGGATCGTCGGCGCGTCCAGGTGGTCGTAGTGGTTGTGACTGATCACGATCGCGTCGACCTTAGGCAGGTCGGACCAGGCGACGCCGGGAGGGGTCAGCCGCTGGCGCACACCGGGGATCTTGCGGGACCACACCGGATCGGTCAGCACGGTCAGCCCGCCGATCTGGAGAACGAACGTCGCGTGGCCGACCCAGGTCACCACGGTCTCGGTCGCGGCGGCGCGGGGCAGGCCGACACGGTGGACGGGAATCTGGTCGCTGTCACCGATGTCGGGCCGCAGCTGCCCGTGCCACATGACACTGGTGACCTCGCGGAAGTCCGGGAGAGGGGCGGTCAGCCTGTCGGCGAAGCTGGACGGCCATCGGCGGGGTGTGGCAGGCGGAACAATCGGCGCACTCGGCGCTTTCGGAACGGGAGAAACGGGAATTTCTGTGGCTTCAGGGCTTTCCGGGTGAATCGTCTGCGACATGGGGAACTCCCTTCCGCTCTCCATGATCCCCGCGGAGCCGAAATTATTCCTCCTGCGACCGGTGGATTCCCTTCATGTTTCCTCCGCCTTCAGGTGGAATGCGACCTCCTTCGCCTTCTCCTCCACCAGGGATGCACGAGGGGATAACCACCGTCGCCCAAACCGGCCATCCGTTCGAAAAGGTTCCACGAGGCCGGATGACCGCAGACGGCGTACGAGACGGCCGAGGCGAGCACGTACAGCACGAGCATGGGCAGGCCGACGCAGAACGCGTACTGGGTGGCGTGGCGCGACTCGTGGTCGAGCAGGCAGCCGGTGAGATAGCCCTCCCTGTGCTTGGTCAGGATCACGTTGCCCACCGTGAACGCCCCGGCGACGGGGAACGGGATGCGGTAGCCGTGCGCGTAGACGAGGCCGCGCTCCCCCCTGTGGGTGCGGGCTCCGCCGATCCGCGCGATCAGCAGCCCGAGGGGCGTGGAGAGGTTGACGTAGTTGATGACCTGCCGGACCCGGTGCGACCGCCGCATGTCCCCAGGATCGGCGAGGGTCCGCGCCTATACAAGCAGGCAAGCACGGGCGAGCACAGGCAGGCTCAGGCCCGGGTGTACGAGGTGAGCAGCCACGAGTTCGCGGACCGGGTGACCACCACGGCGGCCGCGACGGCGACGGCGCCGCCGTACAGGTACCAGTAGCCGGCCGAGTTGCCCGCGATGGCGAGGTCGCCGGCCTGCTGCGGCGTGGCCAGTAGGTACGAGACGAGGAGCCAGCCGGCGGCGGGGACGAGCGCGCCCAGCCTTCCGCCCATCAGTCTGCCCATCGCGTACGGCACGGCGAACAGGGCGGCCAGCCAGGCGATCGCGGCGACCGGCACCTGCCCGGCGTACCACGCGTGCTGGAAGCCCCCGACGACGCCGAGCACCACGCCCAGCAGGAAGAGCATGCCGTACGCCGCACCGGTCACGGCCCCGGCCAGCGGGCCGGGAACGTCCTCGTTCTCGACGGCGACCTGCGTCTCCTGGGTCATACCGCCCAACTTAGCCGATGTCGGCGAACAGGTCGGTCTCCCGGTTGTACGGCTCGCCGAGGCCGCCGACCTCGGGCGGAGCGCCGATGCCGGGCCGCCCGGGAACCCCCGCACGCAGGATGAAGTGCTCGACCCCGAGTGCCTGCTGGCCGACGTTGTTGGACAGCGCGAACCACGGGGCGTCCACGGCGATCTGCGTCGCGTGCGCCCGCATCGCGTCGAGCTTGGCCTCCACGTAGGGCCGCGCGTCGATCTCCGTCGTCACGTCCTCGTCGGCGCATCCCGGCATGTCGTCGATCGACTCGGGCACCAAGAAGTCGACGCCGGCCTCGCGCATGGTCTCGATGGTCCACCGCAGCACCGATCTGGGCATGGCGGTGAGGTAGAACTTGGCGATCCGCCACGGCTCCCCGCCGGGGAACGCGGGGTCGGCGGCCAGCTCGAAGGCCCGCCAGGCGACGCGGTGCGCCTGGATGTGGTCGGGATGGCCGTAGAAGCCGTTCTCGTCGTAGGTGACGAGGACCTGGGGCCTGACCTCGCGGATCACCGCGACCAGCTCGCCCGCGGCCTCGTCGAGGTCGGCCTGCCAGAAGCAGCCGGGGCGGTCGTTGGTCGCCGCGCCCATCATGCCCGAGTCGCGCCAGCGGCCGGCCCCGCCCAGGAACCGGTGATCGGTGACGCCGAGCGCCTTGCACGCCGAGGCCAGTTCGCCGATGCGGTACTGACCGAGGCTGTCGTCCCTGTCGGCGGCGTGGTGGGCGAGCTCCGCCGGGATGACCTCGCCCTCCTCCCCCAGGGTGCAGGTCACGAGCGTCACGTGCGCGCCCTCGGCGGCGTACTTGGCCATGGTCGCCCCGGTGCCGATCGTCTCGTCGTCGGGGTGGGCGTGCACGAGCAGCAGGCGACGGTCAGTCATGCATCCGAGGGTAGTGCCCTCGTGCTGGCAGTATGAGGAGCTATGACGGAGAGCTTCCCGCGGTTGCATGCCAGGACCCGGCGGTTCACCCTCGGGGTGCCGCGCAACTTCACGATCTCCCCTGACGGCGGTCGGGTGACCTTCCTCAGGACGCGGTCGGGCACCGATCCGGTGACCTGCCTGTGGGAGCTGGACGTCGCGTCCGGAGCCGAGCGGCTCGTCGTCGATCCCCTCGCGCTGGGGGCCGCCGACGAGGACCTGCCGCCGGAGGAGCGCACCCGCCGCGAGCGGTCGCGGGAGTCGGCGGGCGGCGTGGTGGCGTACGCCACGGACCGTGCGGTCCGGCAGGCCGTCTTCGCGCTGTCGGGCGAGCTCTACCTGGCCGGTCTCGCCTCGGGCGAGGTGCGGCGGCTCCCGGCGGCCGGGCCGGTCATCGACCCCCGGCTCGACCCCACCGGCGCGCGGGTCGCGTACGTCACGGGCGGCGCCCTGCACGTGCTGGACATCTCCACCGGCACGGACACCGGCGCGGACACCCTACTCGCCGAGCCGGAGAACGACCTGGTCACCTACGGCCTCGCGGAGTTCATCGCGGCCGAGGAGATGGAGCGGATGCGCGGCTACTGGTGGTCGCCCTCCGGCGACCGCCTGCTCGTCGCGCGGGTGGACGAGTCTCCGGTGCCGCTGTGGCACATCGCCGACCCGGCCAACCCCGATCGTCAGCCCGTCCCGCAGCGCTATCCCGCCGCCGGCACGGCCAACGCCGAGGTCACACTGCACGTCATCGGCCTGGACGGCGCGCGTACGGCGGTGCCGTTCGACCAGGAGTACCTGGTGACGGCGGCCTGGGACGCGCACGGCCTCGCCATCGTCACGCTCTCGCGGGACCAGCGGACCATGCGCCTGCTGTCGGCCGACCCGGACACGGGCGAGACGACGCTCCTGCGCGAGGACACCGACCCGGCCTGGGTGGACATCGTCGCCGGCGTCCCGGCCCGCCTGTCCGACGGGACGCTCGTGTGGGTGGCCGACGCCGACGGCGGCCACCGCCTCGTGGTCGGCGACGAGCCGGTCACGCCGCCGTCCCTGCAGGTGCGCGCGGTGCTCGACGTCGACGGCGACACCGTGCTCTTCCAGGCGAGCGGCGAGCCCACCGAGATCCATCTGTGGACCTACTCCGCGGGCATCGTCAGCGCCGTCACGACAGAGCCGGGCGTCCACTCCGGCCGCCGGGCCGGCGGCGTGACGCTCGTCGCCCGGCAGAGCCTCGACACCGAGGGCATGACGGTGACCGTCGGCTCGGCGTCGATCAATAACCTGGCCGAGCGCCCGGGTCTGGAGCCGCGGGTGTCGCTCGTCCGGGCGGGTTCGCGCGACCTGTCCACGGCGATCCTGCTGCCCTCATGGCACGTGCCCGGCTCGGGTCCGCTGCCCGTCCTGATGGACCCGTACGGCGGGCCGCACGCCCAGCGCGTGCTGTCGGCCCGGCGGATGTTCCTGGAGTCCCAGTGGTGGGCCGAGCAGGGCTTCGCCGTGATCGTGGCCGACGGGCGGGGCACGCCGGGGCGCGGCCCGGCCTTCGAGCGCGAGATGCTGCACGACTTCACGATCTCGCTGCAGGACCAGGTGGACGCCCTCCAGGGCGCGGCGGCCCTGCACCCGGACGACCTCGACCTGTCCCGGGTGGCGATCCGGGGCTGGTCGTTCGGCGGCTACCTCGCCGCGCTCGCCGTGCTGCGCCGCCCGGACGTGTTCCATGCCGCGGTCGCCGGGGCGCCGGTCACCGACTGGCGCCTGTACGACACCTGCTACACCGAGCGCTACCTCGGCCACCCGGACGAGGGGCACTACGAGCGCTCCTCCCTCCTCGGTGACGCCGAGAAGGGAGACACCGAGAAGCTGGAGCGCCCGCTGCTGCTGATCCACGGCCTGGCCGACGACAACGTGGTCGCCGCGCACACGCTGCGGCTGTCGTCGGCCCTGCTCGCGGCCGGCCGCGCGCACACCGTGCTCCCCCTGTCGGGCGTCACCCACATGACGCCGCAGGAGGTCGTCGCCGAGAACCTGCTGCTCCTGCAGCTCGACTTCCTCAAGAAGTCGCTCGGCCTGAGCTGAGTCAGCGGGCGGTGCCGTGCCAGCTGTCCCACAGCGCGGCATAGGCACCGCCCGCGGCCACCAGGTCGTCGTGGGAGCCCAGCTCGCTGATCCGGCCGTCCTCGACCACGGCCACCCGGTCGGCGTCGTGCGCGGTGTACAGCCGGTGCGCGATGGCGATGACCGTACGGCCCTCCAGAACGGCCGCGAGCGACCGCTCAAGGTGGCGGGCGGCCCGCGGATCGATCAGCGACGTGGCCTCGTCGAGGACGAGCGTGTGCGGGTCGGCCAGCACCAGCCGGGCGAGCGCGAGCTGCTGCGCCTGGGCCGGGGAGATCGCCGTGCCGCCCGAGCCCACCGCCGTGTCCAGGTCCTCGCCGGATCCATTGCCCAGGGCCGCCACCCACTCCCAGGCGTCCACGGCCTCCAGCGCGCGGCGCACCTCGGCGTCCGAGGCATCGGGCCTGGCGATCAGGAGGTTGTCGCGCAGCGTCCCCCGGAACACGTGGTGCTCCTGGGTGACCAGGGCGACGTGCCCGCGCAGCTCGTCGAGCGGCAGCTCGACCAGCGGCACCCCGCCGACCGTGACCGACCCGCTCCCCGGCCCGTGCACCCCGGCGATGAGACGGCCCAGCGTCGACTTGCCCGCCCCCGAGGGCCCGACCATGGCCAGGCGCTCCCCCGGTCGTACGTCGAGGTCGATGCCGTGCAGCACGTCGCGGCCCTCGCGGTAGGCGTACCGCACGCCGCTGACCTTCAGCTCCTCCCCCACCGGCCGGGTGTCGCCGGTGACCCGGTCGTCGGGCACGTCGGCCACGCCCAGCAGCCGGGCCATCGAGGCCCCGCCGACCTGGAGCTCGTCCACCCACGACAGCAGCCGGTCGAGCGGGTCGATCAGCTGCTGCACGTAGAGCGTTGCGGTCGTCACCTGGGCCACCGTCACCCAGCCGTCGATGGACAGCAGCCCGCCGATGAGCAGGGTCGCCACGACCGGGATCACGTAGCCGAACTCCACGGCCGGAAACCACACCATGCGCAGGCCCAGGGTGTACCGCTCGGCGGCGAACGACCGCGCGATGTCCCGGTCCGTACGGTCCCGGCGGCGGCTCTCCAGCCCCAGCGCCTCGATCGTGCGCGCGCCCTCGACGGTCTCGGCCAGGCCCTCGGTCATGTCGGCGTACGCCGCGTTCTCCCGCAGGTAGCCGTCCCTGGCGCGGTTGAGGTACCACCGGGTGGCGCCCCACAGCAGCGGCACGGCGACCAGCGACGGCACCGCCATCACCGGCCTGACGAGGATCACCGCGCCGACGACGAAGACGCCGGTCACGATCGCGATCAGCGTCTCGGGCACGGCGTGCCGCACGCTCCGGGACAGCGCGTCCACGTCCCTGGACGTGCGGGTGATGAGGTCGCCGGAGCCGGCCCGCTCGACCGTCGAGAGCGGCAGCGCCAGCACCCGGCCGACGAAGTCCTCCCTCAGCTCGGCCAGCACCTTCTCGCCCAGCCGCGACGACGCGTACACGGCGAACCTGACCAGCACGGCCTGCGCGGCCACGAAGGCCCCGATGGCCAGGGCGACGGCGTCCACGCGCAGGTCGGTCCGGCCCTTGGCCAGGCCCTCCACCAGGTCGCCGAGCATGCGGGGCGCGACGAGCCCGGCGGCCGCCGCCAGCGCGTGCAGGGCCAGCGCGAGGCCCAGCTGGCGGGGGTACTTCAGCGTCAGCCGCCGGGCGTAGGCGCGCACCTGCGCCCTGTCGGCGACCGGCAGGATCTCCCGGGCCATGCTCAGTCCTCCCCTCGCGTCAGCTCGCGTGTGACGGTGGCCCGGTAGGCGGGCTCGGTCTCCAGCAGCGCCCGGTGGGTGCCCTCGGCCCGCACCACGCCGCCCTCGACGTACAGCACGTGGTCGGCCCGGTCGAGCACGAGCGGGCTGGTCGTGCAGACCAGGGTCGCGCGGCCGGCCCGCGCCTTGCCCAGCCGTTCGGCGACGCGTGCCTCCGTGTGCGCGTCGACGGCGCTGGTGGGCTCGACCAGGATCAGGATCTCCGGGTCGGCGATCAGCGCCCGGGCCAGCCGCAGCCGCTGCTGCTGGCCGCCGGAGAACTCCCGGCCCGACTCGGCCACGTACGCGTCCAGGCCCTCGGGCAGCGCCGCCACGATGTCCTCGGCGCACGCGGCGTACAGCGCCTGGCGAACGTCCTCGTCTCCGGCCGTGCCCCGCACGTCGAGCTCGTCGCGCAGCCGTCCGCTGAACAGCCGCGCGCCGTTGTCGGCCACCAGGATGTGCCGCCTGGCTTCGGCGAGCGGCAGGTCCGCCAGCGGCGCGCCGCCGACGGTGACGTCGCCGGGGGCGAACCTGCCCAGCCGGTCGGCGATGGCGAGTGCGTCCTGCGGCGCGGCCGCCGCGAGCGCCGTGAGCCGGCCGGGCCGCACCTCGGCCCTCGACCCGCCGTCGCGCAGCGTGCCCTCGCCCGTGAAGAAACGGCCGCCGCCGCCCGCGATCTCGGGCTCCAGCGACAGGATGCGGCAGACGCGGCGCGCCGCCACGTGCCCTTTGGTCAGCTTGTCCGCGGCCTCGGTCAGCGTACGCAAAGGCGCGATCAGGAAGACCGCGTAGCCGTAGAACGCGACAAGCTGACCGGGCGTGATGCGGCCGTCGAGCGCGAAGTGCGCGCCGAGCCAGGTCACGCACGCGATCAGCACGCCGGGCAGCAGGATCTGCGCGCCCTCCAGCAGGGACTCCACCGAGGCCACCCGCACACCCGCCTGCCGTACGCGCTGCGATTCCTCGCGGTAGCGCGCGGCGAAGACCTGTTCGCCGCCGACGCCGCGCAGCACCCGCAGGCCGGCCACGATGTCGGCGGCCCGGGTGGCCAGGTCGCCCTGCAGGTCGCGTTGCTCGTGCTGGCGCCGGTGCAGCGGCTTGAGCAAAGGACCCACCGCGGCCGCCATCAGCGGCACTCCGACCAGCACGACCAGGCCCAGCGGAACCGAGGTGGCGAGGAGGATCACGGTCACCGCGACGATGGCGACGGCCGCGCCGGTCCCGCGCAGGAGGATGTCCATGGCGTTGCCGATGTGCGCGATGTCGGAGTTGCCCACGCTGACGACCTCGCCCGTCGACAGGCGTGCCGGCAGCGTCGCCCCGAGCCTGGCCGCCTGCCGTACGGTCACCTGCACGGTGCGGTAGGCCGCCGACAGCCAGGCGAAGACGGCGAAGCGGTGGCGCATGACACCGGCGACCGCCTGGACCACGCCGAGACCGAGCACCACCGCCGACCATCTGAGCAGCGTGCCCGCGTCCCGCGCGGCCATCGCGTCGATCGCCTTGCCCAGGGCCGCCGGCACGAGCGCCTGCCCCAGCCACCACAGCACCGCCAGGCCGGCTCCGATCAGCATCGGGGCGGCCTGGCTGCGCGCCACCCACCACAGGTAGCGCAGCGGCCCGCGGGCGTCGGGAGTGCCGGGATCGGCCACAGGAAGAGAGCGCATGGTCGTTCCAGCGTCGCAAAAACGCAGGTCGAGGGGCAAACCGTTTTCCTCGGTGTCAACCATGGTTGACACAAGAGCGATGTCAACCTATGTTGACGACATGAGCGATACGGCACAACTGGCGAGCGACGCCGGCAGCCGCGATCCGGCCGTCGGCCTGCGGGCCGTACGGGCGCTGCGGCTCCTGGTGGAACGGCTCGAAGCACTGCAGGTCGACAACGCCCGCACCGCGGGGTGGTCGTGGCAGGACATCGCGCTCCTGCTCGGGGTGTCCCGGCAGGCGGTGCACAAGAAGTACGCGGGCGGACGAGGACTGCTGAGACGGGAGAAGTAGATGCTTGAGAGGTTCACCGAAGACGCCCGGCAGGTCGTCGTACACGCCGAGGAGCAGGCCAGGGAACTCCGGCACGGGCAGGTGGGCACCGAGCACCTGCTGCTCGGCCTGCTGAGCCGCCCGGAGACGCTGTCCGCCCGGCTCCTCGCGGCGCGGGGCGTCGATCACGCGCGGGTGCGGGCGGAGGTCGTCCGGATCGTCGGCAACGCGACGGGCGGGGACATCGACGCCGAGGCTCTGGAGACGATCGGCATCGACCTGTCGGCCGTCCGGGAGAAGATCGAGGAGGTCTTCGGCGTCGGCGCTCTCGACCGGGACCCGCGCCGCGGCCGTCGGGGCGGCCTCCTCAGCGGGCGCCGGGCCCCGTTCAGCCCCCGGGCCAGGAAGACGCTCGAACTCGCGCTGCGCGAGGCCATCGCACTCAAGAGCAAGGACATCCGCGACGGGCACATCCTCCTCGGCGTCATCCGGGAGGGCGAGGGCCTCGGCGTCCGCATCCTGACCGACGCCGCGGTCGACCTGTCCGAGCTCCGGGCGGAGATCAGGAGCGGCCTGTGACCGGCGTCAGTCGTCCAGGGTTTCCAGGGCGTCCGCGAGGGTCTCGTAGATGGGGAACGCCGCGTGCAGCCCGGTCACCGTGAGGATCCTCCGGAATACGCCCCGAACGCCGGCGAGCTTCATGAACCCGCCCGCCTCCACGGCACGGTCGTGCGCCTCCAGCAGAAGCCGCAGGCCCATGGAGTCGCAGAAGGTCAGCTCGGAGGCGTCCACGACCAGCCGGGTGCCGCCCTCCTCCGACAACTTGCCGAACACGGTGCTCAGCCGCTCGCCGGAGATCACGTCCAGCTCACCGGTCAGAGTGACGAGAGTGTGCGTCGCCTCATGGCTCACCGTGACGCCAAGTCTCGTCGTCATCGCCTGTCCTCATCCCGAAAGATCTTCCTCTTTGGAGATCTACAGAGAAGTTACACCCCTACTTACCCCGCCAGGCGGAAGGAGGCAAGGAGGACGGGACGGCAGGGGCCGGCAGCGCTCAGCGGTCGCCGGCGGTCTCGTACAACCCGCCGGGATCAGAGCCCGAGCCGGGGTCGGAGCCTGAGCCGGGCTCGCCGCCGGACCGGGAGTGGCGCGGCCCGGCGTCCGCCGCGAGGCGGAGCGCCTCGGCGACCGACGGGTGCTGTTCGAACACGTTGCGCAGACCGGTGATCGTCAGCACCCGGCGCAGCACGCCCTGCACGCCGCTCAGGATCAACCGGACGTTCATGGCCTGGCCGCGCTGCAACGCGGAGATCAGTTCGCTCAGCCCGCGCGAGTCGCAGAACTCCAGCTCGGCGACGTCGATCACGAGGACGGACGTCCCCGGCGACTCCCAGACCCGGTCCAACTCGCCATGGAGCAGGTGAACGGTGCCGGCGTCGAGATCGCCTTCCACACGCACGACGACGGCCGCGCCGTGGACTGCGGACGCGACCTTCAAGGTCGAACGTGGACCTGACACGGGCATGCTCACTCCCTCGCCTGCGGGGACACGGCAGGCGCGTTACGCCAACGCAAATCACACGTTACCCGGGAGGAGGCGTGATTATGTTTCCGGCGGCGACGACACGGCCGGCGTGATGCGTGCGCCGGCCGTGCGTTCGCTCGAATACTACTTGTCGGGCAGCTACTTGTCGGGTGACTACTTCGAGGCGGCCTTGAGGTAGTCGGCGTTCATCTGAGCGATCGTGTCGAGCGGGATGCCCTTGGGGCACACCGCCGTGCACTCGCCGGTGTTGGTGCAGCCGCCGAAGCCCTCGGCGTCCATCTGCTCGACCATCGCCCTGGCCCGCGACTCGCGCTCCGGCTGGCCCTGCGGCAGCAGGCTCAGGTGCGTGATCTTCGCCGCGGTGAACAGCGAGGCCGAGCCGTTCGGGCAGGCCGCGACACACGCGCCGCAGCCGATGCAGGTCGCGGCGTCGAAGGCGGCGTCGGCGGCGGCCTTCGGCACCGGGACGGAGTGCGCCTCCGGGGCGGACCCGGCGGGAACGGAGATGAAGCCGCCCGCCTGGATGATCCGGTCGAACGCCGACCTGTCCACGACGAGGTCCTTGACCACCGGGAACGCCGCGGCCCGCCACGGCTCGATGGTGACGACGTCGCCGTCCTTGAAGTGCCGCATGTGCAGCTGGCAGGTCGTGGTGAGCTTCTGCTCGCCGTGCGCGACGCCGTTGATGACCATGCCGCACATGCCGCAGATGCCCTCGCGGCAGTCGTGGTCGAAGGCGACCGGGTCGTCGCCCTCCAGGATCAGCCGCTCGTTGAGGACGTCGAGCATTTCCAGGAACGACATGTCCGGAGAGACGTCTTCGACCCGGTAGGTCACCATCCGTCCCTTGTCCGACGAGCCGTTCTGCCGCCAGATCTTGAGGGTCAGGTTCACTTGTAGCTCCGCTGGGTCATCTTGACGTACTCGTAGTTCAGCTCTTCCTTGTGCAGGACCGGGCCCTCCGGGGTCCACTCCCACGCGGCGACGTAGGCGAAGTTCTCGTCGTCGCGCAGCGCCTCGCCGTCCGCGTCCTGCGACTCGGCCCGGAAGTGACCGCCGCACGACTCCGTACGGTGCAGCGCGTCGATGCACATCAGCTCGGCGAGCTCGAAGAAGTCGGCCACCCGGCCGGCGCGTTCGAGCGCCTGGTTGAGCCCCTCGGGGTCGCCCGGCACCTTGACGTTGTTCCAGAACTCCTCGCGCAGCTCGGGAATGCGCTCCAGCGCCTTACGCAGCGATTCCTCGGTGCGCTCCATGCCGCAGTAGTCCCACATGATCCGGCCGAGCTCCCGATGGTAGGAGTCGGCGGTGCGGTCGCCGTTTACGGACAGGAGCTTGTCGATCTTGTCCTGCACGGCCTTCCTGGCCTCCGCGACGTCGCCCTCCTCGACCGGTCCGAACGTGCCGGCTCCGGCGAGGTAGTCGCCGATCGTCGTGGGCAGCACGAAGTAGCCGTCCGCGAGGCCCTGCATGAGGGCGGAGGCGCCCAGGCGGTTCGCGCCGTGGTCGGAGAAGTTGGCCTCGCCGACCACGAACAGCCCGGGGATGGTCGACTGCAGGTCGTAGTCCACCCACAGCCCGCCCATCGTGTAGTGGACGGCCGGGTAGATGCGCATCGGCACCTCGTACGGGTTCTCGCCGGTGATGCGCTCGTACATCTCGAAGAGGTTGCCGTACTTCTTCTCGACGGCCTCCCGGCCCATCCGCCTGATGGCGTCGGCGAAGTCGAGGTAGACGCCGAGCCCGCCGGGACCGACGCCGCGGCCCTCGTCGCAGACGTTCTTGGCGGCGCGGCTGGCGATGTCACGCGGCACGAGGTTGCCGAACGCCGGGTAGATGCGCTCCAGGTAGTAGTCGCGCTCGTCCTCGGGGATGTCGCCGGGAGCCCGGTCGTCGCCCTTGCGCTTCGGCACCCACACCCGGCCGTCGTTGCGCAGCGACTCCGACATCAGCGTCAGCTTCGACTGGTGGTCGCCGCTCTGCGGGATGCAGGTCGGGTGGATCTGCGTGTAGCAGGGGTTGCCGAAGTGGGCGCCCTTCTTGTGCGCCCGCCAGATCGCCGTGGTGTTGCAGCCCTTGGCGTTGGTGGACAGGTAGAACACGTTGCCGTAGCCGCCGCTGGCGAGCACGACCGCGTCCGCGAGGTGGGTCTCGATCTCGCCGGTGACCATGTCGCGGACCACGACGCCCCGGGCCCGGCCGCCGCTGACGATGAGCTCCAGCATCTCGTGACGGGTGTGGACCTCCACGTTCCCCGCCGCGACCTGCCGCTCCAGCGCCTGGTAGGCGCCGAGCAGGAGCTGCTGGCCCGTCTGGCCGCGGGCGTAGAAGGTGCGCGACACCTGGGTGCCGCCGAACGACCGGGTGTCGAGCAGGCCGCCGTACTCACGGGCGAACGGCACGCCCTGCGCCACGGCCTGGTCGATGATGTTCACGCTGACCTGGGCGAGGCGGTAGACGTTCGACTCGCGGGCGCGGTAGTCGCCGCCCTTCACGGTGTCGTAGAACAGCCGGTAGACGCTGTCGCCGTCGCCGCGGTAGTTCTTGGCGGCGTTGATGCCGCCCTGCGCGGCGATGGAGTGGGCCCGCCGGGGCGAGTCCTGGTAGCAGAACGACTTGACCTTGTATCCCAGCTCGCCGAGCGTGGCCGCGGCGGAGCCGCCGGCCAGGCCGGTGCCGACGACGATGACGGTCAGCTTGCGCTTGTTGACCGGGTTGACCAGCTTGGCCGAGAAACGGCGCTTGTCCCAGCGCTCCTCGATGGGCCCCTCCGGTGCCTTGGTGTCCCGGATGGGCTCGCCCACCCGGTACATCCCCGGGAGGCTCACGTGCTCCTCCTGCTGCTGGGCGCGGCGGCGGAACTTCACTTGACCACTCCGATCAGAATGCAGACGGGCGCGGCGACGAACCCGAGCACCAGCACCGCGGAGACCGCGACGGCGGTCTTCTGCAGCAAGCCGCGGACGCGGGGGCGGCGGGTCAGGCCGAGCGACTGGAACGCGCTCCACAGGCCGTGGCGCAGGTGCAGGCCGATCATCACCATGGCGACGAGGTAGAACAGCGCCACCCACCAGCGGTCGGGCTGGAAGCCGGCGATCATCCGGTCGTACGGCGTGGCGTCGCCGCCCTTAGGGTTCACGGTGCCGAAGGTCATGTCCAGCAGGTGCCAGACAACGAACAGCACGATGATCACGCCGCCGTACCGCATGGTCTGCGCGGCATACCCGTTGGCCTGCGACTTCCGCTTGGCCGCGTACTTCACGGGCCGCGCCTTGGCCGCCCGGCGGGCGAGCGACACCGCCGCCCACATGTGCAGCACGACGCAGACCACGAGCACGATCTCGGTGATCGTCAACAGAGTCCGGTTCGGCAGCGCGGGCGAGCCCACGGTGCGCAACCAGTCGGCGTAGTGGTTGAAGGAGTCGGCACCCAAAAAGATCTTGAGGTTGCCCAGCATGTGGCCGATCAAAAAGAGCACGAGAACCGCGCCGGTGACGGCCATGACGGCCTTCCTGCCGGCCGAGGTGCCGAGCAGACCGCGCCGGGCGGGCGTACGCGGCGCGGGCCCCGCGGGCTTGGGAGGTGCGTTGTGCGTGGGAACCGGAGCGGTCGCCGACCCGCGATCCACGGATGCGGAGTCCACAGAATGGTCAACAGTGGCTGTCACGAATCCACACGCTAGGTTTGCCGCTTTCAGACGTCCAAGTCATGGCAGGCCTGGTTTCGATAGCCCGCGGCTATGCGCTCTGTCCCACGCGGTTTCCCAGAGTCGAAGGTCCCGTGGGGGTGCGACCAATCTCACACATTGTCCCCACGATGGGGCGCATCGAGCCGGCTTCGGCGATAGCCGTAGCCTATTGATGTGCAGCTCCAGCAACTGGCCTACTTCCTGGCCGTGGCCGAGACGCGGCACTTCACCCAGGCCGCGGAACGGATGCGCGTCGCCCAGCCGTCGCTGAGCAAGCAGATCAAGAGTCTCGAGACCGAGCTGGGGGCTCCCCTGTTCAGCCGGGCCCGGGGCAACGTCACGCTCACCGCGGCGGGTGAGGCGCTGCTCCCGCTCGCGCGCCGGATGCTCGCCGACGCGGACACCGCGCGGCGCGAGGTCGCCGAGCTCGCCGGGCTGCGGCGGGGGCGGGTGCGCCTCGGCGCGACCCCCTCGCTGTGCGCCGGGCTGCTGGCCGACGCGCTGGCCCGCTTCCACCGCGACTACCCGGGCGTGGAGCTGAAGGTCGAGGAGGGCGGGTCCCGCGACCTCGTCCGCGACCTCGCCCGGGGCCAGCTCGACCTGGCCCTGATCATCCTGCCGCTGCAGAGCAGCGACCCGTCCCTGGTGACCCGGGAGATCCTGAGCGAGAACCTCGTCGTGGCCTCCGCGTCGGCGCCGGGGCGCAGGTCGTACATGCGGATCGAGGACCTGCGCGGGCGGCCCATGGTCATGTTCCGCAGGGGCTACGACGTGCGCGAGGCGACGCTTGCGGCCTGCCGGCAGGCGGGGTTCGAGCCGCGCTTCTCGGTGGAGGGCGGGGAGATGGACGCGGTGCTGCGGTTCGTCGAGGCGGGGCTGGGCATCGCCGTGGTGCCCTCGATGGTGCTGGAGAACCGCCCGGCGCTGACGGGCACGCCGTTGCTGCCCGGGCTGCGCCGTACGGTGGCCCTCGCCCACCGCAAGGACGTGGAGCCGACCCGGGCGGCGCAGGCCTTCCGCGGGACGCTGTTGTCGTTCCTCGGCGAGGCCGCGCGTGAGGGAACCCTTCCCCAGGGAATAGAGGCGCTCGTTGACGAGTGAGCCCCGACCGAGCGGTCCCCAGACGATAGGTTCTGTCCACAGATGCTGCACAACGATGATGCCGATGACGATGCTGCTGACGCTGACGCTGACGAGAGGCGTTCGTGACCCCGGTCTCCCCTGATCTGCCCGATCCGCTCACCCTCCTGCTGGTCGAGGACGACGCCGGTGACGCGTTTCTCGTCGAGGAGTTGCTGGCGGGCGCCGAGAGGCCGCCGAAGATCACCTGGGCGCGGACGCTGGCCGAGGGACGCGCGCGGCTCACCGACGACGTGCAGTGCGTGCTCGTCGACCTCTCCCTTCCGGACGCGTCCGGGCTCGAGGCGCTGCAGCAGGTCCTCGCCATGGCCCCGGACACGGCGGTGCTCGTCCTCACGGGGCTCGGCGACGCGCACGTCGGCATCGAGGCGGTCGCCGCCGGAGCGCAGGATTTCCTGGTCAAACAGGACATCGACGCCCGGCTGCTGATCCGTGCCATCCGCTACGCCATCGAGCGCAAGCGCGCCGACCTCGCCATGCGCGAACTCCTGCAGGAACGCATCGTCAGCAAGGAGAACTCCCGGCTCGAACGCGGCCTGCTGCCCGTCCCCCTGCTCGATCCCCAGCTCCTCCATCACCAGACCCGCTACCTGCCCGGACGTACGGGTGGGCTGCTGGCCGGCGACTTCTGGGACACCGTGCAGACACCCGACGGGGCGGTGCACGTGCTGATCGGCGACGTGTGCGGGCACGGGCCCGACGAGGCCGCCCTCGGCACGGCGCTGCGCATCGCCTGGCGCACGCTCGTGCTGGCCGGGCAGACCGGCAACGACGTGCTGCGCACGCTCGACACGCTGCTACGGCACGAGCGCAAGTCGCCGGAGATCTTCACCACGATGTGCACCGCGACCATCGCCCCCGACCTGACCACCGCCCGCCTGCACGTGATCGGTCACCCGCCGCCGCTGCTGCTGCGCGACGGCGTGCTCGGCGTGGTCACCGAGACGCCGTCCGGCCCGCCGCTCGGGATCTTCCGAGACATCGTGTGGACGCCCATCGACGTCGCGCTGGGCGAGCGGTGGTCGCTGCTGCTCTACACCGACGGACTGATCGAGGCGACGGTCGGCGAGAACCGCGACCTGCTCGGCACCGAGGGGCTCGCGAACCTGATCCGCGCCCAGGCGGGAATCGACCTCGACCGCATCATCTCCAGTCTCGACGGCGCCATGCACGACGACGTCGCGGCCGTCCTCGTCTCCCGCGGCCATGGCAAGCAGGACGTACGGGAGAGCAGGGCATGAGCGCGCCTGAGCCCACGGGGAAGCCGCAGGCGGCGCCGGACCCGCTGCCCCCGCTGACGCCGTCCGCGCGGGGCGCGCGCCTGCCGGTCAGCCGGTGGTTCGTGCTCGCCGGAGCGGGCGTCCTGCTCATCTTCGTGATCGCGGTCAGCGCCATCCTGCTCGCGCTCATCACGACGCAGGAGGCCCGGCGGACCCTCGTGGACGCGGTCGACCCCGCCGCCCTGCAGACGCTGCGCGTCGCCCGGGCCGTGCAGACGCAGGAGGGCGCGATCCGCGGGTACGGGCTCACCGGCGAGCAGCAGTACCTCGACACCTACCGCCGGGGGGTCGACGAGGAGCGCTCGGCGACCGACGAGATCGCCAGGCTCGCCCCGCAGTTACCCCAGGGATACGGCGTACGCCGCCAGATCAGCGAGATCACCGACGCCACGGGCGCGTGGCGGCGCGACTACGCCGAGCCCGTGGTCGCGCGGACCGGCGAGAGCGGTCCTGGCCGGCTCACCGACCTGGCCAAGGACAACCTCCAGCGCTTCTCGGCGGTCAGGAGCGCGCTCGACACGCAGCAGGCACTGCTGGGACGGCTGCACGACACCGCCAGAGATCGGCTCTACTCCGGCTGGAACACCATTTATGCGGCGGTCGCCGCGCTGGTCTGCGCGATGGTGCTGGCGATCGTGTTCTGCGCGCTGATCGTGCGCCGGGCGGTCACCGGCCCTGTCGCGCGGCTGACCCGGCAGGTCCGGGCGGTGGCGGCGGGCGACTTCGACCACGAGCTCGGGGTCGAGCGGCCGGCCGAGCTGTGGGAGCTGTCGGGGCACATCGACGGAATGCGCCACCGGATCATGACCGAGTGGCAGTCGTCCGTCGAGGCCCGCCGGCAGATCGCCGAGCAGGCCGAGGAGCTCAAGCGGTCCAACCGCGAGCTGGAGCAGTTCGCCTACGTGGCCAGCCACGACCTGCAGGAGCCGCTGCGCAAGGTGGCGAGCTTCACCCAGATGCTGGAGCAGCGCTACGCCGACCGGCTCGACGACCGCGCCCGGCAGTACATCGCCTTCGCGGTCGACGGCGCCCACCGCATGCAGTTGCTCATCAACGACCTGCTCGACTTCTCGCGGGTGGGCCGGGTCGGCGACGAGCGGGAGGAGCTGGACACCGGCGACGCGCTGGCCCATGCCCTGCGCAACCTCGACACCCGGCTTTCGGAGACCGGCGCGACCGTCACCCACGACGACATGCCCAAGGTCGTCGGCAACCGCACGCTGCTGACCCAGCTCTTCCAGAACCTCGTCGGCAACGCGCTCAAGTTCCGCTCCGAGGAGCCGCCCCGCGTCCACGTCGGCGTACGGCGGGACGGCGACATGTGGGAGTTCAGCTGCTCGGACAACGGGATCGGCGTCGAGCCGAAGTACGCCGACCGCATCTTCCTGATCTTCCAGCGTCTGCACCCGAGGGACGTCTATCCCGGGACGGGCATCGGACTGGCCCTGTGCCGCAAGATCGTCGAATATCATGGCGGCCGGATCTGGCTCGACACGAACGAGGGCACCGGAGCCACGTTCCGCTGGACCCTGCCGGCCTTGGGAGACCCTGATGAGTGAGCGCCGATGAGTGAGCGCCGATGAGTGAGTTCCGCCCGATCGAGGTCCTCCTGGTCGAGGACGACCCGGGCGACGTCCTGCTCTGCCAGGAGGCGTTCTCCTACAACAAGGTCGGCAACAACCTCCACGTGGTCAACGACGGCGAGCAGGCGCTGGCCTTCCTGCGCTCGGAGGGGAAGTACGACTCGGCGCCCCGGCCCGATCTGGTGCTGCTCGACCTCAACCTGCCGCGCGTGAACGGTTTCGAGGTGCTGGAGGAGGTCAAGAAGGACCCCTCGCTGCGGAGCATCCCCGTTGTGATCCTCACCACGTCGGAGGCCGAGCAGGATATCCTGCGGGGATACAACCTGCACGCTAACGCGTACATCACAAAACCCGTAGATTTCGACCAGTTCACCCGGGTAGTACGGCAGATCGACGAGTTCTTCGTGACCGTGGTCAAACTGCCGGGGAAGTGACCGAGATCACAGAGGGGAGGAGTGACCCTCCTCACACTTCGTGATGTGCTCGTCGTAATGTGTGCCCCACCAATAACGCGCACGGCCTGAGCAGTACGGCGCGGTCGCTCCGGCGTGCGCGGAGTCAGTGAGGGTGGAAGGTCTCCGATGACCCAGACAACGGCCGAGAGCGCGGCAAGGAAACAACGCGCGCAGATCAGGGTGCGCACGCTTCGAACCGATCGATGGTGGCTGGCTCCGGTGCTCACGTTCGCCGGACTCTTCTTGTTCTTGATTTACGGCTTCTGGGCGATGTTCGACAGAAGCGTGCTCGCCGGGTCGTACATCGCCCCCTTCTCGTCACCGTGCTTGGCGGCGGCGTCCTGTCCGGAAGGGGCCCGATTGTTCGGGTTCGCTCCGCTCGGCGACTGGTACACCCTGCCGCCGGGACTGCTGATCCTCGCCTTCCCCGGCGGCTTCCGGCTCACCTGCTACTACTACCGCAAGTCGTACTACCGCTCGTGGTGGCTCTCGCCGCCGGCGTGCGCGGTGGCCGAGCCGCACGGCAAATACACGGGCGAGACCCGCCTGCCGCTGATCCTGCAGAACGTCCACCGCTACTTCTTCTACTTCGCCGCGATCATCGGTCTGATCCTGACGTACGACGCGGTGTTGTCCTTCCGCGACGCGAACGGCAACTGGGGGCACATCGGCCTCGGCACGATCATCCTCGTGGTGAACGCGATTCTGGTCCTGGGCTACACGTTCGGCTGCCATTCCTGCCGTCACATCACCGCCGGGCGCCTGACCCACTTCTCCAGGCACCCGGTGCGCTACAAGGCGTGGACGCTGGTCTCGAAGCTCAACGCGAGGCACCAGCAGTTCGCCTGGGCATCCATGGTCTCGATCGTGATCGCCGACCTGTACGTCCGGCTCGTCGCCAAGGGCGTCATCAACTTCCCGTTCGCTTAAGGATTTCAAGTGGAGCGTCACGAATACGACGTCGTCGTCATCGGGGCCGGTGGAGCGGGGCTCCGCGCGGCGATCGAGGCGCGGCAGCAGGGCAAGCGGACGGCGATCGTCTGCAAGTCGCTGTTCGGCAAGGCCCACACGGTCATGGCCGAGGGCGGCGCCGCCGCCGCGATGGGCAACGTCAACAGCAGCGACAACTGGATGGTGCACTTCCGCGACACCATGCGCGGAGGCAAGTTCCTCAACAACTGGCGCATGGCGGAGCTGCACGCCAAGGAGGCCCCGGACCGCGTCTGGGAGCTGGAGGCCTGGGGCGCGCTGTTCGACCGCACCAAGGACGGCAAGATCAGCCAGCGCAACTTCGGCGGCCACGAGTACCCGCGCCTCGCCCACGTCGGCGACCGCACCGGCCTGGAGCTGATCCGCACCCTCCAGCAGCGCGTCGTCGCCCTGCAGCAGGAGGACGAGAAGCTGCACGGCGACCCCGAGGCGTACATCAAGGTCTTCGCCGAGTGCACGATCACCCGGCTGCTGAAGGATGGGGACGCGATCTCCGGGGCCTTCGGCTACTGGCGCGAGACGGGCGACTTCATCCTCTTCGACGCCCCCGCCGTGGTGCTGGCCACCGGCGGCATCGGCAAGTCGTACGTCGTCACGTCGAACTCCTGGGAGTACACCGGTGACGGTCACGCGCTGGCCCTGCTCGCCGGCGCGAAGCTCATCAACATGGAGTTCATCCAGTTCCACCCGACCGGCATGGTCTGGCCCCCGTCGGTGCGCGGCATCCTGGTGACCGAGTCGGTGCGCGGCGACGGCGGCGTCCTGCGCAACTCCGAGGGCCGCCGCTTCATGTTCGACTACATCCCGGACGTGTTCAAGGACAAGTACGCCACGACCGAGGAGGAGGCGGACCGCTGGTACGACGACCAGGCCAACAACCGCCGTCCGCCGGAGCTGCTGCCCCGTGACGAGGTGGCCAGGGCGATCAACGCCGAGGTGAAGGCCGGGCGCGGGTCACCGCAGGGCGGCGTGTTCCTCGACGTGTCCACCCGCCTGCCCGCCGCCGAGATCACCAGGCGGCTGCCGTCGATGCACCACCAGTTCAAGGAGCTGGCGGACGTCGACATCACCAAGGAGCCCATGCAGGTCGGCCCGACCTGCCACTACATCATGGGCGGCGTCGAGGTGGACGCCGACACCGGCGCGGCGTCGGTCCCCGGCCTGTTCGCGGCCGGCGAGGTCTCCGGCGGCATGCACGGCTCCAACCGCCTCGGCGGCAACTCGCTGTCCGACCTGCTGGTGTTCGGCCGCCGGGCCGGCGCGGGAGCCGCGGGATACGTGGACGGGCTGGCCAAGCGGCCGTCCGTGACCGGCGTCGAGGAGGCCAAGGCCGAGGCCCTGGCCCCACTGGAGCGGACCGGCGGGGAGAACCCGTACGAGGTCCACCACGAGCTGCAGCGCACGATGAACGACCTGGTCGGCATCATCCGCAAGTCCGAGGAGATCAGCGAGGCCCTCCAGGTCGTCGAGAAGCTCAAGGAGCGGGCCAAGAACGCCGCCTCCTCGGGCAGCAGGATCTACAACCCCGGCTGGCACCTCGCGCTCGACCTGCGCAACATGCTGCTGGTCAGCGAGTGCGTGGCGAAGGCCGCGCTGCTGCGGGAGGAGAGCCGTGGCGGCCACACCCGCGACGACTTCCCCGGCATGTCGGCCGGCTGGCGGCGCAAGCTGCTGGTCTGCTCCGCGAAGCCGGACGGCGCGTCCATCACGGTCGAGGAGAGGGCCCAGCCGTCCATGCGGGGCGACCTCATCGGTCTGTTCGAGCGCTCCGAGCTGGAGAAGTACCTCACCGAGGAAGAGCTGGCGGAATACGACGCCGCGGTCAAGGAGTCGTGATGGGATACAAGGCGAAGTTCCGCATCTGGCGCGGCGAGGGCGGCGAGGGCCGTCTGGAGGACTTCACCGTCGAGGTGAACGAGGGCGAGGTCGTCCTCGACGTCATCCACCGGCTCCAGGCCACGCAGACCCCCGACCTCGCGGTCCGCTGGAACTGCAAGGCCGGCAAGTGCGGCTCGTGCTCGATGGAGATCAACGGCAGGCCCCGGCTGGGCTGCATGACCCGGATGTCCACCTTCGAGGAGAGCGAGACCATCACGGTCACGCCACTGCGGACGTTCCCGGTCATCAAGGACCTGGTGACGGACGTGTCGTTCAACTACCAGAAGGCCCGCGAGGTCCCGTCGTTCACGCCGCCCGCGGACGTGAAGCCGGGCGAGTACCGCATGCAGCAGGTCGACGTCGAGCGCTCGCAGGAGTTCCGCAAGTGCATCGAGTGCTTCATGTGCCAGAACGTCTGCCACGTGATCCGCGACCATGAGGAGAACAAGCCGAACTTCTCCGGCCCGCGGTACTTCATCCGGATCGCGGAGCTCGACATGCACCCGTACGACGTGGCGGAGCGCAAGGAGCCGGCGCAGGAGGAGCACGGCCTCGGCTACTGCAACATCACCAAGTGCTGCACCGAGGTCTGCCCCGAGCACATCAAGATCACCGACAACGCGATCATCCCGATGAAGGAACGCGTCGTCGACCGGAAGTACGACCCGCTGGTCTGGTTGGGCTCGAAGATCTTCAAGCGTCAGCGCTGAGCCTCTGACAGCTGAGTACCTGACAAAGGCGCCGATCGGTCCGTCCGATCGGCGCCTTTCTGTTCGTCAGCGCTGGGTGGTCGGGTCCTCACCATGGGGCGGCTGCGGAAGGTGGCCGGGCCGGGTGGCCTCGCTCCATACCCCGGCCTGGGCCTCACCGACCGCCTGGCTCCAGGGATCGGCCGCGCCCTGGGGCGCCGGGGCCTGGCCCGGGTACTGCTGGGCCTGCGCCTGCTGCTGCGCCTGCAGCTGGGCGGGGTCGGCCACCGGATACCCGTACGGCTGGGCGTAGCCGTACGGCACCGGGTAGCCGTAGGGCTGCTGCGGATAGCCCACGGTGTAGGGCTGGACGGGCACGAAACCCATCATCGGGGCGTAGCCGGGGGTCGCCGCCGGGTAGGCCGCCGCCTCGGGAGCCGGCGTCCGCGCCGCGGCCGGGCCGCCCCGCCGCACCGCGGCGGCGTGCGCCATCCTGCGCAGCCGGCCTTCGAAGATCAGCCAGGCGATCAGCGCGATGCCCACGAGCACCCCGGCGGGGATGGCGAGCCGGTGGGCCAGCGTCGGTTTGTCGTACTCGGGAGACGCGTTGCGGATCTCGATCGGCACCGTCTCGGGATCGGGCTGCTCGAACGTCACGCCCGTGCTGGGGGTCTGCTGCGCCGTGTCCGGCGTCGGCTCGGCCGACGCGGGGGGCAGGCTCACCTGCCCGTCGTCCGCCGGGCTCGGGGTCGGACTCGGGATGGACATGTCAGACGGCGTGGGGAACGTCTGCGTCGACTGCGGCGGGTTCTGCTCCGAGGTGGCCGCGGGGGGAGCGGTCGTCGTCGTGACCGGCTTGGGGGTCTTGGTCTTGGTCTGCGTCGGCGTCGGCGTGATGGTGACGGTCTTGGTCACCACCGGCTCGGCCGTGGGGCTCGCGTTCGCCGAGGCGGTGGCCGGCGGCGTCTGGGTGACGGTGACCGTGACCACGGCACACTGGGGGTCCACAGCGGGGTCGCACGGCTCCACCGGATCGGCGTTGGCGCCGATCACCGGACCCACGGCCACGATCGCCAGCGTGGCGATGGCCACCGAGGCGACAGCCGAGGACGCGGCTCTCATGTACGCGCGTCCGATCACCGTTCGCCTCCTGTCGGCCCGGCTTCGAGGTCAGGACCGATTGTAGTTCGGTAAAAGCAGGAGCAAAGCCGGATCTTGCGAACGATTCGGCGACTATGCCTCTTGACCTGGCAGCAGCTTCTCGATCGCGGCGACGACCGGCAGATCCGCCGGAAGCCAGGGGACGTCGTACAACTCGTGCGGCTCCAGCCAGCGCAGCGCGAGATGCTCCAGTGGGCGGGGCACGCCCGTGACGACGGTGGCCAGCCACACGTGCATCAGAAAACCGTTGTCCAGCGGCCAGTCCCCGCCGACGCGGCGTCCGAGGACGACCTGGACCCCGAGCTCCTCGGCGCACTCGCGCACCAGCGCCGCATGCTCGTCCTCCCCCGGGTCGACCTTCCCGCCGGGGAACTCCCAGCCGCCGCACAGCGCCGGGGGTCCGGACCGCTGGGCGGCCAGGAGGCGGCCGCCCTCGACGATCGCGGCCCCGACGACGAGCCGCGTGCCCGTCACGTCTGCGCCCGCTTCAGTTGCGCGACGACGGTCTCGTTCTCCAGCGGCCGGGTGAAACCGACGATGTTGGGCCGGTCGCGGTACGTCGAGATTTTGATGGGCCCGCACAGCGTGCACCGCGCCTCGATCATCTTGCCGGGCGACACGACCATCCCGACATGCCCCGGACTGTCCTTGGCCGTGCCCGGACCGGCGTTGAAGAAGACGAGGTCGCCGGGCTGTTCCCGGCCCTCCTCGATCTTCGCGCCGAAGGGCCACTGGCCGAAGGTCGTGCGGGGAATGGTCAGCCCCGCGTTGCGGTAGGCCATGTAGATGATCCCCGAGCAGTCGAAGGCGTCGGGGCCCGTGCCGCCCCACCGGTACGGCTTGCCCCGCTGCGCCAGAGCGTACTCGATGATCTTGCGTACGACCTCGTCGGGGGCGCTGTCGACGTAGCCGGAGTCGCAGGCCGGGTCGGCCTCGGCCGGCACCGCGATGTCTCCGGTCGCCGCGTAACGCTTGGCGATCTCCAGCACCTGGTCGACGTACCAGGTGGCCCGGTTGTAGACGAAGATCGCCCTTCGGAGGTCGTCGGGCGCGCCGTTGCGCTTGAGCATCTTGGCCGCGCCGAGGATGGCGTCCGCGGGGTTGTAGACGTCGCCGTAGCCGTCCCCGTCGCCGTCGGAGGCGTAGCCGTTGACGCCCGGCTCGATCCGCATCTTGGCCTGGCCGCCCCAGGTGCTGATGAGGAACTGCATCGGCCCCGCGGCCCCCGCGTAGTTGGTGCCGCTGCGCACCCCCGGCAGCGTCGAGCGGCCGTGGTTGGTCTCCCGCTTGCCGATGGCGGCCAGCACGTTCCACTGCACGCCGATCTGCTTGCCGACCTTCTTGTAGAGCTCCAGGTAGTCGTCCGGGATGTCCCCCTCGGCCGTCTGCGAGACGTCGGCCGCGGCCTCCCCCGTGGCCGCCTCGGCGCAGTTCTCGGCCGCGCCCCCGCCGAAGAGGATCGACGGGCTGGGGGTCATCAGGATGATCGAGCCGAACAGCGTGGCCGGAACGATCACGATGAGGACCACCGCGATCGTCCGCCAGTCCCGCCCCGCCGACGCGAGCCTGCGTACGACGCGCGTCGAGGCGCCGGACGAAGTGAAGCGCGGCGGGGCGGTCACGGCGAGCTGTCCCCGTCCTGACCGGCGTCGGCCAGCTGCAGGTCGTACACCCGCCAGTCGGTCCCCGCCTTGATCACGGTCACCGCGAACTGCTCGGGCACGTCCTTCTGGCCGTTCCTGTCGGTCACGTGACGCACCGAGTCGACGACGAACACCACCTGGGCGGCCGTCATGTCGCGGATCGTCGCCACCTTCGCCGACCCCTTGGAGGTCACCTGGTCGGTCTCGTTCTGCTCCACCACCGCGGGATCGGTGACGGTCCTGGTGAGCTGGCCGGCGAACTCGTCGGTCGCGAACCGCTTCAGCCGGTCGGCCCGCGCCGCCGGCTCCTCGCCGGGGGAGAAGGTGCCGTACGCCTCGGTGAAACGGCGCGCCAGGTCGGCCGCCGCGCCGATCTCCTCCTTCGACAGCGGCAGGTACGCGTACACGTCGAAGGCGCCGGGGGTCGTGGCCACCGGGCTGGGCTCCCGGACGGCGGCCGTCGCCCGCGGGGTGGCCACGACGGACTGCTCCCTCGTCTGCTCGTCGCTCCCGGCGGAGGAGCTCGACGGCGGGCTCATCGTGAGGTAGACGCCGACGGCGGCGAGCACCACGACGGCCACCGCGAAGGCGAGGCCCTTCCCCCGGTCACTGTTTCGGCTTCTCATGACAGCGCGGAGATTCCCGTCAGTCGCCGGAGTCGCGGTCGGCGGGCTTGGCCCAGAACGGGGTGGGCGCGTCGCCGCCGCGGCGCGTGCCCTCTCCCCTGCTCGGCAGCCAGAGCGGAGGCGGCTCCGAACGCGGACGGCTGGACGACGAGCCGCCGGACGACCCGCCGGACGACCCGGAGTCACGCGGCGGGGCGGGCCGGGAACGGCCGCCGTCGCCCCGCCGGGACGATCCGCCGAACAGGCCACCGGACGAACCACCCGAAGAGCCACCTGAAGAACCACGGGACGACCTGTTCGAGGACCCGCCGGAGGAGCCGCGCGAACCGCCGAAGAACCCGCCCGAGCTGCCGCCCGAGCTCCCACCGGAGCTTCCGCCGGACGGCCTGGGGGACGACGGCCGGGAGGCCCAGCCGCCGGACCTGCCGCTGAACCAGCCGCCGCCGGAACCGCCGCCCCCGGACACGCGGCCGCGGGACGGCCCTGCGGACGGCGCTCCGGACGATGCCGCGGACGGCGCGGGCACGGCGGAGGCGCCGGTGACCCGCTGCGGCGGGCCCGCCGGGCTCCCCGACGACGCCGCGGCGGACGCGACCTGGGCCGGCGAGGGCGAGCCAGGGCCGGACGGCGTGGACGCCCGTACGGGTCCGGCCGGCCGCACCCCCGACAGGTTGAGCGGCGGGGCCGATCCGGGACGTGACGCGGTGACCCCGGCCTTGCGGCGGCCGGCCCCCTGCGCGTCGGCGTCGAGCGGCGCGGGTTGGGCCCCCGCACGCGCTCCGGCCTGGGCCGGCACGCCGCCCGCGCCCTCCTCGCCGCGCACGCGGCCCTGTGCCACCCCCGCCGCGGCGGCCGCCGTGCCCGCGCCCGTCGCCATCGCGGCCGCGCTGATGACCGGCTCGGCCTTGCGCAGGCCCCACCGGGCCGCCCGGGCCGCCGCGACCGGCGGCAGCGCGTTGGCCGCGCGCGACAGGGTCGGCGCGCTGGCGGCCTCGCCGAGCATCCGGGTGGTGAGCGTGTGCCCGTCCATCGAAGCGAACAGGTGCTGGAACGGCCGTCTGTAGAAGAAGACCGCGATCGTCAGCAGCGCCATGAACAGGATCTGCATGCCCCAGGGCAGGCTGGTCGAAATGATCAGCGCGTAGCCGTACACGAGGATGCCCAGCACCAGGGCCAGCACCGCCTGGCGCAGCAGGGTGCCGACCAGCATCTCCACCCAGCGCATGGCGATGATGCGGCCGGAGCCCGGATGCACGCCGATCAGCAGGAAGACCGGCCCGAGCATCAGCAGCAGCAGGAAACCGACCTTCAGGACGAGCAGCGACACCGCGACGAGGAAGATGAGCAGACCCGCGACCATCGCCGCGATGAACGCGCCGATCGAGATGCCCAGGCGGCTGGTCCAGTCCTTGCCCTGGAACAGGAAGTACGCCGGGGTGCTCTGCATCGGCTTGGCGACCTCCTCCTCGAACCGCTGCTGGTGGGAGTCGGAGGCCGGTGTCTGATCGGCGGCCTGCTCGGCGGCGTCGATGGCCTGGAGGTTGAGCAGCTTGGCGCCCAGACCCTTCACGAGACCGGCGTCGGGGTCGGCCGTGCCGAACTCACCCATCAGCCACGGCTTGCAGACCAGGACCGACCACAGCGCGTCCGCGTTCTGCTCCACGCCGGGCGTGCCCTGGCGGCCGTAGCCGCCCGCGGTGGGCGCGCTCGGCACCTCGCCCGGCGCGGTCTCCTTCATCGGCAGGCAGGACGCGCCGCCCGCCCCCGGCAGCCCGGAGAACGCCGAGTTCACGATCTCGCCGGTCTTGTCGGTCACGGTCTTGCCGAGGCCGGTGAAGTCACCCGGCCGGCTGAAGAACCAGATGGCGACCGTGACGGCGAGGACCATCCAGATGACGCCCTCGGTGGTCGTCGTCGCGCGCTTGCGGATCAGTCCGTACCACGCCAGCCAGATCGCGCCGAGGATGACGATCGGCCGCAGGTACGGCCAGTACATCGCGTTGGCGAGGTTGGTGACGACCTCGTCGGCGACGTCCTTGATGGGCTGCAGCGGGCCCTCGGTGGCCGCCGCCTGGTAGGTGCTGATCGTCAGCCGGTCGACGGCCTTGGCCCACGAGAAGACCGTGTTGGCCCACGCGTTGCCGAGCACGGCCGTGACGTCGGAGCACCCGAGGTCGTAGGTGTGCCAGAACTGGCCGGCCATGCCGTACCGCTCGTAGTTGGTCACCGGCGGCTTCGGCGCCTGCTCGGTGTTCTGGCCCGCGGTCACGTCCGCGGCCGGCGGCTGGACCAGCCCGTCGACGCCGCCGCCCACGATCTCGGGAGCGAGGGCCGGCGACAGGTCACACGGCCCGACCGCGCTCGCCGTATCCGACGGGAAGATCAGCGGCAGCGTCACGAACGCCGCGAACGCGACGAACAGCAACGCCAGAGTCCGGCGAATCCTCCTGCCGCGTCTGGCACCCTCCTTGGCGCGGCCCCTCGGACCGTTCCTGCGCACGCTCACGATCGCACCTCCTGCGCGACCCCCGACCGACCGGAGCCCCCATCAAGAAGATCATGCACGTTCTCGTTTGGTTTGTCGTGTGTCGGATTGGTGTCAAGCCAGCGCAGCAGTTCCTCCGAGATAAGGTCCACCCCGATACGGCCGGCCCGGCCGTCCAGATCCCGGAAGACGCACTCCCCGTTGCCCAGGGAGCGCAGCACCGCCTTGTGCTCCTCCGACGGATCCACGCCGAGGAGCTCCATCACGTGCCCGACCTCCACGCGTTCCGTCGAACGGAACGCGAAGACCGACGACAGACAGTTGGTCACCTGCTCGTTGAGCAGGTCACCGGCGTTCTGCGAGACCAGGACGAGCGCCGTGTTGCGTGAGCGGCCCATCCGGGAGACCTCCGGCACGAGCTTGGCGCCCTCGGGGGTGGACGTGATCGCCCACGCCTCGTCGAGGAAGATCGCCTTAGGCGTGCGCCGGTCGAGCCCGTTCATCAGGCGGCGCGCGAACTGCGACACCAGATAGAGCAGCGCGACCGACAGCCGCTGCTCGTAGGAGTAGTCGTCCCTGACCGTCATCACGTCGGGCAGCGTGAGGCCGCCCAGCGTGAACACGGTCGTCCAGCCCTCGGTGTCGATCTGCTCGCCGCCCGAGGCGTCGAAGCACAGCCTGGCCAGGTGCATCTCCGACATCGACCGCAGCACGGCGCCGAGGTTCTTGGACGCCGGGTCGGTGGACTGCTCCAGGTGGTCGACCACCTTGCCCAGCGAGGGGTCGGGCTCGTTGGAGACCGCGGCGACCGCCTGGATCATGGCGGACTCGCGCTCCTCCGACATCCTCGGCAGCAGCAGCCGCAGGGTCTCGGTCGCCATCGTCTTCTTCGTCGCGATGTCGTCACCGAACGAGAACGGATCGAGCAGGCCCGGCGCGGCCGACCCCAGCGGGATGATCCTGGCCTTGCGGCCCCGGTTGCGCAGCAGCCGTACGAGCGACTCGGCGTCGCCCTTGGGGTCGATGACGGCGATCGTGACGCCGCGCAGCGCCATCTGGTAGATCAGCAGCAGCGCGAGCGTGGTCTTGCCGCCGCCCGGCTCTCCGGTGATGGCGATGGCGGTCGGGCGGTTGCGCGCCGCCGCGACGAGCGGGTCGAAGTGCACGATGCTGCGCGCCCGCCCCAGCGTCTCCCCGACGTACGGCCCGATCCATCCGGCGTTCGACTCGTCCACCCGGTCGCCGAGCTCGACGGTCGCGGTGGCCATGCCGCCCGCGATCGTGCGCAGCGGCTGCCGCTGGGCGTACGCGTTGACCCGCAGCCGCTCCCCCGGCAGGGCCTCGCAGAACAGCGAGAACTGGTCGCCGGTGGAGTTGACGACGTCGATGCCGAGGTCGCGGTAGTGCTCCACGACGGCCTCGACCCGCTGGACGCACATCTCCTCGGTCGGCGCGCTGACGCTCAGCCGGTGCCAGCCGTACACGAACGGCAGCCGTTCCTTGGTGATGCCGTGCTCCAGCATGCGGGCGGCGTCGATCTGCTCGGCCAGCGCGAGCGGCGCCTCCGCGCCCGCCTCACGGATGTGGATGTCCATGTCGCGGGCGTGGGCCAGCTTGCGCGCCACATCCTTGCTCGCCCTGACCGGGGGGATCAGCCGCATCCGGCTGGAAATCTCCACCGGGAACGGCAACTGGTCGGCGAAGTGCAGCCACGGCTCGCCGTCGGGGAACGGCATGAGATCGGGGAACCGGGCGAACGACAGGTGCGCGGTGTAGGAGTCTCCGGCCGGCTGCTCGATCCTCAGCAGGGACCGGCCGTTGTGGATCTGTCCCTCGACCAGCGCCTCGATCTCGCCCTTGCCCCACCTGCGGCGCGGCGTGGCCGAGGCCAGCGGTTCGCCGAGGCCGCCCGCCGCCGCGTGCTGGAACAGCCAGGCGATCTCCGAGGAGGTGGCGTGGCGGGCGTACAACGCGCTGGAGGCCAGGGCCCGGCCGAGCCGCTCGGCGGCCTCGGTCCACCGGGTGATCTCCTTGTCCGGCACGTGGTCGTCCTCGATGCCGAGGGCCTTCTCGCTGCGCTGGTAGAAGCCGAAGAGCTGGGCCAGCACGCCGGTGCCGAGCTGCGCGCCGCGCGGCCCGAGCCGTACGCCGAGGTAGATCTCCTTGCTCCAGAAGTCCTTGGCCCAGACGTGGCGGTACATCTCCTCCAGGTACTCCCGCCAGCCCTGGCCCTCGTCGGAGGTCGAGTTGAGCGCCATCGCCCACTCCGCCGCCGGGTAGGCCCGGTGCGCGATCCGCAGGTGCACCTCGGCGTCCGGCATCCTGATCGCCGCCAGCGCGATCGTGACGTTGGTGGCCAGCGCCTCGCGCTCCTCGGGGGTGAGGAACTCGTAGCTCACCGTCGGCAGCCGGAAGTAGGCCCACGCCGCCGAGTCGGTGAGGAGAACGCGATCGTCGAAGTAACGCACCGCGAGGCGACTGCGCGCCCTGCTCATCGACCTCTCACCAGCTTCCTCGCTCGCCCCTCATCTGGCCACCTCCTGCTTGGCCTGGACAGCCGCCAGGCCGCTCACGATCACTCCCGCAAGCGCAACGTACGCCCTGCGGCCGCCCATTCGGAGGTGATTGACGTCGACCGGTCCCGGCCGCCCGGGGGCCAGCTCGTCCTCCCAGGGCACCCGGACGATCGCCCGGCAGCGGCCGCTGGCCACCGCCTCGGCCTGCTCCACGTCGGGGAGGCTGCGGCGGCTCACGCCGTTGATCACCATCACGGCGCGGCGTCGCAGGTCGGAGCAGCCGTGCCCGTCGAGCCACTCGTAGGTCATCGCCACCGCCTCGGAGGCGTCCTCGCTCGCGGGGGCGACCAGCACGAGCTGGTCGGCGTACGGCAGGAGCCGGGCCGCCAGCGCGGCCGCGGGGTCGATCACGGTAAGCCGGTAGTGCCGGTCGAGCGCGGCGAGGGTCCTGCGCCAGTCGGCCAGGAACGCGCGTTCCGCCAGGCGCTGCGTCACCCGGTCGTCGGTGTCCGCCCCGACGACCTCCAGTCCTGATTCGCAGCGCGTGGTGTAGGCCCGCATGCCGAGGTAGCCGGTCACCTCTTCCGCGCTCTCGATCAGCGAGCTCAGCGTCTCGGGGGATTCGGCGGCGATCCTCGTCGTGAGCGTGTCCTCTCCGGTGTTCGCGTCGAGCGCGAGCACACGGTCATCGCGGTAACGGGCCAGCGTGTGGCCCAGCATTAAGGCCGTGGTGGTCTGCCCGGCGCCCCCCGTGCAGCCGAGCACCATGATCCGCCTGCTCGTGGTGAGCGGGATGCGGGTCCGGGCCTCGTCGACCTCCATGCCGTCCGTACGGCTGCCGCCCACGACGACCTGCGCCAGGCGCCGCCAGCCGCCCGAGGTGTCGCGCCCGACCACGGCCTCGACACGGCGCAGCCGCGGCGGCTCCTCGTGCGCCGGCCTGCCGGGGACGGCCGTTCCCGGAGCGGGCAGCGACGGCCGGGCCGGACCGGCCGGGCCGGTCGCGCGGGGCCCCGAGGGCACGGCTCGGATCGACACTCCCGCCGGACCGGCCGGGGGCGGCGTCACGTCCCCCTTGCCCCTGGCGCTCTCGTACGGCCTGGACCCGGGCGCGTGCGTCCCCTCACGCGCGGGGTACGCGGCAAGGGGCGCAACAGGGTGCACGGCGGGGTGCGGGGCAGGGGACGCAGCGGAAGCGGCGTCGTCCGGGACCTCCTGCGGCGCGCGGGACGGCCTGATCCAGGTGGGCGTGTCCTGCGCGGAAGCATCGGAAGCTGCGGGGGCGACCGAGGCGGTGGCCGCCGGTGCGTGCTCGGTCGTGACGTCCGTCGCGGCCCGTCCGGCCCGTGCGTCCTCGTCCGGCTCCGTGTCCTCCGAGGCCGCCCAGGCCGCCGGCTCGTCCCCTGTGCCGCCCGGCAGGCGGGGGCGCACGAGCCTCGGCGGGCGGCCCTTGCGATGCTGCTCAAGGGCCACGGCGTCCCGCTGCGCCGTGTTCTCCCGGTCCACGTCGTCGGCAGGCTCCCCGGGCGCGGACTCCGCCTCGGACCCCTGCGGCGCCCCCGCGTTCTCCGTGGTGCCTGCGTTCTCTGCGGTGTCTGCGTTCTCTGCGGTGTCTGCGCTCTCCCCGCCGGGCTCGGCGTCGCGCGCACGCTCGTCGCGAGGACGCTCCTCGTGCGCGGGCTCTACCGTGGCCTGCTCGATGGAGGAGACGACATCGGACGGCCGTACGGCGTGGGGTTCGGCCGAAGCGGCGAGCCGGCGCAGGCGGCGCAGCGTCTCGGTGCCGATAGGCGGGACCGCGGCATCCTCCGAAGCCTCGGAGGGAGCGGCCGGGGGCTCCTGCCGCACAGGGACCTGCCCAGGGACCTGCACAGAGCTCTCGTGGCTCTCGTGGGCGTCATGTCCCTCGCCGTGTCCCCCGAGGTGTCCCTCGCCGTGTCCCTCGTGCGGCTCGTGTTCGCGACCCGGGCCGGTGCCGAGACGGGTCTGCGGCTCCGCCGCGTGCGCGGGCGGCAGCGACAGTGCGAGCGGTGCCGCCGGTGCGGGCGCTGCCGGCTGCACGGGCGCTGCCGGCGGTTCCGCGAGGCGGAAGACACGCTCACCGGTGGCGCCGACCCGGGCGGCGGCACCGCTGCGGGAGGCAGTGGTGGGGGGTGTGTCGGTGAGCGGTGCGGTGACCGGTGCGGCGGCCGCCGCCGCGGCCGCCACGGCCGGGCGTACGACTCGCGAGGGGTCCACCTGGTGCGCGCCCACCCGCGCGGCGGCGGGCGAGACCGCCCGTGCGCCGGTCCTGGAGACCTTCGGGACGGGCACCTTGACCGAGACCGCGCGACGCGCCCTGCGCGTCGCTCTGGCGTGCGCCGCCGCGGCCGGTGGCGTGGTCCGCCAGACACGCGCCGTCAAGGCGACCTCGTCCGGCTCGTCGAACGGTGCCATGCGGCACCATGTCCGCGGCTCGCTCATGTAGCGGAGCTGCGACTGGAGCAGCTCGGTGAGGCGCTTGCTCTCGATGACGGGACGGGTGGAGAGCCAGGTGAGCACGCCCGGAGGAACGAGGTAGATGACGTGCCAGGGTGCCGCGAACGGCAGTCCGATCAGGTAGAGGAAGACCCACCACGGCACGGAGACACCCACGAACACACCGATCCAGACGACCGGAAGCGGCATTGGCAGTCGTAGGTCGTACAGCTTGTACAGCCGCTTCTCAATACGCCAGATATTGGTATATGTGGGCAGATCCACCCCGAACCTCCTCTCCGCCCGATCACTTGATGCCAAGTGCGCCCGCGATCGCCTTCGCCGTCACCTCGATGATGTTGGGAACGTAGAAGATCACGCCGATCGCGATCGCCAGGATGATGAACTGCACGAACCTGGTGATCTCGCGGGTGAAGAGGAAGAAGATCGCCACGACGGAGACGACCGCGAGGAAGAGCGGAGCGAAGAACTTTCGGAGGAAGTCGGCGAGACCTTCGGTGTTGATGCCCGTCGTCGGCGCCGGTGACGGCGCAGCAAGATCAAGGACGTGGTCCGCGATGGTCTTCAGTATCAACTCTCGCCCTCCCGGGGGTATGGATCAGCGATGTCTTTGCCGGGCATGCGCTACCCCACGGACCGGTTCGCACCTTGGATGTCCCTGACGAACCACTTGCCGCCCTGCTTTTCGATCGTTAACTGGTAGGCCTGCTCAAGACCGGCGGGCTGCGCCGCCGGATCCTGCGACGGGCTCGCCACCGCCGTCGACTGTCCGGACGCCACCGCCCACACGACCACCGCCGTGACCTTCCTGCTGTCGGCGCCGTCCGGCGGCACCACGACGTCCTTCAGTTCGGCGAGGGTGAACTCCCCGTTGAACCCGTTGACGGTCACCCCGCTCGCGACGTAGCGCTGCAGGTCCACCTGGTTGCCCGCGGCGTACGCCTTGAAGAAGCCTTCGAGCTGGGGACGCAGTTCGGCTTCGGTGGCGGAGTCGCGGTCGGGGTCCGGGAGCTGCGGCAGGCCCGCCGGACCCGGCGCGGGCAGCAGAGCCGGCTGGGCCGAGACCACGAACCCGCCGTTGTCGTAATAGACCGGCACGGACAGCAGACCGCGGCTGCCCCCCGACTGGTACGTCACGGTCACCCGGGCGTTGTGGTCGTCGATCAGGTCGATCCCGGCGAACTGGAAGGCCCCCGCCGACATCCGCCCGTACCCGTTCCAGCCGAACTGCTCGTCGGCGCCTTCCGGCAGGAACGACTTCAGCCGTTCCGCGCGCTGCTGGGGGGTGGCCGCGTCGTAGTTGAGGTAGACCGCCGCGAACTGGTTGGCGAAGGCCGCCGCCTGCGTCGCCGGGAATCCGGAGGTGACCGTGCCGGTCGGCGTCGTGGTGGGCTGATCGTCTCCCGCCAGCCGTTCCAACGGGGCGCGTATGCCGTTGACCAGGATGACGACGATCAGTGCCCAGAGGATGACCCGCCCGGTCCAGACGAGCCAGCGGCCTCCACCGCCACTCCAGCCTCTGCGGCGGGGGGCAGTGCCGTGCGCGGCGCTCGCCGCCTCGAAGCCTTCCAATGGGTACGGGTCAGGGTCGCCAGCGATCCGCGGATCCTGCTGGACGTCTGACCTGCGAGCCATCACGCCTCCGCTCGCGCCGATCCCTCCGGCTGGCGCGGTTTCCTCTTGCTCTCGATCCGGTTAACCGCATTGAAGTATTCACCCTAGCGGTCTCACCAATTCTTCCAGGTAAGCCACGCCCATGGTGCAAGCATCGCCGCGACCGAGCAAACCAGGTCTACATCCCGCAGAGGCGCCCCACATCTATCCACTCCGTGGAAAAGCACGTTACGCCTGGCCAGCGGGGGCATCGATTACCTAACCGCCACCTATTGCTGTCTTCGCAGCTCGCAGGCATAACGAAAGCGACCGTGCACGCCACGACGGCCCCGCGCGAGCGGAGCCGTCGTGCCGCGAACTACGCCCGCGCCCTCACTGGCACTCCCCCGAGGAGGACGACTCGGAGGATGACGAGAAGGACGACTCAGTCGACGCCGGCGGGATGCCCTCCGGCGGGGCGCTCTCCGGACCCGAGATCTCGGGCGGGATGTTCTCCGGAGCACTGCCCAGAGCGCTGCCCGGAGCGCTCTCCGGCAGCGAGGAGGTCTGCGACTCGCCCGCCGACGACTGGGACTGTGACGGTGACTGGGACTGCTCCTGCTCCGACACCTGCTGCTGCGCGCGCTGGGACATCTGCTCGATGCGCTGCTGCGCGCCCGCGGCCTCCTGCATGATCTGCTGGCTGGCGCTGCTCGCCTCGTCCCGGATGCTCTGCCGGACCTCCTCCGCCGTCTGCTCCATCGACGCGCCCATGCCCGGGAACGCCTCGCTCCGCAGAATCGAACCGCTGGGCAGACTCGAACCGGCGTACTGCGCGGCGGACCACTGCGCCGGGAACTGAGCGACAGTGATCGTCGGCGCGCCGATCGACACCGTCCCGGCCACGGGTGCGGACTCGGTCACCAGCAGCGGCTCGCTGACGGTGGTGGTGTACGACGTCGCCCGCACCGAACCGCCGGGCTCGATCGTGGCCGCGGAGGCGGTGCCGCCGAGCAGCGCGATTCCGCCGGCCGTGAGCGTCGAGGCGAAAATCGCCGCGAGAGCCAGCTGTCTGGATTTCCGATGCATGGTTCCCCCTTGGGCCCGATCGGGCCTCACCAGGTCAGGTCACCTGGGCTTTTCCCGGTGCCCGACTTCGGCCGCCTTCCCGTCCGCCGTGCCGTATGACGGCACTGATGAGATTGTCGCGAAAAGGGATTCGAACGGCGATTATGCGCCAAACGGCCTCATTTCGATGCTTCACCGAGCCTCATGAATGCGTCTAGGGCAGTTGGCCCAAGCGTTTCCGCCGGACATGGAGGATCTGACCAGAGGGAGAGGTGTGGCGGGTGATGCCGCTCACGCCATGACCACCGCTTTTGCGCGAACCGGCCGTCTCAGGGCCGTTCGAGATCGTAGGCGACGTCCGCCACGCGGACCGTCCTCACCAGCGGATCCTCGATGATCTTGCGCAGCTCCCCGATCGTGACCAACGAGTCCACGTAGGCGTAGACCAGGCCGTCGTCGGCGGCTTTGCGCAGCCGCGCCAGGCTCAGATCGAAGTCGTGCAGGTTGTCGTCGTCGTAGTCCTTGAGGATGCCGACCCAACGGCGGAAGTTCGCGAGGTCCGACTTGACCGGCTCATCATCGGCTCGCGGCATCAGGGCCCGGTCCCACATCGTCGTCCCTCCCCACGTGATGGGGATCGACGTGGGACGCCGCTCGAGAACCACCTTCTCGGCATCCGACTTGTTTCCGGCGGTGAAGGCGACCAGCTCGTCGGTGGTGAGCGGCTTGACGAACTCGACCACCGCCAGCGCGTTGAGCCCCGCCGGGAGCCTGGCCAGCACCTTGCGGCTGTCCTCCTTGGGCTGGTTGCCCGTCCCCACGTTCATCAGCGCCGTGCTCAGCGTGGTTCCGGCGTAGCGACCGAGCGGCAGCCTGCCCACGTGGCCGAAGAAGTCCTGGGTGACCACATGTTCGACGCCGCCGTACCCCTCGACGAACCCCCCCACGGCCCGGATGGGCCTGGCGGCCACGGTGAACGACATCGACAGCGGTGTCGTGGCACCCCAGTTTCGAACTTCGATGTCGTAGCCGGGGTTGTAGATCTTGAAGGCGGTGCCCAGCACGTCGGTCATACGCTCTTCCCGGTCGCCGCGCCGCTGGATCAGGCCGGAGCCCACCGTCGCCGCCAGGACGAGGGCGAGCAGTGCCGCAAGCACAGTGATCGCCGTGCGGGCGACACCTCGCCGGACGGCTCGGCGGGTCGCCCTGGGGTCGAAGTCGGGTATCGGCAGCAGCAGGTCGTCGTCAGTCATGAGGACCTCCGTACAGATCGGCGAAGGCCGCTCTGGCCCGCCACACGGCCGTCTTGATCGTGGTGTGCTTCTTGCCGGTCATCGCGGCCACCTCGACCAGCGAGAAGCCCTCGAAATAGACCAGGGTGAGCAACCTTCGGTGGTCCTCAGGCAGTCGGTCCAGGACGTCGCGCACGACCAGCGACTCGATGTGCAGCGGCGGCACGCCGAGTTCGTCGGGATGCGGCAGGTCCAGTTCCCGGCGGTGGCGCCGGAGGTGATCGACCAGGACGTTGCGGGCGATGGCGAGCAACCACGCGGCCGGGTTCCCGCCGCGCCAGCCCAGCAGCGCCCTGGTCGCCTTGACGAACGTCTCCTGAGCCAGGTCCTCGGCGAGGTGGGGATCGCGGGTGCGGCGTAACAGGAACCCGCACACGAGCGCCCAGTGCTCGCGATACAGCTCCTCGATGATGGCGCCCTCCGCGTCTTCGTGTCTGTCACAACAGACCAGACGCGATCGGGGCGGAAATGGTCACCCGCCTCTTCCGCGACCCGAGAAAATACCTTGTGGTCCGCCAGGCCGAGCAGGAAGGGTGCGGAGGTGGCCACACCTCTGCACGAGCACCTGGTACGGCAGGCGACGGCGGCCGACGCCGCTGTCGTCGCCGGGTTGCTGGACGCCTTCAACCGCGAGTTCGACACGCCGTCACCGGGACCGCACGTGCTCACCGCGCGCCTGCGCCGAATGATCCCCGGGGACCACCTCGTCGTGCTTCTCACCGGGGAACCGGCCGTCGGCGTCGCGGTTCTGTCCTTCCGGCCCAACGTCTGGCAGGAAGGTCCGGCCGCGATCCTGGACGAGCTGTACGTGCGGCCCGGCATGCGCGGACAGCGGTTCGGCCACGCCCTGCTGGAAGCGGCGTGCCGCCTCGCGCGGGAACGCGGCGCGGAGACGCTCGAAATCAACGTCGACGGCGAGGACGCCGACGCCCGTCGCTTCTATGAGGCGCACGGCTTCGCGAACAGCGAGCCCGGGGCGCCCGAACCGATGTTCTACTACTACCGCGACCTCGTCTGAGAACGGCCGGACGAAGGTCCGCCGATCGTCAGCGGCGACCTCGACGGCTCGCGTTCCAACAATCTCTGCCATAACCGAGCGCAACCGAACGTACGCGCACGCCTGAAACTTTCATGGCAGGCGACGGCCGGCACGCACGTTTCCGCTGCCCGCCAGTTCAGCCGTGTTCACACGCCATCTTTCCCGTCTGACCATGTCTTGACATGCCTCAACCCCTCTGACATTTTCAAACGGCTTTCAACAGAAAACATGACGGACGGTATCGAGCCAGCGTGCTGGGGCCAACCGCTCTGGATCGGCAGGGCCGGTGAACCGCCCGTCACTCATCCCCCACACGGGCACTCCGGAGGTCCGGCATGCGCAGACGTCGACCAGTCGGCGACAGAAAATGGGTCCGCATCCTGATGGCCACGGTCACAGCGGCCATGACCGGCGCCGGCGCCGTCGTGGTCACCGCGCCGGCGGCCCAGGCGGCCACGACGTCCATCACGGTGAACGGCGGCTCGACGGGACGCACCTTCGACGGGGTGGGGGCGATCAGCGGCGGCGGCGGCAACTCCCGGCTGCTCATCGACTACCCGGAGACGCAGCGCTCCCAGATCCTGGACTACCTCTTCAAGCCCGGGTACGGCGCGGCGGTGCAGTTGCTGAAACTGGAGATCGGCGGTGACGCCAACTCCACCGACGGCTCCGAGCCCAGCATCCAGCACACCCGCGGTGACATCAACTGCAACGTCGGCTACGAGTTCTGGCTGGGCGAGCAGGCGGTGGCGCGCAACCCGAACATCAAGCTGATCGCACTGCCGTGGACCGCGCCGGGCTGGATCGGCGGCGGGAACTTCTGGTCCCAGGACATGATCGACTACGACATCTCCTGGCTCAACTGCGCCAAGCAGCACGGCCTGACGGTCAGCTACATCGGCGGATGGAACGAGCGCGGGCACAACAAGACCTGGTACAAGAACCTCCGGTCGGCCCTCGACTCCAACGGCTACGGCAACGTGCAGATCGTCGGCGACGACAGCTTCGGCCTGTCGACCGCGGACGACATGCTGAGCGACCCGGCGTTCAAGGCCGCGGTCGGCGTGGTCGGGTCGCACTACCTGTGCGGCTACCTGGGCGACGCCACCTCGTGTCCCTCCAGCGCGAACGCCGTGGCCACCGGCAAGCCGATCTGGAACAGCGAGTTCGGATCGCAGGACTACATCAGCGGCTCGGCCCCCTACATCCGCAGCGTCACCCGCGGATACCTCGACGGCCAGATGACGGGCTTCGTCAACTGGCCGCTGGTGGCCGCGCTCTACCCGAACCTGCCCTTCAACACCACCGCCCTGGCGGTCGCCAACTCGCCGTGGTCGGGCGCCTACCAGCTGGGCCGCAGCCTGTGGGCGAACGCCCAGATCGCCCAGTTCACCCAGCCGGGCTGGCGCTTCCTCACCGGCTCCGCGAGCGGATACCTCGGCGGGAACCGGAGCAACGGCAGCTACATCTCCCTGAAGTCCACGAACAACACCGACTACTCGACCATCTACGAGACCAGCACGTCGACGAGCACGCAGACCGTGAACGTCAACGTGACAGGCGGGCTGAGCACCGGGACCGTGCACGTGTGGTCCACCAACCTCGGCTCGAACAACCCCGCCGACTGGTTCGTCAGGCAGCCGGACATCACCCCCAGCAACGGCTCCTACTCGCTCACCATGCAGCCGAACCGGATCTACTCGCTGACCACGACCACCGGCCAGGGCAAGGGCACGGCGGCCGGACCGGCGAGTGCGCCGCTGCCTCTGCCGTACTCCGACGACTTCGACGCCTACGCCTCCCGCACCGAGGCCAAGTACTTCTCCGACATGCAGGGATCCTTCGAGGTCCGGCCCTGCGCCGGCGGCCGGTCCGGTCAGTGCCTGCAGCAGGTGACTCCCGTGCGTCCGATCGAGTGGCAGGACGACAGCGACGCCTTCGGCCTGGTCGGCGACCCGTCCTGGAGCAACTACAAGGTCAGCGTGGACGTCAACTTCCAGCAGGGCGGCACCATCACGCTGCTCGGGCGGGCGAACACGCAGTCACGCCCGCAGAGCCACCAGGCCGCCTACCAGTTGCGGCTGAACAACTCCGGCGCCTGGTCGATCGCCAAGAGCACCACGTCCGGCACGGTGAGCACCCTCACCTCGGGCTCCCGGAGCTCGCTCGGGACCAACACCTGGCACACGATCTCGCTCAGCTTCTCGGGCAACCAGATCAGCGCCACCCTCGACGGCGCCGCGCTCGGCTCGGTGACCGACAACTCCTACTTCACCGGACAGGTCGGGCTCGGAGTGGTCGGATACCAGACCGACATGTTCGACAACCTCTCCATCACCCCGATCGGCGGCGGAAACGGCGGCACCAGCGTCGGCCCCATCAGGGGCCAGGCCTCCGGCCGCTGCGTCGACGTCCCCAGCCAGTCCCAGACCAACGGCACCCAGGTCGCGCTCTGGGACTGCAACAGCGGCGCCAACCAGACCTGGACCCTCACGCCGTCCAAGCAGCTGATGGTCTACGGCACCAAGTGCCTGGACGCCTACGGACAGGGCACGGCGGACGGGACCCGGGTCGACATCTACGACTGCAACGGCGGCACCAACCAGCAGTGGACGCTGAACTCCGACGGCACGATCGTCGGAGTCGGCTCGAACAAGTGCCTGGACGCCTACGGCGGCGGCACCGCCAACGGCACGCAGCTGGTGATCTGGACGTGCAACGGCGGCGCGAACCAGAGGTGGTCGCGCAGCTGAGCCGACGATGACACCGGCCGGCCGGCCGGGTCGGCGCCGCAGCCCGCGGCGCGGATCCGGCCGGCCGTTCCGTCGTCCGCCGAGCGGAGGCGACCGGCAGGTTCAGACGTTGAAACGGAACTCCACGACGTCGCCGTCGCGCATCACGTAGTCCTTGCCCTCGATGCGGGCCTTGCCCGCCGCCCTGGCCGCGGTCATCGAGCCCGCCTCCACCAGGTCGCCGAACGAGATGACCTCGGCCTTGATGAACCCGCGCTGGAAGTCGGTGTGGATGACCCCGGCGGCCTCGGGGGCGGTCGCGCCCTTGCGGATCGTCCAGGCCCGGGCCTCCTTGGGCCCGGCCGTCAGGTAGGTCTGCAGGCCGAGCGTCTCGAAGCCGACCCGGGCGAGCTGGGCGAGGCCCGACTCCTCCTGGCCGACGGACTGCAGCAGCTCCAGCGCCTCGTCGTCGGGCAGCTCCACCAGCTCAGACTCGATCTTGGCGTCGAGGAACACGGCCTCCGCCGGCTCCACGAGCGCCGAGAGCTTGGCCCGCAGGTCGGCGTCGGTCAGCTCGTCGGCGTCGAGGTTGAAGACGTACAGGAACGGCTTGGCCGTGAGAAGGTGCAGCTCGCGCAGGTCGGCGAGGTCGATCCCGGCCGCCTTGCCCCCGGCGTACAGGGTCGTGCCGGTGTCGAGCAGCTTCGCCGCGGCCTCGGCGGCCTCCAGGAGGACCTTGCGGTCCTTGTTGGTGCGCGCCTCCTTCTGCAGGCGGGGCAGCGCCTTCTCGATCGTCTGCAGGTCGGCGAGGATCAGCTCGGTGTTGATCGTCTCGATGTCGCGCCCCGGTGCCACCTCGCCGTCCACGTGGGTGACGTCGGGGTCGGAGAAGACCCGGATGACCTGGCAGATCGCGTCGGTCTCACGGATGTTGGCGAGGAACTGGTTGCCCCTTCCCTGGCCCTCCGACGCGCCCTTCACCAGGCCCGCGATGTCGACGAACTCGACCTTGGCCGGGAGGACGCGCGCCGAGTTGTAGATCTCCGCCAGCTTGTCCAGACGGGAGTCCGGCACGCCGACGATGCCCACGTTCGGCTCGATCGTGGCGAACGGGTAGTTGGCCGCCAGGGCGTTCCCGCTCTTGGTCAGGGCGTTGAAAAGAGTGGACTTGCCGACGTTGGGCAGGCCGACGATGCCGATGCTCAGGCTCACGTACCACGAGTTTAGGGGCCTCGGAGGGTGCGCCGGACATCGACGGCCTCGGCCCGCTCCCAGGCGCGCCTCCCTGTTTGGCACGCCAATGCCTGAAATCATCCAGACCGTGGATGTCGTGGCTCTCGCAGTGGGACTGGTGATCGGCGTCGTGGTGGGTGCGGCCCTGGCCGGGATGCGGACCGCGGGCCGTGCCGCGCAGGCGGCCGCCAGGGTGGCCGAGGCCGAGGCGCGGACGCGGGCGGCCGAGGACAAGGTGGCCTACGTGGAGAACCAGCTCACCGAGCGGTTCCAGGCCATCTCCGCACACTCCCTCGACGTGGCCAACCTGCGTTTCCTCGAACTCGCCGAGAACCGGCTGAACACCACGAGGGCCGAGGCGGCCGGCGACCTCGACCAGCGCAGGCAGGCGGTCGAGAACCTGGTCGCGCCGCTGCGCGAGACGCTCGCCAAGGTGGAGAGCCAGCTCAGGGAGAGCGAGTCGGGCACCCGCGCCGCCCGCGCCGAGCTGAGCAAGCAGATGGAGTTCGTACGGGAGAGCTCCGATCGGCTCAAGGCCCAGACGGACGCGCTGGTGCGGGCGCTCCAGCGGCCGGAGGCCCGGGGACGGTGGGGTGAGCTGCAGCTGCGCCGGGTGGCGGAGATCGCCGGCATGGCCCGGTTCTGCGACTTCGACGAGCAGGTGAGCGCCGTCACCCGCGACGGCGTGGTCCGGCCCGACATGGTCGTACGGCTCAGCGGCGGCAAGAACGTCATCGTGGACGCGAAGGTCTCGCTCGCGGCCTACCTGGAGGCGGCCGAGGCCACCGACCCCGAGTTCGCCTCGGCCCGGCTGGACGCCCACGCGAGGCACGTGCGCGAGCACGTGGACCGGTTAGCCGCCAAGTCCTACTGGCAGGCCTTCAATCCGTCGCCCGAGTTCGTGGTCCTGTTCATCCCCGGCGAGGCGTTCCTCGCGCCGGCGTTGGAGCGCGACCCGGGGCTGCTGGAGCACGCGATGCGCAGGCGCGTCCACATCGCCACTCCCACGACGCTCGTCACGATGCTCCGCACCGCGCAGTACGCCTGGCAGCAGACCGCGGTCAGTGAGAACGCCAAGGCCGTCTTCGATCTGGGCAAGGAACTGTACGAGCGGCTCGGCGGCCTCGGACGGCACGTGGACGGCCTGGGCAAGGCGCTCACGAGAGCGGTCACCGCCTACAACCAGACGGTCGGCTCGCTGGAGAGCAGGGTCCTGGTCAGCGCGCGGAGAATGAACGACCTCGGTCTGGTGGACTACTCCCTCGACGCCCCGTCGGCGGTGGAGGAGGTCCCCCGGCCGGTCGCCATCCCCGAGCTCGAAGGTGAAGAGCGGGTAAGCCCCCCTCCCCCGCATCGTCAGAACGGTAAATTGACGCGAGACTTGTCGTAAGGGGGCCCGATGACAGGCACCGGTCGAGCGGGGGTGCGGCTGACCGCTCGGGGGGCGATCGTCATGCTCTTCGTGATCACTCTGGCGGGCATGCCGTTTCTGCCCGGGCCCGCGTTCGTGGCCGGTTGCCTCGCGGCGGTCCTGCTGGTGCGTCCCCGGGACCTGCTGCCGCTGGTGGTGACGCCTCCGCTGGTCTTCTTCGTCGCGGCGCTGCTGGTGGAGCTCATGCGGGCGCTCAGCTCGGGTTCGATGCTCCAGACGTTCGGGCTCGGGATGTTCACCGCGTTGTCGTCCGGCGCGCCGTGGCTGTTCCTCGGGTCCGCGCTGGCGCTGGGCGTCGGGTGGGTGCGCGGCCTGCCCGACAGCCTGAGGGAGCTGCGGGGCGCGCCCGCGCCCACACCGACGCCGGCCTCCCGCTCACGCCGTGGCCGCGTCCGCACGTTCGACCCGGAGCCGGAGGGCTACTTCGAGCCCCGGGTGTACGGCAAGGCCGCCGACGAGTGAACCGCCGGACCGGCCGCTGGACCCTTGCGTCAGACCGTGCGCCAGACCTGTGCGCTAGAGGGTGCGCAGGTCCTTGCGCAGTTCGTGGGGCAGGGCGAACCGCATGCTCTCCTCCACCGACTCGACCTCCTCCACATCGGTGAAACCGTGACCGGCCAGCTTGGCGAGCACTCCCCGCACGAGTTCCTCCGGAACGGAGGCGCCGCTGGTCAGGCCGACGGTGCGCACGCCCTCCAGCCACTCGTCCCGTACGAACGAGGCGTCGTCCACCAGGTAGGACGCGGCGGCGCCGTAGTCCTTGGCGACCTCGACCAGTCGCTTGGAGTTGGAGGAGTTGGTCGAGCCGACGACGATGACCAGGTCCGACTCGGCGGCGATCTGCTTGACGGCGGTCTGCCTGTTGGAGGTGGCGTAGCAGATGTCGTCGCTCGGCGGGTCGATGAGGTTGGGGAACCGCGTCCGCAGCCGGGCGACCGTCTCGGTGGTCTCGTCGACCGACAGAGTCGTCTGGGAGAGCCAGACCACCCTCTCCGGGTCCCGTACGGCCACGCCCTCGACGCCGTCGAGCCCGTCCACGAGCTGGATGTGCTCGGGCGCCTCACCGGCGGTGCCCTCGACCTCCTCGTGCCCCTCGTGCCCGATGAGCAGGATGTCGTAGTCCTTGGCCGCGAACCTCTTGGCCTCGTTGTGCACCTTGGTCACCAGCGGGCACGTCGCGTCGATCGTCCGGAGACTGCGGCCCGCGGCCTCCTCGTGCACCGCGGGCGCGACGCCGTGAGCGGAGAAGACGACGATGGCGCCCTCGGGGACCTCCTCGGTCTCCTCGACGAAAACGGCGCCGCGCTCCTCCAGCGTCTTCACGACGTGGGTGTTGTGCACGATCTGCTTGCGCACGTAGATTGGCGCGCCATACTGCTCCAGCGCCCGTTCGACCGCCTGCACCGCACGGTCGACACCCGCGCAGTAACCGCGGGGCTTGGCGACCAGGACACGACGGGTCGCTGAGGTCTGCACGTCCATGTTCCTATGCTATGTGGAACGCGCGCCGCCTCTTGACCCTGGTCTTGCAAGACTGGGTGTACCAGATACGTATCTCCCCGGGAGCAGAAATGTCCGTCCTTAGAGCAATAACGACAGTGCTACAGACCGCTCTGAACGGGGTCGGACAGGCGCTGCTGGCCGGCGACAAGCTCAAGACCAGCGTCAAGGAGCGCTTCGCCGGTGGCGAGGCGCAGGACGGCGAACGCCCCGAGACCGCCGAGACCCCGCGGGCCGGGGAGGCCACCGGGCAAGCCACCGGGCAAGCCACCGAGCAAGCCACCGCGCAGACCGCCGAGCAGGCCACCGGGGAGCGGCCCGCGCGCCGGGAGCCCGTCATCTTCGCCCCCCGCCCGAGCAAGACCGGCAAGCCTGAGCAGGCCGAGAAGCCTGAGCAGGCTCAGCAGGCCGAGAAGGCCGAGGCGGCGCCCGCCGAGGCCCCGACCGGTGAGGCCCCGACCGCTGAGACCCCGACCGCCGAGCCCCCGACCGCCGAGACCGTCGCGCCTGTGGAGGCTGTGGAGGCCGCGGCCGAGCCGAAGCCCGAGGCCGCCCCCGCCGCGGAGACCGCCCCTGCCGAGGCCGACACGCTCGACCTGCCCGCCGCACCCGTCGAGGCCGAGGCCCCGGCCGTCGCCGAGGTCCCGGACGAGACCGCCGCCCCCAAGAAGCCGCGCACGCGCCGCAAGGCCACCGCCGCAACCGCCGAGACGCCCGCAACCGCTGAGACCGCCGGAACCTCGGAGGCCACGGAAGAGGCCCCGCCCGCCGAGGCCAAGAAGCCGCGCACGCGCCGCAAGGCCACTGCCGAAGCCCCCGAGGACGCCCAGGCCGCGACCGGCACCGAGGCCGGGAGCAGCGCCGAAAGCACGACCACCGCCGCGCCGAAGGCCACCAGGACCCGCAAGAAGCCCGCCGCCGCGAAGGCGCCGGAGAAGGCGCCGGAGAGCCCTGCCGAGGCGCCGGCGGAGCAGCCCGTCGCGGCAGCCGCCGAGACGGCGGAGCCGCTGCCGGGCTACGCGAACCTCTCCGTGGCGTCGCTGCGGGCGCGGATGCGTGGCACGTCGGCCGAGCAGGTGCAGGCGCTGCTGGACTACGAGCAGGCGCACCTGAACCGCCCCGAAGTCGTCCGGATGTTCCAGAACCGGATGTCCAAGCTCCAGTCCGAGGCCTGATCGCGGGCCGCGCCCGCCCGGCCGTACGCGGGACGGGCACGTGAGGTGTCCTCCGCCCGGTCGCCTGTGGAATGTCGGCAGGTACGGCTAGCCTGCAGGTGCGACCGGATCAGGCGAGGCGAGGAGGGCATTTGAGCGCGAAGACGTCCCCGGAGGCGCCGCTGCCGATCAGGTCGGTGCTGCAGATGGTCGCCCAGTGGATCGGCAAGCTGGGCACCGTCTGGGTCGAAGGGCAGATCACCGAGCTGACCGCCCGGGGCGGCACCGTCTTCCTGACGCTGCGCGATCCGGTGGCCAACGTCTCGGCCCGGATCACCTGCGCGCGGGCGGTCTACGAGGCCAGCGTGCCGCGTCCCGTCGACGGCGCGCGCGTCGTGATGCACGTCAAGCCGGACTTCTGGGTCAACAAGGGTTCGTTCGCGTTCACGGCCCTGGAGATCCGTCCGGTCGGCATCGGCGAGCTGCTGGCCCGGCTGGAACGGCTCCGCCAGGTGCTCGCGGGCGAGGGCCTGTTCAACGTCGACAGGAAGAGACGGCTGCCGTTCCTGCCGGGCACCGTCGGGCTCGTCTGCGGGCGTGACTCGGCGGCCGAGCGTGACGTGCTGGAGAACTCCCGCCGCCGCTGGCCCGCCGTCCGTTTCAAGGTGGAGCAGGTCGCCGTCCAGGGGTCGTACGCCGTGGGCGAGGTGACCGAGGCGCTGCGCAGGCTCGACGCCGACCGCGAGGTCGACGTGATCATCATCGCCAGGGGCGGCGGCTCCCTGGAGGATCTGCTGCCGTTCTCCGACGAGTCGCTGGTGCGGGCCGTCGCGGCCTGCCGTACGCCGGTGGTGAGCGCGATCGGCCACGAGCAGGACAGCCCGCTGCTCGATCTCGTGGCCGACGTGCGCGCCTCGACCCCGACGGACGCGGCCAAGAAGGTCGTGCCCGACGTGGGCGAGCAGCTCACGCTCGTCCATCAGCTCAGAGACCGGGGTCGCCGGGTGCTGCGGGGCTGGGTCGAGCGTGAGATGTCCTGGCTCGAGTCCGTGCGCTCCCGGCCGTCGCTCGCCGATCCCGTCCGGGAGCTCGACCGGCGGGCCGAGCAGGTCGACGCGCTGCGCGAGCGGTCCAGGCGCTGCCTTTCGGCGTCCCTGGACCGCTCGGCCGACTCGCTGGAACATCTCGGGGCCCGGCTCGTGGCCCTTTCCCCCGCGGCGACCCTGGAGCGGGGCTACGCCATCGCGCAGCGTCCTTCCGGAGAGGTCGTCCGCCTGGCCGGGGACGTCAAACCGGGTGACGAGCTCACGATCCGCTTCTCCGACGACCGCGTGACGGTCACGGCCCAGGACGCGTGACCCGGGCCGCGTGACCCGGGCCGCGTGACCCGGATCGCGGGCCGTGAACCGCGGGCCACGACCGGTCAGATCGCGAGACGCACGTCGTAGTCGCCGAGCCAGGCGTTGATCTGCAGGATGCCCTCCAGCGACGTCCGGGCGCCCTGCAGGCTGACCGCGCCCATGGGCTGGTCGAGCATGGCGCGCACCTTGTCCGCGTCCACCAGGCAGCCGATGGCCGAGTCTCCGGCGAGCACGCGGGTCACCTCGGCCCGCAGCGCGCGTTCGTACGCCGGGTCCTGCGTCGAGGGGTACGGCACCTTGCGGCGCTCGACCACCGACCGGGGCAGCACGTCGGCCGTCGCCGCGCGCAGCAGGCTCTTCTCGTGCCCGTCGAAGGTCTTCATGGCCCAGGGCGCGTTGAAGACGTACTCGACCAGGCGGTGGTCGCAGAACGGCACCCGGACCTCCAGGCCGACGGCCATGCTCATGCGGTCCTTGCGGTCGAGCAGGATCTGGACGAACCGGGTCAGGTGCAGGTAGCTGATCTCCCGCATCCGCTGCTGCAGCCCGGTCTCCCCCGGCACCCGGGGCACCTCGGCCAGCGCCCGCTGGTAGCTGTCCGCGCGGTAGGCGGGGATGTCGAGCTTGCGCAGCAGTTCCTCGTTCAGGAACTCACCCCGGGTGGACAGGCCCGCGTGGCCCTGCATGGCGAGCCACGGGAAGGTGCCGGAGTTGACCGCCTCGGGATCGTGGAACCACCGGTAGCCGCCGAACACCTCGTCGGCGGACTCCCCCGACAGCGCCACCGTCGAGTGTCCCCTGATCGCCTTGAAGAGCAGGTAGAGCGAGGTGTCCATGTCGCCGATGCCGAGCGGGAGGTCCCTCGCCCGCAGGACGGCCGCACGCACGGCGGGGTCCATGAGGTCGGCCGAGTCCAGCACGATGTCCGTGTGGTCGGAGCCGACGTGCCGCACGACGTCGTGGACGTACGGCGTGTCCGGGGTGTCGCGCATGTCGTCGGCCTGGAAGTTCTCGCTGTAGCCGGCGAAGTCGACCGAGAACGAGCGCACCCCGCCCTCGTCGGCCAGCGCGCGGGCCGCGAGCGCGGTGACCGCGCTGGAGTCGAGCCCGCCGGACAGCAGCGTGCACAGTGGCACGTCGGAGATGAGCTGCCGCTCGATGATGTCGTCGAGCAGCTCTCGCACGGTCCTGATGGTGGTCTGCAGGTCGTCGGTGTGCTCGCGGGCCTCCAGCTGCCAGTAGCGGCGCTTGCTCAGGCCCTCGCGCCGCACCTTCACCACCTGGCCGGGCCGCACCTCGTGCATCCCCCGGAAGACGCCGTTCTCGGGCGTCTTGACGAAGGCCAGGATCTCGCGCAGGCCGTCGGCGTCGATCACCCGCTCGGCGAGCGGGTTGACCAGGATGGCCTTGGGCTCGGAGCCGAACAGCACCCCGCCCCGCGTCGGGTAGTAGTACAGGGGCTTGATTCCCATGCGGTCGCGCACGAGCAGCAGTTCCTCGCGGCGCGCGTCCCAGATGGCGAAGGCGTACATGCCGTTGAGGCGGGAGACGAAGTCCTCGCCCCATTCGAGGTAGGCCTCCAGGACGACCTCGGTGTCGCTCTGGGTCCGGAACCGGCGCCCGCGCCGGGTGAGCTCGGCGCGCAGTTCCCTGAAGTTGTAGACCTCGCCGCTGTAGGTGAGCGCGGCCACGTCGTCGCCGCCGGCGTCCGCGACCATCGGCTGGCGCCCGCCCTCGATGTCGATGATGGCCAGCCGCCGGTGGCCGAACGCGGCGTGCGGAGCGAGCCACATTCCCTCGGCGTCAGGGCCGCGGCACGCCATCGTGTCCGTCATGGCCTGCACGGTCTCCCGCTCGCCACGAAGATCGCGCCCGTAGTCCACCCAGCCGCTGATTCCACACATAAGGATGACCCCCCGATCATCGCCCCCGAATATGGTTAGTACCTCTAAGTAACGGACAAAGCCTCAGTTTTATGCCCAAATAGGACACGCCTAAGAGGCCGCAGAGTGTCGGTCCCGGCCTCTAAGGTGGGGACGTGGCTGAGGACAGGCAGACCCCGCGGGGCAAGAAGACCCCGCCGGACAGGCAGGCCCCGCCGGACGGGCAGACCCCGTCGTACGAGCAGGCCCGCGAGGAGCTGACCGACGTGGTGCGTCGTCTGGAGACAGGCGGGCTCACGCTGGAGCAGTCGATAGAGCTGTGGGAGCGGGGAGAGCGGCTGGCGGCGATCTGCGAGGAGTGGCTCCAGGGCGCCCGCGCGAAGCTGGCGGCCGCGATGGCCCAGCGCCAGGAGCCCCAGCCGAACGGCCCCGAGGAGGCGCCCTTCTGACACCCGGCAGGCGGCCAGGCGTGCCAGAGGGCGGCGAGCTGCCGGGTGGCCAGCGGGACCGCACGGACCGTCAACGGCACGGACAGTCAACGCACGGGCCGTCAGACGCCGGGCCGCCGCGCGTCGACCTCGATCTCGATCTTCATGCGGGGGTCGGCCAGACCGCACTCCATCATCATGGCCGCCGGCCGCACGTCGCCGAAGCGGCGGCGCGGGATCGGCCAGCACGGCTCGAAGTCGGCCCGGTCGGGCAGCAGGTAGCGCACCCGCACCACGTCGGCGAAGCCGCACCCCGCCTCGGCCAGCGCGGCCTCGATGGTGCGCAGACACTGCTCGGCCTGCTCCACCACGTTCTCCGAGATCGTCATGGTGGTGTAGTCGAAACCGGCCGTCCCGGAAACGTGCACCCGGTCACCGTCCACCACGGCCCGGGCATAGCCGATCTGCTCCTCGAACGTCGAACCGCCGAGGATCGCGCCAGATCCGCCGCCCGTCGCGCCTTCACCGATCTCGCCGACGGGCTGGCCGCCGCGCGGGCCGTCGGCAGCGGCAGGACCGGGCGCCTGCGGATCGGCTTCGCCGCCTCCCTCGCCCTGACCGTCCTGCCCGGTCTGCTTCGCGGCTTCCGGGAGCGTTTCCCCGGTGTCCGCCTGGACATCCGCGAGATGACCACGGCGCCGCAGATCGCCGCCCTGCGCGACAAGGCCATCGACGTCGGCCTGCTGCGCGAGCCCCCTGCTGACGACGCCGACGGGGCGGGACTCGCCTTCAGGACGGTGCTCACCGAGCCCTTCGTGGCCGTGCTGCCGTCCGCCCATCCGCTGGCCGCCCTGCGGACCGTACGGCTCGCGCGGCTGGCGGACGAGCCGTTCGTGCTCCTGCCCCGTGACGCCGGCCCGCGACTCCACGAGCAGATCATCGGCCTGTGTGAGGCCGCGGGTTTCACCCCCTGGTCGCGCACCTGCTGGAGACCGTCGACCGCGATCCGGACTCAGCCCGATGACGGCATCGGCGAGGGCTTGGGCTGCGGCGCGAGAGTCCGGGCGAGGGCGGTCAGCTCGTCCCAGCCGGCCGTTCCGGTGACGACCACCGCGTGGTCGGGGAAGACCCGGACCAGAGTCCGCTGGTTCTTGTCCTGGCGGAACCGCTCCTCCCAGGTCACGCCATCGATCTGGCGGCTCCCGCCGGGCTTGTCGGTGTTGGCCATGCGGTTGACGAAGTCCGCGGACGGCCTCTCGTCGCTCTGGGCGAGCATGGCGTGCTGCCGCTTGGCGGTCGCGAACCCCAGCCGCCACGTCACGGCGCCGTTCTTCTGGGTCAGCGACGAACTGTTGGGCACCCAATCGGGCAGCACCCGGCTCGGGGCGACGACATCGTACGGCGCCGCACGCGCCGTGTTGACCTTGTCGATCGAGAAGTCCACCCGCGGGATGTGCTCGGTGCGGCTCTGCGGCGTGATGAGCAGGAACACTCCGACGGCGGCGAGGCAGACGAAGAGCGCGAACGCGTAGCCGTAGAAGCCCTGGGTGAATCGTCCCACGTGATCCGAGATTAGTCGGTGGAGCGGGCGGTGGCCGTACCGGCCGTCACCGGTGCCGAATATCGCCGATGATGCGAAGAGCGTCCTCGGCCATCTTCCGGGCCTGCTCCGGGTCGTCGGACAGCGTGACCTCCTGCACGACGGCCGCCAGGGCGCCGGTGACGACGACGACCAGGGCGTCCTCGTGCTCGAACAGCGCGGCGGTGCGCCGGGCCCACTGGCGGAGGCGGTCGCGCATGATGACCTCGAACCCGGGCGGGGCGTCGCCGCGCAGGAAGAGCGCGGCGAGATCGCGCTCGGCGAGGCAGCCCTCCAGGTAGGCCCGCGCGGCGGCGAGGAACTGGGGCATCGGGTCGGTCTCGCCGTCCGCCCGGGCATCCTGCACGGCCTGCCGGGTGCGCTGGGTCTGCCGCTTCTGGAACTCCTCGAACAGCGTCAGGTAGAGATCGGCCTTGCCGGAGAAGTGGTGGTACAGGCTGCCGACGCTGGCGCCGGCCCTGGCCACGACGTCGGTGACGCCCGCCTCGGCGAAGCCGCTCGTGATGAACGTCTCCTTGGCGGCGTTCAGGAGAGCTCCCCGGGTCGCCGCGCCGCGCTCCGACGTGCGCGTCGTCACTGGTCGTTCGGTGTCGCCGCTCATGCGGCGACGATATCTCCGACCCGTCCGTTCCGGGGGTCCACGCTCACAAATGGCCTCCCACCTGGCCCAACAGGTTCAGACCAATCGGACAAAGAACGGCTTCTCGAACTACGATCCCTAGAAGGGCGCCTACCTAAAAGGGGACCAATGGCTGATCACGTACCGGCCGCTCTGGCGACGGGGGAACGCGCACCCGACCGCAACCTGGCCCTGGAACTGGTCAGGGTGACCGAGGCGGCGGCGATGGCGGCCGCGCGCTGGGTGGGACGCGGCGACAAGAACGGGGCGGACGGCGCCGCCGTGAACGCCATGCGCCAACTGATCAACACGGTCTCGATGAAGGGCGTCGTGGTGATCGGCGAGGGCGAGAAGGACAACGCCCCGATGCTCTACAACGGCGAGGAGGTCGGCGACGGGACCGGCCCCGGGTGCGACGTGGCCGTGGACCCGATCGACGGCACCCGGCTGTGCGCTCTCGGCATGAACAACGCGATCTCCGTGATCGCGGTCGGCGAGCGCGGCTCGATGTACGACCCGTCCGCGGTCTTCTACATGGAGAAGCTCGTCACGGGCCCGCAGGCGGCCGACCATGTGGACATCAACGCCCCGGTGGCCGACAACGTCCGCGCCGTGGCGCGGGCCAAGGGCGCCAAGCCGTCCGACGTCACCGTGGTGATCCTCGACCGGCCCCGGCACGAGCGGATCGTCAAGGAGATCCGGGAGACCGGCGCCCGGATCCGTTTCATCACCGACGGCGACGTGGCCGGCGCGATCATGGCGGCGCGCAACGGCACCGGTGTCGATCTGATGCTCGGCATCGGCGGCACGCCCGAGGGCATCGTCGCCGCCTGCGCGCTCAAGTGCATGGGCGGTGTCATCCAGGGCAGGCTGTGGCCGCGAGACGAGGAGGAGCGCCTCAAGGCCCTCGACGCCGGGCTCGACCTCGGCCAGGTGCTCACCATCGACGACCTCGTACGCTCCGACGACGTGTTCTTCGCCGCGACCGGCATCACCGACGGCGAACTGATGCACGGCGTGCGGTTCCAGGGCGGGGCGGCGGTCACGCACTCCCTTGTCATGCGGGGACGGTCGGGCACGATCCGCAAGATCGAAAGCGAGCATCAGCTCTGGAAGCTCGGCGCCTACAGCGCCATCAACTTCGACACCGCGGTGTAGCGACGGCCCGGCCGCTGCCTAGCGGCCGAACAGGCGGCGGCGGGGGCGCTTCGGCGAGCGGGCGACGACCTTGCCGCCGAAGACGAACCCTGCGAGCTCGATGACGGGCGCGTCCGGCGCGAAGCCGGTCGCGCCCGGCGGGAGCCGCACCTCGTTCCTGAGCGACCGGACGCGGGCGTCGGGGGCGGTCACGATCCGCACGCCCTCGGGAACCGTGAGGTTGACCGTGCCGGCCATGACGGCGAGCTGCACCACCACGTGCCGCGACTGGAGCAGCGCCTCGCACAGGTCCATCGTGACCGTGCCGCCCAGGGACGTCACCGGCACCTCGGAGGGCACGACCCACCGGCCGCCGCGGGTCTCCGTACGGAAGAAGGCGGTGACGGGACGGCTGTCCACCCGGAAGGGCTGGCTCTCCGGCGGCAGCAGGTCCACGGTCAGCTCAGCCAGCTCACCGAGGGTCCGCGCGGCCCAGACGCGCTCCACGCGTTCCTCGTGCTCCAGCGGCGTGAGCCGCCCGTCGGTGACGGCGTCCACGAGCACCGTGACGATGCGCTCCCGATCGGCGTCAGAGGCCCGCAGTGAGGAGGGGTCGGGCGCGTCCGGGGTGCGCGGCGAGAGGAAGGCGGAGATCCACTTCACGGCTGAGGACTCGCTGCTGCTCACACCATCGAGAGTAGGCGCTCCACGCGCGTCGGTCACCATACGACGCGGCGCCCGGCGTCGAACCCGGAATTGACCGGGGACTTCGTGGCCGCTTAGCGTGAGGAGGTGGTCGCGGGGGCGGTGACACGACAGGTCGGCAATCTTCCTGCCGACTTGACGAGTTTCGTCGGCCGCAGACGTGAGCTGGCCGAGATCAGGCGGCTGCTTTCGGCCTCGCGCCTGGTGACGCTCACGGGCGTGGGCGGCGTCGGCAAGACCCGGCTGGCCCTGCGGGCGGCCGCCGAGCAGCGCCGCGCGTTCGACAGCGTCTGGCTGGTGGACCTCAGCACCGTCACCGATCCCGCGCTCGTCGCGGAGACGGTGACGGCGACCATGGGCGTGCGGGACGAGTCGGCGCCCTGCCCGATGGACGCGCTGGAGCAGGTGCTGTCCTCACAGCGGACCCTGCTCGTGCTGGACAACTGCGAGCACCTGCGTGACGCCTGTGCCGTGCTCGCCGACCGGCTCCTGCGCGCGGCTCCCGAGCTGCGCATCCTCGCGACGAGCCGGCAGTCTCTCGGCATCACGGGCGAGCACCAGATGAAGATCTGCCCGCTGCCCGTCCCGGAGCCCGACCGGCCGCTCAGCCGCAGGTCACTGGAGCTGTACGACGGCATCAGCCTGCTGACGGAGCGGGCGGCGGCGGTCCTGCCCGGCTTCACCGTCACCGAGGACAACCAGGAGGCCGTCGTCGAGCTGTGCCGCCAGCTCGACGGTATCCCCCTGGCCATCGAGCTCGCCGCGGTGCGGCTGCGGGTCCTGTCGGTGAACGCGCTTGTCGAGCGCCTGCGCGACCGCTACCGCATGCTCACCGGGGGCAGCAGTGCGGCGGTGCCGCGTCAGCAGACCCTGCACGCGCTGGTCGACTGGAGCTTCCAGTTGCTGCCCGGCGCCGAGCGGACGCTGTGGACCCGGATGTCGATCTTCCCCTCTCACTTCGACCTCGACGCCGTCGAGGCGGTGTGCACCGGCGGCGGCATCGAACGGGACGACGTGCTCGACCTGCTCGACGCGCTGCTGGACAAGTCGCTGCTGCTGCGCGAGGAGCTCTCCGGCACGGTCCGCTACCGCATGCTCGACACCCTGCGCGAGTTCGGCCGCAAGCGGCTCGGCGGGCCGGAGCGCCGGTCGCTGCAGCGCAGGCACCGGGATCACTATCTCCTGCTGGCGCGGCAGGCCGCCGCCGAGTGGTTCGGCCCCCACCAGTTCCTCTGGTCCAGGCGGCTCGATCTGGAGCAGGCGCACCTGCGCGCCGCGATGGACTTCTGCCTGCAGGAGCCCTGCGAGACGGAGACCGGGCTGCTGATGGCCCTCTCCCTGACCGACCCCTGCTGGCTGGCCAACGCGTACTACAACGAGGGTCGTCACTGGCTGGACCGCATGCTGTGGGCGGCGCCCGAGCCCACCGTCCTGCGGGCGCTGGCGCTGTGCGCCGACGCGGAGCTGGTCTTCACACAGGGCGACACCGACAGGGGCCGGCACCTGCTGGCCGAGAGCCGGGCGCTCGCCGAGAGGCTGGGCGACCCGGGAGCCCTCGCCCAGACGTCCCTGATCGCCGGGATGGCGGAGCACTACTGCGGCGACTACGCCAAGGCGACCCCGCTGCTGGAACGGGCGGTCGTGGAGGAGGAGGCCGTCGGCAACCTGAGCGGCCTGCTGATCGCCCTCATCACGCTGGCGGCCAGCGTCGGCTACCTCGGCGACCGGCCCCGCGCCACGGAGTTGTTCGAGCGCGCTCTCGCGCTGACCGAGGCCCACGGCGAGTGCTCCGGCCGGGCCTGGGTGCACACGATCTTCGCCATCCATCTGTGGCAGGGCGGGGAGAACGCCCGCGCGCTGGATATGGCACGCGGGTCCCTCCTGCTCGCCCGGGACCTGGGCGACCGGATGAACATCGCGACGAATCTGGAGGTGATCGCCTGGGTGGAGACGTGCGAAGGCCGTCACCCCCGCGCCGCCCGGCTGCTCGCGGTATCGGAGGAGATCGGCCGTTCTGTGGGCATGGCGCCGTGCCGCGACAAGCGGTTCGCCGAGTTCCACGAGCGGTGCCTTGCCAGTCTCCGTGGGAGTCTGGGCGACCGGGCCCTGAGCCGCGAGGTCCGCAGGGGCAACCGGCTGACGACGGACGAGGCGATCGAGGAGGCACTCGGCGAGCGGGCCGAGGGCGGGCCCGCGCACGCGGACGAGGCGGTCGCGGAGGCCTGGCCCACGCCGCCCGGTGGCCCCGCGACGGCGGTCTCGGCGGTCGAGCCGTCCCCTCTCACCCGGCGTGAGCAGGAGATCGCCGAGCTGATCGCCCAGGGACGGAGCAACAAGGAGATCGCCTCCGCCCTCGTCATCTCGCAGCGCACCGTGGAGGGCCACGTCGAGCACACCCTGGACAAACTCGGTTTCGCCTCCCGGGCCCAGATCGCCGCCTGGATGGCCGCACGCCAGGCGGGTGGCCGGTCCTGACCCGCTCACCCCATTGACCGGGCGGGTGGCGGCTCCTACGCTGGCGAAAACTTGAACCCCCCTCATGTTCGTGGAGGCCCACGATGCCCCTGGAGGACGCGGCGCCAGTGGAGAACACGGCGCCCACTTCTCGTGACCGGCAGGCGCGGCTCGCCACGTTCGCGGTGTTCTTCGTCCAGGGCCTCACCTTCGCCACGCTGCTCACCCAGGTGGCGGCGCTGCAGAAGAAGCACGGCCTGTCGGACGGCGAGCTGACCATCCTGCTCCTCGTCGTCCCGCTCATCGCGGGGGCCGGAAGCGCGCTCGCCGGCGCCGCCGCGTCCCGGTGGGGCAGCCGCCTGATCCTGCGCCTGGTGCAGCCGCTCGCCTGCGCCGCCGTCGTGCTCGCGGGCCTCGCCCCGAACGTCCCCATGCTGGTGGCGGCCAACGTCCTGTTCGGCCTCGGCCTGGGCGGGGTGGACGCGGGCATGAACATGCAGGGCGTCGCGGTCGAGCGCGAGTACGGCCGGGCGGTGCTCACCGGGTTCCACGCGCTGTGGAGCGTGGCGGCGGTCGTCGGGTCGCTGTGGGCCTCCGCGGCGGCCACGCTCGGGCTCGGCCTGCCCGTCACGTTCGCGGTCGCCCTCGTCCCGGCCGCCGCCGTCGCCGTTTTCTCCTCGCTCTGGCTCTACCGGCCGGAGGAGGAGCACCGCGCAGCCGCGGTCCGGGCCCAGGTCGCGGGCGCGGTCGAGGGCGCGGGCGCGGACGCGGGCAGGCCGGCCGGGGCCGCGTGGCGCCCGATCATCCCTCTCTGCCTCGCGATGGCGTTCCTCTACGTGGGCGACTCGTCGGTCTCCAACTTCGGGACCGTCTTCATGGACAAGGTCCTGCACGCTTCGGCGACCGTGATCCCACTGGCCCTCGGGGCCTACCAGCTCACGACGTTCCTGGTGCGCGTCGGCGGCGACCTGGCGGTGCGCAGATGGGGCCCGGCGGCCATCGTGCGCGCGGGGGGCGCCGTCGCGACGCTGGGCTTCGTCGCGGTCGTGGCCGCCCCGACCGTGCCGCTGGCGATCGCGGGCTTCGCCCTCACCGGGATCGGCCTGTCCGTCGTCGCCCCGCAGTCGTTCTCGGCGGCCGGCCGCCTCGACCCCGCGGGCACGGGCGTGGCGATCGCCCGGGTCAACATGTTCAACTATGTGGGGTTCATCGTCGGAGCCGCGCTCGTCGGCGGCCTCGCCGACGCCTCCGGCTTCCGCGTCGCGTTCGCCGCGCCGCTCGTCCTCGCCGCCGCGATCATCCTGCTCGCGCGCGGCTTCCAGCCGCGTACGGCCGACCCGGCCACCGCGACCACCGTCGTCACCCCCTGACGTCCCTGCCGGCCTTCCCCGCCAGAACGCGTACGGCCTCGGCGACGCGGTGGGCGGGCAGGCGGGCGAAGCCGAGCACCAGCCCCGGCGATCCGTGGGCCGACGTCACGGTCTCCGCGGACAGGCCCGCGGCGCGGGCGGCCTCGACCAGGCCGGACAGGTCGCCCGTCCCCTCGGCGTACAGGTGCAGGCCGGCCGAGATGCCGCGGACGGTCATCCAGGGCAGATCCTCGGCCAGGGCGTCGACGAGGGCGTCCCTGCGCCGCCGATACTCCCGGCGCATTCTGCGCAGATGCCGGTCGTAGCCCCCGCCGTCGATGAGGTGGGCGAGCACGTACTGGTCGACGACCGGCGAGCCGAGGTCGAGCTCCCCGCGCGCGAGCCGCACGGCACGGGCGACGCGCGGGGGCGCCGCGATCCAGCCGAGCCGCAGCCCCGGGGCGAGGGCCTTGCTCACGCTGCCGGCGAGCACGACCCGTTCGGGCGCGAGGCCCTGCAGGCACCCGACGGGGTCGCGGTCGAAGCGCAACTCCGCGTCGTAGTCGTCCTCAAGCACGAGGGCGCCCGTGCGGGCCGCCCAGTCGACCAGCGCGGCGCGGCGGGCCGGGGACAGGACGACGCCGGTCGGGTACTGGTGCGCGGGAGTGACCACCACGGCGTCGGCGTCGCCCGGCAGGTCCTCGACGACGATCCCCTCGCCGTCGACGGGCACGGGGACGACGTCCGCCCCGGCCCGCCGGAACAGCGGAAGCTGACGCGCGCTCGTCGGGTCCTCGGCGGCCAGGACGATGCGGCGGCCCCGGTCCCGCACCAGGACCTGGACGACGAGGCTGAGCCCCTGAGCCACCCCGGTCACGACCACGACGTCGTCCGGTGACACGTCGGCCGCGCGCACCCTGCCGAGGTACGCGGCGAGTTCGCGGCGCAGGGCCGGCACACCGCCGGGGTCGCCGTAGTCGAGCGCGTCGTTGGGCAGCGTGGCCAGGACGTGACGGACGGCGGCGAGCCATGCCTGCCGGGGGAACAGGCCGAGGTCCGGCGACGTGGGCCGATGGCCGTAGTGGGGCCAGGAGCCCTCCCGCTCGTCCCCGGGGCGCCCTGGGGCGGGCTGCCGCCCGGCCCCCGCCGCGACCCTTGCCGCGACCCTCGTGCCCGCGCCCGTCCTGGATTCGAGCAGTCCCTCGGCCACAAGCTGCTCGTACGCCTCGACCACCACGCCGCGCGACAGGCCGAGATCGCGGGCGAGGTCGCGGGTCGCGGGCAGGCGGGCCCCGGGAACGAGCCGCCCGGACCGGACGGCCTCGCGCACCTCGCGGGCGATCTGCCCGGCGAGCCCGCCCGCGGCCCTGTCGACCACGAGATGAAGATCGGCCATTGGCCCACTCTAACGGCGGGTGATTGGACCATGTGCCAGGACCAAACCCTTCCTAGCATCACCTGGCATGAACAGTCATGCGGCCGGAGCGGCGGGTGCGATGTTCCTCGTGGGGACGCTGGCGGCGGTCTCCGGCGTCATCGCGGACTATCCGGTCTACGGGGGTCAGGCGCTCCGCTACGCGCTCGCCGCCGTGATCCTGCTCGCCGTCGCCCGAGGGCGCGGCCTCGGCCTCGTACGGCTCCGGCCACGGCAATGGGCGCTGCTCGCCGCGCTGTCGGTGACGGGGCTCGTGCTGTTCAACGTCTGCGTGATCGAGGCGGCCCGTGCGGCCGGGCCCGCGCTGCCCGGCATCGTCCTCGGCACCGTGCCGCTGGCGCTCGCCCTGGTGGGCCCGCTCCTCACGGGGGCCCGGCCGTCCCCGCGCGTCGTGGCCGCGGGCCTGGTGGTGGCCGCCGGAGCCACGCTGGCGACCGGCGCCGGCAGCGGCACCCCGGCCGGGCTGCTGTGGTCCCTGGGCGCCCTGGTCTGCGAGCTCTGCTTCTCGCTGCTGGCGCTGCCGCTGCTGCCGCTGATCGGTCCTGTCAGGCTGTCGGCCTGGACGTCCGCGCTGGCGGTGCCGTTCCTGCTGGTCGCCGGAGTCGCCCTGGACGGTCGTCACGTGCTGCGCGCGCCGACCGCCGCGGAGGCGGGCGGCCTCGCCTACCTCGCCCTGGTGGTGACGACCGTGGCGTTCTTCCTGTGGTACCGCTCGCTGCCCCACCTCGGCGCCGACCGTGCCGGGCTGTTCGCCGGGATGATCCCCGTCGGCGCGCTCGCCACGGCCGCCCTTGTGGGGGTCGCCACCCCCTCCGCCGCCGACCTGGCGGGAGCGGCCCTCGTGATCAGCGGGATCGCCCTCGGGCTCCGCTCGCCCTCACCCCGCCTGCCCGCTCGGCAGGGCGCTCGCCTGGCCGCTCGCCTGGCCGCTCGTCAGCGTGCTCGGCCGGCCGGGGCTCCTCGCGGGACCTCGCTCGCATCCCGGAAGGGGACCACCAGGTGATGTCGCCTTCCTTGACCTGCCGCAGCACGACCGTGAGCAGCGACACCGCCAGGCCCACGAGAATGCCGAGCGCGAAGATGACCATTACCCATACTTCGCCGTCCATGTCCCCTCCCCTCTCTGCCTTCTGTCCTAATTATCCCTCTTTGAGGTCGAATATTCAGTTTTAAGTTATCCAAAAGCTACGCACGGCCCGGGCATGATGACCACCCCCCGCGCGCCGTACGCTGTGCAAAGACCATGGGCGGTCCGCGCGGCGGGCGCGCCCGACCGGGCAGACCACGAGGAACCGAGGACGATGCCGGAGTTCGACTACACCGACCTGCTCCCGCTTGGACCGGACGAGACGGAGTACCGCCTGATCACCAGCGAGGGGGTGCGGGTCACCGAGGCCGCCGGGCGCAGGTTCCTGGAGGTCGAGCCGGAGGCCCTGCGGCTGCTCACCGAGACCGCGATCCACGACATCTCGCACTACCTGCGGGCATCCCACCTGGCCCAGCTTCGCAAGATCGTCGATGATCCTGAGTCGAGTGGCAACGACCGCTTCGTCGCCCTCGACCTGCTCAAGAACGCGAGCATCTCGGCCGGCGGCGTGCTGCCGATGTGTCAGGACACCGGCACCGCGATCGTCATGGGCAAGCGCGGCCGGCACGTGCTGACCGACGGGCACGACGCCGAGCACCTCAGCCGGGGCGTCTACGACGCCTACACCAGGCTCAACCTGCGCTACTCGCAGATGGCGCCGCTGACGATGTGGGACGAGAAGAACACCGGCTCCAATCTGCCGGCCCAGATCGAGCTGTACGCCGAGGACCCGAACGGCCACCCGGACGAGTACAAGTTCCTGTTCATGGCCAAGGGCGGCGGCTCGGCCAACAAGTCGTTCCTCTACCAGGAGACCAAGGCGGTGCTCAACGAGAAGCGGATGCTCGCCTTCCTGGAGGAGAAGATCCGCTCGCTCGGCACCGCCGCCTGCCCGCCGTACCACCTGGCGATCGTCGTGGGCGGCACCAGCGCCGAGTACGCCCTGAAGACGGCGAAGTACGCCTCGGCCCGCTACCTCGACTCCATTCCCACCGAGGGCTCGCCGAGCGGGCACGGCTTCCGCGACCTGGAGATGGAGAAGAAGGTCTTCGAGCTGACCCAGAAGCTGGGCATCGGCGCGCAGTTCGGCGGCAAGTACTTCTGCCACGACGTGCGCGTCATCCGGCTGCCCAGGCACGGCGCGTCCTGCCCGGTCGCCATCGCGGTGAGCTGCAGCGCGGACCGGCAGGCGCTGGCCAAGATCACGCCGGAGGGCGTCTTCCTCGAACAGCTGGAGACCGACCCCGCCCGCTTCCTGCCCGACACCACCGACGAGCACCTCGGCGGCGACGTGGTCAGCGTCGACCTCAACCGCCCGATGCCGGAGATCCTCGCCGAGTTGGGCAGGTATCCGGTGAAGACCCGGCTGTCGCTCACCGGTCCCCTCGTCGTGGCCCGCGACATCGCCCACGCGAAGATCGCCGAGCGGCTCGACGCCGGCGAGGACATGCCGCAGTACATGAAGGACCACGCCGTCTACTACGCCGGCCCGGCCAAGACCCCCGAGGGCTACGCGTCCGGATCCTTCGGCCCCACCACCGCCGGGCGGATGGACTCCTACGTCGAGCGCTTCCAGGCGGCGGGCGGCTCGATGGTGATGCTGGCCAAGGGCAACCGGTCGAAGCAGGTCACCGAGGCGTGCCAGAAGCACGGCGGTTTCTACCTCGGCTCGATCGGCGGCCCGGCCGCCCGGCTGGCCCAGGACTGCATCAAGAAGGTGGAGGTCCTGGAATATCCGGAGCTGGGCATGGAGGCCGTCTGGAAGATCGAGGTGGTGGACTTCCCGGCCTTCATCGTGGTCGACGACAAGGGCGACGACTTCTTCGACCCGCGGCAACAGGACGGCGGGGCCACCTTCGTGGGCATCCCCGCACGAAAGTCCGTGTAGATCAAAACCGTCAAGGCGAAACCGGCGCATGGCCGGGATTCGGGCGTTTACACGGCCGGTCCCGTCCTTACCACCGGGCGCCGCTGATCTGCAGAGAGGTTGTCAGGAACTTTGACAGAAGATCTCAACAATTTCCCGGCATGGTCTCTACAGGTCGCACTACACAAATCGGTAAGCTGCCACCCATGCGTGCCCCGTCCGGATACCTGCTAGCCGCGCGCTATCGGCTGATCGAGCCGGTCGGGCGCGGCGGGATGGGCACTGTGTGGCGCGCGCATGACGAGCTGCTCGACCGCGAAGTGGCTGTCAAGGAGGTGCGGCTCCCCCTGGTCCTCGACGAGGACCTGCGGGCGGAGCTGTGCGCGCGCACCGAACGCGAGGGCCGGGCGACCGCCATGGTCGCCCACCCCGCGGTCATCACGGTCTTCGACGTCATCACCGAGGACGACCGGCCCTGGATCGTGATGGAGCTGCTCAGGGCCCGCTCGCTGGAGGAGGTCATCCGCCAGGAGGGCCCGCTGCCGCCGCGCCGGGTGGCCGACATCGGCCGGCAGGTGCTCGGCGCGCTGCGCGCCGTCCACGCCAAGGGCATCCTGCACCGGGACGTGAAGCCCAGCAACGTGCTGGTGACCGACGACGACCGGACGGTACTGACCGACTTCGGGCTGGCCGCCCTGGAGGGCGACGCCTCCATCACACAGGCCGGGATCGTCCTCGGCTCCGCCGGCTACATCGCCCCGGAACGCGTCCTCGGTGACAAGGCGAGCCCGGCGGCCGACCTGTGGTCGCTGGGCGCCACCCTCTACACCGCCGTCGAGGGCCGCGGCCTGCACGGCCGCCGCACGGCGGCGGCCGCGCTCGCGGCGCTGACCAGCGGCGCTCCGATCCCTATGGACAAGGCGGGTCCGCTCGCCCCGGTCCTTGGCGGCCTGCTCAAGATCGACCCCGCGGTCAGGCTCGACGGCGTGCGCGCGGCGCACGCGCTGTCCAGGATCGCCGCCGGAGGCATGGCCGAGGACCCGTTCACGTCCCCGTTCCGGGGCGGCCGGCCCACGCCGCCGCCCACGGCCTCGCAGCCCACCGCGCCCGAACCCCGCAAGCCGCCGCAGCGCGGCCAGCGGGGACAGCACCGGGCCGACTCGCGGCCCACACCCAAGGTGACCCCGCGCGACCGCGACTCCGGGCCCCACCGCCAGCAGGGGCCGTACGGACACGGCCAGCCGCACCGGCCCGGGGAGTACGGCCAGCCCCAGGCGTACGACCCGTACGTCCCGGCGCGCTACGACCTGTACGGCTCGCACGGGCAGTCCGGACAGTATGGACAGTTCGGCCAGAGCGGTCAGCTGCGGCACAGCCCACACAGCGGGCCGTACAGCGGATCCCACAGCGGGCCGCACAGCAGCTTCTTCAGCGGCCCGCACCAGCAGCCAGGGCAGCCAGGGCAGCCAGGGCAGTCCGGCCACCACCACGGCTATCCGCGCGACTTCGACTACGCGCGGGAGACGCCGGCCGTGCCGTCCCAGCGGCGGCGGCCGAGCGAGGGCCTGCACCGCAAGCCGCCGGAGCCCGCCCTTCACCAGGTCGCGCGCATCCCCGTGATGCGGCACGTGGCAAAGATGATCATGATGCTGCTCCCGCGCCGGTATTGGCCGAGAATCTTCATCAAGTGACCAGAAAGCGATTTCCAAGCTGGAATCGCTATCTTTCTATATATGCCGGAACAGCACCCTCGGCCGCTCGCCGACCGCTACGAGCTGCGCACCCGCATCGGCCGGGGAACCATGGGCACCGTCTGGCGGGCGTACGACCGGTCGCTGGGCCGCGAGATCGCGGTCAAGGAGATTCGCCAGGACCCCTCGCTCAGCCCCCGGCAACGCCAGGAGCTGCGCGAACGCATGATGCGCGAGGGCCGCATGGCGGCGCGCGTCAGCCATCCCTCCGTCGCCACCATCCACGACGTGATCGTGTCCGACGGCATCCCGTGGATCGTCATGGAGCTCGTCGAGGGCCGCTCGCTGGAACAGGTGATCGACGAGGAGGGGCCGCTGCCGCCGCGCCTGGTCGCGGAGATCGGCTACGACCTGCTCGGCGCGCTGCGGGCGGCCCACGCCCAGGACATCCTGCACCGCGACGTCAAACCGGCGAACGTGCTGCTGACCGAGACGGGCAGAGTGGTGCTGACCGACTTCGGCATCGCCAAGGCCCTGGGCGACCACGCGCTCACCCAGACCGGCATGGTGATCGGCTCGCCGGGATACACCGCTCCGGAGCGGGCCCGGGGCGAATACACCGGCCCCGAGTCCGACCTGTGGTCGCTCGGCGCGACGCTGTACTTCGCCGTCGAGGGGCGACCGGCCTATGAGCGCTCGACCGTCGGCGAGACGCTGGCCGCGTTGATGACGGAGGAGGCCGACCCGCCCACCCAGGCCGGGCCGTTGCGGCAGGTCCTGGACGGGCTCCTGGTGAAGGACCACACCGCGCGCCTCACGCCGGAGCGCGCCGCCGCGATGCTGCGCCTGATCGCCGACACCCCCACGGGCTCCATTCCCCGGGTGCTCCCGGAACCGGCACCGCCCGCCCCGGCTCCCGGAGGGAACATGACCGGACGGGACGCGACCGGACGGAACATGGCCGGAGACGACGAGGACGACGCGAACCGCACCATGATCGTCCCTCGCCCCGCGGGCGGCCTCCGCCTGCCGTCCCCGCCCTCTGGTGGCTCCCGGAACGGCGCTCCAGGCCGGCCCGAGCACGTCTCCGAAGCCGCGGACAGGCACAGCACCACGGTGCCCGGCAGGCTGCCCGGATGGAGACCGCCGGCGCCCCCGCCACCCGGCCCCGGCTTCACCGGGAACGGCCCGGCGCCAATGCCGGGGCCTCCCGCCACCCCACCGCATCCCGCCGCCCCACCTCACCCCGGCTCCCTCCCGCCCGGCGACCACGTGCCGGGAAGGCCGCCCAGCCTGGGCACCGACCTGTTCGCGATGCGCGACCCGGCCGGTCCGGACGCCAAGACGCAGGTCCGGGTGCTCGTGACGATGGGAATCGCGCTCGTCGGCGTCCTCGCGCTGATCCTCCTGGCTGTCTTCATCTTCGCCAAATGAGGGATCAGCTACGCCGATGCCGTCCGCCTGCCCGGACAGGAGAGCAAGGTCGCGAAGGCCCTCGCCGGCGCCTGATCGAGGGCGGTGGCCGATACTCACCGTTCAGATGGCGCGCAACCGGGGCAGGAACGTGCCGTAGGAAGACCCTGAAGGACTGAGGCATGGACGAATTTCGCATCGAGCACGACTCCATGGGCGAGGTCCGAGTGCCCGCCCGTGCCAAGTGGCGGGCCCAGACGCAGCGGGCGGTGGAGAACTTCCCGGTGTCCGGCCGGGGGCTTGAGCCGGCCCACATCGCGGCGCTCGCCAGGATCAAGGCCGCCTGCGCGAAGGTCAACGCCGAGTACGGCGTGATCGACAAGGACATGGCGCAGGCGATCCAGGAGGCCGCGAGCGAGGTGGCCGACGGCGGATGGGACGAGCAGTTCCCCGTGGACGTGTTCCAGACCGGGTCGGGCACCTCGTCCAACATGAACATGAACGAGGTCGTGGCCACGCTCGCCCAGGAGCGGCTCGGGCAGCCCGTCCATCCCAACGACCACGTCAACGCCGCCCAGTCGTCCAACGACGTCTTCCCGTCCTCCATCCACGTCGCGGCGACGTTCGCCGTGGTGCACGAGCTGACGCCCGCGCTGGAGCACCTGGCGACCGCGCTGGAGGAGAAGGCGACCGAGTTCGCCGACGTGGTGAAGTCGGGCCGCACCCATCTGATGGACGCGACGCCGGTCACGCTCGGCCAGGAGTTCGGCGGCTACTCCACCCAGGTCGAGCTGGCGCTCGAACGGCTTCAGGCGGCGCTGCCACGCCTGGCCGAGCTGCCGCTGGGCGGGACGGCCGTGGGCACCGGCGTGAACGTGCCGGGTCCCGCCTGGGCGCAGGCCGTGATCGCCGAGCTGAGCCGGACGACCGGCCTGCCGTTCACCGAGGCCAGGGATCACTTCGAGGCACAGGGCGCACGTGACGGCCTGGTCGAGCTGTCGGGCATGCTCAAAGTGATCGCCGTCTCACTCAACAAGATCGCCAACGACCTGCGCTGGATGGGGTCGGGCCCGCGCGCGGGGCTGGGTGAGATCAACCTGCCCGACCTGCAGCCGGGTTCCTCGATCATGCCGGGGAAGGTCAACCCGGTGATCCCGGAGGCCGTCACGATGGTGGCCGCGCAGGTCGTGGGCAACGACGCCGCGATCACGATGGCCGGGGCCTCGGGGTCGTTCGAGCTCAACGTGATGCTGCCGGTGATGGCCCGCAACGTGCTGGAGTCGATCCGGCTGCTGGCCAACGTGTCGCGGCTGCTCGCCGACCGGTGCGTCGGCGGGATCACCGCCAACGTGGAGCGCCTGCGCGAGTACGCCGAGTCGTCGCCCTCGATCGTCACCCCGCTCAACCGATACGTGGGGTACGAGGAGGCCGCCAGGATCGCCAAACAGGCGCTGAAGGAGCGCAAGACGATCCGGGAGGTCGTCATCGAGCGCGGCCACGTGGCGAGCGGGGCGCTGACCGAGGAGCAGCTCGACCAGGCGCTGGACGTGCTGTCCATGGCCCGCCCCACATAGGACGGCGGGCATCTATGTCGCCGGCCGCCATGTGCCGGTGAGGGCGTGGTTCCTATCGTGAGGCAGCATGAGCCTTGAAGGGCGTCTTGAAGGGCGCACGGCCCTCGTCACCGGCGCGGGGAGCGGTATCGGACGGGCGTGTGCCCGGCGCCTGGCCGCCGAGGGCGCGCACGTCGTCGTCGCCGACATCAACGCCGAGGCCGCGGGCACGGTGGCGGCCGAGATCGGCGGCACGCCGGTGGCCGTCGACCTGTCCGATCCGGATTTCCTGGTGACCTGGCGGGGCCGGCTCCCGTCCTCGCCGGACACCCGCCTCCAGGCCGACATCGTGGTCAACAACGCGGGCTTCCAGCACGTCGCCCCGATCGAGGACTTCCCGCCCGAGATCTTCAGCAGGATCATGCGGGTGATGGTCGAGGCGCCGTTCCTGCTCGTGCGGGACGTGCTGCCCGGCATGTACGAGCGCGGCTGGGGCCGCGTCGTCAACATCTCCTCGGTGCACGGCCTGCGCGCCTCGCCGTTCAAGGCGGCCTACGTGACGGCCAAGCACGCGCTGGAGGGCCTGTCGAAGGTGATCGCCCTCGAAGGCGCGCCGCACGGCGTGACCTCCAACTGCGTCAACCCCGCCTACGTCCGGACGCCGCTGGTGGAGAACCAGATCGCCGACCAGGCGCGCACCCACGGGATCAGCGAGGACGAGGTGGTGGAGCAGATCATGCTCGCCCCCGCGGCGGTCAAGCGGCTGATCGAGCCGGACGAGGTGGCCGAGATGGTCGCCTACCTGTGCGGCCCGCGGGGATCGTTCGTCACCGGCGTCTCGATCCCCATCGACGGAGGATGGAGCGCGCGCTGACCCCGAAGGCCACGAGAAAGACGGACGGCGCGTACGCGTACCTCGACCTGCTCGCCCGGGAGGCGTCCGCGGTCGAGTTCGAGGGGCCGATCCTGCAGGCCAGGGCGGCCGGGGCCGACTCGGCGACGCTGGAGGAGCTGGAGCGGGCCAAGGTCGCGGCGCTGCAGGTGCGGGCCGTGCTGCGCCGGCGGGCCAAGCGGGAGGCGGAGCTGTCGGCGCTGTTCGACACCGCCAGCGACCTGGCCGGGCTGCGCGACCTCGACGCGGTGCTCGAGGCCATCGTGCACCGGGCCAGGCAGTTGCTCGCGACCGACATCGCGTACATGACGCTGAACGACCCCGAGCGCGGCGACACCTACATGCGGGTGACCGACGGGTCGATCTCGGCCAGCTTCCGGCGGCTGCGGCTGCCCATGGGCGCCGGGCTGGGCGGGCTGGTGGCGCAGAGCGGCACGCCGTACAACACGGCGGACTACTTCGCCGACCCCAGGTTCCGGCACACGAACACGATCGACGTGGCCGTCCACGAGGAGGGCCTGGTGGCGATCCTCGGCGTGCCGCTGCGGCTCGGCACGCAGGTCATCGGCGTGCTGTTCGCGGCCAACCGCAGCGCCAGGCCGTTCGCGCAGGAGGAGGTGGCGCTGCTGTGCTCGCTGGCGGCGCACGCCGCCGTGGCCATCGACACCGCCAGGCTGCTGCAGGAGACCCGGGCCGCGCTGACCGAGCTGAGTGAGGCGAACACGCTGATCAGGGCGCACAGCGAGTCGATCGAGCGGGCCGCCGACGCGCACGACCGGATGACCGGCCTCGTGCTGCGCGGCGGCCTGCGTGGAGGCGGGGTCGAGGACGTCGCCGCGGTCGTCACCGAGGTGCTGGGCGGCCGCCTGACCGTGCTGGACGACGAGGGCCGCCCCCTTGTGGGCGAGTCCGGCGACCTGGACACGGGGGTCTTCGACGCCGCCCAGTCCTCGCGGGCGCTGGGCCGCACGGTCAAGCGGGGGGACGCGTACGTCGCGTCCGTGGACGTCGGTGCGGCGCCGCTGTGCACGCTGGTCCTGCGGACCGACGACCCGGTGTCCGACACCGACCAGCGGATTCTGGAGCGTGCCGCGATCGTCACGGCGCTGCTGCTGCTGTTTCGCCGGAGCGTGGCCGAGGCGGAGGGGCGGGTGCGCGGCGAGCTGCTCGACGACCTGGTCTCCCGCCCCGAGCTGCGCGGGCTGGACGACCGGGCGCGGCGGCTCGGCGTCGATCTCGACGCGCCGCACGTGCTGGTCGTGGCGCGGCACGACGGGCAGCGGGAGCGCGCCGCCTTCTGGGCGTCGTCGCAGGCGACGCTGGCGCACGGCCTGGCCACCGCCCGGGGCGACGAGGTCGTGCTGCTGCTGCCCGGCGACCGGCCCGGCGCGCTGGCCCGGCGTGTCGCCGCCGAGCTGAGCGCCTCGCTCGGCCGCCCCGCGACGGCGGGGGCCGCTCCGGCCTCCGGACCCGCCTCCGGGCCGGTGGCCGCGGTGGCGTCCGCCTACGCCGAGGCCCGGCGCTGCGCCGGGGCGCTGGTCGCGCTGGGCCGTACGGGGGACGGCGCGAGCGCCGAGGAGCTGGGCTTCGTCGGCCTGCTCGTGGGCGAACGGCGCGAGGTGTCCGGCTTCCTGTCCGGCGCCATCGGGCCGGTGCTCGACTATGACGCGCGCCGGGGAACCGCCCTGGTCAAGACGCTGAACGCCTACTTCGGCACGGGCGGCTCGCTGTCGCGCACGGCCGAGGCCCTGCACATCCACGTCAACACGGTGACTCAGCGGCTCGACCGCGTGGGGCAGTTGCTCGGCGAGGACTGGCAGGAGCCCGGGCGCGCCCTGGAGATCCAGCTCGCCCTGCGGCTGCACCGGCTGCGCACCCACATGCCGGACACCTGAGGTGTGTGGCGGCACCCCATAGGAGTGACCTCGGTCACTGCATACCGTTGCGGAACCCCCCATCGGAGGAGTTCCCATGGCAAACACTCCACCTGCCCGGATCGGAAAGGTCGTCGGGGCCAGCCTGATCGGCACCACCATCGAGTGGTACGACTTCTTCCTGTACGGCTCGGCCGCCGCCCTGGTGTTCAACAAGCTGTTCTTCCCCACCGAGGACGAGCTGACCGGCACGCTGCTGGCGTTCCTCACCTACGCCGTCGGCTTCGTCGCCCGTCCCCTCGGCGGCCTGGTCTTCGGCCACTACGGCGACCGGCTCGGCCGCAAGCGGCTGCTGGTCGTCAGCCTGCTCATGATGGGCGGCGCGACGTTCCTGATCGGCCTGCTGCCGACGTACGCCACCCTCGGCGCCGGCGCGCCGCTGCTGCTGACCGTGCTCCGCCTGGTGCAGGGTTTCGCCCTGGGCGGCGAGTGGGGCGGCGCGGTGCTGCTGGTCTCCGAGCACGGCGACCCCCGCCACCGCGGCTTCTGGGCGTCCTGGCCGCAGGCCGGCGCTCCCGGCGGCAACCTGATCGCCACCGGCGTGCTGGCGCTGCTGGCCGCGGTGCAGCCCGACGACGCCTTCCTCGCCTGGGGCTGGCGGATCGCGTTCCTGCTGTCCGGGGTGCTCGTGCTGATCGGCCTGTGGATCAGGCTGACGGTCGCCGAGTCGCCGCTGTTCCAGGAGGCGCTGGAGCGGCAGGAGCCCGCGCCGAAGGCCCCCATCGCCGGCGTGCTGCGCCACCACTGGCGTGACGTGCTGGTGGCGATGGGCGCCCGGATGGCGGAGAACGTCTCCTACTACGTGATCACCGCGTTCGTCCTCGTGTACGGCACGACCGCGGCGGGGCTGCCCAAGGGCACCGTGCTCAACGCCGTGCTGATCGGCTCGGCGTTCCACTTCGTCACGATCCCGCTGTGGGGCGCGCTGTCGGACCGGATCGGCCGCAGGCCCGTATATCTTCTCGGCGCCACCGGCGTCGGCCTGTGGGCCTTCGCGTTCTTCCCGCTGATCGACACGGGGAACTTCGCCCTGGTCACCGTGGCGGTGACGGTCGGCCTGCTGCTCCACGGCGCGATGTACGGCCCGCAGGCGGCGTTCTTCTCCGAGCTGTTCGCCACCCGGATGCGCTACTCGGGTGTGTCGATCGGCTACCAGCTCGCCTCGATCGCGGCCGGCGGCGTGGCCCCGCTGATCGCGGTCGCGCTGCTCGACGCGTACGGGTCGAGCGTGCCGATCTCCGTCTACGTGGTGGCGGCGGCGATCCTCACGGTGATCGCGGTGATCGCCTCCAGGGAGACCCGCGACCGCGACCTGTCGGCCATCGAGCCGACCTCGGGCGCCACCCGGGCCGCCGCGATCGTGAAGGAGGCCTGATGAGGGCTCTCGCCGTCCTCGCGCTGGCGCTCCCCCTGGCCGTCGCCGCCCCAGCACAGGCCAGCACAGCACAGGCCGGCACAGTACAGGCGGGCACGTGCCCGAAGGTGACCGTGCCGGGCGCGCAGAAGCAGGTGGCCGCCTGCCTCGACGACCTCACCACCAGGGGCACGCAGGCCTCCGGCCACACCGACCCGTCGGACTGGTCGGGCCTCAACTCCCCCGGAGCCGTGAACCCCGGCGGCGTGCCCGGCCTGCAGATCGACGGCTACTTCCCCGACACCTCCACCGGGAACACCAACCACGGCTGGAACCACGACGCGCAGTTCGTCATCCGGCTGCCCCAGCACTGGAACGGCGGCCTGGTCGTCGCCGGGTCGCCCGGCAACCGGGAGACCTACGCCAACGACTTCACGATCTCCGACTGGGCGCTGGCCAAGGGCTACGCGTACGCCGCGACCGACAAGGGCAACACCGGCGCCGAGTTCTACCGCGACGGCGTACGGCCCGGTGACGCGGTGGCCGAGTGGAACCGCCGGGTCAGCGAGCTGGCGGTCGCCGCCAAGACGGTCGTCCGGCAGCGGTACGGCAGGCCGGCCCGCACGACGATCGCGGCCGGTCAGTCCAACGGCGGCTACCTGGTCCGCTGGCAGATCGAGAACCGTCCCGACCTGTTCGACGGCGGCGTCGACTGGGAGGGCACGCTCTTCACCGCCGACGGACCCAACCTGCTGACGGTCCTGCCGCCCGCGCTGCGCGCGTACGCGAAGGGCGACACGGCCGGGGTCGCGGCGGCGGGCTTCGCACCGGAGTCCGACTTCCTGTGGCCGTTCCACTACCAGTACTACTGGGATCTCACCCAGCGCCTCTACCGCGAGGAGTTCGACCCCGGCTACGACGGCGACGCCGAGGCGGGCACGCCGTTCTGCGCCTCCGGCACGCCCGGCTGCGACACCGACTACGACTACGCCTCCAGGCCCGCGGCGGTGAAGCAGGCGGTCGCGCGCGTGAGCCTCAGCGGGAAGATCAAGCGGCCGCTGGTCATCGTCCACGGCACCCTGGACACGCTGCTGCCGATCCGCGAGGATTCCGACGTCTACGCCACGATGATCGCCGACCGGCACCGCGACCGGCTGCTGCGCTACTACCGCGTCGAGGGCGGCAACCACGTCGACAGCCTCTACCCGGCCTTCCCCGACCGGCTGCGGCCCCTGCTGCCCTGCTTCCGCAGCGCGTTCACCGCGCTGGAGGCGTGGATCGCCACGGGCACGCCGCCGCCGCCGAACGCCACTCTGCCTCGCCCGGCCACGGGCGACCTCGAGAACACCTGCACCTTGGGAGCAACACCATGACCCTGCCCATATCCGCCGAGCGTGTCAGCACTCCCCGTCTGACCCTCAACGTCCTGTCGGTGCCCGGCTCGGCGGGCGACGCGGTGGTGTTCGTGCACGGCAACGTCTCCTCCAGCGCGTTCTGGCACGCGACGATGATCGCGATCGCGGCCGAGGGGTTCCGGCCGTACGCGCTCGACCTGCGCGGCTTCGGCGACTCCGACCCCGAGCCGGTGGACGCGAGCCGGGGCGTGCGCGACTACTCCGACGACCTGCTCGCGCTGCTCGGTCACCCGTCGTTCGAAGACCTCGGGCCCGTGCACCTGGTGGGCTGGAGCCTCGGCGGCGGAGTCGTCATGCAGGCCATGCGCGACCGGCCCGCGGCCGTCCGCAGCGCCACGCTGGTCAACCCCGTCTCGCCGTACGGCTTCGGCGGCACCACAGGCCCGGACGGCGTGCTCACAGGCCCGGACGGCGTGGGCTCCGGCGGCGGCGCGGCCAACCCCGAGTTCGTGGCGGCGCTCCGGGCGGGCGACCGGTCGGCCGACTCCCCCGTCTCGCCACGGGCCGTGCTGCGCGCCACGTACGTCGCCGCCGGAACCGACCTGGGCGAGGAGGAGGACGCGTTCGTGGAGTCGATGCTGTCCACCCGGATCGGCGAGGACCACTACCCGGGCGACTTCCTCCCCTCGGAGGCCTGGCCGGGCGTGGCCCCCGGCAAGCGGGGCGTGCTCAACACGATCGCGCCGACGAACTTCCGGATCGACGACCTGCACGAGATCGACCCGAAGCCGCCCATCCTGTGGATCAGGGGCGACCAGGACATGATCGTCTCGGACACGTCGCTGTTCGACCTCGCGCACCTGGGGGCGATCGGCGCCGTACCCGGCTGGGACGGCACGCCCGCCCAGCCCATGGTGACCCAGACGCGGACCGCGCTGGACCGCTACGGCGCGTATCGGGAGGTCGTCGTCGCGGGCGCCGGCCACGGCCCGCACCTCGACAGGCCGGCGGAGTTCCGCGCGGCGCTGCTCGCGCACCTGCGCGGATAACCAGCGCGATCCGGAGTCAGCGGCGCTCGCGCAGGACGCGGACGACGATGCGCCGCAGCAGTGAGGGGGCCTGCGGCGACGCCCCGGCGGGCAGGAGGCGCACCTGCCCGCCGCGGCGCACCGTCAGCCCGAACAGCAGGTCCACGTCCTTCTGGTCGACCCGGAGCGCGGGCCGCCAGGATCCCGGGCCGAGGCAGTCGTCCTCGCCCATCCGGCTCACCGGCACCCGCGCGACGAGCTGCCCGGCCACCCGGCCGGGTATCCCCGGCTCGACCAGCGCGGGCACGACCATGCTGCGCCCGCGCCCGTCCTGCTCGCGCAGCACCAGCTCGGCCGGCGGCCCGCCGCTCGGCGGCACGTACGGCACGGGCACGACGACGAAGACGTGCCCCTCCTGCCTGGCCACGGTGGCCCGGGACGAGACCAGCGCGATCGACTCGGGAAACGACTTGGGCTCCACGCAGACGCCCAGCTCGCCGCGCTCGGACCAGCACGGCACAACGAGCCGCCTGGGCTCGCCGGCGAGCGCGCCCGCGCAGCTCATCGGCAGAGCGGGCCGGGCCACCCGGGTGCGGCCCGCGCGGATGCCCCGCATGCGCACGTGGACCTCCCACAGCCCGGCGGGCAGCGGCCGTCCGAGGGCCGCCGCGCCGGCGTCGAGGCGGGCCTGGCCGCTCACCCACACGCGCGCCTGGTCCCCGAGTGCCGCGCGGCCCACCGAGCAGGTGACCGGCAGGGAGTGGATCACGCCGGTCTCCACGTGGCGGACGCAGACCTCCACACGGGCCCTGCGCACCGCGTCGGTCACGTCGGCGCTCTCGTCGTCGAGCAGGCCGTCGAACGGGCCCTCGGCCCCGGGTGGCGGGGTCCACAGCAGCCGGTCGCCCCGCTGCCGCAGCCACAGCGGGGCGCCCCCGGCCCGCAGGATTTCCACGCTCAGGTCGAGCTGCAGCACGCCCTGGTCCCAGCGCAGCTCCCGCAGGTCCGCGCTGAGCCTGGTGCCCCGGGACGCCTCCGCGAGCGCGATCAGCCCGTCGATGCGGTCCAGGCGCAGCAGCGCCGTACGGGCGCGCAGGTGCGCCGGCAGGTGAGCGTCGAGCGCGGCGGGAAAGCGGTCGAGGGTGAAGCGGCGCAGGAAGGAGAACAGGATCATCCGTTCGTCCGGTTCGGCCGCGAGGAACCGCGCGCCCGCGAGGCGGCGCAGCCCGAGCGTCCGATACCAGTGGGCCTGGATGCGCTCACGCTGCGAGCCCGGCTCGGTGTAGGCGTCCACGACATCGAAGATCCCGTTGAGGCCGTCGAAGAGCGCCTCGGCGTCCGGTGTCTCCTCCTCCGCCGTGCCCGGGGAAGCCGGGCCCAGGTGGCAGCAGATCTCGTCGGCCAGCACGGCGATCACCTTCGCGGTGAGGTACGCCCTGGTCACGAACGCCTGCTCCGACAGCGGCCGGTCGGCGAAGCGGAGCTGGCAGGTCTCCAGGAAGTCGCGGCTGAACAGCTTGTGCGCCGTCGGCAGCGCGAGGAGGTGGTCGCGCAGCACGTCGGCCCGGTCCCGGTCGCGGGCGAAGGCGGCCGGCGGCGGTCCCTGGTCGGCGATCCTGCCGATCAGCACGTCCGCGTCGGTCTCCACGGCTCTGTCGTACATCCGCTCCAGCGCGTGCGGCTCAAGCCTGTCGTACTGGCCGAGCAGGTAGACGTACTCGCCGCGGGCCACGGACAGGCCGACGTTGCGCCCGCGCGCGGGCGAGCCGCTGTGGTCGAGGTGCAGGACCCGCACGTTGTCGCGCTGCTCGGCGATCGCGTCGAGCCGCCTGCGGGTCCCGTCCGTCGACCCGTCGTCGGCGAACACGACCTCGTACTCGTCCGGCGGCAGCGACTGCTCCAGCACCGAACGCACGCACGCGCCGAAGGCGTCGTTCGACAGCCCGGGGTTGGACACGGGCATAACCACGCTGACCTTCACACCCATGACGCCAAGGGTGCAGTGCGGCCCCCGCCGTACGCGCGGGCTTGCCGAAAGGTCGAGAAACCCTGACCAGAGTTTCGCGGATCAGACGCCGCGAACTAGTACCAGCCGGTGGACTGGGAGTGCCCCCAGGCGCCGCAGGGCGTCTTGTAGCGGCCGGCGATGTAGCCGAGCCCCCACTTGATCTGGGTGGCGGGGTTGGTCTGCCAGTCGGAGCCCGCGCTCGCCATCTTGCTGCCGGGCAGCGACTGGGGGATTCCGTAGGCGCCGCTGTAGCGGTTCATGGCCCGCTCGTTCCAGTGGCTCTCCCTGTCCCACAGCTTCTCCAGGCAGCCCCACTCGCCGCCCCAGCCGCGCGCCTCGGCCATCTGCTTGCCGAGCGCCTTGTTGCTGCCGGGGTCCGGGGTGGAGCCGGGCGGGAAGGCGGCGGGGTTGAAGCCGCCACCGCCGGGGGCCTTCTCGGCGATCTCGACCGGGTCGAGACCCTTCTTCCGATCGTCGCGGGTGCTCTGCAGCCTGTCCTTGCGCAGCGCCTGGACCGCCTGTTCCTTGAGGATGTCGGTCTCGGGGTCGGGCGCGTTCGGGTCGAGGGCGAGGAAGCTGTCCGGGCCCAGCACCTGCTTGGGCGCGTTGCCGTGCTCGACCGAGGTGCGGATCACGAAGGCCGTCCCACCCGCGAGCACGGCCACGCTGACCGAGAGGATCGCGATCCGCGCGGGCGTCAGCCGGCCCGGCCGGGAGCGGCCGTCAGCCCCCCGCCGGGGCCGGGGGGCGCGGGGGCGATCCTTCAACTGCTGACCAGAGCTCACGGCTTATGAGCTTGCCCTGTGGTGGGGGGTGCTCCGCAACCGAATCGTGGTACCTGTTTGGTGACTTCTTGACCCGACCGCCGATCACATGGACTTTCCCCAACAATGTGATTTTAGTCACACTTTACGCCACAGGGAGGGGCGTGGGTGCCCGGTACCAGCCTGCTCCCGCTTTTTGATGATGGGGTGCGAACGAGGTCACGGGACTGAGACAAATAGGGGAATTGGTGAGGTCCGCCCCATAATGACCGGGTGGCAGGCATCCTCCTGGTCGAAGACGACCCCTCGGTCCGCGCCGGACTCGAGCTCGCGCTCACCCGGCAGGGCCACTCGGTGACCGCGTACGCCACCGGCGAGGAGGCTCTCGACCACGTGCGCTCCCGCCGTCCCGAGATCGCGATCCTCGACGTCATGCTGCCCGGCATCGACGGGGTCGAGGTGTGCCGCCGCATCCGCAGGCTCGGCCCGTTGCCGATCATCCTGCTCACGGCCAGGGGCGACGACCTCGACGTGGTGGTGGGGCTGGAGGCCGGCGCGGACGACTACGTCGTCAAACCGGTCGAGCCGCGGGTCCTGGACGCCCGCATCCGCGCCATCCTGCGCCGCCTCGAGTCGGCCACGCCCGACCGCCTCACCTTCGGCGATCTCGTGATCGACCGCGGAGCCCTCAAGGTGAGCCTCGCGGGCAAGGAGATCCACCTCACCCCGACCGAGCTGCGCCTGCTGCTCGAACTGGTCCGCCACCCCGGTCAGGTGCTCAACCGCCGCTACCTCCTGCGCGCCGTCTGGGACCACACGCACGTGGCGGACTCGCGGCTGGTCGACGCGTGCGTGCAGCGCATCAGGGCCAAGATCGAACCGGCGCCCGCCGACCCCGTCTACATCCACACCGTGCGCGGCTTCGGGTACCGCTTCAGCCCGCCATGACCTGGGTGCCCACCGGGCTGCGGGCCCGGCTGGTGATCACCTTCCTGCTGGTGGCGGTCACCGCGTCTGCCATGGTGGCGGGCCTGGGATATCAGATCATCCGCCGGGGGCTCCTGGAGCACGCGGAGCGGGGCGCGGTCGCCGACGTGCGCGAGACGCTGTCCAGGATCACGCTGCCGATCGGCGCGAGCGACGTGGTCTGGCCGAGCGACACCACCGTCACCGACGAGGACCTCGGCGGGGTGGTGCAGGCGCTCGAGGCCCCGGAGCGGACCGTCATCGTGACCTACGGCGACCACCAGAGCTCCAACGCCGGCGCCAGGTTCACCATGACCGACGTGCCCGACCAGCTCCGCTGGCAGGCGGCCCGGCGGCTGGTCCACCAGAGGGTGCTGCTCAGGGACCGTCCGTGGCTGATCGTCGCCACGCAGATCCAGCGGGCCGCCCGCGACGGCGTGCTGCGCCCGACGGGCCTGACGGCCTACGTCTTCGTGCCGCTGTCGGAGGAGCAGGCCGTGCTGTCCCGCCTCAAGGCCGCCCTCGCGCAGGCCGGAGGCATCACGCTCGTCCTGGCGGTGACCCTGGCCCTGCTGTCGGCCCGGCGGGTGCTGCTGCCCGTACGGCGGCTGGGCGCCGCCGCCCGCGCCCTCGGCGCCGGTGAGCTGCAGGTCCGCCTCCCCGTACGGGGCAGGGACGAGCTGGCGGAGCTGACCGCGACGTTCAACGAGACGGCGGCGGCGCTGGAGGACACCGTCTCGGAGCTGCGGACGCTGGAGTCGATGTCGCGGCGGTTCGTCGCGGACGTCTCCCACGAGCTGCGCACGCCGCTGACCGCGATGACCGCGGTGACGGACATGCTGTCGGAGGACGCCGAGGACCTTCCGGACGACGCCGGGGAGGCCGTGCGGATCGTCGTCCGTGAGATCGACAGGCTGCGGGTGCTGGTCGAGCACCTCATCGAGATCAGCCGGTTCGACGCCGGCGCCGCCACCCTCCGCCGGGAGACCGTCGACGTGGGCGACGCGCTGGCCGACTGCCTGGAGATGCGGGGCTGGGCCGACCGGGTGAAGCTCACCGTGCCCGTCGGGCTCACCTTCTCCCTGGACGCACGGAGGTTCGACGTGATCGTGGCCAACCTCGTCGGCAACGCTCTCAACCACGGCGCGCCCCCCGTGGTGGTGAGCGCGCGGGTCGCGGTCGGCGGCGAGAATCACGGAGCGCTCGAAGTGACCGTCCGCGACCACGGGAGCGGCATCCCGGAGGAGGTCCTCCCCCACGTCTTCGACCGCTTCTACAAGGCGGGCACCGACCGGGCCAGGAGCGTGGGCAGCGGTCTCGGCCTGGCCATCGCCAAGGCCAACGCCGAACTGCACGGCGGTTCGATCAGGGCCGAGCGCTGCGACCCCGGCACCCTCTTCCGCGTCTGGATCCCGAAACAATGAACAGGAGACGGATCAGGCACGCGGCCGCGGCCCTGCTCGCGGGGCTGCTCACGGCGCCGGCGGCCTGCGGGGTCGCACCGAGCCGGGTGATCGACGCCGGTCCCGCGCCGGTCATCAGCGGCACCCCCACCCTCGTCACGATCTACCTGCTGCAGGACGGCCGGCTGCGGCCCACCCGGGTCGCGGCGCGCTCGCCGCACGTCAACGACGCGCTGGACGCGCTGTTCGCGGCCAGCGGGCGGACGTCGAACCGGCTGTCGACCGCGCTGACCGGGCTCACCCTGGCCCAGGTGCAGCTCGTCAGGTACGCCCCGGACGCGGGCAGCCGCAACGACCCCGACAACACCCTCAGCCTGCGCGTACGGCTGTTCGTGAGCGGCTGGAAGATCACCAGGACCGCCATGGCCCAGATCACCTGCACGGCACGGCTGCGCCCGGAGATCTGGGCCGTGGAGATCGCTCACGCCACTCCCGACAGGAACGGCCCCCTGAAGGTCCACACCTGCCGGGAGTTCTGGGATCTGGCCCCCAAGGACGGCCATCTCCCCCCGTGACGTGATCGGTCAGAGCGTGATGTCCTCCAGCATCTCGGTCACCAGGGCGGCGATCGGCGACCGCTCGGACCTGGTCAGCGTGATGTGGGCGAACAGCGGGTGGCCCTTGAGCTTCTCCACCACGGCGACGACGCCGTCGTGCCGGCCTACCCGCAGGTTGTCGCGCTGGGCGATGTCGTGGGTCAGCACGACCCGCGAGTTGGCGCCGATGCGGGACAGCACGGTCAGCAGCACGCCGCGCTCCAGCGACTGCGCCTCGTCCACGATCACGAAGGCGTCGTGGAGGGAACGGCCGCGGATATGGGTCAGCGGTAGGACCTCCAGCATCCCCCGGTCGATGACCTCCTCGATCACCTCGGGGGACGTCACCGCGCCCAGCGTGTCGTAGACCGCCTGGGCCCACGGGCCCATCTTGTCGTTCTCCGAGCCGGGCAGGTAGCCGAGCTCCTGGCCGCCCACGGCGTACAGCGGGCGGAAGACAATGATCTTGCGATGCTGGCGGCGCTCCAGCACCGCCTCCAGGCCCGCGCACAGCGCCAGCGCGGACTTGCCGGTGCCGGCCCGCCCGCCCATCGAGACGATGCCGACGTCGGGATCCATCAGCAGGTCGAGCGCGATCCGCTGCTCCGCCGACCGGCCGTGCAGCCCGAAGACCTCACGGTCGCCCCTCACCAGACGTACCGACTTGTCCGGCAGGACGCGGCCGAGCGCGGAGCCGCGGCTCGACAGCAGCCGCAGGCCGGTGTGGCACGGCAGGTCGCGCGCCTCGTCGATGTCGGCCGTGCCGGACTCGAAGAGGGCGTCCATCTCCTCCGTGGTGACCTGGAGCTCCGCCATGCCGGTCCAGCCGGACTCGACCACCATGCCGGCGCGGTACTCCTCCGCGCTGAGGCCGATGGAGGCCGCCTTGACCCGCATCGGAAGGTCCTTCGACACCAGCACCACGTCCTTGCCCTCCGCCGCGAGGTTCTGCGCGACGGTGAGGATGCGGGTGTCGTTGTCGCCCAGGCGGAAGCCCGCCGGGAGGCAGGACGGATCACTATGGTTCAGCTCGACCCGGATGTTCCCGTCGCCGATCGGCATGGGCTCATCCAGCCGTCCGTGCCGCACTCTGAGGTCATCGAGGAAGCGCAGAGCCTCCCGGGCGAAGTAGCCGAGCTCGGGGTGGTGGCGCTTGGCCTCCAGTTCCGTGATGACGACGATCGGGACGACGACCTCGTGCTCGGCGAAGCGGCTCATCGCCGCCGGGTCGGCGAGCAGGACGGACGTGTCCAGAACGTAGGTGCGGGATGTGGACGGGTTGCTCGAGGACACTGCCACGCGTTCTCCCCCGGGCGCCTGAGGTGGGCGCCCTGCCTTGACTGGTGGTGAACGGACCGGGCCCGTGACCTGCGAGAGCAGACCGGGGCTCCGGCCCTCCTCGCATGGTGGTCGCGCAAGGACGGGCCCTCTCCCGAGGTGGTGGCCGCCGATCCCCTCGACGGCCGCTCAGCTACCACGTTACGTAACGAATCTCCCCAGCCCAATAGGTTTACGCAGGCGGAAAGACGCTGTTCACGTACCGTCTCAGGAGCCGTACCGACGGTGTCGTGCGGCGTACGAGCGGAGCGCCCGCAGGAAGTCGACTCTGCGGAAGTCGGGCCAGTAGGCCTCGCAGAAGTAGAACTCGGAGTGGGCGCTCTGCCAGAGCAGGAATCCAGAGAGTCGCTGCTCTCCCGAGGTCCGGATGACGAGATCCGGATCGGGCAGGCCGCGCGTGTAGAGATGCTCCGCGATGTGCTCGACGTCGAGGACCTCGACGAGGTCCTCGATACTCGCGCCCTTGCTGGCGTGCTCCTGGAGGAGGGAGCGCACCGCATCAGCGATCTCACGCCTTCCTCCATACCCAACGGCAACGTTCACAATCAGGCCGGGACGATGCGATGTGGTTTCTTTTGCATGTTTGAGGACACGAGCCGTGTGATCGGGCAGAAGGTCGAGCGAGCCCATGGGGTTGATGTGCCATCCCTGGTCCACGAGATCCTGCACGAGGTTCTCGATCACCTGGAGCAGCGGTCCGAGCTCGGCCTTGTCCCTGGAGAGGTTGTCGGTGGAGAGCAGCCACAGCGTCACGTACTCGACCCCGGCCTCGCGGCACCACACCAGCAGCTCGGAGATCTTGTCGGCGCCCTTCTGGTGACCCCGGCTGACGTCCCGCAGGCCCATGGCCCGCGCCCATCTGCGGTTGCCGTCCACGATGATGCCGACGTGGCGGGGAATCTGGTCGGACGACAGCGTCCGTTCGAGCCTGCGCTCGTACAGCTTGTACACAAGATCGCGCATGCTCATGCCGCCTTCTCACCTGCCGGCGCACAGGTCGGCACTTCGCGACAAGCGCTGTGTTTGTCGATTCGCTCACTGCGCTCGCTCATGCGACCCTCTTCCTCGCGCTGGTGGGGCTCGATCACCAATTATCGCGGGCGAACCGGCATGCCCTGCCCTCCTCGGGCTTTCCTGAGCACGGCCGGAGTAACCCGCTTCGCGCGGTCGGAGGGCCCACGGGCCCGCGGCCGGTGGGCCTGGACGGCGTGCCGGCCGGGGGTCGAAGCCGGCCGGCTCAGCCGAGCCGTTGGACGAGGGCGCGGTACTCGTCCCACAGCTCCTTCGGCATGTGGTCGCCGAAGGTCTCGAAGTGGGGCGGGATCAGCTCGGCCTCCTCGCGCCACACTTCGGGATCGACGCTGAGCAGGAGCTCCATGTCCTCGGGCGTGATGTCGAGGCCCTCGGTGTCGAGCGAGGCCGGCAGGTTGCCGATCGGCGTGGGCACTGCGTCCGCCACGCCGTTCAGCCGGTCGACGATCCACTTGAGCACCCGGCTGTTCTCGCCGAAGCCCGGCCACAGGAAGCGCCCGTTCGCGTCCTTGCGGAACCAGTTCACGTAGTAGATCCTGGGCAGCTTCTCCGGGTCGGTCATCGTCCCGACCTCGATCCAGTGCGCGAAGTAGTCGCCCATGTTGTAGCCGCAGAACGGCAGCATCGCGAACGGGTCGCGGCGTAGCTCGCCGACCTTGCCCTCGGCCGCCGCGGTCTTCTCCGAGGCCACGTTGGCGCCCAGGAAGACGCCGTGCGGCCAGCTCAGCGACTCGGTCACCAGCGGCACCGCGGTCGCCCTGCGGCCGCCGAACAGGATGGCCGAGATCGGCACCCCGGCCGGGTCCTGCCACTCGCCCGCGATCGTCGGGCACTGCTCGGCCGGAGTGGTGAACCGGGCGTTCGGGTGGGCGGCGGGCTCGCCGGACTCCGGTGTCCAGTCACGGCCCTTCCAGTCGGTGAGGTGCGCGGGCGGCTCGTCCGTGAGGCCCTCCCACCAGACGTCCCCGTCGTCGGTCAGCGCGACGTTCGTGAAGATGCTGTTGCCCCACAGCGTCTTGATCGCGTTGGCGTTCGTGGACTCGCCGGTCCCGGGCGCGACGCCGAAGAAACCGGCCTCCGGGTTGATCGCGTACAGCCGGCCGTCCGGGCCGAAGCGCATCCAGGCGATGTCGTCGCCGATCGTCTCGACCTTCCAGCCCGGGATCGTGGGCTGGAGCATTGCGAGGTTCGTCTTGCCGCACGCCGACGGGAAGGCCGCCGCGACGTACCTCGCCTCGCCCTGCGGCGGCGTGAGCTTGAGGATCAGCATGTGCTCGGCCAGCCAGCCCTCGTCGCGGGCCATCGCGCTGGCGATCCGCAGCGCGTAGCACTTCTTGCCCAGCAGCGCGTTGCCGCCGTAGCCCGAGCCGTACGACCAGATCTCACGGGTCTCCGGGAAGTGGCTGATGTACTTGGTCCGGCTGCACGGCCACGGCACGTCGGCCTGGCCCGGCTCCAGGGGCGCGCCCACCGAGTGGACCGCCCTGACGAAGTCGCCGTCCTCGTGGTCGCGCTTGCTGCGGCCCTCGTCGGCTCGTGCCTCGCTCTCCCGGGCCTTTCGCGCCGCTCCGTCCTCGTGGTCGCGCTTGCTGCGGCCCTCGTTGGCTCGTGCCTCGCTCTCTCGGGCCTTTCGCGCCGCTCCGCGCTCCTCGATGAGGCGCAGCGCCGCCTCTCCCATCCTGGTCATGATCCGCATCGACACCACGACGTACGGCGAGTCGGTGATCTCGACGCCGAGCTGTGAGATGGTCCCGCCCAGGGGGCCCATGCAGAACGGCACGACGTACATCGTCCGGCCCCGCATGCAGCCCTCGAACAGGGTGGCGAACGTGCGGCGCATCTCGTCGGGCGCGATCCAGTTGTTGGTCGGCCCGGCGTCCTCCTCACGCTCTGAGCAGATGAACGTGCGGTCCTCCACGCGCGCGACGTCGCTGGGGTCCGAGGCCGCGTAGAAGCTGTTGGGGCGCTTGACCAGCCGCTTGAGGGTGCCCTGTTCGACCAGGAGGTTGGTCAGGCGCGTCCATTCGGCCTCGGAGCCGTCGCACCATTCGACCCGGTCCGGCTGGGTCAGCTCCGCGATCCGCCTCACCCAGTCCGCCAGATCGCCGTGGGTGGTGGGCGTCGGTACCTCTACTGAAATGGACACGGGGGCCGCTCCTTAATCTCTCAGGGCCAGAGCATCATCAGCGGAGAATGGCCGCCGAATCCAATTGGAGTAGACCACCGTGTTTCCACTCCTGCACATCGGCGCCATTCTTTACTTCACGGCCCTGAAGAGCATCAGCGCAGGCAGCGGCCGTGATGTTGTGGGACCTTACCCACCCTGGCCCTGTTGAAAAAACGTGCTCCTTCCCCTTACCCGTCTGACCGGCCTTACACATTGGTATAGGCCAATTCGACTGGTCCAGACCTCTCGGCGAATTGGTTCAGTCCAATCCTCCGGGACCCTCCGCCCTGATCCGGTCCACATGCTGGAGGGCGTCGCGCAGGTCAGCGAGCCACGTGTCGGTGTGTTTGCCGACGAGCCTGACGCACCAGGCCAGCGCGTCGCTGCGGCTGCGTGCGACACCCGCGGCGACCAGGGTGTCGAGGACCTGCCGTTCCGGCTGACGCAGCCGGGTCATGACGGGGACGGAAAGAGTGGTGAACATCACCGTCTCGTCACCGACGACGACGCCCCAGGAGACCTTGCGGCGGAAGCGGTGCTCGGCCTCTCCGGCGATGTCGATCCTGCGCTCGCGCGTCTCCTCACGGAACCGCTCGACGTACCCGTCCATCGCCGCGGCGCGCTCCGCGTCGGGGAGCCCTTCGGCCACCGACAACGGCGGGAGCGTGCCCAGCACGGTGATCTCCTCGCGGTCCACCACGATCTTGGGGGACCCGGCGAACCAGTTCTCCGGCAGCCGGCCGGTGAACCAGGCGCTCAACTGTTCTTCTGCTGACATGTAATAAAGATTACACCGCTACGGTCAACCAGTCCTAGATTGACAGGAGCTACTTTTTGATAGTTACTTTCAAATTATGACTACTTTCACTTCTCGGTGGTGGGCGCTCGGCGCCCTCGTGCTGAGCGCCCTGGTCATCGGCATGGACGCGACGGCGCTCAACGTGGCGCTGCCGACGCTCGCGGCCGATCTCCACGCCACTACCGGCGACCTGCAGTGGATCGTCGACGCGTACATGGTTCCGTTCGCCGCGCTGATGCTTCCGGCAGGCGCGATCGGAGACCGCTTCGGCCGCAGGCGCCTGCTGCTGGCCGGCCTGGTGGCCTTCGGGATCGCGTCGGTGTTCGCGACGTTCGCGGCGAGCACGGGCACCCTGGTCGCGGCCCGCGCGCTCATGGGCGCGGGCGGCGCGGTGATCATGCCGCTGTCGACCTCGATCCTGCCGGTGATCTTCGGCGCGCGGGAGCGGGGCCGCGCGATCGCCGTCTTCACCGCCGCCATGGCCCTCGGCCTGCCCCTCGGTCCCATCGTGGGCGGCTACCTGCTCGACCACTTCTGGTGGGGATCGATATTCCTCGTCAACATCCCCGTGATCGTCGTGGCGGCGGTGGCGGCGACCGTGTTCATTCCCGAGTCGCGTGACCCGGCCGCACCCCGTACCGACGTCCCCGGCGCGCTGCTGTCGGTGACGGGCCTGGCGGCGCTGGTGTACGGCGTCATCGAGGCGCCGGCCCGCGGATGGGGCGATGTCCGCGTCCTCGCCGGCCTGGCGGCCGGGGTGGTGCTGCTGGCGGTGCTCGTCCGCGTCGAGGCCCGCACCCGACGGAGAGCGACTCACCGCCCGCCTCGGACTGCGCCTGGTGATGCCGGCGGGCCTGGTCGTGCTCGCCGCCGGTTTCGGTCTGGGCGCGATGACCTCGATGTCCTCCGGCTACGGGTTCGTCGCGGCGTGGCTGGCCGTCCTCGGCGCGGGCGTGGGCCTGGCCATGGTCCCCGCCATGGACGGCGTGCTCGCCACGCTGCCGGAGGAGCGTTCGGGCGCCGGCTCGGCGACCCTGCAAACCGTACGTCAGGTCGGCGGCGCGCTGGGCGTGGCCGGCCTCGGCAGCGTTCTGTCCGCGGCGTACGCCTCCGGACTGCCGGAGGGGGTCCCGGAGGTGGCGGGCGACTCGATCGCGGCGGCGGCGGTCCTGGCCGCGCGTACGGGAGACGCCGCGCTCCTGTACGCCGCCAGGGAGGCGTTCCAGAGTGGCATGGACCTGGTCCTGCTGGTGTGCGGTGCCGCGTCGGCGCTGGCCGCCGTCCTGGTGGCGGCCTTCCTACCGGGGAGTACGGCCGAGGGCGGAAAGACGGCAGAATCGGGGCATGAGCTCACCACAGCGCGCTGACCGGACCCCGCCCTCCTCCGATCGCGTTGTCACGAGCCTGCGCGAGCGCAAGAAGGCCAAGACCCGCAGGACCATCCAGGAGGAGGCCCTGCGGCTGTTCGCCGAGCAGGGGTACGAGGCCACGACGGTCGAGCAGATCGCGGAGGCGGCGGAGGTCTCCCCCAGCACGTTCTTCCGCTACTTCCCCACGAAGGAGGACGTGGTCACCCAGGACGACTACGACCCGATCCTCATGGAGGCGATCAAGGCCCAGCCGCCGGACCTGCCCCCGCTGGCCGCGCTGCGCGCCGCGTTCCGCACCGCCTTCGAGTCGATCGGGGCCGAGGAGCTCGATCAGGCCCTGGCCCGGACCAGGCTGTCCGCCTCCGTGCCCGCCCTGCGGGCCCGGACCGTGGAGGGACTGTTCGCCACGATCGACACGCTCGCGGGCGCGGTGGCCGAGCGGGCGGGCCGCGACCCCCGCAGCCCCGCCGTACGGACGCTCGCCGGCGCGGTCATGGGGGTCCTGCTCCCGGCGTTGTTCACGTGGGTGGAGCAGGACGGCAGGACGCCGCTGCCCGTGCTGCTCGACGAGGCCCTCGGCTACCTGGAGGCCGGGCTGCCGATCTAGCCCGTCTGGTCCGCCTTGGCTGCCCGGTCTGCCTGGTCCGGCACGACCCGTAGAACGATCTTGCCCTGGATGTGCCCGCGCTCGGCCCGTTCATGGGCCCCGGCGGCCTCGGCGAGCGGGAAGACGGAGTCCAGCCCGACGCGCAGCCGGCCCTCTTCGAGCAGGCGTCCCAGCTCGGCCATCTGCTTTCCGTCCGAGTGGACCTGGCCGGACCGGAAGGTGATGCCCAGCTCGGCCGCGCGCTCCCGGTGGTACTCGCCGTAGAAGACCGGACTGATCACGCCGCCGGGCCGCAGCACCCGCAGGTACCGATGGGCGTCCTCCCCGCCCACGGCGTCGATGAGCACGTCCACGTCCCGCACCTCGTCCTCCGCACGGGTGGTCGTGTAGTCGACGAACTCGTCCACCCCCAGCTCCCGCAGGAACGTCTCGTGCCGTCCTGAGGCGACCCCGATGACGTACGCGCCCCGCGACTTGGCGAGCTGCACCGCGAAGTGGCCGACCCCGCCGGCGGCGCCGTTGACCAGCACCCTGCGGCCCTCGTCGAGCTTGATGTGGTCGAAGACGAACTGGTAGGCGGTGAGCCCCGCCATCGGCACGGCGGCCGCCTCGACGTGGCTGAGCGAGGCGGGCTTGCGGGCCAGGTGGGACGCGGGTGAGGTGGTGTACTCGGCGTACCCCCTTCCCCCGTGCTCCTCGGCGGGAAAACGCACGAGCCCGAAGATTTCGTCGCCCTCCTGCCACTCGCCGACGCCGCGGCCGACGGCCACGACCACGCCGGAGATGTCCGAGCCCGGCGTGTACGGCAGCGGGAACGTGGGCCGCATCTTCTCCGGAAGGTTCGAAAAGCCCTTGCGGACGTACCAGTCGGGCGGGTTCATCCCGGCCGCGTGGACCTGGACGAGCACGTCCCCGGGACCGGGCTCGGGGCGGGGAACCTCCTCCACCGCCAGAACGCCGGGCTCCCCGGTCCTGTGCATGCGGACGGCCTTCATCGTGGGCATCGGTCCTCCTTGACGACTACCGGACAACTATGATTCGGAGCGATGCTCCAGATAATAAGCGGAGCGGTGCTCCACATGTCAAGTGCAAGGATCTACCCATGACGGGCCGACAGCAGCGCGCGGACGCGCAGCGCAACTACGAGCGCATCCTGGAGGTCGCCAGGACAGTGGTGGAAGAGCAGGGGACACAGGCGTCCCTGCGCGACATCTCGCGCCGCGCCGAGGTGGGCATGGGCACGCTCTACCGGCACTTTCCCACCAGAGATGACCTGCTGGAGGCCTTGCTCCGGCAGCGGTTCGACCGGCTGACGGCCCGGGCCGAGGAGCTGGAGGGCACGGGCGACTCCCACGAGGCGCTACGGCAGTGGCTGCGGGAGTTCCTCAGCGGCGCGAGCACCTACCGCGGCCTGACCACCTCGATGATGACGACGATCGGCGACGAGGACTCTCCCCTGCACGCCTCGTGCTCCGCCATGCGAGAGGCCGCCGGACGGCTGGTCGAACGGGCCCAGGACGACGCCCACATCCGGCCCGACGTCGACGGGATGGACGTGTTCGCGCTCGTCAGCGCCGTCGGCTGGGTCGCCGAGCAGGGCCCGCTCGTCGCCGAGCGCCGAGAGCACCTGTTCTCACTCGTCATGGACGGCCTGGCCGCCGGCGCGGTCAGCGGACGCGCGCGGAGATCTGCGGACTGACCCGGACGACCCCGGCGAGGTTCTTGGTGTAGACGTTCGCGATCTTCACGACGTCGCCGGTGTGCGGGGCGTGCAGCATCTTCCCGTTGCCCCAGTAGATGGCGACGTGTGAGATGTAGCCGGGGTTGGTCGGGTCGTTGCGCCAGAACAGCAGGTCGCCCGGCTGCGCCTGCGACAGCGGCACCTGCGGCCCGGTGGCCCACTGCTGCGAGGTCACACGCGGCATGCGCACACCCGCCTGCGCGTAGGCCCACTGCACGAGCCCGGAGCAGTCGAAGGTGTCGGGCCCCTCGGCGCCCCACACGTACGGCCGGCCCAGCTTGCCGACGGCCGCCGTGAGCGCGACCTTGAGCTGATCCGCCGACATGAACGCGGTCTGCGGCCACACCGTGCGTCCCTTGGGCGTCACCACCACCGGGTTGATCGTGGCGACCTGGCTGCCCTTGGGCAGGATCTTCAGCAGCCTGAGGCGGAGCTTACGGGAGTCGACCTTCGGCGCGCTCACGACCAGCGCGTTGCCGTCCGGGATGCCGAGCGCCGTCGCCGTGCCCTTGGAGACGATCGCCGCGATCGAGCCCATGCCCACCGTGGCGTACGCGCCGATGCGCAGGCGCCTGGCGCCGCTGTGGACCTGCGAGCCCAGTTGCACGCCGCCGTCATTGCCGAGTTCGAAGGAGACCGCCATGTCGCCCGCGGCGATGTTGCGCCACAGCTCGTCGGAGGACGCGGTCACCTTCGGCGTGTACGACCGGAAGGTGGACGGGTCGACGCCCATCGTCGGCACCCGCTTGCCGTCCACGGCCACGTCGGCCGCTCCAGTCACCTCGGCGGCGGTCACGCCGGTCACCTTGCGCACCTTCTCCACCACCTCGGGGAGAAGGGGCCGGTCGGCCACCACGAACAGGTGCGGGCGGATCAGTCGCTCCAGCGGAGCCACCGGCTGCTGCGTCACCGTCTGGGCGGCCGGGGCCTGGCGCCCCGGCGCCGGGGCGGACAGCTCGCGGGCCTGCCGGGTCGCCGCCACGTAGCCGTTGCCCGCGCGCCGCTGCGACAGGGCCGTGGCCACGCCCGGGTTCTCGGACTGCGGCCCGGACTCGCCGAGCACGAGCACGTCGACCGTCAGCACGGTGACGAGCGCCACGGCGATGAGGGGAACCGTCCTGCGCAGACGCCCCGGGCGGGGCAGACGGGGGCGATAGGCGAGATCCTGCCGCGCCTCGGACACGGCTCTCGCGAACTTCCGGCCTAAACGGGCGGACGGACGCGCTCGGTGGTCGAGCACGCTCTCACCCCTCCCGCGGCGAATAGTCCGGTCCACGACGAGACTGCCGCACGGCCGGGAATACCGCAAACCATTCCGGAATTCCCGGCCGGGACGAAAAGGGCGAGACCGAGCTAGTTGCCGATGTACGGAACGGCCTCAAGGATCTCGACGGTGTTCTGCCTGCCGTTGGGCAGCGTGTACGTCGCCTTCTCCCCGATCTTCTTGCCGTTGATCGCGGAGCCGAGGGGGGAGTTCGGCGAGTAGACGTCGATGGGCGCGCCGCTCTCCTCGCGGGAGGCCAGCAGGAAGGTGACCTCCTCGTCGTCGCCGGCGAAGCGGACCGTCACCGTCATGCCGGGACCCACGATGCCCTCGGCGCGGGGGGCCTCACCGACCCTGGCGCTGTCCAGGATCTGCCGGAGGTGGAAGATGCGGGCCTCCATCTTGCCCTGCTCGTCCTTGGCGGCGTGGTAGCCGCCGTTCTCCCTGAGGTCACCCTCTTCCCGGGCGGCCTCGATCTTCTTGGCGATGTCCGTGCGACCCGGGCCCGAAAGGTACTCGTACTCCTCCTTGAGGCGGTCGTACGCCTCTTGCGTCAGCCAGGTGACGTTGTCGTTCTGGGAGACGGCCACGGGCTCTCCTTGTTTCCGTAAGTGACTCGAAAGGCTGTCAAGTTAACGCCTTCGAACGCTTCCCCAAAGATTCCACTATACGAGATCGCAGTAGTCGACATGTACTGCTGTGGCCTGGGAACTCGTCCTCAGCCGTTCGGTGAACTCGAGGTCCGACCGGCCCTTGGGAATGTCGACCTCACGGCTGCCGACCTCCAGGTGCTGGGTGTCGAGTGCCTGGATCCGGCACATCGCCGCCCGGTCGGCGGGCTTGTGGACCGTGAAGGTGATGGCGGCGGAGTCCGCCTCGCTCGCGTCGAAGGTGATCACGTCGGCGCTCACCGAGGGGTTCCCGTTCGCGCGGAGCATGACATAGCCCCAGCCGCCCGCTATCACCGCCACGATCAGCGCGATGACGATGTATCCCGCCAGCCTGGCGGGCCGCGCCGGGCGGGGCGCGAAGTCGTCCGGCGTGCCGAGCACCGGGCGTGTCCCCTGGCCGCCGGCGTCATCGGTGGGCATCGCGGAATCTCCCTGAGGATTGTCGGTGTTGTGCGAGACGATCGTCCGCACAAGTCGACCGTGTCGGCGACGCGGGCCATACCGGGTCCGAAACGCACGGTCCCTTAGAAGCTAACCTCTTTCCGTAGCCATAGAACACCTGAGGAGAGACGTGAGTGCACCGTTGAGGCTGATGGCCGTGCACGCGCACCCAGACGACGAGTCGAGCAAGGGCGCCGCCACGATGGCCCGCTACGTCGCGGAGGGCGCGGAGGTGCTCGTCGTCACATGTACGGGTGGTGAACGCGGCTCGATCCTCAACCCCAAGATGGACCGGCCGGACATTCTGGAGAACATGGGCGAGGTGCGCCGCCTGGAGATGGAGAAGGCGCGCCAGATCCTCGGCGTCCAGCAGCGTTTCCTCGGCTTCGTCGACTCCGGGCTGCCGGAGGACGAGAACGAGCCGCTGCCCGAGGGGTGCTTCGCACTGCAGTCGCTCGATGCGGCGTCGGCGCCGCTCGTCGCCGCCGTCCGGGAGTTCCGCCCGCATGTGATCCTCACCTACGACGACAACGGCGGCTATCCGCATCCGGACCACATCATGACCAACCGGGTGTCGGTGGAGGCCTTCGAGGCGGCGGGCGACCCCGACCGCTACCCCGGCACGGGTGAGCCGTGGCAGCCGCTGAAGCTCTACTACCACATGGGCTTCACCAGGGAGCGCTTCGAGGCGCTGCACCACGTCATGACCGAGCGTGGCATGGGCTCGCCGTACGCCGACTGGATCGCGCGGTGGGAGGACCGGCCGCAGAAGTGGGAGGTCACCACGAGGGTCCCGTGCGCGGAGTACTTCGAGATCCGCGATCTCGCCCTGCTCGCGCACGCCACCCAGGTCGACCCGGACGGGTTCTGGTTCGTCTGCCCGCGTCAGCTGCAGGAGGAGATCTGGCCGACCGAGGACTACCACCTCGCGCGGTCGCTCGTCGACACCACGCTGCCGGAGGACGACCTGTTCGCGGGGATCGCCGCCGGGGTCACCCCTGCCTGCTCGTAAGCTGAAAGCGTGGATGCAACCAGCTACGGCCCGGGTCTTCTGAGCTTCATCATCGTCGCCGCGATCGGTCTGGCCCTGTTCTTCCTGCTGAAGAACATGAACAAGCAGATGAGAAAGATCCAGGTGCCGCACGACCATCACGAGGACGAGCGGCACGGGAACGGGCCCGAGGCGTGAGCGCGGACGCCCGGGTCGTCGACAACCCCGCCGCGTCGCGTTACGAGATCCTCGTCGACGGCGTGGTCGCCGGGTTCGCGCAGTACCGGTTGCGGGACGGGTCGATGATCCTCCCGCACACCGAGGTGCGCGACGAGTTCGAGGGCCGCGGCCTGGGCGGCAGGCTGGTGGGCGGGGCTCTCGACGGAGCGCGGGCGGCCGGCCTGCGGGTCGTGCCGTTGTGCTCGTTCGTGGCCTACTACATCCGGCGGCATCCGGAATACCGCGATCTGGTGGACGACGACTACCGCGACCTGGTCGACACGCCCGGCTGATCCTCAGCCGGGCGGTGTGGCCTTCCGGCGGGGAGCTTCAGCCGGGAGCTCGATCGGGCAGTCGGGAGCGCAGGGGGGCAGCCGGGAGCTCAGTCGGGTAGCGCGGTGCCCGAGGACCAGGCGCGCTCCAATGCCTTCGGCAGGCCCCACCAGCCCAGCGGGGTCAGCACCTCGGCCCGGTCGACGATGCCGAGGTGCGCCCACAGCGGCGTCACGGCCGTGAACAGCATCTCCGTCGCCTCCAGGTCCTCCGGCTCGTCGGGGTCGGTGTCGACGTCCTCGGAGTCGGCGATGAACCGGGCGATCCGCTCGGGCGACGCGAGCACGCCCGGGCCGTACCGGACCAGGGTGATCACCGACGCGAGCCAGTCGGCGTGGTGGATGGCGCACAACGAGGCCAGTATCGAGTCCTCGTGGCTGAGCTCGCCCTCCATGTCGAAGAACCGGGCGGCGTCCTCCTCGTCGGGAAGGTCGGAGATCGGCGCGGCGATCCCGGCGGCGACGGTGAGCCACAAGTCCTCGTCCCGTTCGGGCAGCTCCCCGTCCTCCAGCCCGGCGCAGGCGCGCAGCACGTTGCCCGGATAGCCGGGCCGGGTCAACGTCACGCGCAGCCGCCGGGCGGCCGCGCGGAGAGCGTCCGCCGGAAAGGGCGGCTCCGGCAGGTCGTCGAGCACCCGCCGCAACTCGCTCAGCGCGTACGCCTCCTCCTCGTCCCAGGCGGCGTACAGCTCCTGGTCCTGCTCGTCGTTGACCACGACGTTGGGCACCCTGCCGTCCGGCAGCGCGGTGCCGAGCCAGCGCTCCTGGAGCTCCTCGTAGGCGTGCCGGGCGTCGGAGTCCCCGGCGGCCAGCGCGTCCGCGTCGATCTCCCCGGCCGCCAGCCGCTCCTCCAGGAACTCGACCAGCCGCTCGTACATCTCGGTGGCCACCGGGCCGCGCTCGCTCTCCTCAGGCCACAGGAAGTAGCTGCGGGTGAGCATGATCGGCTCGGTCCCGCTGGACTCCAGCCAGCGCTGCACGTCGCCGACCGTCGCCACGCCGGATTCGATGTTCATCAGCACGGCTTTCGCCGACTCCCAGAACCTGGGCGACAGCGGGTTGCCCGCCGCGAGCAGTTGCCGCCGCAGGTCGGGTAGGGCGACCAGGGCCTGTCCGGACGGCACGGCCAGCAGCACCCGCGCGACGTCGCGCCGCGTCATGACGGCCGCGGGGCGTCCCGAGTGCCTGATAGCGAAGTCCAGATCCAAGCCCACGTCCTGTGAGCCTACGCCGGGACGGGCCGGAACACATCCCCGCGGTTCCCCACGAGTTTCCCCGGACTTGGCGGCTCGCCCCGGGCCGGGGCGGGTCCGCGGGCGGAAGGTGCGGCGGTAGTTGTCCGGAGACACTCCGACCGTGCGTCCCGTTGGGCTGGTTCCTGTGGGGCGAGGAGGCGTTCGCGGAGGCGCGCGGGCGCGACGTCCCCCTGCTGATCAGCGTGGGCTGTTCGGCGTGCCACTGGTGCCAATGATTGACGCGAGTGACCTCGGAGCCCGTCCGCTGCGCCGTACCCTGGTCGGGAGCGACGAAAGGCGGTGTCGATGAGCGCTCAGCCCGTCCACCAGCATTCGGCCGAACGGCCGCGTGTGCCCCGGACCATCGGTGCGATATCGAACGCGCTCCGGGGCGCCCGTCGGGCGCAGTTCTTCGCGGAGTTGTTGGAAGCTCAGCAGGGGCCGGAACTCGACGGCGTACTGACGGCCTGGTGGGGGCGGGCGATGCTTGACACCGATCCCCATCGTGACCGCGTCCATGCCGCCGCCGAGGCGGGCACCCTGCCCACCACCACGATGGACGACATCGCCCGCCGCAGGCAGGAGCGCAGCACCTAGTGAGTGGTGACGACGAGGATCTATGGCCTGTTCTTCCCTCTGAGATCGTCGCCGATACTCTCGCCGATCCCGCCGTGCCTGCTGATGTCTTCTCCACAGTGGCCGCGCTGACCGTTGCGATCTGTGAGGACCCTGGTTGGCGGGCAGCGACCAGGTCGGTACGGATCCGGACTGGCGGGAGATCCTGATCCCCAAGGGGTTCGGCATCGCCGAGTACCGCATCAGCCGGAAGGATCGCCACGTCATCCTTACCCGCATCGTTCTCTTCTGACGATCTGTGAAAGGCTCGTCATATGAACCGGCTGGGTGACGAGACCTCTCCCTACCTCCTGCAACACGCGGACAACCCGGTGGACTGGTTCCCCTGGGGCGAGGAGGCGTTCGCGGAGGCGCGCGGGCGCGACGTCCCCCTGCTGATCAGCGTGGGCTATTCGGCGTGCCACTGGTGTCACGTCATGGCGCACGAGTCGTTCGAGGACGAGGCCACCGCGCGGCTGATGAACGAGTTGTTCGTCAACGTCAAGGTGGACCGCGAGGAGCGGCCCGACGTGGACGCCGTCTACATGGGCGCGGTCCAGGCGATGACCGGGCAGGGCGGCTGGCCGATGACGGTCTTCGCCACCCCCGGCGGGCACCCGTTCTACGCCGGCACCTACTTCCCCCGGCCGCACTTCCAGCGAGTGCTGCACGCCGTCTCGCAGGCCTGGGGGCAGGACCGGGAGGGCGTCATGGCCCAGGGGGAAAAGGTGGTGGAGGCGCTCGTCGAGCGCACCGGGGCGCCCTCGGGCCCGCTGCCCACCGCCGAGACCCTCGACCTCGCCGTACGGAACCTCGCGGAGGGCTTCGACGAGCAGCGGGGCGGATTCGGCGGTTCGCCCAAGTTCCCGCCGTCCATGGTCCTGGAGTTCCTGCTGCGGCACGGCACCCGCGACGCCATGACCATGGCGGAGACGACCATGGAGGCGATGGCCAGGGGCGGCATGTACGACCAGCTCGGCGGGGGCTTCGCCCGCTATTCGGTCGACGCCGGCTGGGTGGTGCCGCACTTCGAGAAGATGCTCTACGACAACGCCCTGCTGCTGCGGGTCTACGCCCACTGGTGGCGCGCGACCGGCTCGGTCCTGGCCAAGCGGGTGGTCCTGGAGACCGCCGAATGGCTGCTGCGGGAGATGCGCACGCCCGAGGGCGGGTTCGCCTCCGCCCTCGACGCCGACAGTGAGGGACCGGACGGCGCTCACGGCGAGGGCCTGTTCTACGTCTGGACCCCCGACCAGCTCCGCGAGGTCCTCGGGGAGGACGACGCCGCCTGGGCCGCATCGGTGTTCGAGGTGACCGGCACCTTCGAGCACGGCATGTCGGTGCTCCAGCTTCTCGCCGACCCCGACGACCCGGCGCGGTTCGACCGGGTCCGTACGGCCCTGCGCGCCGCGCGGGAGCGGCGGCCACGGCCCGGCCGGGACGACAAGGTCGTGGCCTCCTGGAACGGGCTCGTCATCGCCGCCCTGGCCGAGGCGGGCGCGCTGTTCGAGCGGCCGGACCTGCTCGACGCCGCACGCGAGACGGCCGAGCTGCTCGACGACCTGCACACGGTGAGCCGCGGCCCGGCCCGGCTGCTGCGCACCTCCCGTGACGGCCGGGCGGGGGCCAACGCGGGCATGCTGGAGGACTACGCCAACACGGCCGAGGGCTTCCTCGCCCTCTATGGCGTCACCGGCGAGAGCCGGTGGTTCCACCGCGCCGCAGACCTGCTGGAAACCGTCCTGACGCGGTTCCCCGACGAGTCGGGGGGCTTCTACGACGCCCCCGACGACGGCGAGCGGCTGTTCCAGCGGCCTCAGGACCCGGCCGACAACGCGACGCCCTCGGGGCAGTTCGCGGCGGCGGGGGCGCTGCTGTCGTACGCCGCGCTCACCGGATCGGCCCGGCACCGGGAGGCGGCCGAGGCGGCGCTGGGCACGGTCTCCGCGATGGCGGAGCGGTACGCCCGGTTCGCCGGGTGGGGTCTCGCGGTGGCGGAGGCGGCGCTGCGCGGGCCTGTCGAGGTGGCGATCGTCGGCCCGGCCGACGACGCCCGCACCCGCGCGCTGCACACGGCGGCCCTCATGTCCGGCACGCCGGGGCTGGTCGTCGCGCTGGGCACAGGACACGCCGGCACAGGACACGCCGCCCCCGGACAAGCAGGCACACGACCTGCCGGCACAGGACCCGTCGGCAGTGTGCCGGTGGACCTGCCGGCGAACGTGCCGGTGGACGTGCCGCTGCTGGAGGGGCGGGGAATGGTCGACGGCTCGCCCGCGGCCTACGTGTGCCGGCGGTTCACCTGCCGGGCGCCGGTCACCACGCCCGCCGAGCTGCGCGCCGAACTGGCCCGATAGAAGCTACACGGCACAAGCAGCGCGATAGAAGCGACGCCGCCCAAACCACACGGCACAAGCAGCCCGCTAGAAGCGACGCCGCGGAAGCGACACGGCACAAGCAACACGGCGCAAGCGACACCGCGTAAGCGAGTGCCCGCCCGGAGCCGTCAGCGGCCGGGATCCTGGGCGATCGGGAGCTGCGGTCCGGGGAGCTGCGCGATCGGACCGCTCTGACCACCCTGACCGCCCTGACCGCCCTGGCCCGTCTGGCTGTTCTGGCCCGTCTGACCGGCCCGCCTGGTGCCCGGGTCGGTCTGGCCGGCCCGCCTGACACCCGTACCGGTGGCGTCCGCGTCAGATCCGGTGGTCCCCGTCCCCGTGCCGGCCCGGGTGGCGGGATCCGCGGCACGCGTATCGCGGGCACGGCCCGTGCCGGTCAGCTCATTCGGGCCGCTCGGGCCGCTCGGGCCATTAGGGCCATTCGGGCCGGTCGCACCGCTGATGCCGTTCGCGCCGCCTCTCGGGCCGGCCTCGCCGTCCTGGCCGGTGGCGCCCTGCTGCTCCTCGTCCGTCTCTGGGGGCGAACCGGGCGCGCCGGGCCCGCCGGGGCCGGGCATCGTCGCCCCGTCACCCGGTTCGTACGGCATGGGCGACCCGTCGGGCCCCGACGGATACGCCGTGGGAGCCCCGCTCTGCTGGGGCATGGCCATGCCGTAGGTGTCCCAGTAGTAGGGGTTCCACGTGACCGGGTCGGGGAACTCCCGGACCGGCCTGCCCTCCATGGCGGTGCTCATGAAGGTCTTCCAGATCTCGGCGGGCAGCGCGCCGCCGTACAACTCGCCGTAACCGGGGACGGTCACCGGCTTGTTGTCGTCGCGGAACATGTTGACCGCGACGGCCAGCTGGGGGACGTAGCCGGAGAACCAGACGGCCGCCGACTCGTCGGTGGTGCCGGTCTTGCCCGCCACCGGGCGGTCCCACAGCCGCGCGGCCGTGCCGGTGCCGCTGCGCACCACCTGCTCCAGCGCGTACGTCGTGTCGGCGGCGGTGTTCTCGCTGAAGGCCCGAACGCCGGATGGGGCGAACTTCCGGGTGAGTCCGGTGCTGTCGGTGACCGCCCGGATCACATGGGGCTCATGGTGGATACCGCCGGCGGCGAAGGTGGCGAACCCGGATGCCTGCTGCACGGCGCTCACCGACGCCACACCGAGGGGCAACGTGGCGGCGCTCTGGTGAGGGGCGAGCTGCGCCGCGGGAATCCCGGCGGCCCGCGCCGCGGCGACGACCTTGTCGAGGCCGATGCGCTGCCCGAGGTCCACGAAGGCGGTGTTCACCGAGAACTGCGTCGCCTGGAGCAGGGTGATCGCCTGCCCGTACGACTTGCCGCCGGAGTTGGGGATGTCGGCGGAACCGATGCGGATGGGTGAGTTGCCGTAGACCAGCGTGTCGAGCCCGTATCCGGCTTCGAGCGCGGCGGCCAGCGTGTAGGGCTTGAAGGTCGAGCCGGCCTGGACCTTGGCGGAGAAGGCGTTGTCGTACTGGTTGGTCGCGTAACGACCGCCGTAGAAGGCGACGACCTCGCCGGTCGCGGGATCGACGGCCGCCAGGCCGGTACGGACCTTCTTGGGGGTGTCGTCCGGCAGGACCGACTTGACCGCCTGCTGGGCCTGCGCCATCAGCTTCTTGTCGAACGTCGTGGTGACCTTCAGGCCGCCGTGGTTGATGTCCTCGTCGGTGTAGCCGAGCCGGTTCAGCTCGGCGCGCACCTGCGCCAGCATGTAGCCGTTCTGGCCGCCGAGGGACAGCGGCGCCCGCTGCTTGGCGAGTGTGGGGAACACCTGGGCGCCGGCCTGTTCACGGGTGATCGCGCCGGTCTCGCGCATGCCCTGGATCACCGACGTCCACCTTGCCTTCGCCGCGTCGAGCGCGGCCCCCGCCGGGTTGGCGAAACGGGTGGGCTGCTGGATCACGGCGGCGAGGTAGGCGCCCTCGGCCGCCGTCAGGTTCTGCACGTCCTTGTCGAAGTAGGCCCGCGCGGCGGCCTGGATGCCGTAAGCCCCCCGGCCGAAGTAGATGGTGTTGAGGTAGCGCTCCAGCACCCAGTCTTTCGGCTTGGAACGATCCACCTTCAGCGCGATCATGATCTCCTTGAGCTTGCGCCCGATGGAGCGTTCCTGACCGAGGCCGCTGTAGTAGTTGCGGACCATCTGCTGAGTGATCGTCGAGCCGCCCTGGAGCTGGCGACCGGTGACCGTCGACCACACGGCGCGGGCCGTACCGGACAGGGAGACGCCCTGGTCCTGATAGAACGTCCGGTTCTCCGCCGCGATGACCGCGCTTCTGACGACCTGGGGGACCTGGGTGAGCGGCACGGTCTTCCGGTTGACGCCCTCGGTGGCGAGGACCGTCCTGCCGTCGCGGTAGTAGATCACCGAGCCCTGGGCCGTCGCCAGTTCCTGGGTGCTGTCCGGGATGGGGGTCAGCGCCCACACCACGGCGAGGAACACGACAAGCCCGACGATCCCGGTGGCCAGGCTCGCGAGAAGGACACGCGGCAGCCGCCTTCGCCGGCGAGGCTTCGGCGCGCCGCCGTCCCCGCCGCCTCCTCCCCCGTCCGGGCCGCGGAGGGGCGGCCGCGAATCCGCGGCGCCCTCCCCGATCGGGCCCTCCTCGGCGCTGTCCACGTTGTGCCCCCCGATCCGTGACCCCCGATAGGTCCGATACCCCCCGCTACGCCCATTTGTGGCCCCTGAGCTGGGCGGATGGAACCACGGTAAACGATGGCCATCGATGGTCCGGCACTTCCCGCGACGTCTGTGGAAAAGCCTGCCCCAGGCAAAGGACACTGGGGAAAACCGCGTCAGCCCCCGGCCGCGTGAACGAGCGGAAGAGTCCGGTACCGCACCAGCGTGTCGAGCGCGATCACCGACTCGGTCCTCACGACACCCTGCACGTCCACGATCAGATCGATGACGCGCTGGAGGTCGGCGTTGCTGCGCGCGACCACACGGCAGAGCATGTCTCCCCCGCCGGTGATCGTGTGGACCTCCAGAACCTCGGGGATGAGCGCGAGCTGGTCGGCCACCGGCACGTGCCCCGCGACCTGCCTGATGTGCAACGTCACGAACGCCGTCACGTCGAAGCCGAGCGCGGCCGGATCGATGTCCGGGCCGTGGCCGGTGATGACTCCCTTCTCTGTCATGCGGTCGAGCCGGGCCTGCACCGTCCCCCGGGCGACGTTCAGCCTGCGGGAGCACTCGAGCACGCCGATCCTGGGCTCGGCGGCCAGCAGGGCGACGAGCTGTGCGTCGAGGTGGTCAATCGTCATAACGATTTCCCCTTGCATGAGGCGAGAACTGTGCACATTGTCCACTAAAACAACTCACTGTTGCGCAAATTGGCCACATCGCCGGACAGTTGGCGTATGAACGATGTCTTCCCGGTTCACGGCATGGACGCGGTGGTCTTCGCGGTCGGCAACGCGAAGCAGGCCGCCCACTACTACTCGACCGCCTTCGGGATGCGCCTGGTGGCCTACCGGGGGCCGGAGACAGGCAGCCGCGACGAGGTGGCGTACGTCCTCGTGTCGGGCTCGGCCCGGTTCGAGCTGCGCGGAGCCGTACGCGCGGGCACGCCGCTCGCGCGCCACGTGGCCGAGCACGGTGACGGCGTCGTCGACCTCGCACTGGACGTGCCGGACGTGGAGGCGGCCTACCGCCACGCACTGGAGAGCGGGGCCCGGGGGCTGGAGGAGCCCCACGTGGTCGAGGACGACCACGGCAAGGTCGTGGTCGCGGCCATCGCGGCCTACGGCGAGACCCGGCACACGCTGATCGACCGTGCCAACTACGCCGGGCCCTACCTGCCGGGGTACGTCGCGGCCGAGCCCATCGTCGCGCCGCCCGCGGTGAAGAACGGCCGGCTCTTCCAGGCGATCGACCACTGCGTCGGCAACGTCGAGCGCATGGAGGAATGGGTCGAGTTCTACGAGAAGGTCATGGGCTTCACCAAAATGGCGGAGTTCATCGGCGACGACATCGCCACCGAATACTCCGCGCTGATGTCCAAGGTCGTCGCGGACGGCACCCGCAAGGTCAAGTTCCCGCTGAACGAGCCCGCCGAGGGCAAGAAGAAGTCCCAGATCGAGGAGTTCCTGGAGTTCTACGGCGGCCCCGGCGTGCAGCACATCGCGCTGGCCACCAACGACATCGTCACGACGGTCGACGCCATGCGCGAGGCGGGCGTCGAGTTCCTCGAGACGCCCGGCTCCTACTACGACGACCCGGAGCTGCGCTCCCGCATCGGCGAGGTCCGCGTGCCGGTCGAGGAGCTGAAGAAGCGCCGCATCCTCGTGGACCGCGACGAGGACGGCTACCTCCTGCAGATCTTCACCAAGCCGGTGGTGGACCGCCCGACGGTCTTCTTCGAGCTCATCGAGCGTCACGGCTCCCTCGGCTTCGGCAAGGGCAACTTCAAGGCGCTCTTCGAGGCCATCGAGCGCGAGCAGGAACGCCGCGGCACCCTCTGACGTCTCTCGCACCTCTGGCACCCGTTCGGCACCCGTCTGGCACCCCTCCGACACCCTCTGACGCACCCTTTGCGCGCGCCCGGCTTTGACCGAAGGGCGGCGGGGTGACCATTCAGCCATGGGAACACCGCCGCCTCCGGGAAGCCCGTACGAGGAACCAAGGATTCCCTGGACGCCCCCGCCCTTCGGGCAGACGGCGCCGCGGCTCGCCGGCCGCTGGCGCCGCCTGTTCGCCGGGATCGTGGACGCCGTGCTCGTCACGCTCGTCACCTCGCCGCTCACCTGGGACAACTGGAGGGTCGTGTACGACAGCACGACCGGGGCGATGGCGCGGGTCCCCGTCGGCAACGGCCTTCTCCTCGGAGTGATCGCGTTCCTCTACTACTGGCTGCTCCAGTCGTTCTGGAACGGCCAGACGGTGGGCAAGAGGCTGTTCGGCATGCGCGTCGTGCGGGAGACCGGGGAGCCGGCCGGTCCCGGGCCGATCGCGGTGCGGCAGGCGGTGGAGATCGTGCTGGGCTGGCTGTGCTGCCTCGGGCTGGTGAACCTCGCGTGGATCCTGTTCGACCGCAGGAAGCAGGCCCTGCACGACAAGGCGGCCAGCACGCTCGTCGTCGACGCCTGAGACCCGGCCGTCCGGGGACGCCCCAGACCCCGCGACCCCACAACCCCCAGGACCCTCACGACCCCCATGAGCAGGGCAAACACCCGAAGTCACTACCCGGACCACACCGCGGCCTCCCGTAGAGTTGCCAGACATATGTCCACGCATCGTCTTCCTCCGTTCCCAGGGCCGACCACCGCATCGACCACCGCGCCGACCACAACGCCGGCCACGACGCGGGCCGGCGTACGGGCCGCCAGATCGGTCTCCGCCCTGATCTGTGCCGTGGCCGTGGGGGCCGCGACGGCCTGCGCGCCGTCCGAGGGCGCGGTCGTCGCGCCGTCCCAGGCGGCGGCGGTCGCCCCGGTGACACCGGGCGCGTCGAAGAGCACCACGGGCGCCCCGGGGATCGGCGACCCGGACTTCCCCGACGACGGCAACGGCGGCTACGACGTCCAGCACTACGACCTGCGCCTGTCGTACGACCCGGCGTCCAGGAAGCTCGCGGGCAGCGCCACGATCGAGGCCAAGGCCGCACAGGACCTGACGTCGTTCGACCTCGACCTGCACGGGCTCACGGTGAGCCGGGTGACGGTGGACGGCGGGGCGGCCTCGTTCGACCGCAGCAAGGACGAGCTCGTGATCGAGCCGGGCAAGCGGATCTCGAACGGCCACCGGTTCGCGGTCACGGTCGACTACGCGGGCGTGCCCGAACCGATGCACGACTCCGCCAACCTCGGCGAATACGGCTTCATCTCCACAGCGGACGGCGCGTTCGTGACATGTGAGCCGAACGGCGCGAAGACCTGGTTCCCGTCGAACGACCACCCGTCGGACAAGGCGACCTACGACTTCCGGATCACCGTTCCCGAGGGGCTGACCGCGATCGCCAACGGCGAGATGACGGGGACGCCGCAGACCAAGGCGGGCAGGACGACCTTCGCCTGGCGGGAGAAGCACCCGATGGCGAGCTACCTCGCCACGATGACGACCGGGAAGTTCCAGGTCCGCACCGGCACGAGCGACAAGGGCCTGCCGATCTACGTCGCCGTCGCGGACTCCTTCCGCGGTTCGCTCGACCAGCTCCTCACGCAGACAGGGAAGATCACCGACTACTGGTCGACCGTGTTCGGGCCGTACCCCTTCTCCTCCACGGGCGGCGTGATCGACGACTACGCGGCGGGATACGCGCTGGAGAACCAGACCAAGCCCATCTACGGCGGCTTCTCCCCCGAGCCCGCGATCATCGCGCACGAGCTCGCTCACCAGTGGTTCGGCGACAGCCTGACCATCACGCGCTGGCGCGACCTGTGGCTGAACGAGGGCTTCGCGACGTACGCCGAATGGCTGTGGGCGGAGCACACCGGCCAGGGCACCGCCGATTCGGCCTTCAAACGTCTGTACGCGAACGCGGCGGACCCGATGTGGGCCTACCCTCCGGGCGCCGCCCGCGCCGACGACCTGTTCGGCGCGGCCGTCTACAACCGCGGCGCGATGACGCTGCACGCCCTGCGCCGGGAGATCGGCGACGACAAGTTCTTCCCGCTGATCAGGGCGTGGACCGACGCCCACAGGTACGGCAACGTCACGACACAGGAGTTCATCGCGCTGGCCGAGCGGATCTCGGGCAAGAACCTCAAGGGGCTGTTCGACGCCTGGCTGTTCCAGCCGAGGCGTCCCGCCCCGCTCGCCGGACCCTGACCCGCACCACGCGGGTCAGGAGAACAGCAACTTGTAGCCGTCCCCCCGCAGCGCGCTCAGCACCTCGTCGCAGTGCGCGGGGCCGCGGGTCTCCAGTTGCAGCAGGACCTCGGCCTCCTCCAGATGCAGCCGGGAGCCGAACCGCTCGTGCACCACGTCGAGCACGTTGGCGCCGAGGTCGGCCAGCCGGGCCAGCAGCGCGGCCAGCGCCCCGGGACGGTCGGTCAGCCGGATGCGGAAGGCGAGGTAGCGGCCCGCCGCCGCCAGGCCGTGCCGCAGCACCCTGGCCAGCAGCAGCGGGTCGATGTTGCCGCCCGACAGCACGACGACCACCGGCGGCTCGAACGCGTGCGGCTGGTCGAGCAGCGCCGCCACCCCCGCCACCCCGGCCGGCTCCGCCAGCAGCTTCGAGCGTTCGAGGCACAGCAGCAGGGCCCGCGACAGCGACTCCTCCGAGACCGTCACGACACTGTCGACCAGATAGTGGATGAGCTCGAACGGCAGGTCGCCCGGCCGCCCGACCGCGATGCCGTCCGCCATCGTCGACGTGGGCTCGACCATGACGGGCCGGCCCGCGGCCAGCGAGTCGGGATAGGCCGCGGCCCGCTCGGCCTGCACGCCCACCACCTTGATCCCGGGACGCTGGGACTTCACGGCGAGCGCGACCCCCGCCGCCAGACCGCCGCCGCCGATGGGCAGCACGATCGTGGCCGTGCCGGGAAGCTGCTCAAGGATCTCCAGGCCGACCGTGCCCTGCCCGGCGATCACGTCGGGGTGGTCGAACGGATGGATGAACACCGCGCCGGTCCGGTCGGCGTGCTCCTTGGCCACCCGCAGGGCCTGGTCGACCGTGTGCCCCGCGAAGACCACGTCCGCGCCGTACGCCCGGGTGGCCTCCACCTTGGGCAGCGGCGCGCCCTCGGGCATGTAGACGGTCGACTTCGCCCCGACGAGCGACGAGCCCAGCGCCACGCCCTGCGCGTGGTTGCCCGCGCTGGCCGCCACCACGCCTCTGGCCCGCTCCTCCTCGCTCAGCCGCGCGATCCGCACGTACGCTCCGCGGACCTTGAACGACCCGGCCCGCTGGAGGTTCTCGCATTTGAGGTGCACCGGGCCGCCGACGATCTCGGACAGCATCCGTGAGTGCAGGACCGGCGTCAGCGCCGCCACTTCCGACAGCAACTCGCGCGCGGCGACGACGTCCTCGTACGCCACCTGTGGGACAGCCATGGGCCAATCATCACAGGTCCCGGCAGGCGACACGCCTTCAGAGGCCGGGGCGCCAGTATCTGTCTCCCTCGATCACAAGGGCGGCGGCGCCGACGAGACCGGCGTCCTGACCGAGCGCGGCGGGCACGACCCGCACCCGCCCGGCGAATTCCATCCGGGTGTGCTCCCGCAAGGCCTCCTCCAAAGGCCCGAACAGCAGATCGCCCGCCTGGCTGAGCCCGCCGCCGACGGTCACGAGATCGAGGTCGCACAGGTTGACGGCCGAGGCGATCGCGACACCGAGGGCACGCCCGGCCCTGGCCATCGCGGCCAGCGCGATCGCGTCGCCCGCCGCGGCGTCGGCGGCCAGCCTGCGCGCGGTGGCCGTCCCCTCCTCCCGGTAGAGGTCCCCTTCGGTGGCGGCGTCGCCCGGAGACCAGCCCTGGGCGAGCGCCCAGGCGGCGAGGCCGGGGCCACGGGCGATCGCCTCCAGGCAGCCGTTGCCGCCGCAGCCGCAGGGCGGGCCCTCGGGGTCGACCACGACATGGCCGATGTGACCCGCGTTGCCGGTCCCGCCGTCGATGAGCCTGCCGCCGAGAATCAGCCCGCCGCCGACGCCCGTCGACACGACCATCCCCAGCATGGCCGCGCTCCCCCGCCCGGCGCCGCACCAGTGCTCGGCGACGGCCAGGCAGACGGCGTCGTTGTGGATGCGGACCGGGACGCCGGGAAAGCGGGCGGCCAGCCTCCCGCGCAGCGGGAAACCGCGCCAGCCGCCCATGTTGAGCGGAGAGACCTCCCCCTCTGGCCAGGTCATCGGGCCGCCGCAGCCGACGCCCACGCCGGCGAGGGCGGCGGGCACGTCCAGCCGGTCGAGCAGGCTGGTCAGCGTCCGCCACAGCGTCTCGGCGTCGCCGCCCTGCGGGGTGGCGGCCCGCTCGGCGGCCACGACCTGCCCGTCCGGCTCCACCAGGCCCGCCGCGAACTTCGTGCCGCCGATGTCGACGGCCAGCGTGAGGTCGCTCACGCACCCGCTCCCGTGCCGGTGGACAGGCCCGTGCCGCTGGAGAATCCGGTGCCGCTGGAGAAGACGAGCAGCGACGCGGTGAAGCCGTGGACGTGGTTGTGCCCGCTGACCGGTCCGACCTCGCCCGCGGCGAAGAACCCCGCCACCCCGATCGGCCCCAGCGTCTCGCGTACGGCGAGCGCGTCGTGGTCGGCCGAGTCGAACATGCCCGAGCCCCGGCCGTTGCAGGAGAACAGCAGGGCCCCCTCGACCCGGCCGGAGTGCTGCTGCAGATGGGCGTCGAGCAGTTCGTAGAGGTCCTCGTCGGCGGTCTCGGCATCCCTGACCTGGAACCGGACCGTCCTGCCGATCTCGATCACGTCGCCGACGGCCACCGCCTCGCGTTCGGGATCGATGCCGATGACCCCGCGGATCAGGAAGTCGCCGCGCTCGTGGCGCTCGGCGTACTCGTCCATGGCGATGCCGATCTGTAAACCGGTGGCCACCAGGTCGCGGTCCTCCTCGTCGAGGGCGCTGACGATGTCCTCCAGGCGGGCCAGGGCGGGCTGGCCGGCGAGCTCCAGCAGCACGTTGTCCTCGGCCCGGGTGACGACCATGGACGGTCCGATGGGCCGGCAGCCCTGGCTCACGACCGTGCCGATGTTCACCGCACCGCCGATGACCACTCCGATCGCGCCGGAGTCGTGGACCTCTCCGTTGGCGAACAGCCGCACGGAACCACGGCCCTTGAGCCCGTTGGCGAGGCCGCCGACGATCGGCAGGTTGCCCAGCACCTCGTGCGAGTGCTCGATGAACGCGTCGGTGGGGAAGGTGTAGGGGTCGGCGAGCAGGATCGCCGCCCGGTCGTCGGACACGCGTTCGGGCAGCCCCACGACCACGAACCGGTCCTCCGTCCTGAGCGTCTCCAGGGCGAAGGTGTCGATCCTGGCGCCGCCGAGGGAGGCCGCCCACGCGCTCACGGCAGGGGTCAGCTCCACGCCCTGGCCGTGGCCGATGACGCCGGTCGCGCTGCAGCCGATCACGTCGGCGCCGGACGCGACGGACATCGCGCGCCGACCCGCCCTGTCCACGTCGTCGGGATCGTCCCCACAGATGAAGAAGCACACCAGGTCCGGCGGACCCGACAGGCCGGCCAACGCCTGGCGTACGGCCGTCTCGGCCGCTTCCACCAGGTTTGCGCCCACGGCGAGACCGTCGGCGAAGCGGCTCGTCAATACCGCCATGTCTCGCCCTCTCTTCCTCCGCGACTGTTTCCTTGGGCCGATTCTCCCCACTGACAGGAGGTCAACGCGCGGGCCGCCCGGCCAATTGGGCCGGGCCGCCGTCAGCCGCGTCTCCCAAACCGGGCTGCAGGATCGTCTGATGGGGACGTAGGCTCGACTCCGTGCACAAATCGCCCACGCCTGCCCCCAGCACTCTGCGTGAACTGCGCGAGAGTGGACACCGGCACCGCACGGTCAAGGCCGAGATCAGGGAGAACCTCCTGGCCCGGCTGCGGGCCGGTGAGAACCGGTTCCCCGGCATCGTCGGATTCGACGACACCGTCCTGCCCCACCTGGAGAGGGCGCTGATCGCCGGTCACGACCTCGTGCTCCTCGGTGAGCGCGGCCAGGGCAAGACCCGCCTGATCCGCACCGTCACCGGCCTGCTCGACGAGTGGTCGCCCGTGGTCGAGGGCTGTGAGATCAACGACCATCCGTACGCGCCGGTCTGCGCCCGGTGCCGGCGGCTGGCCGGCGACACCGGCGACGACCTGCCGGTCGCCTGGAAGCACCGCGAGGACCGGTACGGCGAGAAGCTGGCCACGCCGGACACCTCGGTCGGCGACCTGATCGGCGACGTCGACCCCATCAAGATCGCCGAGGGCCGCACGCTCGGCGACCCCGAGACGGTCCACTACGGCCTGGTCCCCCGGACCAACCGGGGCGTCTTCTCCGTCAACGAGCTGCCCGACCTGGCCGAGCGCATCCAGGTGGCGCTGCTCAACGTGCTGGAGGAGCGCGACATCCAGGTCCGCGGCTACAACCTGCGCCTCCCCCTCGACATCCTGCTGATCGCCAGCGCGAACCCCGAGGACTACACCAACCGCGGCCGGATCATCACTCCGCTCAAGGACCGCTTCGGCGCGGAGATCCGCACGCACTACCCCCGCACGGTCGAGAACGAGCTGGTCCTGATCCGCCAGGAGGCCGACCTCGACGCCCTCGGCGCGGACCTGCCCGACCACCTGGTGGAGGTGATCGCCAGGTTCACCCGTCTGGTCCGCGAGTCCACCGCCGTCGACTCCCGCTCGGGCGTGTCGGCCCGCTTCTCGATCGCCGCCGCCGAGACCGCCGCCGCCTCCGCCGTACGGCGGGCCGCGCTGACCGGGGAGGAGCGGCCCGTCACGCGGGTGTGCGACCTGCCCGGCGTGGTCCACACGCTGCGCGGCAAGGTCGAGTTCGAGGTCAGCGAGGAGGGGCGGGAGATCGACGTGCTCGCCCACCTGCTGCGCCGCGCGACGGCCGAGACCTTCCGCGCCTCGCTCGGCGGCGCCGACCTCGCGCCGCTGCTCGACAGGTTCGGCGAGGGCGCGCAGGTCGAGTCCGGCGAGCTGGTGGCGGCTCACGAGCTGCTGCGCAGGATCGGCCGCGTCGAGGGCCTGTCGAAGATCATGGCGCGGCTCGGCATGGGCGAGGGCGACGAGTCGCCCGGCCACGCCGCCGCGGCCCTGGAGTTCACGCTGGAGGGGCTCTACCTGATGCGCAGGCTGTCCAAGGACGAGACCGACGGCACCGCGGTGTACCGGACGTGACCCGGCCATGAGCTACTTCTACCGGGAGTACCACGACGGGCCGGATCCGCTGGCTCCGCCCTACGACGTGCGTTCGGCGCTGGACGGGATGGGCGACGCCGTCCTGTCCGGCTCGACACCGCTCGACGCGCTGCGCGACCTGCTCAGGCGAGGGCTCCCCGGCGCTCCCGACCGTCGCGGCCTGGACGACCTGCTCCGCCAGGTGCGGCGGCGCCGCCGCGAGCTGCGTGACAACACCCGGCTCGACGGCACGCTGGAACGCGCGCGCGCCCTGCTCGACAAGGCGATCGGCCAGGAGCGGGCCGAACTGTTCCCCGATCCCTCCGATGACGCTCGCTTCCGGGAGTCGGCGCTGGACGCGCTGCCCTCGGACGCGGCGCGGGCGGTCCAGGAGCTGGCCGGCTACGACTGGCGCTCGGCCGCCGCGCGGGAGACGTTCGAGGAGCTGCGCGACCTGCTGCGCCGGGAGGTCCTCGACAGCCGGTTCCGCGGCATGCGCGACGCGCTGGCCAACCCCGACCCGGCCGCCATGGAGCGGGTCAGGCAGATGATGTCGGACCTCAACGACATGCTGGACCGTGACGCCCGGGGCGAGCACACCCAGGAGGACTTCGACCAGTTCATACAGAAATACGGGGACATGTTCCCCGAGAACCCGCGGAACCTCGACGAGCTGGTCGACCAGCTCGCCCGCCGCGCCGCCGCCGCGCAGCGGCTGCTCGCCTCGCTCACCCCGGAGCAGCGCGAGGAGCTGGCCGGGCTGATCAACCACACGCTGGAGCAGGCGGGCCTGGCCGAGCAGATGCGCCGGCTCGGCGACGCCCTCTCCGCCCGCCGCCCCGACCTCGCCTGGGGCGCACCCGAACGGGTGTCCGGCGAGCAGCCGATGGGCATGGGCGACGCCGTGACGGCCCTGCAGGAGCTGGCCGACCTCGGCGACCTGGAGACCGCGCTGCGCCAGGACTACCCCGGCGCCCGGCTCGACGACATCGACGAGGCCGCCGTCAGGCGGGCGCTCGGCCGCTCGGCCGTGGACGACCTGGAGGCCCTGCGGCAGGTCGAGCGCGAGCTGGAGGCCCAGGGCTACCTGCGCCGCAACCGCGGCAAGCTGGAGCTCACGCCCAAGGCCGTACGGCGGCTCGGGGAGACCGCCCTGCGCCGGGTCTTCGCCTCGCTCGACTCGGGCCGCCGCGGCGACCACGACCAGCGCGACGCGGGCACGGCCGGGGAGCCGACCGGATCGACCCGTCTGTGGCGCTTCGGCGACGAGCAGCCCATCGACGTCGTACGCACGGTCGTGAACGGCGTACAGCGGGGCGGGGGCGCGCCGGTGCGCCTGTCGGTGGACGACTTCGAGGTCGTGGAGACCGAGCGGCGCTCGGCCGCGGCCGTGTGCCTGCTGGTCGACCTGTCCTACTCGATGGCCCTGCGCGGCACCTGGGCGGCGGCCAAACAGACCGCGCTCGCCCTGCAGGCGCTGGTGGCCTCGAAGTTCCCGCAGGACGCGGTGCAGATCATCGGGTTCTCGAACTACGCCCGGGTGCTGCGGCCCGACGAGCTGGCCGGGCTCGAATGGGACATGGTCCAGGGCACCAACCTGCACCACGCGCTGCTGATCGCGGGGCGGCACCTCGACCGGCACCCGGACTTCGAGCCGGTGGTCCTGGTGGTGACCGACGGCGAGCCGACGGCGCACCTGATGCGCGACGGCGTGCCGCGCTTCGAGTGGCCGCCGTCGCAGGAGACGCTGACGCTGACGCTCGCCGAGGTCGACAAGATGACCCGGCGGCGCGCGACGATCAACGTCTTCATGCTGGCCGCCGACGACCGGCTGCGGGAGTTCGTGGACGAGGTCGCCCGGCGCAACGGCGGCCGCGTCTTCTCCGCCAGCGCCGACCGCCTCGGCGAGTACGTCGTCAGCGACTTCCTGCGCGCCCGCCGCACCCGCTGAGGGCCCGAGCCATGAGCCGGCCGGCCGGTAGCCGGTGCGATCACGGCCCGGTCGGCGCTCAGTCGCGGCCCCGGATCGCGGCCCGTCGCCTTGGTCGGACGTCGCGAAGTGGTTCATCGCCCGCCATGCCGGGCATTGCTAAACACATCGGCGTGATTCGGGGGCGCGTTCCCAGGCGACGGATGGTGACCGGACGAGCTGCGGAAGGCGGGCGCGAGCGGGGAGACGGCGGCCGTGGCTCCCGGAGACCGGTACCGGGACATCGATAATCGATTGCCGACCGGGTTGCAATCGGCGGACGATAGACAGGCATCCTCTGTTCGCGCTGGTCGTTCCACATGCCCGTGGAAGGAGCGCTCCCATGTTCGCAGCGGTAGGTCTCGTCGTTCTCATGATCCTCACCGGAGTGCTGTACGAAATGGCGGTCCACAACCGCCCCCGTCGCCGGAAGTAGCTCCTGGACGCCCCGGCGTCCGGCGCGCCCGAGACGGGGGCGTCCGGGCGGCTGCGGGGCGATCAGCCCAGGCGATAGCCTCTGCCCATGTCGCCTCTCGACCATTTCCTGCTGTGGCTGCACATAGGATTCGCGATCTTCGCGCTCGGTCCGCTCACGGCGGTCACGAGCGTCACGCCGCGCTACATCCGGGCCCGGGAGGTCGCGGTGCTGCGGTATCTGCACCGCGCCACCCGGCTGTTCGGCCTGCTCACGATCGGGGTCTTCCTGTTCGGCCTGCTGCTGGGCCGCAGCGCTCTCGGCGCGCCCTACCTGTCGGTGTCGATGACGCTGTTCGTCGTGGCGGCCGTACTGCTGGTGATCGTCGAGCGTGACCAGCGCACGGCCATCGCGGCGCTGTCCAGCGAGTCGCCGGACGACGACGCCAAGGTGCAGACCGGCCGGATCGCCGCGCTGGGCGGCATCAGCGCCCTGATCTGGCTCGTCATCCTGTTCCTGATGGTCTTCTTCAACCCCTGAGAAAGATTCCCACTTTCCCCTGAATGTCCGGTAGAACGTCTTTGGCCGGAAACGGGGGAAAGAGGAGCGGGTGCACCTTACGACGCAACGCCGGGCGGCGTGGGCGCTGGTCGCCCTCGCCGTCGGGGCGTTCACCTACGTCACCGCCGAGGTCCTCCCCATCGGGCTGCTCACGGTCATGGCGAACGATCTGAACCGATCGCCGTCCGAGACGGGCCTGCTGGTCACGGGGTACGCCGCGGTCGTGGTGCTGGCGTCGCTGCCGCTCACCCGGCTGACCCAGCGGGTGCCGCGGCGCAGGTTGCTCACCGTCACGCTCGGCGTGTTCGTCGTAGGAATGCTCCTGACCGCCGTGGCGCCGAACTATCCGACGCTGCTGGCCGCCCGGCTGCTGGTCGGGGCCACCCAGGCGCTGTTCTGGTCGGTCGCGACCCCGGCCGCGGCGGCGATGTTCCCCCCGGAGATCCGGGGGCGCGCGATCGCCCGGATGTCGATCGGCAGTTCCCTCGGGCCCGTCCTCGGCGTCCCGGCGGGCACCTGGCTCGGCCAGCAGGTCGGCTGGCGGACCGCGTTCGCCCTGGCCGCCGCCGTCGGCCTGGTCACCTGCGTGACCGTGGCGACGCTCATGCCCGGCCGCCGGCAGACAGGCGCAGGCTCCACTGGTCACGAACCCGGACGCGGCGCGACCCCGGACGCCCGCCGCTACGCGCTGCTCATCGGCGCCACCGTCATCGGCGTGGGCGGCTACCTCACCGCGTACACCTACATCACGCCGTTCCTGCTGGACTTCGGCGGCTTCGCCCCGGCCGCGCTCAGCCCGCTGCTCCTCGCGTCCGGGATCTCCGGGGTCGCGGGGACCATCGTGGTCGGCCGGCTGCTCGACAGCCGGCCGAGGGCCGCCCTCGTCGGACCGCTGGCCCTCATCACGTGCGCGCTGCTCGCCCTGTACGTCTTCGGCTCCCTGCACCCGGTGGCGGTGGTGGCCCTCTGCGTGACGGGCATGTCGTTCAGCGCGCTGGCGGCGGCCATCGCGAGCCGCGCGCTGCAGGTGGCCCCGGGCAGCACCGACATCGCCTCGGCCGGCAGCGGCTCGGCCTTCAACGTCGGCATCGCGGGCGGGTCGCTGCTCGGCGGCGCGCTCATCGACCACTCGGGGGTTCGGAGCGTGACCGTGGCGGGCGCCGTCCTGACCGCCGCGGCGCTCGCCGCCCTGCTGTGCGAACGGTGGGTGGCTCCCGCCCGCGCCTCCGCGCCGGAGCCTGCGGCCCCGACGCGGAGCGGGCGCTAGACAGAGCGCGGAACGGGCGCGGAACGGACGCGGAACGGGCGCCGAACAGGCGTCAGGCGGTCGTCAGCCGAGGGCCTCGGAAAGGTCGGCCAGCAGGTCGTCGACGGTCTCGATGCCGACCGACAGGCGGACCAGGTCGGCCGGGACCTCCAGCGGCGACCCGGCGGCCGACGCGTGGGTCATCCGGCCCGGGTGCTCGATCAGCGACTCGACGCCGCCGAGCGACTCCCCGAGCGTGAACAGCTTGGCGCGGTTGCAGATCTCGACGGCCGCCTCCTCGCCGCCCTCGACGCGGAACGACACCATCCCGCCGAAGCGGCGCATCTGCTTGGCCGCGATCTCGTGGCCGGGGTGCTCGGGCAGGCCCGGGTAGAGGACCTGGACGACCTTCGGGTGCGACAGCAGCAGGTCGACCACGCGCTCGGCGTTGTCGCAGTGCCGGTCCATCCGCACGCCCAGCGTCTTGAGGCCGCGCAGGGTGAGCCAGGCGTCGAACGGCCCGGCCACCGCTCCCATGGCGTTCTGGTGGTAGGCCAGCCGCTCGCCGAGGTCCGCCGACCGCGTCACCAGCGCGCCGCCGACCACGTCGGAGTGGCCGCCGACGTACTTGGTCGTCGAGTGGACTGCGACGTCCGCGCCCAGGCTGAGCGGCTGCTGCAGGTAGGGCGAGGCGAAGGTGTTGTCCACCACGAGCACCGCGCCACCGTCGTGGGCGACGTCCGCCAGCGCGGCGATGTCGGCGACGTTCAACAGGGGGTTCGTGGGCGTCTCCACCCAGATCGCCTTGGTCTCCGGCCGTACGGCGGCGCGCACCGCATCGAGGTCGCCGAGCGGCACCGGGTCGAAGGAGACCCCCCACTCCCGGAGCACCCGGGAGAACAGCCGGTAGGTGCCGCCGTACGCGTCGTCGGGGATCACCACGTGGTCGCCGGGCTTGCAGACGGTGCGCAGCAGCGTGTCCTCGGCGGCGAGTCCCGACGCGAAGGCCAGCCCGCGCACGCCGCCCTCCACGGCGGCCAGCGCCTCCTCAAGGGCGGTTCTGGTCGGGTTGGCCGACCGGCTGTACTCGTATCCCGCCCGCAGGCCGCCCACGCCGTCCTGCTTGTAGGTGGAAACGGCGTATATAGGAGGAACGACGGCACCCGTGTGCGGGTCCGCCTCCTGACCCGCGTGGATGGCCAGCGTCTCAAAGCCTTGGTTCATAAAGCCGAGCCTACCCTCCCCCCGCGATCTTGCAGTTTGTCGCAAAAAGAGCCGTGAACTGCGCAAACGTCTTCCGTGATCTTGTACTTATTCCCAGCCTCACCGCATGACCTGCCCGGACACGCTCCGTGATCTTGCATTTGCAAGATCACGGACGCTCGCTGCGCAGGCCAGACGGGGTGCGCTCGATTTTCTGCTTGATCACGGAGGGCGTACGCCCTGGTCAAGCCATACCTCTGCGACAAACTACAAGATCACGCGGAGGGGGGCGGGGGGGTGGGTTAGTGGTTGGCGAGGAAGGCCAGCAGGTCCTGGCGGGTGACCATGCCCACCGGCCTGCCGTCGTCGAGGACCACGGCGGCGTCGGCCTTCTCCAGCACCTCGACCGCCCGGGCCACCGGCTCACCTGACCCGATCATGGGCAGGGGGGCGGACATGTGGCCGCCGATCTCGTCGTCGGACCGCATCCGGCCGCGGTAGAGACCCTCCAGCAGATCGCGCTCCACGATCGAGCCGATGACCTCGGCCGCCATGACCGGCGGCTCCTCCTTCATGACCGGAAGCTGGGAGACGTTGTACTCCCGCATGATCGAAATCGCCGTGCCGACGGACTCGTGCGGATGGACGTGGACGAACTCGGGCAGGCCCGGCGTCTTGCGCCCCAGCACGTCGCCGACCAGGCCCTCCTCGCTCGTCGTGGTGAGGAAGCCGTAGTCGGCCATCCACTCGTCGTTGAAGATCTTCGACAGGTAGCCGCGGCCGCCGTCCGGCAGCAGCACGACCACGACGTCGTCCGGCCCTGCCGCCTGGGCCACCCGGACCGCCGCCACCACGGCCATGCCGCACGAGCCGCCGACGAGCAGCGCCTCCTCGCGGGCGAGTCTGCGCGTCATGCCGAACGAGTCCTTGTCGGAGACCGCGATGATCTCGTCGCAGATCGTGGTGTCGTACGTCGCGGGCCAGATGTCCTCGCCCACGCCCTCCACCAGGTAGGGACGGCCGGTGCCGCCGGAGTAGACGGAACCGACGGGGTCCGCGCCGATGATCTTCACCCGCCCGCCGGAGACCTCCTTGAGGTACTTGCCGGTGCCGCTGATCGTCCCGCCGGTGCCGATGCCGGCGACGAAGTGCGTGATCCTGCCCTCGGTCTGCTCCCAGATCTCCGGGCCGGTGGAGTGGTAGTGGCTCGCCGGGTTCTCGGGGTTGGAGTACTGGTCGGGCTTCCAGGCGTTCGGGGTGTCGCGGGCCAGCCGGTCGGACACCGAGTAGTACGAGTCGGGGTGGTCGGGCGAGACGGCGGTCGGGCAGACGACGACCTCCGCGCCGTACGCCCGCAGCACGTTGATCTTGTCCTGGGCGACCTTGTCCGGGCAGACGAACAGGCAGCGGTAGCCCTTCTCCTGCGCCACGATGGCCAGGCCCACGCCGGTGTTGCCGGAGGTCGGCTCGACGATCGTGCCACCCGGCTTGAGCTCGCCGCTCCGCTCGGCCGCCTCGATCATCCGCACCGCGATGCGGTCCTTCACCGAGCCGCCGGGGTTGAAGTACTCCACCTTGGCCAGGACCTGGGCGGACGCGCCCGCCGTGACCTTGCGCAGCCGGACGAGCGGAGTGTCGCCCATCAGCTCCACCAGCGAGTCGTGTACGCGCACCGCGATGACCACCTTGTTTGCCGAAGCTTGTCAGCCTGCCGTCAGCCGGGATTCCGATAGGGGTGGCCGGAACTCGGCTAGTTTCTTCTTCAAACCGTACCGTGAGCAGGAGGAGGGCGGGTGATCTGGACGTCCGGCGCGGTGCGCGCCGCGCGGCGCATCGCCACCGCCGCCGCCGTCGGCGGAGGCGGGCTGACGGCCTTGGGAGCGGTCACGTACGGCCTGCTGGTGGCCGAGGCCATGGTGGCCCGGCGCATCGTGGGGCAGCCGCACGGCCTCGACGGCCCGCAGGCCGACGGCGTGTACGGCGCCTTCCCCGGGGAGCCGATCCGCATGGTCGTGCTCGGCGACTCCCTGTCCGTCGGCCTCGGCTTGACCCGCCCCGAGGACACTCCGGCCGTCCGCATCGCGTACGGCCTCGCGGCGGTGGCCGAGCGCCCGGTGCGGCTCACCGTCGCCGGTCAGTCGGGCGCGGCGTCGGTGGACCTCGGCGCCCAGGTGGACCGCGCGCTGGAGGCCCGGCCGGAGATCGCGCTCGTGTTCGTGGGGGCCAACGACGTGACCACGGCCACCCTGCCGGCCCGCGCAGTGCGGCACCTGCAGAAGGCGGTGCGCCGGCTGCGCGAGGCCGGTGCGGAGGTGGTCGTGGGGACCTGCCCCGACCTGGGCACCGTACGCCCGATCGCGCAACCGCTCCGCTGGGTCACCCGGCGCTGGTCGCGGCAGCTCGCCGCGGCCCAGACGGTCGCCGTCGTCGAGGCGGGCGGCCGCACCGTGGCGTTCGCCGACCTGCTCGGACCCGAGTTCGACGCGAACCCTGCCGAGATGTTCGGACCTGATCGTTTTCATCCATCTGCCCGAGGTTACCTACAGGCCGCGTACGCAGTGCTACCTTCTGTATGCGCTGCGTTGGGGTTGTGGCCCGAGCCGGAACCCGTGCGCGTCGAAGGATCGCAATACCTCTTGGCCGCAATGGCCGTGGAGGAACCCGGCACCGAGGTCACCGCGACCCGTGTCGCCGGCCGGGCGGTCGGCCCCCATGGACGATGGGCGGCGCTGCTCCGCCGGAGACCCGGGCCGCTTCCGAACGCCTAGGGCCGGTCACCTCCTGCGGCCGGGCCATCACCCCCTGTAGGAGCGAAATGATCCGGCCCCAGCTGAACCACGTGAAACCCGCTCTGGCACTCGCCGCGACCGCCCTGCTGACCGGGGGCGCCCTCACCGGCTGCTCCGGCGACGACGAGGCCGCCAAGGACAACCCGGCCTGGCAGAACACGCAGGTGAACGCGGTCAGCCGGGCCACTACGGGAGGCGGCGTCGCGACGACCACCTCCATGCGGCCCGACGGCTCTCTGGAGACCGTCGCCCTCGACCTCGCCACCGGCCGCCGGCTGTGGGCGCACCCCGCGACGATGGCGGGCCGGCTCCCCGGCATGGGGGTGCAGGCTCCGGCGACCGTGGAGACCGGCGGCGGACAGGCCGTGGTGATCGCGCTCGACCCCGCCGCGGCCGGCCACAAGGGCGCCACGCTGGTCGCCAGGGACGCCCGCACCGGACAGCAGAAGTGGACCAGGCCCGTGCGGTCCACCTTCGGCCCGCAGCGCTGCGGGCCGTATGTCTGCGTCTCCGAGGACACCGCGCTCTCGTCCGCCCGCGTCGTGGTCCTCGACCCCCGCAACGGCGCCATGAAGTGGCGCCTGGCCGGCATCGCGGAGGTCGAATGGTCCGACGCGTCCAAGGTCGTCCTGCTCAGGCTCGCCGCCCACCCGGTGCTGGAGGCCCGCGCGATCAAGGACGGCAAGACCATCTGGCAGCTGCCGATCGAGCAGGCCCTCGGCCCCGACGTCGACCTGAGCGGCGGCTGGTCCTTCGGCGCGACGGGCGACAAGATCATCGGTTACGTCGCTCCGTACACCAACCCGCAGACGAAGGAGACCTCGACGTTCGGCCTGTTCTCCGCGCGTCTCGCCGACGGCGCCGTCGACTGGATGCGGCCGTCCGTCGTCCGCGTCTACCCCAGCGGCAACCCCGCGTTCGCGCCGGTGGTCCGGCCGGTCGACGAGCAGGGCCAGTACGGCGGGTTCGCCCGGCTCGACGCCGAAACCGGACGGGTTCTGGGGCAGATCACGCCCACCCAGGTCCCGGGGTCCGGCTGGTGGCTGGCCTTCCCGCCCGAGATGAACAAACTCGGCTTCCTCAAGCGCGACGCGCCCGGCTCGGTCTTCGACCTCGGCACCGGCGAACCGACCCCGGTGAGCGGCGCGACCGGCTGGTCGTTCTGCGTGACCGACCCCAAGCCGCTGCCGCTGCGCGGCATGATCTCCGGGTTCTACTCGATCGCGGCGCTGTGCGAGTTCGACCTGGCCACGGGCAAGCGCAAGGACTCCTCCTCCGCGCCGCCCTCCTGGTTCACCGGCAGCCAGAACGGCTGGCGCCTGTGGCGCGACGAGAAGGGCGGCCTCCACGCCGTCAACGACCGCACGGCCACCACCCCCGGCATGTACGGCTGATTCACCGGCTTGTGCAGTAGTACAAAATTCTGTTGAGTGGGGCCCGGGACGTGGCGGGCGGCGTACCGAGGGGTAACCTCCGGGAAGGAGGCCCCCCGAAACCCTGAGTGGAGGGGCACGAGATCAGGCAGGAGAGTCACATGCCCGAGGCAGTCATCGTGGCGACCACGCGGTCGCCGATCGGCCGCGCCTTCAAGGGGTCGCTCAAGGACATCCGCCCGGACGACCTCACCGTGCAGATGGTCCGCGCCGCGCTGGCGAAGGTGCCGCAGCTCGACCCGAAAGACGTTGACGACCTCATGCTGGGCTGCGGGCTCCCCGGCGGCGAGCAGGGCCACAACCTGGGACGTGTGGTCGCGGTGATGCTCGGGCTGGACACGGTGCCGGGCACCACGGTGACCCGCTACTGCTCCTCTTCGCTCCAGACGACCCGGATGGCGTTCCACGCCATCAAGGCGGGCGAGGGCGACGTGTTCATCTCGGCGGGTGTCGAGACCGTCTCCCGCTTCGTGAACGGCAGCTCCGACATGCCCCAGGCGCAGAACCCGCTGTTCGACGAGGCGAAGGCGCGGACGGAGGAGACCGCGAAGGAGGGCGCGCCGGTGTGGCACGACCCGCGCGAGGACGGCGCGCTGCCGGACGTCTACGTCGCCATGGGCCAGACGGCCGAGAACGTCGCGGCCCTGAGGGGCGTCTCGCGGCGTGAGCAGGACGAGTTCGGCGTGCGCTCGCAGAACCTCGCCGAGAAGGCCATCGCCAACGGCTTCTGGGAGAGCGACATCACCCCGGTGACTCTTCCCGACGGAACCGTGGTGAGCAAGGACGACGGCCCCAGGGCAGGCACGACGTACGAGGCGGTCTCGCAGCTCAAGCCGGTCTTCCGGCCGGACGGCACGGTGACGGCGGGCAACTGCTGCCCGCTGAACGACGGCGCCGCCGCGGTGGTCGTCATGAGCGACACCAAGGCCGCAGAGCTGGGCATCACGCCGCTCGCCCGGATCGTGTCGACCGGCGTCACCGGCCTGTCCCCCGAGATCATGGGACTGGGCCCGGTCGAGGCGTCGCGGCAGGCCCTCGCCCGCGCGGGCATGTCGATCGGCGACGTCGACCTGGTCGAGATCAACGAGGCGTTCGCGGCCCAGGTGATCCCCTCCTACCAGGAGCTGGGCATCGACATCGAGCGGCTCAACGTGAACGGAGGCGCGATCGCGGTGGGCCATCCCTTCGGCATGACCGGCGCCCGCATCACCTCCACGCTGGTCAACAGCCTCCGGTTCCACGACAAGCCGATCGGGCTGGAGACGATGTGCGTCGGCGGCGGCCAGGGCATGGCGATGGTCCTGGAGCGGCTGTCCTGAGCGACGGGCTTCGTGCCGGTCCCGGCCAGGGCCGGGACCGGCGCGAACTCAGCCGTGGTGGTCGGGGCCCGCGCGCGTGGGCTCGACCCGGATGATCACTCGCTTGTCCCGGATCATCACGGCGCGGTAGTCGTCCCAGTCCGGATGCTCGCCGCTGATGTCGCGGTAGTACTGCACCAGGTGCTCCATCGCGTCCGGCAGCGAGACGACATGCGCGGTGCCCTCGATCTGCATCCATTCGCCGTAGAAGGCGTCGGTCATCACCGTGAGCACGACCTGGGGGTTGTGCCGCAGGTTACGGGTCTTGACGGCCGTCTCGCGGCTGCTGATGACGATGTAGCCGTCCTTGTCGCAGCCGACGGTCACCGGGGAGGTCTGCGGCCGGCCGTCCGCATAGCGGGTAACCATGACCGCTCGGTGGTTGCTCCTGACGAACTCACGCGCCTTGTCGAGATCCATAGAACAATGATGCGCCCGCACCGGTCCGGTGCGGGCGCCTCAGTGCCCCTGGGCGGGAAACCTCCGTACGGAACGTGGGACGGCTGTTGCCGGTGTGCGCGGGACGTCACTGCCCCTTCCCGCGCCTCGGTCTAGAAGCGACGGCGCCGTTCGTGTTCGAGGACGATGGCGGCGGCGTAGCCGTGGCTCAGCCCGTGCTCGTCGGCGAGCCAGTTGGCTCGCTCGTCGCAGCGTAGGAACGACGGGCCGTTGTCGATGGCTTCGAACCACTCTGGGAGGTCGCGTCCGGTTATGGACGGGACGCGGGCGATCAGCTTGGTCTGGGTCTCCGGTGAGTGGTTCAACGACATGGGCACCTCCACGGAAAAGGCTGCTTTGTGTCACAGTGCATCACCGGTCCGCGCTTGACAAGCCCTCTGTGGCATTGATTTGTTACAGGATGTTGATCAAAAGTTGCAGCGCCGATCACCAGATCCTGATATAGCACAACAAAGGGGCACCGTTCCCGGAGGAACGGCGCCCCTTCTTGTCGTACGGCTAGTCGTTGCTCGTGAAGTAGCTGATGAAGCGGAGGATCTCCAGGTAGAGCCAGACGAGGCTCAGGGTCAGACCGAACGCCATCAGCCACGAGTAGCGCTCCGGCACGCCGGCCCGCGCCCCCTGCTCGATCTCGCTGAAGTCGAGCAGCAGGAAGAAGCAGCCGAGCAGGATCATGCCGACGCTGAAGATCCAGCCGATGGGGCTGTCGGTGCGCAGGCCGAGGCCGCCGGTGACGAAGATGCCCGCGATCCAGTTGATCAGCATCAGGCCGACCGCGCCGAACGCGGCGGCGATCACGAACTTGGCGAACTTCGGCGTCGGCCGGAAGATCTTCAGCGCATACACGGCGAGCGTGCCGCCGAACGCGACCATCGTGCCGAGCACGGCCTGCAGGACGATGCCGTTGTAGACGTTTTCGTACATGTGGCTCAGCACGCCGATCGCGATGCCGTAGCACACGGAGTAGCCGAGGATCAGCGCGGGGTTCGTGCTCTGCTTGAACGACACGATGAGCCCGAGGATCAGGCCCACGATCATCGCCGGCGCCGCCAGCCCCCAGCCGACGTTGAAGTACCAGGCCAGGGCCGCCGACACGACGAGCGTGCCGAGGGTCATGGCGCTCCGCACCACGACGTCGTCGATGGTCATGGCCCGCGCCCCGGGGGGAGCGTACGACGGCGTGGCGTACATCTGGTTCAGCTGCTGCACGCTGGGCGTAGGACCGGCCCACGCCTGCCGACCAGCCGCCCCGCGCCGACTGAATATGGGGTTCTTGCTCTCCATTCGCTTCCTCCAGGACGCGACTCACTGATCAGCCGCTGCGCGGCCTAGTGGGGATGGTGCCCGAGGAGTGGTGCCCCCACAAGGGGAAGCGCCACTCCACCACAGTGGCAACGATCAGACTTTCCTGTGAGTTCCCGCCGGTCCGCACGGATGAGATCGACCGGCGACAACCGTGCGATAAAACTTGAACAATTCCTTTACTTGAGGTCTTCAAGTTTAGTGTTAGCGTGGTGCGAAGCCGAGAAGCAGCGACCTGACCAGGCAGAACGCGTCGATCACTCCGCCTGCCGTTGCGAGCCTCATCCCAATCAGACAGGCGTGGCAAGCCGCCCGGAGGCCGTATGACGACCGAGGAGCCGGCCGCCGCCGCCAGTTCCGCTCGGCAGGGAACGCCATCGCGAGGAGGACGGCGATGAAGGTCAGCGGCCCATCGTTACTGCGAAGGTTCCGGCCTCCTTCCATCCGGGGACGCATCACCGTCCTCGTCACGGCGCTCGCCACCCTGCTGCTGATCCCCACCGGGATCCTGGGCAGCATTGTCGCTCGGCAGGCGTTCTCGACCGCGGTCTGGCTCGACGCACGGCAGGAGGCCGCGCTCACGGCCGCCGCGTGGCGTTCGGGCCATTTCCACCACTTGATCACCCCGCAAGTGACCGGAGTCGACCTGGTCCAGGTGGTGGGTCCGAACCGGCGAGTGCTCGCCGCCTCGCCCGCCGCCCAGGGATTGCCCCCGCTGAGCTCCTTCTGGCCGTCGGAGGACGATCCGATGCAGGACGTGCAGGCCTGCATGCACGACGGGATCGGCTGCCTGCATCTGTCGGCGCTCCGGGTGATGCCGGGGCCCGACTCCCCCGTCGTGTACGCGGGACGCCCCATCGACGGCTTCACCCCTGTCGCGATGTTCGATCTACTTTTCACCGTGGAGGTCTCCGTGCTTGTGTTGCTCACCGCCTGGGCAGCCTGGAAGATCGCCGGACGCACCCTGCGCCCGGTCGAGGCGATCCGAAGCGACCTGGCCGCCGTCAACGTGAACGACCTGGACACCCGGGTGCCCGTACCGGCCGGGGACGACGAGATCGCCCGGCTCGCCCGCACCGTGAACAGCACGCTTGCCCGCATCGAACAGGCGAAGCTCACCACCGAGCGGGCACTGCGGCGGCAGCGCGAGTTCGCCGCGGACGCGTCCCACGAACTGCGGACTCCGCTCGCCGGCCTGCGCACGCAACTGGAGGAGGCCCAGCTTCACCCCGACGAGACCGACCTGCGGTCGCTGCTCAAGGACGCGCTGCTCGACGTGGAGCGGCTGGAAACGATCATCGATGACCTGCTCCTGCTGGCCAAGGTGGGCGCGACGGCCCCGGACCGCAAGCCGGTGGACATGTCCGCGCTGGTCAGGGATGAGGTCGCCCGCCGGAGCGACCGGATTCCGGTGCGCCTTCAACTGGAGGACGGTGTCAGGATGCACGCAGCGCCGCTCCACCTCGCCCGGCTGCTCACCAACCTGCTCGACAACGCGCAGCGGCACGCCCGGAGCGTGGCCGAGGTCGGGCTCCGGCGCGCCGACGGCTTCGTCGAGTTGTGGGTCAGCGACGACGGTCCCGGCGTCCCGGTGGGCGAACGGGAGCGGGTCTTCGAACGGTTCACCAGGTCGGACACGGCGCGCAGCCGGGGCCGCGGGGGCGCCGGGCTCGGCCTGGCCATCGCCCGGGACATCGCCCGCGCCCACTGCGGCAGCCTGGTGGCCTCCGAGTCGCCGTACGGCGGCGCCATGTTCGTGCTGCGCCTGCCGGTCTCCGGTTGTCCGCCGACCGCCGACGCCGCGCCCACGCCGGCCGCGATCCCCGGCGCGGCCGACGCGTACGCCGAGCCGTCGCAGGTGGAGAACACCCCGGTGCCGGCGAACGAGCGACGCGCCTGACCGCGGTCAGAGTCGGGCGAACCAGTCGCGGACAGCGCGCCGCCCGCCCCCGCCGAGCGCCGCCATCAGGGCGTACCGCGCCTTCACCGGAGCCAGCCCCCGGGCCCCGATGGCGCCGACCTTCGCGGCCAGCCCTAAGGCCGGTGGCAGGTCCTCCAGCGCGACGGGCCGGGTGCGGCACCGCGAGGCGACCACCACGGGGATGTCCCACTCCGCCAGCTCGCTGAGGGTCGCGTACAGGGTGATCGGGATGTTTCCGGCGCCGGTGCCCTCCAGCACGACGCCCCTGGCTCCGGCGTCCACGACGGCCGTGACGAGCACGGGGTCCATCTCCGGATACGTCTTGATCAGCGCCACGTTCGTCTCCGGCTCTCCCCGCGCCGCCGGGGGCCTCGGCGGCGGCGTCCCCGTCATCTCGGCCCTGCCGTCCGCGACCCTGCCGAGGATCGGCGCGGGGGCGGAGGAGAGCGCCGCCACGCCCGTCGCGTCGGCCATCGTGACCCAGCGGGCCGCGTGCAGTTCGTCGTTCACACAGACCACCGCGCCGGCGCCGCGAAGAGCGGGGTCGGCGGCGGCGACCAGGGACGACGCGAGGTTGCGCGGGCCGTCGCTCGACAGCTCGTCCAGCCCGCGTACGGCGCCGGTCAGCACGATCCCGCCGCGGAGAGCGGCGGGCCCGGCCAGCAGGTCCGTGAGGAAGGCCGTCTCCTCGATCGTGTCCAGGCCGTGGGTGACGACCACCCCGTCGAACCCCTCGTCGAGCAGTGCCGTCCGGACGCGCCTGGCCAGCCGCAGCATCGTGGAGGGCGAGGTGTCCCAGCTCGGCTCGGCCTGCACGTCCTCGGTCACGACCTTCACACCGAGATCGCCGGGTACGGCCGCCAGCAGGTCGGCGGCCGTCGCGAGCCCCGGGCGGCCGGTGTGACGGGCGTACGCCATGACGTCGCCTGTCGCCACGAGCAGCACGCGTCCAGTCACGAGGCGTCGTCCCCGGCGGGCGCGTCCACTCCGGCGTGCCGCTCCAGCCGCTCGATGCGCCGCAGGAGCGGAGCGATCTCCTGACGGACGACCGCCGCCACGACCTGTGCGGCGGTCTGCGGGCCGGCCTGTGCGGCGGTCTGCGCGGCGGCTTGGGAGGCGGCCGGGGAGGCCGCCTGAGGGCCGGTCCCGGATCCGGAGGCGTCCTGCGCCTGAGCCCGGAGGTGGACGTAGCCGGCGAGCGCCGCGGCGACCGCGCGCCGCGTGAGGCGCGGCTCGGCGCCCCGATCTCGCAGCACCTGCCCGCCGATCCCGTCCGGCTCGGCGACCAGGCCGAGCAGCAGGTGCTCGCACCCGATGTAGTTGTGCCCCATCGCATGGGCCTCGGTGACCGCGAGCTCGAGGGCGTTGGCCGCGTGCGCGTCGAACCGGCGTGGACCGTCGTCCCGCGTTCCCTCGTCCGCCGGCTGCTCCGGGTCTGCCGCCGCGGCGGGTGCGGACGGGCGGCGGCTCGCGAGGTCGCGCTCGACCAGAGTGGGCTCGACCTCCATGGCGCGCAGGACGTGCAGGGCGAGGTTCTGCCCTTCGTCCAGCATCGCGGCGAGCAGGTGCTCGGTGCCGATGGCGGCGGCGTTCTCGGCCCTGGCCCGGTCCAGTGCCAGCCGGAAGACGGCGCGGGTCCTGGGCGTGAAGTGCGACAGGCGGGGGTCGTCGATCTCGAAATCGCCGAGGATGCTCTCGCGGATGGCGCTCACCCGGCGGACCGCCTGCTCCAGCGCCCGCTGGCAGATGGCGGACACCGGAAGCGCCGCTTCCCTGACCGCTTCCGCGAGATCATCCGGCAGGTACACGTTGATCTTAGGCATGCATCATTCATACCCCCAATGGGGTTATGTGTCTACCCCCATGCGGGAGCACGTCCTCAGGGGAGGGTGACGTACTTGCCGACGAACTCCCGGACCTCCGGGATGTCCAGGCGGTAGTCGACGTTGGTCGTCTCGCAGGCGTCGTCCACTCCGCTGATCGTCGTGGCCACGAGCAGGTTCGAGTCGGGACCTCCGAGGAAGTTGGGGCCGCCCGAGTCGCCGTAGCAGGTTCCGCCCTCCCGTCGCGAGGCGTCCGGCGCCAGGTCGAGCCACCTGCTGCCGAGACGCTTGAAGGAGATGGCGGTCTGGCTGCGCGTGTCGGTGTAGTGGTAGCGCCATCCGTGCCGCTTCTTCGTGGGCTCCACCGAGCCGTAGCCGACCGGGGTGAATCGCGCGGTCGTCAGACTGCCGTCGGCCTTGAGCCGGTCGAGCAGGCCCGCGGAAGGCAGCCTGGCCGGCCTGATGCCGGTGACGGGCTCGGAGAAGACCACGACCGCCAAGTCATAGGCGTCGCCCTTGTATCGCAGGTCGGGCACGTAGCGACCGGTGTAGAGCTTCGCCCCGGACTCGTAGTGGCTGGCGAAGGAGACCCGGGCGGTCTTCTGGCCCTTGCTCCCGCAGTGGGCGGCCGTGAGGAAGACGGTCGGCGAGATGAGGGTGCCGGTGCAGTACGCCCACGTGCCGTCGCTTTCCGGCTTGGCGCCGACGAGGGCTCCCACTTCCGGGTGTTCGGTCGTATCGACCGAACCATGGGTGATGGCCCACGCAGGCGAGGCGAGACCTGCCACCAAACCCGAGATAATCATGACAAAAGGGACAAAACGCATGCACGAATGTATCCGAGCATGGGCTACGCCTGGCAAACGCGACGGAAAGATCTACCGGCGGCCGCGGCGGCGCGGTCGGCCCGCGACGGCACCGTACGCCGCCCGCGTGGGCGGCGTGATCGCGCAAAGGGAACTCGTAACCCCGCCTGAACGTCGCCCGGTGACGCCGATCCTCCCGGAGCGGCCAGACCCGCCGGTGGCCTGGATCACGCAGGTCACCGGCTCTTTCGTGCTGAGAGGCTCTGGTGCCCCCGGTGGGACTCGAACCCACACCACAGCCCTTTTAAGGGGCTTGCCTCTGCCATTGGGCTACGGGGGCGCCGCGATCATATGTCACGGATCACTCCTCTGTAAGCAAGTTACGTCTTACGCGGCTTGTCCCCCTTTCCACAGCGCGTGAACGGTCCCCCCGGGAGCCACTCGGTCAAGGTCCTGGAGACCATCCGCACCTTCCCCACCGTCCACCACACCAGCATGTCAGAGCGCAGGAACACGCACACGGCCCGGCGGTGTGCGCCGCCGGGCCGTGTGCGCGTCCTGAGGTCGCCCCCGCGCTTCCTGCGCGCCGGGCGGGTCAGCGCTTGACGCCACTCTTCGCGGCCGCCCTGAACTCGTCGCGCGGGTGCTCGATCTCGCCTAGGGAGATCGTCTCCCGCTTGAAGAACAGCGACAGCGTCCAGTCCATCACCACGCGGACCTTCCGGTTGACCGTGGGAACCCGCGACAGGTGATAGGTGCGGTGCATGAACCAGGCCGGGAAGCCGCGCAGCTTCACGCCGTACACGTTCGCGACGCCCCGGTAGAGGCCCAGCCCGGCGACCGACCCGGCGTACTTGTGCCGGTAGTCCTGCAGCTGCTCCCCGCGCAGGTACGCGGTGATGTTGTCGCCGAGGACCTTCGCCTGCCGTACGGCGTGCTGGGCGTTGGGCGCGCAGTACTGACCGGGGTTGGTCACGTCGGGGACACCGGCGATGTCACCGGCGGCGAAGGCGCCCTTGACACCCGCGACGGTCAGTCGCGTCGTGGTCTTGATCCGGCCGCGCTCGTCGAGCGGCAGGTCGGTGGAGTTGACGATCGGGCTCGCCTTGACTCCGGCGGTCCAGACGATCGTGGCCGACTCGAACTCGTCGCCGTCCGAGGTCTTGACCAGGCCGCCCTCGCACGACTGGAGGAACGTCTCCATCTTGAGCTCGATGCCGCGCTCGCGCAGTTGCTCGGCGGTCCACTCGCCCATCTCGGGGCCGACCTCGGGCAGGATGCGGTTGGACGCCTCGATCAGGACCCAGCGCAGGTCCTTCTTGTCGATGCCCGGGTAGTACGTGACGGCGTCCTCGGTCATGTCCTCAAGCTCGGCGAGGGCCTCGATGCCGGCGAAGCCGCCACCGACCACGACGAAGGTCAGCGCGCGGCGGCGCACGTCCTCGTCCTCGCTCGACTCGGCCCGGTCGAGGAGGGCCAGGACCCGGTTGCGCAGCGCGATGGCCTCGCCGACGGTCTTGAAGCCGATGGCCGCGTCCTCCAGGCCGGGGATCGGCAGCGTACGCGAGATCGAGCCGGCCGCCATGACGACGACGTCGTACTCGATCTCGCGGGACTGGCCGGCGGCGGGCTCGAAGGTCAGCGTGCGGGCCTCGTGGTGCACCTTGGAGACCTTGCCGTTGAGGATGCGCACCTTGGGCAGCACCCGGCGCAGCGGGGCCACGACGTGGCGCGGCGAGATGTTGCCGGCGGCCGCCTCGGGGAGGAACGGCTGGTAGGTCATGTACGACTGCGGGTCGATGAGCGTGATCCGCACGCTGCCGTCGCGCAGCTCACGGCGGAGCGTGCGCTGGAGACGAAGAGCCGAGTAGAGGCCCACGTATCCACCGCCGACGATGACGACGTGCTTCCAGTTGCGGTCTGCCACGATGCCCTCCTCGCTTGTGAAAGCATTCACAAGCCTACGTCACGAGCTGGCAGCCGCACCAATCCCCTAGCACCAAAGGTGTAGTGATTTTCCCCACTCCGTCATGTCCTGGAGACATTTCTCCGGAAAATTTGGCCAATCTTCCCTGCGTGATCGGCTTCACTCTTGTGAAACGATTCACAAGGTCGCGGTCCCCAGTGCGGCGGCGCGGGCGAAGACCGCGTCGAGCATGTCCGCGGTGACCCGGCCGGTGAAGGTGTTCTGCTGACTCGGGTGGTAGCAGCCGATGAGCGTGACCGGAGCCGCGCCGTAGGAGACGGGCACCTCCACCGCGTGGCCGAACGGCGGCCTGCGGGACGGCAGCGTGAACCCGGCCTTGCGCAGCGCGGGCCACGCCGCCTGCCAGGCGAAGCCACCGAGCGCCACGATCACCCGGGTCGTGCCGGCCACGAGCGCGAGCTCCCTCGCGAGCCAGGGAAAACAGGTGTCGCGCTCCTCCGGGGTCGGCTTGTTGGCGGGCGGGGCGCACCGCACCGCCGCCATCATCCGGGCCCCGACCAGCCGCTGACCGTCGCCCGCGTGGACGCTGGTCTCCTGCGCGGCGAGGCCGGTGCGGTACAGCGACGCGAACAGCCAGTCGCCGCTGCGATCGCCGGTGAAGATCCGGCCGGTCCGGTTGCCGCCGTGCGCGGCGGGCGCCAGCCCCACGATGAGCGTGTGCGGCGCCTCGTCGCCCCATCCCGCGATCGGCCGGCCCCAGTAGGTCTCGTCCGCGAACGCCCTCCGTTTGACGTCGGCGACCTCCTCCCTCCACTCGACGAGACGCGGGCAGGCGCGGCACACCGACTGTCGGGCGGTCAGCTCGTGCAGTGTGCGGCCCTCGGCGGCCAGTTCGGCCACCTCGAGGGCGTCGTGGGCGACGGGGGTGTCCGGGCGCGCGGGGTCGTCCGGCCAGCCGGAACCGGGAGGAACGGAGCTCATGACACCGATCGTGCCAGGTCGGAAAATGTGTGTTCGCCAGAAGCCGGCTCTGGCGACGCCTGCCGGTGTCACAAAGAGGTCATGCCGAGAAAGATGCCGATCTTTTCCGTCGCGCCGCGGATGGGTACGTACGGCCCGTGTCCACCGACTCATTCCCCCCGCTGTACGGCCCCGCGTTCGACGCCGACCCCTACCCCGCCTACGACTGGCTGCGCCGCAACGCCCCGGTGACCCGCGTGCCGCTGCCCGGCTGCGAGGCGTGGCTGGTCACGCGGTACGAGGACGCCGTGACCGCGCTGACCCATCCCGCCCTCGCCAAGGACCCGGCGGCCGGCTCGCCCGAGTGGCGGGCCGCCTCTCTCGGCCTGCCCCTGGATCACCGGCCCGGGCTCGCCCGCCACATGATCAACGCCGACGGAGCCGACCACGCGCGGCTGCGGCGGCTCGTGAGCGCGGCCTTCACGCCCCGGCGGATGGCGGGGCTGCGGACGCGGGCGCTGGAGGTGACCGACGCGCTGCTCGACCGCCTCGACGGCACCGAGGCGGATCTGGTCGCCGACCTCGCCTATCCGCTGCCGATCACGATCATCTGCGACCTGCTCGGCGTGCCCGAGGAGGACCGGGCCACCTTCCACCACCACGCCTCCGTCATCGACTCGGCGGCGGCGTCCGAGGTGGAGGAGATCGCCCGCGCCACGGACGCCCTGGAGATCTTCCTGGCCGACCTGGTCGAGCTCAAGCGTTCCCGGCCCGGCAACGACCTGCTCACCGACCTCGTACGGCGGTCCAACCAGGGCGAGATCGACAAGGACGAGCTGACCTCGACCGCGTTCCTGCTGCTGATCGCCGGCCACGAGACGACCGTGGCGCTGATCGGCAACGGCCTGCTCGCGCTGCTGCGGCATCCCGCCCAGGCGGCGGCCCTGCGCGCCGACCTCTCCCTGCTGCCGGACTTCATCGACGAGATGCTGCGTTACGACGGTCCCGTACGGAACGCCACCTGGCGCTTTCCCACCGAGCCCGTGGTCGTCGGCGGCCAGGAGATGCTGCCCGGGGAGCCCATCCTCGTCTCGCTGCTGGCGGCCAACCGGGACCCGGCGGCGTTCACCGACCCGGACGCGTTCTCCCCCGGCCGGGTCGGCGAGCCGCACCTCGCCTTCGGCCGGGGGCCCCACTACTGCGTCGGCGCGGCCCTGGCCAGGGTGGAGGGAGAGGCCGCGATCGGCCGGGTGCTCGAACGGTTCCCCGATCTGGCCCTCGCCGCCGACCCCGCCGAGCTGAGCTGGTGGCCCAGCGCCATCATGCGCGGCCTGTTCTCCCTGCCCGTCCGCCTGCGCGGCTGACACCCGGCCCGCCTCCGCCCCTGTGACAAAGAGGTGGACCGGGCCGTCCTCCGCCCGGACCGGCTCCGCGGTTCCCCCTACCGCTGTCGACGGGCCGGCCTGGCGGAGGGCGACGGCGAGGCGGAAGGCGTGGTGGCGGCGGAGGGCGTCGCGGAGGCCGTCGTGGAGGCCGTCGCATCCGTCGCGTCCGTCGGTGTCGGCGTGGCGTCCGTGGGCACCGGCATCGCGGGTGCGGGCGTGGCGGGTGCGGGCGTGGCGGGCACACAGGTCGCCTCCGCTCTGCGGGCGGCGGGGCCGGCGCGGTCCTCCACGGGCCGCAGCGGCAGCGGGTAGGCGTTGCGCATCGGCGGCTCCCCGTCGCAGGGGATGGCGAGCTCCTGGCCGAATCCCTGCTCCAGCGTGATCGGGTTGCCGTCCTGATCGTAGAGCCGGACGTTGCGCAGCGGTGTCCCGTCCTCCGCGTAGGGGAAGATGTTGGAGACGTCCCCGCCCAGCGAGGACACCCTCTCCACCCGCATGCCCGGTGCGTACGCGCCTGGCCGGGGGCCGTAGTCGAAGGCCACCTCGCGCGACGACGTGCTCGGGACGTCGGCCATCGCCGTGATCACGAGGACCGCGGCCACCAGATTGGCTCCGAGCAGCAGCGCCCGGCCCCAGCGTGACCCCCCTGCGCGGCCCCGCCGGCCCAGCCACACCGACCCCCAGACGACCGCGAGGGTGAACACCCAGGCGGCGATGTCGCCGGGGATCAGCCCGGGGGCGCTGATCGGCGCGAGCACGGCCAGCGCGATCGCGTAGCCCCGCAGCACCCACCACGCGGGGCGCAGCTCGGGGGCGAAGACGGCGGCCTGACGGTAGGGCGGGAGCACGAGCAGCCGCGTGTGAACGCGCCGGACGGCTCCGCTCATGCGCTCGCGCAGCCGCCCGCCCAGGGAGGAGCCGCCGCCCGGCGGCCGCCCGCCGTAGGCGGCCCGCAACTCGGCCGCGTACGCCTCGGGGCTGCCGAGGCGTTCCTCCAGCGACATGCCCGGCTCGGCGGCGACCTCGGCGAGATGCTCGTCCAGGTCCTCCAGCAGCGCGTCTCTGTCGTGGGCAGGCAGATCGGCGAGCGCCTCCCGTACGGCGGCGGCGTAGGTCTGGGGCGTCATGGGGGGATTCATCCCGGATCGACCTCCTTGAGCAGGTCGTTCATGGTGGCGGCGAAGGAGGTCCAGGTCTTCGCCGAGGTCTGGAGGAGCGAACGGCCCACGTCGTTCAGGCCGTAGTACTTGCGGTGCGGTCCCTCGTCGGAGGCGACCACGTAGGACGTGAGCGCTCCGGCCTTGAACAGCCGCCGCAGCGTTCCGTACACCGAGGCGTCGCCGACGTCCTCGAGCCCCGCCTCACGCAGTCGGCGTACGACGTCGTATCCGTAACTGTCACGTTCGGCGAGCACCGCGAGGACCGCCAGGTCGAGGACTCCCTTGAGGAGCTGGCTACTGTCCACGCGTCGCACAGTACCGCGCATTGCGCAGTAGCGCCAAGATTTTGAGGTGCTCCAGGCAGCCTTCATGCGATCCGGACGACGTAAGTTCCGCGGCCGTCGGCGCTCGAGACGAGCGCCGAGCCCGTCGCGCCCTGAGGTCCGGGTTCTCGTGAGGCCCCGGTTCTCGTGAGGCCCCGGCTCGCGTCAGGCGAGGGACCAGGCGATGCCGTCGAGGATGTCGTGCTCGCTGACCACGACCTCGGAGAAGCCGTAGCGGCGGACGATGCGGTCGAGGATGAGCGCGCCGGCGCCGATCACGTCCACCCGGCCCGGGTGCATGACCGGGATGGCCGCCCGCTCGTCGTGCGTCATGCGCAGCAGCCGCGCGGACACCTCGTGGACCCGCTCGGCGGGGATACGCGAGTGATGGATGCGCGCGGGGTCGTAGGCGGGCAGATCGAGCGCGATCCCGGCGACTGTGGTGACCGAGCCCGCCAGGCCGACCAGCGTCCGCGCCGTGCGCACGGGAACGCTCTCCTCGACCCGGTCCATGGCCGCCTCGATGTCGGCGACGGCCGCCTCCACCGTCGCGGCGCTCGGCGGGTCGTCGCGCAGGTGACGCTCGGTCAGCCGTACGCAGCCGATGTCCACCGACAGCGCGCCCTCGACCGACCGGGAACCGACGACGAATTCGGTCGAACCGCCCCCGATGTCCACCACCAGACAGGGGGTCTCGGCCTCGGCGCCCGCGCGGGCCAGGCCCCGGGTCGCGCCGGTGAAGGACAGCCGCGCCTCCTCGTCACCGGTCACCACCTCGGGCTCCACCCCGAAGACGTCCCGTACGCCGGAGACGAAGTCGGCCCGGTTGGCGGCGTCGCGGGTCGCCGACGTGGCGACCACGCGGACCGGAACGGGACCGTCCGGGGCGTGCTCCCTGATCAGCTTGGCGTAGCCGCGCATGGCCGTGAACGTCCGCTCCAGGGCCTCCGGCGCGAGCCGGCCCGTACGGTCGACGTCCTGGCCGAGCCTGACGATCTCCATCCGCCGTTCGACGTCGGTGAGCTCGTCGCCAGAGATGTCCGCGATGAGAAGGCGGACCGAGTTGGTCCCGCAATCGATGGCCGCGACCCGCTTCGTCTTCACGCTCATCCCCTCCGGCCTCCGGTCTGCTCCCCGCGCCACGACGGCGCTTTCGTTTCGGTTCCGCGCCCGGCCTATGGCTGCTTTTCGGAATTGTCCACGACCACGCAGGGGCCGCCGGCCCACCAGTCGGGCAGCGCGTCGAGGGCCTCCCGGCCGAACGGGTTGACCCCGGGCGCGGCCAGCTCGTGGGCGACCAGCGCGTGCAGGCACTTGACCCGGCCCGGCATGCCGCCGGCGGTCTGCATGTCGCGCGGCAGCGGCTCCAGGTCCTCCTCGCCGGCCGCGCGGTCGCGGCGGGCGACGTAGTCCTCGTGGGCCGCCTGGTAGGCCTCGGCCAGCTCGGGGTCCTCGGCGAGCCGGGCCTGCATGCTCTTCATCAGGCCGGACGACTCCAGCGTGCCGATCGCCGAGGCGGCTTTCGGGCAGGTCAGGTAGAACAGCGTGGGGAACGGCGCGCCGTCGGGCAGCCGGGGCGCGGTCTCCAGCACGTCGGGAAGGCCGCAGGGGCACCGGTGGGCGACGGCCCGCACCCCGCGCGGCTGCCGCCCGAGCTGCGCCCGCGCCGCCGCCAGGTCAGCGGGGTCCACACGGCCCGCGTGACCCACATGGTCCGCCTGGTCGTCCGCCACGTCGATCTCCTCGCCCTTCACGCTCTCCGCCACGTTGTTTCCGACGAGGTCCGCGGCCCTCATCCCGCCGGCGCCGATGCGGACGCCGACGCCGGCGCCGATGGGGACGCCGACGCCGTCGGTGTGGGGCTCTGCCCTGCCGCGGGTGCGGCGGGCCGCCCCTTGTCGGCCGCCTCGAACGACCGCCAGACGGTGACGTACCAGGCGGGCCGCTCCGGCGGCTTCGTCCCCGCCTTGGCGGCGGCGGTCCCGGATGTCTCCTCGTCGATCACCTGGTAGCAGTCCGCGCCCGGCTCGCAGTAGAACAGCCGCTCCTTGGCCAGGCGCTTGATGTAGTCCGGATCCTCCAGGCGCCGGCGCCGCTGCTCCAGGTTCTGGAGCTTGCGCAGCGCGTTCGCCTGCTGCGCCTCCAGCTGGGCGATCTGCCGGCGCTGGGCGACGTACTCCCGCACGGGGTAGGCCAGGCTCATCGCGATGGCGCACACGACGACCGCGAGGATCGCCGCGCGCCCGGTGAGCTGCGGCCGCTTCGCCGCCACGAAACCACCCCTCCCGGTCGGTCAGCGCAAGGCCCGAACAACGGCCACACTAACCGCCCGTCCCGGCCGTACACGCCCGGATGGGCACGGCGACGCCGCGCCCATCCCTCCAGCCAGCGCCACAGCAGACGCCACAGCAGGCGTCCGGAACGTGTCCAGCCGGGCTGCTCCGCATGCCGCCGGCCGGCCCGAGGCTAGCCCTGGAAGCGCGGGAAGGCCGCGCGACCGGCGTACCGCGCCGCGTCGTCGAGCAGCTCCTCGATGCGCAGGAGCTGGTTGTACTTGGCCACCCGGTCCGAACGGGCCGGGGCGCCGGTCTTGATCTGGCCGCAGTTGGTGGCCACGGCGAGGTCGGCGATCGTGGTGTCCTCGGTCTCGCCGGAGCGGTGGCTCATCATGCAGCGGTAGCCGCTGCGGTGGGCCAGGTCGACCGCGTCGAGGGTCTCCGACAGCGTGCCGATCTGGTTCACCTTCACCAGCAGCGCGTTGGCGGTGCCCTCGGCGATGCCGCGGCCGAGCCGCTCGGGGTTGGTGACGAACAGGTCGTCACCCACGAGCTGGACCTTGGCGCCGAGCGACGTGGTGATGGCCTTCCAGCCCTCCCAGTCCTCCTCGTTCAGCGGGTCCTCGATGGAGACCAGCGGGTAGGAGCGGACCAGGTCCTCGTAGAAGGAGATCAGCTCGGTGGCCGACACTCCCTTGCCGTCGATCGTGTAGACGCCGTCGTTGTGGAACTCGCTGGCCGCGACGTCGAGCGCGAGCGCGATGTCCTGGCCCGGCGTGTAACCGGCCTTCTCGATCGCGACCAGGATCAGGTCGAGCGCGTCGCGGTTCGACGGCAGGTTCGGCGCGAAGCCGCCCTCGTCGCCCAGGCCGGTCGCGTAGCCCTTCTCCTTCAGCACGCCCTTGAGCGTGTGGTAGGTCTCCGCACCCATGCGCAGCGCCTCGGAGAACGTCTCGGCGCCGATCGGCGCGATCATGAACTCCTGGATGTCCACGTTGGTGTCGGCGTGCGCACCGCCGTTCAGGATGTTCATCATCGGCACGGGCAGGATGTGCGCGTTCGGCCCGCCGACGTAGCGGAACAGGGGCAGGTCGGCGCTGTCGGCGGCGGCCTTGGCGACGGCCAGCGAGATGCCGAGGAGCGCGTTGGCCCCGAGACGGGCCTTGTTGGGCGTGCCGTCCAGGTCGATCATCGTCTGGTCGATGAGACGCTGATCTTCGGCGTCGAACCCGATGAGCTCGTCGGCGATCTCGTCGGTCACGCCGAGGACGGCCTTCTCGACACCCTTGCCGAGATAGCGCTTCTTGTCCCCGTCGCGCAGCTCGACGGCCTCGAACTGACCGGTGGAGGCACCACTCGGAACGGCGGCACGGCCGGTGCTGTAGTCGTCCAGCAGTACCTCGACTTCGACCGTGGGGTTCCCACGGGAGTCGAGGATCTCGCGGGCGGTGATGGCCTCGATGGCAGCCACGAACGCTCCTAGCAAAATGGCGGGCGGTTTGCCACCCGAGCCTATCGGTCCCTACTACCCGGTACGGCGCAGGGGCACCCGTTCACGGCGTGTCCGAGGCGTCCTCCCACTGCTGCACGCGCCGCCGGTATTCCCTGGCCGCCGCCCTCAGCTCGGCCTCGGGGTCGAGCCCCGCGTCCTGGGTCTCCCGTACGAGCGCGAACAGGCGGGCGCCGGCGGTCGGGGCAAGGTCGCCCGCGAGAGCGGCGGGCGCGCCGGCCCGGCCGGCCCGGCGCAGGAGCTGGGCGGCCAGGGAGATCGCCGGCTGGCCCATCGGCACGCCGCCGAGCACCGAGGCGGTCTCCCCCTTGGCGGCCCGCTCGGCCGCCTTGATCGTCTCCCAGTTGTCGCCGACCTCATCGGCGCCGGAGACCTCGACCTCCGCGAAGACGTGCGGATGCCGGCGGACCAGCTTCTCCACGATCCCGGCGGCGACGTCGTCGATGTCGAAGCCGTCCCCGGCCGTCCCCTCCGGGCCCGTCCGTTCCGGGCCCGTCCGTTCCTGGGCGAGCCGGGCGTGGAACATCACCTGGAGCAGCAGGTCGCCGAGCTCCTCACGCAGCGGCGGGCCGTAGGCGCCCTCGTGGATGGTCTCCAGCACCTCGTAGGCCTCTTCGACCAGGTAGGGCACGAGCGACTCGTGGGTCTGCTTGCGGTCCCACGGGCACTCGCGGCGCAGCCGGTCCATGACCTGGACGAGGTCGAGCAGCCGGGCGCCGGGCAGGTCGTAGGAGCCGGGGACGACCTCGATCTCCGGCGGCTCGTCCAGGGAGATCGCGGCGTGGCCGACCGCGCGCATGAAGTCCTCGTCGCCGTCCTGCGCGGCCAGCCACACCACCGTCCCCGTACGGCTCTCGCGGGCGAGCGCGCCGGGGTCGGGGGTCACGACCTCGACCCGTACGCCGGCCTCGCCGAGATAGGGCAGGTAGGGGTGGTCCGGGGTGCCGGTGAGCACCCGCCCTCGGGTGAGGGCCTGCCACGCCGCGGGCGCGAGCAGGCCCGGAGCGACCCGGGGCGAGGTGGTCACCACGATCAACGCCATGGCCTCAGCCTAACGAGCCACCCGCGCGTGATCTTGCAAAAGGTCGCCCCTACCCTGCCGACCTGCGCCACCTTGCTTTGTGATCTTGCACAAAATTCGGCCGCACCCTCGCCGCCAGGCACGACCCAATCCGTGACCTTGCAATTGCAAGATCACGGATCGGATCAGGCCAGGTCGGCGGCCGCACTGCACGGAAAGTACATGATCACGAAAGGTGAAGGCCCAGGTCACGCCGGAACGTGCAACAAACTGCAAGATCACGGCCGTTGTTGGGGGTTAGCCCGCTTGGGGGGTGTCGGGCGCACCCCCGGCGGCCGGGGCGCCCTCGCCCGCCGGGGCCTCGCCCGCCGGGGCCTCGGCGGCCGGGGCCTCGCCCGCCGAGCCGAAGCGGTCGTCGGCGACGAAGCCCTGCTGGGGGTCGAACTTGCCGTAGCGCGGGCTGTATCTCACCGGCACGGTCGAGTCGGCCTCCTGGATGACCTTCTGGATGGCGGCCTGCTGGCTCTCCTGGTCCTGACCGGCGCCGGACTGCTGCGCCAGCTTGTTGCGGACGACGACGGCCCGGACGAAGCCACGGCCCTCGTCCAGCGGGATCCCGTTGGACAGCAGCACCTTGTTGAACTGGTCCCAGCCGCCCTGAGCCACGGCGATGTCGTCGACCTCCCGGTCAGTGGCCGTGACGCCCTTGCTCCGGCCGAGCTCCTGGAACTGCCTGCTCGTGGTCATGTTGAGCAGGACCGTCTGCGGCAGCGAGAAGGACAGCTGGAGCTGCCCCTCGGGGATCTTGTTGGCGGCAAGGTCGGCGCGCAGCGCGCGGACCTCGTCGTTCAGCTCACTGGAGGTGATGCGCTCCTTGCCGACAATGGCCGCGGAACCCGCCTGCACGGGGCCGCCGCACGCGGTCACGGCGATCCCCGTCGCCGCCAGCGCCACGGCGACGCGCACTCGATACGACTTCACGGACGATCCTCCCGAACGACACCGGCCACGCATATGTTGACAATTTCGCGGGTCACTGTACCCGCATCGGCTCCAGGAACAGGGCCTCGACCAGGTCCCCACACCATTTCAGCAGGTCGAGGTCGCGTAGCGGCTGACCGCCGATCGGTTTGGTCTTGGGCACCGGCACGAGCAGGGTGCTCGTCGCCTGCTTCCAGATGGAGCGGGGGTAGAGCCGCTGCAGCCGCACCTGCTGGGAGTCTCTCAGCTCCACGGGCGCGAACCTGATCTGCTGGCCCTGCAGCGTCACGTCGGTCAGCCCCGCCTTGCGGGCCCTGATCCGGAAACGCGCCACCTCCAGCAGGTTGTCCACCTCCTGCGGCGGCCTGCCGTACCGGTCGGTGAGCTCGTCGCGGACGGCCGTGATGTCGTCCTCCGAGCCGATCGCCGCGATCCGCTTGTACGCCTCCAGGCGCAGCCGCTCCGAGGTGACGTAGTCGTGCGGCACGTGGGCGTTGATCGGCAGCTCGACCCTGACATCGGGCCGCTCCTCCACCTTCGTCTCACCCGCGAGCTTGGACTTCTGCTCCTGGACGGCCTCGGCCATCATGCGGACGTACAGGTCGAAGCCGACACCGGCGATGTGGCCCGACTGCTCGGCCCCGAGGATGTTGCCGGCGCCGCGGATCTCCAGGTCCTTCATGGCGACGTACATGCCGGCGCCCATCTCGGTGTGCTGGGCGATCGTGGCGAGCCGCTCGTGCGCGGTCTCGGTCAGCGGCGACTCGGGCGGGTAGAGGAAGTAGGCGTAGCCGCGCTCGCGGCCCCGGCCGACCCGGCCGCGCAGCTGGTGGAGCTGCGACAGGCCGTAGTTGTCCGCGCGGTCCACGATGAGCGTGTTGGCGTTGGGCACGTCCAGGCCGGACTCGACGATCGTGGTGGAGACGAGCACGTCGAAGTTGCGCTCCCAGAAGTCCACCATGATCTTTTCGAGCTGGCTCTCGTTCATCTGCCCGTGGGCGACGGCGATCCGCGCCTCCGGCACCAGCTCGTGCAGCCGCGCGGCCACCTTGTCGATCGTGCGGACCCGGTTGTGGACGAAGAACACCTGCCCGTCGCGCATCAGCTCGCGCCGCACCGCCGCCGCGATCTGCTTCTCGTCGTACGGCCCGACGAACGTGAGGATCGGGTGCCGTTCCTCCGGCGGCGTGAGGATCGTCGACATCTCGCGGATGCCGGTGAGGCCCATCTCCAGCGTCCGCGGGATCGGCGTCGCCGACATGGCGAGCACGTCCACCTGCGTGCGCATGTGCTTCATGGCCTCTTTGTGCTCGACGCCGAACCGCTGCTCCTCGTCCACGATGATCAGACCGAGGTCCTTGAACTTCACCTCGGGCGACAGCAGCCGGTGCGTGCCGATGACCAGGTCGACCGCGCCCGTGCGCAGTCCCTCCAGGGTCTCCCGCACCTCGGAGTCGGTCTGGAACCGGGAGACCGGCTTCACGGCGATGGGGAAGCTGGCGAAGCGCTCGCCGAACGTCGACAGGTGCTGCTGCACGAGCAGCGTCGTCGGCACCAGCACGGCGACCTGCTTGCCGTCCTGCACCGCCTTGAACGCCGCCCGCACCGCGATCTCGGTCTTGCCGTAGCCGACGTCGCCGCAGATCAGGCGGTCCATCGGGACGGCCCGCTCCATGTCGCGCTTGACCTCGTCGATCGCTTCGAGCTGGTCGCCCGTCTCGGCGTACGGGAAGGCGTCCTCCATCTCCCGCTGCCAGGGGCTGTCGGACGCGAACGCGTGGCCGGGCGAGGCCATCCGGGCCGAGTAGAGCCGGATCAGCTCGCCCGCGATCTCCCTGACCGCCTTCTTCGCCCTGGTCTTGGCCTTGGCCCAGTCGGCCCCGCCCATGCGGTTGAGCGTGGGCGCCTCGCCGCCGACATAGCGGGTGACCTCGTCGAGCTGGTCGGTCGGCACGTAGAGCCGGTCGCCCCTGGCGTACTCGATCACGAGGTATTCGCGGGTCGCGCCCTGGATCGTGCGCTGCACCATCTCGACGTAGCGGCCCACGCCGTGCTGCTCGTGCACCACGTGGTCGCCGACCTTGAGCTGAAGGGGGTCGACCATGTTGCGGCGGCGCGACGGCAGCCGCCGCATGTCCTTGGTGGACGCCTTCTGGCCGACGAGGTCGAGGTGGGTCACCACGGCGACGTCCGGCGTGACGAAGCCGTGGTCGACGCGGCCCGTCGTGACCTGCACGACGTCCTTCGGCGGCAAACCGTCGAGGGACGGCACCAGCCGCGCCGCCACGTCCACGCCCTTGAGCAGCTCGACCATGCGCTCGGCCGGGCCGTGCCCCTCGCTCAGCAGCACGACGGCCTTGCCGGTGCCCATCCAGCCCTTGATGTCGGCGAGCGCCCGCTGCGTGTCGCCCCGGTAGGCCTCGACGTCCTGCGCGTCCAGCTCCACGCCCTCACCGAAGGGGGCGATGCTCCACCACTGCTGGCCCAGCTCGCCGGCGTGCTCGCGCACCTCCTCCAGCGTGCGGAAGGCGGCCGCCTCCAGGTCGATCGGGGCCTCGCCGCCCGCCGCCGCGGCGATCCAGGACGCCTCCATGAACTCCTGGCTGGTGTGGACCAGCTCGACGGCCCGGCCGCGGATCCGCTCGGGGTCGCAGACGAACACGGCCGACCGGATCGGCAGGTGGTCGAGCAGCAGGTCCATCGCCCCGGCGAGCACGGGCGCGAACGCCTCCATGCCCTCCACCGGCACACCCTCGGCGAGCTGGTCGAGCACTTCCTTCAGCGCCGGGTGCTCCTCCCCCAGCTCACGGGCGCGCCGCCGTACGTCGTCGGTGAGCAGCAGCTCGCGGCAGGGCGCGGCGAACAGCCCGTCTTGGGCGACCTCCAGCGAGCGCTGGTCGGCCACCTTGAACCAGCGGATCTCCTCGATCGTGTCGCCCCAGAACTCCAGCCGCAGCGGGTGCTCCTCGGTGGGCGGGAACACGTCGAGCAGGCCGCCGCGCACGGCCACCTCACCGCGCTTCTCCACCATGTCCACCCGGTGGTAGCCGTTCTCCACCAGCCGGGCCACCACGTCGTCCAGGTCGGCGTCGTCGCCCGCGCGCAGCCGCACGGGCGACAGGTCGCCGAGCCCGGCCACGATGGGCTGGAGCAGCGAGCGGATCGGGGCCACCACGATGCGCAACGGGCCCGCCGCGGGGTCGCCCTCGATCGGGTGCGCGAGCCGCCGCAGCACGGCCAGGCGCTGGCCGACCGTGTCGCTGCGCGGCGACAGGCGCTCGTGCGGCAGCGTCTCCCAGGCGGGGAAGACGGCCACCAGGTTCTCGTCCACCAGGCTCGTGAGCGCGGCGGCGAGATCCTCCGCCTCGCGCCCGGTCGCCGTGACGGCCAGCACCGGCCGTACGCGGGACAGCGCGGCCACGGCGAACGGCCGCAGCGCGGGCGGCGCCACCAACTCGGCGCCGGGGTGGGCGGTCTGCCCGGCCGCGTCGAGCGCGGCGGCCAGCCTGGGTTCGGCGGATACGAGGTCGAGCAGTCCGGAAAGAGACATTGATGCCTTCAAAGAGCCCCGTGACAAAGACAGCCGGCGTGCGGAAGCGACCCCGTTCATCCGGCCGATCCCCCCTGGTGAAGGAGATCCGCGAGACGCTCCCAACCGGGCCGCGGGTACCAAGGCTACGCCCTGTCCCCTCGCCCCGCTCCGCTCGCTCCTCGGCCGGGACATGATGGGTGACGGCAAATGCGCAACTGTGGGTCGTCAAGTGATTACCCTCAGTGGCATGACAGAGGTTCGTTTGTCGTCCGCGGATCAGGACGACGTGTTCAGCCAGCGGATTCGCGAGCAGTGGACCGACCAGCTCGGACGGCGGCTCGACATCCTGATCGCCGGATGCGGCCGGGGCGGCGCCCTCGACGTGGGGCGCTACGAGCCGAGGGTGACGGGGGTGGACGAGGATCTGCCGCCCCTGCGCGCCCACACCGCCAATCGCGGCGATCTGGAGGCGTCCTACCTGGGCGACCTTCGGCTCGTGCCGATCCCGCCGCGCTCCTTCGACGTCGTCTACGTGTCGTTCCTCCTCGAACGCATCCGCCACGCCGAGCTCGTGCTCGACCGGCTCGTGGCCGGGCTGCGCCCCGGCGGGCTGCTGCTGCTGAAGATGCGCGACCGCAAGTCGGCGTACGGCTTCTGCGACCGGGTGACGCCCCGCCGGCTGCGCCGGGCGCTGTGGCGCACGCTCGCCCCGGCCGGGTCCGTGGGGCCGCTTCCGGCGATGTACGAGCCGCTGGCCTCCCGAGAGGGCATCCAGGCGTACTGCCTGATGCGCGGGCTCATGATCGCCGAGGACTACTCGGCGGTGAGCGGCCCGGCCCGGCGGGGTCCGCACGGCGGCCTGGTCTCCGTGGTCTGCCGGGCCGTGGCCGCGCTCTCGCGAGGCAGGCTCAACGGGACCGAGGACGAGATCACCATGGTGATCCGCCGCCCGCAGAACCACTTCGCCCGCCTCATCTGAGCCGCTACCTGAGCCGCTACCTGAGCCGCTACCTGAGCGTCAGGACCGGCTGCCACGCCTCGGGCTTCAGGCTGTTCTTCCGGTAGACCGAGAGCTGGACCATGTCCTTGCCGTCGACGCCCACCAGGACCAGGCCGTTGTGGAACTCGCTTCCGCACGTGCCCGCGCAGCCCAGCGCGACCAGGCGGCGGTCGTCGGCCCAGGCGCGCAGCTGGAGCACCTGCTGACGGCCCACGACCGTGCCCGTCGACAGCTCGGTGACCTTGGTGGGCATGCCGTCCCGGCCCGCGAGCAGCGTGCCGTCGGGCGACACGCCCGCCTGCGACTCGGTGGGGACGTAGCCGTCGGGCGCGTCGTGCGGTCTGCCGCCGAGGTCGTAGAAGGCGTCCGGCCGCTTCCAGATGTTGCTGGCCTCGCGGACCAGCGTGCCGTCGTCGCTCCAGCGGAAGTCGCGCCGCACGTTGCTGTTCTCGGTCAGGCAGGGATCGACGGCGTGGAAGCCCCCCGCCGTCGCGGTGGCCACGTCGACGACGTAGAAGCCGGTGCGACTGGTGGAGATCATCTGGGGGGGCTGCCGGAGATTGCCGGGCGTCGCCGCGACCCGGGCCGGGCACCGCCGCTCGCCGACGGATGTCATGTCCAGGTCGGGGGACTCGTCGTAGGTGGTGGCCAGCAGGCGCGTGCCGTCGGGCGACCAGGACACGCCGCCCACGGGGTGGTCCACCGGCACCCACGCCCGCACCTGCCGGGTCTCCATGTCGAAGACGCCGATCCTCCGCACGGGCAGGTCCTTCTCCAGGACCGCCGCCCAGCGCAGGCCGGGGGCGACCTCGGCCCAGCCCCACTCCGTCTTCTCGTAGCTCCCCGTCACCTGGTCGAGCAGATACCACGTACGGTCCAGCACCTTGCGCCCGGCGACCGTACGCGACCGCCACGTGTAGTAGGCGGAGACGGCCACTCTGCCCGCCGCGATCATCGTCTTCGGCGGGGAGTTCTCCGTGTCGGCGAGCACGTCCTGCGCGGGGGTCGTCTGCCGGTACGGCTGGACGGGCACCACCACCGGCGCGCCGCCGGTGCCCACCGGCGGCGCGAAGCGGGGAGCGACGACCAGCGGCACGAGCAGGGCCACGGCCGCCACGACGGCCGCGCACGAGACCGCCCCCGCGAATCTCGTCAGGCGCAGCCGCGACCGGCGGCGCAGCGCGCGGTCGGCGAGGTCGGCGGGCACGTGAACCTCCCGCGACCACTCCTCCAGCGTCTGCTTCAGCATCCGGGGCGTCATGAGATCACCTCACTCAGGCGCAGATCGGCGAGTTCCGGCGCGGTCGTCCGCAGCCGGGCGAGGGACCGGTGCGCGGTGCTGCGCACGGTCCCGACGGAGCAGCCGAGGACCCGGGCCACCTCGTCCTCGGGCAGGTCTTCGAGATAGCGCAGCACAAGCACGGCGCGCTGACGGGGCGTCAGCCGGGCGAGCGCCTTGCGCAGGATCATCCGCAGCTCGGCGTCGTGGGTGCCCGTGCGGCCGGCCGGGTGCTCCGGCACGTCGGCCACGCTGGTCTCCCGCTGCCGCCACGCCAGCCGCCACCAGCTGATCTGCTGCCGGTACATGACCTGCCGCACGTACGCCTCGGGCTCGTCGAGCCGCCCCCACCGCGTGACGACCTTGGCCAGGGCGGTCTGCACCAGATCCTCGGCCGAGTGCTGGTCCCCTCCGGTCAGCAGATAGGCCAGCCGCATCAGCGCCGGCGCGCGGGCCGACACGAATTCGCGGAATCGTCGCTCTTCTGCGGCGTCCACGAGCACCTCCTCGGATTAGTGTCTGCCTGTAGACGCCCTGAGCACCGGCACGCTATGCGTGCGGTAGCCAGTAGGGTGCGTATCCGACCCACCGAGCGGCGAAGAATCGAGCGGAAACGGAAGCCATGACCGAGTGGACGCCCGACGCACGTGAGCTGGCGGACCTGGAGCTGCTGCTGTCCGGCGCGTACGCGCCGCTGGCCGGCTTTCTCACCTCGGCCGAGGTGGAGAGCGTGGTCGAGCGCGGGCGGCTGCCCGGAGGGGCGTCCTGGCCCGACCCGATCACGATCGCGCTCCCGGACGAGTTCGGGCCCGGCGACCGGGTCACGCTCAGGGATCCCGAGGGCGCGGCGGTCGCGGTGCTGACCGTCGTGGAGCGGGACGGCCATCATGCCGCCGGGCCGGTCGAGGCGCTCGACGCCCCCGTGTACGGCCCGTTCTCCCGGCTGCGCCGCACGCCGGAGGAGGTCCGCAAGGACCTGCCGGACGGAGAGGTCCTCGCGGTGACGATGCGCGGGCCGCTCGACGGCACCGCGCTCGACGACGTGGCGGCGACCGCCGAGGAACTGGACGCCACCGTGCTCCTCATGCCCCTCGTCTTCGGCGAGAGCGGCCCTGCCCTGGTGCGCGCCGCGCTCAAGGCGGCCGAGCGGCTCCGGGGGGCGACGGTGGTCGCGGTGCCGCTCGCGCCGCGCGAGGACACCGAGATCGACCTCGAACTCCGCGAGCACGTGGCCCGCAACTACGGCGCCACCGAGCACTACGCCGGTCCCGCGCCGATCACCATCCCCGGGCCGCCGCACAAGCGGGGGCTCGTCGTGTTCTTCACCGGCCTGTCCGGATCGGGCAAGTCGACGATCGCCCGGGGCCTGCGCGACGCCCTGCTCGAACGTGGCGGCCGCACGGTCACCTACCTGGACGGCGACGTCGTGCGGCGGATGCTGTCGGCGGGGCTCACGTTCTCGCGCGAGGACCGCGACCGCAACATCCGCAGGATCGGCTTCGTGGCCGCCGAGGTCGCCCGCCACGGCGGCCTGGCGATCTGCGCGCCCATCGCGCCGTACGCCGAGACGCGGGACGAGGTGCGGGCGATGGTCGAGGAGGTCGGCGGCGACCTCCTGCTCGTCCACGTGGCCACGCCGCTGGAGGAGTGCGAGCGCCGCGACCGCAAGGGCCTGTACGCCAAGGCGCGCGCCGGGCTGATCCCGGAGTTCACCGGGATCTCCGACCCGTACGAGGAACCGGATGACGCCGACCTCGTCCTCGACACCACGGACATGACGATCGACCGCGCGGTCGGCGCCGTGCTGAACCTCGTCACCTCGGGCGGCTGGGTCCGCTGAGGCGTCAGCCGCAGGCTCAGGAGGGCGGCACCGGTGTCGACGTGAAGCGCGGCAGCCGCGCGAGCTCCGAGAACGCCCGGGTGGCGCCCGGCGTGGTGTCGAACCTGGTGTCGCCCCGGGGCGCCAGCGGCGAATCGAAGTAGACCAGTGCCTTGATCTGGGGATAGTCCGCGATCTGGCGCCGGACCGACTCGAAGAAGTCGCGCTTGAACGTGGGCGCCGCGCGCCGCTCGAAGGCGCCCCACTCGGCGACCATGATCGGCTTGGCCGGGAACCTGGCCTGCATCCACCGGTAGAACCCGGGCCAGCCCGGCGCGTCGGGCCGGGTCTTGTCGACCAGCCCGGCGAAGTCACTCACCCGGTCGTCCGCGTACGGGTCGAAGGCCACCCAGTCGACCACGTCGTCGCCGGGGTAGAGCCTGCCGAACCACGGCTTGGCCGCCCAGTTGGGCGCGCCCATGTAGGTCATCACGGTCACCGCGTTGCGCACCCCCTGTTGCCGCAGGCGGTCCACCACATGGCGGTACATCGCGACGTAGTCGGCGGGCGAGTAGCCCCCGGCCTCGCGCACGTCGTTTTCCGGCTCGTGGTGGATCGTGAGGAAGAACCGGCCGGGGAAGGTGCGCCGGATGTGCTCGGCGAGCCTGTCGACACGCTTGTCAACCACGCCCCGCGCGACCTCGGCCCAGGTGTGGTCGAGTGCCGGCTTCCAGTTCACCAGCAGCAGGCGGGGCCCCTTGGCGATCTCCCGCTCCTCGGCGGTCGGGAAGAGCTCCCCGCCCCGGTGGTAGACGTGCACGATGTCGGCCCGGCGGCCCATGCGCCGTTCGGCCATGTCCACGGCGCGGATCGGGCCGCGTCCGGAGAAGACGTCGGGCGCGATCCCCCACCACGCCCCGCACGTCGGGATGAGCTTGTCCGTGACCGCGCAGGCGACCGGCCTCGTCCCGGCGCCGCCGCCCGGCACCCGCCCGCTCGTGGCGGTGCCCGTGCAGGCCGTCGTGCACGCCCCCGCCACCAGTACGGCCAAGCCGGCGATGAGTCTCATCGCGCCCCCTTCCTCGGCAGACCACGCAATGAACGGATGGGCAAACACCATCCCATCAATCCCCGTGGCTTCGGGGGCCGTTTCCCCATATCACGAGTACGGATATTTCCGTTTTCATCGGCTAATTGAGCGGCCATCGCCTGACGCGAATTCGGTAATAGCCGGGGGTGAAACTCCGTGGCGGCTTATAGTTCGAGACCGGATCCCGCCGGACCGCCGCCGGGACCGCGAACGCGTCCGGCCGCTCCTCCTCATCCGGGGGGGCGCCGGTGGCCCCACCGCCGGCCGCCGCCGCGTGACGAACCGAGGGCACGGGGAGTTCGATGAGCCTGCCGCCGCACAGCCGCGACCTTTCTGAATACGGCTCTGTGCTCAGGCGCAGGCGCCTGGTCGCCGCCGTCTGCCTGCTCGCCGGAGTGGGCGGCGGGGCCGCGGCGCTCGTGCTGACCCCCGAGCGCTACACCGCGATCGCCCAGGTGCAGGTAGTGCCGACCGGCGCGCAGGAACAGTTCAACGCGCCGAACTCCCGGCAACGGGAAACGCTCAACCTCGACACCGAATCCCAGATCGCCCGATCGGCGGTCGTCGCCACCCTGGCCGCCGCGATTCTGAAATATCCGGATCCGGAGGAATTGCGGGAGCATGTGACGATCGACGTTCCTCCCAATTCCGCCATTCTCTCCATTTCTTACTCGGCGTCGGATCCCCGGGCCGCGGCCGCGGGGGCCCAGGCGTACGCGGAGGCGTATCTGCGCAACCGCGCCCGCGCCGCCGAGGACGCGATCGACGGCCAGCTGAAGCTGATCTCCGCGCGGCTGCGCGAGGTCGAGAACGATCTCGACAAGGCCGCCACGACCGGGGCGGCGACCACAGACCCCACCCAGACCACCCAGGCCACTCAGACCGCGACCGCCCGGACCGCGGCGGGGCCGGGAACGACCAGGCGGAAGACCGTGCTCGCCCGGCAGGTGTCGGACCTCACGCTGCGCTACGACGCGCTCAAGACCGTCGCGGTGACGCCGGGCACGGTGATCAGCCCCGCCACGCCGCCCGCGCGGCCGGCCCATCCGAGCCCGCCGCTCTTCCTCGGCAGCGGCCTGTTCCTCGGCGTACTCGCCGCGGCGGGGGCCGCGTTCGGCCGCGACCGGCTCGACACCCGCATCCGCACCTGCGCGGACGTCGAACGGCTGTGCGGCCTGCCGCTGCTCGCCGAGCTTCCGGCCAGGCCGGATTCGGGGTTTCTCGACGAGATGGCCGCCGCCGTCGCCACCTCGCTGGGCGGCGGGCCCCACCGGCTGCTCCTCGAAGGCGTGGGGACAGGAGGCCGGGACGGCGGCGGGCGGGCGAGAAGCCGGGACGGCGGGCGGGCGGGGAGCCTCGACGGCATCCGGATACAGGGCACGGCTCGGCAGCTCGCCAAGGGCCTGGGCTCCGCGCTGGCGCATCTGGTGCCGGTGACGGTCGTGACCGGCCGATCCGCCCATCCCGACGCCGCCCTGCTGCTGATCGCCCTGCGCCGGACGACCTCCCCGGAGGTCACCCGGGCCGTACGGCAACTGGGCCGGCAGGGCGCCCGCGTGCTCGGCGCCGTCGCCGTGCCACCGGGGTTCGTCGCGCCCGTCCCCGAGACGGCGGAGTGGGGCGCGTGACCGTCCCCGCCCCCCGCACCGCCCCCCGCACCGCCCTGCCTCCGGCGGCCCGCCCCCGGCACCGGCGCCGTCCCGCGCGGACGGCGTGGCCGATCGCGGCGTTCCTGCTCGGTTATCCGCTCTGGTGGGCGCTCGGCCTGGGCGGACTGTCGGTGGTGGTGCTGGCCGTGCCGATGGCGGTGGCGCTGTGGCGCAGGCGGCCGCTCCGCGCGCCGAAGGGCTTCGGCCTGTGGGCGCTGCTGCTGGCGGGCTACCTGGTCAGCGCGCTCACGCTCGCCGAGACGCCGGACGGCACGTACGGCGAGCTCGCCGCCGGCCGGGTCGTCGGCTACCTGATGCGGCTGGCCGTCTACGTCTCCCTCCTGATCATGGTGCTCTACCTGGGCAACCTCACCCATGACGAGCTGCCGCAGCGCACCTTGGTCAGGTGGCTCGGCGTGCTGTTCCTGACGGCCGTCGCGGGCGGGCTGCTCGGCGTGTTCGCGCCCGGCTTCGCGTTCACCTCGCCGCTGGAGATGGCGCTGCCGTCCTCGATCGGCGGCAACCCGTTCGTCGCCAACCTGATCCACCCGACGGCGGCCCAGATGCAGCACGTGCTCGGACACGCCGCGCCGCGTCCGGAGGCGCCGTTCGAATGGGCCAACGCCTGGGGCAGCGACGTCTCGGTGCTCGTGATCTGGTTCGTGGTCGGCTGGTGGACCTACGGCGGGCCGTACCGCCGCGCGGCGGCCGTGCTCGCGCTCGCCGCCGCCGCCATCCCGATCGTCTACTCGCTCAACCGCGGCCTGTGGATCGGGCTGGGGGTCTCGGCGGCGTACCTGGTGATCAGGGGCGCCCGGCCCCTCCTCGCCGGAGCGGTCGCGGCCGTCGCCGCGGCGGCGTTCCTGCTGTCGCCGCTGAGCACGATCGTCGCGCAACGGCTGAACAACCCGCACAGCAACGGCATCCGCGCGTTCACGGTCGCGGCCACCGTCCGGATCGCGGCCACCTCGCCGATCATCGGATACGGCAACACGCGCAACGCGTACGGCAGCCATCGCACGGCCACGACGGGCCGCAGCTCGTGGTGCGTGGAGTGCGGCCATCCCCCGCTCGGCAGCGACGGGCAGCTGTGGCTGCTGATGATCAGCCAGGGCTTCGCGGGTGCCCTGCTGTATGTCGCCTTCTTCGCCGGCGCGGTGCGGCGCTACTGGGCCGACCGGACGCCGATCGGCAGGGCGGGGACGCTCGTGATGATCCTCGTGCTGCTCTACATGGTCGTCTACGACGGGCTGATCAGCGCCCTGACCCTGTACCTGATCTCCTTCGCCCTGCTGTGGCGTAACGCCAGCGGAGCATCCGACCTCGGGGAGGCGCGATGAGGGACGCGAGCGATCGTCTCCACTACCTGGACGAGGTGATGGACCTGCTGTTCCCCCCTTCGCCGCCCGATGCCCGGCCCGGCGCCCAACCCGATGCGCGACCCGATGCGCGGCCCGGTGCCCGGCCCCGTGCACGCAGCGTGCTGCCGCACCGCCTGGTCCCCCGGCGGGTCGTCCCGCGCGCGTGGTGGCACACCCCGCTGGGGCGCGGCCTGCCGGTCTCCGGCGGGGCCGACACGATCGAGACGCACCTGAGCGACGTCCTCGGCCGCCGGATGCGGGTCGTCGTCCATGTCAGGCCCGCCCGCCGCGCCAACCGCAAACCGATCCTGGAGGCGTACGACGAGTCGGGGCTCGCGGGGTTCGTGAAGATCGGCGACTCGCCGCGGGCCAGGCGGCTGGTGCGATACGAGAGCGAGGTGCTGCGCATGCTCGCCGGACAGCCGCTGAAGGTCGTCGTGCCGCCCGACGTGCTGTATCACGGCAGGTGGCGGGGCCTTGAGGTGCTGATGCTGTCGCCGTTGCCCGTGACCTCCCCCCGCGTGGGTTCCCGCCGCGTGCCCGCCCGGCTGCTCACCTCGGCCGCGCGGGAGATCGCCGCCATCCGCCCGTACGACGAGGAGGCGGGCTCCGAGGAGCAGACCGGAGAGCCCGCGGCCTGGCACGGCGACTTCACCCCCTGGAACGTCGCCGCCGGTGCGGACGGGCGGCTGCTCGTGTGGGACTGGGAGCGGTTCGCCGTGGGCGTGCCGCCCGGCTTCGACGCCCTGCACCACTTCTTCCACCGGGCGCTGCGCCGGATGCCGCCTCCGGTCGCCGCCCGCTCCTGTCTCGCCCAGGCGGGCGGGCTCCTCGAACCGTTCGGCGTCGACGTGGCCCAGGCACGCCGTACGGCGGCCCACTACCTGGTCGCCCTGGCCGAGCGGCACCGCCGCGACGGCCAGGAGCCGCTCGGGCCGCCCGCCGTCTGGCTGAACCCTCTGGTCGATCACCTGGAGTTCCTGCTTTGAGCTCAACGCTGAAACACCCCGCGCTGAAACTCCCCGCACTGAAACAGTCGGCGCTGAAGCAGTCGGCGCACGCCGTCTCGCTCGCCGCCGGGAGGGCGACCAGCGCGGGCCGGGTGCTGCCGTCGTTCCTGATCATCGGGGCGCAGCGGTGCGGCACCACCTCGCTGTACCGCTCCCTGTCCCGGCACCCGCTGGTCATGAAGCCGGTGCTGCGCAAGGGCGTCCACTACTTCGACATGGCCTACGAGCGGGGCCTGCCCTGGTATCGCGCCCACTTCCCGCTGACGTCCAGGGCGCAGGCGCTCCGCTTCCGGTGGGGCCACGCCCCTCAGGCGTTCGAGTCGGCCCCCTACTACCTGTTCCATCCCCTGGCGGGGGCCCGCATCGCCGCGGACCTTCCCGGCGTCAAGCTGATCGTCCTGGTCCGGGACCCGGTCGAGCGGGCCTGCTCCGCCCACGCCCACGAGCTGGCGCGGGGATTCGAGACCGAGCCGGCCTTCGAGCGCGCCCTCGCGCTGGAGCCGGAGCGCCTCGCCGGCGAGGCCGAGCGGCTGCGGACCGTCCCCGGATACGCGAGCCACGCGCACCGGCACCACGCCTATCTGGCCCGGGGGCGGTACGCCGAGCAACTGGCCCGGCTGGAACCGCTCGTGGGGCGCGACCGGATCCTGGTCCTCGACAGCGGACTGCTGTTCCGCGACCCCCGCGCCGCGTACGACCGGGTGCTGGGATTCCTGGGACTGCCCCGGCTCGGCGGCGTGGAGTTCGAGCGGCACAACGCCCGGCCGCGGGAGGCCATGCCCGCGTCGGTGCACCGGCGGCTCCGCGACCACTTCGAGCCGTGGGACGCGCTGCTCGTCCCGTGGCTCGGAGCGGTGCCCTCGTGGCGGCGCTGACCTGGCCCCCCGCTCTTTTCCGGCATGGGCTCGCCGGCCTGGCCACGGCGGGCGCCACGGCGGGCGGGCAGTTCGCGCTCGTGCTGGTGGTGACGCGGTCGCTCACCCCGGCCGCCGCCGGGGCGTTCTTCACGGCCACCGCGCTGTGCCTGATGCTCGCGGGCGTCGTCCGCCTCGACACCGGCAACGGCCTCGTCCACGCCCTGGCCCGCAACCGGTCCGTCGACGGCGCCGGCCGGGATGGGGGGCGGCGGCTCGTCCGGGGGATCCTGGCGCCGGTGGCCGCGCTCGCGTCCGTGGCGGGCGCCGGTGTGGTCGTGGCCGCCGGGCCGCTGGCCGGGCTCACCGGCGTGCCCGGCGGCGTCTGGGTCGTGCTCGCCGTCGCCCTGCCGTTCGTCGCCCTGTCGGACGTGCTGATCTGCGCCACCCGCGGCCTCGGCACCATGCGGCCGACGCTGCTGCTCACCGGGGCCGTCCAGCCGCTCGGGCAGCTCGCCCTCGTCACCGCGGCCGTGCTCGCCGGGGCCCCGCCGCCGATGCTGGCCGCCGCCTGGGCGCTTCCCTCCGTGGCCGGCGCGGCGCTGGCCGCCGTGCGGCTGCGCGGGCTCGGGCCGTACGACGTGGGGGAGGTGGGCGCCTTCTGGCGACACACCGCCCCGCGGTCGGCCGCGGCGGCCGTGCAGTCGGTGTTCCAGCGACTCGACGTCGTGATCGTCGCGCTGCTCGCGGGTCCCGCCGCCGCGGCCGTCTATACGGCGGCGACCCGGTTCAAGGTGCTGGGGCAGCTCGCCGGTCAGGGGCTCGCCCAGGCCGCGCAGGCGCGGCTGGTGAGGGCCCTGGCCGAGGGCGACCTGGACGGCGCCCGCGCGCTGTATCGGACCACCACCAGGTGGCTGGTCGTGCTCACCTGGCCGCTCTGGCTGGGATACGCGGCGCTCGCGCCGTGGCTGCTTCCGCTGTTCGGGCCCGCCTACGCCGGCGGCGGCGCGATCGCGCTCGTCCTTTCCGCCACGATGATGGTCGCGACCGCCTGCGGCATGGTCGACGTCGTGCTCGTCGCGGGCGGGCGCACGGCGGCCAGCCTGGCCAACGTGGCGACGGCCGTCGCCGTGACGATCACCCTGGATGTGCTGCTCGTCCCCGCGCACGGCGCGCTGGGGGCGGTGCTGGGCTGGTCGGGCGGCGTGCTCGTGAAGAACCTGCTGCCCGCCGTGCAGGTCCACCGCCGCTACGGCCTGCTTCCCTTCGGCGGAGGCCGCTCGGTTGATGTCGCGAAGGCAGCTGGCGGTACGGGTACGGCCGGCGCGGCGACTGGGGCTGGGGCGGCGGCCGACGGTTCGGGGACGGCGGGCGGTGCCGGGGCGGCCGGGGCGGCGAGGGCGGCCTCATGACCGCGGAGCCGCCCGTGCTGGTCACCGGCCTGCCGCGCAGCGGCACGAGCTGGGTGGGCCGGATGCTCACGGCGAGCGGGCGGCTGGTCTATGTCAACGAACCGCTGAACCCGCAGCGCCCGCCGGGCCGCTCCCCCGGTGTGCTCGACGCGTCGGTGACCCACCGCTTCCAGTACATCTGCCCCGGCAACGAGACGCCGTGGCTGGCGGCGTTCTCCCGCACGGTCGCGCTGCGCTACAACTGGCTGGCCGAGATCCGCCGCAACCACGGGCCGGGCGACCTCGCGCGGATGGCCAAGTACGGCACGGCGTTCACCACGGGCCGCCTGCTGGCCAGGCGGGCGCTGCTCGACGATCCGTTCGCGCTCCTGTCCGCCGAGTGGTTCGCCGGCCGCCTCGGGTGCCGGGTGGTCGTCGTGGTCCGCGATCCCGTGTCGTTCGCCGGGAGCTGGCGGCGGCTCGGCTGGAGGGTGGACGTGCGCGAACTGCTCGGCCAGCCCCTCCTGCTGCGCGACCACCCGTACGTGGCCGAGCTCGGAGCGCTCGCCGGGAACCGCGACGTGGTCACCGGAGCGGCCATGGTGTGGAAGGTGGCGCGGCGGGTCACCGACACGGTGGCCCGGCGCGCCGCCGGCATCAAGGTCGTGCGGTATGAGGATCTGTGCGCCGCGCCCCTCGACGGCTTCCGCGACCTGTACGACTGGTGCGGCCTGCCCTGGACCGGTCGCGCCGCCCGCCGGATCACCGCCGCCTGCACGTCCTCACGCTCTGGATCTCGGCCCGCCTTCGCCTGGACCGGCCTGTCCCGTACGGCCTACCGCCCGATGGACTCCCGGCGGGCGCTCACCGCGGTCTCCCTCCCCCATGAGGACGCCGCCCGCGTACAGGCCCTGACCACCGATTCCGCCGCATTCGGCACACCGCCTCGTCTCGCCGCCGTTCCGCCCGGTTCCTGAAATTCCGGGACTCACGGCCCGGTGGCCAGGTCGGCCAGGTTCTCCTGCTCGACGATCACGCGGCAGAGCTCGCCCAGGTCGTCCCCGTCCACAGTCCGATGAGCACCGGCCTCCTCAGCGGCGAGACCGAACGGACGGTTGCGGTCGGCCCACCATCGCCCGACATCGGAACGCCACACATGCCAAGGGGTCACCGCCGGCACGATGTGGCGAAGGTGTCACCGCTGGGGCCGAGCCGGCACGACCCGCCGGGGTGCGGACTTACGCGTATCCCAACGTGTGCTCGCCAATCGGCGCTCTGTCAGCGTGAGCAGGTCGAAGACCTCACTCGCCAGATACCCACGGGTGTTTCTCTCGACCTGTTTGGGGTTCAGGATGCCGGCGCCGGCGAGCTCCTCCAACGCCTGCCGAGCGGCGGGGTGCGTGACCGAAAGCAGGCGCTGCACGGTACGAGCGGTGACGACGGGAGCCGCAGGCAGAAGGTCGAGCAGGCGCGCGACCGCCGAGTCGGATCGAGCGACCGGCCGCAGCCCTCGCGACTCACGGAACCGGCGATGGCGTTCCAGCCAGTCCTCGTGCACCTGCGTCAACTCGTCGGCGAACTTCTCCGCCTGCTCCACCGCCGTCCTCGTCGCCGTGACGAACAGACTCAGCCATGTCTCGACCGCCTCCTGAGCATCGGACGAACCGGGCTCTCCGGAGTAGCGGTATGCCATGAGACCGGCGACGTACTCATCCGAGCGGGTGAGCAGAACCAGGCTGATCGGAAGGATGGCGCTGGGCGTCAGGCCTCGCCGGGTGAGAACCGTGTGGATGAGCGCGCGTCCCACTCTTCCGTTGCCATCGGTGAAGGGATGAATGGTCTCGAACTGAGCATGGATCAAGGCCGCCTGGATAAGCGCCGCGTGTTCCGCGCCGTTGAGGTACGTCGCGAGATCGTCCATCAGCGAGGGAACGTGCTCTGGCGGCGGCGGAACGAACTCCGCGTCCAGCGGATGCCAGTCACCGCCCCCGACCCAGTTCTGCACCTGTCGCAACCCGTGGTGTCGCTCCTCCGGAAGGAGCACCTGATGAAGGGCGACGATGTCTGAAGTGGACACGGACTCGGCTGTCACCAGATTGGTGACCGCCTGCCGCAAGGCCGTCACGTTGTTGGCCACGAGCCGTGCCGTCGCGGTGAACCCTTTGGACACTCCGTCGTCGTACCCCGCGAGTTCGGCGAGAGCGACCTGCTGGGGAGATGCCTGGAGACCCTCGATCCGCGAGGAAGCGATCGCCTCGGACCGGAGAAGAAACCGGGCGAGACCGTCGATGCCGAAACCTGCCGGATGGGCGACAAGCCGCCGCACCATGCCCTCGACGACGGAGACCTCCCGGGCTATGTCGGGCGACACGATAAGGAGGCGGCCTACCAGGCGATCCGGCAGATACGGGCGGTAGACACCGCCGCGCCTGTCACGCTTACTCGGGGCATCCCATGCGGTCGGCCACGACGCCTCCTGAAAACCGGCCATGCCGGTTATCCTTTCACGCCGCATCCCTCGATGAAAGGATAATCACTATCCTTTCACGCCCGAGGTCGCGGTGAAAGGATACGGAACGGGGCGTACTCACTAGCCGAGGGTGGTGTCGCCGAGGGAGGCGAGGAGGGAGCGCAGGGCGGCGGCGAGGTGGTCGCGCTCCCGGGGGTCCAGCGACGCCAGCAGGCGCGCCTCGTTCGCGACGTGCGGCTCCAGCACCTCGTCCACGAGCGCGAGACCGCGCTCGGTGAGCCGCACCAGGACCGACCGCCGGTCGCCGGAGTCCGGGATCCGCTCGACCAGTCCCCTGGCCGCCATGCGGTCGATGCGGTTGGTGATCGCACCGGAGGTCACCATCGCCGCCTTGTTCAGCGCTCCCGCCGTCAGCTCGTACGGAGGACCGGACCGCCGCAACGTGGCCAGGACGTCGAACTCCCAGCGCTCCAGGCCGTGCGCGGCGAAGAACTCCTTCAGCTCCCGGTCGAGCAGCCGCGACAGCCGGCTGATCCGGCCCATGATCCCCATCGGCCACACGTCCAGGTCGGGCCGTTCGCGCGCCCACTGCGTCATCAGCAGATCGACGGCATCGTTCATGGCGGACCCCTGAACACTAAGTATCTCAACGTTGAGTAGTTTGACGTCTACGCGAATCTCATGCTGTTATTTCAATGTTGAGATTATCAACGAGGAGCAATCTTCATGAGCCTGTCCGCCGCATCCCGGCCCGGTTCTGCCGGAACGCTGGCCCTCACCGCGCTCACGCCGCTCGCCTGGGGCTCGACGTACGCCGTGACCACGGAGTTCCTGCCGCCCGACCGCCCGATGTTCACCGCCGTGATGAGAGCGCTGCCCGCCGGGCTTGTGCTGCTGGGCATCGGCCGGGTCCTGCCTCACGGCATGTGGATCTGGCGTGCCGCGGTGCTCGGCGTGCTGAACATCGGGGCGTTCTTCCCGTTGCTGTTCCTGGCGGCGTACCGGCTGCCCGGCGGCGTCGCGGCCGTGCTCGGCGCGATCGGGCCGCTGTTCGCGCTCGTCTTCGCCGCCCTGTTGCTCTCCGAGCGTCCGACCGCACGCAAGGTGCTCGCCGGGCTCCTCGGACTGCTCGGGGTCGGGCTGGTCGTCCTGCGTGCCGAGGCACGGCTCGACATGGTCGGCGTGCTCGCCGGGCTGGCCGGTGCCGCGTCCATGTCCGCCGGGACCGTGCTGACCAAGCGCTGGGGCCGTCCCGAGGGGGTCGGCGCCCTCGCCCTCACCGGATGGCAGCTCACCGCGGGCGGGCTGCTGCTCGTCCCGGTCGCTCTGCTCATCGAAGGCGCGCCGCCGGCGCTCAGCGGCGAGAACCTGCTCGGCTACGCCTATCTGGGCATCGTCGGCACCGCCCTCGGCTACTGGATCTGGTTCCGCGGCATCTCCCGGCTCCCCGCGACGTCCGTCGCCTTCCTCGCTCTGCTCAGTCCGGTCTCCGCGGCCGTCATCGGCTGGGCCGCGCTCGGGCAGGCGCTCAGCCCGATCCAACTGCTCGGCATGGTCCTCGCCCTCGGCGGCACCCTCCTCGGTCAGGCCCCGGCCGGGCCCTCCCGGCGCGACTCCGCCCCGCCCGCGCCCGTACGGCCCGCGGCTCCGACGGCCAGCCCGTCTCGCTGACACGAACGAGCCCATACGCGGAGCGACCAGCGGGCCGTGGGAGGATTTTCCCGGCCGTGCCACGCGCGAAGGCGTGCCCGTGCCCATTCGCGAAGCGTGCCCGTGCGCGAACGGTGCCCGTGCGCGAACGGTGCCCGTGCGCGAACCGTGCCGATGCGCGAACCGTGCCGATGCGCGAGGCGTGGCTTATTCGCGAAGCGTGCCGACGCGCGAGGCGTGCCACGCGTAAACAGGACGACCGGAGGACGAGCGCGATGCGCGACGAGAAGATCAGCGATTTCCTGTCCCGCCTCGCCGATCGGGTGCCCGCGCCGGGCGGAGGCGCCACCGCGGCCCTGCACGCCGCGCAGGCCGCGGCCCTGCTGGGCATGGTCGCGCGTTACACCACCGGCGAGAAGTACGCCGAGCACGCGGCCGTGATCGAACGGATCACCGGCGAGACCGACGAACTGCGATCGAGCGCCCTGCGCTTGGCCGAGGACGACGCGGCGGCGTTCACTGCGGTCACCGAGGCGTACAAGCTGCCCAAGGACACCGACGAGGCGAAGGCCGCCCGCTCGGCCGCCATCGCCGAGGCGCTGGTGGGGGCGGGCAAGGTCCCTGCCGAGGTGGTCGCCGTCGCGAGGAGGGCCGTCGGCGTCGCCGAGGAACTGCTGCCCATCGGCAACCGCAACGTCGTCTCCGACATCGCCGCCGCCACCGAGGCCGCACGGGCGGCGGCGACCACCGCCCGGGTGAACATCGAGATCAACCTCGGGGGGATCAAGGACGAGCGGGTCCGCGCCGAACTGGCCGCCGAGGCGGCCGGCGTGGACGAGGTCGCCGCACGGGCCGAACGCGTCACCGCCGCCGTCCGTGAGGAGATCGCGAAGTGAGCGCCCGCGTCCTGTCCGGCAAGGAGCTCGCGGCGTCGATCCGGGCCGGGGCCGCCGAGCGGGCCGCCGCGCTCGCCGCGGCCGGCGCGCCGCCGAAGCTCGCCGTCGTCGTCGCCACGGCCGACGAGTCCAGCGCCTGGTACGTCCGCTCGATCGCCCGCGCCGCCGAGAAGGCCGGCATCACCTGTGACATCGTCGACCTCGGCGCGCAGGCCGCCCCCGGTTCGATCCGCGACAGGCTGGCGGCGCTGAGCGACGACGACACCGTGCACGGGATCATCCTCCAGACCCCGCTGCCGCAGGGGGCGAAACTGGAGGATCTGGCCGGCGCGATCGCGTTCGAGAAGGACGTCGACGGCGCCAACCCCCTGTCGCTGGGCCGCCTGGCCGCGGGGCTGCCCGCCTTCGCCCCGGCGACCGCCGAGGCCGTCGTGGCGATCCTCGACCACCACGAGATCGACCTGGCCGGCAGCCGCGTCGCCGTGGTCGGCCGGTCCACCGTGGTCGGCAAACCCGCCGCCCATCTCCTGCTGGACAGGAACGCCACCGTCACGGTCTGCCACTCCCGTACGCGGGACCTGGCCGCCGTCACCTCCGCGGCCGACGTGGTCGTGGCCGCGGTCGGCCGCGCCGGGCTGATCACGGCCGAGCACGTGCGGGCCGGGGCGGTGGTCGTCGACGTCGGCACCAACCCCACCGAGGACGGCGGCCTGGTCGGCGACGTCGACGCGGTCGCGGTCGCGGGCAAGGCCGGGGCGCTCACGCCCGTGCCCGGCGGGGTCGGCCCGGTCACCACCGCGCTGCTGCTGCGGCACACCGTAGACGCCGCCGCGCAGGCCGCCGACCGCGGCTGAGCTCACCTCTCTGGCCTTGCCTCTCTGGCCTCGTGTCGTCGCCGTGCTCGTCCGGCTGCGGAACACCGCCGGACCTCCCGTACGGGAGGCGTCGTCGGCGCTATCGCAGTTGGTCGCGGCGGCGGGTGAGGTGGGCGGTCTCCGCGGTGTTGCCGGCCAGTTCGATGGCTCTGTCGTAGGCCGCACGGGACTCCCGGCTGCGGCCCAGCCGGCGTAGCAGGTCGGCCCGGGTGGCGTGGTAGGCGTGATAGCCGGCCAACGCCTCGGCGAGGCGGTCGACGATGGCCAGTGCCACCTCCGGGCCGTCGAGCTCGGCGACCGCGATGGCCCGGTTGAGGGCGACGATCGGCGAGGGGTCGAGGCGGACGAGCTGGTCGTAGAGGGCGAGGACCTGCGACCAGTCGGTGTCGCGGATGTCGCGGGCGGAGGTGTGCACGGCGTTGATCGCCGCGAGAATCTGGTAGCGCCCCGGAGCCACCCCGGCGGCGGCAGCGGCGAGGCGCTCGCGCACCAGCCGGTGACCCTCGGCGATCAGTTCCGCGTCCCAGGCCCCTCGGTCCTGCTCGGTCAGAGGGACCAGTTCGCCGCCGGCCGAGACCCGGGCGGGGCGGCGGGCCTCGGTCAGGAGCATCAGCGCCAGCAGCCCCGCCACCTCACCGTCGTCCGGCAGAAGGACACGGATCAGGCGGGCGAGCCGGATCGCCTCGGCGGTCAGCTCGTGCCGTACGGGATCGGTGCCGGGGCCGGTGGCCAGGTAGCCCTCGTTGAAGACGAGGAACAGGACGGCGAGGACGCCGGAGACGCGCGCCGGGAGATCCTCGGCCGACGGCACCCGATAGGGGATGCGCGCCGCCTTGATCTTGGCCTTCGCGCGGGTGATCCGCTGCCCCATGGCGCTCTCGGCCACCAGGAAGGCGCGGGCGATCTCGGGCATGGTCAGGCCGGCGACCATGCGCAGCGTCAGCGCCACGCGGGTCTCCATAGCCAGTGCCGGGTGGCAGCAGGTGAAGATCAGCCGGAGCCGGTCGTCGTCGATGGCGCCGACAGGCTCGGGCGGGTCGTCGTCATAGACCATCTGAGCCTCCTTGTGCTTGTCGTCGCGCTTGCTCTCGCGCCGGATCCGGTCGATGGCTCTGTGGTTGGCCGTGGTGGTCAGCCAGGCGCCCGGGTTGGGGGGCACGCCGTCGGCCGGCCACCGCTGGACGGCGGTCGCGAACGCCTCGGCGGCCGCCTCCTCGGCGATGTCAAGGTCCCCGAAGCGCCTGGTCAGGGAGGCGACCACCCGTGCCCATTCCTCATGGTGGGCCTTGGTGATCGCCTCGTGGGCGTCGATCCTGTTCACAGGAACGGCCGCACCTCGACTTTCCGATTGCAGGCCTTCGACCCCTCGGCCGCCAGCTTGAGTGCCGCGTCGAGGTCGGCTGCCTCGATGATCCAGAAGCCGGCGAGATACTCCTTCGACTCCAGGAAGGGCCCGTCGGTGACCATCGCCTCCCCGCCCCGGTTGTCGATGACGGTGGCCGTGCTGGGCGAGGCGAGGCCGCCGGCGAAGACCCAGTGGCCCTCGGCCCGGAGCCCGTCGTTGAAGACGTCGATCGCCGCGTCCTCCTCCGGGGTAGCGAGGCCGGCCTGGTCGTGGATCACGGAAATCAGGTACTGCATCTGAAAATCATCTCCTGTGGTGTCGAGGCAGGGCTATCGAGGCAGGGGTGTCGAGCAGGGGGTGCAGAGGGGTCTACCGGTCGGGGACTTCACGCTGTCGCATACTGCGGACGCCCGGCCGGCCGGTAGACCTGGATCGTCACGCCCTTGGAGTCGACGCGCGACTCGACCAGGTCGAGCGCAAGATCCGGGCCGGCGTCCGGGAACAGCCGCGCGCCCTGGCCGACGACGACGGGAACGATGATGAGGGTCATCTCGTCGACCAGGTCGTTCTCCAGCAGCCACCGGGTCAGGGTGCCGCTGCCGTGCACCTGCAGCTCACCGCCCGGCGTGGCCTTCAGGTCCGCGATGGCGGCCGCGACGTCTCCGGACAGGACGGTCGTATCCGACCACGCCGGATCTGTGAGCGTGGTCGACGCCACGTACTTGGGCCGTGTGTTCAACGCTTCCACAACGCCCTCCCAGCCAGGGGCATCCTGGACCGTCATGGTCCCCCACGAGCCGGCGAACAGCTCGTAGGTCCGCCGGCCGAGCAGGAACGCGTCGGCGCGCTGGTAGGTCTGGTTGATGAACGCGTGGGTCTCGTCGTCGCCCCTGCCCAGGGCCCATCCGCCGCGCTCGAATCCGTTCCTGCGGTCCTCGTCCGACGCGCCGCCGTTTCCCTGCACCACTCCATCGACGGTGACCTGAGTGATGGTCGTCAGCTTCATGATCGCGGTTCCTTCGCCTTGGCGCCGCCGCTCGTGGGCGGCCTCACCCCTGCTACGAACACCACCGCCCCGATCCGACACCGGCTCCCGGATTTCTTCGAAGAATTTTTCGCCGACCATGTGCGACAGGCGTGACAGCGATCGCCCGCGACGGCCGCGGCTCGCCCATCCGCTACATTTCGCTCTGCTGCCGCAAGAACGGACTCTCCATGAACATCGTCCTGTGGGTCATCGCCGGCCTGCTCACCCTCGCGTTCCTCATCGCCGGGGTGATGAAACTCGCCCAGCCGAAGGACCGGCTGGCGGTGTCCGGCATGACCTGGACCGAGGACTTCTCCGCAGGCACGATCAAGGGCCTCGGCGCTCTTGAGGTGCTGATCGCCTTCGGCCTCGTCCTGCCCGCCGTCACGGGCATCGCCCCGGTGCTGACGCCACTCGCCGCGCTCGGCATCGCCCTGATCATGGCCGGAGCGGCCGTCGTTCACGCCCGTCGCGCGGAATCCCAGGTCATCGTCGTCAACCTGGTGCTCCTGGTGCTGGCCGCCGTCGTCGCCTGGGGCCGCTTCGGCCCGTACGCCTTCTGAGCCCTGCTTTCGAGCCCCTGCTTCCTGACGTCTGCTTCCTAATGTCTGCTTCGCGACCCGAGGGTCCTGCGCAGCAGGGCGCCCGACAGGATGCGGAGGGCGAAGGGGAGGTCGTCGACCAGATAGCGGCGGGCGAGCCGCTGGGGCTCGCTGAGCAGGCGGAACAGCCATTCGAGCCCGTGGTCGCCCATCCAGCCCGGGGCCCGGCGCACCGAACCGGCGGCGAACGCGATGGCCGCGCCGCATCCCACGAACCAGGCGCCCGGCAGATCGGCCCGCAGCTGCGCGACGAGCCGGTCCTGCCGGGGAAACCCCAGACCCACGAAGACCAGGGACGGCCGTGCGGCGACGAGCCGTCCCCGCACCTCCGCCAGCGCCGCCGGGCTGGTCTCGAACCCGTACGGCGGAGCGTGGACGCCCACCACGTTCAGACCCGGATGCCACCCGCACAGCGCGTCCCGCGCCGCCTCGGCGACTCCGGGCGGTCCCCCGATCAGGTAGACGGGCAGGCCGCGGGCCACCGCGGCCGCGCTCAGCGACCAGATCAGGTCGGCGCCCGTCACCCGTTCCGGCAGCGGACGCCCGAGCAGGCGCGACGCCCAGACCAGCGGCATGCCGTCGGCCACGGCGAGTTCGGCCGCGTCGATCAGCGCGCGCAGGGAGGGGTCGCGGGCGGCGGCCCGGCAGATGTCCACGTTCGGCGTGACCAAGTGTCCGCCCGTGCCGCGCTCCAGCGCGGCCATCACCCGAGCGACCACCTGCGCGTGGGTGAGCGGGTCGAGCAGCACTCCGCCCACGCGAACCCTGCCCACGCCAACCCTGCCCACGCCAACCCTGCCCACGCCAACCCTGTCAGCGCGACCCCTGCCCGCCTGAACCGTGTCCACCTGAACCCTGTCCACCCGAACCGTGCCGACCGGAACCGTGTCCATACGAACCCTGTCCACCTGAACCCTTTTTGCCGGAGGGCGGGCTCCCCGTGCCGCGGCCATCTGGGCATGGGCCGCCTCGGACCACGGCCACACCGGCGTCGCCGGGTTCACGGCCGCCGTGGGCATGGGCGCGGGCTCGGCCATCAGATGCCGTGGCCGTGACGGTGGAGGGCGTGCAGCACGGCGCGCGGGCTGACCAGCCCTCCGGCGACGGCCAGCGCCACCGCCGCCCTCGGCTCACCCGGCCGGGCGGAGAAGGCGCGCAGCGACCAGCGGGCGGCCTCCCGCCGCCGGCCGAGGGCCGCGTGGCAGAAGGCGAGCTGCCCGTAGACGCGGGCCGCGCCACGCGGTTCCGCCGCCAGCCCGGGATGCCGGGCGAGCATCCACTCCAGCCCGGCGATCCGGTCGGCCCAGCGCCCCACGTAGTGCGAAGAACCCCAGCGCACGCGCACGAGCGGCCGGTCGACGTGGACGATCGGATGCCGCCAGGCGGCCCGCAGCGCGAGGTCCCAGTCTTCGTTCTGACCGGACGGCGCGCTCTCGTCCACCCACGTCCAGCCCCGGCGGAACAGGAACGTCGAGGAGTGCACCATCATCATCCGTGAGCGGGTGAGGTGCCGGTGGGTCACCCGGCCGGTGCCGGCCAGCCGCGGCACCCTGCGGTCGCCGTACTCGACCTCGACGGCGCAACTCACGAAGCCGGCGTCGGGCTCCTCCTCCAGCGCGGCGACCTGGGCGGCCAGCTTGCCGGGCAGCCAGAGGTCGTCGTCGTCGCAGAAGGCGACGAGATCCGTGCCGAGCACCGAGATTCCGGTGTTGCGCGCGCCCGGCAGGCCGGCGGCCCGCCGGTTGCCCAGCACCCGGACGCTCCGGACCGCTTCCCCGGCCCCAGAAACCGCCCCCGATCCCGCCTCTGAAGCCGCCTTCGAAACCGCCCCCGAAACCGCCCCCGATCCCGCCCCCGATCCCGCCTCTGATCCGGCCTCCGCATCGGCGACGCCGGACACCTGGGAGGCCACGAGGGAGGCGGGCACACCGTCGGCCACGACCACCACCTCGACGGGGCCGGCGTACTCCTGGGCGAGCACCCCGGTCAGCGCGGCTCGCAGCGGGCCGGGCCGGTCGCCCCGGGTGGGGACGACCACGCCGACGGACGGCATCATCGCCGGGCTCCCGGGCGGTAGGCGAGGCGATAGCCGTAGAAGAGAAGAAGGGGGAGGGTGATCGCGGTGACCAGCCACCGCTGCGACCAGGGCAGCGGCGCCGGCCGGTGGCGTATCTCGATCGGTCCCACCGAGAAGCGCATCGGGTTGCCGGAGACGGTGTGCGCGACGCCGAGCAGCGCTTCGCGGTCGTCCAGGAAGGCGAGATCGCCGGCGGGAAGCCCGAGCCGCGTGGCCAGGCGCCCCAGCGTCGCGCGCGGGTCACGCACCAGGTCCTCGTGACGCACCCGGACGACCTGCACGCCCTTGCGGCGCAGCACCTCGAAGGCCAGGTTCTGGGCCAGCCAGTGGACGGCGGTGCGCACGGGCGTCCAGCGGGTCATCGGCCGCCCGTCCTCGGGCCTGCGCACCCTGCGCCGCCACGACGCGGCCACCGCCCGCGGATCGCGCACCACCTGGACGACCCGCATGTCCATGATCGATGCAAGGCAGTACGCCAGGGAGGCGTGCTTGCTGGAGTCGACGACGACCCGGGCGTCGGCCACCTCCGCCGCCGCCGCGTAGATGCGCGCGTACGACCGGACGTATTCGGCCAGTTCGGCCTCACGGGTCGCGAGTCCGAGCGCGAGGACGGGCACGCGGCGGGTCCGGTCGACGCGGGCGCGCAGGCCGGGCAACCACCCCGCCTGGCTCTGCCGCCACTGTCCGAACGCGCGGGCGCCCACCTTCGCCCAGAACGGGCACTGCGAGAACCGCTGCCCGCAGCCGCAGGGCTCGTCCGCGCGTACGCCGCGGTCCCACAGGTGGACGACCTCGCCGAGCGGCGCCACGCCGGGCACCTCACCGAGGAGGCGTTCGAGCAGAGTGCTACCGCTGCGTCCCAGGCCGCCCACGAAGATCACCGGCTGAGCGTCGGCCACGTGTCCTCCATGGATGGATGCGAAACGCGACGACAGTAGCGCGGAGAGTAATCGGGCGACTCTCAATCGCCAAAGGATCTACGAGCCCTCCACCTGCGGCAGAACGGGACGACCGGAGGCAGATCAAGCCTCAGGAGGAGCGCAGTTCGACGCAGCACTCCCCCGGCCGCGGCACCAGGACGGCCTGCACCCTGGTGGCCTCCAGGCCGGTGAGCATGCCGTCGAGGAAGGCGTGGTTGACCCCGCAGACCAGCTCGGGGGCTCGCGCCGCCAGCGGGTGGAACGGGCAGTTGTGCAGCCGCACGCAGGTGGGAGACTCGCGGCCGGGCTCGAAGCCATGCCGCGCGAGCAGACTTTCGAGCAGGGTGAGGGCGCGCTCCGCGCCGAGCCGGCCGGGCTTGGCCCGGGCGCGCTCCGCGGCGCCGATCTCTTCTCCGTGCCGACCGGCCACCCGCGCCGCCGCCTGGCGGGCACTTTCGCCCTCGCCCTCCGCGAGGACGGCGTCCACGAGGATGTCGGCCAGCACCTCGTGCCGGCGTTCGGGGATCGTGACGCGGATGTCGGTCTCGGTGGGTTCGTAGACCTTCGGGGTGCGGCCGACCCTGCGGATGCCGCCGACCGCCTCATAGCGGGCACGCAGCAGGCCGGCGTCGACCAGCTTGTCCAGGTGGAAGGCGGCCAGCTTGCGGGAGATTCCGACCGAGGCGGCGGCCTCGTCCCGGGTCACCGGGCGGCGCGCCCTGCGGATGTAGGCGTACATCCCCTGCCGCAGCGCGTCGTCCAGCGCGGCCACCGCACTGATCCCGGGATCCGTCGTCATCCTGACACGATAACGCCTGCCAGCGCGGTCGAAAACAGTGGCCCCTCGATGTACGCCTGCTCCTTGACCGCCCAGTCGAATAAGACCAACATTGTTTGGCGTAATACGTCGAACGCGGAGGTCCGGATGACCGGTGAGCTACACGAGGCGAAACGACCGGTGAGCGCGGTGCTGGCCGGGCCGTACGGCCATCCGTTCCACCCCATGCTGGTCGCGGTGCCCATCGGAGCGTGGGTGGCGAGCATGGTCTTCGACGTGGCGTCCCGGTTCGCTCCCGGTCCGGGATTCCTCGCCGAGGGCTCGAAGTGGCTGATCGCCCTCGGGGTGCTCGGTGCGCTGGCCGCCGCGATGGCCGGGTTCCTGGACCTGTTCGCCATCCCTGCGGGCACCCCGGCGTTCCGCACGGGTCTGCTCCACATGGGGTTGAACCTTGTGGTCACCGCCGCGTACGCCGCCGGCTTCCTGTGGCGCCAGGCGGGCACGGCGTCCGACACAGCGGCGGGCCCGGTCGCGCTCGGCCCGCTGCTGCTGTCGGCGGGCAGCCTGGCGCTGCTCGTGGTCTCCGGCTACCTGGGCGGCAAGCTCGCCTACCGCTACGGCGTGCGGGTGGCCGACGAGGCCACCCAAGCCGACGGTTTCCGGCGCTGACCTCACCCCACCATCGCAGAAGGAGAATTCATCATGGGTATCGCGGCACTGGTCACATGGCTGCTCACCGCGGTGGGCGGTTTCGTGATGCTGGGCATCTGGATCGCCAGAGGCGGCCCGCGTGCCGGCCGTCTCTCACCAGGGCTCGTCTTCGGTCACTTCGCGCTGGCCGTCGCCGGGCTGATCGTGTGGATCGTCTATCTGTTCGCCGGCAGCGCGGCCCTGGCGTGGGTGGCGCTGGTCCTGCTGGTCCCGGTCGCGCTGCTGGGCTTCGCGATGTTCGCGCGGTGGATCCCCGCCTACCGCGCCCGTACGGCGGTGGCGGGCGGCCCGGGCGCCACCGGCACGGCGGGAGCGCCCGAGCGGCACTTCCCGGTCGCGATCGTGGCCGGGCACGGTCTGCTCGCAGTGGCGACCGTGGTGCTGGTGCTGCTGACCGCGCTCGGCGTGAGCGGTGGCTGAGGTGCGCTCCCTGCGGGTGATCGCCGAGCCGCGCGACGGTGTGGACCTGGCCGCCGCCGAGCGCGCGGCCGGCCAGTTCCTGGAGGCCCTGGGCATCTCGACCGATTCCGAGAGCCTGCGGGAGACTCCGGCGCGGATGGCCAAGGCGTATGCCGAGCTGTTCACCCCACGCCCGTTCGACCTGACCACCTTCCCCAACGAGGAGGGCTACGACGAGCTCGTGCTGGCCCGCGCGATCCCGGTCCGCTCGGTCTGCGAGCATCACCTGCTGCCCTTCGCCGGAGTCGCCCATGTCGGCTACCTTCCCGGCGACCGCATTCTCGGGCTGTCGAAGCTGGCCCGCGTCGTCGAGCACTTCGCCCGCCGGCCGCAGGTGCAGGAACGGCTCACCAAACAGGTGGCCGACTGGCTCGCCGACCGGTTGCGACCCGCGGGGGTCGGCGTCGTGATCGAGGCCGAGCACACCTGCATGACCCTGCGGGGAGTGCGGGCCGTCGGCTCGACCACCGTGACCTCGACACTGCTGGGCATATTGCGGAAAGACGCCCGATCCCGTCAGGAGTTCTTCGCCCTCACCGGCACCCGCACCTGAGCAAGGAGACCATCGTCGTGACACAGCAGAGGTTTGTGATCGTCGGAGCCGGTCTGGCCGGCGCCAAGGCCGCCGAGGCCCTGCGCGAGCAGGGATTCGACGGGCGGGTCACGCTCATCGGCGCCGAGCCGCACCACCCCTATGAGCGGCCCCCGCTGTCCAAGGGCTATCTGACGGGCAAGACCGACCGCGCCGGCGTCTTCGTCCACGAGGAAGGCTGGTACGCCGACCACGACGTCGAGCTGCGGCTCGGCGTCGCCGCCACCGGCCTCGACCGCGGCGCCCATCGCGTCGAACTGGCCGACGGCGGCGCGATCGAATACGACAGGTTGCTGCTGGCCACCGGTGCCCGCCCGCGAAGGCCGCCGATCCCCGGCGCGGCGGCGCCCCACGTGCGCTACCTGCGCCGGATCGAGGACTGCGAGTCGCTCAAGGACGTCCTCGGGAGCGTGTCCCGGCTGGCGGTGATCGGGGCCGGCTGGATCGGGCTGGAGGTCACCGCCGCCGCCCGGCAGGCCGGCGTCGCGGTCACGGTGCTGGAGTCGGCGCGGCTGCCGCTGCTACGCGCGCTCGGGCCCGAGGCGGCCCAGATCTTCGCCGACCTGCACCGCGACCAGGGCGTCGATCTCCGGCTCGGGGTCACCGTCAGCGAGATCACGCCCTCGGGCGTACGTCTGGGTGACGGCGCCGAGATCGATGCCGACGCCGTCCTCGTCGGTGTCGGCGCCGAACCCGACGTAGACCTCGCCGTGCGCGCCGGGCTGCCCGTGGGCAACGGCATCGTGGTGGACGCGGCCCTGCGGACCGGCGACCCGGACATCGTCGCCGCCGGGGACGTCGCCAACGCCTACCACCCGCTGCTGGGCACGCACGTACGGGTCGAGCACTGGGCCAACGCGCTCAAACAGCCCAAGGTCGCCGCCGCCACCATGCTGGGCCGGGAGGCGGTCTACGAGGAGCTTCCCTACTTCTACACCGACCAGTACGACCTCGGCATGGAGTACGTCGGCCACGTCCAGCCCGGCGGCTACGACCAGGTCGTCTTCCGGGGCGACGTCGCGGCCCGGGAGTTCATCGCCTTCTGGCTCAGCGGCGATCGCGTCCTGGCCGGCATGAACGTCAACGTCTGGGACGTCGTCGAGCCGATCAAGAGGTTGATCCGCTCCGGAACACCCGTCACGCCCCAGGCGCTGGCCGACACCGGCCGGCCGCTGGAGAGCCTCACCACCCCGTAGAGCGGCATGGCCCGCGTGCGCCCAGTAGACAGGGGCGGGCACGGAAAACACGGAGGCGAACACAGCGGAAAACACAGGGCAGCGCTCCGGCTCATGGGCGCGCTGCCCGTTGTGTCTTCCTCTGTCTTCCTCAGTGCGCGTCGACGATCATGCCGGCGGCGACGGTGCCGTTGGTGGCCTCGTCGATCAGGATGAAGCCGCCGGTGAGGCGGTTGCGGGCGTAGTCGTCCACGAACAACGGCTGGGTCGTCCGCAGCGACACCCGGCCGATCTCGTTGAGGCCCAGAGCGGTGGCCGACTCGTCCCGGTGCAGGGTGTTGACGTCGAGCCGGTAGTGCAGGTCCCGCACGAGAGCCCGGGCCGTACGGGTGGTGTGCTTGATGATCAGCTTGGAGCGCTGCTGGAGCTTCAGGCCGTCGGCCATCCAGCAGATCATCGCGTCGATCTCCTGGGCGGCCTGCGGCTGGTTGTTCGGCCGGCAGATCATGTCGCCCCGGGAGATGTCGATGTCGTCGCCCAGGCGCAGCGTGACCGACATCGGCGCGAACGCCTCCTCCACCGGGCCCTCGAAGGTGTCGATCCCGGTGATCGTCGTGGTCAGGCCGGAGGGCAGGTGCAGCACCTCGTCACCCGGCTTGAGCACGCCGCCCGCGACCTGCCCGGCGTATCCCCGGTAGTCGTGCAGCTCCGGGCTGGTCGCGCTGTGCGGGCGGATGACGTACTGCACGGGGAAGCGCACGTCGACCAGGTTGCGGTCGGAGGCGATGTGCACGTTCTCCAGGTGGTGCAGCAGCGAGGAGCCGTCGTACCACGGCATGTTCTCCGAGCGGGAGACCACGTTGTCGCCGTGCAGCGCCGAGATCGGGATGAACGTGAGGTCGGACGCGTTCAGCTTGCTGGCGAACGCGGTGAACTCCTCGCGGATCTCCTCGAACCGGGCCTCGGAGTAGTCGACGAGGTCCATCTTGTTGACCGCCAGCACCAGGTGCGGCACCCGCAGCAGCGTGGTCAGGAACGCGTGCCGCCGCGACTGCTCCAGCACGCCCTTGCGCGCGTCGATCAGGATGATCGCCAGGTCGGCGGTGGAGGCGCCGGTGACCATGTTCCGGGTGTACTGGATGTGCCCGGGAGTGTCGGCGATGATGAACTTCCGCTTGGGCGTGGCGAAGTAGCGGTAGGCCACGTCGATCGTGATGCCCTGCTCGCGCTCGGCCCGCAGGCCGTCGGTGAGCAGCGACAGGTCGGTGTACTCCGTGCCCCGGTCGCGGGAGGTGCGCTCGACCGCTTCGAGCTGGTCCTCGAAGATCGCCTTGGAGTCGAACAGCAGGCGTCCGATCAGCGTCGACTTGCCGTCGTCGACGCTGCCCGCCGTCGCGAAACGAAGGATGTCCATCAGAAGTAGCCTTCCTTCTTGCGATCTTCCATGGCGGCCTCGGAAGCCCGGTCGTCGGCGCGGGTGGCGCCGCGCTCGGTGATCCGGGTGACGGCGATCTCGTCGATGATCTCGTCGATCGTGGTCGCGGTCGAGGCGACCGCACCGGTGCAGGTCATGTCGCCGACCGTGCGGTAGCGGACGACGGCGTCGAACGTGGGCTCGTCCTCGCCCCGCTGGACCACCTCGGAGTCGGACAGCAGCATGCCGTCGCGCTCGAAGACCCTGCGCGTGTGGGAGAAGTAGATGGACGGGATCTCGATGCCCTCGCGCCGGATGTAGTGCCACACGTCCAGCTCGGTCCAGTTCGACAGCGGGAACACGCGGATGTGCTCACCCCTGCTGATCTTGGTGTTGTAGAGGTTCCACAGCTCGGGACGCTGGTTCTTCGGGTCCCACTGGCCGAACTCGTCGCGGAAGGAGAACACCCGCTCCTTGGCCCGGGCCTTCTCCTCGTCGCGCCTGGCCCCGCCGAAGACCGCGTCGAACTCGTGCTCCTCGATGGCGTCCAGCAGCGTCGTGGTCTGCAGCCGGTTGCGGGAGGCCCGCCGCCCGGTCTGCTCGACCACCCGCCCGGCGTCGATCGACTCCTGGACCGACGCGACCACCAGCCGCGCACCCAGCTCGGCGACCCGCCGGTCGCGGAACTCGATGACCTCGGAGAAGTTGTGCCCGGTGTCCACGTGCATCAGGGGGAAGGGGATCGGCGCCGGCCAGAAGGCCTTCTCGGCGACCCGCAGCATGACAATGGAGTCCTTGCCGCCGGAGAAGAGCAGACACGGGCGCTCGAACTCTGCCGCGACCTCACGCATGATGTGGATCGCCTCGGCCTCGAGTATGTCGAGTTGTGACGTGGTGTAGTCACGCTGAAGCATGGGGACTTCCTTCACGGAGTCTGGCGATGCAGGTCACGGATTCCGGCGAGCAACGTTGGCGCCAGATCCGGTAGGGAGACCAGGATATCCGGCAGCCAGGGGTCCCCCTGGTTATAGGTCAGGGGCGAGCCGTCGATCCTGCTCGCGTGCGCCCCCGCCGCGACCGCCACCGCGACCGGCGCGGCAGAGTCCCACTCGTACTGGCCCCCGGCGTGCACGTATGCCTCGACCTCTCCGGTGAGGACCGCGGCGATCTTGGCGCCGGCCGAGCCGATGGGCACGAGTTCCCCGCCGTGGCGGGCGGCCAGCTCACGGACGAACTCGGGCGGACGGGTGCGGCTGACCGCGATACGGAACGGCTCGCGCACCTTCTCCGGCAGCTCGGGCGGCGCCGCCGTCGTGAGCGTGCGGCCCTGTGCTGGTTGTTGGGCCGATCCCGGCCAGGCGGGCAGAGCGACCGCACCGGCCCTGAGGGCGCCGCGTTCCCACAGCGCCACGTGGACGGCCCAGTCGGCGCGGCCCTCCTCGGAGAACTCACGGGTGCCGTCGAGAGGGTCGACGATCCAGACGCGCTCGGCCGACAGCCGCCGGGGGTCCATCCGCTCCTCGCGGGTCGCCTCCTCCGACAGCACGGCGTCGTCCGGCCGCAGCCGCCTCAGGGCGTCCATGAGGAACTCGTGGGACGCGCGGTCCCCCGCGTCCTTCAGCGCCCGGCCGTCCTCGAACCCGAGACGGGCGCGCAGCTCAAGGAGCCGCTCCCCCGCCTCCGTCGCCAGCTCACCGGCGAGGGAATGGTCGTCCCGCATCGTCATTATCAGTACGCTCCCGCCCCGCCTGCGACCGCAGACCACGTCTTCCATAAGATCTGCAGATCCAGCATGAGAGACCAGTTCTCGACATAACGTAGGTCCAACCGTACCGATTCCTCCCAGGAGAGGTCGGACCGGCCGTTGACCTGCCAGAGCCCGGTCATCCCGGGCCGCACCACGAGCCTGCGGCGCACGTCGTCGCCATACCGCGCGACCTCCTCGGGCAGCGGCGGGCGCGGTCCGACGAGCGACATGTCGCCCCGAAGCACGTTGAAGAGCTGCGGCAGTTCGTCGAGCGAGTAGCGCCGCAGCGCGGCGCCGAGCGGGGTCACCCGCGGATCCCTGCGCACCTTGAACAGCACGCCGTCGGCGTCGCTGACCAGCTCGACCTTGCGGGCCTCCGCGTCCCTGCGCATCGTGCGGAACTTCAGGATCGTGAACTCCACGCCGTCCCTGCCCACCCGCCGCTGGCGGAACAGGACGGGCCCCGGCCCGCTCGCCCGCACGGCCACGGCGACGGCGGCCAGCAGCGGGGCGAGCACGACCAGCGCGGCGGCGGCGACCAGCCGGTCGAACACGCCCTTGACCAGCCGGCGTCCTCCCGTCAGCTCGGGATGCTCCACGTGCAGCAGTGGGAGCCCGGCGATGGGGCGGATCGCGATCCGCGGACCGGCCACCTCCATCAGCGCGGGCGCCACCACGAGGTCGGTGCGCGTCCGCTCCAGCCGCCAGGCCAGCCTGCGCAGCGCCGTGCCGTCCAGCTCGGGGCAGGCGAGCACCGCCACCGTGTCCGCCCGGACCTGCTCGACCACCAGCGGCACGTCGGTGAAGTCGCCCAGCACCGGCACGTCCGCGATCCATCCGGCGGCGCCGGTGGGCACGCAGGCGGCCACCACCTCCATCCCGTGGTAGCGCTCCCTGCGGAAGGTGGCGACCAGCTCGGCGACCGCCGTCCGATGGCCCACCGCCACGACCCTGCGCATGCAGCCCCCGCCTCTGGCCCTTCTGCGGTGCAGCCGCTGCCGCAGGCCGTATCTCGCCGCGAGGGTGAGCACGGTGGCGAGCGGCAGCGCGATCAGCACGTAGCCGCGGGCGATCCCGGTCTTCGACGCGTACGCCGCGATCGTGACACCCGCGATCAACGTGAAGCCGCCCCGCGCGACCCGGCGGAACTCCTCGGCCCCCACGCCGATCAGGCGCGGCTCGTACGCCCGGCTCAGGACCAGGATCACCGCCCAGACGGCGGGCAGCGCGGCGCTCGCGATCACGTAGGGCATCACGTACGGAGTAACCTCGCCGAACCGGATCACCACCGCGGTGACCCCCGCGAGAAGGGCGCCCACGATGTCGCAGACGGCCGCGGTGAGCCGATACCGGACCGCCCACTCGGGAGGCCGCGGCATCGGATGGGCCGGCGAGTCCCGGAACGTGCCGACGGCAACCGAGGACGTGTCACCGTCCAGCACCATCGCCCCCCGTGATCCTGCCAATACCGACAGTGATGGAATGCTAGCGGCCTCACCCCGGCGTCTCAGGGAGATTCGTTGAAAGCCGAAACGTACATATCGGTTGATGTCGAGGCTGATGGCCCGATTCCGGGGCCGTACTCGATGGTCAGCTTCGGCATGACCGTGGCCGGCCGGATGACCGGGCGGCGGTTCGAGCGGACCGATCCGGAGTCCCAGACGTTCTACGCGGAGTTACGGCCGATCAGCGACGACTGGGTGGCGGAGGCGCTGGCGGTGAGCGGCCTCGACCGGGCGACGCTGCAGCGTGAGGGACGCGACCCGGCCGAGGCGATGACGGAGGCGGCGGCCTGGGTGCGTGAGGTGTGCGGCGACGACCTGCCGGTGCTCGCGGCCTTCCCGCTGTCGTACGACTGGATGTGGATGTACTGGTACTTCCTCCGATTCACCGGGCAGTCGCCCTTCGGCCACTCCCGATGCATCGACATCAAGACGCTGTACGCCGCCAAGGCCGTGGTGCCGGTGGCCTGGGCGACCAAGCGCCAGATGCCGCGCGAGGTGCGGGCGCGGCGCCCGCACACCCACAACGCGCTCGACGACGCCATCGAGCAGGCCGAGTTGCTGCAGAACCTCATGCTCTGGCCGGGCGCGGCGCGGCGCGGGCGCGACGCGAGCGACGTCGGCGGGACGGCCGCGCCGGACCTCAGCGGGGCGGCCTCGTCCGATCTCGGCGGGACGGATTCACCCGACCTCGGCGGGGCGGCTTCGCCGGACCTCAGCGGGGCGGCTTCGCCGGATTGAGGTCTGCGGTGTGGAAGCGGTTCTGCGTCGCCTCCAGACCGGCGGTCATCAGCGACTCCACCATGTCGGCCGCCCGGTCCACGAGGAACGGCAGGTCCTTGCGCTCGGCCGTGGCGAAGTCGCGCAGCACGAACGTCGCCGGGTCCATGCGGCCCGGCGGGCGGCCGATGCCGAACCTGATGCGCGGGTACTCGCGGGTGCCCAGCGACTTCGTGATCGACTTCAGGCCGTTGTGGCCGTTGTCCCCGCCGCCGGTCTTCGCGCGCAGCGCGCCGTACGGGATGTCCAGCTCGTCGTGGATCACGACGACCCGGTCGGGGGTGGCCTTGTAGAAGTCGGCCAGCGCCTTCACCGGGCCGCCCGACAGGTTCATGAACGACAGCGGCTTGGCCAGCACGACCGGGAGCGCGGCCAGGCGGCCCTCGACGATCTCGGCCCGCGACCTGTGCGCCTTGAACCGCCCGCCCATCCGGGCAGCCAGCTCGTCGAGCACCATGAAGCCCGCGTTGTGCCGGTTTCCGGCGTACTCCGGCCCGGGGTTGCCCAGGCCCACCACCAGCCACCGCTGCGCGGACGTGTCGGACACCGCTGTCTCCTCCGCTGTCTTTCCCCACAAGGAAGAGTCCTCCACAGGACACCTGTGGAGGACTCTCTCACGAACGGGGGTCCTACTCGGCGGCGCTGTCGCCCTCGGCGCCCTCGGCGCCCTCGGGCAGCTCGGCGGTCGGGGCGCCGATCACCTGCAGCACCAGAGCCTCGGGGTCGCCCGCCAGCGTGGTGCCGCTCGGCAGGTTCAGGTCGCTCGCGTGCACCACGAAGCCGGCGTCCTTGCCGTCCACGTCGACCTCGACGCCGGTCGGGATGTGGGTCGCCTCGGTCTCGACCGAGATCGTGACGAGCTGCTGGTCGACGATGGCGCTGCCGATCGTGTCGCCGGTGACGGTGACCGGGATCTCGACGGTGACCTTCTCGCCGCGCTTGACCAGCAGCAGGTCGACGTGCTCCAGGAAGCCCTTGATCGGGTCGCGCTGGACGCCCTTGGGCAGCGCGATCTCGTCCACGCCCTCGCCCTCCAGGCGGATGAGCACGTTCGGCGTGCGCAGCGCGAGCAGCAGCTCGTGGCCGGGGAGGGTCAGGTGCTTGGTCTCGGTGCCGTGGCCGTAGAGAACGGCGGGGACCTTGTTCCCCCGGCGGATCTTGCGGGCGGCGCCCTTGCCGAACTCGTTGCGAAGCTCGGCGGCGATACGTACCTCGGACACGGCGCATCTCCTAGGGATGAGTCGATCGGCGGATTGGCGCGCTCCCCCTCACCCGCCCTAGCGGAAGGCGTTACGAGCGCAACCCCCACAGCCTACCGTTCGCCGCGCCGGAGGCACGCCATCAGTCGTGCCGGAGGCGCGCCGTACGCCCTGCCGGAGGCACGCCATCAGTCGTACCGAGGCGCGTCAGCAGTCCGCCGGCGTCGCTCGCCGGGCGCTGACATCCGCGACATCCGCCGGGTCGCGCCGTTACACTGGCCGCGTGATTCGTACGTTGTGTCAGGGCTGGTGGCGCTCCACATAGGAGCGGCCATCTCACACGCGTACGACCGGGCCGTTCGGATGGACGGCCCTTTTTCGTGCTCCCTGGACGAGGGGCCGCCGTCGGAACGGCGGACCACCTGCCAGGGGAGAACACATGACCACGATCCTCGACACCACTCCGGACGACGACGAGCTCGGCCTACCGGCCGCCCGGCGCCGCAGCGCCGCGCTGGAAAGACAGATCCATGAGCGGCCCGGACGCTTCCGCGCGCTGACCGGGGACCGCCCGACCGGCCGGCTGCACCTGGGGCACTATTTCGGCACCCTGCACAACCGCGTCCGCCTTCAGAACCTGGGCGTGGACATGATGGTGCTGATCGCGGACTACCAGGTCCTGACCGACCGCGACGTCGCCGACCGGCTCGCGGAGCACGTGGAGGACCTGACGCTCGACTACCTGGCCGTGGGCATCGACCCGGACCGGGCCACCGTTTTCACGCATAGCGCGGTCCCCGCGCTGAACCAGTTGCTGCTGCCGTTCCTCAGCCTGGTCTCCGTCTCGGAGCTGGGGCGCAACCCCACGGTCAAGGACGAGATCGCCCACTCGCGTCAGTCGGCGGTCAGCGGGCTGATGTTCACCTATCCGGTCCACCAGGCCGCCGACATCCTGTTCTGCAAGGCAGGCCTCGTGCCCGTCGGTCAGGACCAGTTGCCTCATCTGGAGGTCGCCCGCACCGTCGCGCGCCGCTTCAACAGCCGCTACGGCCCGGTCTTCCCCGAGCCGGAGGCTCTGCTGTCCGCGGCCCCGCTGCTGCTCGGCACCGACGGAGGCAAGATGAGCAAGAGCCGGGGCAACGCCATCACCCTGGCGGCGACCGCCGACGAGACCGCCCGGATGATCCGCGGCGCCAAGACCGACGCGGACCGTAATATCACCTACGATCCGGCGGCCCGGCCCGAGGTCTCCAGCCTGGTCCTTCTGGCCGCGCTGTGCCTGGACCGCGACCCGCACGAGGTGGCCGGGGAGATCGGCGGCCGGGGAGCGGCAGGGCTGAAGGGCGTCGTCACCGACGCGGTCAACGACCGCTTCGCGCCCATCCGGGCGCGGCGCGCCGAGCTGGCCCAGGACCGCGCCCACATCCGGCGGGTGCTTCGTGACGGCAACGAGTGGGCCAACGCCATCGCCGACGACACCCTCAAAGAGGTGCAGCAGGCCATGAAGGCCTTCTACTGAAGGACGCGCGCGGGCCCCCGGACGGCCGTCCGGCCGGACCGGGGGCCCGCACCGCTCAGCTGTCGCCCTCGAAGAGGCTGGTGACGGAGCCGTCGGTGAAGACCTCGGTGATCGCCCGGGCGATCAGCGGGGCGATCGACAGGACCGTGAGGCTGTCGAACCTCTTCTCCTCCGGGATGGGCAGCGTGTTGGTCACGACCACCTCGGAGATGCGGGAGTTCTTCAGACGATCCACGGCCGGGTCGGAGAAGATGGCGTGCGTGGCGGCCACGATGACGTCGGTCGCGCCGTGCTCGTACAGCGCGTCGGCCGCCTTGCAGATCGAGCCGCCCGTGTCGATCATGTCGTCGATCAGCACACAGGTCCTGCCGCGCACCTTGCCGACCACCTCGTGCACCTTCACCTGGTTGGCCACGTCGAGGTCGCGCCGCTTGTGGATGAACGCCACGGGCGTGCCCAGGCTGTCGGACCAGCGCTCGGCCAGCCGTACGCGGCCGGTGTCGGGAGAGACGATCGTGGTGGTGGCGGGGTCGAGCTTGCCGCGCAGGTAGTTGATCAGGACCGGCAGCGCGAACAGGTGGTCGACCGGGCCGTCGAAGAAGCCCTGGATCTGCGAGGTGTGCAGGTCGATGGACATCATCCGGTCGGCGCCCGCCTGCTTGAACAGGTCGGCCATCAGCCTGGCGGTGATCGGCTCGCGGCCGCGGCCCTTCTTGTCCTGCCGGCTGTAGCCGTAGAACGGCATGATCACGGTCACCCGTTTGGCGGAGGCCCGCTTGAGCGCGTCCACCATGATCAGCTGTTCCATGATCCACTGATTGATCGGCGCGGTGTGACTCTGCATGACGAAGGCGTCGCAGCCGCGTACGGACTCCAGGTAGCGCACGTAGATCTCGCCGTTGGCGAAGTCGCGCAGCGCCGTCGGCGTGATCTCGACGCCGAGGGCGTTCGCGACCTCGTCGGCCAGTTCGGGGTGGGACCGGCCGGAGAAGAACATGAGGTTCCGCTCACCGGTCGTCTTCTTGCCGCTCATGCCGCGCTCCTCGCGTGTCGAGCCTGTTCGCCGTACCGGACCTGGTTTTTCTGAGGCCGGGCCGGCCATAACGCCGCTCCCTCGCCTCGCCCGGGGCCCGCAAACCCCTTCGCCCGGTCGATGTGGTCGGTCACGGTGTCCTCCTGGCCTGGCCCTTCGGCGCTACGCGGTCAGACCGCGCCTCGTACTCTTACCTGTCCCCGTACGGCCCCCGAGGGAGGCGGCCGCAGGTGGTCCTGATCGCCGGCCCTGGTCACCGGCCCTGGTCATCGGCGGCGTCTCCGCCGTTCGCCGCGGCCGTGTCGCGCGCTTCGATCGCCCGCACGGCCGCCTCCGCCGACTTGGTGCCGGCGCGGCGGCGCGTCACCCAGCCCTCGACGTTGCGCTGTTTGCCGCGGGCGACCGCCATCGCCCCGGGCGGCACGTCGGACGTGATCACGGATCCGGCGGCCGTGTACGCTCCGTCCCCGATCGTGACCGGGGCGACGAGCATGTTGTCGCTGCCCACGCGCACGTGGTCGCCCACGACCGTGTGGTGCTTGGAGACGCCGTCGTAATTGACGAAGACGCAGGCGGCGCCGATGTTCGAGCCGACCCCGATGGTCGCGTCGCCGACGTAGGTCAGGTGCGGCACCTTGGAACCCTCGCCGATCCGGGCGTTCTTGGTCTCGACGAACGCGCCGATCTTGCCCTTGCCGCCGAGCACGGTGCCGGAGCGCAGGTAGGCGAAGGGCCCCACGACGGCGCCGGGGCCGATCTCCGCGCCGTCGGAGACGGTGTTGCGCACGACGGCCTCCTCGCCGACGACCGTGTCGGTCAGCGTGCTGCCCGGCCCGACCTCGGCTCCCGCCCCGACCCTGGTGGCGCCCTTGAGCTGGGTGCCGGGGTGGATCACGGCGTCGGGCTCCATCTCGACCCCGGCGTCGACCCAGGTGCTGGCCGGGTCGACGACGGTCACGCCGGCGCGCATGTGCGCCTGGAGGATGCGGTCGTTGAGCACGCGCCGGACGAAGGCGAGCTGGACGCGGTCGTTGACGCCCTCGACCTCGGCGTGGTCGGCGGCCACGTGCGCGCCCACCCGGTGGCCGTGCTCGCGGAGGATGGCCAGCACGTCGGTCAGGTACTCCTCGCCCTGGGCGTTGGCCGCGCCGATCCGCTTCAGGCCGTCGGCCAGGAGCGCGCCGTCGAAGGCGTACACACCCGAGTTCATCTCGGCGATCGCGCGCTGCTCGGGGGTCGCGTCCTTCTCCTCGACGATCTCCAGCACCGCGCCGTCCTCGGCACGCACGATCCGGCCGTAGCCGGTCGGGTCCGGGACGACGGCGGTCAGCACCGTGACGGCGTTGCCGTCGGCGGCGTGCCGTTCGAGCAGGGCCGCCAGGGTCTCGGTGCGCAGCAGAGGCGTGTCGCCGTACGTCACCAGGACGGTGCCGTCGATCGGGCCCTCGGCTTCGAGCGCGGTGCGCACGGCGTGGCCGGTGCCGTTCTGCTTGTCCTGGACGACCGTGCGGGCGTCCGCGGAGCTCGTCGCGAGATGGGCGCCGACCTGCTCGCGCGCATGCCCGATGACCACGATCAGCCGCTCGGGCGACAGGCCCCGCGCTGCGGTGAGCATGTGGTCGACGAGCGCGCGGCCGCAGACCTCGTGAAGGACCTTGGGGGTTTTCGATTTCATCCGGGTGCCCTCGCCGGCGGCGAGGACGATCACGGCTGCCGGGCGCGGCACACTCACGGACTGAGGCTCCCTCGGCGTCGCGGCTTACTACACGGATCAAGACTGTACAAATCGGGCGCGGCTTCCACGCGTCCACTACCCAGGAACCGCATGGTCACCCGCTCGACAAGGTGAGCTTACCTGCCGTGCCCCGGAAGGGAACCAGCCCCCCTGGGGCTCGAACGGCCGAACGAACAGGCTCCCGGGGGAGGATTCGAACCTCCGTTGACAGAACCAAAATCTGTAGTCTTGCCCCTAGACGACCCGGGATGGGCGTAAAGTGCCGTTTTGCCGGATTCCGACCGCCGTCGGAGTCCGCACTCAGGATACAGAGCCGTCCCCCTGGCGCGCGCCCCAAAAGTTCAGCGCATCGTCGGCCCATCCTGTTATGACCGCCCCGTACGACCAGCCCGTACGACCGCCCTGCACGACCGGCCCCTACGACCGGCCCGTACGACCGCCCGTCACCGGGCACGTTCGCGGGTCGATGCGGCCGTCACCACCCGTCCGCCTGACACGCCCGCACATGGCTCCGCGGCATGGCGAAGCCGGATGTTACCGGGTGGGCATTCAGGGCAGAGCGCCGTCGACGCCGCGGCATCGGCGACGCGGCCGGAAGCGAGCATGAGGCACTACCAGATGGCCGACCGTTGGTGCAAGGCGTGGATTCGCCACCAGATGCGGCCCGGAGCGTCACCTTCCACACATTCGCTCTTAGGGATTCCTAACTTACGATGGCGTAGGTTACGGTTGCGTAGCCAAGAAGTTCTTCCTATCTCGTGAGGTAGCCCATGACCATCCTGACCGAACGTCCCTCACCACAGCCGAAGCCGGACTTCGAACCGCAGGGCAAGAGCAAAGCCGACCTGGTCGTCTTCGCACTCGTCGTCGGTCTTCCGGTCGTCGCGGTCATCGCCGCCGTGCCGTTCACCTGGGGATGGGGCCTGGGCTGGACGGACCTCGCCATCGCGGCCGTGTTCTACGTCATCTCCGGCTTGGGGGTCACGGTCGGGTTCCACCGCTATTTCACCCACGGCTCCTTCAAGGCCAACCGGCCCCTGAAGATCGCCCTCGGGATCGCCGGCAGCCTCTCGCTGGAGATGTCGGTGCTGGACTGGGTCGCCGCCCACCGCAAGCACCACAAGTTCTCCGACAAGGAGGGCGACCCGCACTCGCCGTGGCGGTTCGGGCCCGGCTTCAAGTCGATGTGCAAGGGCCTGCTGTACGCGCACGTGGGCTGGCTCTTCGAGGTCGAGCGCGTCAACCGCGCCAAGTACGCCCCGGACCTGCTGAAGGACCCGGACATCATGAAGCTGCACCGATGGTTCCCGACGATCGCGATCACGTCCCTGCTTCTCCCGGCTGTCCTGGGCGGCCTCATCACCTGGTCGTGGCAGGGCGCGCTGACCGCCTTCTTCTGGGGCACGCTGATGCGGATCGGGCTGCTGCACCACGTGACCTGGTCGATCAACTCCATCTGCCACGTGTTCGGCGAGGAAGTGTTCGAGTCGCGCGACAAGTCCCGCAACGTCTGGTGGCTGGCCATTCCCTCGTTCGGCGAGTCGTGGCACAACCTGCACCACTCCGACCCCACCTGCGCCCGGCACGGCGCGCTCAAGGGCCAGATCGACCTCAGCGCGGGTCTCATCCGCTGGTTCGAGAAGGCCGGCTGGGCCCACGACGTGCGCTGGCCGACCCCCGAGCGGCTGGCGGCGAAGCGACTTGGCTGACGACTCAGTCAGCGCTGTCGGCAGGGCCGCTCTACGGAACGCGGCGGCCCTGTCCCTGGCACCGGCCTCCCCCGGATCGGCGCCCTCTTCTGCGGCGGCGCCCGTCACCTCCGCTCTTCCGGCACCCGCCCGGACCGGCACTCGTACGGCCCCCGCCTCCGCGGTGGCCGTACCGGCGCGTCGGGCGGCTTCTCCCCGGAAAACGGCAACCGGTCCGAGCCGGGTTCGGGCCGCCGGACCCACCATGATGGAACCCGTGAGCGAGTCCTCTCGATCCCGCAGACGCATGACCGGCGCGGAACGGCGCGAACAGCTGATCCAGGTCGGCCGCGCCCTGTTCGCGGACAAGGGCTTCGACGGCACCTCGGTCGAGGAGATCGCGGCCAGCGCCAAGGTGTCCAAGCCCGTGGTGTACGAGCACTTCGGCGGCAAGGAGGGCATCTACGCCGTCGTCATCGACAGGGAGATGCAGCGCCTGCTCAGCCTGGTCACCCAGGCGCTGTCGGCCTCGCACGCCCGCATCAAGCTGGAGCGGGCCGCGCTCGCCCTCCTTCAATACATCGAGGAGAGCAGCGAGGGCTTCCGGATCCTGGTCCGCGACTCCCACGCCGCCTCGGGCACGGGCACCTTCGCCAGCCTGATCAGCGACATCGCCAGCCAGGTGGAGGACGTGCTGGCGGACGAGTTCAAGGAGCGGGGCTACGACCCCAAGCTCGCGCCGATGTACGCCCAGATGCTCGTGGGGATGACCGCGCTCACCGGCCAGTGGTGGCTCGAGGTGCGCAAGCCGCGCCGCGAGGAGGTCGCCGCCCACCTGGTGAACCTGTCGTGGAACGGCCTGACCGGTCTGGATTTCAATCCCGCGCTCACGGCCGCGACACGCGGCCTGGTCCTGTCCCCTCCCACGGAGACCCGTACGGCGAGACCCGGTGAGCGCGAGTCGAAGGACCAGGAGAAGCTCCGCCGCGAGCAGGAGAAGGTACGCGAGCGAGAGCAGCGCGAACGCGCCAAGCAGCTCGAACGCCAGCAGCGTGAGCTGGAGAAGGCCCAGGAGCGCGAGCAGCGCGAGCGCGCCAAGGAGCTCGAACGGCAGATGAAGGAGCAGGACAAGCTCCGCCGCGAGCAGGAGAAGGCGCAGGAGCGTGAGCAGCGCGAGCGGGCCAAGGAACTGGAACGCCTGCAGCGCGAGCGGGCGAAGGGACTCGACCGGCACTAGCGCGGGGAGATCCGACCGTCCCGGCGGCGGCTCGTGGAGCTTGCCGTAACACCGCGGAAAGCCGCTCGCGGCGGCGGTCGTGACGCTCGAAGACGGTCGGCGACGCGCGGGGGGCATCAGGGAGAACGCGGCCTGGCGGAACCGGCCTGACAGAACCGGCCTGACGCTTTCGTTGCGGTGAAGTTAACATTCCGTTCAACGACTTAGGGCATATTTCGTTATATGTCCGCCCAAAGCTCCCCCGCCCATGAGCCGGAAGAGGCCGACCTCCCCGCGCGCACCCCGCTGCCCAACGAGCGATTCCTCAACCGCGAGGAGAGCTGGCTCCATTTCAACGAGCGCGTCCTGGAGCTGGCGGAGGACTCCTCGGTGCCGCTGCTCGAACGCGTCCGGTTCCTCGCCATCTTCGCGAGCAACCTGGACGAGTTCTTCCGGGTACGGGTGGCCGGGCTCAAACGGCGGATGGCGACCGGCCTGCTGCTCCGGACGACGGGCGGGCTGAAGCCGAGCGAGGCGCTGTCACGGATCGCGACGGTCGCCGACGAGCTCGCACGCAGGCACGCGGCGGTCTTCCACGATCTCATCTGCCCTGAGCTCGCCCAGGAGGGCATCGCGATCGTCCGCTGGGACGACCTCGCCGGGGACGAGCGGACGGCGCTGCGCAAGCTCTTCCGTGAACGGATCCGGCCGGTCCTGACACCGCTGGCCGTCGATCCCGCACACCCGTTCCCGTACATCTCGGGTCTTTCGCTGAACCTGGCCGTGACCGTGCGCAACCCGGAGGACGGCCACACGGTGTTCGCGCGGGTGAAGGTCCCTTCGAAGCTCCCGCGGTTCGTGACGGCCTCGCCGAACCGGTTCGTCCCGCTGGAGGACGTGATCGCGGCCCACCTGGGCGAGCTGTTCAAGGGCATGCAGATCGTGCAGCACCACGTCTTCCGGGTGACCAGGAACGAGGACCTGGAGGTCGACGAGGACGTCACCGAGAACCTCATGAAGGCGCTGGAGCGTGAGCTGCTGCGCCGCCGGTTCGGACCGCCGGTGCGGCTGGAGGTCGAGGACACCATCACCCCCCAGGTGTTGGAACTGCTCGTGGACGAGCTCGGCGTGTCCGACGACGAGATCTACCGCCTGCCCGGGCCGCTCGACCTGACCGGGCTGCACGCCATCGCCGACCTCGACCGTCCCGAGCTGCACTACCGGCCGTTCGTCCCGGCGGAGGCGATCAGCGCCGAGGACGATCTGTTCGCCGTCCTGCGCGAGCGCGACATCCTCCTCCACCACCCGTACGACTCGTTCGCGACGAGCGTGCAGCGGTTCGTGGAGGAGGCGGCGGTCGACCCGGACGTGCTGGCGATCAAGCAGACCCTCTACCGCACCAGCGGCGACTCGCCGATCGTGGACGCGCTGATCGACGCGGCCGAGGCGGGCAAGCAGGTCGTGGTCGTGGTGGAGATCAAGGCGAGGTTCGACGAGCACGCGAACATCTCCTGGGCGCGCAAGCTGGAGACGGCCGGGTGCCACGTGGTCTACGGCGTGCTCGGCCTGAAGACGCACTGCAAGCTGTCGATGGTGGTCCGCCAGGAGGCGAGCGGCGAGCTGCGGCGCTACTGCCACATCGGCACCGGCAACTACAACCCGAAGACGGCCCGGCAGTATGAGGACTTCGGCCTGCTCACCGCCGACCCGCAGGTGGGCGAGGACGTCACCGACCTGTTCATCCACCTGACCGGCTACTCCCACCAGTCCGAGTATCGCCGGCTGCTGGTCGCGCCCGACTCGCTGCGCCAGGGCCTGCTCGCCCGGATCGAGCAGGAGATCGCGCACCGCGGGGCGGGCCGCGCCGCCCGGATCCGGATCAAGACCAACTCGATCGTGGACGAGCCGATCATCGACGCGCTGTATCGCGCCTCGCAGGCGGGGGTGCCGGTGGACCTGTGGGTTCGCGGCATCTGCTCGCTCCGCCCGGGTGTGCCCGGCCTGTCGGAGAACATCCGCGTACGCAGCGTGCTCGGCCGCTTCCTCGAACACTCCCGGGTGTACGAGTTCGGCGGAGGGCGGCGGCCGGAGATCTGGATCGGCAGCGCCGACCTGATGCGCCGCAACCTGGACCGGCGGGTCGAGGCGCTGGTCAAGGTCACCAGCCCGCAGCAGCGCAGGTATCTGTCCGATCTGCTCGACCTGGCGTTCCTGGACACCACCACCGCCTGGACGCTGCACTCCGGCGGCAGGTGGCTGCTTCACCGGGGCGAGGTCGATCTCCAGCACCACCTGATCGCCGGGAGGCGCTGGCGGACGGTGAACGACGTGACGGAGTGACGGCCGAGGGCATGGTCAGGGGTATGGCCAAAGGCATGATCAGGGCGGCCGGGGCGGTCGTCTGGCGAGGGAACGAGGCCGACCCGGAGGTCGTCCTCGTGCACCGGCCGGCGTACGACGACTGGAGCCTGCCCAAGGGGAAGCTCAGGCGCGGTGAGCACGTGATCGCGGGGGCCCTGCGCGAGGTGCGGGAGGAGACCGGCCTTCGGGTCGTGCTCGGCCGCGCGCTCCCGCCCGTGCACTACATGCACGACGGCCGGCTCAAGCGGGTGGACTACTGGCTCGCCCACGCTCTCGACGACCCGACTGCGGCCGACGGCGACCAGATGACGGCCGTCGGGGACCAGATCGCGGCCGATGGCGACGAGGTCGACGAGGTGGTGTGGCTGCCGGTCGAGGAGGCGCGGCGGCGCCTCACCTACGCCTGGGATCGCAGCCTGCTGCGCGCCGCCGGCACCGCTCCCCTCCTCACCACGCCGCTGATCCTGGTGCGGCACGCGCTGGCGGGCTCCCGGCGGGAATGGAGGGGCGACGACGACCGGCGCCCGCTGGACGAGCGCGGCCGCGCCCAGGCCGAGGTCCTGGCCACGGTGCTGGGGGCCTACCGCCCGTCCGTCCTGGTCAGCTCGCACAGCAGGCGCTGCACCCAGACGCTCAGGCCGTACGCCGATCGGCACGGGCTGGAAATTCGCGAGGAGAGGGCGCTGTCGGAGAGCGGCTACGACCCGCGCGAAGCGGAACGAACCGTGCGCGGTCTGCTGGCCGCGCACGAGCCCGCGGTGTTGTGCAGCCACGGCAAGGTCCTGCCCGAACTGCTGGGCATGGCCGGCGAGGCGCTGCGCGGGGTGCGGACCGCCGACCGCACCCTCGCCAAGGGCGGCTTCGCCGTACTCCACCGGGCGGTGGACCGCGCGGGCGCCGTCGACGATGATGACGACGACGACGTAGCCGAGCACGTGCTAAGCCTCGAGCGCTACACCACCCCCCCCCCCCGCGTGATCTTGTAGTTTGTCGCACGGACTGCCACTGACCTGGCGAAGAACGCTCCGTGATCTTGCAGTCGTCGGCACCGGACATGGGCCGACCAGGGACTACAGAGTTCCCGATCTTGCACTTTGCCAGCGGCTGCAAGATCACGAAGAGAGATTGAGCGGGTCAAGCCATGACAGTTGATCGTTTGCAAGATCACGCGCGAAGACCGCGCAGCTCACCGGCCATGCGTGCGACAAACTACAAGATCACGCGGTTAGGTGGGGTGGTCAGGGGAGGCGGGACCAGACGGCGGGGAACTCGTCCAGAGCCCGGGCCGCCTCGGCGCTCTCGATGCCCGCCAGCGCGCCGTAGGTAAAGGTGTCCTCCCCCGCCTGCCGGGCCCTTTCGGCCTCCTCCAGCAGCACGCTCTGGGCGACGATGCCGTCCCGGTGCCGTCCGAGCACCTCCTGCACCTGCTTGGCACGCTCGGCCGCGCCGGACATGCCGGCGGCCTCCGCCGTGTATCGGGCGCGCTTGGCGGCCTTGCGCACGTCGTGCATGGCCGTCTCCCGTTCCGCTCCCTCCTCCATGCCCTGCGCCGCCTCGCAGGCGTCGATCACCCGCCGCCAGTTCCTGTCCACGATCTTCGGCAGGGCCTTGTCCGCCTTCTTGGCCGCCGCGGCCGTCAGCGGCGGGTCGGCGGCCAGCGCGTCGAGGGCGTCGAGCAGCGCGAAGTAACGGTCCTCGCTGAGCGCACGCCGGATGCGCTCGTACGCGTCGTGCTCCCTGGCCCGCAGGTCGTCGCCCAGCCTGCGGCGCGCGCCGGCGGTGACGAAGCGGGGGTCGAGACCGTCGAGACGGGTGGCGAAGCGGGCCCCGATGACCTCCAGGTCACGGGCTTCGCCCAGCACCTCACCGAGCCACCTGAGCTCCTCCTGAAGGTTTTCGGTGCCGGTGACGATCCGCTTGAACGCCTTGAGCGCGCTGCGCAGGCGGCGGCAGGCGACCCTGGCCTTGTGGACCGCGTCCTCCTCGGCCAGCCGTACGTGCGGGTCTCCTGCGGTCAGGGCGTCGGCGTTGGCGCGGAGGTAGGCGACGACGGCCTCTCCCGCCGAGCCGGGCTCGGGCCGGGTCCTCGGCGACGGCGCGGGTATGCGGTCTGCCAGCACCCGCGCGAGTTTGCTCGCGCTGTCCGCGGGAGCGGCGCCCGCCTTACGCAGCCGCTTGGCCACCTTCGCGAGCAGGTCGCGCTCGCCCTCCTTGAGCTCGGCCTCGACCTCGCGCCAGCGCCGCACCACCGGCTCGTCCCCGAGCACCGTGCCCTTCACCCGATCGTCGGCGATCTCCACGAGCACCGTGCCGCCAGGACCGAGCAGCCGGGTGATTCCCCGGCGGGTCTCCAGCTGGGCCACCGGCGCGAGCGGGGCACCCCGCGTGTACGCGAGGACGAGGCTCGCCAGCTCGGCGGGCACCACCTTGGCGCCGCGGGTGAGCGGCCGGGTGATCTCCTGACGGGCGCCCTTGGCCTTGGGCAGCTTGAGATGCCAGCCCTCGTCGTCTCCGCCCCGCCGCCGGCGCAGGGTGACGCCCCGGGCCGCCAGCCGCAGGTCGGGGGTGTCGAAGTAGACCGCGGTCAGCCGGTGGGACAGCGGCTCGGACACCCCCTCACACCCAGGCACTCCGCCGAGGTCGGGCAGGGCGAAGCCCTCCGGAACGTCGAACTTGTCCTCGATCTCCAGCGCCACTGTTCCCCCCGAATGTCGCGCTTCGCGGTCATACTGCCACGCGAAGGTGAACGGATCTCACAGGTGCGCGGCGACGAAGATCCGCCGGAACAGGAACGGCGTGCCGTACGGCCTGGGCGGGTAGGCGGCGCGCAGGACCCGCGCGCAGTCGGCGAGGAAGTCGGCGTGGCGCTCGGTCGGCAGCCGGTCGAGCATGGGCCGCAGGGCCGTGCCCTTGATCCAGCCGAGCACCGCGTCCTCGCCCGGCAGCACATGCACGTAGGTCGTCTCCCACGCGTCCACCGTGAAGCCGAGGCCGGCGAGCAGGTCCACGTAGTCGGCGGGTTCCCCCACCGGCGCGCCCCGCGGCACGTCGCCCAGCTCCTCCCGCCAGGTCGTACGGCACAGCTCGCGCACGACGGCGTGACTGGGCGCGTCGAAGTTTCCGGGCACCTGGAAGGCGAGCCAGCCGCCCTCGGTCAGGTGGCTTCTCCACCGGCGCAGCAGGTCGGGGTGCTCCGGGATCCACTGCAGGAGCGCGTTCGAGACGATCACGTCGACCGGGCGCGGCGGGCGCCAGTCGCGGACGTCGGCCACCTCGAACGTCGGCCCGGGCGGCGCCTTGGCGATCATCGCGGGCGAGGAGTCGACGCCGTGCACACGGGCACCGGGCCATCGATCGCACAGGGTCGCCGTGAGCTCCCCGGTGCCGCAGCCGAGATCGACGACGTACTCGGGCGATCTGGCGCCGACCCGGGCCACGAGCTCGTGGAAGGGACGTCCGCGCTCGGCCGCGTACCGCTCGTAGACCTCCGGGTCCCAGATGTCCGCACCCATGCCGATCCCTCCTTTATCTTGACATCGAGATAAATCGATATCGCGGGAGATATCTCGATGTCAAGAGAAGCTAGACTCGGCCCATGACCTTCCAGAGGCCCGTCGAGGACGAGGTGGACCGGCTGGTCGCGGCCTGGAAGCAGGAGCGCCCGGACCTGGATGTGACACCTCTCGAGGTGCTGAGCCGGGTCTCCCGATTGAGCCGGCACCTGGAGCGCGCGCGCCGCGCGGCCTTCGCGTCGCATGACATGGAGTCGTGGGAGTTCGACGTGCTGACGGCCCTGCGCCGGGCGGGCGAGCCGTACGAGCTGAGCCCGGGGGCGCTGCTGCGCGCCACCCTGGTGACCTCGGGCACGATGACGAACCGCATCGACAGGCTGGCCGCCGCCGGGCTGGTCATCCGGCGCCCCGACCCGGAGGACCGGCGCGGCGTGCTGGTAAGGCTGACCCCCGCCGGGGTGCACCGCGTGGACGCCGCCTTCGCCGACCTGCTGCGACGTGAACGCGAACTGCTCGCGGGTCTCGAACAACACGAACAGCAGGCTCTCGCCGCCCTGCTGCGCACCCTTTTGGTCCCCTTCGACGCCCCCGACGCGGCCACCCACTGATCCTGCGGAGCCGCGGCCACCCCGTTCGGCCGGCAAAAGAGGCCACGCTCGACGGCCGTCGCCACCGAGGCGCGAACGGGCCGCCGGGCATTGGCGGGATTTGAGACCGGCGGATGCCCATCAGAGCCAAGACCTGCCCATATTTGCCCTTTGGCGCTTATGCCGCTTTCGACAGCGCATTGGACGTTGCGTCAACGCGCTATTGACTCATTCCCTCTCGGCATAGATATGGCCATATCGGTGTGAGTTTGGTCACAGCAATTTCTTGGACCGATCCAGTCCCAATCACGGCCGTAGGCGGGCGAACGGTCTGTGATCAGCAGAGACGGGACCCATGCCGTCAGGGCGACGCCGCCACCCCGCGGAGGCCACGACCCTTCGGACATGGAGCGGAAACTCAGAAATGTCTGTCATCAGGGGCTTTATCGTTATAGCTTCCCATCGTTCCTTCACTGACGCATGGGGCGCAAGTGACGCCTCACGACAGACCAGGGAGATCCACTTGAAACGCACTCTCGCTCTCGGCGGCGTCGCGGCCGGCCTGCTGGCCTCCGCTGCGATCGCGGCCCCGGCTCACGCCGACTCGGTTCCGTCCGTCAACCTCGCCAAGACCAACCTCGCCGCGAAGGAAGTCGCCGCGTTCTGGTTCGGTCAGGCGCGGGCCAACCTGATCAACGCCACGCCGTACACCGCGGAGACCAAGGTCGCCGCCAAGCACGTGTCGACCGGCGGCGCCTCCGCGGACAGCAAGGCCGGCGTTGTCGGGTCCAGCGGCGACCAGAAGGCCGCCACCGGCACCACGAAGAACGTGAACCTGCCCAAGACCACGGGCAAGGTGTTCTTCATCGGCGCCGACCACAAGCCGCACTGGTGCTCGGCGACCGCCGTGCAGTCGCAGTACAAGAACCTGGTGGCGACCGCGGGTCACTGCGTGTACGACACCAAGTCCAACGCGACCACCCTCGACCGGTGGGTCTTCATCCCCGGCTACTACGAGGGCAAGACCCCCTGGGGCATCTACGTCGGCAAGACCGCTTACACGCACTACGACTACAGCGTGTACGAGGACGGCGACCGCGACTACGCGTTCGTCACGGTCTACAACGGCGTCCAGGTCACGGACGTGAGCTACGACCACGGCCGCGACGACCACCACGGCCGTAACGACCACCACGGGCGCGACGACCACGGCAACCACCGTGGCGGACGAGGCCACGACGAGCACAGCTCGCACGTGGGGCCCGTCTCCGTCCGGCAGTTCCAGGCCCTGAACCGGGGCAGGAGCCTCACCGGCAACGGCCCCTGGGCCAAGGGCACCGGCGCCCAGACTCACGAGATCAGCGAGTACGCCTACCACAGCCACTCGGACTCGTACGTCAGCCGTGACGGCAAGACCCTCTACTTCCGCACGAAGGTCTGGGACCGCGACGACCACGGTCACGGCGGCCACGGTCACGGCATGCCCGCTTCTGCTGGCGCGGCCCTCTTCAAGGCAGGCCCCGGTGGAGCTGGCGGACCTGCCGGCCCCGGTGGGCCCGGTGGACCTGGTGGAGCTGGCGGACCTGCCGGCCCCGGTGGACCTGGCGGACCTGGTGGAGCTGGCGGCCCCGGTGGACCTGGCGGCCCCAAGCCGTCCCCCAGCCCGTCGCCGAGCCCCTCGCCGTCGGCCTCCCCGTCCCCGTCTCCTTCGCCGAGACCGACCCACACGGGCAAGCCGAAGCCGAAGTACAAGTACTACGCCCGGACGTTCTGGGCGCAGAGCCGCGACGACCACAAGGCGCACGGCACGCTGAAGATCACCCTGAAGGACGTCGGCGCCCTTGGGTCCAACGTCGGTGGTCAGGGTCTGGCCTACAACCAGAAAATCGGCACCGCCGTCTTCCAGTTCGGTTACCCGAGCGGGTCGCACCCGGACGGCAACTACGCCTTCACCGGCAAGACCCTCAAGTGGGCCTACGGCAAGACCTTCAAGGCGAGCGCCGCGGCCGTCAAGGGCGAGGAGCTCGTGGGTCTCAAGTCCTCCTTCACGGGCGAGGGCGCCATCGGCTCGTCCTGGCTGTACCGCTACAGCAGCGCCAAGCGGCTCGGCTACCTCAACGGTGTGACCATCGGTGTCTCCGACACCGACGGGAACGGCCGCATCGACACCAGCATCTCGCCGTACTTCGACGGTGAGACGCTGGCCGTCTACAAGACCGCCGCGGCCAACTGGTCCGGCAAGATCGTCTGAGTCTTCGGCTCCTGACGTTCAGGAGGGCCCGGCTGTCCGCAGCCGGGCCCTTTCCTTTTGCCCGATCACGCCAGCCCCGTGCCGATCCGCGCGACGAGAGCGGGCAGCGCCGGACTCGCCTCGACGCACCGGCCGCGGTCCGGTCTCGGTGGGCCGGTCGGACGTCGCCGGCCGTCCGCCCGGCGACCCTGATGCCGCTGTGGAACCGCTGGTCCCTGCCGCCCTCGGGCCGCGGGTACGGGAACGCGCCGGCCTGACCCCGCGCGTACGGCCGTCACGATCTACGTCATGATCCAGGCCCCTGTCGTCCACCTTCAACCAACCGCCGTGACCACCGGCACCAAGACCCGGGGACCACTCAGCGGAACACTCCCAGCCGGCCACAGCGGCCCTGGGTGGGCCCGTCTCGGGCACGGGCACATCCAGGGCGCCGTGGAATGAGCGGACGGCGTGCAGGCGTCAACGGCTTTCCATGCCGTGCTGTCCATGCCGTGCTTGTTATGCCGTGCTGCCCACGCCGACCTGCCCGCGCGATGCCGCCCTCGCGATGGCCCCCGCGCCACCGCGATCCGGGCAGCCGATCGTCATGCCGAGTTCGCGGGATACGGCGTGCGGACTTACCTCGCACACGGGCATTACGGAACGCACGTCTGCGGGGGTCGGGGCCGCCCTTGCCGACGCCGCCGATACGACCCATCGGAAACCACCCGCATAAAGCGCGGCCGGGTCTCGGTAAATTCAATCGATCAGAACCATTACCACTTACGGCACAGCTAAGCCGAATGTGGAGAGCATTCAACGAAATACGGGGAGGAACCGTCGAGAAAACAGGCGACAAGTCAGGACCGCCGAGTTGACGGAGCTTCCCCACCGACCCTCTGAGTCGCACCGCATTATGGAAAGAAAGACATCTGGGCGGCTCTCGTCTTTCTTCTCCGCACGAAGACTCGCAGGTGCGGGAAGTCATCGAGGGCAGCCGGCCCAGGAAAGCCGGACATCAACGACACAGCATTCTACCTGCGCAAACACTGCCGACCTCCGGGCGAAGCGCCTCCGTCGAGCACACACGGCGCCCGCGTCTCACCTTCTCGGCGGCAGGCACACAATCGCCGCCGGCATCCTGGGCGAAATCCCCGTGATCGTGATTTGCGTCACCCTGAAACGCCTGTCCAGCCATACAGAGAATGCGCATGACAATCGGTATGGCGATTCCCGACGGGGCACTGCCGACGTTCCGCACATCCCTCTTCGACCGCCCCGGAAGGCCCGGCGGATATCGAAGATCCGATCAGCTGGCTTACCGCATGGTAACCGCCCGTTCCGGGAGGACCCAGGAACCCTTCAGCAAGGCTCTCACCACACCGCGGTCACCGCGTCGCGACGACGCTCGGGGTCCCGCGAAACCGGAGCCGGCCGAGGCGAGGCCCGGTGACCCCGAGGCGGCCGCGCCATAATCACTGGCGGATCGACGTGCCCATTCGTACTTCCTCCTGATCGTGCACTCGCATCCCCCTGGAGGGGTTACACGGACCACAGTCCAGGCGAACGAGCACATTCCGACGCGATCCTCCGGGCATCCGGTTTCGCGCAAACCTGTGAGTTACATCACACTTTCCGGTGGTCGATCCAGTGCGGAGCGTCACATGCATCGCCTCACACGGTTCATGATCAGCCCCTTTTCAGGTTTCGTTCAGGAAGCGGCCTAAGGCATCGGGGTTGGCGGCAATGAACGAACCGACCAATTCCACTTACGTCACTCCAATTGGTCGTATAGCTTTCTCCCCGTTCCTCACTGACGGATGGGGCGCAAGTGACGCCTCACGACAGACCAGGAGAAATCTAATGAAGCGCACTCTCGCTCTGGGTGGTGTCGCCGCTGGCCTGCTGGCCTCCGCTGCGATCGCCGCCCCGGCTCACGCCGACTCGGTTCCGGCCGTGAACCTGGCCAAGACCAACCTCGCGGCCCAGCAGGTCGCGGCGTTCTGGTACGGCCAGGCCAAGGCCAACCTGATCAACGCGACCCCGTACGCGGTGGAGACCACGGTTTCCGCCAAGCACGTGTCGACCGGCGGTGTGTCGGCCAGCGACAAGGCCGGCGTGGTGGGTTCCAGCGGCGACCAGAAGGCCGCCACCGGCACCCTGAAGAACGTCAACCTGCCGAAGACCACCGGCAAGGTGTTCTTCATCGGCGCCGACAACGAGCCGCACTGGTGCTCGGCCACCTCGGTCCAGGGCCAGTACAAGAACCTGGTGGCGACCGCGGGTCACTGCGTCTACGACACCAAGTCCAACGCCGCGACCCTCGACAAGTGGGTCTTCATCCCCGGCTACTACGAGGGCAAGACCCCCTGGGGCATCTACGTCGGTAAGACCGCTTACACGCACTACGACTACAGCGTGTACGAGGACGGCGACCGCGACTACGCGTTCGTCACGGTCTACAACGGCGTGCTGCCGACCGAGGTTCGGGGCACCGGCCACGGCTTCTACGGCGTCTACGAGGACTACTTCAAGGCCTCCAAGGTCAAGAAGGCCATCGAGGCCAAGAAGGAGACCGGCTGGTCGGACCTGAAGATCGAGTCCATCGTCGACCTCAAGAGCCCGACCGGCAAGGGCAAGCTGGGCGACCGGCGGAACTTCGGTTCGGAGTGGGTCCAGGTCGACCAGGCCACGATCGACAAGTCGGTCGCGGACGGCGAGCTCGGCGACAAGGCCCCCGAGGCCTTCCCCGCCGGCACCGGCGTCAAGGTCGACCCCAGCAACAAGGGTGAGTTCGACGCGGCCTACGCCGCGGCCAAGCCGAAGGGCAAGGCCGGCTACACCACCCAGGACCAGAAGAACGGCTACGCCTGGAGCGCGGACGGGAAGACCCTCTTCCTCAAGCGCAACGGCATGACCTACACCAAGCGCACGTTCTTCGTCAACTACGACGTTGACTACAAGCTCGGTGGCAAGAAGCTGTCGATCGCTCTCAAGGACGTCGGCACGCTGGGCTCGAACGTCGGTGGTCAGGGTCTGGCCTACAACCAGAAGATCGGCACGGGCGTCTTCGAGTTCGGTTACCCGAGCGGGTCGCACCCGGACGGCAACTACGCCTTCTCCGGCAAGACCCAGAAGTGGGCCTACGGCAAGACCTTCAAGGCTGCCGCTTCGTCGATCAAGGCCCAGGAGCTGGTGGGCATCAAGTCCTCCTTCACCGGCGAGGGCTCCATCGGTTCCGCGTGGCTCTACCGCTACAGCAACGCCAAGCGGCTCGGCTACCTCAACGGTGTGACCATCGCGGTCTCCGACACCGACGGTAACAACCGCATCGACACCAACGTCTCCCCGTACTTCGACGGTGAGACGCTGGCCGTCTACAAGACCGCTGCCGCCAACTGGTCCGGCAAGATCGTCTGATCTTCCCCCCGGTAAAGCAGAGTCAAGGAAAGGGCCCGGCCTCCCGCCGGGCCCTTTTCCGTTGCTCCGCCCCCCGGCACATCGCGCCTTTGCGCAGCGTGCGATCGAGCGGCGGTCCGGCAGGTGGATCACTGTCAACGGGTGACGATCAATCGACACGCGGGGTGCCGATTGCCGTCGCGTCGGGGAACTTTCTCGGGACCGGGCCGCCCCGCAGCGCCCACCCCGTGACCGCGTGACGGGGCTACCCCTATCTCCGGTTTCCCTTTAGAACCGTGATTTACATCACAGCAGTGCCCGACTCGGCGCAGCGCGGAGAGCGGCGGACGCCCGTGCGTCACCTTTGCGATCAGCCAAAACGGCTCCGCCCTGCTCTGATCCGCCCCTTCCCAGTAGGGCACTCGCCTTCAGGACCACGGTCACGAGTCCACTTACGGCACCCCATTTCCTCCTATAGCTTTCTCCCCGTTCCTCACTGACGGATGGGGCGCAAGCGACGCCTCACGACAGACCAGGAGAATCTAATGAAGCGCACTCTCGCTCTGGGTGGTGTCGCGGCCGGCCTGCTGGCCTCCGCGGCGATCGCCGCCCCGGCTCACGCCGACTCGGTTCCGGCCGTGAACCTGGCCAACACCAACCTCGCGGCCCAGCAGGTCGCGGCGTTCTGGCTCGGCCAGGCCAAGGCGAACCTGATCAACGCCACGCCGTACACCGCGGAGACCACGGTTTCCGCCAAGCACGTGTCGACCGGTGGCGCGTCCGCCGACGACAAGGCCGGCGTGGTGGGTTCCAGCGGTGACCAGAAGGCCGCCACCGGCACCCTGAAGAACGTCAACCTGCCGAAGACCACCGGCAAGGTGTT